>NZ_JAEVLT010000001.1 GCF_024494385.1 Bacillus sp. EB600
TAGCTATATCAAGGCATACCTGCCTATTTCAGTGTGCGAAAGTTGAGTAATTATTTATTAATCGTGAAATAATTTTTCTGAATTTTTTAAATACCTTTAAAAACAGATTGAATTTCCCTTGTTAAAATTATGGTTTTCAGTTAAAAGGCAAGCTTAAAAGGAACTTGGAAATACGCTATCATGAAAGTTGTGATAATTATTGAAAGGATATAAGCTAGGAATGGATGTTTCTGATGTATGGCAATGACCGAAAACATAACAATGTCAAATGGAAATGAATACCAAAATTCCCACCCATTCTGATAAGAAATTCTCCCCGACACATACAATACCCACTCCACTGCAATATATATCCCAGACCACAGCAATATATACATCCCCCGCCAGACCCATTTTTCAGGAAAATGGCTGAGAAAAAGTAGGATACTAATTGGCATCGTAAAAAGAGCATAAACAATCACTGTCATACTTTGACCATATAGCCAATCGGGATGGAACTTCCATAAGGTATGGTCTTGTACAATGTATTCGTAAAGCAAACCGCCTGTGGCAATAAATAACATACTAGCATGGTACTTTTTCCAATTCTTCCAATTTCCCCATTTAAATGAAGCCATAATGGTCAAAACGGCAATAGCAACGTGCATTTTCACTGACCTTTCAGATGCTTTTTAAAACAGTTTCCCCTATCCTAACCATTATATGTAGAAAAATCCAAATCAACCTTAATTGTTTTCATGAACCAACCAAGTGAAAAACTAATCAATAGAGCAAGACAATGTATTGATAGTTGTTTTATTGGTACAATAACCTGATTTTCTCTTTCTCATTAAGAAAAGACATGCCGAATTAGTCGTCATGTCTCATAACATACAATGTATACGGCAGAAATTAGGAATCATATTCTGTGTAAACATTTTGGATTATTGTTTTGATGCTTGTATGTCTAGTGAAATTTGTACTTGGTCTGCAACTAACACTCCACCAGTTTCTAATGCAGCGTTCCATGTGAGTCCGTACTCACTTCTACTGATTGACCCGCTAGCCTCGAACCCGGCTTTTTCATTTCCATAAGGATCTTTTCCGCTTCCCTCGTAACTAACATGAAACGTTTCCGGTTTAGTGGTCCCACGAATCGTTAAGTCCCCTGTTACTTCATATTCACCAGGGCTCTTCTTTGTGATTTGAGTCGATTTAAATGTCATTTTAGGAAAGTGTTCAACATCAAAGAAATCGGCTGAGCGCAAATGATTATCCCGGTCTTCATTACGTGTATCCACACTGTTCACATCGACTGAGAATTCAATTGTTGCTGTTGTTAGGTCCTCAAGATCAGCATCTATTGATGCATCAAAAGTTCGAAACGTACCTTTAACTTTAGACACCATCATGTGCCTAATTTTGAAATCAATACTGCTATGTGCAGGGTCTAAATTCCACTTACTATTCGTCATAAAATTCCTCCTACTTTTTTACACACCCACAGACAGAGTAGACAAAAATACAAGATTTTATACAGCAATTTTATTTTCGGAAGAGACTTTTTAATATAGAAAAATTTAATAGGAACTTACACAATTGCAACAAAAAGAAATACGATAGCCTAATGAAGCCTTTACTCCCTATACTAATTCAAGCAAAATAAGCCTTTATTTTTTGTTTCATGTCCTCTTTGTTTTCTGCGAATTGACGATGGCGATGACCATTGCCTCCAGAAGGATGAGGAAAACCATTTAAAACATTATTTGCGTTCATATAATCGTTGTCTGCAAGAAAGGTCAGTACTTTTGCAACATTCACTCCCAACGGAATGATTAATGCCTGATTTAACTTTTCTACTTCTTTTGCAAAGTTTTCAATCACATATCTTTTCAGAAACTCCGTTTTTAAAAGATTCGGTGTCGATCCGCTATAGTTTTTTCCATTATAAAAGACGGGATACGTAATAACCGATGTAGTCTGAACGAGGTGACTGGCCGTAGTAAATAGCTCGCTTGTAGAGGCTATTCCTAAATAGTTCTGTAGTTGCAACTCATCTAGCATTGCAATTAAGTTTTTTCGCATGGTTCCTTCAAAGCTGGAATTTTTCTTCACTTGGTGCAGGATCTCTTCATCACCAACCTCTATGCCCTTTAATTCGATTACAGTGGAATAAGATTTTTTCATTTGATGGAGGCCTGGTGTAATTCCTGCAATAACTACTTTTGCAAGCTCATTTACGTATTCAAATGGAGCATAATAAATTTCAAGCTTTTTCTTTGTATCTTTTTCAAGCAAGAACTGCTCACTAAGGATTGCTTCCTCTTTCAGCGGTGCTGACAAAGATAAGATTAATTTCTTGTATGTATCAAATTTCGAATAGGATGCAATAGCCATTAACATGATCCTCCAATCACACTTCTTTTAATGAAAGGTAATTCTTTATTTTAAAATTAGCAAGACAAGGTCTAGGATTCCTTCCAATGGTTCGTGATGAACAAAATTATTTCACCAACTTGCCCCTTTTTCAGAAAAAAATAGACTGCCAAAATGGCAGCCCTATATAAACATTATTTTTGCCAATGTTTGTTTTTTCATCTATTTTGTCCGCTTACTTCTTCCTCAATATACATTCGTTCACCTGTGTTTGGATTGATATAGACGCGAGTTACAACCTGTGAAACTGGATCAATGGAGACTTCCTTAGTTGCTTCAAAGCCTTCGGTGTGGTTCGAGCTGTTTGCCTTATAGCGTTTGTCTTTTCGCTTAGAAATGATCCAGAAAAGAAGTATTACTGCTAATTGAAACAATAGGTAAAAGATTACCCATTTCATCCTTACTCCGCCTTTTCAACTACCACGGCGGTTCCGTAAGCAACGATCTCACTCATATTTTGGGCAATTTCTCCTGAATCATATCGAAACATGACAACCGCATTGGCACCCATTGCCTGCGCATTTTTTATTAACCGGTCCATTGCTTGTTTTCTTGCGTCTTCAAGCATTTCTGTATATTCTTTAATTTCACCTCCTGCTAAAGAACGGATTGCTGCGGTAACCTGTCCAGCAAATCCTCTGCTTCTCACAACTAAACCAAAGCAAGCACCCTTTACTTCTTTAATTTGGTAGCCCTCAATCTTTTCAGTGGTGACAATCAGCATTAAAAATCCCTCCTTAAGTGATTAAGTTTCATTATTATCATTTATGATAAAAGTAACTTAAATGAATTAAATTGTAAATCATTTTTAAGTTTTCAGAAAACTTTACTAAGAAAAAATAGGAGGGTTCATCCAATTCGTTAGTGGAATAAATGATTGTATTTCAAACCAGAGAAGAAAACGTGGTAATTGAAAATAGTGTAAAGCTACGGGAACGGGCACGATTCGTTCTTATTCGTTCTCGTCCCTCCATTTTTCAGTTTCATATTTACGATTAGCTATTTATATTTCAATAATAATTGGGAGTATCATTGGCTTTCTCTTTGTCTCTTTAAATAAATATTGTCCGACTGATTTTTTAATCGTTTGTTTCATAACTTTCCATTGACGTATATTTTCTGCTTGTAAATCTTTTATTGCTTTTTTAACAAGTTGATTTACCTCATTTATGAGTTCCTCGGAATTTTTCACATAGACAAATCCTCGTGTAATTGTATCGGGACCTGAAATAAGCTTTCGTTCAGATTTACTGAGCGTTAACACAATAACCATCATTCCATCCTCGGAAAGCTGTTTGCGATCTCGCAGTACAATTTCTCCGATGTCGCCAACACCCATGCCATCAACATATGTATCGCCTGATGGGATTTTTCGAGTTTGGCGGGCTATCCCGTTTTCAAAGTCGACGACATCACCATTTTTAATAATAAATGTATTTCCTTCCTCTACTCCAACGGATTCGGCTAACAATCGATGATGGTGCAACATTCGAAACTCACCGTGAATGGGAATAAAATAGGTTGGTTTCATTAATGTCAGCATCAGCTTTAAGTCTTCTTGATAGCCATGTCCGGAAACATGCATTCCCGTTGAACTTCCCGAGCCGTAAACCACTTTTGCTCCAAGCTGAAATAAATTGTCAATAATTCGAGAAACATCCTTTTCATTTCCTGGGATTGGTGATGCTGCTAAAATGACGGTATCTCCTGGGTAAATAGCTACATCTCGGTAGTTACCGGTCGCAAGACGGGCAAGGGCAGCCATCGGCTCTCCTTGACTTCCTGTACAAAGGATGACAACCCGTTCAGGCGACAATTTTTCAACTTCGTTAGCGTCAATTAACATGCCTTCTGGAATGTTGATATAACCTCGTTCGATCGCAATTGAGACAACATTCACCATACTTCGGCCAAGCAATGCAAGTTTGCGATTTGTTTTTATGGCAGCATGCACAACTTGCTGAACACGATTCACATTCGAAGCGAAGGTAGAGATGAAGATCTTTCCTTGAGCTTTCATAAACTCCTCATCCATATGGCCTGCTATTTTTTGCTCCGATGGTGTCAGGCCGGGACGTTCGGCATTAGTACTTTCAGATACTAAGGCCAAGACACCATTACTGCCTATTTCGGCCATTTTATGAATATCCGAATATTGGTTATTTTCAGGTGTCAAATCGAATTTGAAGTCCCCGGTATGGACAACACTTCCTTCGGGCGTATGAAAGACGATACCCAGACAATCTGGAATACTATGGCTTACTTTGAAAAAGGAAGCCTTTATCATCCCAAACTCAAGCTCTGAATCCGAGTCAATGGTAATAAGTTTGGTATCCCTTTTAAGCCGATGCTCATCTAACTTTAATTCTATTAACCCTAGTGTAAATCGGGTGGCATAAATGGAAACATTTAATTTTTTTAAAAAGTAAGGTATACCGCCGATATGATCCTCGTGTCCATGTGTCACCAGTAAAGCACGAATTTTGTCCTGATTCTCTTCTAGGTAAGACATATCAGGGATAATTAAATCAATTCCCAACAAACTTTCGTCCGGGAACTTGCCGCCACAGTCGACGATTACCATGTCGTCTGCATATTGAATAACATACATATTTTTACCAATTTCATTGATGCCGCCTAAAGCGAAAATGGATAATGCAGTTTCATTGGTTTTCAATTTTTATATCCTCCCAATCGCAATTAAATATTGATAGTCTTCCCCCTTAAAATCTTTTTTATTAATTTCGATGGAACTCAATAAAAAAAGCTTGTAGATTCTGAACGATCTACAAGCTTTTTTTATATGCTACAACTTATCCTATATTGCTCTGACTAGGAGCCCAACTTTGGAGTTCGTTTTTATCATGCTCAATTTTTTGTTTTATTTTGTTTTGTTCCCCACATGGGTATTCAATTGCGCAAGGAACGTCCTCAGAAAATTGATTTAAAATAGATCTAATATCTAAATCCCCTGATTCCATATCAGTTGCTTCAAGCTTTTCCCCTTGCTTCTTAACATTTTTTATATGTACATACTGAACAAATGGTCTTAGAACCTTCGCGCTTTCGATTGGGTTTTCATCAAAATAAACAAAATTGGCAACATCAAAAGTCAACCCGAGAGATAAATCAAACTCGGCCGCTTCTTCCATAAATGCTTTTAGTCTTGAAGAACTGCCTCTTTCATTCGACTGATCATTCTCAATCAATAGCTTTGTTGTAAATTGATTTAATAATCGCTTGATTTTTTCAGCTATTTCCTTCGTTAACTTTTCCAAGTCTCCCAATGTTACTTTCATTTGAAGTGCATGTAAAAGCTCTGCTTCTTTAAAATAATCTTCCAGCACTGGATTTACTTCATTGTCTTTAAATAAATCGTCAGGTACTGAATAAAAAAGCTTCACTTGTTCTTTCTTAGCGATTTCAGCTGTTTGTTTCAACTCCTCTTCTCCATCAGTTACAAACTCTCTGCGAATTTCAACATAATCAATTCCTACTGATTTTATTTCATGAAGTAATTCAGCTTGGCGGATGGTAGAATTCTCTTTCATTACTTGCTGATAGGCAATCGTATTTAATGCAATCGTACGTGGCATTGACAAATTCCTTTCTAGATGAAATTATTTCTATTTGAGCTTTTTTGACAAGTCCTTTTCTCAAATCATTGGACCCTCTTTCCTTTACAGTCTTACTGACGCTCAGTTTATCATTATATCTTTAAATTTAACCTTTTATAGTCAAATGCAGAAAAAAGAAAGAAACACGCGTTTCCTTCTTTTTAAAAAGTAATATAGTGTCTACACCACCTTAAGCAGATTGCTTCAATTGGATGGATGCTCTAACCTGCTTCTGCTTGAGACCAAGCATAACGATAAACGAAACGACGTATAAAATGGCTAAGTATGTCATCGCCACAGTCATATCATAGTTTTGCAGGATATGACCAACAAGAATTGGTGACAATCCCCCTAATGCTCTGCCGAAGTTAAAGATTGCGTTTGTGGCAGTGCTTCGGATTTGAACAGGATAATAGCTGCTTATCAATGCTCCATATCCAGCAAACATACCGTTTGAAAAGAAACCAACGATTGCCCCACCGATTAAAAGGCCTGCACTTCCGTGGGCATGAGCGTATAAGAATACGGCGGAGGCTGAAGCTAATAGGAACATTCCATAGGTGCGTTTTATCCCAAACTTATCAGCGAATTGTCCAAATGTCAGCATCCCAATAAGCATTCCTACCGCTGTACTGATTGTCCAAAGAGCTGAACTTGAAACTGACAATCCTTGTGATTTCTGCAGCATTGACGGAAGCCAAATCATTAAACCATTGTATCCAGCAATCTGTACGGTTGCCATGATTGCTAAAGAAATTGTCGTTATTGTCGTTTTAGGATCTTCAAACAACTGAATCAATTTGCCCTTTTCTCGTCTTCTGTCAGCTTTTTTGTGCTTTTGTGCTGCCAGCCATTCTGGTGATTCGCCTAAGTTTTTCCGAACAATAAACGCAAAAACTACCGGAATTGCTCCTACAAAAAACAATGCTCTCCATCCTAAAGTTGGAAGGATGAATGCGCTAAGCAACGCGGCAAGAATAACACCAATTTGCGCACCAGTGCTTACATAGGAGGATGCCCTGCCTTGTTTGTTCTTTGGCCATGCTTCTGCAACAAGAGTCATACCAATTCCGTATTCTCCTCCTGCACCAAGCCCTGCAATAAATCTAAATACATAGACTTGTTCAATATTGGTTGCAAAACCAGTTAAGACGGTACCAAGCGCAAAGAATAAAATACTATAGGTGAACACCTTTACCCTGCCAAATTTATCGGCTAAAATCCCAAAGATTACTCCTCCAACCAGCATTCCGATATTCGTGATCGAAGAAATAAGACCGCCAGTGGTTAGGTCAATGTGAAAATTGGCAATAATCATTGACATGGCAAAAGAAATAAACATGATATCCATGCCTTCTAATGTTAAACCTGCTACTGATGCAACTACTGTTTTGTTCTGATAATTCATTTTCATTTCCCCTCCAGTTTGTTCTTGCAATAAATTGGATGTTTTGAAGGGAATGGATGTACAATTCAATTGGATGAATTTTTTCCATTCTCTTTTCAAGCCTCACAGGACTAGTTTAAAAGAGTACTGTTGTCTTTACTGAAATCATATAAAAATGCCCTTCTGTCTCAGAGGACAAAAGGGCATGGGTTTACAAAAATATACATAACCAGTTGATTACAACCGCCCTTTTCAGCCTCTCTGGACCGAATTAAAGGTATTTTATTGATATTTATATTAGCATGTTGCTACCCTTGTTTCAATAAAAAAATTATTTAAATATATCTTTAAGTCTATAAAACAGCTCTTTTCTGCTTTGTCTTGTGTTTCTCAATAGCATTGGGGAACTGCATGGGAGCAACTTATTTTTTCAACACCGGTAATGTAAAAGTAAAACAGCTTCCTATACCTGTTTTACTTTCTACTGAAAGCTTCCCTTTGTGATGCTCAATAATTTCCTTTGCAATGGCTAAGCCTAAGCCTGAACTGCGGTGAGGCTTCCCTTGATTTCTCCCCCTGTAAAATCGGTTAAAGATTAACCCCAGTTCGTCTTCATTTACACCGGTTCCATTATCCGCGACTTTAATAACGATATAATTTTCATCTAGCTTATCCAGCTCCAATACAATTTTCCCTTCTTTCTCTACAAACCTTTGGGCATTTCTCAACAAATTCGTAATTACCTGCTCAATTCTTATTGAATCGATTTGAACTATACTTTCACCCTCTTGTTGACTAAGCCCATCCTTCAATACAAACGTAATTCCATTTTTTTTACTATCCATTTTGTATTTATCATATATTTTGCTAATGTAACTTTGGATGTTGACCGGGCTCAACTCAAACTTAATTTGTTTATTCTCCATAACAGCCATATCATGTAAGTCATTCATCATTTGTGATAAATACAAGCTTTGGTCATAAACTAATTTCATGTTTTTCTTATCACTTGGGATCACCCCATCCAGCATGCCCTTTGTATATGAGCGAATTCCTGTTAAAGGGGCTGCTATCTCATGAGTAATATTACCAATCCATCTACTTCTGGACAGATGGGCTTCCCTTAACTTTTGATTTACATCATGAAGTTCATTATTTGCATGTTCTAACTCCATCGTCCGTGTCTGCACTTTCTGCTCTAATGATGCATTTAGTTTGGCTAAATCATGTGATAATCTCTCCGATTGTGTAAAAGACATCGAATATCTTTTTGAGAGGATAATAGATTGTGTAAACAAAAAGAACAGCAAACCAACAGAGGATAATTCTGTAGTGTGAACAATATTGTTAAAATACAAAGTATCATTAACACCGGTCAGCAACATTATGAAAATTGCTCCCACATTCAATAACGATCCTTCCCGTTTATGAAGAAACGCTTTCATGTCAACGTAGAGCAAATACATAATAGTTATCATAATAAAAACCTGGAGAAGTACCATTGTTCTTGTAAATACAAGTGCCGGTGTCAGCACAATAAATAGACTATAGGCAGACATCAAAAAAACAATGAAATTTCGAATCCTTCGGTTCATTTCGTCCGAAAATTGCATATAGCTAAACAAAGAAATAAACAAAACTCCTAAAGTTGCCCCTAAATATTCTAGTTTATTGGCTATTTCCCAATTTAAAAATGAAAGGATATAGGAGGCAAGATCCTGTTCAATTAGAATAGCCCGAATCGCAACAGCGATGCACACGATTGCGAAAAAAATGAGTGCGGGTTCTTTTCTGCGAAATGCAAATAATGCAGCATGATATAAACCCATGATTACTAGACTCATGACAATCATCGACCGGTATATAAGCTTTTTTTCACTAAATTGAAAAATAGTCTGCGGATCTCCAATTAATAGCGACTCAGTGATTCCCGCCTTCCGCTGATTATAATTTGATGCTTGAATGATCAATTCAACCTGAATAGAATTTACTTCAAACTCCACAACTTTTGGCACACTTTCCGGTATCATCAGTTCTCTGCTTTTCCCTACTGATCCGTTTTCCGACATTTTCTTTCCATTAATCCATAATGTATAAGCTGATGATACACTAGGCATATAAAGTGCTTTTATTGTACCCACTTCATCCTTTGGAAACTCGATTTGGATGCGAAGGTTGCAAATCCTGTTTGCGGCAAGTTCTTTCCCTCTAACTTATAATTGCTCCATGTCTGGGGAACTACTACCAGTTGGCGCGGTTTGTGAGCGGAGTTTTTCTTGAAGTCCTCTGGTATATATAGCTTATGCCAATAAAATTCCCATTTTCCATCTACCTGTACCAATCCTTTAGCAGGCAATTGGTCAACAGAAATGATACCCTTTTCTAGTGATTCATTCATGTCTGCTTCTGCACAAGAACCCATTAAAATAATCCCGATGATGACTGAGATGAATAAAAATACCCTATGTTTTAATTTTATCATTTGATCCGCAATCCCACTTTTCCATCTTTTGAACTAATAGTACCACTTTTGTTACTATTTTCAGGTACGAAAGAGTTCGAAAAGTGGCAAAAATAGCAAAATTAGTATAACTGTTAGGACTTTGTAAGTATTTGAGCATAGAAAAAGTTAATATCAATATGGTATATTTAGGTAGAATAAATTGTCAAAAAGGGGGGAAAGAATGCGAACCATCAACATTTTAATCGTAGAGGATGAGAGTATCATTACTGATATTTCACGTCTTTATCTTGAGAAGGAAGGTTATACTGTTTATTCATCATTGAACGCAGCTGATGGTTTACGATTCATTGAAGAAGATGCGCCTGATATTGTTTTACTAGATATCAATCTCCCCGACCTTAATGGGTTTGACCTTGCCCGGAGGTACCGGGAAGTCTCTGATGGAATCCTCATATTTATTACTGGGGAAAGAACCAGAAGTACCATCATCGAAGGTTTTGAGATTGGTTGTGATGACTACATCACCAAACCATTTGACCCCCCAGAAGTCCTCGCTCGAATTAAAGCAATTATGAGAAGAAGCGATACATTGGCCTCAAATGAAGTACACCTAGGAGATTTGACCATAAATTTTTCAGATAAGAGCATATACAAAAAAGGAAAAGAAGTTGATCTTTTCACTAAAGAAAGAATGTTGCTTTTCTATTTAGTTGAGCATCCAAACCAAGTATTTAGCGCAGAACAGTTATTTGACCTCATTTGGGGAATTGATTCAGATGCCAATTTAAAGACCGTTTCTGTTCATTTAAGTACATTAAGAAGTAAAATTGAGGATGATCCAAAAAACCCAAAATATATTCGAACCGTAAGGGGATTTGGATACAAGTTCTCAACACAGGCTAAAAAAGAAATAAGACATTCACCACAAGGAATCAAGAATTAGTTCGTTCTTGATTCTTTTATTTTTGCCAATTTATCAAAATAATTATTATTTTCAATATTTTTTCGAATTTTAACTTAACTTTAACCTTTGTAAGATAATTTAGGATTATAGGGTTTACATTTTACAGCAATATCACTATTTTTCGTCGAAAATTGTTAACAAAGGAAATTCGATACCATTAAAAAACTAATTATTAAGGGGAGTGAGGAAAAGGAGATGGTAGATTATGAATGGGTAAGACTAATATTAGAAGCCAAACAACTAGGTTTAACCATTGAAGAGGTAAGAGATTTTTTAAATAAGAACCTGGTTGGTGAATGAAATAACAGTAGTTAATATTCCACCCCGCTTATCCATCATCATATGTTTTGACAGGACAATACTTAAGGGAGTTCGATCGAGCTAAAAGGCTCTTCTAACATCCTCTTCTCTATTGCTCTCTACTTACTGTTGAAATTGGCTATAAAGAGGTTCGCTTTATACAATTGTTGAATTTTATGCTGCCACGCTTATAAATGCAAATCATACCGACCCTGAGCTATTTACACATACTTTTACCGCTAGCAGAGTGGGTGGATGGAGCGCCCATGTTTTGGAGCAAGCTGAAAGTAATGTCATATTCAGGCCGAATCCAAATACATAGGTGGATTTTACAAAGATTCAACTATTTCTATTGCTCTCTAAAACTGGATGGGGAAATTCTCCTTCCAGTTTTCCTTTTTAATAGTTTCGATTTACCCTTTTTCTGGTAAATAGGCATTTTCATTGAAATACGAAATAGAAGTGAGGTATATTTTTTAAGTATCATTTTTTTATAAATATAAAAGGAAGTGCCATCTTGAAGGAAATGTCACGTATCAAAACGGTCAGCCTTATTGTTTTTCTTGTAGTTGTATGGGGTATTTCCTGGCCCATTTACAAAATTGCATTGAATTATACCCCACCTCTTTTATTCGCAGGTATGCGAACTCTATTTGGTGGTCTCTTGCTTGCCGTTCTATTATTTCCAAACCGAGATAAGATCCACTGGAAAGATAATTGGCGCATTTATGTTATTTCTGCTATTTTTAATGTCATTTTATTCTTTTCTCTTCAAACTGTCGGCTTGCTATATCTGCCTTCGGGTTTATTCTCCGTGTTAGTGTATTTACAGCCAGTTTTAGTGGGTTTATTAGCATGGCTTTGGCTCGGAGAATCGATGTCATTAGTAAAAATCATCGGTTTACTACTTGGATTTGTTGGTGTCGTAACAGTAAGTTCTGGTGGATTTTCAGGGCATGTTGCTATAATTGGATTACTATTAGCTATTTTAACCGGCATAAGCTGGGCAATTGGAACAGTTTTTGTAAAAAAAGTCAACTCTAAAGTCGACTCCATGTGGCTAACCGCTTACCAATTTATCATCGGCGGAATTTTCCTGACTGGATTAGGTTCGGGAGTAGAAAATTATGCGGATATAGTTTGGAATGGTCCATACCTATCTGGATTACTTTTCGGTAGCTTTTTAGGGGTTTCCGCCAGCTGGATCGTCTATTTTACGCTTGTAAATAATGGAGATGCTAGTAAGGTAGCATCCTATACATTTATCGTTCCTTTGATTGCTGTTTTTTCTAGTACAATTTTTTTACATGAAGCTTTCACCATAAACCTTTTGTTTGGTCTTGTATTCATCGCCGTAAGTATTTATTTAGTCAACCGTAAACCGAGTTTTAAGAAAGAAGCAATAGAGGAAGCAGTTTAATAGCGGTTCACATTCACTAACCGAGGAATATTAAATGATGAAAAAGGTAGGCATTGCTCAGCTATGCCTACCTTTTAATTAATCTCATAAATTAAAATTTGAGGTTTTTAATTTATACTCCGAATCGGTAATCCCAATAGGAAAGCTTTAATATCTTCTACTGCTTGTTGGTAAAAAGTGTGATAGTTTCTTTGTGAGACATAACCGAGATGTGGTGTGGTTAACACATTTGGAAGTAACCGAAATACATGATCCCGTGGCAAAGGTTCGTTTTCATAAACATCGATTCCTGCACCTGCAATCCATTTGTTTCGTAAGGCCTCTATAAGTGATTCTTGATCGACAATGGAAGCACGCGAAGTATTGATTAAATAAGCAGAAGACTTCATGCTTTTAAGCTCATTTTCTCCAATTAATCCTCTAGTCCGTTCGCTTAATACGAGATGAATAGAAACAAAATCACTTGTTGCTAGCAGCTCTTCTTTGGATAATGCTAAACGTACACCTATATCATTTGCCCGTGCTGCGGTTAGGTTTTCGCTCCACGCCGCCACTTCCATTCCAAAAGCCTGTCCAATGCGAGCAATTCGGCTGCCAATCTTACCAAGACCCAATAAGCCTAACTGCTTTCCATAAAGGTCTACTCCTACTGAGCTTTGCCAAGGACCATTCGCTCGCATTGCATTATGTTCAGAAACTATATTCCTGGCAAGTCCCAATATTAGAGCCCAGGTAAGCTCTGTGGGCGGTTCTGAATGGCTCATTGTTCCACAAACGATGACGTTTTGGTCTGCGGCTGCCTTGAGGTCAATGGCTGAATTTCTCATCCCTGTTGTAACGAGCAGCTTCAACCGTGGCAGTTGTTTAAGAAGCGCAGCAGGAAAAGGAGTCCGTTCCCGCATTATCACAATAATTTCATAGTTTTTAATGACACTAACAAGTTGGTCCTCATGATCAATATATTGATTATAGGAATCTATTACTACTTCGTTAGAAATCGAGGACCAATCTGCCATAGACCGTGCAATATTTTGGTAGTCATCGAGGATCGCACAATGAAGTTGTTTCATCTTATTCATCCTCTTCGTTAAGAGTTCTATCCACTTTCTTCCTATAGAATAATCATAATCTAACATGTATCTGCCGTAAATTCTTTTACAGTTGAGAGACTCCATTTTTGGCCTATATTTGTCTGTTGGCTTCCGCCCCATGTGCTCTGATCAACATAGTTGCAAAATCAACAATGACCATTACTGCCTTAGCAAAAGAAAAAAAGCTAATAAGGTTCATTAGCTTTCCATGTGAAGAATGGCATTTGCATTTTTTCTCGTAATCTTTTTCTTTGTATCCCACATTAAAGACCAATTAAGTGAACTTTGGACACATATAACGCTTAGTGCAGCTACGAGCAAGGATAGAATTGACACATGCAGAAGAACTGACCCTAGGCTTAAATGTGTATAAATCAAAAGCCCTCCACTCAACCCTTGCAGAAGAATGAGGATAAAACAAATCATACTCAAGCGGTAAATGTCAGGACGATAAGGCTGATTTTTTTTTGCTAAACGAATTAAAATGACCATCAGTATGATTAAGCATAGGGCAAACAAACGGTGAATGACATCCACCCAAAATGCGGCTCCAGCAACTGCCGGGGTTTCTGTAGGAAATGGAAAACCGCGAAAGGCACCTCCTAAGGCAGTCTTGGCAACATAACCGCCGAAATAAAGCGCCAAGTACAAAAATACAAAACTAAACCAAGAAAAAATGGAGAATGAAGAGGACATCTTGCCCTGATAGTGAATTTGCTTTTCTTCAAAATAAATGACATAGGCTATATTCACTAAAGCCGAAAAAGAAATAAGCGCAATGCCTAGATGGGCTGCTAAAAGCAATGGAGAAAGCGAAAGCAACACGGTCAACGCACCTAAAGTCGATTCTCCCAGAATTCCTAAAACAGCAAAAACGATCAGCCATCTCATCGTGCGAAATGGATAGCAAAACCAGGCAAAGAAAGAAGCAATGAATAATAGAATACCGGCCAAACCAACAACCACCCGGTGGGTATATTCAATCACAGTATGATAATTTGTAAAGTCAGGGATTACCTTTCCATTACAAAGCGGATAACCGCTTCCACAACCCATCGCGGAATTAGTCATTGTATCAATAAAACCAATGACATTTACTAAGAAAATCAAAACAGCAGCCGTAAAAACAAGCCAAAAATAGCGCATCATCACCCCTCCTTTATATGATGCCGATTACCATAGATGAAAACATCCCTAAAATATAAAACAAAGAACAGATAAATGTGCGTTTTGCCCAAGTGAACTGATCATTTGCTTCTTTCAACATTTTCCAAGTGCAATAAAGAAGAGCGCAATTAAAAACGATTGCCCCTGTAAGATAAAAATAATTAAAGCTCCCGCTTACATAAAGGATGATCGAACAAATAAATAAAACAAACATATAAAAAAGACTTTGTATTTTCGTTGATCGTGCCCCTTTTACCACCGGCATCATCGGAATGCCTGCTTTCGTATATTCCTCATTTTTGTATAATGCAAGCGCCCATGTATGGGGCGGCGTCCAAAGAAACACAACCATAAACATCAGCCATGCCGTGGCGTTTAAGCTACCGGTAACCGAAGCCCAGCCGATTAAAATTGGAAACGCCCCTGCTCCACCGCCAATGACAATATTTTGAGGTGTTTGGCGTTTTAGCCACATTGTATAAACAACAGCATAATAGAAATATCCCACAGCATTTAATAAAGCTGTAAGAGGATTAACAAAAATGAACGCAACCATAATGGAAAGAATGCCAAGGAGAATGCCGAACAAAAAAACGGATCGGGAATTAATCCTCCCTGTAGGAATCGGACGTTTCGCAGTCCGCTTCATCACAGCATCAATGTCTCGATCGTACCACATGTTGATCGCTGCCGATCCTCCCGCTGAGAGTGAAGCACTCAAAAGCATCGCGAAAATCACCGATATCGGAGGAACATCTCTTTGCGCGACAATGGCTGAACAAAGCGATGTAAAGATAAGCATCACCATTATTTTCGGTTTTGTCACCTCTATATAGGAAGAAAGGATTTGAGTCCATCGATTTAAACGAGCGGGCGGATCTTGGTGAATTTCATGAGCAACTGTCAAAGATCACTCACTCCTTTCTTTTTCCAGCACAAGCGCCCGATTAGCGGTAGTGTTAACCGCAAACCGGGCGCTTCCGCTTTTCTTTTGTCCAGCACAAGCTTTTCTTGTTTACTGAACCTGTGAATTAAATGACATGATCCAGATGGCACCGGCCACAATCGTTACAGCAAAGACGATTCCTAAAATTAAAGCCATTGCATTGTATCTTGGTCCTTCACCATCGCGGATGTGCATAAAAAAGAACAATTGAATCACGAACTGCAGTACAGCTGCAAGCAAAACACTAACTACGAGCACTGTTTTTTCCAGCATATGGTTTAACACAAGAACAAGCGGGATGATTGTCAGCACGATTGAAAAAATAAATCCTGAAAGATACGCTTTGATCGAACCATGATGCTGATTCATCTTACATCACCCCCATCAAATAAACAACCGTAAAGATGAATATCCACACGGCATCCAAGAAGTGCCAGTACAGATTAATAATCGATACTTTACGTTTGGTTACAGCGGTAATTCCTCGTTTAGAAAGCTGAAAAATTAACCCGATCATCCACAAAATTCCGAAGGTTACATGTAGTCCGTGCGTACCTACCAGTGAGAAAAATGATGTCAGAAAGGCACTTTTTGAAATTGTTGCCCCTTCAGCTGCCATATTCGTGAACTCATTGATTTCAAGTCCGACAAACACTGCACCTAAAAGGAGTGTAACGGTCAACCAGCCGATCAGTCTGTTTTTGTTGCCTTTATGCATCGCTAACACAGCTAAGCCGCTTGTAAACGAACTAATTAATAAAATAAATGTTTCGATCACAAAACCCGGGACATCAAAATCCTTCGCTGTAAACCCGCCATTTGTATGAGTATGCAAAACAGCATAAGCTGCAAAAAAAGTAGCAAATAAAAGACAATCGGTTACCAGGAAAATCCAAAAGCCTAAAACTTTTATTTCCTCCTGGTCAACATGATGATCATGTGCAGAAACACTTTGTTGCATCTTTTCCCCTCCTTAATTTGCGGTCCGGCCGGCAGCCGACACGTGACTCCGCAATGCTTTTTCCGTACGTTCGATTTCTTCCACTGGAATGAAGTAATCAGTATTATATTGGAAGGAACGGGCAAATAACGTGATGGCGACACCGATTAATCCCGCAACCCCCATCCATGCCCATTCGAACGTAAAGCCAAATCCGGCAATAAACCAGAAGATTGCCATGATGAAAGGAATTCCGGTATTTTTTGGCATATGAATTGGTTCATATTTAACCGCTTCTTTTTGATAGTTTCCTTTTTTCATTTCTTCTTTTTGATACCACCAGGCATCACGTCCATGGACCTCAGGCAGCACAGCAAAATTGTAAATTGGTGCCGGAGAAGGAATTGACCACTCTAATGTACGGCCATCCCAAATATCGCCGGTGACATCCCGTTCGCCATGTTTAATACTGTAAAGAATCTGCCATACCTGGAATAGGAAACCAATCCCCATCAAAAATGCGCCGACAGTTGAAATATAGTTGAGCGGTGCCCAGCCCATATCCCAGCCCATTGATTGGTTATACGTATAAATACGCCGGGTCATTCCCATAAATCCGAGAGCATATTGTGGCATAAAGCATACATAGAAGCCGATTTGCCATAACCAAAAGCCCCATTTCCCTAACGTTTCATTTAATTTAATCCCAAAAATTTTCGGGAACCAGTAATACATCCCCGCAATATATCCGAATACAACACCACCGATTAATACTTGGTGGAAGTGAGCAATCAAGAAATAGCTGTTATGATATTGATAATCTGCAGGAGCTGCCGCCAGCATAACCCCTGTCGCACCACCGACTAGGAAGCAAGGGAAAAACGCATAGACCCATAGCATCGGCTGTGTCAGGCGGATCCGGCCGCGGTACATGGTAAACAGCCAGTTAAACACTTTTACTCCTGTTGGAATCGCGATAATCATTGTACAAATAGCAAAAACAATATTAACGTTCGCTCCGGCACCCATCGTAAAAAAGTGGTGTGCCCATGTGTAGTATGAAACGACACTGATCAAAATCATCGAAAATACCATTGAACTGTACCCGAAAATACGTTTTCTTGAGAAGGTCGCGACGACCTCAGAAAATACACCAAAAGCAGGTAATACAACGATATATACTTCAGGGTGACCCCACATCCAAATTAAATTGACATACATCATTGGGTTACCGCCGGCAGTCATCGTAAAGAAGTGGCCGCCAAGGAAGCGGTCGATAAACAGCATAACCAAGGTAACTGTAAGAATTGGAAATACGCCTAAAAGGGCGATTGATGAAGACAAGACAGACCATGAAAAAAGCGGCATATCTTTTAGACGCATCGATGGGGTGCGCATTTTTAAAATTGTTACGATAAAATTAATTCCTGTTGCCAAGCTGCCAATACCGGATATTTGAATTCCCCAAATCCAGAAGTTTTGTCCAGGACCGGAACTGAAAGGTTTTTCCGACAAAGGTGGATAGGAAAGCCAGCCTGCATCCGGAGACCCGCCGATGACAAAGGATAGATTAAAGAGCATTGCTCCAAGGAAGAATAACCAAAAACTTACCGCATTTAAAAACGGAAAAGCAACATCTCTTGCTCCTATTTGCAACGGGACAACGATGTTAAATAGTGCAAACATAAACGGCATTGCCATAAATAAAATCATGATCGTGCCGTGTGTGGTAAAGATTTCATTGTAGTGTTCTGATGTTAAGAAATGGCTATTCGGAACAGCCAGTTGAAGCCTCATTAATAGGGCATCTACTCCTCCGCGAAAAAGCATCAGCAATGCCGAGAGAAGATACATAATGCCAATTTTTTTATGATCAACGGTTGTAAGCCATTCTCTCCAGAGCCAGCCCCATTTTTTACTGTAGGTCAAGTAAAAGATAATGCCAAGACAAGCCACAATAATGGAAACATCCGCACCATAGATCATAGGATCGCCTGTGACAAAAAAATGCGAATTTGACATAGAATAATTCCTCCTGATTCTTTCGTTTATTTCTGCATAGACATGGATGGCATACTGCCATCTCCCATATTGTTCATATGATGGTAATAGTTTCCTCCATTTTTATTAACGATGTTTTCAAACAGACCATTTGGATAAGATGAAAAACTTAATTCTTTTTCAAGGCCGGGCTTCGCCAATGTTTTATAGCCGGCATTTGTTAAGACAGGCGAATTTTCCCTTATGCCTTCCGCCCATTTATTAAATTCAGTCTGCGGCACTGACTTGACTCTAAATTGCATATGGGCAAAACCTTTTCCGGTAAAGTTTGCACCGGAGCCAAAATATTCTCCCACTTTGTCTGCTTGAAGCCATAGCCCCATGGACATACCAGGCATCGTATATTCCTGTCCTCCCAATTGCGGAATCCAGAAAGAATTCATCGGCGCGTCAGAGGTTAACACAAACTGAACCGGAACGCCTGCTGGAATTTCTACATAGTTGACAGTTGCAATCTTTTTCCCGGGATACGTGAACATCCATTTCCAGTCCAATGACGTTACTTGGACAACAATTGGTTTCACATCTTGAACTGGCGGTTTTGTTAAATTAATCGTTGTTTTAGCTGTAAATATTCCAAGAATAGCGACAATGATAATCGGAATTCCCCACCAAATAATCTCCAAGGTTCTGCTTTCTGACCATTCAGGTTGATAAGGAGCTTTGTTGCCGGGTTTGTCCCGGTAACGAATTACAACATAAATAAAGATACCTAATACTGGAATAATGACAATTGCACATAAAATGACTGAAATAATAATAAGACGCATCTCTTGCTGAGCTACAGGTCCTTCAGGGCTAAGAACAATATATTTGTTGCTGTCGCACCCAGCCAAAAGTACCATGCCCAATAAAGCTAAAACTGAAAATTTAGCATATTGGATCCACTTCTTCAATGTTAGTTCCCCTTTCATTTAAAATAGTTTTTTCACTTTAATCACTATGTAAATAGTAAAAATAAATTATATTAATATACGAATATGCACAATAGTTCAACTCAGGTACAGCAGCAGCTAATTGCTCATATTCGTATAAAATTTTTCTCTTTCAAAAAAACCTGTTTGAAACGCTTTCATAATTTTTAGTTTCTATTGAGTGGGTCCATTATTTTTTTAAACTATTTCTCTCTATATTTCAATCAAACCAAGTTTTGCCTTCCATTCTTTTCATTCGCATTTTTATTATATAGATATATCTCTCAAAAAATAGTGATATAGATCACATTTTAGGCGGATAATTATCCAGTTGTTCGTTCACGCATAATAACGATCATTTCATAACCTTCGATCAAGTTGACTAGTTCATCCTCATTTTCAACATGCTGAACAAACGAATCGACCTCAACTTCGTCCGAAATTGAGGTCCAATTAGCCCTTGACAATGCAACATTTTGGTAATCATCTAAGATCACATAATGAAGTTTCAACTTCGTCACCCTCTTTTTATGAAATGACTTTGTTTCCAAATGTAAGCTTCCGATCATTATTCGTAAATAGTTGGGAAATAACCTGGAAATTTACATTTTTATTTCAAAAATTGTCCTAATCTAATGCAAAAGCAAATAAATTATTTTATAATATTGAAAATTCAAATATAAAATAATATGATTAATTGATTACTATTTTCATAGATTATCCTAAAATTGTATTGGTACTATCTTTTTGTAAATGTATCAAAGGAGGACATACCTTGGATAACGAGCAATTATTAACTTTTCTGACCGTTTCCGAAATGAAAAATTACTCACGTGCTGCAGAATATTTAAATTTAACGCAGCCTGCTGTCACGGCAAGGATACAAAAACTAGAAATTGAATTAAATTGTAAACTATTCTTACGTGACGGAAAAAAGATCTCCTTAACGGAAGCAGGGAACGCCTTACTTCCATTTGCTCGAAAAATAGTCAACTATATGAATGAAGCAAAACAAACCATTGACGTATTAAAAATTCCCACTTTAACGATCGGCTTGGCGCCAGCAATCTCGGTATCTATCCTCTTCCAGGTTTTATCATTGTTGCGTGAAAAGAACCAATTATTATTCGACATTGTCGAAGCAGAGGATTCAATTGAAATAGCCAAGCTGGTTACTGAAGGAAAGATTGATATTGGGCTAGTTAGAAACGTTATCCCATTTACAAATCTAAACTCAAAATATCTATTTCATGAAAAGTATAAATTCATTGTAGGCAAACAACACGCTCTAGCCGGAAAATCTGAAATCAATATGAAGGATTTAATTGGGGAAACGATGATCTGCTATCGTCGGCAAACCCCTATCGCAATAAAAATCGATGAAAAATTAGTTGGAGTAGAAAATCTACATCGCATCGAAGTGGGCGGATTTGAAATGGTTAAATTTATGGTTAAAAATAATTGGGGATTCAGTATTATTTCAGAGCTGGAATTAGGTTATGACAAAGAAACCATTCAAAACGATTTTACAATCATCCCGTTTGCTCAATTTGAGGATCTTACATTTGATATAACAGGAATTCATAAAAAAGATTCTCCAAAATTGGATAACCTCCAGCTGTTTTTAGACTATTTTGAATCAACTTTGAAATCGTTACAATTCAATTAACCAATCGAGACCAGACAAGTCCCTATTTTAATTGAAAACCCATTTCTTACATTAAGGAAAATACAAATCTCTTTGATAACATCGGTAACGTAATCATCTGCAAGAGTAAGGGAGATATTGATCTGCTATTGCAGATGCACACTGGTAACAAATTGTTATTGCTATTTTAGTATTCATAATTTTACATTTCATAAACTCTAATAGTGATATACAGATGATGAAACTTTTTTAATTGTTGCTTTGGGAAGCGAAAAACAATTTCATTAATTTAAAAAGCCCCTTCAATCGAAGGGGCTAAAGCTTTTGTTCATTTAAGATAAAATCCGTTTTTCCCCCTCAATTGACTGGATAGGGTCAATATTTTGCGTGAATTCAAGGGTGCCGATGTATTTTCCGTTCTCATCACGAACAGCGAAATAACGGATATAGACATATTTATCACGGAACTTGATCCAGAAATCCTCACAGTCCTTCTGACCTGACTTAAAGTCTGCAAGCAGCTCCTCCACAACATGAACGCTTCTTGGCGGATGGCAGTTTTGCACGGTACGGCCAATGACGGCCTTTGTACGAGCAAAGATTCTTTCTTTTCCGTGTGAAAAATAGCGGACAACGTCATCATGGTCAATAAAGGTAATGTCAACGGGCAAATGGTTTAAGAAAAGCTCCAACTGTTTTAATGATAGGATCCCTGTTTCCATTTTAATATAGCCTTCAGAAATTGCCTTCTCATCCAGCCCTTTTCGTTCCGGCATCCATTCAGCTGCTGGACCAGTCAAGCAAAAACCGATTTCATCACTTTCATGGGCAATTTTTACCCACTCATCTTCGGTTAGATTATTCAAGGCCATTGGAAAAAGAATATTTTCCTCACGGTAAATCATCGCGCTTACTTCATCAATTGTAAAGTTAGCCGCTTCAAACACAGCCTGCTTGTCACCGTTGTAATCTTTTAATTTTACTTTTGCAAGCTTGATTGCGTCCCTGATATAGTCATCAATTCTCCACATATTTTTACTAGGACCGAATATCCCGTACTTTTCTAAATATGGAAATACTAAATTCTCTTTACGGCTGTAGTGCTTGTCGATATCGAGGAGAAGATTGATATCTTCAAGGAGCAGGTATACATTTTCTGCTGAGTCCTCGTTTTCAAATCTTTCTAAGTCCACTTGCAGCTTTGATTGAAGTAGCTTATCGATTTCTTTGTTTTCAAGAATAAAGGTGTGAATCGGATGTCCCGGCTGGTCTTCAGGATGTTGGGTTTTGTAATCTTCGTTTTCTATTGCACCTTTAAAAATTTCCATATGGTTAGCGTATAAATCATGAACTTCCGTAATGGGAATCCCTTCGTCTTCGAGGAAGTCATTCGAAAGCTGAGAGATTTCTTCAATCGTTATTTTTCCGATAAAAGCATCAAAATGTGCCCTTACTTCGTGTACATTTTTCCCATTATGAAGATCTTTAAAGATTTTTCTTAGCATCTCTAGGCGTTCTGGGCTATTAATTGTAAATTGTTCCCGGTTGTTGATGATTTCACTCATAGAGGGTTTCTCCTTCGTTTTGGGTAACTTCAGTGATAATATTTCTCAATACTAAAATAACACGTTTGAAAATTCATTTTAGTGATTTACATCATTATTAAAAGTGAACTTTTTGAAATGCTTGTGTTACGAATTACCCAATCGAAACTCCCTTTTTTTAACTATTTGAGTGTATGGCTAAAGTTGAAGCTAGTGTCTCGGCGATAGTAAAACTACAAGTTTAACTAGATCATCAATATTTCTCGTATGTCCTCTTCAGTCAACGTGGTTGAGGTTTTCTCCTCAGAATAGATGATTTCTTCAATCAGATGTCTCTTTTTTTCTTGCAACTCATTCATTTTTTCCTCGATTGTGCCACAGGCAACTAGTTTAATTACTTGAACAGGATTTGTCTGACCAATCCGATGTGCGCGGTCTGCGGCTTGCTGTTCAACCGCAGGATTCCACCAAATATCATAAAGGATAACAGTATCAGCACCCGTCAAGTTCAGACCTGTTCCGCCAGCCTTCAAAGAAATGAGGAATAAATCGCGTTCACCTGCATTAAATTGATCACAGATTTCCACTCGTTCTTCTGACGGAGTTTGTCCATTAAGATAGAAAAAGGTCAGCCCTTGTAATGCTAACTCTCTGCCAATAATCTCAAGCATTTTCGTAAACTGGGAGAAAATTAGCACCCTCCTTCCGGAAAGCCTCGCTTCCTCTACCATCTGCATTAACTGTTCAAATTTAGCTGAACTTCCTTTATAACCATCGACAAACAAAGCTGGATGACAACAAATCTGTCGCAGGCGTGTCAAACCTGCAAGGATTTTAATGCGGTTTTTCCGGAGTGTGTCCTTGTCAAGATGCTTCAAGGTGTCGTGCCTAAGCTTCGCTAAATAAGCTGCGTAAAGCTTCTTTTGATCTGGAAGCAATTCTATTGATTCCATCGACTCTATTTTCTCGGGCAGCTCTGAAAGAACATCCTCTTTCAGTCGACGAAGCAAAAATGGACGAATCCTCCTGGCAACCGTTTTCCTTGGGAGGAAACTGAATTCCTTTAAGCCCTGGAATAATTCAGGAAAGACAACGTGAAAGATCGACCATAGCTCCTCCAGTGAATTCTCGATCGGGGTGCCAGTAAGAGCAAAGCGATTCTTCGCTTGAATCTTCTTAACTGCTTTTGCTGTCTTTGTAATAGGGTTTTTAAAGGCCTGTGCTTCATCAAAAAATACGCTATGAAAGGTCTGTTTTTCGTACCACTTACTATCACTCAGCAACAACGGATAGGAGGTAATAATGACATCAATATCGACCAGATTCTTCTTGAGATTTAACCGTTTCGTTTTATTCCCATCTATTATAAGTGCATGTAATTCTGGGGCAAACTTCTTGATTTCATTTAGCCAATTATATGTTAATGATGACGGACAAACAATGAGAACTGGAAGCTTTCTATCACGGATGTTAGGGAGTTCTGATAGAATAAATGTGATGCTTTGGAGTGTTTTACCCAATCCCATATCATCAGCTAAAATTCCTCCAAATCCATAGCTGGCAAGAGTTTTCATCCATTTAAAGCCGTTCTTTTGATAGTCTCTTATTATTGGATCTAAGCTCTTTGGTATCTCAAACGCCATATTGTCCGGATTTGTGATGCTTTCCAAGAACTGACGGAACGATTCCTCTAGCTTGAAGGTAGTAGGATCATCAATCATATCAAGTAGCCTAAGCCCCCCGACAATTGGTAGGTTCAAGCCGCTTTCCAGATCTTCCTTTTGAACCGGAAGTGCGTTCAAAAATCGTTTTATCTCATCAAAGTCCCTTTGCTCCAATGAAAGCAGCGAGCCGTCTCGCAAACGATAATACTTTCGCTTTTCCTCTAAAGCAGCTAAAACCTCCCGTATTTGTTTATCCGGAATGCCATCCATTTCAAATTTGAATTCCAACCAATTCGTCCGTTCTCTTTTGAACTTCACCCTAATTTGTGGCCGGGCACTGCCTCTAAAAATTCGGTTTTTCACTGCCGTTGTTGCATAGATTTGGACAAGCTTTTGAAGTTTAGGTACAACATTGTACAAAAATTCATACTCCAGCTCTTCATTGTGCAAAAAATAACCCTCGTCCGTTTTAGCAAACGAACTTTCATCCATTAACTTTAAGATCGCTTTCTCCTTTTTCACATCTCTGATAAGCAGCGACCCCGACGTGCGTTCTCTACTGTCCAATGGATTAATCACTACATGTTCATAGCAAAATTCCAACCCGGCGAGAAGTCGATTGTTTACCCGATCCAGATAAAGCTTTGCAATTAAAGGTGCTTTTACAAGCTGATCTGTGATATGATCAGAAATTCGCAGTTTGCCTAGTTTTTTTAAACCCGGCACAACTTTTTCTAGAAAAAAACGAACTTGCTCCTGGTGAATTGGAATTTGATTTGTCCCTAATCCCTCTAGCATCTGATTTAGATCAGATAGAAGTTTTATTTCTTCCCTTTTCATCTGGATGAATTTTCCTTCGTATAAGACAGTACTATATGAACTCATCACAACCATCCGATTCAACCCATTTATCTTTAGGCGAAACCCTTCGCCCTCTGTTTCGGAAAAGTCAAAATGTAATGGCAGTGGTTCACTCAATAAGTGAAGACCTTGATACGTATTCCCTTCGTATTCAAGCTTTACAAGCGGTGCTCTTAAAAGGCTTGGAAAAAGCCGCTCCCATGCGGATGGGGGAATCAATAATCTTTTAGGATCGTACACATAATCAGGTTGATTCGGCAATTCACCAAGGTACAACTTTTCATCTTGAATGACTTGAATAAGCTCCTTGACCACTGCATCTGTTTCTTTTTCAAAACAATAAATGCTTGGGTCGTGTGTAAAAGAAGCTGAAAGCGTACTAGGAACTCCGTCTGTCACTTGCTCCAAAAAGTCTCGGATATTTTTCACTTTCGTCGATTCCAGCTTCAGTTCTATTCCGAACATATGGCTTACTGCGCCGATTGTGACAGGTTTACATGTTATCTCTACTGCGATTATTTCTCTTCGATCAAAGTGATTGAGACGTCCGCTTACTCGTACAGGGTGATCATTAAACAGTGTTAGGAAGTCCTCTGTCACCCCTTGGTTTGTTATTGAGTCCAACTGACTTTTGCCAGCAGGACTAAGCGGGGATGCTCCTTTTTGCTGAAGTTCGTAAATTGCTACTAAAACAGCTGCAATATGCTGACAGTCTTTTTGAAAGGAAGCTAGTTTTGGACAACTGCATTTCGAACGAATCTCACCGCTCTCATTCCTTTCAATCGTGACATGAAAATCTTCCATCCCTATTACAGTTGCTTCACAATTATTGGGACCGTAACTTTCAACTATTACTTTATTCGCACGATAAAAAGAGTCTCCTCTTTTGAAGGAGACTGTACCGCACATATCTTTAATCATTTTTTCAGTTAATTTACTATTCAAATGCCAAGTTCCTTCCCGAGGAGTTTCACTTCTATTTTCGAAATGTACATTTTCAAATTATTCTTCACTATTCATTTTATCATAAGGTAACAACTTTAACCTCTTACAAAGAAATCAACTATAATCCTTTTTTTTCTGAAAGTTTAGTAACCAACCAATTCCATACTGATCAACTACATTTGCATGAATTGCACCCCAAAATGTATCCTGAAGCTCAGCTGTAATCTTTCCACCTTTGCTAAGAGAGTTATACACTCTACGAATTTCTTCCTCGCTTTCACATTCTAAGCTGATGCGGACGTTATCTCCTCCATGGGTCTTTCCAAAGGTATCTGAAAAGTGGATAATACTGTTTCCTAGCTGAAGTTCAGCATGTAAACACATGCCATCCCCAGTTTTCTGAATATTAGTAATTTCTCCTCCGAATATACCTTTGTAAAACTTCATTACATTCAGACAGTTACCTACAAAAATATATGAACTTGCACTCTTCATTATAATTCCTCCATAAGGCGATTATACTTCTTTGATTTTATCACATTTGGTTTATGAGCTAAACTGAAACAAAAAGAAGCCGAAGATTTACAAGCTATGAAGAATAGCCTGCAAATTTTCGGCTTCTTAAAACAGAAAAAAATTTATAAACCTGGAAGATCAATCAGTTTTCTATCTAGTTATATACTAATAACAACCGTTATTTTTGTTTTGTTTCTTTCTGATATTTATCTAAGCATTTTTGACAAATACAATGCTTTCGTCTGCTTTCTGCAGGAACTAACTCAAAAATCCCGCTAGGAAATGTTTCTTGATTACACCAGCAGTTACCGTGTTCTGCAGTTTCCGCCATACAATTGTTTTCCTCACCACATATAGGACAATATTTATTATTTAATGACAAACTCATCCAGCTCCTTCACATAATTATTAATTATAACCAAAAAACAAGAGGCTGGACCAACTTTCTCCATTCTCTTGTAATTATTGTATAAGTCAATGCAAATTCTTTTGGCTTTTTAACCTGCGTCCGTTCCATATAATAAGAAAAAAATCCTGCACAGGTTTTCCCCTGTTTAGGATTTTTAAGAGGATCTCTATATGGCTACATCTACACCTCGAAATAGTCCGTATTTCTACTATCCCCATCCGCTCTCTCCAGTGCATGCTCTAGAAATACAAAGTCTTCCTCTTCCCAAACAGAGATTTGAAAATTTTTCAGTAATTCTAAAACGATTTCATCTGGAATGCTTTTTGTAATATAAATTTTTGGTTTCAATTTCCATTCAACCCCTTAGCTTACTTGGAATTCTTCAACCTAAAAAATATTTTTATAATTGATCTTCAACAATATTAATTGGTAGTATGCGAAACCTGCACTAAATGGTTATTTTAACGCTCTTCGATTGGTACATACTTTCTTAATGGTGAGCCGATGTACTCCGCACGTGGTCGGATTAGACGATTATTGGCATACTGTTCCAATATATGAGCTGTCCAACCTGATGTTCTGCTCACAGCAAAGATCGGAGTAAATAATTCGCTTGGAATCCCCAAGCTATAATAAGTAGATGCAGAGTAGAAATCCACGTTTGGAAGTAGTCCTTTTTCTTTCTGAATAATATCGTCAATTTTTACAGACATTTCAAATAATTTACCCTGACCTGTCAGGGCAGTCAGACGTTTTGACATGCTCTTTAAGAATTTTGCACGTGGGTCTCCTGTTTTATAAACGCGATGACCAAATCCCATGATTTTTTTCTTTTTTACTAATGCTTCATAAATATAAGCGTCAACATTTTCAACTTCGCCAATTTCCTCGAGCATTTTCATTACAGCTTCATTCGCTCCTCCGTGCAAGGGCCCGCTTAAGGTACCAATTGCCGACACAATACCTGCATAAATGTTTGCCAACGTCCCTACTGTTACACGCGAAGCAAATGTGGACGCATTAAGTTCATGGTCAGCATGAAGGACTAGCGCCGTATCCAGTGACTTAATCGCAAGCTCCTCTGGTTTTTCACCATTTAGCATATATAGGAAATTTTGTGCAAATGAAAATTCCGGTTTAGGTGATAAAATTTCTTTTCCTTCTTTAACACGGTGAATGGCAGCTACAACAGTTGAAATCTTTGCTTGAATCTTTAATGCCTTGCGCCGATTTGCTTCATAAGACATATCGTATGCATCTGGGTCGTACATCTCGAGGGCAGAAACAACAGTCCGAAGCATCGCCATCGGGTGCGTATTTTTTGGAAGGGCTTTCATTAGTAAAATGACTTCATCAGGTAATAAACCTTGTTGGGCAAGGTCTTTCCTAAGCTCGGTAAGCTCCTCCTTTGATGGCAATTCATCATTCCACAGCAAGAATACAACCTCTTCGAAGCTAGCATACTTGGCTAATTCATCAATATTGATCCCCCTATAAGTTAAAACACCATCAATAATCGAACTAATCCCTGATTGCGTCGCCACAACCCCTTCTAATCCTGCTGCTGACATTGTAATCTCTCCTCTCATTCTCTTCCTCAAAAGTCAACTATTTATCTGTAAAATTATAAAAATCTAATTACTAAAAATCGATTGCACATATTGTCTTAAAATTCCAATTATTCTACACTTATTACTTTACATCTCCTCATTCTATAAGTAAAATGAATAATTAGAATATATACTATGAATATTAAGAATAAATAGGAGTCTATTATGGAATTACGTGACTTAAAATCGTTTATTGAAGTGGCTGCTCACAAAAGTTTTACAAAGGCTGCAGCGCATTCCTACTTGACCCAGCCTTCGTTAAGTAAAGCTGTTAAAAAACTCGAAGAAGAGTTACATATGGAGCTTTTCGACCGTTCAACGAGAAATTTACGACTGACTGATGCAGGAAGAATTGTTTACCAACAAGGCCACAAAGCGCTTTCAGCCTTGGCAGAGTTGGATATCCTCCTTGATGAGCTAAAAGATATCGCCATCGGAAAAATTAAAATGGGCATCCCACCATTGATTGGGACATTGTTTTTCCCGAGAATTGCTCGCACTTTTAACAAAAAGTATCCAAAAGTAATGCTTGAGCTAGTTGAACTTGGAGCAAAACGAATCTGTCAACTTGTTGAAAATGGAGAAATCGATCTTGGTATCATTGTTCTGCCTGCAAGTGAGACTAAATTTGATGTTTATCCGTTCATTCAAGATGAATTCGTTTTATACGTGCATGAGGATCATAAGCTTGCCAAAAAAAGCTCCGTTACTCTTCGTGAATTAGAGGACGAGAAGTTTATCATTTTTTCCGAGGATTTTGCCTTACATGATTATATTAAACAGTCATGTGAGGATGCTGGGTTCACACCGGATATCTCCTATCAAAGCTCGCAATGGGATTTGATCATAGAGCTTGTTTCATCAAATCTTGGAATTACGCTCATGCCTATATCAATTTATTACAAACAAACCAACAGTAATGTCAAAATTATTCCTATTGAAAAACCGAATCTCTATTGGAAACTTGGAATTATTACAAAAAAAGAAGCCTACCAATCCTTTGCTTTAAAAGAATTATTAAACATGCTCGAGAAAAATGAAATTTAACACTTAATGTTGTAGAAAGGCGGTGACTTCTAGTCTCCGCCTTTCTACATGATCCTTGGTTCTTGATTTTCAGTCCGGAATTTCCCTTTTTCTAATTCATTCACCCAGCAGTTCCTCCGAAAAACGGGCGTGAGGGTATGCATTTTTATAAGATTTCTTGTTAAGAGAGGAACATGTAATATTTTCCTCTTCTGATTATTTTTCATTGGGAAATTATTTGCAGGACATACTAGAAGCGGAACATTTAGTAAATTTGTTTAATTTTGCGAGTTATATTTGCCGTTGGGGGAATTGGAATGAAGACAAGAATGGCCATTTGGGCAGGCAAAACCGCGGGAACACTGAGCCGAACGATGGGAAACGATGGTACTACCATTCCTGGAGTTGTAGCAAGAAAAGTAGACCCTGGCTTTTTGCGACACTTAAGAAAAACAGCTAAAACGATTATCTATATCACGGGGACAAATGGAAAAACCACTACTGCCAACTTGACAGCCCATCTCTTTAGGTTTGCTGGAAAAAGGATTATTGCTAATCTAGAGGGTTCAAACATGGTTACAGGTTTATCTGCTGCTCTTGTCCGTAATACTCCACTATTCGGGTGGAGGGTAAACGAAATCGCTGTAATGGAAGTAGATGAAGCAAGCCTTCCGAAGGTAGTAGCAGAGTGTCCCCCTGATTATCTGATTGTGACCAATTTTTTCCGGGATCAGCTTGACAGATACGGGGAAGTTGATGTTCTCATTGAAAAAATGAAAGATAGTCTGCGCCCGTTTGACATAAAGTTTATTTTGAATAGTGATGACCCATTTGTCCACCGCTTTTCCGATCTTCAAAAGGAGAATATTTATGTTGGTCTAGATGCTGATGCTTATCCGTTTCAGTCTTATACGATGGGCGAATCGAAATATTGCCCCGAATGTGCTAAAGAACTCACCTACAGCACCATCCATTACGGTCAGTTAGGGCATTACCATTGCCACTGCGGGTTTTCACGGCCGGAACCAACCTTTTCTGCAGAAAAGGTCGATACGGGCCGACAAGGTTTACGGCTCATAATGGATGGGGAAGCATATTCGACAACCCTAAAGGGAATGTACAATGCCTACAACGCTCTGTTGGCGATGACCGTGTGCCGTACGTTAGGGATCAACGAATCGCACATTCAAGCGGGACTCATCTCCTATCATCAATCAAACGGCAGAATGCAGGAATTCTTACTCAATGGGCTTAAGTGGAAACTCAACCTTGTGAAAAATCCTGCAGGCGGAAACGTTACCCTTTCAGAATTTATACGTACAAATGATTCGAAACAATTGATTTTCTGCTTGAATGATGAACCTGCAGATGGAGAAGATATCTCCTGGATATGGGATATTGATTTTGAAGTGGCAAACCGGGAAGATGTATGTGGCTTTATTGCGTCCGGAAAGCGGGCATACGATGCAGCAATCAGGATGAAATATGCAGGTATCCCTGCCGAAAAAATCATGATCCTGCCCGACCTGAAAGCAGCAATGCTTTATGCAAAAGCAACAGAAGTTCCCGCTTACATCATGGCAACATATACCTGCCTTGCACCTTTGATAAAAATCCTTTCAAAGAGTGCAGACAAGCAGCAAAAAGGAGATGAGAGCATTGGAACTGTTACTTTACCACTTTTGTCCAGATACCTTAAACCTGTATGGGGACAGAGGCAATATCATCTGTTTAAAAAAGCGATGCGAATGGCGGGGTATTACCCTGCGAGTCGAAGAAATAAATAAACCCGATGATTTACAAAAGAAAGAGTGCGATTTATTTATGATTGGCGGCGGCAGTGACCGGGAGCAGGCCATCGCCACAGACAGACTCTCCCCTCTGGTCAGGGAAATCAAAGCGTGGGTTGAAGACGGCGTCTCTGCCCTTACCATTTGTGGTGGATACCAGTTTTTAGGTGAATATTTGCAAACAAACAGTGGCCAAAAGTTAACAGGAATGGGCATCCTTCCTTTCTATACAAAAGCGGAGAATGACAGATTGATGTCAAATCTTTTAATAGAATCGGGGCATTTTGGAAGGATTGTTGGTTTTGAGAACCACAGTGGCAGAACCTACCATGACTTTCCCACCCTTGGTAAAGTGGTCAAGGGTTTTGGAAACAATGAAAATAGCGGTGAAGAAGGGCTTCACTACCACCATCTCATCGGTACTTATCTTCATGGGCCCATTCTCACCAAAAATCCAGGAATCGCAGATTACCTAATTGAGAAGGCATACGAACGTAAATCGGGAAAAAAACTGGAACCGCTCGATGATCAAATGGAAAATGAAGCAAAACAGTATGCCTGGAACCGATTTAGTAGGGGCCGGACCACATGGATTGATCAAGTTTGGCGGAGAAGGTTATCATAAGAATGGTTTTTCAAACAGTATTGTTACCATGAAGTGCTTTTTTGGGTGCTGATGGTCACGAGTATCCACATCTTGTTACCATGATGCGCTTTTTTGGGCGCTGATGGTCACGAGTATCCACATCTTGTTACCATGATGCGCTTTTTTGGCCGCTAGTGGTCACGGGAATCCACATCTTGTTACCATGATGCGCTTTTTTAGGCGCTAGTGGTCACGAGTATCCACATCTTGTTACCATGAAGTGCTTTTTTGGGCGCTGATGGTCACGGGAATCCACATCTTGTTACCATGATGCGCTTTTTTAGGCGCTAGTGGTCACGAGTATCCACATCTTGTTACCATGATGCGCTTTTTTGGCCGCTGATGGTCACGAGTATCCACATCTTGTTACCATGATGCGCTTTTTTGGGTGCTGATGGTCACGAGAATCCACATCTTGTTACCATGATGCGCTTTTTTGGGTGCTGATGGTCACGAGAATCCAATATTCTATTAGTGAAGCGAATAAAAGGACCTTCAAAAAGAAGGTCCTCTGTCATTTGAACTCCTGTTAGCGAATATCTTCAAATTCCCGAGCGATTCTTTCAAATGCTTCCTTGATTAGCGGCCGGGGCGATGGAAGGCAAATTCTTTGATATGGTAAGCCTTCTTCCCCAAACATCCTTCCATCCTCTAAAATAACGTTCGCTTTGTTGTAAATACGATCATGAACTTCCGTAGGAGAAAGTCCATAGCCACTAAAGTCCATCCACATTAAATAAGTACCTTCAGGAATTCTCGTCTTTACTTTCGGCATTCTTTCAGAGAGAAAGTTTTTCACCCAGTCCATGGTGCCATCAATATATTCCTTCAGCTGCTCCAGCCATTCTTCGCCTTCATTGTATGCTGCGATGAGGGCAGAAATGGCAAAGGGTGTTGCCACTTGGTTACCAAGGGCTTTTACAAATTTCTCACGAAGTTCAGGATTTGGCAGAATCATATTTGTACAATGAAGCCCCGCAACATTGAAGGTTTTGTTTATAGCTGTACACGTAATAATATGACTGTCATCATCGGCTGCTTTTGCAATTGGAGTAAAGACTAGGTCCCGACGGATTAAGTCTCCGTGAATTTCATCAGCCACAATCAGCACCCCATTTTGGGCACAAATGTCAGAGAGTTTTTTCAGATCCTCTCTACTAAAAATTCTTCCGGTTGGATTGTGGGGATTACACAAAATAAACATTTTCGTTTGTTCATCTTTTGCTTTTGCCTCAAAGTCCCCAAAATCAATCGAATAATAACCTTCATCATCACATATTAAAGCATTATTAACAACCCTTCTTCCGTTACCTTCAATAGCTCTTGTAAATGGAGGATATACCGGACGTTGAATGATGACTCCATCCCCCGGCTCTGTAAAAGCACGAACGGCCACATTAAGTGCAAAGACCGTCCCTGGGCTGTAGACAATTTCCTCCTTTTTAATTTCCCAGTCATGGTGCTTTTTAAACCAGTGCTGTACTGCTTCATAATACTCATCAGGAAATACAGAATAGCCAAAGATTCGATGATCAACCGTTTTATGTAAAGCATCTATGACCGGTTGTGGGATCGGTAAATCCATGTCTGCTGTAAAAAGCGGTAACGAATCTGCATCATATCTTTCCGTTATGCCATTTTTTTTAATTCTTTCTCCTCCATCCCACTTTAGGGAGTATGTGCCACGCCGATTAACGATTTCATCAAAATTATATTTCATAGTAGATCCACCTTTCGTATGGTAGGGCTTTAGCTCTTTATTTTTTAAACAGGTGCTCTAGTAGATATAGTTTATCCGCTTCCTAGAAATGAAACACCTTTGCTCTTTTCTGCTTATTACTATCGCATTACCATCAAAGATTAGCCATTTCTTCGATAATATGAATCATCCTGTATAACTGATCATTAACAGGTGTGGGAACTTGATATTTTTTACCTAATTCACATACTTTTCCTGCAAAATAATCGACCTCTGTTTTCCTGCCTGCTTCAATATCCTGAAGCATAGACGTTTTTCCTTCTGGTGATAGATGATTTAAAATTGGCCAGAACTTCTTCACATCTTCTTCTGTTAAAAAAACACCGGCTTTTTCGGATAAAGTGACAACTTCACGCATTGCTTCTTCCACCCATTCATAGGCAAGCGGTAATTTTTGAAAAACACCATATGGTGCTTTTAAGACGGCAGATGTTTGATTAATGCCGACATTAATCATAAACTTCCACCACATCGTATAGGCAATATTCTCAGATATTTCGTAAGGAATACCTACTCTTTCAAATAAATCCCTTACAGCAAGAATATCATTTGTTGCCGAAGAACCCTTTCCTCCATAGCAAATCCTTCCAATCGTTGTAAAGCGGATATCTCTATTTACTCTTAGAGCATCAATTTCCACACTCATACTGTAAAGTATATGCTCGTTTTTACAAGCCTTATAAATTTCATCTTCACTCGAAATCCCATTTAGTAACGACAGGATGATAGTATCTGGGCCAATCTGATTGTTCATATCGCGAATCGCCTGAGGTAAATCTGCGTTTTTTACGGCAAAAATGACTAGGTCAGCAGGTTCTGTTTTTGTTTCTGGGGTTATGTAGTGAAAATGATAAACTTGCTCGTTGATGTTAATCCCGGATGTTTGATAGCGATCAATGCGCTCTTCGTTTACAACTATTTGAAATGAGTCAAGTAAACCATCATGCAATTTGCTTCCATAGGCAGCACCAATTGCACCAAGTCCAATTAATGAGACAGATTTTATTGTTTTCATCGTAGTCTCTCCTATCATATTTATTGTTTCTATTAGCATACCAAATTCTTGTGTGTGTCCCCAAAAGAAATGTAACGAATGTACTGTTCCCCTTCATCCAAAATGGCACTTTTTCCATTTTATAGGCTCGACGAAAAAAGGATGGTCATTTTCCATCCCGTTTTCAAAACTTTTAATAGTTCGTATTTTCATTTCTATTTGTTTTAGTTCGTACAATGAGAAATAAAAAAGACAAAGCTGCTCCAACACCTGCACATACGATGACAATTCCCATTGGTATAGCAGTGTGTTCTCCACCTAAGCCAACTAATGGTGCTGCTATTGCTCCTAAGGCAAGCGACAATACTCCTAAAAGAGCAGAGGCACTTCCTGCATTCTTTCCTTGTTTTTGCATCGCAAGTGAAAAGCCGGCTGTATTCGTTACACCCACACTTGCCACCACAAAGAAGAGCGGCACTAAAATAATATATAGGCTCGCCTGCATCAAAATCAAAGCAAGTAAGCATAATCCTCCAATAAGGGATAAACCTAGTCCGAAGACAAAAAGCTTTGATTCGTGAATTCGCCCGGCAAGTCTCCCTGTCGTTTGACTAGCAATCATAATTCCAACTGCATTCACTGCAAAAATGAGGCTAAACATTGTGGGGGAACCCCCATAAATAGTTTGGACTACAAATGGCGATCCTGAGATATAGGCAAACATGGCCGCAAATACGAGTCCTTGTGCCAATGCGTATCCTATGAAACTCTGATCTAAGATAAGATTACGAAAGGTCATAAAGGTATTTTTTATTCCCCCTGAGGATCTTTTCTTCTCATGAAGCGTTTCTGGCAGGCCAAAAAGCACAACAAAAAACATGATCAAACCAATTACACTTAAAACAACGAACAATCCATTCCAAGAGACCACTTTAAGCAGTTGTGCCCCTGCTACGGGAGCAAGAATAGGAGCAAGCCCATTCACTAAGGCAAGCAGTGCATAAAATTTAGTCAATTCTGATCCCTCATACAGATCGCGGACAATCGCCCTCGAAATTACAACACCAGCAGACGCCGCCAATCCTTGAATAAGCCGTAAAAGAATAAACAGCCAAATCGATGGGCTAAAGACACATAATAAAGAGACAGCAAAATAAAGGATCAACCCGATAAGAAGCGGCTTCCGGCGTCCAAACACATCACTTAACGGACCTGCCAGCAGTTGGCCAGACGATAAACCCAGTAAGAAAAAAGTTAAACTAAATTGAACAAGAGTAGGGCTGGTATGAAAGTCTCTTGCTAAATCTGGAAAAGCCGGCAAGTACATATCAATTGATAAGGGACCGAATGCCGCTAATGAACCTAAAACAACTGCCATCCATAGTCGTTTGGAACGGGAGATTCCCTCACCCATGTCGACGGGATTTTTTAAACTTTCCCTCATTCCTTAAAACTCCTTCCTACTCTTAGCTGCTATGTTTTCTTATTTTTTAAAAAATAAGAAAAATCATATTATTTACTATAACATGTTGCTGGTACTTTTTCCTTTGTTTTAACTTCACCTAACTTTTACTGGAAACAGAATGATTAGAAATGAGGTGTTATAGTACCGGATGTCCGTATCTAGTTAAAAACAATAAAAATGCAGGACAGTCTTTGATAAAAAGACTGTCCTGCATTTTTGCTAAAATCTTAGGAATTCTTACCACTAAGGAATACTTTAATGGTTCTTACAACTTCAGACCCCTCGAGTTTCATATGGTTCATTGAATTAAAGCAGCATAAATTTTTTCATTAAGATCGAGTATTTCCACTTGGAAGCCGTTCTCTTCAAGTTCCTTTTTCATTTCACCCGAAGGAATCCGTTCATGTAGAGGAGGCCCCATTTCAGATTTAACGGCTTGCCATTCCAGGATGACAATTTTCCCGCCCAGCTTTCTGACCCTGTTTAGCTCATGATACACTTTAATCCGGTCAGGTACTTCATGGATCACAAACGCAATCAGGATTTTCTCAATTTCACCCTCTTGAATCGGAATACGTTCAAGACTCGATTCTATGTACTTAATATTATCAACATTGTCGATACTTGCATGTTCTTTAAGTAGCTCTAACATTTTGGGCTCGATGTCCACTGCATACACCGTTTTATCAGTATGCGCTGCAATCGGAACGGTAAAATAACCATTTCCTGCTCCAAGCTCGGCGACAATATCGTCCCGTCCTAATCCTAAAAGATCCATAACCGTATCCGGTGATATTAGTTGTCTTCGATTTGGATCGAGTAATTTCCCTGCTTTATCTGGGTTGAAACGTTGACCATGTCCATGTTCACTCATAACGTAAAACTCCTTTCAAGAAATTACTATTTATTAACTTATCGCTATTAAAGTCTAGAAATTGTTCATTAAAACATTAATTCAAACTAATCTTCAGCAATTCCTCTATTATCTGCCAACAATCCTCGAGGTCTTGAAGCTTTAAACCATTGAAAGCAAAGGATGATAATCATGATAATGTCAATAATGTCACCACCATAGTACATGATCATTCCCCCCATCTCCGCTTGTAATACAGGCACACCACTGGGTGGTTGAACATATATGTATTTTGCTAAAATAGCGTGACCGCCCGATGCCAGCACAAGAACGATGGCACGGTAAACGAAACCAGGTCTATGTGGTACGGGGTCAACGGAAATCATCGCTAAGGTAAACATATAGCCAGCCAGGAATACGTGAAAATGGATAAATATGTGAAGAAAAAGATTATGTTGCATTCCCACATATAGGCCGTAGGTATAGAGGATCCATAGCCCTCCGACATTGAGAAGGGCTGCAACAATGGGGTCACTGACAATCCGGACTGGTCTGCTTTTTAAAACCCTTGATAGATCTCGTGCTAAAGCGACGGGAAGGGTACGTAGGAAAAGCATCATCGGGGCCGCAAGCACCATTAGAAGCGGTGCAAGCATACCAAGCAATAAGTGACCAATCATGTGTGCTCTAAAATCCATGTGCGAGCGATTCGCAAGTGGACCACCCACAACCGCAAGTGTGCAAAATACACCAAACCCCCAACATGCCGTCCGATAGAACGGCCATTTTTTGCAGCATCGGTTCGAGTAGACTGTACAAAAAATATACAAACCGGCTGCGAACAAGAACGGGAGTGATAACAGCAACTGGGGTACTATTCCAACTATCTCCCCATGATCAAGGTGATTGGCTTTGTCCATATACAGCAGTCTCTCCTTGTTGTTGTAATCCTTGCCGTGTCCGGACTAGAAGAATGACCCCAACTGCAACCATGGCAACCGAGAGAATAATCCATGTCAGGTCATAGGGGAAGATTTCCACATTGTAGCGGATTTGGTGCAAACGCATTAGCTTGTGCTGAATGATGCCGTCGTATAATTGGAATCCCCCTCCCCCTAGTAGGACTCCTCCCCACCACCTCGGCAGGTATACGGAATTTCGCCTGCGAAGATCGGCGAACATAAATAATGACCCGATTGTCGCGAACCAGCTAAAAGCATGAAACAGACCATCTGAGACTAATCCAATCTCCGTTGTCGACTTGTCATAAAAATGATGCCAATGCAAAATTTGGTGAAAAACCGTTTCATCAATAAATGCCACCAGACCCAGACCTAATAGGATTCCGGACCAAAGATTGCGGCCAGCAGTTCGGGTAGAGTAGTTTGGATTTCTATTTTTATTTATTGTTTTATCCATCATAAAAACTCCTTCGTGCATCTAACTTCCACTTTTACAGGTTCACCACCCATTCTTAACCAAAATTGACAACTTATAACCAATTCATACAGAATCAGACTATTAAAAAAGTATTAAAATTAAGTTGATATCGGGACAGGATCTTTTTAAAATTTGTGTATGAAATTTCCTTTAATTTCTTAAACTAACGATAAAGCTGGGAGCTAACTGCAACAAAACTATATCGTTATTGCTCGCTTACTTGCTTTTAAGATGGAGGTGAAAAATATGCCAGAAAAACAATCAAGCAGCTTCCCGAATGTAAGCCTTGGTGGAAAGTTAAACAAACAAAAAGGTGAGAAGTATGCCGGAAACTTACGTTATCGAGAGAAGGACCAATCTGGTGATGATAGCAGCAAAAAATAATGAAAAGAAGCGTTGAAATTAACTAGTTTTGCTAGGTTTTGCAAAAGAGCTTGGATGTCCAAGCTCTTTAATTTTTAAAGCCTTACCTTTCGTTATCTGGTAGCTTACTCACAAAAACCTTCCTCAAATATCTACGTAATGTTCATAAATTCGTATAAAATCTCCCAAATAGCCCAAAATATTTTTAGAGACTTTTTCATCCAATTTGACTAAAAACTATTATCTATAAGGGTGTTTAAAATGTACGATAATTGGATCTATAACCACTTCTTAAACACTTCTTATTTTATAGCGGTTTGCTTGTCTTTCCCGCTGGCCATTGGTTGCTGGCTACTTTATTCGATAGTAAAAGAAAATAAAAAGGAAAACTCAAAATAAAACAGTAACAATTCCAAAACGATTTTAGCTCTCAGCTAAAATTCTCCATCTCATTCGCCATTGTTTCGAGTTTTTTGATTGTTTTCCAATTGCGAACTGTTGAATGTACACCTAATTTTTGAAGTTGACTAGAAAGCTTAGATTTATGAAAGCTGATTCGCAAAAAGAGATAAACCTCCTTACCTCTTATATGACAATCTTCCAATTCATTTTTATAATTGAGAAATTGCTTAACCCCTTCCTGGGAGGGCACTTCAGCCAGAAGAGCAACATGTACACTCTCTCCCTCCAATAATGAATTCACTGGATAAGGGCAATCGTTAATCATCTGCTCAAATTCTGAAGCTGTTCTCAGGATAACGGGGACAGAAAGGCCGAAATTTTCTTGAATCTCAAGTTCAATTTGTAGTTGTAATTGTTCTGCTGTTTTTTCTGATTTAAAACATACATTACCACTTTGAATGTACGTTTTAACATGGTCTAATCCTATATTTGTTAATACGTTCTTTAAAGCTTGCATCTTTATAATGTTGTGTCCACCAACATTGATTCCTCTTAGTAAAGCGAGATAAATACTCATTTAGCACCTCATATATCTATGTCATTCGTTAGGATAATTTATTCTAGCAATTTTTTCATTACCAAGACAACCGCCATTGCATTATGTAAGTGGGGTTGTCTTCCCCTAAAAGAGGATAAATATTGTGAAGGTATCTTTTATCCTTTCTTAAACTAGGTTAGTATTAGTCTGATGTGAATATACGGAATAAATTGGGCAGTAAAAATATCATTAGAAAGGGGTTTAGACTTTGAAACAATACTTGCTAAAAGAAAAAAAGATTGAAGAAATAGTGGATCTTATTCCGGACGGTTCAGACATTATTATTCCATTAGGGAATGGAGAGCCAGATGCCATCTTGTCTGAAATTGATGATCATTTAGATTTATTTTCAAACTTAAAATTCCACCAAATACTCGAATTAAAAGATCGGAAATATATGCATAAAGTATACCCGCAAATAGAGTATCACTCTTATTTTATGAACGGATTTGCAAGAAAAGCATATCAGAATGGAACAATTGAGCTAGTTCCTAATCATTTTCATAATGTACCTAAACTTATCGAAAATCGCGTAAAGAAACCCATATTGGTATGTCAAACGTCCCCCATAGACGAAGATGGCTATTTTTCACTCGGGACTGGCGCAGATTACACTTCTTATTTTATTGGGAAGATTCCAATAATCATTCAGGTGAACGAATATATGCCAAGGACATTTGGAACAAATAAAATTCACATTTCGCAAATAATTGGGTATGTAAAACATAATATGCCGCTATTTGAATTACCTTCTGTTACAGTAAAGGATATTGATGTAACCATTGCCGAGTACATTGCGGAACATATCGAAAATGGTTCAACCATGCAAGTAGGGATTGGCGGTATTCCAAATGCAGTTATTAGTCTTCTGAAGGATCATAAGGATTTAGGAATACATACAGAAATGTTAACAGATGGGATTGCAGAGTTATATGAAAATGGAGTGATCACTGGGGCTAGGAAAAAAACACATTCCGAAAAAATAGTTGCAACCTTCGTTTTAGGTTCTAAAAAGTTATATGAATTTGTAGATGGTAACCCCAGTATTGAAATGCTACCCGTTGAATATGTGAATAATCCAATCAATATAGCAAAGGAAGATAATATTGTTGCTATAAATGCTACCACGGAAGTGGATTTTTATGGACAATGTGCTTCTGAAACGATGGCGGGTAAATATTATAGTTCTTCAGGTGGACAAGCTGATTTTGGAACAGGTGTTCAATTAGCCAAAAATGGAAAAGGAATTATCTGTTTATATTCAACAGCGAAAAACGGTGAAATATCTAGGATTAAACCAACTTTAGCAGTTGGTTCTGTGGTGACTACCTCTAAGAATGATGTGGACTTTGTTGTTACAGAATACGGAATGGTTCAATTAAAATACAAGAGCTTATCAGAAAGAACGAAATCTTTAATAGGAATCGCTCATCCTAAATTTAGAGAAGAATTATCATTTGAAGCAAAAAAAATGGGATTAATGGTTTAAATAAAATGTAAATAGCTTAATAAGAAAGAGAGGCGTGGAAGTACCTCCACGCCCTTTAGTATTGTTTAAAGACTAGATAGTTCTTTCTTATAGGTCAGATCTCTTACCAGGCTCATCCTTGCCGTTGGTGTCATTACCTGTAGATGCGGTATATCCAACGCGATAAACGAAGTCTTTTTTCTGCCGAAGGGCATTTGGCATTTTATATTGCTGATCGTTACTTTGGTACTCACCCTTATGCGACATAATTCTGCCTCCTTCTTAACATTCCGCAGCTGTATTTATATGCAAAGGCGGTGGAACAAGCCAGCCCTTTTCTTTGAGCAGCCTTAACGTCTTCGCTGCGTATTGGGCTTTTTTCATGTGAAATTGTCCATACATCATGGCAATATCTTCTCGAATGCATTGGCTCATAACTGTACTGCAACTGATCAATCCAGTTCCAAGGTCCAGTGCAAGCTTGTTGGCAATTTCCGGATCCAAAAACCGTGCTCCTGGCGGAATGTTTTCGAGGCATGCCTTTGGACGCTCTGGTGGTGTCGGGGGCATTCCAACCCCATTCTCTTTAAGAAGTCTTTCAATTTCTTCAATTTCAGGTTTGGTTCCATTTTCGATGATATCTTCAATCAGTTTTTTTAGATCATCATCACCAGCATGGTTAAGAATGGTTTCATAGCTTGCTACACAGGCTTTTGCAGCAGTCAAGTGCATCCAGGTTAAATAAACCTCACCATAATGCATTGGTTCTTCCTTTTGATTTCCGCTAAGAATACCCATTGTCATCCCCCTACAAAATATGCCTACTTTATAAAGTGGCATTTACTATTATCCCGTTTTTAGGGCTAGTCATGTTTGGAAAACAAGGCCATTTTTGAACCAAATGTAATGATAATACATTTTTTTGCTTATTCTATTTTTCTTTATTAGCTTAAATTGATGTTTTTCTTTTTACTGGGAAAAGTAAATGTGAGCAAAAATACCGCCTTGAAAATAGAGTAGGGTTGTTTCCAAAAGTAGAGGAGCTAATTTTTCCTTAGATTAAATTATCTCCTATCAAACTTTGATATTATCAGAAATCACTATTTTTCCTTTTTTAAACATAATATGCTAACATAGGTTTTAAGGGCAAATTTTGTGAAAGCAAAATACGCAAAGCCAAGGGCCTAAAGCAACCTTCTTGCCAAGGCAGCCGGGTTACCGAGATTATTGTAAAAATCTTGTAATGTGAGGGATGTTCATGTTCTATCCTACATTTTATTGCAATGTAACGAAGATCAGACATGTTGTAAAAGACCGTTACTGCTACGAATGTGGTCAAAGGTTTAATTTAAATTATGATCTTAAAAAAAAAGATTTAAAGAATATTACATTTAAGCAACTAGAAGAAATAACCTGTACTAAGTGCAAATCAGTACTTATAAATACCATTCAAAAACATTAATAGTATGGGAAGTAGCCTTTTCTAAGTATCCATTTTCCCTCTAGACGTTTTAACTAGACTCCCAGACAACTGGGGTTATTTTTTTGTTTTTAGAAGGATTTTGTCCCGTGATTGGAATTTTTTATTATTTAGTCCTAAAGTAGTCCTTTAGTGTAGGAAAAATCACTTAATTTTTTTGTAAATTTATGATAAATTGGTAAGCATATACTACTATAAAGGAGATCGTTCATGATTTTTATGCCAATGATTGATGAAAAATTTAAACTCGAAAAACTTATCGAAAGTCTTCGTGAAGAAATGATTCGAATTGGCATCAAAGAAGGACTCAACAGTGAAAAAACAATAGAAATCAGTCAAAAGCTTGATCGTTACATCTCAAAATATCAATTCTTGAGGAACTAAACTTTGAGACTATTGCATCTTCACTTTTCCTTGCTTGTCCATTAACTCACTTTCCCACTTTAGAAGTGTCGCTTGATACTTCTTTTTTATTTTCTGAATTAAATGTTATCGATCCCACTCATGTTTCCTCTATTTTTTCTTTCCGTTGTGTCAGACATTTGTTTTAAAAGTATATACTTTGGATCAAACTGTTAAAAATATCTGGTGTAATGGTCAGTTTCACTTGGTCTATTTCACCTAAATCGATTCCATAAATTTTTTTGTAACAGAAATTAGAAGAAAGGAGTTTTTAGATGGATAATTTGTTTGCATTAATTCCGCTTGGTCACCCGATCATCACTTTAATCATTGTAATTGTAGGTATTATTCTGATAAGAAGCTTATTCAGAGCCACCTTTAAATTGACCATGATAGCTGCAATCATTGGACTGGTAATGGTTACGTTTTTTGGGTATTCCTCTAACGACGTGTTCAATAAAGGAAAACAGGTTGCCTCTTATACTGCGTCCTATGCCGAGAAAACAATTAAACCCGCTATTTATCATGGTTTAAAAAATGTTCATGTAGAAAAAGGGTCAAATGGGTCCATAGCATTTGTCGGGGACAATTTTGACATTGGTGAAACACCCCAAGGTAAGTTTATTTTTCATATACAATCATTAAACTTGTCAATTACTCAGGATGAGCTTTCTAAGTATTTGAACACGGATGAAATGCAAAACTTACTTCAAACCTTACACGATAAAAAGCAAGAAATGATCCCTAGTTGAAATTGTTATCCTTTCTCTTTAATAAAAAAAAGCCGGATGGCACCCCCATATTGAAAGGTATCCATCCAGCTTTTATCATTTGCACTTATAGAAATTACTGAGTTAGCTAATCCAGAACAACAATTTTCACTGCTTTAATGCCCCAGACTAATGCATCTGCCCTTGTTGGCATTAATACATCAATTCTATGACCTTTAATTGCTCCTCCAGTATCACCTGCAATCGCAACACCGTAGCCTTCAACCCATACATGTTTACCTAATGAAATAACATTTGGATCAACAGCGATCAATTTCATATTGGGATTTGCCTTAATATTGTAGCCTGATGTTGTAATATAGGCAAATTCTTCCGGATTGTATGCAGTTGCAGTAACATACATTTCTTCGCCATTCCCTGCAGCTTGAACAGGGCTGCTTTCGGTGTTTCCTTTAGGAGCCGCTGCTGCCGCCGCTGTACGAGCCGCCGCTGTTGCTTGTTCCTGACGAAGTTTTTCTTGTGCTGCTTGTATTTGGGATTCAATATTAGCTTTTTGTTCTTTAGCAAGTGCCATTTGTTGGTCAATTTGACTGAATTTCTCCTGCAGTGCTGTTAAAGTTTCTTGTCTCGTTTGTAAATTTTGGTCGAGATCCGCCTGCTGTTTCGCTAGAGCCTTTTGTTCTTCTTCTAAAACCTGCTCTTGCCTATCAATCTCTTTTTTTGCTGTTTCAATTTGGCTGAGATCATTCTTCTGTGCCGCCATAATATCCTGATCCGCATTTAACAGCGTGGATACTGCACTTGCACGTTGAATGAAATCGTTGAGATTTTTAGAATCTAAGAAAACTTTAATAACGATACTAAGATTATCATCATGTTGAAGAGCAACAATCCGCTTCTTCATAACCTCTTTACGAGCAAGAATTTTATCCTCGAGAGTAACAATTTCTTGTTTTTTCGCTTCTATGAGTTTATTTGTTGCCGCCATTTTTTGCTGGGTATTATCTAATGCGGCTTGATTCTGGGCAATATATGTATTTAACGATTGGACCTCTTGTTGAATACTTTGAATCTGATTCGTAACAGATTGCTTTTCTTGAGCATTTTGATTAAGCTCCTGTTGAATATTTTGTAGAGCCTCTGTATTTGATTGTGCATAGGTAAGTACCGACCCTGAAATACATAACACCCCAGTAAACATTGTGAGAATTATACGCTTTATCACTTGCATACACGTCCCCTCCTGTATACTTATTTATATCAAAAGTTTGTACCATTCATGTTACAAACAGATTAAAACTGTATCTCATTTTGTCATAAAAGGCAGAATAACAGCACTCAGTGTTTATTTACCCGCTGTTTTTTTGGAAAATCATGAAACAATTTCCTATAAAAATAGAGATCCCTGAGGATCTCACTGTAGTGACTAATTGTAAGGTCTTTTACAGGTAAGGATAATACAGCATCATCCTCACCTGTATTTTTCTTGAACAAAAAAAGGTGAGCAACTGTTAGTAGTAATGACTCACGCTTTGTGCCTTTACTAATAAAGGAGCACCCAAGTTATTCATTATCTTTCACAACAACATCAAAAATATTTTCTCCTTTTGAATTTGCCGCTGAATCCTGTTTATTTACTATTTTTAAAAGTTCCTCTTGTGTAACGGGTTTTGCATCGGGCATAAGCTCGAAAGCGAATTCACCATCTGCTTCAATTGTTCCAATCCTAACATCAGCAATGTAGGATACCCCTTTTTGACGCAGCCTCATTTCTAATTGTTTTTTTGTCATTCGAAGCTTTTTTAAACTATCCGAAATCAATTTCCCATCTTTAATGACAAGTGTTGCCTCACCAATTAAATATCGTTCAAGTATACTGAATTTCAGCTCCAGCTTTTGGACGATGATTAAAAATATTCCGTAAGTAACGAGTACTATAATCACCTGCCAAAATTTATTTTCCTTTACTGCATGGCCCATCGTCGTGCCAATCGCTAAAATAACGACTGTTTCCAAGCTGGTCATTTTGGCAACTGATTTTTTGCCTGCAAATCTTAGCACGATCACACTAGTTATTAATAAAGTTACTGATTCTGTTATGAAGTTAAAGTTCAAATTTACCACGCCAGACATTCATTAGTTATCTTATTTTAAACATCTTCCCTTGTATTTAAACCTGCCTGAAAATGAATAAAAATGAAAGTTGAGAGCAAGTTGACTGTCTTTATGGTCCCAGCATACTGGATTTATAGATAGTTGATTTTACTTTTTAACGTTTGGGTCCGTACTATTTGCTTCTACATAATTGTACTCCTCTTCTAAGTCACTCAAGGTCCATTCATATAGATGTTTATCGTTTTTTTTATATATACCAGATTTAATTAGCTGCTCAATTAAATATTGTCTTTTTTGCTGGACAGCCCTTCGGAGTAACTTTTCCATCCCTTAAAGACACCTCCCTCTTTCTTTGGATACCGTCGAGAATAGTAGTAAGTTCGTCTTTGGGTCCACACGTTTTTGTATGTAGGTAGAAAACAGTTTTAGAGTGTATTCCAATTATAAAGTTTCCAAATTCAGGAATTTGTCGATTTATCAGGAATTGATCAACTCTTAAATGAATTGTAAAATTACTTTAATAAAAGATAAAAAACATATTCTTTCTATATTGAATCAAGGCTGTGCGATTGTTAATACTACTTCAGTTACAGCCTATCGCGGCGAAAAAACGTTGATTGATTATTCTTCTATCAAGGGGGCGATTGTTTCCTTCACCCGTGCACTCGCTAATTCCATAATTGATCAAGGGATCTACCCCGCTAATTCCGGCTTCAATGTCGGCAGAGGTTGTTGCGATCTTTATGAAACGTGCAGGCCATCCTTTTGAATGGCACCTGCCTTTGTTTACCTCGCAAGCAATGACTCCAGATATGTCACTGGGCAAACACTGCACGTCAATGGCGCCGAATACATCTAATCTTAAGAAAAGAAATATTAAAATATAAAAAATTTGAATGAACCATTTTCATTTTGTCAATTTATCTTACTCTGTTTTGTTCTATAATAGATTCCAATAGACAATGTCAGAAAGGAGAACCTATATTTCAATGAAAAGGAAAAAGCTTACTTCAGATGAAAATTTTTCTTAAAACTGATAAAGTGATAGTAGTAAAAGAAATAAATTACTACAAAATGATTTCTTACAATAGAAAGAAGGCAAAAGATGCGTTTTGCAAAAATGATACCGAATTTGTTTACACTTGGAAATTTATATTGCGGTTTTTTATCCGTTGGCTTTGCTGCACATGGCCAGTATAAAAATGCAGCCATTTTAATTATAATCGGGATGATGCTGGACAGCATGGATGGCAGATTGGCTAGAATGTTAAACGTTGACAGCAATCTGGGCAAAGAGCTAGATTCTTTAGCTGATATTGTCACCTTTGGAATTGCCCCTTCCTTCTTGGTTTACTACACCTACTTTTTTCATTTTGGCTTTTTAGGATTAGCGGTAGCAGGACTCTTTCCTTTGTTTGGGGCCTTTCGGTTGGCAAGATTTAATATTAGCCCCCCAAATTCATCCTTACATTATTTCGTTGGTGTTCCGATTACAGCCGCCGGAGGAATTTTAGCAATCCTTACACTTTTTGGCAGAATTATTCCGCATATCGTAACAACTATAATTTTCACTGGCTTATGTTTTCTAATGGTTAGTAAAATTCATATTCCTAGCCTAAAAGAAGTTCCTCTGCCGAAATACGGAACGATTGTGACCATCTTCCTTGGCAGCCTTTTATATATTATTTATCGAAGTCATTACACTCATCATTTTCCTTACCTTATTTATATCGCGACACCGTTATACATTGCTTACATCGCCTATCGCTTTATCAAAGGAAAAAATCGTAAAGATCTTGACTAATAAATAATTTCTTCACTTACTGCCATTAAAAAGAGCATTGGAATTTATGCTCTTTTTTTGTTGCTCAGCTTCTTATTAGTAACCTAAACTACCGGTGGTGAAAAAAAGTTTGCACTTGCTTATACACAACGATATACTTCTGATAATTGGGATTATTTTTGGAATGGATATTTAATCCGAATCATAAAGCATATATTATCTTTGGACATATTCTTTTAACATTAGAGAATTTGTTATTTCAATTTTGACACGTAAATAGAAAATGATCTTTAAAGTCGGGATGTGAACAATTTGGGTCATGTAATATATCTTCTAGAGCACTACGGATACTATGGAATCATGATTGCATTAATAGGCGGTATTATTGGACTTCCCATTCCTGATGAAGTGTTGCTCACCTATGTTGGATATATTGTTTTTCAAGAAAAAATGGCTTACCTTCCATCCTTACTATGTGCATTAATTGGAGCATTTTGCGGAATATCGATTAGTTACTTCTTAGGAATTAAATTGGGACTTCCATTCTTGCAGAAATTTGGTCCAAAAGTTCACCTGACGAATGACAAAATCAATAAAACCAAAACGTTATTTTTAAAATTTGGCCCGACCTTGCTTTTCATTGGGTACTTTATTCCTGGAATTCGCCATGTAACCGCTTATTTGGCAGGGATAAACAGTTTTTCCTTTAAAAAATTTGCTCTATTTGCTTATTCAGGAGCTTTCGTATGGTGTTTTACCTTTATTACATTAGGTAGGGTTCTTGGAGAAAGATGGAGATACGTTGCATTCTATATTATGAAAAACAAAATGTTTCTCATTCCAGCAGCCGTACTGATTTTAGGCGTAGTCCTTTTTGTATATTGGAAAAAAAAGAGAAAGAATTCGGTCGAATCAAAAGAAGTTTTTGAATAACATAATATAGATAAATTGTAAAAAAAAGCGAGAGCTGAACACTCTCGTTTTTTTTGCAACAATTTCTACTGATAATATCAGACGGCAAGACCGTTCAATTAGCATACTAAAAGAATTTGGAAATTTTCAATTTGGCATTAATACATCAAATAAAATGGTATACAATGTTGTTATGAGGGAATTATATTTAATTTATATAGCACTTACAAAATTTAAAAATATGAAAAACAAGAACTTTTGAGTGGTTAAATGGGCTCAGTTTAATATAGAATATAAGTAACGTATGTGTTTAAAAAAGGGGATTACCATATGAGCGGAAAACAACAAAAAAAATATAATTTCTATCAACGGGTTGGACGTGTTTTTAAGCTGAATTTTATTAAGCTTCTTCGCTCACCTGGCGGAGCGAAAAAGGTATCGTTAGGATTTGCTCTCGGCTTCGGTCTTGAAATGTTAGTGATTTCAACAGCATCACTTATTTATATATTGTTTGTACCCATTGTACGTTTATCCAAAGGTTCTTTACCGGCGGCGATCATTGGTAATGTAATTGGAAAATTATCCTTTCTCCCCGTTATTCTTTTACCTATTGCAAAACAAATTGGGAATATAATCTTTCCTATGCGAGTTAAAATTAATCACGGTACAGCTTTTTCTTTTCAAGGCTTAATGCACGGTGATTTCCGTGGGTTAATCAGTCTCCTGCACGGCGGCATCCATATGTTAATTGGGATGACCATTTTAGGAGCTGTACTTGGTTTAATTTCTTACTTTATCGTTCATTTCTTTTACGAGAAAGAAAGACTGAAAAGACTAAAAAAAAATCGCGATAAGCATGCTATTCGTGGAAACGCAATCAATAAGAATTATATATAAGCCTAAAAAGCTGGGCAGATCTATTTAGCTATCGATTTTACGATAGCTTTTTCTATGCAACCGATTCAATGGTACGGAAAGCTTTATTAAGAAGCAGAAAATTCGGAATAGTCAATCTACAAATACAACTAATTTAAAGAAAAATTCAGGCTGATTACCATATTATTTTTATAGTGATTTACTTCAAAGCTTTTTGAGGGGTTTAGGTATTTGTCTATACTTTTATAGAACTTACACATAGACTATGGTGTATTTAATAAGTGAGGAGGAATTTAAAAATGGAAAAGAAACCTTACGTTACCCCTGCGGTAATGCCAAATCAACCTTATGTTAGTGCCCCTAATGTTACACCAGTTCAGTTGCAACCCGCTATGCCTATTATGCCTGCTTATTCTAATGTTCCACCACAATACCCAGCCTATAACCCTTGTTATTTTCCTGCTTATGAACCTTGCTGCTATCCAATCCCTGACCCCTGCTGTGTTCCGATAAACCCATGTTGTATGCCAATTAACCCTTGCTGTTTCCCTTTTTAAAATGATATAATGCAATCAGTTTTATAAAATATATAATATATCTTGGTATTATCAAGAAATAAATTAAAGACCTAAGGTTCTTGGTCTTTTTCTTTTGTCCGAAAATAAATATAAAAGAACATCGCTTTAAAAAAATATAAAAATAAAATGAACTTATACGTTACGAATGAAGTCTTTTGTTTTGAATGCTATTTTTTAAAAATGAACTTTTTTAAAATTTACAATTAAACTGAAAGAATTTATTGTTTATATAGTAGGATACTTGTTTGTGGAGAAAGGTTTGATAATATGCGTAAAAAAGTACTTGTTATTTCTTCTGATCACACAGGTCATGGACACAAAAGTATTGCTGAATCCTTATCTGAAAAAATTGGCGTGAACACAAAGATTGAATTACATGTTGTCGACGGTTTTTCATTAGGTGGTAAGGTTTTATCAGGCATTGGAAAGTCATATGGCCCGATCACAAGATACTCGGAACAGTTGTGGAAAATGATTTGGCATTTTTCGGCACTTAATTCCTTTCTCGTTGATAGATTTATAGAGACGATGATTAAGCACAAATTATTAACCTTGTTAGATAAGCTAAAACCAGATTTAATCTTATCGATTCATCCTAATTTTAATGGCTCCGTTATCAATATTTTAGAAAAGCACCAGCTAAATATACCTTTTGGTACCCTTATCGCCGATTTAGTAAATATATATCCTTTATGGGCAGACCGTAGAGCTGATTATATTATTAGTCCTACAGAAGAAGCGAAAGAAAAATGCATTGAGTTTGGTGTTCCGGAAGAAAAAATTAAAGTTACTGGATTCCCTGTTCGGCAAAGGTTTTATCGTGAATCAGTAAGGACTTATTCAAAACTAACCGGGTTACACTTTTTAATCATGAGCGGCGGTGAAGGAGTAGGGAATATGAAGGCAATTGCTGAAAACCTGCTTAACAACTTTGATTGTTCGGTTAGCATTGTCGCAGGAAGAAACGAAAAATTAAAAGAACAATTGGAGTCTTCACTTTCACTGCAATTTGGTAACAGGGTTGAGATTTTTGGCTTTGTCAAAAATATACAAGATCTAATGTTCATAGCTGATATTGCAATTACAAGAGGTAGTCCGAATGTCATGTTTGAAGCTATTGCTGCCAACCTGCCAATTGTCATTACCGGTGCATTACCAGGCCAAGAAAAGGACAACCCATTGTTTGCTGAAAAGAACAATTTAGGAGTCGTTTGCAACGATGCCAGCCATATAAACATGGTAATTGAAAATTTATTGAAAAACGATGGCGAAAAATTAAAAACAATCATTGATTCACAAAGACAGTTTATTAATCAAAATGCTGCGAAAGACATATTAGAATTCCTTGTACAAATTGAAACGAAAGAGTATGTTCCTGTGAAGAAACTTTCGTTTGCTTATGTTGCAAATAGATTAAAAAGAAGTACATGATCTGTACTTTTTTTTACTCCTTTTCGCTTTGCAGCTTCTTTCGATTCGTTACAAGCGGAGTTTGCTCGAGCCACTTTTTCTCTACCACTATGTCAATTATTTCTTTGCTGTACATCATTACCTCTGCAACAATTTTCGTATATTCGGCTATAAGGTCTGTTCTCGTAGACCGTGATAAAGCGTGTGAAATTAAACTTATATCGACGGAATTTAAGCTACTTATCATTGTAAAGATGAGTCTTTCTGAAAATGGAGAAATTGTTGAATCGGTAACTTCCATGCTAACCGTTACTGTACCAAGCAGATCTTCTTCCATAAGCAAATTGTTGAAGTAAGAGATTTGTTTTTCACTTATTTTCTTTCCTTTTAATATTTGTTCCTTAAGTTTTTTGTCTTTTATCACTTGAGCAAAACCAAGCATGATCAGAACTGAGAAGTAATTCCTCTCAATATTAAAGAATATTTCGGACAATTCAATCGCGTTCAATGGTCGTTTGTCCCCGATCATTTCCGAAAAAAATGATTTCTTTTGAACATACTCGATTTCTTTAGGATAGGTCATTTTAGGAGGACGGTCATAGATGCCTTTGGATAACATCATCTTCACTGCTTTTCCGAACATGTCCGTGGATGTATGCAAACATCCTGTAAAGAAATCAAGTACATCTAATCGAACATTGTTTGAAGCCGTATACCCGAAACTTATCATACTGAGTCGGTTCATCATGTAAATATAGCTTAAAGTAAAAACATCCTTAAAAAGCGGTGGGGCTGCTAAGTTTACCTCATCATCAGAAAAAGCTATGGGTACCGGAAAATTTTCAGCAAGGAAAATCTCTTTTATTGTATGTAAGCGATCTTCAGAAATTTGGAATGCTTCTTTCGCCAGAGGGATGATCTCCTTATCTTGAAGATGGTGCAAAAAGTATAGCAGAAAACAATGGTTCATGCTTTCTTGAAGATAAATACCCCAAAGTCCGCCAATTTCCGTACATGTCAATTCAATGTTTACGTCCTTTTCTTCTGGCTTCAAGCCTAAATCCCCCCTTTTTACATTTTACCCGTGAATTTGGGTAACTACCCGATAATCTCCATCCTTTACCACTTCAACTTGACCTGCTTCCTAGAGATATTTTTCCTTTTAAATGAGAAAATATTTATCCTCTATTTTTGTTCGGCATTATTTTTTAAATGGACTTTACAAACAGGTTAAATAATTCGTTTCTGAAAGATTGGTTATAATAAGGTTCATCGTATTCACTTTAAAGAAATTTGGGGGTGATTTAATGGCAGATTCCTTAGAACCATTCAAGTATGAGACAGGTACATCTATTCAGACCTTCAACATCATTCAAACGAGTGTAGATGCTGAAGGTTATGAAGTCCTGTTAAATATTGATTTAGATAGCGGCTACGAATTAGAAGATGTTAGGTTGAAAATTAGCTTTGAGGACCTTACTGCATACGAAACAAAGGATATCCATGAAGGAGTAAGGTATGCACTTGGGTTCTTTAATGAATAATTTTATCATGTTCTACTCAGTAATGTACATCCTATCTGTAATTATAAAGCTGCCCATATGGCAGCTTTTAACTTTCATTTCCCCCCTACAAAGCAAATGGGATTAATAATCCTCCCTTAAATACTTCCTGTATAATCCCTCTTGTATACGAGATCACGAAAAATCACCGATAATTCATTTATTAGATGACAAATGATCAACCGAACATTTCACTCCTATTATTTCAATATCTTCGATTATAAATTTTCCCAACAAAACTACTAAAAGGAATCTTTTCTATAATTACGGGAACTATATGGGTATATTTTCTTTCGCAAATGTGGAAGGGATTTATATATACTTTCACGGAGGTGTGTTTATGCGTTATACAAGGTTATGGATAAGCCTTACCATTGTTTTTATAGCTTCATTTGCGATTCTTGGCTACTACGGTGGCCGTCTCATTTATTCAGAACCGCCTGTTCCAAATCAGGTTGTTTCATCCGATGGAACCGTCCTATACACCAAGCAGGATATTCAAACAGGGCAAAATGTTTGGCAATCCATTGGTGGACAAGAAATGGGAAGCATTTGGGGACATGGTGCCTATGTTGCACCAGATTGGACAGCAGATTGGCTTCATAATGAAGCAATGTGGATGTTAGATAGCTGGGCAACGAAGGATTTCGGAAAGAGATATTCTGAGATAAACGATGAGTCAAAAGCAGCACTCCGCGAGCGGCTAAAAAAAGAAATTAGGAAAAATACGTACGATAAAGACACTGGGAAAATTACTATAACACCACAAAGGGCAGCGGCGATTGCCAATGTAAGTAACTATTATTCTTCGTTATTCACAGATGATCCTAAGTTTGACAAGCTGCGAAACGATTACGCTATGCCAAAAAATGTAATTAAGGACCCAAGCCGGCTTCATTCTTTTATTAGCTTTATCTGGTGGGCGACGTGGGCAACCGAGACGAATCGTCCCGGCGACAATGTCACGTATACAAACAATTGGCCGAATGAAGATTTAATTGGCAACAAACCAACAGGAGAAATGATTGTTTGGTCTGTTGTTAGCTTTGTCCTGTTGCTTGGTGCGATTGGGGGCATGGCATGGTATTATGCTATCCAAAAGCATCACGAAGTGGAAGAGTCATATCCTGAGAGGGATCCGCTCTTGGCCATGTCAGCTACACCTTCTATGAAGGCAACTCAAAAATATTTTTGGGTGGTTGCGGCATTATGGCTTGTTCAAGTTTTACTAGGAGCGATAACAGGCCATTATCAAGTTGAGGGCAGTGGCTTTTATGGCATTCCATTAGATAAATGGATCCCATATTCCTTAACTAGATCCTGGCACACGCAACTAGGAATTTTATGGATCGCAACAGCGTGGCTGGCAACTGGGCTTTTCATGGCTCCTGCCGTTTCCGGCTATGAACCCAAATTCCAACGGTTTGGTGTGAATTTTTTATTCGTATGTTTGATTATTATTGTAGCAGGGTCAATGATTGGCCAATGGTTTGCAGTCCAACAAAAATTAGGCCATGCTGCTAACTTTTGGTTTGGCCATCAAGGCTACGAATATACAGATACAGGTCGTTTCTGGCAAATATTCCTTACTATCGGATTATTCCTCTGGTTATTCCTGATGGTTAGAGCCATGTTGCCTGCATTTAAAAATCTTAAAGAAAGCAAACACCTCCTTGCCTTGTTTTTAATCGCATCAACAGCTATTCCTGTCTTCTATGTTCCGGCATTATTATGGGGACAGCACAGTAATTTAGCAATTGCTGAATACTGGCGCTGGTGGGTAGTCCATCTTTGGGTAGAAGGCTTCTTTGAAGTGTTTGCCACCGTCGTAATGGCCTTCCTGTTTACAAGAATGGGATTATTAGGACTGCGGACAGCAACCACTTCTGTTTTATTTTCAACCATTGTCTTTTTATTCGGGGGTATTATTGGTACGTTCCATCATTTATACTTTAGCGGCACTCCTACAGGGGTTATTGCCTTTGGAGCAACCTTTAGCGCCCTTGAAGTTGTTCCATTAGTGTTAATTGGATTTGAGGCCTATGAAAACGTGACCCGAAGTCGAGCCCGTGCATGGGTGACTGCCTACAAATGGCCGATTTATTTCTTTATCGGGGTTGCTTTTTGGAATTTAGTTGGCGCCGGATTATTCGGTTTCTTTATCAACCCGCCAATCTCTTTATATTATATGCAGGGATTAAATACGACAGCTGTCCATGGCCACTCCGCTTTATTTGGTGTCTACGGCATGCTGGGCATAGGCTTAATGCTCTTTTGCTTGCGCGGTCTAACAGTAAGACGTGAATGGAAAACTGGTGCGTTAACGTTTGCCTTTTGGGCAGTTAATATTGGTCTCGCATTGATGGTACTGATCAGTTTGTTACCGATTGGCTTAATGCAGACATGGGCCAGCGTTCAGCACGGCATGTGGTATGCACGCTCCGCAGAATTTATGTCACAAAGTATTGTCCATTTATTTGTTTGGCTGCGGATCATCGGTGATACTATTTTTGCGCTCGGTGCTTTAGCACTGACCTGGTTCATTTTCGGCCTAAAAACCGGCTGGTCACTTACCAATGACCGGCTAGATTATGAAAAAACACCCAACAAAAAGATTTAAAGCATCTCATCCAAGATTCTTTAGAACAAAAGCGGAAGTGCCCGTTTAGCGGCGTATGGACTGGAGCACACACACTGAGATAAAGGAAACACGAAGAACGTTAGCTCATTCGTGCTTGACTTATCATAGGGAGGTGGGCGAAGTACACTAGTCGCTGGGCGTTGGAGCTAGACGTTGATCAACTTCATTCAAAGTTACCAATAGAAAATTTTTTTATAATTTCCTAGACTAGAATAAAAGCCGACCAAAATGGTCGGCTTTAAAAGATTGTGCTGGAATGATTATACTGGACAATCTTAAAATATTTTTCTAACATGTTTAGTTGATGTGTTTATACGCTGACGCGTGACTGAACATACTTATATAAGAAAATGAAATGGGGAGAATTATTTTGACAAGTAGCAGTCAGGGAATTTTTATCAATACTATTTCAGGTGGGATTGTAAATTTCGGGGGTGCGTTGAAGATTGCGCCTATTTCCATAACATCTAGCTCTGCAGAATCTGGGCAATCCAATAAAGGGTTAGGCGTAACCGAAAATCTTGGAACACTTTTAACTCGTTTAGGTTCTGAAGCTGTAGTCAAGAAACATAGCAATCCACAAGGTTAAAGTGAGAAGGCTAAGAGTAAAAGGCGGAATGCTCATGCCACTTTTTATACAATAACCTGCTTAGCTCATTCACAAGCGATAAATTAAAAATCGCTCGTTTTGATTATGTTCATAAACACTAGGCAATATGACTTCTTCCGTTAAAACAAAAGTAGTTTGGTTTTCTAGAAAATAGATGTAATCCTCGGAAGGATAATATAATATCAACGTAATTTCTCTTTCCGTGTTTTCAACGGATTTCAAGATATGATTGATTACCTTTGTAAATATCTGGATTGAGAATGGATTAAAAAAGTAAAAGTGATTATCCATTGGGTTAATATGGTATTCTTCGGCTAGGCAGTGGAGAAAATGAATTTTGTCTTTTCCATGACTATGCTTCTTTAAATAGTTTTTTCGACTTTCCAGGGCTTCTCGATAAAAGGTCTCGTTCATTTCCACGCCAACAACAGTAGCATTAAATAAATAATGAAGATAGAAGTTTAATCTTCCCTTCCCGCAGCCAAAATCAACGATCCGGTCACTACTAGTTAATTCATATTTTTCAAATAAAAGCTTTAGTGCACTGTATGGTGTGGGCTCATAACGATAATAGTGCATTGATCTGTTGAATCCCTTTTGATCCCCTGCCGTTTTTATGTTCAGCATGCCATCATAAAACCGCTCATCCATCGTATCTATGCCCCCATTTAATTTCCTAATAAAACAAGCGAGCGCGAAAAGGACCGAAACGCAAGCACTAGAATGAAGGAACGTCGACGTCAGCACTTTCTATGCGAAGCTAGACGTTGAAAAAGCTCCTGCTGGATAAGGAGCTCTTTCCATTTCAGTCCAATCATCTTTTAAAGTAAGCAAACTACCTTTTGTTTAGCTGCTCTTTAGTTACATAACTTACCCTAAACTGCGATGCAGAAATGCCTTGGTACGGTCCATCTGCGGATTTGTAAACAAGTCATTTGGATGCCCCTCTTCAATGATCTCTCCATTATCCATAAACACAGCCTTGTTTGCCACTTCCTTGGCAAACCCCATCTCATGAGTAACAATGATCATTGTCATATGTTCTTTCGCTAAATTTTTCATTACTTCAAGGACCTCACCAGTCAATTCAGGATCTAAGGCAGAAGTTGGTTCATCAAAGAGCATAATCTCGGGATCCAACATCAGTGCTCGGGCAATGGCAACCCTTTGTTTTTGGCCCCCCGAAAGGTTTGCCGGGTAGGCCTTCGCTCGATCAGTAAGTCCGATTTTCGCAAGCAGTTCAGTGCTCCGCTGTTGAATTGTTGTTAAAGGCTCCCTTTTTAACAATTTAGGAGCAATCTCCAAATTTTCTTTTACCGTCAAGTGCGGAAAAAGATTAAAATGCTGAAAAACCATGCCCATTTTGGAGGTGATCTGTTTAATCTCCTGCGGTTTCGAGTATACTCCATCCTTTGCTAGATAATCGCCGGAAACGCAAATACTCCCTCCGTCTATATCTTCAAGATGGACCAAGCTGCGAAGCATTGTGCTTTTCCCTGAACCGGAAGGACCGATTACAGCAACCACATCATTTTTATTCACTTCAAAGGTAATTTGCTTAAGTACCTCATGTTTGCCATACGATTTCTTTAAATTGGAAATTTCAATGATAGCCATGTTTGTCTCCCCCTTCTATTCAAATTTGAATCGCCGTTCAAGCCATTTAAAGAATAAGCTTAATACGAATGTAATGATCAGATAAATCAAACCTGCGTAGAAGTAAGGCATAATTGTAAAGTCACGGTTTACCGCTGTTTCAGCAAAGTGTAACAATTCTGGAACTGCAACGGCATATAGTAATGCTGTATCTTTCACTAATGTAACCGATTCGTTTGTTACAGCCGGAAGGGCAATCCTGAACATTTGTGGAAGGATGATCCTTGTAGTCATCTGCCATCTATTTAACCCGAGCACCTGAGACGCTTCATACTGGCCTTTATCAATCGCCAGAAGCCCGCCACGGAAGATTTCTGCAAAATAGGCAGAGTAATTCAAAATAAAGCCTAAACAAGCTGCGACAAATCTATCTAGCACCAAATATTGGCCAATTCCAGGAATCATCGGCAGTCCGAAGCAAATTACCAAAAGCTGCAGCAGCAATGGCGTACCGCGCATGATATAAATATAAGCCTGTGCTAAACTGGACAGTGGCTTGAAAGTGCTATTTACGGCCAATGTCAACAAAAAACCGAACGGAATGGATAATACAATTGCAATTAAAAATAAAAAGATGGTAGTCTCCGCTCCTTGAAGCATAGGCATGATAACGGAATTGAAATAATCTAGGGACATAAAAAGTTCCTCCACGAAAGAAAACAGGGTTTCTAAATGGAACCCTGCTTTTTCTAATTTAAGTTTAAAAAATTTACTTTAATACCTTATTAGCACCAAACCATTTTTCAGAAATTTTAGCTGCTGAACCATCTTGGTTCATCTCATCAAGTGCTTTTTGCAATTTATTCAAAAGGGTCTCATTACCTTTTTTCACGCCAACCCCGTATTCTTCTGGAGCAAGCGAGTCTCTTAGCACCTTGTAGGAGTTTTTCTGCAACGACATGTAATAATTAATAACAACCTCATCAATCACAACTGCATCCAAACGGCCATTTTTCAAATCAGTTAGTGCGAGATCATTGGTTTTATACTCTGTTACCGTTTTAATTTTGGATTTGATTGGATTCGAATTTAAAGCATCTGCTGCAGATGACTGTGATTGAAGTCCAACCACTTTGCCTGCTAAATCATCCAATTTATTAATGTTTGAATCAGCACGGGTTACAATTACTTGTGAATTTTTTAAATACGGTTTTGTGAAAAGAACTTTCTTTTTTCGCTCGTCCGTAATTGTGTACCCGTTCCAAATAAGGTCAATACGTCCGCTGCTTAACTCGGCTTCTTTTGTGCTCCAATCGATTGGTTGGAATTTCACTGTTGTACCCATTTTTTTAGCGGCTGCTTTCGCATAATCAATGTCAAAACCAACGAGATTGTTACTTTTATCACGGAATCCCATTGGTGCAAATGTATCATCGACACCAATCACCAATGTCTTTTTGTTGTCTTGGCCCGGAGAAGATTTTGAATTAGAATTAGCGCATCCTGCCATGATTGCGAACACGGCTGCAAATACTAGAATCATAGTGACTAAACGTTTTTTCATAGAGAAGAAAACCCCTTTACTTTAGTACGTTACCATATTATTTTACTATAATATACTAACATATAATTTCCATCAATTACAATCTGAATTTTATTTAAAAAACAAGGAAATTCTTTGAAATTCGTTCATTTTTTTGGATCTATCAGTTGCTAAGTGATTAATGATAGTGCGTTTCTGGAACTAAGAAGACTCCGTCTCAGGTTTAACAGTAAATAGGACGATGAGGATCACAAGAATTCCAGCTGCAATCCAAATTGCCTTTGTTTCAAAATAGAAAGTCGACAATGTCCCGACAAGTGCTCCAAACAGAAAGGATGAAAGGATGGTGATAAAGTGAATTGCCTGGACCGCTGCCTCTCGGTCATGAACGAAAATAGCTGAATAGGCCGATTTTGTTGCCGTGAAAAGATTCCCTGTGATTGTCGTCGTATTGTAATTCCATCTGGTCAGCTTTCGAAATGTTGAAAATTGAATGGATGCAACAAATGCAATAATGATTGTTATTGCCATATTTGGTATCGTTGGTGGCAGGAATCCGACACATACAAGTAATACCATCTCTAATAGAAGGACTGCACGGCCGGGAGCTTGAAATAATCGTTTTCCCCGCCAACGCTTAAAGGTTTCTGCAACGGCTGCCCCGAGCACAAAGGCAAAGATAGGAGGAATATGCTGGTATGCTTGGTTTAATTCTCCTTGTGCCATTTCTACACCTAATAAGACGAAATTCCCTGTTTGGGCGTTGGCAAATACACCATCTCTGCTTACAAAGGTGTAAGCGTCCAAAAAACCTCCGATCATTGCCATCAAAACACCTAAAACAATTGATTCAGGGGTTAAAAGTGCAAAATTTCTTTGTCTCCAAGCTTCCGTTGTTCTTCGATAAAGAGTTATCACAATTGACCTCTCCTAACAGATCATACCATTTGCGGATTTACCAAAACCTAGTCATAATTATTCTTTCCAGCCTTTAAGAGGCCCATGCATATCCGAAGAAATGCGGAAGCGAGCGCCCGTTTAGCGACGTATGGACTGGAGCGCACCGTATGAGATAAAGGAAACACGAAGCGCGTTATCGCCTTCGTGCTTGACTTATCGTAGGGAGGTGAGCGAAGTACATTAATCGCTGGGCGCTGAAGCTAGACAATTCTCAAAGTTAAAAATTATGCTTTCTTATCTTTCATAAAACACAAAAAAGCAGTGAATTACTGCTTTTTTGTGTTTTTCCTATTTATTTTTGACTTCATTAAGTAATTCAGTATCTCCCTTTCTTCAGTCAGCCCCTTTGCAAACATCGACCAATCCTTGGCAAATGAATATTGATATAAATCATCGGGGTTCTTACCCGCTCAATGCAGACCTCCCTTTAACCACGCACGCGGCCGGTAGGGACCGACAGGTAACTGAATCAAGCTCGTTTTTTCTTTTAAATCAATTTGATAAAGCTCATCGCATGATTTAGGATCAAAGCCAAGCAAAGGGTGGCCGCCCATTCCTAAAGCGCCGGCTGTCAAAAGTAGCCTTTGCACTAAAATACCCGCTTCCATTTGTTGAATCCGGTACCCCCGATATCCCATTCTCTTGATTAGATGGTCTTTGTCACCAACGATGTGGAAACAGAGCGGAACCTGAAACAAATTCACAGTGTTCATTGTTAAGCCGGATTGTAGATACCCTCGGTAATCCCCTGCAGAGATTTTCCTTATGGCATGGGCGTTTTTTTCATAAGAATAGGCCCCATTGGGAATACCCTCAACATTATAAAAACAGCCATATAAAACGACATGAAGATCAGCATTCCAATCGGCTTCCTCCAAGTCATTTCTATACACAACAGACAATGCCTCTTTTAACAATGTAGAGATCTGTGTTTGATTCACTTTTCCTAGTCTAAAATCAAAATCAGGAGAATGGCGCTCCCTGCACACGGAGGCAAAATCATAGGTGATTGGTTCTGTATATGGCAGCATGATTGTTTCTATGCTTGAATAAATATTACTGTGTTTGCCATGCTCCAACTTTACAAACGAATCAGTTGATTCATTCATCGATGCTTCGTTTAGTTTCCTTAGCATCGGATAATCGATCACTTTTTTTGAGCGTTGATAGATCTCAGCCTTTCGTTCGGGAAGCTCTTGGCACAAGGATGCAGCCGAAAAACTTTTTTCCTCATCTTCAAGTTGGATAATAGACTGTGTTGATAATGGAATAACAGCATATACACTTTCATCCTGCTCAGACAGCCCGAGCAAATGATTAACCGGCCGATCAAGAAATTGATAGCAGACCTTTGTAGTAAAGCCCATTCGCTCCGCAACTTCCAGGCTTTGCCCTATGATCACACCTGCATCCAAGCCTTGTAGACGGTATGAGAAATTATGATATTTATAAAAATTTTTCCAAAATACTGTTGAAACAAACACCGCCGCAAAACAATTGGAAATGTTACAGGTTTTTCCGATACTTCTCTCTAAGTAGGAATCAAAATTACCTTCTCTGATCAAAACAAGGCGGTGATGGAGCGTGGAGTAATGATAAACTCCTTCTGGTATTTCAGACAGCTTTAAATATACATATAGCTCATTAGGATATAGTGCTCCGCCGGAGGGAACAAAGCGGCGAAAGGATTGGGCCACTTTTATATTTGTTTCCGGCGGCATACTGGGGAAAGCCGTTTGGGAATATTGAGTTAGACCGTATACATACCAGAGAAAATGACCAATATTTTCCAGTTTTGGCAGATCAGTAGTATTCTGTCCTTCAATTGATAAAGGAAGTTCGGAAGGTAAAGTGAACTCCTGTAAATCACGATACAATTTATAGGGCAGTGGTGCGTCGTCCCAATCTACCTTCCAATCCTGCGGAAGAATTTTCTCCGGGTCAAAATGCAAATGGTCTAAAAATGTCTCAAAATCCATTTTTCACCTCCTGCTCATCAATTTAAGGAAACGGATGCGGATGTTGATTCAGCTGTTCATAGGTTAACGGCCGATTCGTATATCCAAGCTTCATTGGAATATTGAGCACCCGCTCCAGACCTCTTACCCGTGTTAGGTGGTGTCCAAATGTCATTGGCAGCATTCCTGGAATGAGTACTTTAACGCAATATAGTCCGTTCCGTTTTGTTACAGGCGTGGACTGATCAACAACAATAACATCGAGATTTAAGAGGCGAAATCTTTGGAAGAGCTCCTCAAGATCATCCCTCAAATCCTTGTTCCTCGGATGGGGCGGAAATTCCTCGACAAACGTTCTTAATGGACTGCTTTGGTTCAATAAAAAATTCAGGCGTTCCTCGGCCTCTGGCAGGCCATAGAGCAGTCCATGATCCTCCATCGTTTCGACTGCATACGGATCATTAAGCATCCGTTCATATTTCAAGCGGTTTTGCTCTAGTTTTTCATCATGGCGGTACATCATCCCAGCAAGTTCAAACAGCGCGCTTTTTACTGCCTTCACAGGGTCGGGATTTGCCCCAGCGGCACAAATTAGGTTTACTCCCTTCAAATTTCTGTTTTTTGCGATTCCCCAAACGCTTGGAATCTTATGTTCCATTGTTGAATTGTAAAGATAAACATCATAGCCCGCCACCTCACGCAGCCGGTCAACCATCAACTCTAATTCTTTATCGTTAGTTGAATAAAGATCAAGTGGTGGAAGCGGGAGTTGGGCGTACCAGGTTATCAGAAACGAATCCCGTTCCACAACTTCTAAGATTCCATGAAAAATTGCCTCCTCCAAACTCCTCCCTAATGCACATCCGTTCGAAGTCTCATAAACAAAGCCCTCTCCATCACCCAAGCTGTAATAAGCGAGTAACTCTGGAACGAGCATCGGACGATTATTTAAAAAGGAATAGCCCCAGACCCAATTCATTGGCACTTTGGGATCAAAAGCTTTAAACGGAAAATTACTATTCCCGTAACACTTTTTTTCATGTAAACCGACAGATTCTGGATTCAGTGCTATTGTCTTTACGTTTTGATAGCTATCTCGAACCGTCCGCTTTTTCCCACGGGGCCCAATTCCGCAGTACCGCTCCAGTCCTTCTAAAATAGCTGTTAGCTCACTTACTTCGTAAGAATGCGATCGGCCTGCGGTTCCCTCATCTGCCCCAAATAGCGGCATATTTACGATGACATCCGCAAACGGCAAGGAGTTGTCATGGATCATCCCATTAAAAACCCCTGTACGAAGGTCAAGATAGTCTTTGATTAGCACAGATTTCAAGTCTTCGATTGGATGGCAGCGAAAACTTTCCTCACTAATTTTCGGTCTGGCAGCAAGTTTCATTTCCGCTAATTCTGCAGTATCAGCGGGCAAATGACCACACACGGGGCACTGCGGGTCTGGCAAAACAAAGTGCCTGGACGTCAGAAGCGTTCGCAAATCGATAATGAACGCATGCTCTTCTATGCATGTAGGTTCACCTTGAAGGAGCCTCTGTACCTCCCGATTGATCAGAAAGGCCATCTGAGATAAACCGGTCCGCGATGACCATGCGTCTGGCTGCAAACCTTCCGTCAAAGCGAGCTTATTCTGCAGCTCCCACATTTCTCTCCTGTAAGGTCCAGTTAGCAAACGCCGCAAGTCGGTACAGGTTGAACATCCAGGCCGATCGGGAAAAGAGAATGGACCGATAATCCCCTCACCAAACGAAACAAACGCACGGAGCATGGGGATCCCGGCAGACCGAAAAATCTCTTCTGATTTGTGATAGATCGATGGGTGCCAGGTATCATCAAGTATTAGTACCAATTCCGATTCGTTTGGAATTTCAGCCAAGCTGCCGTGACGTGTTACCTCAAAATGACTTGACAAGAGTGTTTCGACATAATCCGCTAATAAGCAGGTCCCTTCAATAAAAATACTGACTGCCATCAGGTTTCCACCTCCTGCAGCAGAACACCAACTACCCTAACAAGCTCCTCCTGTAAAAATGGTTCGAAGCCAATGTCATAGACAGCTAATCGTTTGTTGGCTTGATTTATCACCTGAATCGAGGAACGCAGCAGCTCTAATTGCGTTACCTCTTCACATGTAGGAATTTCAAGTGTTGATTCGTTTAGTTTTAAAAACACGGATCCCTCTGCCACCTTCAGTTCATTTGTTCTCACCTGGTTTTGTGCATCCATAAGTGCTTGCTTTAAGGCACTTCTTAACGCCAATGTTGTATTCAAACCCACTTTCGTGTAGTGTTGCCCCTTTGATCTAACCCATATCACAGGGAAGCCAAGTAAATCCTCTTCCATGCCAATTGCCGGAACTTCATGCAATGTTGTCAAAGCATGAAAATAAAAGCGGCAGCGCTGATCTTCTATCCTTCCCATCTTCAATCGATAGCTTATGCCTCGCTTTTCTACCGTTCTCTTTCGCAAACACTCCTCTAAATATGCCTGCAGGCCTCGACAGACCGCCTCTTCAACTGATTCTCCCGCTCCAATTCCCAGCAGTCCCGCTGAACCTTTCACACCAGCTGTAACTTGGCCTTCCATCCATCTTGAAACATACATTTCAATTCCCGCCAGCCCCGCTTCCTTTTGTGCTTCCAAATGAGTAAAACCAGAACAGACTTTTTCTGGGAGAAGTTCAGCAGGGCCGTCTGACAGCGGGTCGACCGCTTGAACATAGCACTGCGCAAGCGGAAGCTGTGATAGGTTATGCTCCTCCCAAGTGTGAAAAATTCCTGTTTCTTCTGATGTTAACCGTCCAAAAAAGTCCAATAGATTAGGAGGATGTTCGTTACGTTTTATGTCTTTATTAAACATTTCATCTAAATCTTCTATCAATCTAGGCGAAACGTCCTTTGCTGCAGATAGTGGGTGGGTTATGAAACTCAACCACTCCCCTTCCATTGTCTCCATATTAAGAAAATAAATTTGATTACTCTGATTGGGTGCTGCAACACCTGTTACTTTTTTGAAAAATTCAAACACCGCAACATTTGCCAATACTGCAGCGGCTGTTGATGAATTTTTTTGCGGTCGATCCCCTCTTTTTAGTGCGGACTGATGGATGCGGTGCCATGCAGATTCAAAGCAACCATCTGCTTCCGGAACGACAACTGGACCGGCCAGTCCGACTTGTTCTAAACAAATGGCAGGAATAAATGCCTTTCCTTCTTGTTTGCATATATGATTTAATTCTCTTAGCTGTTCTATACTTCCATCCTCTGTGACATACAACACCCAATCATAGGGCCTAACTTCTTCCCGCCACAGACATTCCACCCGTTCCTGTTGCAAAAATACTTCCATTACCTCAACCTCAGAGTCTTTTGTCTTCATATGTTGAACAACATCTTGCAAACGTTCCCGATTTGTTGCAGTAGTATCTAGAAAGATAACATCACATTTGGCAATTCCCGATTCAAGTAACGAGGTAATCATCGAAACAGCCATGAATCCCGAGCCAATCACCAATGGCTTGGTCTGCCGGTATTGCTGAAAACGGCAAGCAGCAGAATCAGTAAAATTTTCAATGAATTCAATTTGGGAAGCATACCTTTCAAGAACAGTTCTGTTTAAGTAATGTGGCCGGTCCTTGCTTAGATCGCGGACAAAGCCATTTTTAACCAATGTTTCACTAAGCTCATAGACTCTGTTTCGATAAGGTTCTGTTAATCCTTCAGTCAAGTCGGCCAATGTCTGCTCACCATTGAACATTGGCACCAGTTTTTCAATCCATTGATAGATGGTTTGGCCTTCTAATCGGAAGGAGCTCACATTATTTCGAAAATACACCCCGCCATTTGAATCAGGGACAAAAAATGTATCTCTTTTAACCTTTAGTCTTGATGAAGAATTCAGTATTGTCATTCAAAGCCTCCTTAAAAAATCGTGCCTATTTAACCACTAACATTTTATGTAAAAGTACTTGTCCAATATGATAAAAAGAAGCCGACAATGAAAAGGAGCTATAAATTTCTAACAAAATCATACCCCTGCAAACAATTCAAGCAGGGGTACTTTCTTTTTAGATAAAGCCGATGCCTAAACCGAAACAGCCAAAGCCAAATCCCACACAACCGAAGCAGCCACCACAGCCACCACAGCCACCACAGCCACCACAACCGAAGCAGCCACCACAGCGGAATCCTCCACAGCGGAACCCGCCACAACCAAATCCACAACGTCCACAGCGCCGAATGTCTGCTCCAAGTTGTTGGCTCATCGGATCCATAGGAATTAGCTCACCAGCATGATATTGATCCATCCCCAACATTTGTAATTCATTTTGAAAATTTTGCATGTGTACCTCCCCTTTATCATTTACTTTTAACTAAATAAACCCACACCCGAAGGAGAGTAGAACTAAGGTAATTTGTTAGTTAATTTTCATTAGGAACAAAAAATACCACGTGTACTCTCTTCAACAATATATTTTTAAGATTAGGTCGTTGTTACTGAATGAAGCGCCTATTTATTTGGGTGAGCACTTCTATGTAAGAAAATGTTTTAAAAATAAGAAAAGCTGCCACAGTGGCAGCTCCGAACTACTAACAGACAAGACTCTGCTAATCATTACCATTCATTTTGCTAAGCATATAACAGGCTCCATCCTCAGCAAAATATAAAAATTTACCACTTTCCACATTAAAATTAACCTCATTTTTGTCATAAATCAGCTGTGCTTCCTGGACAAATTGTTCAACTAATTCAATCGGTGGATCAAGGATGATATCCTGCCATTTATTTGTTATGACAAATCCTTTTGGATTCCTTCTTCTTTTGGGTTTTAGCTCAGCAGTCCATGTCCCGTTAAGAAGGACCGTACTTGCGGTTATATGCGTCTTCCTGTTTTGGATCGACCAAATTTTCCGGCAATTGCATCGATGTATTTTGCACTTCATTTTCCCACACCCCTTTCACTAAAGTAAGAAAGGACTATGGTAATTCTATTCACCAAGCATTCAATTTATTTTGAAAATTAAACGTACATTGAAACGGCATTTTGTATGTTTTCGGCTTTTTCCATTTGTCTGGCCTTTGTACTAGATTCTTGAAAATAGAGAATACTAGGATTGGAGCTTTCCACTAGAAATGGAATTAGATACCCACGGAAGCCAAACCTGACCGATTTGCTTTTCCCAATCAATCGGATCCGTAATGGTTTTTTGTTTTACAGGTTTTTGTATGACCTTAAGCGTAGACTTCTCAGGCATGATTTCCACCGTTTGGCCAGACTTTAAAGACTGAATCATTTGCTTTAACTCAAAAGCTTCACGGCCCAATTCATCGATCCGTTTTTCGAGTTCTTCAATAGTTTGGTTTTCGTTCACTTTATCTCCTTCTTTTCTCAGAACTTTGTTTATTTTCAAAGAGATTCTAACCAAATTATCCCAAAAATTTCACTTCTTGTATACTCTTTCCATCCAACCTCCAACTTGTTTTGTTTTATCCTTTACTAACTACTTGGCATGATTTGCTTCAATGGCTAGAAAATTACATTTCTGAAATTTTCCAAGTAATTTTGGTACTTGCTAGCTTGTTTGGATTATACTATCCTTAAAGTAAATGAATTTAGGAGAATCGTAGAAGTGAAAAAACGAAGACGGAAAAAAGCGAATGCCAGCTTCGTCGTGCTACTGTTGCTTCTAGGTACCTTTTTGCTCATAATAGCCCTTTCCAATATGCAGTTTGGTACACCCCCGGTGAAGTCTGATCCGTTTACAAACGTGAAAAAATATCGTTCATCCATTCATAATGAATTAGCTAAATATCATTTAGAAAATTACACTACTGTCTTAGTGGCGTTAATGCAGCAGGAAAGTCATGGTAAAGGAGGAGATCCTATGCAGGCTTCTGAATCGGCTGGATTTCCTCGAAATACCATAACTGATCCGAGCAAAAGCATTCAGCTTGGCGTTAAACACTTTCAGCGGATTCTTGCATATGGTCAACAAAAAAATGTCGATTTTGCCACGATTATTCAAGCTTACAATATGGGAAAAGGATATATTGACTACGTTGCGCAGCACGGCGGCAAACACAGTGAAGAGTTAGCACAAAATTTCTCTCTACTCCAAGTCCAAAAAGCACCTAATCTTTATACTTGCCAGGGAGATAAAAAAAATTTCCGATACCCATACTGTTATGGTGATTTTACATACAGTACGAAGGTAACGAAAAATATTCAATCGTTAACGGCAAGTGTGCCGGTCGTTGGAAACAAAAAAACAACCAATCAATCCTTTTAGGATGACTCGGTTGTTTTTTTACGGTTAAGAAAGTTTTCTTTTTCAAATCCACGGAAAATGCAGTAAATCAAACATCACTATTCCTTTAAATGAAATGGAACAGTTGACACGACTACATTTTTTCGCATAAGAAGGTAGGCACGAATAAGTATGCTTGTCTGGTTATGGAGAATGTTTTGCCACCTTTTTTTAGTAATAAACTGTGGTATTAAAACGGTAACACTATAATTCGATTCATTTGCCTTGTGTTCTACCGTATCGATAAACTTCATTAACGGATTGAGGATACTACGGTAATAGGACTGTAACGTGACTAAGCGAACATCGGGCTGCCATTTTTTCCATTTTTCCTCAAAGATTTTTTCATCCTCCCGCTCAAAGGAAACGTAAACGGCAATCATTTGATCAGGTGATAGCGATTTAGCATAATTTAAAGAATTTTCGACAACGTGTGTCATACCCGCTACAGGAACAATGATAATATTTCCCTTAATCGGTTTAAGTTGTTTGCAATTTGATAAACTTAGTTGCTTTCCTACTTTTAGATAATGTTTTCTTATTTGGTGAAAAATAATGACTAGCAGTGGTAAAAAGATAAGCACAGGCCATACTTGCCCAAATTTAGTGATAAAGAAAATCATCATCACAATAAAACTAATTAAAGCTCCAATTAAATTAGTGATTAGCTTTACGAGCCAACCAGGTGGCTTTTCACGGATCCATTTGACCAGCATCCCTGTCTGGGCTAATGTAAATGGAATAAACACACCGACTGCATAAAGAGGAATTAAATGTTCCGTTCGACCTTTAAAGCCAATAATTAATAATATCGAAGCAATGGCCAGAAAGAGTATTCCATTTGAGTATCCCAATCGATCTCCTCTAATGGTAAACATTCGTGCAATATATTTGTCTTTTGCAAGGTTAACAGCCAGCAATGGAAACGCTGAATAACCTGTATTCGCAGCCAGAACTAAAATTAACGCGGTTGTCCCTTGAATAAAGAAGTAAACATAGTTCCTTCCAAATGTTTGCGAAGCAATCTGAGAAACGACTGTTTCATCTGCTCTAGGGGCGATTCCGTAATAATACGCTAAATAAACAATCCCTGAAAATAGAACAGCCAGTAAACATCCCATCGCAATTAACGTCTTCGCTGCATTATTCGGTGCGGGGCTTTTGAAATTAGGAATCGCATTTGAAATTGCTTCAACCCCTGTTAAAGCTGAGCAACCTGATGCGAACGCCTTTAACAGCAAAAATAGACTAATTCCGGCAACAGGTGTTCCAATAGCCGGGTGTGCGGCTGCCGGAACATGACCTGTAAGAATATGATATAAGCCAACTACAATTAAAATAAATAAGGCCAAGACAAATAAATAAACAGGATACGCAAGTATTGAAGCTGACTCCGTTATCCCTCTTAGGTTTAAAATGGTAATAACAACAACCAGCAAGCTCGCAATCACTACATTGTAAGGAAGTAAATTAGGAAAGGCAGATGTAATTGCATCGGTTCCTGCCGAGACACTAACAGCAACGGTTAAGATGTAATCCACCAGCAGGGATCCACCTGCAACCAAACCGGGATTTTCTCCTAGGTTTTCTTTAGATACAACATAAGCCCCGCCCCCATGAGGATAAGCAAAAATTATTTGCCGATAGGATAAAATAAGGGCAATCAATAAAATAAGGACGCCAATCGCAATTGGAAGAGAGTACCAAAGTGCTGTTGCACCTATTGTCACTAATACAAGCAGAACCTGTTCTGGACCATATGCCACCGATGATAAAGCATCAGAAGAGAGGATTGCCAAAGCTTTTGTTTTGTTAAGCTTTTGATCTCCTAATTCGGTTGATTTTAAAGGACGACCGATTAAAAATCTTTTAACTGCAGAAAACACAATGTCACCACCAAAACTCATTATTTCTTTTTTACTAGCCAATTCAGTTTTAAAAATGAACGTGCATAAACGATTCTTAATTCTTTTTAGCTTACCCACTTTCTTAAAGGCAAATCAAAGATCTAAGTTGGATTTTCTGTTAACAACAAAAAAATCCACACGGCAAAGAGAATAGCCCTGTGGACTTTCAGTAAATAGTCTCAGCTGCTCCACCTTCTCTCTTAAACGCTTCCGAGGTTAGCTGTCGGGTTTGGGACAAAGAGTATCCCTTCCTATATAAATAGGATTCACCCCAATTGGTCCAGAACACCAAAAAATGGGTCCCCCGTTCCTAAAGGATTAAGCGATTTAGAATTATGAAACTGTTGTTAATATTACTGCTATATTCCTATTATGTAAATATAAATTAATTACAAAGCTTCAACTGAAGTTTCAAAAGATTCATATATATTTAGCTCATTTGACCCATCTTTTTAACTAAATCATGTATAATATAAGTATGATATTTGTTTCTTTGTCAATACTATTCCTTGAAAAGCCCTCAATAAAAGGAGGATTGGATATGATCAAAGAAAATACCCCCTTACTGTCAGATGACTTTTTAGACGAAGTGGCTAAAGAAATAAACCAGATGTTTGGCGGTCAAAACCAAATCGAAGAATATAGTCTAAACGAAGAAGCTTCCATTTAAAAAAGGCTTACCAAAGTATGGTAAGCCCTTTTTAAATGTCACTATTAATAGGATTCACAAGAACATTGGTCCTGTCCATAATCAAAAAAACCTTGAAGCATGAAATGCTTTCGTACTTCAAGGTTTTTCCTGACTAACTGTGTTCAATTTTCGTTTTGTCCATTAGAGATGTCCTTTTGGTCATTTTGGAAGGTAGTATCTATTTGTTTATCTGATTGTATTTGTAATCCGCCTCTTGGTTCGAGGTAGAAAGTTATCGGACTATTTTCATTTTCAGCGATCATTCTTCTAAGCTTTAGGGTCCTTTGTAATTTATTAGTAAAGGTTGAAAGTGTGCAATCAATTATGATTGAATGATCATGGCTGAAATAAATCTTTGTTTTGTTTTTTCCTATGCTCTTAGCCCCTTTCACATGGATAAGCGAGATCCAAACACAATCAGGCCTTTTTGGCGATTTACTAGGAAATAGGTATAATCCTAAATGTGGATTTAATCTTACGGGATACATTTTAACATTGCCTAGATTTGCTTTCGCAATATCCAACGATTCACTAAGACTTGTACCCATTTTTTTCAATGACGAAGTAAGGATTTGTTCTGAAGTACGATTAACACGGAATGTCTGATCCGTTTCGATGACCAATGTTTGCAGTTGACCATGATGGCTGTAGATACCTGTTAACAGGATTGTTTTTTCATTTATAAAATAATTTTTAAATGACATTGCTTATTATTTCCCCCTTAAGGAATAACCAGTCCGAATATTTGCCGCAAAGGGTTAAAGTTAGGAGGACCCCCTGCCTTAACCAATCCATTCTTTTTACAACACGTTATCTATAATACCTCATTTTTTGTTGCCGTGTCATTTTTTTCCTTGCAGCCTGTTTTTCTCCCGTCATCTATTATAAAACTTTTCAAAATATTGTAAACATCCTTTTTGATATTTTCAAAGAATATCAATTATTGCAGAAATTTGGGTTATTCAGTTGAATTACAAGAAAAAGAACTTCAAAAAAATTCGGGCTACCAATTGGAAGCCCGATACTTTTGTTCATTTTCACTGATAATGTGGAATGTCTAAGACGAGTTTATATGAATCTAGTAAATTGTATAGGTTATAAATCTGGTTTACTTGCTTTGAAGCCCAGCCAATATCTGAGGCATACTGGTGGGAGGCTTCGCCTTTTGTAACAGCGGAGCTTGGATTCCATCTCATTTTATAAAGGGTATCCTGTCCTGCGTTAATATACCCATTCGCAATGAACTGGGCACCTCCAACGATAGCTGCCTGTGGAGTGAACCAGCCTGCATTATAGGCAAATTGGGCACCACTAGTAACAGCTGAAGCATCATAGGCACCAATTCCATACATGTTATAAACGGTTTTTCCATTAATCCCCACACCATTTGCAAGTTGTGATGTACCATTTCCAGTCTCAAGCAGTGCATGGGAAATTAAATAAATTTCATTAATTCCGTATGTATTACCAGCATCAATAAAGGCTGCAGCCTGTCCTTGTAAGCTGCCTTTTCCAGCAAGAATTCTGTTATCAACTTCTGTCGCACTAAGCTTTGTCGGTACCGAGAGCTTCAGAAATTGAAGCGAGTCAACTGTATTATTTAAAAAATGAGATGGATCTATATAATAAGCTACATCATCAGGGCTAGCATTCACCCACGTCTTATTAAAATTGACCCGATACCAGTCATTTCCATCCGTTCCCTTTTCCTTCGAGAGAATTTGCAGTGTATCTGAATTGGTTACCTTGCCGACTACCCAATAGTTTGTACCTGCCCCGCCTCTAATATTCCATGAAGTTCCTCTAACTGTTCCACTTGAGGAACCAGTCAGTGTTAAGGCATCCGCCCTTATGTAGGAATCATACTTTTTATCAGTTTGTGGACTAACAGCCATTTGAATTTTCGTCATATCACTTAAACTAATTGTATAGTTTTGGTACGCTTTTTCAGGCTCACCGCTATTTAGAATGGGATTAAATGGTTCGCTTGATAATAGGTATTTCGAGCTAACGTATCCAGCGGCTCCGTTAGCTGTTATCCTTGCCCAGCCATTTTCTTCTGACAAAACCGAAACAATCGTTCCTCTTGCCAGCTTCGTTATTACTGATGCACTGTTTGCAGCTGCGGAACGCATATTTAAACTAGAACCATAAATAACATTTACATATTTGACCACGCTTTCACCTGTATATGACCCGGAACTATTTACTGGTAAGGTGTCAGTTCCTGAATTGCTTTCTACTTTCGACCCTGTTCCGACTTCATTCTCTCCTTGTGAATCTGTACCTTTACCATCAGGCATAGCGTTGGCTCCGGCATTGTTCCCCGAAGTCGAATCTGGCCCAGCATTGTTGTCTACTGCTGAGTCTTTTCCGGCAGAAGGTTTTGTTAGCGATAAGTATTCAGAGCTGACGAAGCCTGTTTGTCCGTAAGCCTCGATTTTTGCCCAACCATTAGATTCAGCGGAAACAGTTACCCCAACACCCCGAGCTATTTTTACAATAATTGATGAATTTGCAGATGCACTTTTACGCATATTCAAGCTCGAACTAAGACTTACGTTAACATATTTCGTTACGACTGTTTGTTCTTCTTTACTAGTCGTAGCTGGTTTTGTTTCGGAAAGAAAAGCGGAACTAACATATCCTTCTTGACCGCTCGCTTGAACCTTTGCCCAGCCATTTGAATTAGAATAAACCTTTACTTCAGTCCCATTTAATAACTTTGCCAGAACTGTGGAACTTGTCGAAACATTTTTTCGTAAATTCAAGCTTGAACCTGTGCTTACATTCACATATCTTGTTACCACCTGTTGAACGGGAGGCACGCTAGTTACGGGGCTCTGTATTCCGGCAGATAAAAATTCTGAACGAACATAGCCTGTCTGCCCATATGCCTCAATCTTAGACCAGCCCCCAGCTTCTGAATAAACCTTTACCGCTGTTGCTTTTGCTAGTTTTACAATAATCGATGCACTTGTTGAAGCAGTCTTTCGTAAATTTAAAGAACCACTGCTTATATTTACATATTTGGTTGTCGCTGCCGGTGCATCAGGTGTTGAGGCGGAGGCGATGGACTGCCCTACAGTCGGGGGATTGCCCGGACTGCTAATTGAATTGGTGTTTGATAAAAAACTAGAGTTGACATAGCCTTCCTTCCCATTTACGTTAATCCATGACCAGCCATTTGTTTCCGAATTGACTGAAACTGCTGTTCCCTTTGAAAGAGCACTGATCACTTCTGCACTAGTTGAGGCTCCTGTTCGCAGATTCAAAGAACCGCTACTTACATTTACATATTTAGTTGTCGCGGCAATGGACGAACTCTTCTTTGCACTGCTGGATGGGTTAGTTGAAGATAGGAAAATTGAACTTACATACCCAGCCTTGCCATTAGCTTTTACCCATGCCCACCCATTTATTTCTGAATAAACGGTTATTGCTGTTCCTTTTGATAGAGTAGCGATAACCGCGGCACCCGCGGAAGCACTGGTACGCAAATTTAACGATCCGCTGCTTACATTTACATATTTAAGAGTACCTTCACTAACGATTTGAATCTGGGGTGGATTTGTTTGCGCCGCGTGGACTGCTTCCTCAAAAGCAATCGTAGACAAAGCTGCAAAGCAAAAAGTGGGCAAGATCGCTTTTTTTACGATACCTCCCTTCCTCTTATGTTCTTCTGATCTACTTCTCTTGATAGTTTGTTCCATAACTCCTCCTCCAATATGCCAATCCCACAAATATGTATAAATATTACAAGCAAACTATAAAAAATGTTATTTTTAGATAAATCTTACCATATTTCATAGGTATATATAGCTTCTAAGCATGAAAAAAAAGAAAAATTTAACGAAAATATGAGACTTTGGTCAAAATAGTTCTTATTCATGAGTTATAAGTCCTGTATATAAACGGAGAATATTTCTTTTCAAAGTTTGAGAGAAAAAAAAAGAAGGAAACCGCAAAGGCTACTTCCGCTGGAAGTTATTGCGGTTTGATTTGAAGTATCATCCAAATGATTTTTCGGTGATTTTTAGAGAATATCTCTTTTTAGAGAGCTTTTAATTAGCTTAATTTCTCCACTTTTTGGAACTATTTCACTGATATTTTCATATTTTTCGTTGATTTTTGCTTGCTCCTGATTTTCTACTTTGTATTCCTTGAAGGACCAGCAAAAGAGTTTCCGTTCGACTCTTCCTTTTTCACCAATTAAGTTGAACCAGTTTTGCGCCACATAGAAAGGGTTTGTAAGGATTCTATCAATTATAAACGAAATTCGCTCTTTTGCCTCCTCTTCTTCAAATTTTGTTTTAGAGGAAAGAGCCAATATAAAATAGTTTTTAAACCTATCTAATTCAAGCAATTGTAGATGATAAATGCCACGCTGATTTTGATTAAAATCTAATATGACGGTTTTAATGCTTTTTTCAACGTCTATTTCAAATTTACTAGCATCTCTCCAGGTTGATATACGAGAATTAAAAATGGACAATGTCAGTATATAATATGCAGCATAATTCTTCGGATCATATACTTCTTTCCCAACTCTGTTTTCATCTTCTGGTACAACAATAAACTTTTTATAGTCAGCAAAAAAATTTTCGCTCATATTATACCTTCTTTCATAACTTGATGGAATAGATAAACTTGTCATCATCTTTTCTAGCTGCCGTTTTTTGAAAATTTTTATCTTTAAATGGAATTGCAGTTGAGAAAGAAAAATCCTTTGAAATTTCATTTACCTTATAATGAAATGCCGTGAAAACAAAATTTTCGGGGTATTTCTCGTAAACTGTCAAAAATACTAAGATCAGTGGGCGGACGATTATTTGTATTTTATATAGTTCTTTATTAAAATAAAAAATTCCTTCCTTTTCTTCCATAAATCCACACTTGCCTTTATTTTAATCAAAAAGTCCTATAATTTTAAACGAAGATTGTCGCAACCGTGTTCATTAAATTACATTTGTCTTACTCGGCGTATTTATTGCAAATAGATCCTCAGCTAAAACATTGAATGCGCTTGATGCTAAAAAGAGAGTTCTCAGCCGGCTGAGAACTCTCCTTTTTTTATAATTGTTAATTCAGCAGTTGATTTCCGCTCCAAACAACAAGGGTACAAAATCAACAATGACCTTTAACACAGCCTATAATGAAAGAAAATAGAGGTTCATTACAATGGGTTCAGTAACGATAAAAACGGGAAATTATGGACATTCAGAGTCAAGTTACGCTTTCTTACTTTTTTGCTATTTCGATTAGTTCTTTCAATTCATTAGTAAATCCTTTTACCGCCTTGTCCCCTACAACGGTGACAGGAACACCCAAAAATCCAAATTTTTCAACCTCCTGTTGATAATCAGGGTTGGCCAACACATCTCTCACCTCAAATGGGATGTTTTCCTCAGTGAGCACCTTTTTAACCATTGTGCATTCAATGCACCCTTCAGTAGAGTATATGATTACTTGTTTTTTCATAACGTCTATTCTCCTTGTATATTCAGTTTAATCTTTTAAAATTTAGAGTAATCGGTTAGCATCATTTTCAAATTGATATTTACCGATACTGGACATAACCCGCTACATTTCCCAATGTTTTCGTAAATTACTACGATTATTGATGATGAAATATAAAAAAATTCGGTATAAGTCCCATAATTAGCGGGAAACCTTTGACTTTATATGACATTTTTCTTATTTATAAATCCATAATTTACATCTTACGACATCTTTACAGTTGGAAAATGTCTATTCTTGCGCTTTCCCGAGAAATAAATCAGTTGTTTAAGATTGTTCTTCTTTCCATACCATTAGATTTTCTTGATGCCTTTTTGTAAGATTGGTTACATAGGTGTAGCCCTTTTCTACGAGGAACCGCCTAAACCCTTCTTTGCTTAAATTAGATTCGATCAGCATAAAGTAGTCTTCTGAAGCTTTAATCCTTTGTTGAATTTCAAGTGGATCTTCCGTCACCCTACCATGACCTGAGATTAAAATCAGGTTACTTTTGCTTTCAAAGATTAGTTTACACCTATTCAATGTATTCTTATATTCAGAAAAACGATAATAGACAAAAGGAAATTCAAGATCGGAGAGGTAGTCACCGGAAATCAACAAATTTTTGTCGTCAATTACTGTTAGAAGACCATCATCTGTATGTCCAAACGCATGATAGAATGTAATTGATGTTTCCCCAATTTTCAACTCTTCACCATCACTGCTGATCGTAATATCGATTTTTGGATATTCGATTCTGTTCTGACGGTCAATGTAAAGCTCATCATCAAAACTGACTATATCCCTCAGCTGCTTAACTTTGAATCGACTTTCAACAAACTGTTGACTTGCAATCGTTTTAGCATCAGGAAAAGCTCCATAGCCGACAATATGGTCGAAATCGGAATGGGTAAATAGCACATAGATAGGCTTGTCCCGTTTGATTTTATCAACATATTGACGAATTTGCTCGATTTCATTTGGATGATACCCTGGGTCCACCACGATGACAAGATCCTCCGTTGTAATAACAGTTGAATTCATTTTAAAAAAGCTGCTCTGGAAAACAATTATACTGTTATTTTTAAAAGTAATCATCTTATTTCTCCCCCCGATTCCTTACGATTTTTCCAAACCTAAATACTAAGGAATACTACTATACACCAGCCGATTAGAGGGATCTATGTCAAAACATCCGATACAAACGGACCCCGATTTGATCAATTGCTTGGTCATTGATAGGAAGGATGATGGAGGCCAAGTAACCTACATCCCGATCCTTTAATAAAATCTTATACATTATACTTCTAGATTAAACTCGACAGCATTACTTCTTATTGATAGCGTCTCGGTTTTTTTATAATGTGATAATAATTGGTCCATCTTTTGTCAAGATCATTGTATGTTCATATTGCGCGACAAAACTTTTTTCAGTGATATAGGTCCAACCGTCACCTTTTTCAAAAACTTCCTCCTCAAGGGTTGAGATAAATGGTTCGACAGCTATTACCATACCTTCCTGCAGTAATTCATCCCCTTCTGTCTCATAATAATTAAAAATATATTCAGGAGATTCGTGAATTGACTTTCCAACTCCATGTCCTGTCAGGTTTTTAATAACTGTGAACCCTCGCTTTCTCGCCGTTTGATAGACAACTTTTCCAATCCTACTTTTTTTAGAGCCGGGAATTGCTTTCTTAATTCCTTCTTCAAATGCTTCTTTCGCAACCTTACACATATTTATTAATGCTTCATCTCCTTCGCCGACGACGATTGAGACACCTGTATCCGCAAAATAGCCGTTTTTTGATCCTGAGACATCAATATTCACAATATCTCCTGCTTGTATGATCCTGCTTCCAGGAATACCATGTGCTACCTCTTCATTTACACTGATACAAGTGTACCCAGGAAAATCATATTCGCCTTTCGGAGCGGAGACGGCACCCTCCTTCTCAAAAAGTTCACCAGCAATATCATCCAATTCTTTGGTGGTAATACCAGGTTTAGCGCTCCGTACCAATTCATCTCGAATGGCCGCACAAATCCTGCCAATTTCCTTTAATCCCTTAAAATCCTCTTCTGTTTTTGCAATCATGTTTTTTCCCTACTTACTTTTAAAATTTTTTAATAAAATCAACTCATCACGAATTATATTTTAGCTGTTATTTAATCAAACATACAAGTTTCTACTAACCTGGACACAAAAAAGTTATTGCCATAATATTTAGTTCTTTAATCTTTAAATAAGAAATGCTAGAGGTAAATAATATGTTGCCATAAATCCGGGAACATAGCCATTACCGTCTAGAAATATGCCCTTTTTTGTAAGAAGTGATCACCTTTGGCTCTTCGTCCATACTTTTGGACACATTTTTACATATTATAGAGTAACCTATTTAAGGAGGTGTTTTGTATGGGAAATGGCTGCGGCGGCGGTGGAAACACTAGCTTTGCTTTAATTGTTGTATTGTTCATCTTGCTTATCATTGTAGGTTCTGCTTACATGGGTGGAGGATATTACTAAGCATAAGAAAGTTGCCTCCAATTAATCTTCTCATCTAAAAAGCGCCTTAGGGCGCTTTTTTCACTAGAAACCATTTTCGTGAACATCTGAGTAAATAAAATGTATCTTTCATGTTTAAATTAGATATGATAAATTTATAGTTGACTATGATTATTTGGAGGAGATTATGCTTACTTTTGCCGAAAAATTGGCTATTATAGAAAGTTTCCCTGAGTTAGAGCGAAAAAATGTGTCTCTCGGCCGGGTTAATTTTCAATTAAAAAACAGTCTATCTGATAAAAAAAATATTGTCTATCATCTTCACCCTAATGGAAATGGTTATGTGTTTTCAGGCCAATTGCTTGGTTATGAACAAGACGACAAAGGAATGACAAATATCCGTGATTTCTCTGCTGAGGAATTGAAGAAAATCATTGCCGAAGCAATTCAATCACTTACTGTTGTTAAACAACCACCTATTGCAGAACAAGCAATTATCGGGGATCAACAGGAAGAACGCTGGGTCAATAAAGCAAAAGACCAGCTATTATTGATTTATGAAAATGAGGCTTGGAATATCTATTTTGGTTTAAACCTTGACGCTACTTTTGATACGTACGGAGAGGCAGAAGAATTTCTAAGAGAAGAAGGCTTTCACCGAGTTTAAATAATCTCTAAATACATATTATTTTGCTTATAAAGCTGTGCAGTTTATCAAAAATTGCCCAGCTTTTTTACATTCCAGAATCAACTTCTTTTAAATACTTATCAATTAGTCCATCTAAGCGAATAATACTTCGTTTTGCCCGATTGTATTCAATTTTCCGATAGTGGTGCATACCTCCATCTTCTTCGTCCCTCTCATCGGCAAGTTTCACGACCTGCTGCAAAGGGGTTCTAACAATGTCATTTGAAGGTAAGAATGAATCAGTATGAAATAAAATAGCAAGTGCGATTGTTTTGGCCTTAATCGGATTTTCGCCAAGTCTAATTAACAGCTTGTGAGCTCTTTCTGCTCCTTTTATCGGATGTATATCATTTTGTCGATAAAGATCATAATCCCATTTTCCATTACTGTACCATGTATAATGACCTACGTCATGGAGGAGCCCCGATTTTGCCGCAATATCGACATCCAGATTTTGTTCCACAGCCAAATGAAAAGCATGGTATGCAACAGCAATCGCATGGGCTAAACCAGAGCGGTTTAAAAATTTTTGAGCAATATGATGCTCGAATATAGTTAAGAGTGTTACATCTCTCATATGTTTCTCCCCCCTAATTTAGATTTTTTACCAATCATTATATTATATTCACCACTTTAAAAGCCACTATTTTAACGGTGTTTATGAAAATTTTAATAAAAAAAAACAGTTACTTAAAAAATAACTGAATGATTACTACAATAATTCTAGTTTTTCATTTTCCAAAAAATAATAAAATAATAACCTGTTGAAGCTATGAATGAAGGTATTCAATGTCATTCCAGCGCTTTTGTTCTCTTACCGTTTTGACTTTCGATATCCGGCATCAATTGCTTCCTGTTCCGTGCAGAACCATGCAATATTATTTTGTACAGTATCGTAATAGGCCCCGCCCGGAACATGATAAACGTGTGAATTAACATTTCCTTTAATTTTTCCTTTACAGTTACTATTAGTTTCTTGATCATCGCTAGGATTATTTTGAAAATTTCCTCCCGACTGACTCGTAGACGATGTATTAGAATTAGTCGAAGGCTGTTGACCAGAACCGTTGACTTTATTTGGATGAAAGCCGTCTTCTTTCGCATAATCCTCAATAGACCATATCCCGATTCCTTTTTGTTGGGCTTCCTTTTGAAGAGCATAAAATTGGTCCACATATTTTGTATTTGGTGCATAAACGTATGCTACTCGAGCTAATCCTTCTTCTAACAGCATTTCATTAAACATTTTCCCATCTACATAAATATAAGCAAGCAACCTGCCATACTTATCACGACCGCCGCCGATTCCAAGTTCAATTTGGACTTTTCTACCTGGGTATAAAGTCTTTTTTGTGAAATCGGATGCTTCAGGTCCAAATGGCTGAACCCCTAAACGCGGATGATGTGTTTCTGGAGTATCCACACAAAGCATTCGAACTGTTTCGTTTTTCCCATTTACATTAATAGCTATTGTATCCCCATCTATATTTTTGACAATAGTAGCCGGGAGCAACTGTTTACTATCGTCAGTAACAGAAGCAGTTTGTTCCGAGTTAGTCTGAGGACCTTCATTAGCTGTAGTTTGTTTGTTATTGCCCTCTACTGATTTTTCAACAACTACCGGCGATTTAGTTGGTTTATTTGTATTTGAAGAATTAGCCGCAGAACATCCTGAAATCACTAACATTGCTAACGCAACAGCCGAGATAAATTTTCTCATTATTTTTACCTGCCTTTAAAAATTCTCACATGTCATATTGTACCAAAAAATGATGCGATCATCTTATTATCAATCAAAAAAAGAGTGAAGGTTATCTTCACTCTTAGTTGGCTTTCGCAGTCTTAGTCTTATCACCCTTAGGACCTAGATACTCATAATTATTTGGATCAATTGGAGTATAGCCATTCGGTTTGTAGAAACGTAATAAATCTTTATAAACAACTTCATCAGACATTTGTAATTCCACTTTTACCTTATTGTAAATATCCGTGCAACCACTATTATCACTGTTTAACAAGCCTGTTGAAGTGGAGTAGCACTTTTCATTTACTTGTGTTACATCTGGCGAAACAAAGTCACCGTTCCTAAACAAGGCCCAATTACGATGCTGTGGCGATAATAAATCTGAACCAAATTCCAGGTAGTCTTTTGTATCAATCCCTAGTAAATGAAGCAGCGTAGGACGGACATCTACTTCTCCCCCGTACTGGTGCTGAACTCCACCTTGGACCCCAGGAACGTGTATAAACAATGGTACCTCTTGTAATTGTGCATTAAGTGTAGGTGTTATCTGGTCTACACCTAATACTTTCTTCATTGCCTCATTATGATTCTCGGAAATTCCATAATGGTCACCATATAAAATAATAACCGTTTTGTCATATAATCCATCAGCTTTCAAATCATTAAAGAATTGCTCTAATGCTTGGTCCATATAATGGGCTGATTGGAAATAATTATTTACAACTGAATCACCAAAATCACCTGCAGGGAAATTTGTATCCCCTTGATCCATCTCAAATGGGAAGTGATTAGATAACGTAATAAACTTTGTGTAGAATGGTTGCTTCAAATTTTCAAGCATTGGCATTGATTCCTTGAAATAAGGAATATCCTTCATGCCATAGTTTTTCACATTTTGACCAGACATGTCATAATATTCGGCATCATAGAATTGATCATAACCAAGTGCCTTATACATAACATTTCGATTCCAGAACGTTTTGTAGTTACCGTGGAAAACAGCGGAACTATATCCATACCCTTTTAAAATAGCCGGTGCAGCTTGATATGTGTTCTGTGCTTTGTTTATAAAAACAGCACCTTGTGACATTGGATATAATGAGTTTTCCATTAAAAACTCGGCATCAGATGTTTTACCTTGACCTGTTTGATGGTAAAAATTATCAAAATAGAAAGTATTACCATCGCCGTTATGTGCCAGAGAATTCAAAAACGGTGTAACTTCCTGACCATTCAATTTATAGTCAATCATAAAGTTTTGGAAAGACTCTAACGAAACATAAATAACGTTCATTCCTTTCGCTTTACCGAAATAAGCAGGATTTGGCTGCGTATAGTTTGCTTTCCGATAGTTTTCAACGCTTGTAATATCACTTTCGCTAGCAAGTGCTCGCTGACTTGATGACTTAATGTTTTGAATAGCATCGTAGATGGTAAAGTTATAAGCACCTAAATACTTCACAATATAATTTCGATCAAAAGATCTAGATAACAATTGTGGTCGATCTTTTTCAGCTAGACCAAGGTTGAATAGAAAAACTGTAATCGAAAACAACAAAACAATTTTAAATGATTTTCGATTCGTTTCAGTAACTTTTTTAAATACTTTAATGGCTAAAAAAATTAATAAAATTGTATCTGTAAAATAAAAAAGATCAAACGGTGACATCAGTGATAAGGCGCTATCACCTAACTGACCCGTATTTGTCTTTGTCTGCATTAGGACAGGAACTGTTATAAAATCGTTAAAGAAACGATAATATACAATATTTGCATAAAGTAAAAAAGACAATAGAAAGTTAATAATAATCATTACTAGTTTTGTCCACTTTTTAAACAACAAAGCCAATCCAAAAAAGAATAATGCTGAACTTATTGGATTTATTGCCAATAAAAATTTTTGAAGTGTATTATCAATACCTAATTTAAATTCAATTAAATAAGCAGCATATGTTTTTAGCCAAAAAAGGATTACAGCTATCCCAAAGAATGTAAGATGGCTTTTGTTTAATCGCTGCCAGATTTTAAGATTTCCCATGTTTTGATTCTCCTCTCACTTACCAATTAACCCCGGTAAAAGAACCTAAATTACTATATCATATTTCAATCTAAATTGAAAACAAAAATAATGGTAATCCTTTCTGTCCATGACTATCTTGTGTTAGGCAAATGAAAGGATCTTGTTTGTCTAATTTTCTTTCATCAGTGCTTGACCATATTTCGAAAATAGTAGTATCCGCCTGTTTTGTTAAAGACTCAATTTATCAGCAATGCGGATAGGTTTTAAATAAGGATGTACATATACCATCTCACTATCCACTATACATATTCCACTTAAGTGCTGGAAATGAATAATTTTTGTATTAGTTAAAAATAAAAGCCTAAGGAATCATATTCTATTCCTTTGACTATCATAAACCCCTCCGGTTTCAAGCGCAATAAATTTATTAACATAGATTTAAAAGAATATTTTAGTTACTATTGTAAAAAATAGTGGAGAAAAAAATTTGTTGAATGGTGCTTTAAAAGGCAGCTCGTAAATAATGCGGACAATTTATTAATATTAAGAAAGGGGCGAATACTATGCCAAGAAAACGACCAAGTTTTACAAAAAGCCCATTTTTTGTCGAGGAACCTGGAAACTGGTATTTAGAGGAGGGTGCGCCAAGGGAGCTGCAAGCAGAATTCGAGGATTATATGGATTCTTTAGAAGAAATAGATGACCTTGGGACAATAAATGGTAATAAAATTGAGTTTCCCTATAATCGATAGACAAAGGCAGCTGTCATTTTCGACAAAAAGCAGGCTTCCGTTTTGCGTTCAACTATTTGCACCAATATTATTTGCCATGGCTTTTAGTAAAAACTAGATAGGAATAGATATAGATCGCTCCAATCCCAAGTACTAACGCTCCAAAGAAACGTTTCATTCCCAAACCCTTCTAAATATTATAGAAGAAAACGGAACAAGCCCGACCTAAAAATGCGGTCCTGTTCCTATTCAAATTTAGTTCTAAATATATTCGTTTTCCTTTGCTTCTTAATGCTTAGGATACTTTCCAACGACATGAATAGCTGAAATTAAGCGTTTGTTGATCCATTTTCGGTTTTCAACAGTATTCAGCATTTCGAAGACCTTTATTCTTGATTCCTGGGTTGTGACATAATGGCATGGCAACGTATTTAAACTGAGTGCAATAATATCATTTCGGCACTTAGAGCAATGACAAAAGGTCTGGTACTCCGGGCTTACCATTAATACCGTCACAAGTGTTGAAACAATTTCTTCCATAACGTTGACATAATCATTGTCCAAGACTTTCCCTCTTTCGTAGGTGCTATATGTATTTTATCACAGCAAAAACAGATTATGTTTTCTCATTGCGAATAATTATTGAATGATTTCTGCCATTACTACGAACAATAGTAATATTCTGTTAAAGGAGTGAATGGAAATGAATGCAAATAGGGTAAAGCAAATCCTCTCTTCTTCTGCTGATATTGAGGTCAAATACAACGGCACATCTATTTGGATTGATCAAATAAATGATGATGGTGAAACAGCAACTGTTCATTTACGAGGTCCGCTTGAGGAAAGAACTACGGTAGAAATTAAAGAACTTGTTGAAGAATAAGTAGAGTGGAAAAGGCAGGATAAACATATCCTGCCTTACGTCATATCTTCATTTTCTTTTTCTATGTCGCTTGGTTGCGGCTGTTCATTTTGTTCTATACTTTCTAGAACCTCTCTACGATACCTGCCTTGATCCATACCAGCACCAGGCGCTACGTTGGCTGCAGGTAGTTGTTCTAATTCCTTACCTCTTGGCATTAGCATTCACCCCTTTCAAGTTAATTTGCTCAAAATGCCATGATATTACCCATTAATCTTTTTCCTAAATAGACAATAATTGAAACAAAAAATCAACAAATTTCTCAAAAGGTATAATCCTCTTAATAATAAGTGTATTAATCTTTACTTTTTCCGAAACGATTAATATATTATTATTTTTTCTCATTTTTTATGTGTTTGTTATCCGATCATAATTTTTGAACCCGCAGTTCTAGGAGTAACAGATTGATACAAGGAAGCTAAAAGTTTCCCTAAAAACGATAATGGTTTTAATTTCTTAGGGTTTGTATATTCTAGGACATAAATACCGATTGCCCCGGCTATAACTAACACCAAGGCTTGTAACAAGCACCACTTTTGAATGTAAAGATAGCTTGCGCATCCTTTTAAACTCTTAAAGTTCATTTAGAATAATAAAGACGACCCCTTCAAGGATACTTATAATAACAGATTAAGATACATTTTTTACATTCATTTTCGATTTAAAGAATCCTTTCATCATTGGGGGGGTAACAATCGTTGTAACTAATACTACAACAACAATGACAGCAAACATTTCTTGTGAGAGCAGTTTAGTTTCTAATCCTATTCCTGAAATAATTAAAGCCACTTCCCCCCTAGATACCATAGCTGAACCGATTGCCAATGAGCTCCCTAAACCAAATCCAGACAATTTTGCCCCTACAGATGAACCAATCAATTTGGTCAGGATAGCTAGGATACTTAATATAACAATTAAGCCTAAATTTTCTGCAATGCCAGCAAATTCGGCTGTGACACCAATTGAAGTAAAGAATACAGGAACAAAGATTGAATAACTAATTGTTTCAACCTTGTTAAATACTTCCTCTTTAAATGTTGTTTTACTAATAGCCACCCCTGAAATATAAGCTCCAATAATTGCTGCTACTCCTGTGTATTCTGCTAAATATGCATACAGAAAGCAAATTATTAAAGCAGACGAAATGGCAGTTTCACTTACTTTTAATGATGAAAATTTACGTAAAAACAAAGGTACAAATTTCCATCCAACAAGAATTGCCCCTGCAAAAAATAACACTTTCTTTAAAATCACTGTGGTTAAGTTGACCTCTCCACCAGCAAAACTCATTAAAAAAGCCAAAGCAATGATTACCACTATATCATCAATCACAGCTGCCCCTAAGATTGTTGTCCCTTCACGGGTCTTTAATTGGTTCATCTCCTTCAGTGCTTGGACGGAAATACTCACGCTGGTAGCAGACAGCAGCAAGCCCAAAAACCACGATTGTATAGATGTAAGATTTAAAATGATCCCTATAATGTACCCTAAAACAAGTGGAACGATAATTCCGCCCATCCCTACAAACGCTGAGGCTTTTCCAGATCGTTTAAACTCATCAATATCTGTTTCTAAACCTGCAATAAACATGAGTAAAATAACACCAATCTGACTAAATTCCGCTAGAGTTTCAGTCTCATTTATTAGACCGAGAGCTGATGGTCCCAGCACAATTCCTATCAGGAGTTGACCCAGGACGGCAGGTTGCCCCAATCTTACGCTTATGCTCCCAGCTATCTTGGCTGTAACTAAGATAATGGCTAATTGAAGTATTAACACCATAAATTCCACCTTTCATTATAATCTTTTCTTTTAACATAAAAAAACATAAAAAAAAGAGCCTGTTACCAAAGGACATAATAATCCCTTGGTGACAGGCTCCTCCAAGTCTTCTATATTTAAATATATTTTAATTGTACCATATCTGGGATAATTTTAACATCCAACTTTTGGTTCATTAAAAAAGAGCTGTGAACAGCTCTTTTTATTATTTAACTATAAGTAAATTGCAAATATTTTTTTAATAGCTACATTTAAAATATTTTTACCCAATCATTATTTTTTCTTCCGCGTATTTTATTTTTGCTTCCTTCTTATTTGACATAAGGGCGAAAGCCATGGTTAACGGTCCAAGCCTTCCAATAAACATCATAATGGTAATCAAAACTCTTCCAATTGGTGTAAGATTCCCTGTTAATCCTTCTGATAAACCAACTGTTCCAAAGGCAGAAATCGATTCAAACAGAATTTTATTCATATCTGCTTTTTCTGTATAAGTGAGTAAAAAGAAAATGGTAAAGATAAAAATTATTGCAATAACAGCAATTGACAAAGATTTATTCACCAATTTCCATGAAATTCTTCTTCTAAAAATATTCACATTATCTCTATTTGTAAGAACCGTCCAAAAAGCCAGTAGAATAATAGCGAAGGTTGTTACTTTTATTCCTCCCCCAGTGGAACCTGACGACGCCCCAATAAACATTAATACCATTGTAAAAACTTGAGATGAAAGAGTCATTTTTCCAATATCAATTGTATTAAATCCTGCTGTGCGGGGAACTACACCCTGGAAATAAGATGCCCATAATTTATCCCCTATTCCAAGTTTACCTATGGTTTTAGGATTATGAAATTCTGAAACAAAAATGATAATCGTACCTATTATGATGAGAATTAAGGTCATAACTAAAGCAACTTTTGAATGCAAAGATATTTTTCGAAAAGATTTTTTTTGCCATATATCCATAATCACTGTAAACCCGATGCCGCCAGTAATGAATAGAAGAGTGATTACTATATTTACAGTGGGGTCCCCAACCCATTTACTTAGACTATCAGTTTCAAGACCAAAACCTGCATTATTAAAGGCAGAGATCGAATGAAAAATGCCGTAATAAATGGCCTTTCCCCATGGCATCTCATATGACCAGCGTATGGCTAAAACCAAGGCACCGAGAGCTTCTACAATCAATGTAATTCTGATGATTCGCAAAACAAGCTTTACAACTCCTGACAGTGTCAATACATTTAATGAATCCTGGAGAAGCAGCCTCTCTTTTAATCCAATTTTCTTTCCTAGAATGATAAACATAAATATCCCTATGGTCATAAATCCCCATCCGCCAAACTGGATTAAAATAAGAAGGACTATTTGACCAAATAGAGTAAAGGTTGTTCCGGTATCTACAACAGCCAATCCTGTAACACATACTGCAGAAGTTGCCTCAAACAAGGCGTCAATGAAGTGAAGGCCCCTTCCTTCCTCCACTGTAGAAAATGGCAGCATTAGAAGGAGAGTACCTACTAAAATAAGACTGCCAAACCCTATTACAAGGATTTGTGATGGGTGTAATTTAATAAGATTACCTTTTCTTTTTATTGATTTCACTATGTATTCTCCCCTTATAATTCCTAATAAAGTGAAATGTTAGTGTGTAAAATCCATAACAAACAACTTTAGTGGTTATGCTTTTCAACATATTCCGCTTAACTAACATGGGAGAATTTTTGTAAATCTTCATTTTCCCCAATTACAATCAAGATATCATCTGGTTCCAGTGCTCGATCCGGATTTGGTAAGATATCAATTTTATTGTTATTTTTAATAGCAATTACGGTTATGTTGTAATTTGCCCGCATATTTATTTCACGAAGGTTTTGGCCGTGCATACTTGCAGGAACTTTGATTTCTTCCATACTATAGTCCTCTGCAAGTTCAATGAAATTTAAAACATTAGGAGATGACATCAACTGATGAGCAAGTCTTTCTCCCATGTCCCTCTCAGGAAAAATCACTCGATCTGCTCCAACTTTATTCAAAACCCGTCCATGACTATTGTTGATCGCTTTTGCCACTACATGCTTTACTCCCAATTCTTTAAGTAAAAGTACAGACAAAATACTGGCTTGAATATCATCACCTATAGCTACAATGACTGTACTGAAATTTCTGATTCCTACCTCTTTGAGTGTTTGTACATCCGTTGCGTCTCCTATAACTGCATGGGTTAAGCAATCTTGGTATTTTTCGATGTTCTCTTCATTTTTATCAATGGCTAATACTTCATTTCCTTCATTAAAAAGAGCAGTGGCAACACTTGAACCAAATCTCCCCATTCCAATTACAACATATTGTTTTCGCACTATTCCAACCTCCTATTTTTCGGACATTAATATTTCTACATTACATTAATAACTTATATATACATACATCATTGAAATGAAAATGGAAACAAGCATAAGTGGGAAACTCACCTTTAAAAACTTCAAAAAGGTTATATGATATCCAGCCACCTCAAGGTTGGCACTTGCCCCAATCAATGTTCCATTTCCTCCTTAGCAAGCACCAATGGTTATCACTCCTTATTTTCTAATAAGGTCACTAATTAATTTGTTTCTTTTTGTATTTAGATTCTACTGTAATTTACATATTATCCAATGAATATAATCTGGATTAAAGTGATTAAGCTTTTCGCTTTTCATCTGTCAAAAAAAAAGCCACCATAAGGTGGTATTCATATCGCCTCCGAATAAGCATTGAGAATAAACACTTTAAAGATATGACAGGAAATAAAGTAACAGATAAACAACTTCAATTTTTAAAGAATCCCATTCTTGATAATGTTCAATTTTCTACCTATAATTATGATTCTTCAAAAATTCAAAGAGGATCTCATCCCAAATCTTTAAAATCATGGCTCGTCATTGATAATAATAGGAAGGCATTGTGTAATACTCTTGGAGTTTTCAAAAACAATTCTAATAATTAAAGTATATTGAAAGGAATTAATACCTTTATTTATACTCTCAGGTATATAAAATAAAAAAGGAATGATTTCTGATTTGTTAGGTAAACTAGAATAAGTAAATAAAACTGTTTGGCTATTAATGGTTTCCTCTTTAAGAGATTTCGTATCAGTTCCAATTAAATCAAGATCATATCGTTTTACTTTATTTTTTAAAAGACCACCCTTGACCTCAATGTTACCGTTTATATTGTTTCCAACTGTATACACTTTTTTGTCAAGTTGGATGGTTGCTTTAGGTAAACCAATATTCATTTTCATCATACCATTCAACATCCGTATCATCACCTGTCTTGATGTTATTTCCCTTGGAATTACTAGATTAGGGAAACATGCATATAACTTTTTAATTAGTGAGTTCCTGTAAATTTTCTAATTTCATTTTGTTTTAGAGTTTCATATTTTGATTACACCAAAAAGATATTAAATTTGATTAGAGAGAAATCTAACTCAAAAAAATAAATAGACCAATGTTTTCTTTTTACCAAGATTGAAAACAAAACTCTCTTTTGGCATTTAACATTTATTAGTCTACTTAACACCCAGATAGCAAATTATGCTCTCTTTGTGTTCCGTCTCCCATGTATCCTCTATAATAGGCATCAAAAAAAACCTACTTTTTTCTTCAAGCTCCCTTTTTGCTAAGAAAACAAAAAAGCCCCCTGAATTAGGCGGTTTTTAAACCTCCTTCGCTATAGCCGACGAAGTTAGCTGACGGGTAGGATGGCGAAAGAGAAATCTCATCCTTTCTACAAAAAGTAGAATTAACCCCCAAAAATTGGTTCCTCCGTTCCCTTTATATCGGGATTAGACCTTATATTTAATTAAAAATTCAACATGAGGTTATTTTATCTCCATTCGAAAAAGCTGTAAAGAGTTATTTTTATCATATTACTTGACATAGGCTATTTTTTAATAAAAATCTACTTTTTCTTGAGATTGCTCATGATTCTGAAAAATTTCGAACAATATTTAATTAAGATAGGACTTGGCGAAAGACGAGACCATATAATTATATTCTTTAAAAAAATACTTAAATTTTCTCTTGAATTTCGCCAAGTTTTAAATTGATATTATGTTCAACATTAATTAAATTTAAAAAATTTTTTAAATCATTTTCGGTTTCGCAAACATGTATACGTTCGATCCAAATAGAATAAACTTTTTTTGTATACATGAAAGTATGCATGGGAAATGGTTGATTGATCTTAATACATACCATCCCACGCTCCAATCCCTTTAAAGGCTTATTAAATATTGAAATAAAGGGCAATTTGGATCTATTTTTCCAGTTTTCGTTTTCTTGTGCTGTTCTGATGCATTTATATATTTCTGAAATTTCATCATCTTCTTTAATGTAGGTTCTCCAACCTGCTTTCTCCACTGAAACTTTTATCTCATTCTGTTGATCGGCAAACCAATAGCCTAAAATATATCTTTTCCCATCCATTAACTTCCAAACTGCTCCAAACATTCTATAACGTAAAGTATGGGGATCAAGAAATCCTCTCTTACAACAAAAATAAATTGGTTCGTGGGAATCCAAAAGATAACGGGTTGTAAACCTATTCTCATAGGTAAGTTTACTCATTGGACAGCTCCCTTAAGATCATTAGAAAAAATAACTAAATCAGAAAAAGAATATACTCTTTAAAAAGCTTGTTACTACCAAAGGCTATTTTAAATTCTTTCCAAAACCTTTTTGAAAATATAGAAAGTTGGGATTTTTATTTTATTGTTTTTGTTGGTCAGCAACCACCAATACATTCATATGTCGTACCATTAATATAGATCAATCTGCAAGGACTCATTGGGAGGAAATAACCAAGGGTTCTGTTGTTCAATGATTGTTAAGAGAACCTCTTGATTCACGATTAAATTGCTCACATTAAATATCTTAGATAAACATATATTGAAGAAATCAATATCGAAAGGATCATTAACGGGAAACCAACAATTAAAAACTTCATAAATGAAATATGATAACCGGCCTTTGAAGCTAAACCAGCAACGACCAAATTGGCACTTGCCCCAATTAACGTTCCATTTCCTCCTAAGCAAGCGCCAAGAGACAAACTCCACCAAAGTGGTTCCAAATTATGTATACCTAAATGCCCCATTTCTTTAATGAGAGGGATCATAGTTGCTACAAATGGGATGTTGTCAACAAAAGCTGAGATTATCGCGCTCATCCATAAAACCAAGAAAGTGGAGGAGGTTAATTCTCCTCCTGTTAAAGCCATCGCTTTTTTTGCTAATGCTTCAATTAGGCCCGTCTCTACCAAACCTCCAACTATGACAAACAATCCAATGAAGAAGAAAAGTGTTGTCCATTCTATTTTTTCCAAGGCGTTAATTAAATATTTGTCGCCGGTCAGTAAAAGTAACAGAAATGCGCCAATGAGAGCAATCGTAGCGGTTTCAACATGGATGAATTGATGTAGGAAAAAACCGCATAGGGTCAACGTTATAATCGTTAGGCATTTCTTTAATAATACTCTGTCCTTCAGCTCCATATGCGCACTTTTTGCTAATAAATGTTCTTGTAATTCCTTCGTAGTTGTTAACTTTTTCCTATAAAAGAAAGCTAATATCATAACTGTCATGATTAGGATAATAAAGTTTATAAATGCTAAGTTATCAATAAATGATAAGAACGTCAGCTCCTTAACCGCACTTCCGATCATTAAATTAGGAGGGTCCCCTATCATTGTCGCTGTACCTCCAATATTTGAAGCAAAAATTTCCGATAATAAATATGGAATCGGTGGAACCTTTAATTGATGTGTGATACTTAATGTTACGGGAACAACTAACAAAACAGTCGTTACATTATCTAGTAAAGCCGAAGCTATGGCTGTGAATAAGCTTAAAGCCACTAATATTTTAATCGGACTTCCTTTTACTTTTTGGGCTGCCCCCACGGCAATAAACTCAAAAACACCCGTTTGGGCCGTAATTCCGACAAGGATCATCATACCAACTAACAATCCAATTGTATTAAAATCGATGTATTGAACAGCTTGCTTTTGCTCCAAAATACCCAGAGCAACCATTACAAGTCCACCAAGCATGGCAATGATTGTCCGATGAATTTTTTCTGATATAATCATCGCATACGTAAACAAAAAAATAATTAACGCAAGTACTTCATGTGACCCCATTGACTTTCCTCCTATTTTCCTAAATCATTTTTACAGCATAATAATGGTATTTTTCAATCCAAAAATTCTTGCTACAGTAATTAAATATAAAGAAAATATACTACTCATTTCATTTTATGTAAACATTACCTACACCAGGCGGCTTCTTTATAAAATGGGATAGTTGTTTCCTATATTAATTTTTATTTCTATCTATCTGCATTGGAAGCCTTTACAAAAAAGTTTTATTTTTGTGAACTTTTTCATAGTAATATTATCAATTAAAATCTATAATACACGGAAGAAACTCCCATAATAAACAGGCAGTCTTCACAGTTGATAATGGAAAGATTTTTAAGCAGAAATGCTTCTAAGGGGGATAAGAATGAACCAAGGAACAAAACAATTATTTATTCAAACTAGTAGTTTAATCGGAGGATTCATGGTATGGGTACTCATTTCCTCACTAATGCCATACATACACACTGATATTAAACTCACATCAACTCAGCAAGCTTGGGCAACTGCCATACCTGTGATCCTCGGTTCCGTACTTCGAGTACCTATCGGGTATTGGACAAATAAATATGGAGCGAAAACCTTATTTTCGCTAAGCTTTTTGCTCTTATTGCTCCCTATTGCATTAATTAGTTATGCGCATTCCCTTTTCATGCTACTGATTGGAGGGTTTTTGCTCGGAATTGGCGGAGCTGTATTTTCAATTGGGGTAACATCTTTGCCGAAGTATTATCCGAAAGAAAAGCATGGATTTATCAATGGTATCTATGGAGCTGGTAACATTGGTACCGCCATTACTTCCTTTGCTGCACCTGTTATGGCTAACGCTTTTGGATGGAGGTCAACGATTCAGATTTTTCTTCTTATTGTTTTCGCGTTTGCTGTTATCAATTTCCTATTTGGTGACAAAAGTGAACGTAAAGTAGATAATTCATTAACGGAACAAATGAAAGCTGTTTATCGAAATCCCAAATTATGGTTATTAAGTCTATTTTATTTTATTACTTTTGGATCATTTGTTGCCTTTACGATTTATCTGCCCTCCTTTTTGGTTAATCATTTTGCATTAGACAAGGTTGATGCAGGTTTACGGACTGCTGGGTTCATTGCTCTGGCAACAATTTTCAGACCTGTGGGTGGGTGGCTTGGAGATAAAATGAACCCCTTCCTTATTTTAATGGCTGTTTTCTTTGGTCTTACTTTTGCGGGTTTTCTGTTGTCCTTTACGCCTTCTCTCCCGATTTATTCGTTTGGATGCCTATTAGTTGCTTTTTGTGCTGGTATCGGAAATGGAGCCATTTTTAAATTGGTACCATTATATTTTTCAAAGCAAGCTGGAATTGTAAATGGAATTGTTGCTGCAATGGGTGGGCTTGGCGGCTTTTTTCCACCATTAATCCTGACGATTTTGTTCAATTTAACGGGGCACTACGCAATTGGATTCATGTCATTATCTGAATTTTCATTAGCGAGCTTAGTGCTGGTTGTATGGTCGTATTACCAAGATAAATTGAATATCTCAGCAAAAATTATTGACTATACTGATGAAGGCATTTGTATTACTGATACGAATGGAATCATTCAAAAAGTTAATTCCGCCTTCACAAGAATAACAGGCTATCATGAAGAAGAAGTGATTGGAAAAACACCAAGTGTCCTCCAATCCGGGGAGCATGACCAAAGTTTTTATAAAAGTATGTGGGATCAATTGCTGTCTACCGGAAAATGGAAGGGAGCAATTTGGAACAAACGAAAAAATCAAGAGATTTACCAGGAGTGGCTGACGATTACTGCCATAAAGGATGATGCAGGTGAAACAAAAAGCTTTGCAGGAATGTTTAAAGAAATGAACGAAATTGAAAGAGAATATGAGAACAAGAACAAACTTTAAAAACTTTCTTCGGAAAGTTTTTTTTTTATCTCCAAAATGCTAAAAGGCGCTTCTGCTTTTCGTTTTTTTACAACTTTATGTCTTTCGGTCTATATTCACAATTCCTTCACTATTTTTGTGAGGTACGTCACAAGTTTAACCCTTCCCTCTGCTTATTATTATCAGTGTTAACACTGAATCAGTTAAAACATTGTTACTATTGGAGGTAAATTTATGGCACGCATAAACTATTGGAATCCAGAAGATGAAAAGTTCTGGAGTAAAGAAGGAAAAAAACATGCGAATAGGAATTTATGGATTTCTGTTCCATCCTTAATGCTGGCATTTATTGTTTGGCAAATCTGGTCTGTTGTGGCGGTTCGGCTTAATGATGTTGGTTTCCACTTTACCGAAGATCAGCTGTTTAGCCTTGCAGCTATTCCAGGACTTGTTGGCGCAACACTTCGATTTTTTTATACCTTTGCTGTAGGAACGATCGGTGGGAAGAATTGGACGGTTATTTCAACCGCAATTTTGGCTATTCCAGCAATTGGAATCGGATTTGCTGTTCAAAATCCGCATACACCGTTTTCGGTGATGCTCGTCCTTGCAGCCCTTTGCGGTCTTGGTGGCGGAAACTTCTCGTCTTCTTCTGCCAACATCAGTTTCTTCTTTCCAAAAAAAGAGAAAGGTACTGCGCTAGGAATTAATGGCGGTTTAGGAAATCTAGGTGTATCTGTAGTCCAATTTATTACCCCTTTAATCATTACTTCGGGAACCTTTGCCATTGTTGGTGGAAAACAGATTTTAACGAATGGTCAGCATGTTTGGTTACAAAATGCAGCATTCATTTGGGTGATTCCAATTGTAATCGTAACCATTCTAGCACTATTCGGCATGGATAATGTTCCAGGAGCAAAACAATCCGTCGCTGAGCAATTTGTAATTGTTAAACGAAAGCACACGTGGATTATGACTGTTCTTTATGTTGCAACATTTGGTTCGTTTATTGGTTACTCTGCTGCATTCCCTCTCTTGTTAAAATCTCAATTTCCTGAACATCTGTCACTTGCCTTTCTAGGTGCACTTGTTGCAGCAGCAGCAAGACCGATCGGCGGCTGGCTGGCCGATAAACTGGGTGGAGCAAAAGTTACAGCCTATGTCTTATTCATTATGGGCATTGGGGCAGTCGGTGTTATCTACTTTTTAAGTGGAAAACAATTCGCAGGCTTTTTGCTTTCATTCCTACTTCTTTTCTTAGCATCTGGCATTGGTTCTGGATCGACATTCCAAATGATTCCAAGTATTTTTGTTCCAAAAGAAGCAGCACCCGTTATTGGTTTTTCTGCAGCCTTCGCTGCATATGGTTCCTATTTTATTCCAAAGCTTTTTGGTTGGTCTGTAAAAGCTACCGGAACCCCTGTAACTGCCTTTTACTTCTTTATTGGATTTTATGTGATCTCCATTGCATTGAACTGGTATTATTATCAAAGAAAGAGCACAGAAGTGAAATCAATAGTCGAACAAGCCGGGTGATTTCCGGCTTTTTTTTTTAAACTGCCAGCAGGCAGTTTTTAGTTTGCTATTTTAACTATTGGTACTGAAAATTCTAATAATTATTCTCTTTTTTTTGATCCCCTTTTCAGATGGAAAAACACGACCAAATGGCCGTGTTTTCACATGCATTCTTATTTAACGCTTCATATTCGGGATATGGCTACAGCGCAAGCTTTAAATTCTGCTGTTCCAGAAATTGGGTCGAACTCGTTAAGCGTTAAGACATTGGTTGGTGTCTCACGCCAGTGAAAACTCATAAACACAAGGCCTGGTACTACTTGTTCCGTTACCTTTGTCTTAACAGAAAGTTCTCCCCTGCGAGAGCGAACTTTTACAATCTCTCCATCTTCTATTCCTAACATTTGGGCATCTTCAGGGTGAATATCAACTGTTTCTTCTGTTTGTTTTATCTTGACACCAGCTGCATAATATCTTGTTTGCGAATGGGTATTATAAGACTCATATCTTCTTCCGGTTGTTAACATAAATGGATACTCCGTATCCGGCAATTCTAAGGGTGAAGTATAGTCTACAGGAACAAATGGAGATTTGCTTTGTGCGTTACCTAATTGATTTTGAAATCTTTCATGCATAATAAAGGTTCCAGGATGATCTTCGCTAGGGCATGGATAATGAAGACTGTATTCCTTATCTAATCGAGAATAGGTAATCCCTCCATACATCTCCCAAGCTATTGCTCTCACCTCATCCCAAATTTCTTCACTGCTATGATAATTCATTGGATAGCCCATTAATGTAGAAATATCACAAAGAATTTCCCAATCTTCCTTCGTATTTGGGTGTGGCTCTACTGCACGGCGGACGCGTTGGATTCTTCGGTCAGTGTTGGTATATGTGCCATTGACCTCTCCCCATGATTGTGCAGGCAGGACAACATCGGCAATTTCGGCCATATCCGTGAAAAAGATATCTTGGACAATTAATAAATCTAGTTTTTTCAATAATTTCTTAGTATGATTCATGTGAACATCAGCCAGAATTGGGTTCTCACCAATCACATAAAGTGCCTTCAGCTCTCCTGCTTCAATTCTGTCAAACGTTCTAGTTTGTGTATCACCGACCTGAGGATTTAGGGTTACATTCCATGCTTTTTCGTAGCGTGAACGGAATTCCTTATTTGTAATGCTCATTGCCCCTGCCAATTGGTTTGGCAGACAGCCCATATCGCCGGCACCTTGAACATTATTTTGCCCTCTAAGCGGCATAACTCCACTGCCTGGTTTACCAATATTTTCGGTTAACAGAGCAAGATTAGCTATATCCAATACATTATTTACACCGCAGTGATGCTCTGTAATTCCAAGCGTATAAGCAATCATTGCCTGACTCGCAGTAGCATATTCCCGTGCTGTTGCTTCAATGTCTTCAGCCTTAACTCCTGTAATGCTTGCAGCATATTCAGGCGTAAACGGTTCTACTTGCTTTTTGAGAGCATCGAAATCAATCGTAAATTGACTGACAAACTCAGGACGATATAAGCCTTCGTTTAAAATAACCCTGATCATTGCATTGATCAGTGCAATATCAGATCCAACATTAATTTGGAGGTGTCGATAAGCTACCTTTGTCATATCAATTTTCCGTGGATCAATCACGATGATTTTGAGACCTGCTTTCGCTGCTTTTTTCATCCTATTGGCGATGATCGGATGGGCATCTGTTGTATTTGAGCCCATTAGCAGCAATACTTCTGCTCTATCAATGTCTTCTAGTGTATTAGTAGGGAAACCGCTTCCAAACACAGTTGCCAGACCGGCAACACTCGAGGCGTGTCACGTTCGGTTGCATCCATCAATATTATTGCTGCCGATCGCTGTCCTCATAAACTTTTGGGTAATATAATTTGATTCATTGGTTGTTCTAGAACAGGCAAACATCGAAATAGCATTGGGACCCCATGTTGATTTAACTGATGACAATTTATCTGCTATGAATTGATAGGCCTCTTCCCAAGTTGATTCTATAAGTTCCCCCGCTTTGCGGATTAACGGTGTATTTAACCTTTTTTCCGAGTGAACATACTCATATCCAAATGCACCCTTCACACATGTTTGCCCTTTATTAACGGGGGCTTCTTTATCCCCGCGGATTTTCATAATCCGGTTATCCTGAACTTCAAGGATAAGTCCGCATCCAGTACCACAGTATCCACAAACGGTTTTGACAAAACTTGCTTCCGCCATTGTATTCCTCCTATAAAACATACTTCAACTACTATCTTTATATTATATTAATCTAGTTAAAGTTAAAACAGTTAATTCTTTCAAAAAATTGAATTAAAAAAGAGCAAGTAGAACTTGCTCTTTTTTAAGCCGTTTTGGCTGGAAGGAATATATTAAAGGTTGTCCCCTTGTTTGGTTCACTTTCAATAAACACCTTGCCGTTATGGCTTTCAATAATTTTGAAGCTAACCATTAGGCCAAGACCGTTTCCGTTTTTCTTTGTTGTAAAAAATGGTTCGCCTAATTTTTTTAATTTATCTTCAGGAATTCCTACACCCGTATCTTGGATCGAAATTTGTACGTTATGTTCCTTAATATGTGTTCTGACATATAAATCTCCGCCATTTGGCATCGCTTCAATTCCATTTTTAATGAAATTTAGAAATACTTGTTTAAGGCGATTTTCATCGCATTCGATTTGAATAATTTGCTCATCACAATCAAGATGGAGACAAACCTTCTTTTTACGAGCTTCAAACTCGAGCAGCGAAAGTACATTTTTGATGACAGGAACAACATTTTTTTCCTCTAATTCAACTACCTTTGGTTTTGCAAGAACCATAAAATCTTCCACAATCATATTAACCCGTTCAATTTCATCAAGAATGATGTTTAAAAACTCTAACCGTTCAGGGTCTTTCTCATCTAACTGTAAAAACTCAGTATAGCCCTTCATTGACGTAAGTGGATTACGGATCTCATGTGCTACACCTGCCGCCAGTTGTCCAACCGCAGCGAGCTTGTCTTGACGATGAAGGACTTCCTCTGCCTGCTTCCGCTCCGTAATGTCATTACGAATGGCAAGAAACTGATAGGGTTTCCCTTGTTCATTTATAAACGGAACGATTGTTGTATCCACCCAATAAAGCGTTCCATCCTTTGCCTTATTGCGAATTTCTCCTTTCCACACTTTTCCTGCAATTATGGTTTTCCAAAGGTTACTGAAAAACTCCTTTGAATGGAATCCTGAATTTAAAATGCGATGGTTTTTCCCAATAATCTCTTCATGGCTGTATTTAGATATTTCAGAGAACTTGTCATTAACACTTGTGATAATTCCGCTTCCATCTGTAAAGGCAACGATCGAGGATTGGTCGAGAGCAAATTTAATATCTTGGTTTTCTTTGAGAGTTTCCTTTAAATGCTCTTCAGCCCTTTTCCGATCAGATATATCAGTCCGGATTGAAACATATTGATAGGGTTTCCCTTTCTCATTAAGAAATGGAACAATAGTCGTATCCACCCAATACAAAGTGCCATCTTTGGCACGATTACATATTTCACCCTTCCATACCTTGCCCGTTCCAATCGTTTTCCATAAATCATGAAAGAAATCCTTGGGATGGTAACCAGAATTTAAGATGCGGTGATCTTGTCCCAATAGTTCCTCATGACTATACTTTGAAATTTCTTCAAATTTATCATTTACGTATGTTATTGTACCTTGTGGATTTGTAATGGCGACAATCGAGGATACATCAAGGGCCGACGTTATATCGCGAAGGTTGGTGTCAGATACCTCTAATTTCCTGCTAATAATTGTACTTGAACCTATTAAGCCAACTAAAATTAAGATCGATACAAGTAAGACAAGATAAATAACAAATGAACTAACAGAACCTAGTTCCCGACCAATATTTTTTGACATTGTTAACAATGTTGCTCTTTGTAAGATAAAATGGCCTTCTATAATTGCGCCTGTTATAATGGTGGCACTAAGCGGCTTAAGCCAAATTTGATTTCCTAGTGCAAAGCTTTTTGAATAAAATAAGATCCATAATGAAAAAAGAAAAGATCCAAAAATTAACAAGGCTGATACAATCAATAATGCTAGATTGTATTGAACAGTTACATTCATCGCATAGGTACTAATAATATGAACCGATATGACAGCAAGTGTTAGTAAAACACTAGCGATTACTAATTGATAATATTTTATTGTTTTTTCAATTATTGCAAAAAAGGCCATCCCAGTAAAAGCAATTCCAATAAAAATTGATAAAATCATCATTGGGATTTGGTACTGCCTCAAACGGTTCATATCCACAGCAATGATTCCGAAAAAATTCATGATCCATATCCCAATTCCTAAGGAAAAGGTTCCTCCTAAAAACAAAATGGTTTTATTTTTGTCGGAAGTTTTAACAAAAGTAAACATATCCAGTGCCGTATATGATGCTGCGATTGTTAAGCCAATTGCGATCATGATGATAATCGGGTGAAAGTTATTGGTAATTCCGATCATTTTCGAGCATCCCCCCATATCCCTACGCGTTTCTACTACAATTGTAATGGAAACAATGGCGTTAGGGAAGAAAAATTTAAATTTATGGTTAGATTGTCCCTTTACGAAAGAATCAAAACAAATAGGAAAAAGAAGTTACATTTAAAATGTTTTTATTAAAAAAAATTTTTTTTTAAAAAAGCCTACACAAATTCAATTTTTTTGTTTATACTGTACTACAACACCACAAATTTTAATCTACTGTGTTAATAAAAGGAGGCGTTTCAGTTGTTGATGAGTCCAGTTGAATTTTTTCGGAATATGCCAAAGAAGATTTGTCCTGAATGTGGAGAACATATGGAGGAACAAGCTGAATCTTATATGATCGAATGTGATCATTGCCTGGAAAAAAAAGCTGAGTAAAGCAAATTTATTTTGTACTGCAACACATATAATGAAAATATACTTTACCAAAAAAGGAGGCGTTACAAATTGATGAGCCCAGTTGAATTTTTCCGTAGTATGCCAAAAAAGATCTGCCCAGAGTGTGGAGAGCATATGGAAGAGCAGGCTGAATCCTATATGATTGAATGCGAGCGCTGCCTTGCAAAAAAAGAGGAATAAGGAAAATTTTAACCATTCTGTACTATAACAATATAATTTAAAATAGACTGTAATAGTAAAGGAGGCGTTACAAATTGATGAGCCCAGTTGATTTTTTCCGTAATGTTCCAAAAAAAGTTTGTCCTGAATGTGGAGAACAAATGGAAGAGCAGGCTGAATCTTATATGATCGAATGTGAACGCTGCCTTGCAAAAAAAGAGGAGTAAGAAGTACTTATGGCAACGTTGTACTATAGCACGAGTAATTTTTGCAAATTGTTTTATAAAAAAGGAGTGGTTTAGATGTTAATGAGTCCAGTTGAATTTTTCCGTACAATGCCAAAAAAGGTTTGTCCTGAATGTGGTGAGCATATGGAGGAGCAGGCTGAATCCTATATGATTGAATGTGAGCGTTGCCTTGCAAATAAAGAGGAATAAATGAAGAACTCCCAATTTGGGGGTTTTTTTTTTACCAATAAACATGTTTGGACTATGATAACTATCTAACTTCGACGCATAGGACGTGCTCATGCAAACGTTACCGCCCAGGACGGCGAATCTTCACCTTTCGTTTTTTATTGTAAACATTCGCCATGGATAACCTTCAACTTTTGAGTAAATGCTTTAAAAAAGGAGTTGAGTGGATGGCAAAAGCAAAAAAAGAAGACTACCTTACTACTGCCCCTAAGAATGCTCAAGTGACAATTAACACTGGAAGTGTCTTTCCTAACTTAAAAAATATTCCAGGCGATTCTGTTGATGAACATAAATTTTTGGAAGAAGCGAATACCATCATCAGTGGAGATGAAATTCGTCAGCAAAATGAAAATCTTTAATGCTTACAAGGAAATATATAAGTATGAATAATAGACAATTAAAAGCTGCCAAATGAACTTTTGGCAGCTTTATCGAACTATAATATTTCTGGCAGCTCTCTCATCTCTTTGATCGTTTCGTTTCCACACATTGGACATAGTAAATCGTCTGTTGCAAAATCTTTTCTCATCCAGCCATTACATGCTTCATCAACACAGGAGAACACTTCTGTATCAACGAGAATATTTTCAATCTTCTCCTCGGTGTTTCTTTTGCCATAAAAAATAGGAACCGCCTCCTTTTTTATCCACCTTTTTATTATGCGTAAAACTTTCTTAATTTATCCCGTTTTGAACGGGCAGTAAGACTCCCCATTTCAAGACTTGGGTAGAAAGTTGTTGGAATAGATATTGACTTTTTATATATAATCCATTTGATAAATACATTTGTCCTCCACAGGAAGAATAAAACTTGATTCTTTTGGACTTTTGCGTAATAATAGAAACAAATTTTTAGAATATTTATTGATCAGGAGATGTTAGGATGAAGGTAGTAAAGTTCGGAGGCTCCTCGTTAGCCTCTGGTGAACAATTAGAAAAAGTATTTGAGATCGTTATTTCAGATTCTGATCGAAAAGTGGTTGTAGTATCAGCACCTGGGAAAAGATTTTCAGATGACATTAAAGTAACTGATTTGTTAATAGCTTGTGCAGAACAAGCCCTTACCACTGGAAATACGGATGCAGAATTAAAAGCAGTCCTAGAAAGGTACGAAAACATTGCCAAAGAATTGAACCTTTCTCCTAACATTATTGATACGATCCGAAAAGATTTACTAGAGCGGCTAAACGCCGATAAAACCAATTCCGAACAGTTTATTGATCTATTAAAGGCCAGCGGTGAGGATAACAATGCGAAGCTGGTAGCTGCTTATTTCCAAAGCAAGGGTGTAGAAGCAAGCTATGTAAACCCTAAGGAAGGTGGACTCCTTGTTACAAATGAGCCAGGCAACGCTCAAGTATTACCAGATTCATATAATCGATTATACTTACTTCGTGAGCGATCTGGCATTTTGGTTTTTCCAGGATTTTTTGGCTATAACGAAGATGGAGAAGTTGTTACTTTCTCCCGAAGCGGCTCAGATATTACCGGTTCAATTCTAGCTAATGGTCTTAAAGCAGATTTATACGAAAACTTTTCAGATGTAGATGCTGTATATTCCGTTAACCCAAATATTATCAAAGACCCAAAAGAAATTCGGGAAATCACGTTCCGAGAAATGAGGGAGCTTGCCTACGGCGGATTTTCGGTCTTCCATGATGAAGCGCTTTACCCTGCCTTTCAAGCCGGTGTTCCAGTCAATGTTAAAAATACCAATAACCCAATTGCACCAGGGACATTAATCGTAAATCAACGAACAAACCAAAATGGACCTGTAATTGGAATTTCCAGCGAAAAAGGTTTCTGCAATATTTATGTTCGTAAGTATTTAATGAATCGAGAAATTGGTTTTGGCAGTAAGTTGCTAAAAATATTAGAAGATTACGGCTTATCCTATGAACATACCCCTTCAGGAATTGATGATTTATCGGTTATCTTACGGTACAGCCAAATGGATAATGAGATGGAGCAAGAAATTGTAAGCCGAATTCAGCATGAACTCAAGGCCGACGAGGTTCATGTTATTCCTAATATCGCCTTAATTATGGTGGTCGGTGAAGGAATGCGGCATAATATTGGTACAATGGCCAGAGCTTCAAAAGCCTTAGCACATGCGGCTATTAACATTGAAATGATCAATCAGGGTTCTTCAGAAGTGAGCATGATGTTTGGTGTGAAAGAAAAGGATGAGAAAAGAGCAGTGGAAGCTTTGTATGAAGAGTTTTTTGTGGGTGTTACGGTATAAAAGCAACAGGGTGCAGACATTATCTGCACCCTGTTTTGGTTATGACCTAAGCTTTTATTTATTGTTAAGAAACTTGGTTCAACTGAGTTCAAACAAAAAATGGTATCAGGTATGGAATAATGAAGGATGTAAGAATGGCGGCAATTCCCATCGAAGCACCTGCTACTGCACCTTGCATTTCGCCTTCCCTAACTGCCTCTGCTGTACCGATTCCATGTGATATCGTTCCGATTGAAAGTCCCCGGGCAAAGGGATGATGGACATGTAAAAGATTCAGCAGCTTAGGGCCAAACATCGCACCAAACATCCCTGTTATGATGACAAAAGCAACAATCAGGGAAGGATTACCGCCAATTATTTGTCCAATTTCAGCGGCAACTGGAACAGTAACGGATTTAATACTAATGGATAAAATCATGCTTTTGGAAAAATGGAACCATTTTGCCAGTAACAAAGCAATCATGATGGTTGTAAATGTTCCAACCAGCAAACCAACTAAAGCTGGTATTAAATACACTCGGATTAATTTCCGATTATTGTAGATGGGAACAGCCAATGCAACAGTTGCAGGTCCAAGTAGAAATGTCATAATATCCTTTGCGGGCAGATATTCATGATACGAAATATTTGCTCCTGTGAGGACTACAATAATTAGAATGGTGCTTAAGAAAACAGGACTTGTAAAAGGTGAGCGAATTCTCTTTGCCGTGTAAAGGGTCAATAGGTAAACAGAAATCGTTAAGAGGATACTAAATAGAGTGATCATGAGTTTTTGTCTCTACCTCTTCCCTTTTCTGAATTAACGACTGAGTTGCTCTACCCGCAGTAACTAGTCCAATAATCGCACTAATCGACAAAACAAAAAGAATCGAAATTCCATGTTGGAAAATCGTTGGTTCAAGTGTCATTAATCCTACAGCAATTGGGATAAAAAAGAACCCAAGATGCTTGAGAAGCCAATTAGCCGCAAATTGAATCTGATTAATTTTGATTATTTTTAACCACAATAAACAAAATAAAATGATCATTCCGACTACATTTCCAGGTACTTTTATTTGTAAATATGTAACCGTCTGGTTTCCTAATTGATAAATTGCAATTAAAATGAACAATTGAAGGCAAAATATTCCGATTTTTCTCCCCATACCCATCACCTATTAATTTTTCATTGTTCTACATACATAATGAATGATTCCCTAATTATAGCTAATCCACATGTAAAATACATCTTTTTGTTCACATAATATCCATATCTTTTTAAGCTAAACTTCTTTATCTTAGTGATAGGAGGGATTAGATATGAAAAAAATCTATCTCATTTGTAGTATTGCTGTGGTAATTGGGATTGCGGCAGGAATTTCATTTTTTTTGATTCGAGATGCAAGTGCAAAAATACCATCTGAAATAAGCTTGGTCGATCAAAACGGACAAAATTATAACTTTGGAAAAGACCAAACAAAATTAAAGTTAGTTGAATTCGTGTATACACATTGTCCAAGTGTCTGCCCGACAACTACTCAAAAAATGAGCCTTTTGCAAAAGGATCTACAAAAAAAGGGAGTATTTGGGAAGGATATTGAATTTATAACCATTACAATTGATCCATATCGGGATACACCTGAAGTACTAAAAAGCTATATGAACGAGTTTCATTTAAAAAATGATGGAAATTGGATTTTCCTAAGTGGAAACAAAGCAGACAATAAGGAAACACAGAAGAAAATCAGAGAGGTTGCGGACGCTTTGCAATTCCAGTATAAGGATCCTGGAAACGGCTATTTTATTCATTCTAGCTTTACCTTTTTATTAGATGAAAATAATAAATTTATTAAAAAGTTTCCAATGGGTAAGGAATTTAACAAAAAACAAGTCTACGATACCATCATGACAGATTTAAACTAAAAAGCGATTATCATTTTGATAATCGTTTTTTTGTGTGTTTCTATTTGTATGTAATGATTTGTCTACCCGTCAGGTTCAAAAGACGAATAGTCACTATTTTATTAATTAAGAGTTGTCGTGCAATTTTTGCTTTGTTGCAAAGATAAAAGGTAATTTGACTTTGGTTTTGTTAAACTCGCTTTAATACCTGCTTTTTTTAGTTTATTGACGAGCTCTGAAATTTGTTTTTTAGCCATTTACTCCACCTTCTTTATTTGCTTATCTACAAACATCTTACACTAAAATTATGAATAAAGTGTGAAGTTTATAAAAAAGTTTTCAAAATTATTAAACTTTAAATCTTGACGATGAAGCACTAAAGTATATATTCTATAAATTAAACCCATTTTCCTTCGTATATGGAAAAAGAATTCGCCCTTTCCGTTAATTAATGATATAATTTTGTACATATTTTGTGTTTGGAGGATTAAACATGATTACTGTAACTAATGTTGGTTTAAGATATGGTGAACGAAAGTTATTTGAAGATGTTAACATAAAATTTACACCCGGTAATTGTTATGGACTGATCGGTGCAAATGGCGCGGGAAAATCAACCTTTTTAAAAATTTTAGCAGGAGAAATTGAGCCGCAAACTGGCACTGTTCAACTTGGTCCAAATGAAAGAATGGCTGTTCTTAAACAAAACCATTTTGAATATGAAGAGGTTGAAGTATTAAAAACGGTTATTATGGGCCATGCAAGACTCTATCAAGTCATGCAGGAGAAAGACGCCATTTATATGAAAGAAAACTTTACTGATGAAGATGGAATGAAAGCTGCTGAACTTGAAGGCGAATTTGCCGAATTAAACGGCTGGGAAGCAGAATCTGAAGCAGCGATTCTTTTAAAAGGACTTGGTATTGATGAAAATCTTCATGATAAAAAAATGGCGGAATTAACAGGGTCTGAGAAAGTGAAGGTTTTGCTTGCTCAAGCACTATTTGGTCGTCCAGATGTACTGTTGCTTGACGAACCAACCAACCATTTGGATATCAAAGCCATCCAATGGCTTGAGGAATTCTTGATTAATTTTGAAAATACCGTAATTGTTGTATCCCATGATCGTCATTTTTTAAACAAGGTTTGTACAAATATCGCTGACTTGGACTTTGGAAAAATTCAACTTTATGTCGGCAACTACGACTTTTGGTATGAGTCAAGCCAATTAGCATCAAGGATGACCCAAGATGCGAATAAAAAGAAAGAAGAAAAAATCAAAGAACTGCAAAACTTTATAGCCAGATTTAGCGCAAATGCCTCAAAATCAAAGCAGGCAACATCAAGGAAAAAATTATTAGATAAAATTACTTTAGACGATATTAGGCCATCTTCACGTCGCTACCCATTTGTTGGCTTTACACCTGATCGTGAAATTGGCAATGACCTTCTTCGGGTGGAAGGAATTACGAAGACAATCGATGGCGTCAGGATTCTTGATAATATAAGTTTTGTTATGAATAAGAATGATAAAATTGCTCTTGTCGGTACAAATGAAGTAGCCAAAACAATCCTTTTCAAAATTTTAATGGGTGAGCTGGATGCAGACAGTGGCACATATAAATGGGGAATCACTACTTCCCAAGCGTACTTTCCAAAAGACAACACGGAGTACTTTGAAAATAGCGAGTTAAATCTCGTTGATTGGCTTCGGCAGTTTTCTCCAAAGGATGATAGCGAAAGCTTTTTACGTGGATTTTTAGGGCGAATGCTTTTTTCGGGGGAAGAAGTATTGAAAAAGTCTAGTGTCTTATCCGGCGGCGAAAAGGTTCGTTGCATGCTTTCCAAGATGATGTTAAGCGGTGCAAATGTGCTTCTGCTTGATGAACCTACCAACCACCTTGATTTAGAATCCATTACAGCATTAAATAATGGACTGATTAATTTTAAAGGATCGATTCTATTTGCCTCCCATGACCATCAGTTTATTCAAACGATTGCCAATCGCATCATAGAATTGACACCAAAAGGCTTAGTTGATAAGCAAGTTACTTATGATGAATATCTTGAAGATACAAATCTTCAAAAACAGGTAGCAGAAATGTATCAATAATTGTTTAGTGGGCAAAACGGTATTCCGTAATGCCCACTTTTTTTATTGTTAAGGAAATTAAAAAAGATTACCCTGTTGATAACTTTGAATGAAGTTTAATCTTCGTCCAGCTTCGAAGCACAGGAAGTGCTAGTGCCGACGTTGCCGCCAGGACGGCGGCGCTCTTAGTCGGCCAGCGCCTAGCTACTAGTGTACTTCGATAAACAGGCGCTTGCGCTTTTGTTCTTTTATTGTTTTTGTTTTTTTCGTGTGGAAGACACCATTTTACTACCAGTTTCTGTTGTCGTGGTGCCTTGTCCTTCCACTTGCGGTGAAGATAATCCAATTGTAGATGGATCGCTTTTACGTTTTCCCATTTTTGCACCTCCCTTTTATAGCTTTAGAAATAAACAAATATCTTATTCGATCATTGCTAAGAATATTTGCGATAGGACTGTGGCAAGCTAATGTCTGTCAGGAGGAGGTGTTTTGGATGGCAAAGGTTGGAGTAGAGCAATCTCTTACAAATGTACAACAGGCTCTTCGTGAAAAAGGATATGATGTAGTTGAATTAAAACAGGAAGCAGATGCAAAGGGATGCGAATGCTGCGTCGTAACCGGGCTTGATTCGAACGTGATGGGAATGGCTGATACTTCCACGAAGGGTTCTGTGATCGAGGCGAATGGAATGAGCGCGGATGAGGTATGCCAAGAAGTCGAAAGCAGACTAAGATAATTATTAAAGACTAAAGGAACGTTTCACCTTTAGTCTTTTTTAATCGTCACTTTTAGGGTGAATATTCACTTTTGGCCCTTTGTCAGATTCTACCTTCGCTGGTTTCTGATTTGGCATGCTTCTTTTGTTTTTTTCTTCACTAGGCTTTGGTACAAATTCACTTCCGTACGTTGCTCCAATATTTAATTTCCCCTTTAATTCCTTGATACCTAATTGTCCAAAATTATTATTAAGCTCATATTTATCAAGAACAATTTTGTCAATATGGATCCTTTCGATGATAATCGGTGGTTCTTTTGGTTCCAAGACTAACTCTTTTTGATCAACATTTTTTATTGCAGTGACGGATTTTTTCAATTCTTCGATATTCAGTTCTAAAGCGGATATCTTTTTCATTAATTCAAGTTCGTAATCATCTTTACTGAATATATGAAATAAATCTTTTAATGACATTCAGTAAACGCTCCCTTATCCTTTGCCATATGATCTATTTATATGGCAAAGATCCACGTAACATGTCCAATTTAATGGATTGTTCCCTTCTATTCATTAATTGGGATAATATCCACCTTCGAATAAGCTCGTGGGTAACTGACAATCAGCAAACCATTCCAAAATTTTGCACTTAATTGATCAGGTGTTATCGTATTTGGTAATTTAATCTGTCGTCGAAAGTCCCCGGAGAATCTCTCTGTATATGATCGCTTTAATTCCGGATAGATGGGGGGGTTGGTACCTTTCACAGTTAACATATCCCCTGCTAACCCTAATTCGATATCTTCTTTATTTAATCCCGGAAGTTCAATAATTACGTATACTTCTTGGTCTCCCTCTAACATTTCTATTGTAGGAAATACAGGGGATTCAGGTTGTTTTTCACGTGAAACCTGATCTTTGGATGCAGCGGATGACGATTTAAATGACTGGTCATCAAGAAACTGCTTGGAAAATTCCTGATCAAAAATATTATTCCAAAACCCTCCACCTTGCATATTTTGGGCGATTTCCATCCATTGTTTTAATTTTTCGATATCCATCAATTCACATCCCTTATTTCGAAAAAATCGATACTATCTTTTTATAAAGAGAGTGAAATCCATACATCTTTATATCTACACTCATTTATGTATATGCAATGGAACCGCCATGATTTCTTACTCTTACTTGGAAAGAGTAAGAAAATAAGGCTGTACCCACACTCTACTGTAAGTAAAAATCTATTTAGAACCTTCCTTTTGCTTCCGATTGACCTCCATGGAAACCAAGAAATTATCCCCTTTTTTTAGAAATTAATAAGGAAATCTGCATCATAGTAAAAGGTAGTGAGGACTTTCGCCGATAAGCAAGGAATTTCGGTTCCCACATATTCGTATACTTTTCCGTAAATCTTTTTAATCCTTGATTGTGATAAATAAAATGGCTATGTAAAAAAATTTGGGCGGCAATTCTTTCACTTAAAAAAGAAAACCGGGATAAGCCCACATTTGTAAGTGGTGTCATTCCCAAATTAAAACGTTGATATTCATTATCTTTTGCCCAATCAAACAAAGACTGAAACAGAAATTCCATTGTTCCAGTTGGAGCTTTTGGCAGAACTCTTATTAAATCAACCGCTGCAGTGAGATGGTCATCATGTCCAGGCATAAGAGTGGCAAACCCAATGATTTTGAAATTCCGATCCCTTACAATGGCAATTTCAGCTCTGTTTAAATAGGCTTCATCGAAAAAGCCGAAGGAGAACCCTTTCTCCCTGTTCCCCTCAAGCCAATCATCGGAAACATATCTTAAATCATTTAATAAATCTTTTGAATGTGGGGGGTTAACCACAGAAAAAGAAAAGCCATCTTGTTTAAACTTTTTTGCAATTACCTGTAAACCATTTACTGTCTGCTCGGAAAGGTAAAATGAATGTAAGTCCACAAATGCTTCTTCTCCCAATTTAAAAAAAGCATACCCGCCTACATGCAAATAGGATAACATTTCGTCGCTAACCTGATAAAAGGCGGGTGTAAATCCATGTAAATCAGCGGTTTGTTGAAATTCTTCAATCGCCGTCGATATGTCCTTCTTCTCACCTATTGGGTCACCGAGTGCGAATAATTTGTCAGCATATCGCTGATAAGGAATCAGAACATTCCTTTTTCGATTCCAAAAAACATATTTATCATGCAAAAAAATCAAATTGGATAAATTCTTCCCCTTATAAATCTGCAAATGTTTGGTAATTTCCTTCTCCTGATGAATTGACTTTTCCATTACCCACTTTTTCGGATTGCTGATTAAATAACCAAACAACATAATAATAAACGCAATTAAAAGTCCAATTAATGCGCTAGTAAATAAATCGTGATAGTCAACGATGACATATTGCTGCAATTTGCTTGGAATTAATCTTTTTGCCGAAGGTAAATTTGAATAACCAATGATTAAGTACATGGATGTTATCACAAGGACAATGGCAACGTCGAAAATGGTTTTCCCCCACGTCATCACATAGCTTTCCCGATAAAATTGACCTTTTGCAAGCCTTAGCAAAATTGCAACAGCAATCAAAAAAATCGCTTCTTCATAATCGATTCCCTTAAATATGGAAAAGAGTGCTGCAAGGATTAATACAGTCATTGCTAATTCATAAGTTCTCTTCACGCTATATTCAATACCTCTTGAAAGCCCTAATAATAGAAACCCTGCTGCAACGGATAACTGGTGTGAGAGATTCATTATTGGAAATGACAATAGTTCATGTGCAGCTCTCATCCTAGACATGATTCCCGGGACACTTGCTGACAGCAGGAGAACCAGACCAGAAGCAAAAATAAGCAGCGTTAAAATAACATGACTTACTCCTTGAAGGATAGCACGAGGAAGATTGCTCCAGGATTTATTCCATTTTACCCAAAATGATTTTACAAACAAGACCATGCTGATCAAAAACGGTAATACATAATAACCTAGACGGTAAAACAGGAGTAATACAATAACTTTTTCATTCGTTGCATGTAAATCATGCATTCCCCAAATGAAAATTAAATCAAATGAACCAAGGCCACCCGGAATCATACTGATAATACCTGCGCAGGAAGCAATGATAAATACGGGAATTAAGTCATGAACACCAACAGATATGCCAAGCAGTTGGCATAGAAACAGGATGGTAAAAAAAACGCAGAGCCATTCCATGATTGACACAACAACAAGCTTGATACCAACAGAAAGCGTTATAAGTGAATTTTCGTCTTTTCTGTTATTAATGATATGGACAATTACAAACGCAGGTAAATAGAAGCCAACTGCCAGAACAGCAAAATACAACCAATGCCCTTTTTCAAACAAGGAAAAATGTCGGTAACCGATTGCAACAACCCACGAAAACAACGAGATTCCCGTCAAATAAAAAAGTGAGACGGATGCTATTCCTCCTACCAACTTCCGCTTATCATGCTCATAATCATGATAAAAGTAGGTACGCAGCATTGCCCCGATTAGACCGCCAAACCCGATCAAATTTGAAAAGGAATTTGCAATAAAGGAATATTCCAGTAATTCTTTTCGAGGAACACGGAAACCGAGAATACGAACTAAGATTACATCATAAAAAAACATCGGAAAAATAGCAACTACTGTAATGACCAGTATCACTATCAATATTCCAAAATGTAAGTGGTTCACTTCCTGGCGAAGCAATTCCACATTAACCCCTTTTGCAAACTTTTTTATTTCATAAATAGCCAGTATTAATAACAGAAGAGGGAAAATAAATTTAACAGCTGTAAAGATTCTTTCTTTTTTAATCCCCGTCATGTCAATCTCCTAATTTTGATTACTGATTTAAATATAAGCTTTTGGTCTAAAAAAACAAAGAATTTTTTACCTAATCAGGAATCTACCTGCATTCTCTACCTAATTATTGTTGACACATTTTGTTCGATTCCATACTGATTACAAAAACGCCATCATAATTTATTAAAAGAAATTAATAAAAATAGACAAGTTTTATACCCTTTTCTGCATAAGTATCTAATAGTTCATACGAAGATGGGGGTACGAGAATGAGATTTTTCGTTTTTAAAAGAGAAACTGTTTTATATGTTTTGATTTCATGCATCATCCTTGCAACGATATCCGCTTGGTTTCTTTTGAAAAAGGGAGATACAGTGGTTTTTAATTCACAGAATGGACAAAACGTTCGTGAAATTCACATGGTTACGGGAGAATTCAAGACAAAAATGAAAGACGGAACCGAAATGGAATCCTATCGATGGGATCCTGGAACGATCTTTTTAGAAAAAGGAGAAAAAGTAAATCTCTATATCAGTGGAATTAACGGGGAGGAACATCCATTTTATATAGAGGGGACTAATTTAAAAGGAAATGTTAAAAAAGGTGAAGAGGTAATTGTCCCTCTTCATTTTAATCAATCCGGGACTTTTCGTCTGATCTGTAAAACACATGATGACACCCGTCTCGGACCAATGATTGCCTATATTGTCGTAAATTAAGAGCAGCTGCAACAGCTGCTCTTTTTTTAAAATTATTTATTATAATTTTTATAATTTGCTCATTTTTTTCTTATATAACAGCATGATATTTCATCTTTTTAATTATAGTACAGTTTATCAAAATTCATTTTCCGTTCGATTATCTTTCATCATCACTATTAGAAAGCCCTTACAAATAAAGGCTTCACAATATCTTAACAAATACCTTATTTTTATGTGAGACACTTCACATTTAAGCTGTTATACTAACCGTGAGCTGAATGCAGCAAACTGTTATATAATTTTCCAATACAAACCAGAGGTGAATGATAATGGAACAATGGCAAGGTTTTGAAAAAGGAACATGGACAAAAGAGGTTAACGTTCGCGATTTTATTTTGAAGAACTTTACCCCTTATGTAGGTAATGACTCTTTTCTAACTGAAGCAACTACTGCAACAAAACAGCTGTGGGAACAGGTAATGGAACTTTCCAGTCAAGAGAGAGAAAATGGCGGCGTACTGGATATGGATACAAAAAACGTCTCGACGATTACTTCACACGGACCTGGTTACTTAAATGAAGAACTTGAAAAAGTAGTCGGTGTCCAAACCGATAAACCATTTAAACGCTCACTTCAAATTTTCGGTGGAGTGAAAATGGCTAAACAAGCCTTAGCAGAATACGGATATGAATTAGATAAAGAAGTTGAAAAGGTTTTTACTGACTACCGCAAAACTCATAACCAAGGTGTATTTGATGCCTATACACCAGAAATGAGAGCAGCACGCCACGTTGGAATTATTATCGGACTTCCTGATGCCTACGGCCGAGGCCGCATTATCGGCGATTACCGCCGTGTAGCTCTCTACGGTATTAACTTCTTAATTGAAGAAAAGAAAAAAGACCTAAACGGTACTACTAAAGTTATGAGCGAAGATGTGATCAGACAAAGAGAAGAAATCTCTGAACAAATAAGAGCATTGAATGAATTAAAACAAATGGCTCAAAGCTATGGATTTGATATTTCAAGACCGGCTTCTAACACTGTTGAAGCATTCCAATGGTTATATTTTGGATATCTGGGTGCTGTTAAGCAACAAAATGGTGCAGCAATGAGTTTAGGAAGAGTTTCAACATTCTTAGATATTTATGTACAAAGGGATATAGAGAATGCTCTTCTGACTGAGCAGGAAGCTCAGGAAATTGTCGACCACTTTGTCATGAAGTTGCGTTTAGTAAAATTTGCCCGTACGCCAGAGTATAATGAACTATACAGCGGAGACCCAACATGGGTAACGGAATCAATTGGCGGAATGGCAGAAGATGGACGTCCGCTTGTTACGAAAAACTCTTTCCGTTTCTTACACACATTACGTAATTTAGGACCAGCTCCAGAGCCAAACTTGACTGTTTTATGGTCAAAGCGTCTTCCTGAAAACTTCAAGAAGTTCTGTGCAAAGGTGTCCACTGAAACAAGTGCTATTCAATATGAAAATGATGATATCATGCGCCCTCAGTACGGCGATGATTATGGTATCGCATGCTGCGTATCTGCAATGGAAATCGGAAAACAAATGCAGTTCTTCGGTGCACGTGCAAATTTAGCAAAAGCCCTTCTATATGCTATTAATGGAAATGTAGATGAAAAACACAAAGTTCAGGTTGGCCCTGCAACAGCCCCTATTACTTCAGATGTTCTAGATTACAATGAAGTGATGGAAAAGTTTGATAATACGATGGATTGGTTAGCAGGTCTTTATATTAACACCTTAAATATCATCCATTATATGCATGACAAGTATTGTTATGAAAGTATTGAAATGGCCCTTCACGATACAAAAATTATCCGCACCATGGCAACAGGAATTGCCGGTTTGAGCGTTGTTGCAGACTCTTTAAGCGCAATTAAATATGCGAAAGTAAGACCAATCCGAGATGAAAATGGAATTGTTGTAGATTTTGAAGTAGAAGGAGATTTCCCTAAATACGGAAATAACGATGATCGCGTTGACAGCATTGCAGTAGAACTTGTTAAGAGTTTCATGAAGAAACTCCGTAAAAACAAAACATACCGCGATTCAATTCAAACGATGTCTATTCTTACCATTACTTCTAACGTTGTTTACGGTAAGAAAACTGGCAACACACCAGATGGCCGCCGTGCCGGCGAACCACTTGCACCAGGAGCAAATCCAATGCATGGCCGTGATACTCATGGTGCTCTGGCTTCCCTTTCATCAGTTGCTAAAATTCCTTACAGCTATTCAATGGATGGTATTTCAAATACATTCTCGATTGTTCCAAAAGCTCTAGGAAAAGATGAAGACAGTCAGGTAAATAACTTAGTGGCTATGTTAGATGGATATACTGTTAAAGAAGGACACCATCTAAATGTCAATGTATTAAATAAAGAAACATTGTTGGATGCCATGGAACATCCTGAAGAATATCCGCAATTAACGATTCGTGTTTCTGGTTATGCTGTAAACTTTATTAAACTAACAAGAGAACAGCAATTAGATGTAATTAATAGAACATTCCATGAGTCTATTGCCTAAGACTTCGGATGTGTTGAACTTGTCTGTTGATTTCCGCTTCAGGCGCTTCGCTTTCCGCGGGCAGTCCGGGGAGCCTCCTCTGCGCTGGGGCGCCTGCGGGGTCTCCCCTGCCCTGTACTCCCGCAGGAGTCTCGCGCCTTCCGCTCCAATCAACAAAATCAACAATGACCTTTAACACAGCCAAAACTTTGGGAAGCGATTTTAAATAGCCGCTCCCCTGCCTATTCAATTGAAGGGAGATTTTATAAATGATAATCGGAAATATTCATTCCACTGAGAGCTTTGGAACAGTTGACGGACCAGGAATACGATACGTGGTATTTACTCAGGGGTGTCTGCTCCGCTGTCAATTTTGCCATAATGCAGATACTTGGGAGATCGGGACTGGAAAACTAATGTCCGTTTCGGAGATTATCAGTGATGTAAAATCTTATCTCCCTTTTATTGAGGCTTCCGGTGGCGGAATAACTGTCAGCGGTGGTGAACCCTTGCTGCAAATCCCTTTCCTAATCGATTTGTTTAAAGAATGCAAAAAATTGGGAGTTCATACATGCATTGATTCTTCCGGGGGATGTTTTTCCAATAAGGAACAATTCCAGAAAAACCTGAAGGAGTTACTGAAATATACCGATCTTATTTTACTCGATTTAAAGCATATTGACCGTAAAAAACATGTAAAGCTGACCGGGATGGCCAATGACCATATTCTGGAATTTGCAAAATTTCTTTCAGATCGAAAAACCCCTGTTTGGATTCGCCATGTTTTAGTTCCAACTGTAACCGATGATCCTGAAGACCTGCAAAAGCTTGGCGAATTCATTGGGACTCTCGAAAATGTTCAAAAGGTGGAAATTCTTCCCTATCACAAGCTCGGCGTTTATAAATGGGAGGCCCTTTCGCATGATTATCCGTTAAAAAATGTGGATCCACCCAGCGCAGAAAAGGTTACCTTTGCTTATAACATGTTAACCCAATCATTGAGGCAACCGTCGATTACAAAATAACTTTTAACGATTGCCTAAAACACTGATTCATAATTGAATCGGTGTTTTGTTTTACAAAACAGTGACAATCCTTTCATCTGCAAACTTTTTTGATAAATTTATAGTATCGTAATGTTGAATATCATACTAACGTTTGCAAAAGAAAGGTGAAAACATGTACTCCTTGTTAAGCTCCATTAGCCAATTTCTAAGTAGTCCCTTTTTTGTCTTGCTTAATAATACAAAACAGCTTCCCCTTCTTGCTGCCTTTTTACTAGGGTTAATCGGTGCACTTGCCCCCTGTCAGCTTACAGGCAATATTAGTGCGATTACTTTCTATGGAAACAAAAGTCTGCAAACAAAAAAGCAATGGTTTGAAGCATTTATGTTTATCCTTGGCAAGGTGGTTGCTTTCTCAGGTTTAGGGTTAGCTGTATGGCTAATAGGTCACGAGTTTCAAACATCGATTACTAGCTTTTTTGCTGTCTTTCGGAAGTTAATGGGCCCATTTATTATCCTCTTAGGTCTATTTTTGGTTGGTATTTTTAAGCTAAACTGGCTGAATCGCCTCTTCTCCCTTATTCCTAAGCAATCTAGCGGAGGAGTGTGGGGTTCGTTTCTGATGGGTATTAGTTTTTCGGTTGCATTTTGCCCGACGATGTTTGTCCTTTTCTTTCTTACTTTAATGCCGCTAGTACTAGCCACATCATATGGTGCTTTTTTACCATCTATTTTTGCAATCGGTACCTCCCTGCCGCTGATAATTTTTATGGTTATTATTTGGTTTCTAGGTTTCAATGGTTCTCTAATGAAAAAAAGCAGAAAAATTGGCTTGACCGTACAAAAATCAGCTGGCTTCTTTCTTATCATTATGGGCATTTTTGATACAATCACTTATTGGTGATGCAAATCTGTTAAACTATTAATGTGGTAGTATCTTCAATTTTCGTTATTTCATAAGGATTAAATTGATTCTTTCTTCTTTCTCCTATATACTCATATATGCGGCAAAAAAACAGAGGCGCAGCCTAATTTCTGCACAATCAGAATTTATTGTATAGAAATATTGATTAGCCAACAAGTGAGGTGAATAGTTTTGTTACAGATGATTATTGATTCAGCCGATATCAATACCCTAAACGCACTTTATATCAGTATTTCGATTGGGATTACGCTCAAATTTTTTTGGGCTTGGAATGTCAAATTTGCATTTATCGGTTCTCTTTCTAATCCTGCAAGTGGAAAAATTATTCACCCATTTTACTTTTATAAGAAAAGAAGCCGGCTTAATCAAAACTTTATTCTAACTCGCATTGTTAAATATATTCGTAGACAAAAATATTCTCAGGATGATTCTGAAAAGCCTATTTCCTGCTGTTTTATTTAAGACATCATCTTACAACTTTTCAGGAGGAAATATGAAAATTAAACGTTCAACAATTACAACAATAATCCTATTAGCAGTAACTACCTTATTATTATCAGCATGTTCAGCCCAAGGCGGAAGCAATACTGGATTTTTCAACCATTATTTCGTGGAACCCTTCCGAATCTCGATTCATGCCGTAGCAGCTCTGTTCAATGGAAGCTTTGGCTTATCGATTATTTTCATTACGCTCATTATTAGATTGGTCTTAGCGCCATTAATGTTAAGACAGTATAAAACGCAAATGGCAATGAAAGAAAAAATGGATCGCTTGAAGCCTGAAATGGATGTCATCCAAAAGAAAATAAAAACAGAAACTGATGCAAAAAAGAAACAAGAATTACAGCAGGAAATGATGGGCCTTTATTCAAAACATGGTGTAAATCCGCTAAATATGGGCTGTTTACCAATTTTGATTCAAATGCCAATTTTAACAGGTTTCTATTACGCAATTCGTGGGTCTAAGGAAATTGCTTCCCACTCCTTTTTATGGTTTAACCTTGGCCACCCAGATATCGCTTTAACGCTCATTGCCGGTGTCATTTATTACTTTCAATTTAAAGTCTCACAAACAACCATGCCTGCTGCCCAGCAGGCACAAATGAAATACATGGGACTGATGTCACCGATTATGATCGTTATGTTTTCATTTCAAGCTCCTGCAGCCCTCCCTCTTTATTGGGTGGTTGGTGGTATGTTCTTAATTATTCAAACATATGTAAGCAGAAAGCTATATCCTGCACCTACACCAGCGGCCGAAGTAATTGTAGAGAAGAACGTTGCAACGAAAAAAAGAAAGAAGCATTAAGTTTCATGCTTCTTTCTTTTTTTATATTATGTTTTTTCCAATCACTATTCCGACATAGGCTAGCCCAACTCCAAAAATATAACTAATTGCCAAATATGTATAAAAATAACTAATTTTCTTCTTTTTCCTTAATTGTTCTGACTCAAGCTTGAAGGTCGAAAAGGTTGTAAATGCCCCCAAAAAACCTATACCAAGCAGGAAATAGCTATGCCCTTTCACTTGCATTCCTGCTACCAATCCTAAAAGAAAGGCGCCTATCAAATTCACTACCAACGTACCAATTGGAAATATTCTCTTCTTTTGCAAGCTTCTTGATAAAATAAACCGGCAAATCGCTCCAAAAAAGCCGCCTGCAGCTACCCAAAAACTCTCAATCATTCAGCACTCCCCCATTTTACTATTTTTTTCGCCAAGTCTCATTCCCAGTTTGACAAACAAAAGACCGCCAAATAAGCTCGCAGCCATATATAACAAACCAGAAATATAGGCACCTTGTTCGATTAGTTTAACAGTATCCACACAAAAGGTCGAAAAGGTGGTATAAGAACCCACAACACCACTTGTAAAAGCAGTTAAAAAATAGGGATGGAGCTTTTGACGTACGACAAAGCGATTAGTAAACCACCCCAGCAAAAAGGCTCCTGTTACATTAATCAAAAGGGTCCCTAATGGGAAATTTTCATTCCAAAGATAGGAAGTTACTGATGCTAAGCAATACCGCAGTATACTGCCCACAATCCCGCCGATGCCAATAAATAGGTAAATCAAACAAAACACCTCGATAATGGATTTTTCAAATATCATATTTTAGCATAACAAATTTTCTTGATTTCACGAATCAATCCTGCATAGTTTTTTAACGAATTGGCATCCTATTTTTGAACAAACATGAAAGGGGACTATAAACATGAAGTTAAAGTTATTTATGATTGGATCGATTTTACTCAGTATTGGAATAGCCGGCTGTGCAAGAAACAATGTGAATGATGACAATGTCGCCTATCGAAATAAAAATGGAATGCAGCCTACCAGGGTAGATTATCCAAATCGTCCCGGGGTAAGAGATGTTAATGACACAAATCTTAATAGAACGGATTTGCGCGACAATAACGGAAATGTTGTTAGAAACGACAACGGTATCGTAAATAATGACAACGACGGAAGATCAAGAATGCGTATAGCAGATCAAGCTGCAAACAAAGTTGCTGATATGCGCGAGGTGGACTCCGCAAATATCATTGTTACCGATAACAATGCTTATGCGGCTGTAAAGCTTGCAAATGGGGAAAAATTAACAAACGGCCTTGAAAAAAGGATTTCTTCAAAAGTAAAATCAGTAGACCGGGACATCGACCGTGTGTTTGTCTCTGCGAATCCAGACTTTTATAACCATATGCGCGGTTACGCAAATGATATAAGAGCAGGAAAGCCTGTGTCAGGATTTTTCACTGAATTTTCGCAAACAGTCCGCAGAGTTTTCCCTGATGTAAAATAGAAAAGAGTACAAAAAAGAAATGCCTGGCCATATGGCTAGGCATTTCTTTTAGGCATTCTGGAAATATTCCTTATAAAATCCGCCGACTTTTCCGGTATTATCAATAATAAAATAAAATTCCTCTGTTTCATTCTTAACTTCGTAGATCTTACCAGTGGTTAACGCATGATTAACAATATATTTTTTTGCATCTGTATGAACACATTTTACCTTTTTTACTGTTTTCCGATCGTGCCATGTTAAATGAATCATTTTTGCCACCCTTTCTAGTTTTGTCCATCTTTTAGTATAATAAGGCAACTGTTTCGTTGCAACATTATTTATAGGTGCTCCTCATTTTGATCTGCCAGCCCTTAAAAATACGGATTGACCACCACCATTTTTAAATAATAGTCTAATTTATGAAAAATTTCCAATGGGTCTTTTCAAATTTTAAAAAAACCATTACAATATAAAAAACTGAATATTAAATCCATTTTCCGGGGAGGCATTTTAGATTGAAAATAATGAGTAACGAACAGTTGATCGTTTCGTATCGGGATGCATTGAAATCTGGCAAGGAAAAAGAATGGATTAGGATTTTGAAGGATGAAATTGTCCGTCGAGGATTAACTCCGATTAAAGAACGAGCAATGAATACCTAAACGTAAAGTGATTTCACTGAAATTTTAGAATAAAGAACAAAAAACAACAACTGCAAACGTTGTTGTTTTTTGTTCTAGCTCCAGCGGCGCTTGCACTTTTGTTATTTACCTGCTGCGATTAGAACTTTGCAAAATCATGGTCTGGTAAAATAACGGTGACCTTTGTTCCTTTCCCTTCTTGACTCTCAATGATAATGTCCCCATTATATTTTGAAATGATTCTTTTTGCGATTGAAAGCCCCAATCCGGTTCCGCCATTTTCACGGCTTCGAGCTTTATCTACTCGATAAAAACGGTTAAATACATCTGAAACATGTTCTTTTGGTATACCTATTCCAAAATCTTCAACTACAAGGATCGTTTCATGTTTGGATTGTTTTGCGATGATCTGAATTTTATTGTTTTCTCCCGAATACTTTATTGCATTGTCCAATAAAATAATCAGAATTTGCTGCAGGTGCTGTTCTATTATCCAAATCATCCTTAATGGATGTCCCACCTTTAAATCAAATTGAAAGTCTGGATGAATCATTCCCAAATTTTTAACAAGCTTTTGCAGCATCTGCTCAATATCCACTATTTCTAGTGCCATAGACGTTCTAAGATTTTCTGCTCTTGTTAGCTCAAGTAAATCAACAACCAGTTTTTTCAACCTCGATACTTCATAGAGTGAAGCATTAAGTGATTCATCAAGGATAGCGGGATCTTTTTTACCCCAACGATTTAATAACGAGAGATGCCCTTCCAGAATCGATACAGGCGTTCTTAATTCATGTGAAGCATCTTCAATAAATTGTTTTTGGTGGATAAATGAATGTTCTATCTGGTCCATCATTTCATTAAAAAGAATGGAAAGGTCGCTAAGCTCATCTTTTTGTTTATATACATCCATTCTTCCTTGAAAGCCGGTTTCTTTAATACTTTTCATGGTGTCAGCTAGATTCCTGATCGGCCTGAGAAGCTGCTTAGCGAGAAAAAAGCCGCATAAAGCACTAAAGAGAATAGCTGCAACACCAAAGCCTAACATGACAACAGAGAGGTGGTCCATCATTTTTTGATAGGAATTTAATTCTCGGACAATTTCGATGGTTCCCGTAAAGCCGTTCACTTTTAAAGGATACTTGGCTACGATTGCTTCATTATCCTCTGTTGTAATTTTTTCAAGCTTTTGCTTCGTAACAGGGGCAGGTTCTAACACCGGAAACACTCCATTTTTATCGGAAACAAGTATCTTTCCTTTAACAGTATAGATGCGGATAAGCTGATCCTTGTCGTTCATCTTTTTTATAAACTGATTACTGTCTCTAATATCATCTTCCGTCAGTATCTTACCTTGGCCCTTATAATAAGTTGTAATATCCGCTATTGTTTTTTTAACAATCAGCTCTTCGCGTGTCAACATCCACTTAGAAACAGAATTGTATTCCAATAGACTAAAAAGAGAAAACGTCAGAAATATGGCGACTGACCCACTCAAAATTAATTTTGTTTGCCAGGAACCTTTTTGAGAAAGTCTTCGTAAATTCGTTATCATCTCATCACGTACCCTGTACCACGGATTGTTTGGATATAACTTGCATCATTTTGATTGTCAATTTTGTTTCTTAAGTAGCGAACATACACATCAACTACGTTTGTCTCGACTCCAGTATTGTATCCCCACACCTTATTTAAAAGTACTTCCCTTGTTAGAACGATATTGATATTTCTCATAAAAATCACTAATAAATCAAACTCCCGCTTTGTAAGAGCAATTATTTGATCCCCTTTTTTAACAACACATGATTCTAATTCAACAGATAGGTCTTTAAAGGTTAAGGTGGTTAATTCTTTTGAGGATAATGCTCCTACTCGTCGAAGCAATGACCTTAATCTTGCTAAAAGTTCTTCGATAGCAAACGGCTTCACAAGATAATCATCCGCACCGCTGTCAAGTCCTGAAACACGATCAAGTACATTGTCTCTTGCCGTAATCATGATGATTGGAACCGTTTTATTGGCTTGTCTTAGTCTCCTGCACACCTCTAAACCATTTAATTCTGGCAACATCAAATCTAATAGGATAGCATCCCATTCTTCTGACAGCGACAGATTAAAGCCGCTTCTCCCATCAAAACAAACCCTAGTTTCATATCCTTCATATTGCAGTTCAAGCTCAATAAACCTAGATAAATTTTTTTCATCTTCAATAATTAAGATCCTTGGCATCCTATTCACACTCACACTTTAAATTTTTTAAAATCATTTTAATGGAAGATTATAAAATTGCCTAATAAAAGAAAAACACATGCAGGGAGAGCATGTGTTAGACAAAAAGGCTTTCATTAGTGGTGAGAAGGATTCTTAGCAGCAGAAAATACACTTCTAAGCACTAATGAGATCGATTTACTGTTCGTACGCCGATGCAAATCCCCTTTTTCCATACTTCTATATTTTAATTACTTTTTAAAAGAGGCAAATGAAAGTTACATTAAAATTTGATGAAAAGTATGTTTAAACGAATTGAGGCATTAAAGATAACTTTTCCATTTGGGCGGCTATTTGGTTTGCTGCATCAAGCGGATTCTCCGCATAAATATCAAAAAATTCCCCTGAATACTCTTGGCGCTTGTAATCGTACATAGGATCATAATATCCTTCAAGCAATGCTTGAATCATCTCTTTATACTGGCGGCGTTCAAGATTTTCTTCCAGCTCTTTTTTGATATCAACGTCCTTTAACCTTCTAAAGACTTTTTCAAGCGACTCTTTTATAACATCAAAATACCACGGTTCTTGTTCATAAGGAACAATGTACTCTTTAGCAATATGGCTTACCCTCTGCTCGATTGGCATATGCACATGAAAGTTGATGCCGTTCATTTTTTTTTCCATTAATTCATCAGGCAGGGTAACTTTCCCAATCCGTTTACTCTCCGCTTCCATTAAAAAATAAGCTGTTCCGCTGATTTCTTTAGCCTTTTGAAATAAAAGAGAATCAAACTGTTTTTGGTTATGTCCATTCCCTAAGCCGACACCTCCAAAAATCGAGCCGCGATGACGGGCCATGCCCTCTAAATCCAAAACAGGATATCCACGATGCTCAAGGATTTTCAGAATTTCTGTTTTACCTACCCCCGTGAGCCCATGGATCACGACAGCCATTTCGGGAATCAGGTTAGGAATTTCCTCTAGAATAAATTGCCGGTAGGCTTTATAACCACCAGACAGTCGTTTAGCGTGAATTCCCGCAAAATCTAAAAACGTGACCACTGCTTTACTGCGCATCCCTCCCCGCCAACAATGAACTATTGGGTGCACATGTGCTTCACCTGCTCCTGCTGCATCCTTAATTGATTGCAGTAAAAAAGGAATTTTAGGGGAGACAATTTCCATCGCCCTCCACTTCGCCTGATCCTGTCCCACCTGTTTATAGATAGTACCAATTTCCTGTCTCTCTTCATTGGTAAACAAAGGGACATTAATAGCACCTGGAATGGCACCAGTTTCAAATTCAATCGGGGCACGAATATCAATGACAACCGGATGATCTATTTGATAAAGCTCTTTAACTGTTATATCATTCAAAGTAAATACGCTCCTATTTAATAAATAAAACTTCCTTTTAGGAAGTCTCAATAAACACTTAGATTTTTCTTAGGATATCAACAATCCTATCAAAACGTGTATATGACAATTATATAGAAGATAATCAAATAGAGCAAACGTATAAAAAAACGCAAGTTCCCGTTTAGCGACGTAGGGACTAATAGGAAAAGTACTAATAAGTAAACGGTTCCCCAGTAAGCTTTCCGATTGATTGGCAAAATTCAGGCCATTTTTCCGGATAACAATCAGCTCCTTCACTGACATATGTTTTACTTTTCGTTTTAAGCTTTACTTTCCAATTCGTTTTTCCCAGGGTAATTCCTACTCCTGTTCCATAAAATGGTTCCCACTCCCATATTTTCATAGCAATTACTTCCCGTTTACATTCATCTATATTCCCTAGCACCCTTAGGTAAGGTTCTCTTTCTCGTCTTCTATTTCCTTTATTAATCCATTCAAAAAATGAAAAGCTTTTTTTGGAAAAGTTTATATTCACTTGATAGGTTATACCTTCATCACCATCCAGAATAACAGCTAAAAAATAAGGATATTTATCTGGTGCAATGGAAATATTTCCTTCTTTCATATGAAATAAATCTTTTTTTCGGGTTACAATCGACTTAATATGTGATGGCAATAAAGGTTTATCATGATCTGACACCCTCAGCTGATTTACCTCATAGCAAATCAAGGGAATGGATAATGGCCCTTTTTCATCTAATATAGAAATAATGGTTTCATATATTTTCACAATCCCTCACCCTTACACGTATCCCTTTTTGTTTTCAGCTTCCACTAAATTATAATGAAAAACTTTTTCGCATGCTGTAACAATTGGCACTTATTAAGCTTCTAGATAATGAAAAAATCCACTCTTCCGAGTGGATTTTTTCATTATTTTACTACTTTTTGATCTGATTGGAGTACGGTTAGTAAGTTTTGTAATGATGGTATATCATTTTTTTCAAATAACTCAACGATCTTGCTTCCGACAATAACCCCGTCACAATAAGAGGCCAATTCTTTTACCTGATCTTCGTTTGAAATTCCGAAGCCAGCCAAAACCGGGATAGGACTAACATCCTTTACGGCTTTTAAAAATTTCCCTAAATCATGATCATATTCATGTCTTACACCCGTTATTCCCTTTACAGTTACCGTGTACAGAAAGCCATTCCCTTTTTTCGCGATCATTTCAATCCTGTCCAGAGGAGTTGTCATCGTTACAAGTCGAATCAATTCAATACCTGCTTCTTTCAACTGCGGAGCAATGATGTCTTCCTCTTCAACCGGTAAGTCAGGAATAATACAGCCGTCAATTCCGGCCTGCTTGATATCATGAACAAATGTTTCAATCCCATATGTGTATACGGGATTCATATAGGTCATCATCACGAGTGGTACTTGGACCGATCCCCTGGCCTTTGCAACTTCTTTAATAATTGCCGTTAAAGTTGTTCCATTTTTAAGCGAGCGAATCCCTGCCAATTGGATTGTTGGTCCGTCAGCAACCGGATCAGAAAACGGGATGCCAATTTCAACAGCGGTGGCGCCAAATGCTTCCAGTGTGTGAAGACGTTCCGTCAGACAATCCAGCCCACCATCTCCAGCCATAATATATGGAACAAATGCTTTTAGGTTTCTTGTCTTTAAGTCATTAAATGCTTGTTGAATTCGGTTCATGCTTTATTCTCCCTTCCCATGATTGCTCTGACCTGATCGACGTCCTTATCGCCTCTTCCAGAAAGGCAGACGATAATACTTTCAGTTTTATCCATTGTTGCAGCTAGCTTTAGCGCATATGCAACAGCATGAGAACTTTCGAGAGCTGGAATAATCCCCTCCAGCTTCGTCAAAATTCCAAATGCCTCGAGTGCTTCTTTGTCCGTAATGGATTCATAAACGGCACGACCGGTTTCCTTAAAATAACTATGCTCCGGACCAACACCAGGATAATCTAAACCTGCGGAAATTGAGAAGGCTTCTTGAACCTGACCATCCTGATCCTGTAATACATACATGAGAGCACCATGGAGGACTCCTGGTCTGCCCTTTGTCAACGAAGCAGCATGATAGTCTGTATCAATCCCTTTACCTGCAGCTTCAACCCCATAAAGCTTAACTTCCTTATCTTCAACGAACGGATAAAACAATCCCATTGAATTACTGCCGCCGCCAATCGCTGCAACGAGTGCCTCAGGGAGTTTTCCTTCCCGCTCAAGAAATTGTTCCTTTGCTTCCTTTCCGATCACACTTTGAAAATCACGAACGATTTTCGGGAAAGGATGCGGTCCGGCAACAGAACCGAGAAGATAATGGGTGTCATCCACATTTGCAACCCAATAGCGGAGGGCTTCGTTTACTGCATCCTTTAAAGTGGAACTACCTGATGTAACACTAACGACCTTTGCTCCAAGCAATTCCATTCGAAAAACATTTAATGCCTGCCGTTTAATATCTTCCGCGCCCATAAAAATAATGCATTCAAGATTCATTAATGCACACACCGTTGCTGTGGCAACACCATGCTGACCTGCACCCGTTTCAGCGACAATCTTTCTTTTTCCCATTCTAACTGCTAAGAGAGCCTGCCCAATAGCATTGTTTATTTTATGGGCACCTGTATGATTCAAATCCTCGCGTTTCAGATAAATTTTGGCTCCCCCCGCATAGGTCGTAAGGTTTTCTGCTAAATAAAGCGGCGTCTGCCTGCCGACGTATTGTGATAGTAGCCGCTGGAATTCTGCCTGGAATGCCGGATCAATCTTTGCTTCCTCATAAGCAGCATCCAATTCAAGAACGGCTTTCATTAGTGTTTCCGGTACATACCTGCCGCCAAATATGCCAAAATGTCCTCTTTCATCTGGTAATGTATATGATTTCATCGTAGTTTCCTCCCAGTTCGATTGCCTTTCACCTTATCAATAAACCTCTGTATTTTTTGTACATCTTTTTTTCCGTCTGTTTCTACCCCGCTACTGACATCTACCATATATGGTTGGGCTTCGCCTAGGGCTTTGATCACATTTCCCTCGTTTAATCCTCCGGCAAGGATAATTTTCTTTCCAAATGAATCCTGATTCTTTAGGATGCTCCAATCAAATACCAACCCGTTTCCACCATGGTATTTTCCCTTCGGTCCATCAAGTAAAAGAAATTCACATGGAAACTGCTTAAGCTCAGCTAAGCGATCTTTCCCTTCAACGCTGTAGGCTTTAATAACTGGTAAAGAAAGACCCCTGCAAAATTCAGGTGATTCATTTCCATGTAATTGCACATGTGTCAATCCAACTTTTGCTGCGATTCTTTCAATTTCCGCTTGTTCTTCATTAACAAATACGCCGACTTTCATAATATCGTCTGGCAATTCTGCAATAATCTCTCTTGCTTTTTCCTCTTCAATTCTTCGCTTACTTTCTGCAAAAACAAATCCGATTGCATCTGCCCCAGAATCCACCGCTGCCAATGCTGTGTTAACATCGGTAATTCCACAAATTTTCACCTTCATTACTCGATCACCTTATTAACTGGAAGTCTGAAGGACCCTAATAGTTGTTTTACATCGGGACTTTTCATTAGAGATTCCCCTACTAAAATCCCATTTGCTCCTGCCATCCTTACCTTCTCTACATCTTTTTTTTGATGGATGCCGCTTTCACTAATTAAGTAAGCACCGGCCTTTTTAACTAACGGTCCTAATTTTCCGACAACATCTAATGAAACGTTAAATGTTTTTAGATCACGGTTATTTACACCAATCAGCCTTGCACCAGTTATTAGTGCCTTATCTAGTTCCTCACGATTATGGACCTCCAACAAAACTTCTAAATCAAGACCTCTTGCATATTGATAAAGTTCGTTTAATTTCGCTTGATCCATCGCAGCAGCAATTAAAAGAATAAGGTCTGCCCCACTTGCTGCAGCTGCATCAATTTGGACAGGATCAATAATAAAATCCTTACAAAGTACCGGAATATCAACAACGGCCTTGACCGCTGTTAAATCTTCGTATGATCCTTTAAAAAAGGTGTGGTCAGTTAAAACAGAAATTGCTGAAGCTCCGTTTTTTTCATATGTCTGGGCCTGTTCAGCTGGTTCAACTTCCGTATTAATCACGCCTTTTGAAGGTGAAGCCCGTTTAAATTCGGCGATAACAGCAATTTCCTCTTCGTTTTGAAGCCTTTGTAGTAACGACCTTCTTGGAAAAGAGCAATCTTTAAATTTTTGTTTGCTCGCTTTTAAGCTTTCAATTTCTCCTTTTTTTTCATGAAGTATCCGGTCTAAAATTGTTTCCAATTAGATAACCTCCTTATGAGCCAGACTTGATTTTTCAATTAATAGGTTGAGCTTTTCAAAGGCTGCGCCACTATCGATACTCTCAGCTGCAACTTTAATTCCTTCTTGAATGGTTTCAGCCTTTTTCGCAGTAAAGATTCCAATCCCAGCATTGAGTAATACAGTGTCCCGATATGCTCCTTTTTCACCTTTTAAGACACCTAATAAGATTTCGGCATTTTGCGCTGCGTCTCCTCCTTTTATCATGCTGTTATCATACTCAGGAAGACCTATATCTTTAGGAGTAAACGATTTGGATGTAATGACCCCATCATTTAAAATTGTCACAAAGGTTTCGCCTTGAAGCGAGGCTTCATCCATGTTACCTGCCCCGTTTAAAACAGTTGCCCGTTTTCGTCCCAGTGCCTTTAACACTTCAGCTATCGGTTCAAGAATTTCCCTATTATTTACCCCAAGCATTTGGTAGTCAAGACTAATTGGATTTGTCAGCGGCCCAATATAGTTAAAAACAGTTGGTATTTTAAGCTGCTTTCGAACAGCATTAACTTTTTTCAATTTTGGATGGACATGCGGTGCGTATAAAAAGGCAATCCCTATTTCTTTTAGAATTTCTTCCGTTTTTTCAAATGGTAAATTCAATTCAATGCCTAAAGCCTCCAGAACATCCGCACTGCCGGTTTTACTTGAGATGCTTCTGTTTCCATGTTTTCCAACCATAATACCTGCACCTGCGATGACAAACGCAGAGGTTGTGCTGATATTAAAGCTTGATGAACCATCGCCGCCTGTTCCGCAATTATCCAGAACATTCGGATATTTTTCTTTAAATCCGACGGAATAATCCAGTAATGCCCTTACTATTCCTGCAATTTCCTCAACTGTTTCACCTTTTGATTTTAAGCCCATTAAGAAAGCAGCAATTTCACTTTCTGTTACTTCTTCATCATGCAAAACCGTTTGAAATGCTTCCTTCATTTGCTCTTCTGTAAATGATTTTTGTTCAGCTAATTGGAGTAAAAAATTCTTCATTTTGCATCTTCCTTTCTGTTCCCGCTAAAAAGTTTTTAAGGATTTGTTTACCTGATGGTGTGCCAATCGATTCGGGATGAAATTGCAAACCATAGACAGGGTACGTTCGATGACGAATTGCCATTATTTCCTGGTCATCCATTGCTTCTGCCGTGCACTCCAATTCTTCCGGCAGCGTGCTTTTATCAATTGAGAGTGAGTGATATCTCATCACTTCCAAAGGGCTTGATAAGTAGTTAAATAAGGTGCCATCATGGGTTATTTTTGATGTTTTGCCATGCTTAATGGTGCTTGCCCGCTTTATAACAGCGCCGAAGGCATACCCGATTGCCTGGTGTCCAAGGCATATTCCTAAAATCGGAATCGACTTATAAAAGCTGCGGACTACTTCTACACAAACACCGGCATCTTCGGGTTTTCCAGGTCCTGGTGAGAGAATAATCGCCTTTGGATTCATCTCCTTGATTTCCTCCATCTTTAATTGATTATTCCGAACTACTTTTACGTCCTCCCCTAATTCCCCCAAATATTGATAAAGATTGAATGTAAATGAGTCAAAATTATCGATCAATAGGATCATTGTTATCCCTCCAAAAAAGACCTTAGTTTATTGATGGTTTCTTCATATTCCATTTCAGGATTCGAATCATAAACGATTCCGGCACCGGCCTGAATATAGGCCATTCCATCTTTTAATATCATCGTCCGAATCGCAAGTGCAAAATCCATATTTCCGTTCGCAGATAAATATCCAATTGCACCTGAGTATAGACCCCTTTTTGAATTTTCTAAATGATTAATTATTTCCATTGCCCTGATTTTCGGAGCCCCTGATACCGTGCCTGCCGGGATACAAGCAGCAAGTGCATCTAACGGGGTTTTATCATCCCTAAGATCACCGCTGACCTCTGAAACAAGGTGCATCACATGACGAAAACGCTCCACTTCTTTGTATTTATCCACTTTGACAGTTCCAAACTTACTAACCTTGCCAAGATCATTCCGCCCTAGATCGACAAGCATTTTGTGCTCTGCCAGCTCCTTTTCATCAGCTTGTAAATTCTTTTCATTGGTAAGGTCCTCTTCGCTCGTTTTCCCTCTTTTTCTCGTTCCTGCAATTGGGTTGGTGATGACTTGTTTTCCCCGTGTTTTAATGAGACTTTCCGGTGATGAACCAATCACGGTATAGCTTTCAAAATCAATATAGTACATATACGGAGTTGGATTAGTGGAACGATGCTTCCGGTAAAGGGATAAAGGGTTTCCAGTAAAGGCTGATTTCATCCTCTGTGATGGAACAACCTGAAAAATATCGCCGTTTACAATATGTTCTTTAGCAATCTCAACATTTCTCATAAATTCTTCCTTTGATGTCTCAGGCTCGAACCCTGCAAAGGAAAATGAATCGATTTCTTGATGCAGATAAGGCTTTTTCAGTTCCTCTAACCTTACTTGCACTCTACACATCACCTCTTGTTCATCTGTTTCTTCTAAGAGTGGCGTGCCAATGATCAATACCTTTTCTTCAAGATGGTCAAAAACAATTACATCCTCATAAAACATAAGATGAGTATCAGGCATTTGTAATTCATCTTCCAACTCAGACCCGATCTCTTCAAGTTGACGAACAATATCATAGCCAATGTAACCAACTGCCCCTGATATAAAAGGATAAGGCAAATCCTCTATATCTCTGCTCGGAAGCAAGGTTTTAATGACATCCAGCGGATTTCCGTTAATGGTAACTCTCTTTCCATTTCTCTTAACAATTTCATTTTTATTTCCGGATGAGAAAAACTCCATGGCCGGGTCTGCACCGATAAACGAAAAACGACCCGATTCATTGTATTTATGTGAGCTTTCTAATAAAAACTTTTTAGGACCAGATATTTTTTGCAAAATCGCAATCGGTGTTAACGTATCACCTTTAACTTCCCTTACAACGTAGCTACTATTTATTTTCATATTTTCATTCTCCTTATTGAAAAATAAAAATCGCCCTCTATATACATAAAAAGTTTATGCATATAGAGGGCGATTCTTGTGACCGCGGTGCCACCTCCATTTGAAACAGAAAAACCTGTTTCCTCTGTTCAGATACTAGTCTGGCGACTGATATCCTATCCTTTTAACGGTGGAACTCCGTGCAGCCCTACTTTATTGTTCAGGCTGCCGCTTGCAAGCCCATTCCACAAATCCACTCTTACCGGGCTCTCACCTTCCCCGGCTCTCTGCAAAGAATGATTAAAATGTGTACTCTTCTTGCGCAACGCTTTTCTAGATTAAATTTAAATACAAAAAGGGCCTCCATCCAAAAAGGACGGAAGACCCGTGGTGCCACCTTCATTAGCCGAACAAATCAGCTCACTCAATCGGTATCAAAGCAAAACGCTTAATACCTATCTCTTGTAACGATGAGATTTTCGCCAAAGCCTACTTTCCATTACGGAGTTCAGTTTGGAGGCTCCAAAGTCCATTCGCCATTACGTTTACACTGATTTGCACCAGCCATCAGCTCTCTAAAGTATCCATAATAGTTACTACTCTTTATCATTGCCCTTGTTTGAATAACTTATGTAACCAATAATAATGAACTTATAATCAATTGTCAAGATTTAAATTCATAATTTTCGAAATAGACCAAAAGGCTCATATTAACTTCAAGAATCTATTTCTCCAATCAGCTGCCAGCTCTTCCACCTGTAAAACTTTCTTAATCCCAAATTTATCGTGATTATGAAAAAGAGTTTCGGCAGCAAACAGTACGGTAATTCTTTTTTCATGCTGTTCAACAAGTTCGATTTGGGAATCAATTCTTATCGTTCCTTCTTCCAGGACACGAAAAAAATAGCCAGTCAAACTTGTTTCAAAAACTTTTTTTAAAAATTGAGCTTCTTGATTAAATTGGGAGATGGTCGAGCAAGGAACCCTTCCTTGGGTTACTTGAATAACAGCATCCCCTATTTGATAAATATCTCCTATACATACTTCCGCTTCCATCATACCTGTGGCAGTTAGATTTTCACCAAACGCCGGCAGCTGCAGCCTTTTGTTAAATAGCCTTTCCCAATTTGGATAATGTTCAAACGGATATAAACATACAGCACGATCCACCCCACCGTGAAATTCCGGGTTCGCGACTCCATCACCAGTAAAACCTGATATTGTCAATTTTGCTTCGGTTACAGCAGTTTTTCCAATAGCCGATTTTTCCTTTATATTATTCCAAATATAGTCTTTTGTTTTCCCAATCGCAAGATTAATTATTTTTCGATTACCCACACTAATTCGCCAACTTCCATTAAAAGGATTAAACTCTTATAGTTATTTTAAAATAAACAAGCCAATATTAAAATAGAAAAGCGAAAGCACCCTAATAAAGGAACATCGGCACTAGCACATCCTCGAAAATGCTAACGCTTTCCCTTCATGCGATGCTAAGCTGTCGAAGCTTTCCTTGTCCTGTGCGTCGGTGCTAGACAGTTATCTCTAGATTCCGTATCATAAAAAAAGGCGGTATTGAGCTCAATGGAACATATTGAACGTTTATGCCCTGCCCCAAAGGGAGCTTCCAAAAAAAAGGCTGCTGCGGGGAATAGAAAGTCCAATGAAATTTCTAAGCAAAAATGGGCGATTTTATCATTATCGTCCATACCGCTTGTCATGACATTAGGAAATTCGATGTTAATTCCAGTTTTACCATCAATGGAAAAGGAGTTATCGATTTCATCTTTTCAGACAAGTATGATTATTACGGTTTATTCAATTGTTGCGATCATTTTGATTCCTATTGCTGGTTTTTTATCAGACCATATTGGCAGAAAAAAGGTGATCATTCCAAGTCTTATTATCGCTGGAATAGGGGGCGTCATTTCAGGATATGCCGCGTGGAAATTGGATAATGCTTATTGGATAATCTTAGCCGGACGGTCTCTTCAAGGGGTCGGGGCTGCGGGGGCGTTTCCAATCGTTCTTCCACTAGTCGGCGATATGTTTAAAAGCGAAGATGATATCAGCAGTACACTTGGACTTATTGAAACTTCTAATACGTTTGGAAAGGTATTAAGTCCGATATTAGGAGCTTTTTTAGCTGGGTTTATCTGGTTTTTGCCTTTTTTCTCTTTTCCAATCTTTTGTATAATTTCTACACTCCTAATGATTTTTTTAGTAAAATCTCCGAAAACAACTGAAAAGCCCGTTCCTTTTAAACAATTTCTACATAACTTAAAAACAATCTTTAGTGAAAAGGGACGCTGGCTGTATGCGATTTTTTTTATTGGCGGCATTCTAATGTTTCTTCTCTTTGGAGTATTATTTTACCTTTCTGAGGTATTTGAAAAGGAATATGGAGTAAAAGATTTAAGAAAAGGGTTCTTTTTAGCGCTTCCGCTAGGAGCATTATGTCTCTCCTCTTTTATAACTGGTAAGGTAATCAAAAAGAATAAAATCTTAATGAAATGGCTGACCTTTGGTGGGGTCATTCTTGCTGCGATTGCAATTGCAGCCTTATATTTTTCTATAAAATTATGGTTTATGATTACCATGTTTCTCGTGACTGGAATCGGTATTGGGGTGGGTCTCCCCTGCCTTGATGCCCTTATAACTGCGGGAATTGAAAAAGAGGAACGAGGAACAGTTACCTCCCTTTATAGCTCGATGCGGTTTATTGGAGTCGCTGCAGGACCGCCTTTTATTGCATTATTAATGAACTATCCTCATCATTGGATTTTTGTTGTACTAAGTTGCATTAGTATTTTAACTGCATTTGTTATCCTAAAGGCAGTTAAACCAGGGGAACCCCAAAAGCAGTAAAAAAACGCAGGAGAATTTGACTCTCCTGCGTTTCTTACTGTCCTTTATTTAGATTGTGTGACAGTAAATCCTGTAATAAGTTGATTAAACATTTTCCAATTGCTCATTGGCACTTGATGTGATGCTTTAGCTATTAACACTGTCTGTACTTCAAGTCTTTTCTGATACTCTTTAATATGCTGATTGTATAAATCTTTACTCCCATAAATCAACAACAGCGGCCGTTCCCAATTCTTTAACCGTTCTAAACAATCATAATGGAGAGATTGGTTATAAAACTGAAACCAAACAGTAAGGTCTGCTTTTAACATATGGGTTACTAGCTCTCTTTTTAATGGCGTTAATTCTGTATGTGCAAAAGCAATCCCCTTTGCAAGCAACCGCGGATAACGTTTCACCATATACATCCCGATTAAATGCTCATATTTCAGCAAAGTCGCTTGTACCTTTGGAAACCCGCCAGCTAATATCACCCCAATCACCCGATCAGGATGATTAAGACACAATTCCTGAGCAATGATCCCGCCTGATGAATAGCCGCAAATTACGGCCTTTTCGATTTTTAATTCATCCATTAGGCTTCTAATTTCCTCTGCAAGCCCTAAAATCGTTACGCTATCGCTGCTTCCGATTGTATCACCATGTCCGCTTAAATCAGGCAAAATGATACGAAAGTTATTGGCTAAAAGGAGTTGATAAAAGAAAACCTTCCGTCCCATTCCCGGGGGATGAATAAAAATAATTGGTGTTCCTGATCCTTTGTCCTCATAAAACAGCTGAAGACCATTTATATGACATAAAGGCATATTTTTAGTTGCCCCCTTTTCCTTATAAAAAAATAACGGAGCAGTTTTAGTCTGCCCCGTACATGCTGGTCATAGTTTAACTTTTAATCGGTTTTTTTAAAGATCCGAGTAACAAGGCTGCGACAATCGAGCCAATTAAAATGGATAGTGCATACTGAAGCACACCATGTTCAACAAGTGGTACAACAAAGATTCCACCATGTGGTGCCCGAAGCCCAATCCCAAATGCCATAGACATTGCCCCTGCTACTGCAGAACCAATCATTACTGAAGGAATTACACGAAGCGGGTCGGCTGCTGCAAATGGAATTGCACCCTCGGTAATAAAGGACAGCCCCATCACGAAGCAAGCTTTTCCAGCATCCTGATCTTCTTTTGAAAATTTCTTTTTAAATATTGTCGTTGCAATGGCAATCCCCAGTGGGGGAACCATTCCTGCGGCCATGATTGCTGCCATTGGCTGATAAACTCCGCTTGCAAGTAATCCTGTCCCAAACACATAGGCAGCCTTGTTAATCGGACCACCCATATCAAATGACATCATCATCCCTAAGATAATGCCAAGCAGAATAGCATTCCCTGTTCCGAGACCTGATAATAAATGAGTAATCTCCTTGTTCAACAGCATAACCGGTTTATCAATTGCATACTGCATAATTAATCCTGTAATTGCTATACCAAAAAGAGGGTACAATAAAATACTTTTAATTCCTTCCAACGATCGTGGCAGTCCGGCAAATACCTTTTTTAAAAGTAAAACTATATAACCGGCGAGGAAACCGGCAATCATCCCGCCAAGGAAACCTGCACCGCTGCTGGCGGCCATCATTCCACCCACCATACCAGGAGCAAATCCTGGTCGATCCGCAATACTTAGCGCAATAAAGCCGGCAAGAACGGGAACAATTAACGCGAATGCGTTTCCACCGCCAATTGTCTTTAGAACAGCCGCTATCGGATTATAGGTTGGATCTCCTGGTGTAGCAGAATTGTACCCAAACATAAAGCTAATCGCGATTAAAATACCACCACCTACAACAAATGGGAGCATGTTGGAAACACCATTCATAAGATGCTTATAAAAGCCATTCCGTTGTGCTTTTTGCTGTCCATGCCTCTCGTCCACCTCAGCATTACCTTGGTAAACCGGAGCATCCTGTTTCACTGCTCTTTCAATCAATTCCTGCGGATGGCGAATTCCCTCTGCGACAGCTGCTTGAATCACATGCTTTCCTTTGAAGCGTTCCATTTCTACATTAATGTCTGCCGCAATAATGACAGCGACAGCGTTATCAATTTCTTCAGCTGTAAGAACATTTTTAGCTCCGCCCGAACCGTTCGTTTCAACTTTAATGCTGACACCCATTTCAGCCGCCTTTGCTTTTAAGGAGTCTGCAGCCATATACGTATGAGCAATTCCAGTTGGGCAACCCGTTACAGCAACAACCGCATTCTGCTTGTCCGAAACATCCTGCTCTTCTTCATCCTCTTGATCATAACTATCGATAATGCTTATTACTTCATCTACAGAACGAGCGTTTAACAATTTTTTGCCTACTTCCCCGTTCATCAACATCCCTGAAAGACGAGCAAGAGCTTCCAAATGGGTGTTATTCGCTCCTTCAGGTGCGGCAATCATAAAAAACAAGTGCGCTGGCTGGCCATCTAACGACTGAAAATCGACCCCAGAAGCCGATTTACCAAAGGCAATCGCCGCTTCTTTAACTGCCGTTACTTTCGCATGAGGAATCGCGATTCCTTCGCCAATACCCGTTGTGCTTTGCTCCTCACGTTTTAAGATCGCTGCTTTAAATTCTGCTTTATTCGTAATTTTCCCAGCCTTATATAAAATTCCAACCAATTGGTCTATGGCTGTTTCTTTTTGATTTCCTTCAATATCAAGAAGAATTGTCTTCTTCGTTAATAATTCTGTAATTTTCATAATTCTCATTCTCTCCCCCTTATGCAAATTCTTTGATATGTACCTGTGAAAGAAGGTCCACAACTTTCCCGTTTGTACATAAGCCTAGTGAAAATGCGGTTGCACTCCCAGAAGCAACACTGAACTGAAAAGCCTTCTTTATGTCCTTCGTTTTTTGGTACTCTGCTAAAAATCCTGCCACCATAGAGTCCCCTGCTCCAACAGAGTTTTTTACGGTTCCCTTTGGCACCTCAGCGATTAACGACATTTCTTTATTTACGAACACAGCACCATCACCTGCAAGCGAAACGATAACATTTTTCACCCCCATTTCAAGGAGTCTTTTGCCAAATGGGACAACTTCCTCACAATTTGAAATGGTTGTCGAAAATAATTCTCCAAGTTCGTGATGATTTGGTTTAATTAAAAATGGTTGATAGGGTAAGACATTTTTTAGTAATTCGCCTTCTGCATCAGCAACAAACTCAACATCATTTTCTCTGCAAATTTTCACCAATTCCTCATAGGTCGTCTGTGGTAACGACGAAGGAATACTTCCCGACAATACAAGAAGATCATCTTTGGTTAATTCCTGAATTTTTGCTTTTAGAGCTTGAAACTGTTTTTGCGTTATTTTTGGACCCTGGGCATTAATTTCAGTTTCCTGGCTCGTCTTTAGCTTTATATTGATTCTGGAGTCCTCTTGTACTTTGACAAAATCAGTTCCAATCTTTTCATTTTGAAGATATTCATCAATATATTTACCAGTAAATCCCCCATAGAAGCCGAGGGCTTTACTCGTTATACCAAGTTCTTTTAAGACTCTTGAAACATTAATTCCCTTTCCACCTGGGAATTTTGCTTCTTTTTTTGTCCGGTTTAATTCTCCTAACTGAAAGTCCTCTAGTTCAACGATGTAATCAACTGAAGGGTTAAGGGTTAATGTGTAAATCATGCTGTCACGACCTTTATTGTTGTTTTGTCCATATACAAATTCTTTGTATCTTCATCTAATTCATTGGTTAAAATAACAGCTTCTTTTATATCAGCAATTTTTGCAAAAGCAATTTCTGAGAATTTTGATTCATCCGCTAAGACATATGCCTCTGTAGATAGCGAAATCGCTTTTTGTTTTACAGCAGCCTCTTCTTGGTCTGGAGTTGTTAATCCAAAAACAGGATGAATACCATTCACACCAATGAAGCATTTATCAAATCGATAAAGTTCTAGGCTTGCAACTGCTGCCCTGCCAATGATGGCATTTGTCGTTTGCTTAACAAATCCGCCAATTAAATAGGTGGTTATTCCCTTATCTAATAACGGACTTACATGCATAAATCCGTTCGTTACAACCACTATATTCTTGTTTGGGAGGTACTCGATGATTTCTCTAACCGTCGATCCTGCATCAAGATACACACAGTCTCCCTCCTCAACCAAACTTGCTGCATACCGAGCAATCTGCTGTTTTTCATGAAGGTTTTTGGATGATTTTTCAACCATACTTGGTTCTTTTAATTTCCCCTGCAGCCGAGAAGCACCGCCATGAATCCTTTTTAAAAATTTCCCTGCCTCTAATTGGGATAAATCACGGCGGATTGTTGATTCTGATGTATTTGTAAGTTCTACTAATTCCTGAATTTTTACGATATCTCTTTCCTTTAAAAGCTGTAAAATTACTTGATGACGTTCTGGAGTTAACAAGTTATCACCACCTGAATAATTTGATCTGTCTTCACTTTAACTGAAACCGATTGCAAAATCAAACATTTTCTTTCAAAAACGTTCAATATTTGATTGTTTTTGAACGTTTTTTTAATATTTCTAATCAAGTGAATTAAAATAATATATTGAAATAATATATTGAAATAACTATTCCAAAAGAATTTTTTGAGTGATTCATAAAAAATTTCAATTGATTTTGCGTTTATTTTTAATTTCATAGTGAAATTTTTATAAATATATGTTATATTAATAAAGTCGTTAAAAACTTCATCTTGCGGATGTGGCGGAATCGGCAGACGCGCTAGATTCAGGTTCTAGTGAGAGCAATCTCGTATGGGTTCAAGTCCCTTCATCCGCATAGCTTGTAAACCATCAACTGGATTGATTTCCAAGCAATTCCCAACGGGAAATAGCTCAGCTTGGTAGAGCACCACGTTCGGGACGTGGGGGTCGCAGGTTCAAATCCTGTTTTCCCGACTTACTATACATGCGGGTGTGGTTTAATGGTAGAATTTCAGCTTCCCAAGCTGACGGCGGGGGTTCGATTCCCCTCACCCGCTCCATCCGGAGAAGTACCCAAGTGGTTATAAGGGGGCGCACTCGAAATGCGTTAGGGCGGGTAACCGTCGCGTGAGTTCGAATCTCACCTTCTCCGCCATACATACTTGATCTTGCCAGGATAAAAGTGCCGGTTAACGGCGCTTTTTTTATGTTTTATCAACGCTTACGACAGCTTTGCGGTGTGGAGTTAAATTGCGGTAAAATAGTATAATAAGAAAAACGAAGTTATAGAAGAGGATGATTAAATGAATATTTCAGGCCATACAGTTGAGAAATTGGAAGATCCATTCGGCTTGCTGACAGGTGACCGGTATGAATTTTTTCTTGATTTAGATGTCGACGAAGAAGATGAGCTTTATTCTGAAAAAGGAGTAGGTTTAAAAGTCATTTATGTCATTGATGACAATGGTTCTAAGCTTTCTCATTATCACTTTTTTGAAAAAGGCAGTGAAAAAGTTCTTGACTTTGCCCTTGAAGAGGATGAGGAAGAGTTAGTTAAAGAATATTGTGCACAGAATATTATCGAGTAAAAACATGGGTTGTCTCGGGTTAATTCAGTTAAATGACGAGCAAAAAAGGGATAAATCAACGATTTATCCCTTTTTTCATTATTAATAACTTACATAAAATTTTTACTGTGGTTAGGAACTACCTGTAATTGTCTTGTCGTAAGGGTCATTTCACTTTTACAAATGGGACAAAGGGGAATGTCGCTACTCTTGAAGTTATCTCGAATCCAGCATTTGCAATTGTCTGAACTACATACCCATATTTTAGTTTCTTCCAGTTTGACTTCCTCTTCATTTCTTCTGCCAAATGCCAATTTGGTCACCCCCAAGTAAAATACACTTCAAAATAAAAAATCGCACCTACACCTGTGAGGTAAACATCGCCCACAAAACCGCGCAGTTACGACTACTTCATCCTTAACAAGTTAACAAACTTAAAAGTGTACTTGAATTATACTCTATTCTTAGTTTAATGTCAATAAGATTAATACTACCAAAAATTTTTGTGCTTCTCAAGAAATAATTTAAAAAACTTTCACAAAACTATTGCTTAGATCATATTTTTCACAATTAAAGATTTTTTCGTTGTTCATAATAGCGAAACAAAATGATACAAATCGTGAACCAGTCTCCTCCTACTGTAAACCTCCGACAAGTCAAAGCACCATAAAAAAATGTGCTTGGCATTATTGTGCAAAAAAAGAACCGTTTTCAAGAAGCGGCTCTTTAAAATGTCTAGACGTTCCTTAATTCGGTTCGTTAGCTTAAGCTTGTTTTTTGACTTTTGTGGCGACTTTCTTTCTAGTGGCCACCGTTTTTTTCGGCTTTGTCCGATCGATAGAAGCCTGTAAGGCTGCCATTAAATCGGTAACATTTGTGGCTGCTTCCCTCGCGGCTGGTACGACTGTTTCTTTCCCCATCCGTTTTGACTCAATAAGGGCAAGGAGAGCGTTGCGGTATTCATCTGTATATTTCTCCGGTTGGAAATCAGTTGTTAATTGGTCAATTAATAATATTGCTGTATCCAATTCTTTTTCTGTTACCTTATCATCGGCTGGAACGTTCGGCACTTCCCCTACATCTCTTACCTCATCAGGGTAATGGATCGTTTCCATTATCAATGTATTTCTATAGATCCGGATAACCGCAAGCTGCTCCTTTGAACGGATGACAATTTTAGCGATCCCGACCTTTTGTGATTCCTCCAAGGCTTTACGAAGCAAGGCATATGCCTTTCCCCCGCCCTCATGCGGTGACATATAATAGCTTTTATCAAAATAAATGGGGTCAATTTGATCCATCTTTACAAAATCAATGATTTCAACTGCTTTTTCTTCATTTTCTTTCCTTAGTTTTTCAAGATCCTCTTCATCAAGAATAACAAATTTACCTTTTGTATATTCGTACGCCTTAATTATATCTTCATTTTTCACTTCTTCTTCACAATGCGGGCATACTTTTTCATATTTAATGGGCGAATGACATTTTTTATGGAGGGTACGGAGTTTTATGTCCTTGTCTTCTGTAGCGGCATGAAGCTTTATTGGTATATTAACTAGCCCAAAGCTGATGCTACCTTTCCACATCGTATGCATAAAAGGTGTCTCCATTCTAGGTTATTTTTTTTAGTTTGCCTCATAAGAAAAACAGCATTCCTTAAAAGATTTGGAAAAGGATGAACTATGTAAGTATTAAGCAAAATACAACTAAAAAGAAAGGAGCACAATGATTATGAAACCAATGCTTCCAAGCCTGACCTTTGATCGTCCTGAGCACCCTGACTGGCTTTATGAGGTAAAGTACGATGGCTTTCGTGCCATTTTAGATTGGAAACACCCTGCCATCCGTCTAACAAGCAGGAACGAAAAAACATTATTGGCTCAATTTCCTGAAATAGAAGAATTCCTGGTTCAATTTGAAGAACAGTTTCGTCCGTTTTTACCGCTGCGTCTAGATGGTGAGCTTGTCTCCCTTACTAATCCCTATAAAGGGAATTTTTCTACGCTGCAAGTCCGTGGACGTTTACGTTCCGAAAAAAAAATCCACGAACAAGCAAACCACTCACCCTGCAGATTGATGGTCTTCGATGTGCTCATGCTATCCGGGACAAATCTTCAATCTGCTCCTTTTCTTGAACGAAAGGAACAACTTATCAATATGTTCCAACAAATAGGACTTAACTTAGATCCAGATCCCGCTAACCGCCAACTACTTCAAATCGTTAAAGCATACCCCCGTTTTAGTGATATATGGGAAAAGGTTGTTTTATATGATGGAGAAGGTATTGTAGCCAAACATAAAAATAGCCTTTGGGAAGAAGGCAAGCGTTCTACCCAGTGGTTAAAATATAAGAATTGGAAATATGTCAGCTGTTTTATTACCGCCTTTGATAAAACGAATGGATATTTCTCACTTGGAGTGTATCAGGATAAAAAAATACAGGCTATTGGCCAGGTACTATTTGGATTAAAGCCCGATGAGAAACAGGTATTACAACAAATTGTCAAGCAAAATAATATCGGTGAGGATACACGCTTTATTTTTGTGGAGCCCGCAATCTGTCTTGAAGTTAAATATTTGGAGCTTTACGAAAATGAGCTGCGTGAACCGCATTTTGATCGCTTTCGCCTTGATTTAAAGCCATATGATTGCACGTTTGACCGGTTTATTTCTCAGAAGCAGAATTTGCCGGAAAGTGTAGAAATTACACATCCCGATAAACCGCTATGGGATCAATTAAGGATTAAGAAATCGGACTATATCCATTATCTACGGGAAGTATCACCCTATATGCTGCCGTTTTTAAAAAATCGTTTATTAACTGTAATTCGTTTTCCGCATGGAATGCTCGGTGAACCTTTTTATCAGAAAAACTGTCCCGATTATGCACCAGAGTTTGTCAATAGCCATTCTGATGATGGTATCGATTATATTGTTTGCAATAATCTAAATACACTTATCTGGCTTGGTAATCAACTTGCAATCGAATTTCATATTCCTTTCCAAACGATCGACAATAATGGTCCAAGTGAAATCGTACTTGATTTAGACCCGCCATCTCGAGAGGATTTTCACCTAGCTATAAAGGCCGCTCTGAATATCAAAGATGTGCTTGAACAATTACAGCTAATCAGTTTTGTCAAAACATCGGGCAATAAAGGGATACAGGTATATATCCCCCTGCCAGATCATGAATACACCTATGAGGATACCCGATTATTTACGAACTTTATTGCTAATTATCTTGTCTCACATGATCCTGATTCATTTACGATTGAAAGGTTGAAAAAAAACCGTGGACACAGATTGTATGTTGATTATGTACAGCATAGCGAGGGGAAGACAATCGTTGCTCCTTATTCAATGAGGGGAAATGAACATGCAGGAGTGGCCACACCATTGTTCTGGGATGAAGTTAATGTCAAGCTGGATGTGAAATCATTTACAATGCAAACGGCATTAACCCGAATTAAAAACAGGGTAGACCCATTTAAAAATTACTTTCAGACAAAACAAATTCAGCCATTTAAACCTGTTCTCGAATTTTTGAAACAAACAAAAAAAGGATAAGGAAATTCTCCCCTTATCCTCTCAATTCAGCATTTAAAAATTTTTGTGCATCCGCCTGTAATTTTTCATATATCTGTTGTTCAGGGAATTCATTTTTAGAGGCAATTGAAAATGATTCATGATCTAGGTCTACATCAATATCAGCTTTGTAAAGATAGGTTGCATTGCCGATTAGGTCAATCGAAAAGCTGCCGTCGATTTTATGGACTACACATTGAACTTTTCCGCCGTTATTGTAAACGTTAATGACACTATCAAATTTGTTTAACTCATTTAAACAGGTAACCAGCGAGGAAGCGGACATTGCTGTACCACAGGCATTTGTAAAGCCAACACCTCGTTCAAACGTGTTAACATAAATTGTACCCTGATTGATTGATTTAACAAAACTAACATTTACACCATCCGGAAACAACTCATTTGGTCCATTTACCTTTTCACTAATTTGCTTTTGGATATTTGTTTGTAATTGATCAGCTTCAACCAATGCAATAAGGTGAGGATTTGGTACAGCCAAGGCTGTAAAGCTTAATTGGTTCGATAATGCTTCGATTTGTTCATTTATTAGTGTTTCCTTATTCAACAATAATGGCAGATCTGTTAACTGAAATGATACCGGTGATATTTGAACTTGATAAGTGGCTACCTCCGGATATAAATCTGGTTGCTCGCTTACCTTTAAATCGGCTCTCATCGTTTCAACAACAGCCTCATTTAGATGAAACATTTCACTAATATATCTTGCGACAAGCCTAAGTCCGTTTCCACACATCGAGGCTTCAGAACCATCCGCATTAAAAACCCGCATTCTCCCTTTTGCGTTTTTATGTTCGCTCTTCATCACGAAAAGGATTCCATCAGCACCGAGTTCTGTATTTCGATTACATAATAAAACCGCAAGTTTGGCCCGTTCCTCTTCTGAAAAAGAATAAGGATTGGATATTTCATCAATTAGCAGAAAGTCATTTCCTGAACCATGACCTTTAATTAGATTAATTTGCACGAGACTGTCCTCCGATAAAAAAGAATAGTGATTCGTTATCATTCTATCAAACGTTCTAAATTAAATAAACCTAAAGCATTCGGTCCCTTGAGATAGTTTGATAATTACCTTATTTTGATACCCTTCGTTTATATATTCGTTAAGCACAAAATGGTAGTTCATCTTTCTATAAAAAATTCATTGATTAAAAATGACATTTGCAGGAGTCTATCCTTGTCCGATAAACTAGCTGCGAGCGAGAGGACTGGTGTGTTCGGCTCAGGGAAATAGCTGCTCCATTCTATTGGCATCCACCCCCGCCTCAGCCTGGCTACTTGCCGATTATTTGAATCTACAACCTGTTCATCCATATAAAACGAAGCCCCTTCTACTGCAGCAATAAATCTCCCTTCTGAATTTAAAAGCTCTTTCTTGCTTTTTTTTATGTGGGCAAGCCTTGTATTTTCAAAGCAACCTATATATTCTTTATCCTTATCATACACTTCAATTTTTAGTTTGCTTTTTCCATGTACTACATAGGAACAGACCAGCTCTTGATCAACATCATAGAGAGCAAAGACTGTGGAAGAGATCCCCAAGCCCCTGCCGTTTTCTCGATATTTTTTTATCGCACCTACTAGATAGCCATCTGGGGTAAAAATCATGAGACTTGGTGATAGTGTATTATAAAACAAAAGCAGCAAATGCTCTGAAGCAAATATTGAATGGGTAACATGCTTTGAATCAATCAATTTTTTTCTAATTATCAACGCTTGTTTGACCCCTCTTAGATAGAGTTGAAAATTAATAATGCTATAAAGTAGAAAAGGGATCACTAAAAGCATGATCTGCTTGGTTTGAAAAAATGCAAAATTTCCTCCGATAATTGCTATTGCAGGAATTAATGCCGCAATACTGCCATTTAAACTGATTCTTGCAACATTCCGATAATATTCATCAATTTTCATTCTGCAATCTCCTTATCGATTTCTCATATATTAGTCTATTGTTTATTAGCTCGAAAAATGATAGAAGTTTGTTTTAAAAAAGAAGATACAAAAAAAGAGACTACTCGGCCTCTTTTTCAGCTTGCTTTATCCAATTTTGAATTTTTCCCCGGGAGGTTTTTGCATCTTCATAGCCTTGGCGATAAAGAGCTTCAAGCTTATGAGGATTACGCTCCATCCGACCTACCCTGAGAGGTTCGGTTGGGCGAATAATGAATAGATTGCCGTTTTTTTCTTCATTTTCCAGATAGGCAATGGTTTCATTATAAACAATGTAACGCTTTCTTAAAGCTGTTTGCAGACCCATATAATCGGGATATTTTCGATCGACAAAAAAGTGAAACTTAGATGGCTTTTTCACATAGCCTTCATTTCTGGTTAAAATAACAATATTTTTCCTAAAGCCGTCGGCCTGCGCTTTTTTGATTGGAATAGGATCACTTATTCCGCCATCAAGCAACGTTCTACCTTTATATCGTACCTCTGGTGCAACAAAAGGCAACGAACTTGACGCTCTTAAAACAGTTAAGAGCTCCTTTTCATAATCCTGTTTTTTAAAATAAACAGGCTCCCCGGTATGGCAATCTGTCGTACCGACCACCAATTCACTGGGACTATTATAGAAAACATCATAATGGTAGGGAACATATTGATTAGGAATCTCATCAAAAATAAAATCCATGCCAAAAAATTACCGGTTTCTTAGGTAATTTTTCCATGAAAGATAGCGCGAATCAGAAGCATAATCAATGGTTACGGTTTTGTTTCTTCCTTTTTGCTTTGAAAGATAGGATGCTGCATTACATGCACCCGCCGATACACCAATGACATATGGAAAAAAAACCTCCTGTTCTAAAAAGTATTCAAGGACCCCTCCAGTATATACAGAGCGCATTCCCCCACCTTCTAAAACTAAACCGACTTGATTAAACAACGGACCCTCTTCCTCTCTTACAGCATCTGGCATACTGTCTATTTGTCATTATAATCCATTTACTTTTTAATGGAAAATAAAACGATTTACTAGTTCGCAAGTTCCTTTTTTCTGAATATAATAATACTAGATGCCAGCAGGCAAATGATGCATGCAGCAGACAGAATACTTGCTGGTAAAGTGTATTTTAAAATGAACCCAAATCCATTTGAAATTCCGCCACATCTCTAAACATTGTTTGATTAATAGTTCAAAAAAACCTCGAAAACTATTCTGCCGAGGTTATCCTACTTGAGAGAATATATTATTTAATTAATCGAAAAATCCACGGAATTCTATACTCCGTTCCCTCATAAGCTTTAATAGCAGCAATAATTGTAAAGACCACGATTAAAATACCGATCAGCCACAAGCCAATAAATCCAATGAGGATCAAGGTTAAAATTCCACTCATAACTGTATACATGAAATAAGAAATCATGAAATTAAAATATTCTTTCCCATGAAAATCAATGAACGATGATTCTTCCCTCTTTACTAGCCAAATCACAAGCGGTCCTAATATAGGCGCAAAGAAACTGATCACATAAATGGCAGCAGCAAGTAATCTTTCTTCATTTTTTGGCATCCTTCTCTCCCCCCAAAAATTAAAAAGAAATAAACTCCTACAATACTATTTACGCTAGTACACCAAAAAGGTTTCTTATTTCCAAAAATTTATTAACAGTATTGATTTGCATCATTTTTTACAAAATAAAAATAAACCTACTTTAAAAGAAGGGTTCCCTATGACGAAAATACTTTTAAAAAACGCCACCGTTTTTCCGATTACTTCAGACCCCTTCCCTAACGGGGATGTTTTAATCGATAATGGGAAAATCATGAAGGTTGGAAAGTATATCGCAACCGAGACAAATGTAAAAATGATTGATTGCGGCCAGCTTTTCCTTTTTCCAGGCTTTATCGATGTTCATACCCATATGGGACTTTATGATGAAGGAACAGGCTGGGCAGGAAATGATGCAAATGAAACAGCGGAGGCACTGACACCACACATTCGCGCTATTGACGGGGCCTATCCCTTTGACCCGGCCTTTTCTGATGCAGTCAAGAGCGGAATTACGACCGTTCATATTATGCCGGGGAGTGCAAATGTCATTGGCGGCACAACTTCCGTTATCAAAACAACCGGAAAAAACATTAAAAAAATGATTGTTCGTGAAATTGCCGGGTTAAAAATTGCTTTAGGAGAAAATCCAAAGAGAATTCATAGTCACGGAAATAATGATTCGATTACCAGAATGGGAATAATGGGGATGCTGCGTGAAGCGTTCTATAGTGCCCTCCAGACTGATCCGAATGATATCCGAAATATCCCGCTTATTTTGGCATTAAAAAGAGAAATACCCGTACGAATTCATGCCCACCGTGCTGATGATATCATTACTGCTGTCCGGTTCGCGGAGGAATTTAATCTTGATTTACGAATTGAACATTGTACGGAGGGACATTTAATTGCCAGTGAGCTGGCTGGCTTAGGATTGAAGGTTTCCGTTGGTCCTACTCTTACAAGAAGATCAAAGGTTGAATTAAAAAACAAAACGTGGAACACATACAAGGAGTTATCAAGCCATGGTGTCGAAGTATCCATTACAACCGACCATCCCTACACACCGATCCAATATTTAAATATTTGTGCTGGCATTGCTGTCCGAGAAGGCCTCCCTGAGCAAAAAGCTCTAGAAGGAATCACGATCAATCCTGCTAAGAACTTAAAAGTTGATCAAAAGCTTGGAAGTATTGAGGAGGGTAAAGAGGCAGATTTAGTTCTCTGGACCCACCATCCATTTCATTATCTAGCAAAACCAAAATGGACAATGATTGGCGGAGAAATTGTTTTTTCACAATCATAAAAAAACCTTAAAACATTGTAGAAATTTGCTAAATAAATTTACAAAAAATCAATCAAAATCCTATTTCATTTTTAGATGATTTCTTGTATTATACTATAAGAAGATTAGGAACCAACGTTTACGGAGGTAACAAGTTTTATTATTCAAGGAAAATTTTATAGGGAAGGCAAATGGTGCGCCACCAGTTTTCTGGTTCTAGTGGGTTCGATTCCCACCCCGAAATTTTTTAGCATCTAAATAAAAAATTTCGAGGGTGAACCGCTCCTGTAGTTTTAGATCTAGGAACCGGAATGCCCTAATTGGAGGGATTATTCATGTTGAAAAAACGTGATCTTCAAGATAGTCACGCTTTATTCGCATTCATTACGCACCCGGATGTCTTCCCTTTTGTGCGCCATAAAGCAACTTCTTACGATGAATTCTTATTTATTTCAAAACAAACGATTGAAGCGGAAGAGCGCGGTGAATTAATTTCACGAACTATTATTGATGAATGGGGTGCCCCCATTGGAACGATTAATTTGTATGATATTGAAAATAATGCTGGATTCCTAGGGACTTGGCTAGGGAAACCCTATCACGGAAAAGGTTATAACAGCCCGGCCAAGGAGGCTTTTTTTCGAGAGGTATTTTATGAAAGTGGAATTGAGACCATTTATATGCGAATCCGAAAAGTAAACCTTCGATCAATAAAAGCTGCTGAAAAACTCCCCTATGTCATGAAAGTAAATGACACAAGAAAAGCTCTTTATGACCAATTAAATGCTGCTGAAGATGTTTATGACCTCTATGAAATTTCCAAGGATCAATATACATTACATTTTATGCGGACAGGCGCTGATGAACAGTCCGATTCGGAATTATTGGCTTGATCCATCACACAAAAAGACTAAGTCGATATTCGGCTTAGTCTTTTTTTCATATTCATTAATCCGTTAAGTCAGTTTCAATCGTTTCATTCACTTCACTAATTCCCATTTGGAGCAAAAATTCTTCTAGTTCCTCGTTCGTCAATGTTTCAAAACGACCATCATGGAAAAAAACTTGGGTCTGATTTGGATTGATTCGATTTAAATTAAAACTCATTTATTTTGCTCCTTTCATTGATGAATTTTTTTTATTATCTACAATTGGAGCAATTTTCATTCAACAGGTTTAAATCACTATAAAATGGGTAATATTTAGAAAGGCGTCAGTGCCCGCTTCTCACGTTTCTTTCTTGACTAACTACATTTTTAAAGCCTTTCCTAGTACATCCATTCCTCCTGTTACAGGGATGATGCTGCCCGTTATGAAACTGGAGTTTTCATCAATCAAAAACGCAATAACTCTTGCTATATCCTCCCCAGTTCCCGGCCTTCCTACTGGCGCTTGGCTCGCGCTGCTTAAAAAGGATTGAGTATCCATAATACTTTTATCCTTCCATTCATCGATAATATCGCCTGGACAGACCATATTAGCCGTAATCCCATTTTCAACTTCCTCCAATGCAATCGTTCTAGTAAGCGAAGCCAATCCCGTTTTTGCTGCTGCAAACGCAGAACGATAGATCCATCCCGGGGCTGTCTCCACTCGGTCGAAACCCAAAGTAATAATTCTCCCCCACTTTTGTGTTCTCATTATCGGAATCACATACTTTGATAAATAAAAAACGGCATTTAAATTTCCATTAATTAAATTTGCCCATTCTTCAAAAGTATAGTCTGTCATTTTTTTCCGTTCGTGGATGTATGGTCCTGCATTATGAACAAGGACATCGATTGTCGAGAAAGCAGAAAGAGCCTGAGCAACCACTCGCTCGCAGTCATTTTGATTTCCCATATCACCTTGGATACAAATATTTTTCGATCCAAAGTGGACGGATAGTTGTTTTGCTAAGGAAACAGCTTCTGATTCACTAGTACGATAGTTAATGGCAAGCTGGTATCCCTTACTTGCTAGATAATATACTGTTTTTTTCCCAATCCCGGTAGCTCCCCCTGTGATCAAAGCGATTTTTCCCATCACAAAACATACCTCACATATCTTATTTTGATCAAACATTTTCATTAAAACGACTATCCCATCAAAGCAAATCGCTTTCGCCTTTATATCTAACTATATGGTAAATAGAAACAAATATATATGCAAATATTTCGCAATCATCAGAAAAAAACTTAACAATCCATCAACCATAAGTTTTAATAACGAATGGGCTGACCATTGCATAGGATGTTGTAAGGTTAAGAAAGCAGGCTTGCTCCTGTGTATTACAGTTGGAGCTTATCAATGAAAAGGAAGTGGCAGGATGCAGACTGTAATCAATATTTTTTCCTTAAAAATTAACAGCGTTTCGAACAATGGGTCGGTTAACATCGGGGAGGCACTCCATAATGCCCATACAGCCAATTCAAAATCCCAAGGTCAAAATGCATCCTATGGAGATTTTGCCCCGCCAACTGCCGCAATGGAAAATGTATTTATTGATCCGGACCTAAATGATATGGGCGATATCGCAAATCCGGCAAACGTCCTTTCAAACCAAATGTAGAAAGGACTGACAATCAATGCCTTTTCAAATAAATATTTTTAACATAAAAACCAATGCCATAAACAATAACGCAAATATTTCTTTAGGGCCTGCAGTCCACAACAGTCACACAGCAAACACTAAATGGGTTGGAACGAACATGGCCTTTGGGGACCTGTCTCCAACCGGCTCCGTTTCAGGAAATGGGGTCGTGGACACTGATATTAGCGACCAAGATCAAATTGCAAACCCTTCTGGACCTGTTTCAAACCAATTTTAATTCTTTCCGAAAGGATGATTCACATTGTTCCCATGGAATCTATTCCCTTTTAATAAAGATACGAAAAATGCGCTTCAAAATATGAAACCTGATCAAATCGATAAATACGTTCAGGATATCATAGAAAAATTAATGCCAGCAAACATGCGAGGAATGATGAATCCTCAAGACCTTATGAGCAGCTTTCAAACACCTATGGGGGATCAGCAGCAAACAGCAAGCCCATTAAATTCAAATGCATATGAAACGCATGATTTCGTTTTTGTCCGTATCCCGCTGAAAAATGAGGAATGGGTAAAGCAAATTAGGATCTATCATACCTCGAACCAATTGATTGTAGAGGGAATACCAGATCATGAGGATAAACATACCATCACACTTCCTGCCATTGTCAAAAAGAAAGGCGCCGTAGCCACTTACAAAGATGGAATCCTCGAAATAAGAATTCCCAAAAATGTTGATATGCAGTTTTCACAAGTTGACGTAACAGAAATTTAATTATCTTCATTTTTTTTTTGCATTTTTTCTTTTTCAGGAAATATGATTGATTAATGAATCATCTTATGGTGGTGGGTTTATGGAAATGGATAAATTGAAAAAATGGCTGGATATGGCCCAGCAATATCAAGCAGAAAGCTTTTGGAAACAAATCTTCGACGAAAAAAATGCAAATCCTTCCTCGGCACCATTAACAAACCCGTTTCCAAAAGTCCAGGAGTATTTCCCAAAATGTGATTTATATGAGGCTGACGGAAGGTTAGTAGTTGAAATAGAAATTCCCGGATTAAACAAAGAAAATGTCCATGTCTCGCTCAATCAGCAAATTTTGACAATAACAGGTGAATTTAAATCTCTTGAACCCAAACGCAAATATTTTCTAAAGGAAAGAGTAAATCGAAGGTTTAAAAAAGAACTAACGCTTCCATTTCCAGTCCAGCTAACGAACAGCAGCAGCGAGCTCTGCAATGGAGTGTTGGCAATCTATCTCCCGCTCAATCAAGAAGAAATTGAAGATATCCCAATTTTATTTGATAAGCAAACTCCCGAATAGAGGGATCCTATGGGATTGTTGTTTCGCTTGTTCAGAAGGAATGAACCATCCGGCAAACAGCTAGCAGAATTGGAGAAAAAAATCTCTGTCTTAGAAAATCAGCTTAAGCAAATTATCATAATTGATAAGGAAACGTTAAAAGAAATCCTTGAAAAGAATAATTCACCACAAACAGAAGAACCGGCCACCATACAAATTGATCATCTCCAGGTTGATAAAATTATTATTGAAAAATTAGATTATGCAAATAACTTTGGCCAGCTTGGAATAAAGGAATTGAGCGGAAAACTTTCTATTGGAACGAGTTATGAGGGTGATTTTGCAAAAGAAATTTCCGAGAAAATCAATGAAAAACTCGGACATCAAGCAAAAGTGAATTTTCGTTCTAAGATGGAAAATAAATGATAGAAAAAGGCAGTTGGGACTGCCTTTTTCTAATCTAATACTGAATTATTTCATACCTTCCATTGAACTATTTGTTTTGGAATCCTCCTTCTCACTAGGTTGACCTATTACAAACTCTTTTTTCGGCATATTATGCATTCCCCGTGCCGTTACATGAGAGAAAATATAATAGGTTCCCTCTTTCTGAAACGTCTTTGTAAGGCTGTATATCCCCTTGTCTGCCTTCTTTATTTGAACCTTTTCATGATTTGGATCCTTCGACCGCCAAATTTCAAAGGTTACTTCATCCGCATCGTTAACTGCTTCTTTTCCTTGCGTTACCTTTGCTTTAAATGTTACTGGCTGGTTGACTTCACCTTTTTCAGGAGATATCGATAAATCTACATTCAGCATTTCAGGCACTTGATCTTGTTTCGCTTTTTGATTACCACAAGAAGCTAAAAAAACCAAACATACAACAGATAATAAAACCAATCGTAACACTTTCATTTTATTTCCCCTCATTTAATTCTACCATTTGCATGATGTGAAATTGGATAAGTATTCATTAGTAAAAAACTGGAGTCTTTGTAGGTACCAATCAAAAACATCACCCCACTTTTCATTGTTTCTACCTAAATTGTTACATATTTCCTTACTAAATTGCAAAAAATATTTATTAACACTAATTAAAAAGGAGAAACCAATGTCAACTCCATACAGATGTCCAAATTGTAAAACAAATAAGAGTCGTTTTAATCTAATTGAACAGGTTGTCCATTCTGTGAAAAAAGACCCGAATACCGGTGCCATTATCCAAGAATATACAGAATCGGAACTAGAACCTTTTCATCTTCCTTATAATGGTCCTGAGTACAAAATTCAGTGCGCTACCTGTGGTTTAATCGAGGATGAAAGAATGTTTATAAAATTTGGAGAGCACCCCATTAAATAAAATGCTTTTATAAGAAAACCTCTATCGTTTTGAGAATAGAGGTTTTTTTAACTTGGATGGGGATGTTATTTTCCTTAAAAAAATGGATAGTGTCTATCTTCCATGGCTGATATTGAGAAAATCGCACTAAATGAATTTCCCCCCTAAATGTGTGCCGGCCAATCTTTTTCAAATACCAATCAATTTCAATTGGAATATCAACACTAATCTCGTTTGTTAAATCCTCAGCAGGTAGCATCGGCAGCCGTGAAATGGATACATTTTCAATTTGGACTAGTGAAGATTTCCACTTTAATTCTTGGAGAGACGATTGGGAAATAACAGCTGCATCTTGCTGCTTTAATCCTGCTACATAGGCATTGATGACGTCATATGGATTTGCCTTTCCTAAGTATTCCTCCAGCCTTCCTGCCGCTTTATAAATCATCAGCATGTGAGCTAAATCCATCGAATTGGTTCGATGGGTGGTACTTCCATAAAAATGGATGCAGAAGTGACCCGGAAAGTTATTTTTAAGTGCCCCTCCTCCATGCGGCATTCCATGCATAGAGGCAGCGACCCATTGATCTTTATATATAATGATAATTGCCCGACGTTTCCAACTCCATTTTCCACCGTATATATTTTTCATTATTTTGGTATCTTTTGCTGTCAATGGCTGTACATCAGCATGATGGCTTCCAGCCCGCCTTTGGACGCGAAATTGTTTTCCTGTTACAACATCCATTACAGTGAATTTTGTATACTTTGGCAACAAATTATTCACTTCTTCCCATGGAAGCATTTCCACTTGGAAACTAATTTGATTAGCCGCATTCACCTCTTTTACTCCTTGAGAGAGAACAATTAACAAAAAGAAAACAACCACTTTTTTCATTAAGAACCCCCATTTTCAACTAACTAGCTATTTAAAGCGTTACCTGAAGATGAGTTTATCATTCATAAAAAAACGATCCTTTTTGGATCGAACATTATCTTTCGAGTGAGGTTAATTGACTTTCAATCCCTCTCCAATCAACATCCTCACCAATAAAAATTAAATTCAATGGCATATTCATGTACTCTTTCATGTATATTGGCATACCATAAGAAAATTGGAATAATGTCGGGTACTCATATTGATCAAACTTAAGATAGCCTTTAATTCGATAAATTGTATCAGGTAAATTTTTTAAAAATACCTCAAACTGCGATTGACCGATTGAAGAATGAAATTGGTATACAAAGCTAGTCAAGTTTAGGTGCCTGTGCTTGTTTTGGTTAGGATTTTCCACTGAATGATTTGTTGTAATAGTGAGGCTACTTAACTTTTCAATTGATACCTTTGAATATTTTGTTAGCAGACAAGGAGCCTTCGTGTTAAGAGATTGAATTTCAAAGATTATTTTTGACTGATTATCTGGGGTTAACTCATCACTTTTGTTAATTAAAATAAAATCGGCGTGACGAACTTGCTCAAGTAGAAGCTGTTGAAGCTGAGGATTCAACAAATTTCGATCCAACCATCTTAAACCGTCAACAGTTGTAATTATTCCCTTCATAATTAGCTGGTCCGCAAATAGCGGGGATAAAATGGCATCTAGGACTTCAACCGGATGTGCTGCACCAGTTGTTTCAATATAAATGACTTCAGGTTTTTCACTCATTAGTAGCCCTTGAAGCTGCCCCTCAAGCATTCCCTGAAGTGAGCAGCAAATACATCCGCCTAATAGCTCCTTTAATGTCACATCTTCTTCGACTTCGTTTGAGTCAATGGAAACCTTACCCAACTCATTCATAATTACAGCTACTTTTCTTCCCAGGCGCCGTTCATGTTCAAGCAAATGCTTTAAGAGAGTGGTTTTTCCGCTCCCTAAAAAACCCGATAAAATAAAAACTTCTGTTTTTTCCATCTCATTCCCCTTCTTTGTCAGACAGCATTTCTTTCACTATTGATGACACCATGTCCTCCAATTGCAACGTGCTCCGTCGTGTCAAATAGCCAATCTTTTGAAACCACTCACCTTTGCATTTCCAGATTGGGATATAGGCATTTGGATAATATTCTTCATCCTGCTCGATGCCAACTTCAATAAACGATTCATAATCAATCTCTAGTATTTCTGAATCCGTAGTAGGTTTTCCCTTTTTCATTCGAATCAGCTCAATCACAAGCTGTTGATCCAATCGTTTAAATTCCGACTGATATTTTTGTTCGAGCGCCAGGCAAATAGCTACACATTTTTTCTCTAACTCAATTATTTTTTGCTTTTGCTCATCGTTCACTTGTATGATTTGCTTCAAAATATCACCTCGGCAATTCAATTCAACTTGCTTGTTCATTTTATCTAATTTTTAGCTAGCACACAAACCATTGAACTTTCCTGAAGCATAAAATCATAAAAAAGCCTGATCAATGTAAAAGTGATCAGGCTTTTTTACAAGAAAATATAAAACTTTTAACGTAGATAACTGTCTAGCTTCGACGCACAGGACGTGCTAGTGCCGATGTTGCCGCCAGGACGGCGGCGCTTTTAGTCGGCCAGCGCCCAGCGACTAGTGTACTTCGCTTAACGGGTGCTTCCGCTTTTCTTTTTATTTCATTTTATCTTTTAGAACTTCAATAGCCTTTTGCAGTTGTGTATCATTTTGTTGGATTTTTTCCCGTAAAAGTTCCATTAATTTTACTGTAGAATCACCTTTTAGAACTCCATCTGCAGGTAAGCCCTGCGCTTTTTGAAAAGCCATTACCGCATTTTGAGTCTTGTCATCATAGAATCCGTCTTCCCTTCCAGGATCGTATCCGACTGCTTTCAGCATTGTTTGCGCCGTTTTTACATTTGTTGATGCACTAGAAAGCTTCAGCTCTTTATCAGGATCAATAATTGGAAGTGATGCGTAATCAGGCAGAGCGACAGGATAATCTGGCTTAATTCCTTTTTTATGAATCCAATTTCCATCAGGCGTTAACCATTTCGCTATCGTAAATTTTAAGTTAGAACCATCTGGAAAATCCTGGGCCGTTTGTACAGTCCCTTTACCAAAAGATTTTTCACCAACGAGCGGTACTCCGGCAGATTCTTTGACAGCAGCAGAAAGAATTTCCGATGCACTTGCACTTCCGCTGTCGATCAAGACAACTAATGGCATCGTGTGGGTTCCTTTATTTTGGGAAGTATATTCCTTTATTTTTCCATTTCGATCTTCAACCTTAAATAGTACTTTTCCTTTAGGGACAAAAAGGCTGGAAATGTTAATCGCTTGATCTAATAATCCACCCGGATTTTGCCGCAAATCTAATACTAGACCTTTCATCCCCTGTTTTTGTAAATCATTTAACGTTTTAACAAGTTCCTTTGAAGTATTGCTCGAAAAGCTGGTGACTTGGACTTTGGCAATTCCATCACCGACCATTTCTCCATATACCGTTTCAATTGGGATTTGGTCACGTACTACTGATACATTAACCGGTGCTTCAGTACCTGGCCGCTGAATTGTCAAATTGACCTTCGTTCCCTTTTTCCCTCTTATTAAAGCTACTGCCTGCGTCGAGTTCATTCCCTGCAAGCTCTTTCCATTTACAGTAAGGATGACATCATGTGGCTTTAGCCCTGCTTTTTCAGCGGGCGATCCCTTGATTGGAGATACAATAACAATATGGGTATCCTTTTCTTGAATTTCCGCACCAATCCCTTCAAAGGATGAAGAAATACTGCTGTGGAAGCTTTTCGCTTCTGTATTACTCATATAATCAGAGTATGGATCACCAAGCGCTTGGACCATACCGTTGATCGCACCATTAATTAATTTCTTTTGGTCTACCTTCTGGTAATAGCCACTTTGTAATGTATCATACGTTGTATAGAGCTTATTAAACTCTGCCCTATCTGCTCCTACTGTTGCTACCTTATCTTTGCCAAAAGCAAGCGCAAATGTTGTAATTCCTGCCGATAGAAATACAACCAAAAATAAGAGCATAATAAATTGAAATTTTTTCATGCGTATAAAGCCTGATTTGTTTTCTACGTTTGTCTGTTCTTGTTTTTCTTGTCCTACTTTTTGTTCATCCAAAGCCTTCACCACTTTCATTAACCAACTGTCATAAATAAAACTCTTAATGATTAGAATAACATCTTTTTTTAAAAAATAACAAAGAAAAGTTATTAAAATAAACATAACCTTGTTACTAATAATTTACAAAAAAAAAAAGAGGCGCTGCCTCTCCTTTTTAAAAGCTATATATTTACTTAAAATTTGTGGGTTTCTCATTTTATCATTAAATCTTTTTAACTTCATCAAAATATTCTTCAAGTGTCCATTTGTGATTGTAGATCGTTGTTGCAGCTTCTACACCTACATAACGAAAATGCCATGGCTCATACTCATAATGAGTAAGTCCTTCTTTTCCTTTTGGATAACGAAGAATAAAGCCAAAGCGATGGGCATTTTTTTCTAACCATTTTCCTTCTCTTGTTCTCGCGAAGCCCTCTGTTAAATGAAAATCAGTAGATTTACTACCAATGTCCATTGCTAAGCCGGTCTGATGTTCGCTAGTGCCGGGAAGGGCAACTGCTTGTACCGCTTTTTCTTCCCCTACATGATTAACTTCTGCATTGAATAGAGATTTTTGCCTGCTATATGAGCGGTACCCTGAAACAGCAACTAGCTCAATTTTTGAATTTTTAGCTTCGGTAAACATTCTTTCAAGACCCACTGCCGCTTCTTTTCTCATATACGCTTTTTCTAAGCTTAAATTACCAAAAGAAAATTCAACATTAGGCTGCACCAGATCATTAGGAATATAATTCTCGGGCAAAAAGTAATGTTTATTTACTAATTCCAAAACGTTTGTCGGGTTTTGGATCACTTTCCTGCCATTAACAACCCTAATATTATTAAAATACTCTGCTTTCAGACTAAGAGAATCCAGGCTGCTTTTTTGTTGTCCATTTTCGGTTGTTTTCTGCTCACTATCTGCCTTTCCTAAGAAAGGAGCCTTATCCAAATTACTGCATCCGGCAATGAATAAAGCACACCCCATAATTAAGATGCCATTTTTTAACTTCATTGAATTCACCTATTTTTTTTGTTTTACCTATGCACTATACCTATTTTATCACTAAAGGTCAAGGTGCTTTCTATTCCATTTTATAATAGAAAAAGCTGAACACCTCCTAAACCCATTAATTAGAAAAATATGATTTTTCCAAACATCGAGTTTACAAGCGTCCAGCTTTTTTTATTACAACTTTAATCCGTTGTGGAGGCTTCTAACGCTACCTCAATCATTTCGTTAAAGGTTACCTGTCTTTCCTCTGCTGTTGTTTCTTCGCCTGTTAAAATGTGATCACTAACCGTTAACACAGATAAGGCCTGGCATCCAAACTTTGCCGCTATTGTATAAAGTGCGGCTGTCTCCATCTCAATAGCCAGAATTTGATATTGTGCCCATTTTTCATGGTCGGCGTTATCATTATAAAACTGATCTGCTGTAAAAACATTCCCGACTCTTAGCTGTAAACCTTTCTCCATACCTGCGTCATAGGCTTTTTTTAATAAATCAAAATTTGCAGCAGGTGCATAATCTATGCCTCCAAACGTTAACCGGTTCATTTGCGAATCTGTTGACGCAGTCATCGCAAGAATTACATCACGGACTTTTACATCCTTTTGGATCGCACCGCAGGTACCAACGCGAATAAGCTTTTGCACATTGTAGCTTTGCATAAGTTCATTTATATAGATTGAAATAGAGGGAACCCCCATCCCTGTTCCTTGGACAGACACCCTTTTCCCTTTATAGGTACCTGTATAACCAAACATGTTTCGGACTTCATTGTAGCATTTCGCATTTTCTAAAAAAGTTTCGGCAATATATTTGGCACGAAGCGGGTCTCCAGGTAATAATACTGTCTCGGCAATTTCATTTTCTTTTGCTGCTATATGTATACTCAAAAAAATCCCTCCAGTATAAATGTCAATCTAAAAACGGCGATACCATTGTCAATATAACATAACAGGAATCCAAAGAAAATGATTCAAAGGCTCATATGATTTTTCTAATGTGGGAAAATAAGATTAGATTTTCTTAACGGAAAATCCACAACAAAAAAATAGGGGGAAATAAACATGGGCAAAAAACATCGTAATCGGATTAATTCGCCAAAGAAAAATAACCATATCCCTGCTGAACAAATCGTTGCTGAACATGAAGCACATGCGAAAGAGGTTACCGCAACCGGAGGACGCAAACGGAATTACCATTAGACCCCGGAGCAAATACTGCAACAATATGATAAATTGAATTGAAAACAGCTAAGAAAAACCTGGGAGAATTCTTTTCCCCAGGTTTCATTTTTGTATAAAGTTAACTAGTAAAAAGCCGGGCAGCAGCTGCACGACCTTCGTACCTTATCGAAACATGTTCCGGAATTCTCCCACTCAACTGTTTATTAGCAATGAGATCTTCGGTTCTCATAATTTAATCTTCTTCAATTTCTTCATCAATAATGCTTTTTTCCACTAGGTATTCAAAGGTAACATCAGCGATTTCCTCTAACTCCTCTTCTGAGGGAACGTATCCCCTTTTTACAAGCTCATGAAAGAAAAATTCGGCAATTTCTTCTGTATCAATAAATACTTCAACTTCTTTCACAGCATCGCCCCCTTTTTAGAGAATGTATGATGAATAGGCTTTTTTCATGCTAGTTAATTTTCTTTTCACTTATAAATGAAATTTCAGCTGCAGGTAGGGTCTTTTTCAATTTGGACAAGCATAGAATGCTACATACCAAAAATCATTCTTATGAGGTGATACAAATGTCAACGATTCAAACCTTACTTGCAGCGTTTATCGAAGATGTAAACAATGAGGATGGACGTTTTTTACAGTTGTGCGAGAACATAACCAGCTTTTTATTTTTTCTGATTAAATGGGGATGCATTCCGTTTATTCTCTATGTCTTATTTGCATTTTTCATGCATTAATCTTAGACATGGCTTTTGCCATCATTATTTGTTATACTTGCTAATTTTCTTAATACTACCCTCATCACCTGATAGTATTCTTGATCATGAAACATTTCGTACAGAATGCGATAATCATTATAAATATCAAGTAAACTGTCGATTAATTCTTTCTGCTCCTTTTTTCGTTCCATCTCTTCAACTTCCGCTTTTCTTAAGATATTTTGTAATTTTGGCAATTTTATCGGGCTTTGTTGTTTATTGATTAAGTAGAGGAGACCTAGTTTCTGGATAAACGTCTCGGCACTTTCTGCATCCGCCACAAGCGTTAGTTCTTCTTCGCTTGCCTCTAACCATTCCCCGTCCCTTACTCTTGAAAGCTCATAAACAATATCCTCCCAAGCGTCTTCCTTGTAGCGCCATATTTCTGTTCTAAACCCAACCACTTTAAATAAATCCGAACCATACCCACTTACTTGAACTAAATCCCCAAAAAAGAATTTATACTCAATATCAATTTGTTCTTGTTCTACAATTTTTCCTTTGTATTCTGAAAGCAATTGTAATCCGGACTCTACATAGAGACCTTCACTATTATTCACCTCATAAAGATTCTTACCGTCCAACCACTTTACATCTGTTATTTTTCCAACAGTACCATACATCGCAATCACGACTGTATCACCGATCTTAAATTTCGGTTTTTTTCTTTTCTCCATCGTCCTCCGTCCTCTCAATGATCCGTCGTGAAAATGTTTACCCTATTATATGCGGATACAAATTGATCGCTTACAACATTAGCAAAGAAAAAATCGCCCTTCTGTAAAAAAGGGCGATTTTACCTCACTTATTCATTTTTTTCCGAAAGCAGGTACTGCTCCCATGCTTCATCAAATATCGTCATACTATCCATATATTGACCGTTTAATTCTAAATAGGAGCTAATCTCATGATAATCTTCAGAAGTTTTTGGAAAGCTGTGATCATGATAGGCATTATTGGCAAAAACACTAATCGAATCTTTTGGTTCTGGATGTCTATATTTCATTAGAAAATGGTAGAAGGATTTTATCATACGAAAACGCCTTTCTTTGCTAAATCTTTCAAAAAATATTTTAGAACCACTATAACGAATCTGTGGGTATTCGTCTAGTCTTTCGCTGATAATTTTAAAAGGGAGTCAGTATACATGATTCGCTGACTTTTCTATTAAAAATCAAAGTAATTTCTTTTAAGCAGCCTTGGCATTACCATCAGTTCCTCATAACGAATCGTTTTGCCAATCTTTTTCGTATCTACTAAAAACAGTTGATCTTCAATGTTTTTCACAATCTCATCTGATTGGTAATAGATATTACAATTGTTGCAGACAACCGTTGGGGTTTCGGTAATTTCTATCGCTCTAGTGCCATCCGGCAATTCCCAAAAGGCACTCTCCTTGCGAAATTCAACCTTTTCACTCTCACACCATTCACAAATAACCTTCATATTTTTAACCCCCCCCATTCGTCTGCCCTTGTGAAGAATCTTTCTCATCACTTTTTATTTCTTTTTTTTGCTGCGCCTGGAATTTCTTTTCCTTCAGTTCATCACGTTTGGCCCGCTTATCCTTAAGAGTAGTGTGAGACGGATCTTCATTATAATGCTTTCTGCGGTTTATTCTGGATAAACCCTCCGGAACAAGGTTAAAATGCTGATCGTTCATGATTCCGGCAATACCTGCCAATGACTTTTTCATATCCATATCACTAAATATTTCACTAAAGTAACTCTCGGCTCTGCCTGGTACATAATTCTCAGGTTCCGGATAAGAGGTAATCACCCCTTCAAAATTTCGTAAAACAACTTTTTCCGGACTTTGCGAAATCAAATAATTAGGCTGGAGGGCAATTTTCCCGCCACCGCCGGGAGCGTCGACAACAAATGTAGGAACAGCATAGCCAGATGTATGTCCGCGCAGTCCTTCGATTATTTCAAGCCCTTTTGATACGGGTGCACGAAAGTGACCGATCCCTTCTGACAAATCACATTGGTATATATAATAAGGACGAACGCGAATTTTAACAAGGTCATGCATGAGCTTTTTCATAATCGGAACGCTGTCATTTATTCCAGCCAGAATGACCGCTTGGTTTCCAACCGGAACACCTGCATTTGCAAGCATTTCACAGGCCTGTTTTGAATCTTCGGTAATCTCGATCGATGTATTAAAATGGGTATTCAACCAGATGGGATGATACTTTTTTAAAATATTGCAGAGAGTTTCCGTAATTCGCTGTGGGAACACGACCGGAGCTCTTGTTCCAATCCGAATAATCTCCACATGATCAATTTCGCGTAAGTTTTTTAAAATGTATTCTAAAATTTGATCGTTAATTAAGAGTCCATCACCTCCGGAAATTAGCACATCGCGAACCTCAGGTGTTTGACGAATATAGGTAATAGCCGCATCAAGTTGTTTCTTCGGAACGCCCATGCCAATTTGTCCGGAAAAACGTCTCCTTGTACAGTAACGGCAATACATCGAGCACTGATTGGTGACAAGAAAGAGAACTCGGTCGGGATAGCGATGTGTTAAACCGGGAACAGGCGAATCCTCATCTTCAAACAAAGGATCTTCGAGATCGTATTTTGTTTTATGAATCTCCTGTGCAATAGGAACGGACTGCATGCGAATCGGGCAGCGGGGATCATCTTGGTTCATGAGGGAGGCATAATAGGGAGTAATGTTTAAGGGAATCGTCTTTGTCGAAATCCGAACCCCTTCTTCTTCTTCAGGTGTCAGCTTGATTACTTTCTTTAAGTCTTCCAATGTTCGGACTGTATTGGTCAACTGCCAAATCCAATCGTTCCACTGTTCTTCTGTTATATCTTTCCATAATTCTATATCCTTCCAATGTCTTTTTGGTTTATATAGGTTATGTTTCATGAAAGTCTCCTCCTAAACGGCTATATCCATTGTTATGCAATTTTCATGCCAAAGCTTATTTGTATAAGAGTAAGAGGATTCTACCATTTAATCAACCTGAAGTTGGCAAAAGGTGCCAAGATATTGGCACCCTTTAAGAATCAAAAAATTTTTTCATTTTATATTGTAGTGTTGGTCTTGGAATCTCTAATAACTTGGAAGCCTGTTTGATATTCCCCTTTGATCGGTTCAGAGCATCAGCAATCAGCCTTTTTTCCAAAATTTCGATATTTCTTCTTAACGAAAGGGATCGTTTCCCAATCGATTCCGAAATGGTTACCGGAGCTGAGTATTGTTTTAACATCGCCGGCAAGTCTTTTCGGCACAGTATCGACCCCTCACAAACATTCATCATATATTCAATCGTATGTTTAAGTTCCCGAACATTTCCCGGCCACGGATACTCAATGAAAAAATCTTCAAGTTCTATGTTTACTCCCCGGATACTTTTAGCTAATTTACCATTATAAAATGCAATGAAATAATCTGTTAGTAACTGAATATCTTCTTTTCTTTCCCTCAGCGGTAGCAGACTGAATGTAAACACATTCAAGCGATAATATAAATCTGAGCGAAGCTTTTGGTTTCTTAGTGCCTCGCCCGGGTGCACATTCATCGCGGCAATCACTCGAACGTCCACATGAATATTCTCAGTTCCGCCTACACGTCTAATCATTCCATCCTCGAGCACTCTTAATAGCTTTGACTGCAGCTCGATCGGCATCGCATGCAGTTCATCCAGGAAAAGTGTACCGCCGTCAGCAAGCTCAAACAAACCTTTTCTTTCCACGGCACCTGTGTAACTTCCCTTTGATGTTCCGAACAGGATACTTTCTAACAATGTTTCCGGGATCGCAGCACAATTTTGGGCGATAAACGGGCCATTTGTACGAAGCGATTCATGATGAATTCCCTGCACAAAAAGTTCTTTTCCCGTACCGCTTTCCCCGTAAATGAGGATTGGTGAATCTGAACGGGCGAACCTTTTGGCTTCAGCCTTTATCCGTAAAAACTCTGAATTTATTGTTTTAATATCATCCAATCTATAAATAACCTTATTAGCAGTCTTTTTTCCCCGATTATTATTTAAACTTTTTTGCAAATCTAAAAGACTTTCAGCTAACAGCTTCATTCTCGAGTAGTCTTTAGCAATCTCAACCGCTCCAATGATGCTATTTTCTAAAAAAATCGGCAGGGTTGTGTTAATGGTATCAATTCTTCTCCCATGGACATTTAAATAAACCTGCGCTCGATTATAAATCGCCTTCTTGGTTTTCATCACTTTTATTAACGTACTAGAGTCGGCTGTTAAGGAGGGGAAAACAGCTAACAGTGGCTTGCCAAGGACCTCATCGACAGCCATTCCGTCATGCTTTGCGGCAACCTCATTATAAAAAATCGTTTCCCCCTCAGTATTAACAACATGAATTCCTTCATCAATACTTTTTAGGATTGCAGCAAGCACTTCCTTCGTTAGGGCAGTAATCTGTACCATTCCATTCACCTGTCCATTAACCAAGATGTGTTGGTGCCAATTATTTGGCACCTGCAGCTAACAATTCAGCAGCTCGCCAAATTTTTTACCCACATATTCATACTTTCAAGTTTGTCATAGATATAACAATTATTCATCAGCCGGCCGCGATAACGATACCCAAGCTGAAATAACACTGCATTCATCCCAAAAGATAATGCTCTTGAAATCGAATACGCACAAAATATTCCTTTTCCCGTTAATTCCCTTTCAAGCTCATGAAGAAGAAATTTCATTAAGCCATATTTACGATGTTCCGGCAGGGTAGCACAATCCGTTAATTCAGCATTTCGATAAAAATCGTTCATTTCCGCCGAGGCAGCACTGACAATTTTTCCATGATAATAAAATACGTAATATATCGTACCCTCGGCCATTGTTTTTTTCACGTAATCCGGATCATTTAATGGCGTAGGGTAAATTGGAAATACCTGTTTGTATAGCGCCGACAGTTCAACTGCTGAGCCTTCATCCGCTTTTTTTAACTCATAATCACTTGGTAGAAAAACTTTATCAAAGACTGGCTTTAAATCACTTACCCCCTTCATGATTTGATCCTCTGTAATCCAGTGATCGTTTTTCTTCCGTTCAACTGTATAAAATTTTGAAAAAAAATAAGCATCTGAGCCGAGAAAATAGGCATCCACCACTGCCTCAGGTTGAAAACCCTTTTCAAAAAAGCTTAACAACTGTTCACTACGAACTTTAAAGATTACCTTTTCTACATTGTGCTTCTGACCAAGATCTTCTGCTTTTTGAATAACTAAATCGGTGTTCCCAAGGTAATCGTCAATTCGAATTCGTTTATTAAAAGGATCCACATACACTTTTAGGAAATAATGGTCTCCTTCGATGGATATAGTTGTTGCTGTTTGATTCATTTCCATTACTCCTCATCATTTTGGACATTACTCTTCCTCATGCCCGACAGCAAACTGTGATCGCTTCTTCTAACACATCAAATCCCTCTAGAAGCTGATCCTCTGTTATCACGAGAGGCGCCAACAGCCGAATAATATTTCCATATAATCCAGCTGTCATCAGCACCAGCCCATTTTGATGGGCCCGATTGATAATATGCTGCACAAGCTCTTTATTCGGCGCTTTCGTGTTAGAATCCTGCACAAATTCGAGAGCACACATCGCTCCAAGCCAGCGTACCTCCCCAATTTCTTGAAAACGATTTCCAAGTGGTTCAAACCGTTCCTGAAAAAGCTTGCCAATCAGATTGGCACGTTCTAGGAGTCCCTCATCCTCGATCATCTTAATGACTTCAAGGGCCGCTGTACAACCAAGCGGACTGCCGCCATAGGTGCCGCCTATTTCACCAACATTGGCTGAATCCATTATTTCTGCCCGACCTGTCACGGCACTGATTGGGATTCCCGCAGCTATCGATTTTGACATGGTCATCAAATCTGGGATGACATCGAAATGCTCGACGGCAAACATTTTACCTGTCCGGCCAAACCCGGTCTGTACCTCATCCGCGATAAACACTATTCCGTACTCTTCACACAAGCTTTTTACCCCTTTAACAAACCGCTGTGATGGAATCACAAACCCTCCTTCCCCTTGCACGGGCTCCATGATGACTGCGGCAATTTCTTCAGGAGGGATTTCACTTTGGAAAAAGGTTTCAAACCGATTTAATAACGCATTATCTAATTGTTCAGGTGTGGAAAATTCAGAGCGAAAATAATAAGGGTATGGCCATTTATATACTTCGGGGACAAACGGGCCAAATTGATATTTATAGGGTTTTACTTTACTTGTTAATGACATGGCCATATAGGTCCGGCCATGAAAGCCTCTTTCAAAGGAAATAATTGCTTTGCGTCCCGTGTATTTTCTAGCAATTTTCACTGCATTTTCAACAGCTTCGGCTCCGCTGTTTAAAAAAAAACTCTTTTTTTCATGAGTGCCAGGGGTGATTCGATTTAATTCCTCGGCCAGATTAATATAGGGTTCATACATCATGACATGGTAGCTGGGATGAAGGTATTTGTCAATTTGGCGGTGTAACTCTTGAACAACACGAGGAGGGCAGTGACCTACATTTAACGATCCGATGGCACCTGCAAAATCAATAAACCTATTCCCATCAACATCGGTAATTAATGCCCCTTCGCCCTTAGCGACAAAGGTATCAATTGTTGTAAAAGGTCCTTTTGGCACATTTGCCACTTTTCTGGCAAGCAGCTTTTGAGCATTCGGACCAGGAATAGCCGTTTTCCTATAGATTGATCCCATCTAGTGCTCTCCCTTCCTAGTCAGCTAGTTCACACCATTTGATTATCGTCAGGGCAATAATTTCGCTCGCTAAGAACATTTCTTCAAGGACAATGTGTTCATTCGCATCATGGGCGGTTTCTGTGATTCCTGGGCCGAATATAATAACAGGAATATTGCCTACATTCGAGAGGATGCCGCCATCTGTTCCCCATGGGCTAGCTTCAATCACTGGTTCTTCATTCTTAATTTCTTGAAAACTTTCTGAAAGAACCTTTTGAAGCGGATGCTTATCCTCTATACTTCCGGGCAGCCATCTTGCCCCAAACCATTCTATTTGGGGCGGATTTTCTATGAACCACGGATCGTCTTCGGAAAGTTCAGCTAAACATAGTTCCAGTTCTTTTTGAGCTGACACCATCGACTCTTCCGGAGCTACCCCCATCCTTCCCTCGATTAAGGCCTCATCAGGTACAGATGACGGCCAATCACCACTTATTAACTTCCCGACATTAATTGGGATGGGGATTGGAATTTTATTATAAAGAGGATCAGTAATTTTTTCATTTCTTTCTTTTTCTAAATGCTGCAATCTTTTAATTACAAGCATCGCCTTCTCAATCGCACTGACGCCCTCATAGCGGGTGCCGCCGTGTGCAGCCTTGCCCTTCACCGTAATTCGAAACCACATCGATCCTTGCTGCTTCGGAAAAATCTTCATATTTGTAGGTTCTGGAATAATCGCTCCATCGGCCTGGTAACCCCTTAATACGGCAGCTAACGTTCCCGCTCCGCCGCTTTCCTCTTCGATGACACTTTGAAAAATAACATCTCCTTTTAGGCGGACACCTAATGCAATTAATGCTTCCAACGCCATAAGAAGGGAAACCGTTCCTCCCTTCATATCGGTGGAACCTCTTCCATAAAGTTTTCCAGCTTCAATATGACCGCTAAACGGGTCCTTCTTCCAATTCTGCTCATCTCCGACCGGAACAACATCGATATGCCCGTTTAAAATAATTGACTTCCCTCCGCCCGTTCCTTTTAAGACAGCAACCAAATTCGGGTTACCATTAAAATCCTTTCGATCACAAAAATAGGCAGGATGCTTTTCAATTTCCCTGCTGTCAATTTCCCAAATATCCAGCTGCAAGCCAAGTTGACGACACTTTTCAATCATAATCGCCTGTGCACTGCTTTCTTTTCCCCGGGTACTATTTTCCTGAACAAGCAGCTGCAAAAGCTTTGTTCCCTTCGCTTGATTCTCCTTTAGCCACATTCTTACGAGGTGATCACAATCCTTCAATCCGTTCACTCCCTTTTGGCAGTTAGTAAGGAATCCTTCTCAGCATTTCCTTTATTTCGAATTCGGCGTCTGTTTTGTTTCGAACATCCTGTACATCGAATGGTGCGAATAACTCGGTTAACCAAAGCTTTTCTGCTGCAATTTTAAACACCGCTAACTCAGTTACAATCATGTCAACACAGGCCTTCGATGTTAAAGGTAAAGAACATGTTTGCAAAATTTTCGGTTTTCCTTTTTTATCACAATGATTCATTAACACAATCACTTTTTTTGCTTTTTGAGCAAGCTCCATTGCACCTCCCATTCCAGGTACTTTTTTCCCTGGTACAATCCAATTGGCAAGGTCCCCTTTTTGACTGACCTGCAATGAACCTAATATCGTTAGATCAACTATGCCTCTTCTAATCATGGCAAAAGCAATCGAGCTGTCACAATAGGAGCCGCCATTCGTTAACGTGACCGGAAAGCCCCCGGCATTACATAAGTTTTCATCCTCCATCCCTTTTTTTGGACTTGCTCCCATTCCAACAATACCGTTTTCAGCATGAAACATTACGGGCATGTCAGCTTCTAAATGATTCGGCACAAGCGAGGGGATCCCAATTCCAAGGTTAACAATCATTCCATCGTGAATTTCCTCCGCTGCTCTCCGTGCTAACCTGTTTCGAACATCTACTCCCATGCCCATTTCCAATTCACCCCTTTAGAAGAAATAACATAATCAACAAAAGCACCGGGTGTCACGATTTGTTCTGGATCAAGGCTTCCCATTGGTACAATTTCCTCAGTCTCTGCAATCGTTATCGTACCTGCCATCGCAACAAGGGGGTTCGTATTCCGGGCACTTTTGTCATATGTCAAATTACCGAACGGATCGGCCTTTTTTGCATAAACAATTGACACATCTGCTGTGAGGGCAGATTCAACGAGATAATGGTGTCCATTCAATTTAAATAATGGTTTATTCTTTGCGACCATTTCGTTATCGATGCCAACATCTGTTAAAATTGCTGCCAGACCGACTCCTCCGGCTCTGATTCTTTCAACAAGGGTTCCCTGCGGAGAAAACTCAACTTCAAGCCTTCCTTTATTCATTAGTTCTCCAGCATAAGGATTTGAACCGATATGGGACACGATCACTTTTGCCGCCCGCTCCATTCGAACCAATTTACCTATTCCAATATGAGGAAAACCAGTGTCATTACCGATTAGAGTTAAATCACGAACCCCTTTTTCAAGAATTGCAGCGATTAAGGTTGGGGGTGTACCGACACCGCCAAAACCCCCAAACATTAAAATCATCCCATCTTGAAAAAAAGGAATGACTTTATCCAGCATTGTCACTTTGTTTAGGGCTTTCGACATTCAATCACCCCCATCCTGGATTAACGCAGTTGAAAATGTCTCAAAGGTAGCATTCAAAAGATTTATCAATTCCTTTATTTCTCGTTTTGAAATTGTCAGTGGGGGGGAAATAATTACAGCGTCACCGTTTATTCCATCAATCCCGGCACCGGCCGGATAGAGTAACAATCCTTTTTCCTTGGCAATCGTAATCACTTTCTGGGTAACGTTCTCGCTTCTTAAAAAAGGAACTTTACCGGTTTGCTCCTTAATGAATTCGATACCAAGTAGAAATCCCTTCCCACGGATATCCCCAATAAAGGGAAATTTACTTTTTAGTCTTTCAAGTTTATTCCATAAATAAATACTTTTGTCTTCTACATTTTTCATAATCTGATTCTTTTCAAGGTATTCGATTACCGCTAAAGAAACAGCACAGGATTGTGGATTTGCACTCAAAGTGTGGCCGCTCATCACTGATTTGCTTCCAGCGAGAATCGGTTCCATTACTTTTTCACTTGCAACTGCTGCGGCAATCGGGGCATACCCTGCCCCCATCCCCTTCCCTAAGGCAACAATATCCGGAACAACATTCCACTGCTCTAATGCAAGCATCGTCCCCGTTCTGCCGAAACCAGTCATTACTTCGTCGGCAATAAATAAAATCTGATTCCGTTCACAAATGTCTTTGACAACTTTGTAATAATCCATGGGCGGGGTGATTGCCCCTCCTGCAGCTCCGATTACAGGTTCGGCGATAAAAGCGGCAACCTGATTTGCACCGATTCGATCAATTGCTGTTTGGAGTTCTTGGGCACATAGATAACCGCAACTGGGCGCATCAAGGTGATACGGGCAGCGATAACAATACGGAGGATGGATGACAGGAAAGTCCTCTAGCAGAGGTACAAATCTCGCCCTCCTTAACGGATGTCCTGACATTGACAACGCCCCTATTGTAATACCGTGGTAGCTGACCCATCTTGATAATACTTTTGTTTTGGTCATAACTCCTTGTTCTTGCCAATACTGAATGGCCATCTTCATAGCCGTTTCCGTTGCCTCGGAACCGCTATTCACAAAAAAGGACCAATTTAACTCTCCAGGCAATAGTTCAGCGAGTTTTCTAGCTAACCTTTCGGCTGCTTCACTTGTAAATTGTGAACGATAGACAAACGACACTTTTTTTGCTTGCTCAAGCATTGCTTCAATAATTTCTGCTACTCCGTGTCCAATATTAGCGGTGACGGCACCAGAGGCAGCGTCTAAATATTTTTTTCCATCGGTATCGTATAAATAGATTCCATTCCCATGATCGATTGTCGGGTAGGATTCATCAAGCATTGGTTTGATCAAAAAAGATTGTTCCATGGTCCACGCTTCTTTCTTTGTCAAATGAACGAGGATCTTATAGTAAATTGTATGAGAGGATATTTTAATTCTTTCATTACTTTTTGAGAAAAGAAAAAACAGACACGCGCTGGTGTCTGTCCGTTAAATTTGTTCTATCGTAATTTTTGTTGTTTCTGTTCCTGTTGCCGAAATCGTCGCTCGAGCGCCCAACGGAATCGTTGCCATTGGCTGAACATGTCCAAAATTGACATTGGTAATCACAGGAATATTCTTGAATTCCCGCTTACTTGATATTACTTTTCTTACAGCGGCTTCTGTTACATTCGAGGCTGTTTGGAACCTTCCGATGAGAACTCCCTTGATTCCTTTTGCATCTGGCAAATGAAGGAGTGATTGTAACTGACGATCAAAATTATAAATATGCGTTTCCTCGTCGTCCTCAATAAAAAGAATGGAATCCTCAAGTGGAGGCATATATTTTGTTCCTTGCAAAAGGTTTAACGTACTCAGGTTTCCGCCAATCAAAGTGCCTGAGGCTGTTCCCTCCTGATGGACCAGATAACCAATTTGGTCAACAAAGTTTCGGTCTTCCTGTTCCGAATACCACGGATCATCGCTCCAGGTCGGAGACGGATTGACATCAAACGGAGCATCATTTGTGACCGCCTCTAAAAAGGATTGAAGAGTATAATCAAAACCTGATTTTATGCCAAAGCTCGAAAAAAATGGACCGTAATAGGTAATTAATCCTGTTTTTTTATAGATGGCAGCCTGGATTGCAGTACTATCACTGTAACCACAAAACACCTTTGGATTGGCTTTAATTAAATCGTAGTCTATGTAGTTTAATAGCTGGTTGGCGTTATAACCGCCAGTCGCTGTTAAAATCCCTCTTACATTCGAATTTTGAAAAGCTTGGTGTAAATCCTCAATTCTCTGTTCAATCGATGTACTAAAGAATTCGTCGTGGTCCTCGACATTTTTCCCAAATGTAACCTGAAAGCCTAATTGTGTTAATCTTTCTATCGCGAATTCTACTTGTTTACCTTTAACCAATGCCATACTTGTCGATGGAGCGATCACTCTGATCTCATCACCGGGAATTAATCTGTTTGGCAGCATTCTTTCACCCACTTTTTTCTCATTAAGTTTATTTTGAAACCCGCAAAAGGGCGGGCTTAGACATTCACTATTTCCTTTTGATGGGTTGTTTTTGCTTTTTCAATAATATCTCTGGCGATCCAAACACCGCATGCACTTGCCTGAGCAAGGCCGCGGGTAATACCTGCTCCATCACCACCTACATAAAGACCGTCTATTTCCGTTTCAAAATGATCATTCAACTTAGGACGTGCTGAATAAAACTTTGCTTCTACACCATAGAAAAGCGTATGCTCTGAAGCGATCCCTGGTGTGACGTAGTTTAATGCTTCTGTCATTTCAATCAAACTTTTCAACGTGTTGTATGGAAGTACAAGACCTAAATCTCCTGGTACTGCTTCTTTTAAAGTCGGTTCAATAAATCCTTCTTTGATCCGTTTATCAGTTGATCTTCTGCCCTTTAGGAGATCCCCGTATTTTTGAACGATCAACCCACCATTTGACAGTGCATTTGCCAATTTTGAAATGGCATGAGCAAATTCATTTGGCTTATCAAACGGCTCCGAAAATGTATGTGAGACAAGCAAGGCAAAGTTTGTATTAGGGCTGCCTAATTTTGGATCCCGATAGGCATGTCCGTTTGCAAGCATGGTGCCAGAATGGTTTTCAACCACCACATGTCCCGAAGGGTTACTACAAAAGGTTCTGACTCGTGTTCCAACGGATGTATTAAAAATAAATTTGCCTTCATAAAGATTCTCATTGATTTCCTGCATGACAATATTTGTTGTTTCAACACGGACACCAATATCCACCTGGTTATTGATCATATGAAGCCGTCTTGAATTAAGTAACCCCTTAAGCCATGTTGAGCCATCCCTTCCAGGTGTGATGACAACCTTATCAGCAAACACCTTTTGATCACCTTTCAGTTGCACACCCAACACTTTTAGTCCATCAGTAGTCTTTTCAGTAAGTACATCTTCCACTTCGGTTTTAAATGACATTTCTATTTTCTCTTTTAAGTATTCATAAATACTTTGCATGATTTCAAGATTCTGTTCAGTACCTAAATGACGGACCTGTGCGCGAAGGAGCTTTAACCCGGCAGCATAGCCTCTACGCTCAATTTCTCTTACATTTTCTGTCATTGGATCGGTTATGCTCTTTGTTGCCCCATGCTTTAAGTTAATCTCATCAACATAACGAATTAGCTCAATGACCTGTGAATCGGGCAGGTAGTCTGTCATCCAGCCCCCAAATTCGCTTGTAATATTAAACTTTCCATCTGAATAGGCTCCGGCGCCCCCAAAGCCATTTGTAATTGAACAGGCTGGCAAACAGCCTGCATAATTCTTCTTTCCAGCAGGTGCGGGGCATTTCTTAATTTTTTTTTGCAAAATGGGACAATTTCTTCGATAGATATCATGCCCTTTATCAATTAAGAGTACCTTTGCATTAGGCATTTTAAGGGTAAGCTCGTAGCAGGTAAAAATACCAGCCGGTCCTGCCCCCACCACAAGCACATCATAGTTCATATCCATCACCCAAAACCTCCAACAAGATTATATATAACAAGAATGATTTAGCATTCTACTTTCAAATTGTTTAGTACATTATTCAGCGAACTTATGGGTTTTCTACTCACCACCGCTAAATATAGCACTTACATTTGATGAAGTCAACCAAAATCACGAACTATAAATAAATATTTTTATATAATGTTCGTGTATTTTTGACAAAAAAGAAAACCGCCAGCAGCGGTTTTCTTATTCCTATTTAAACATCTCTTTAAATTCTCCGTAGCCTGCTTCATCTAGTTTTTCAAGTGGGATAAACTTTAACGATGCAGAATTTATACAATAGCGCAGCCCAGTTGGACCAGGTCCATCATTAAAAACATGTCCTAAGTGGGAATCAGCTGTTTTACTCCTAACCTCTGTCCGAACCATAAAATGACTTACGTCTTTTTTTTCAATGATCTCCTCATCTTCAATTGGTTTCGTAAAGCTTGGCCATCCGCATCCTGCATCAAATTTATCTTTAGAAGTAAACAATGGTTTACCTGAAACAATATCAACATAGATACCTGGCCTGGTTTCGTTCCAATATTCGTTATGAAACGGAGGCTCAGTAGCACTGTTCTGTGTTACCTCAAACTGGGTCGGTGTCAGCTCTTTTTTTAATTTTGATAAATCTTTATTTTCCAAGCTGCTCCCCCCAATGTGTTTTTATAAATCCAGCGCGGCCTGAACCAACATGATAGGATTCATAGTGCGCAGGATTTTTTTTATAATAATGCTGATGGTAGTTTTCTGCCGGATAAAATTCCACTGCAGGCAAGATAGGCGTTACAATGGGTTTCGAGAATCTGCCACTGTCCTCCAATTGTTGCTTTGATTCCTCTGCAAGCTGTTTTTGCTGCTCATTTTGATAAAAAATCGCTGTTTGATATGACCTTCCACGATCGTAAAATTGCCCTCCCGGATCCGTTGGATCGATTTGCTGCCAATATAACGAAAGCAATTTTTCATATGGAAAAATGGTTGGATCATAAGTAATTTCAACCGCTTCGTAATGACCGGTTGTACCAGAACATACCTGTTCATATGTTGGATTTTCAACAGTGCCTCCCGTATAGCCGGAAATCACCTTTATAATACCAGGCTGTTGATCAAATGGCTTGACCATACACCAAAAGCAGCCTCCCGCAAAAATGGCTTTTTCATTTCTATCTTCCACACTATCCACCCCTTAAATAGGTTAACTTTAAGTATACAGAATAATCCTCCATTTTAAAATCGAGATGCTTTGCGGCTCCTCACAGCAAATGATTAAAGTGTTAAGCACCCGTCTTCAGGTTGTCGAATAATATGTAGTAGACAACATAATTGGGGTGAGGACGATGGCTGAAAAGAGAAATCAAATTGATTTTCTGCAAAAAGCAGCCATGTATGAATTATTAGCGGATTATTACAGGTATTCAAACCCAAACCTGCATATCCATTATTATCTTAAACATATGAAAAATACTAATAAAGCATTGGATATTATGAGTAATATAACCGATATCAATAAGCGAGTTTTGCATGCTGATGCAAACATCCGCTTTCTTCATGCTGTTTACGATGCCCATAAAGTCGATTTGTATGTGAATAATAAACCGTTCGCAAGTAACGTTCCTTTTCAAAAGGTAAGTGACTATGTTTCACTTCAGCCGGGGCAATACAGCATTGAGATTTTTTCAAGCGAGGAACCAGCTAAAAGGCTTTTAAACAACAACATGTTAATCGAAGCTGGAAAAATCTATACCATCGCTGCTGTTGGACTGCTCGAAAAGGTCAATCTGCTCACCGTTGAAAACAGACCGAGCGTTCCTTTAGGTGAATCTAAGATGCGGTTCTTACATTTAGCAACCGATACGCCTTCGCTTGATTTAGCAGTAAAAGATCGTGATGTCGTTTTCCCAAATATATCGTTTCAGCAAGCGACAGACTATTTAGGGTTAACTCCGATGACAGTCGATTTAGAACTGCGAACCGCAGGCCGTAAAGAGGTTATTCTTCCAATGCCAAAACTTCAATTCAAAGCAAATGAAACATATACGGTCGTCCTATTCGGTTTGGAAAAAGAGCTTTCTATATCGGTTATAAAGGATTAATCCTTAAATCTGACTCCAGTGGATGGAGTCTTTTTCATGAATTGCCTTGACAACATTAAATGAAAACAGAATAATCATGTTTGAATGATGTTTGAGAGGAGCAGGCAAAATGGAGCTGCCATCAGAGTTTATTATAAAATTTAAGCAATTATTAACAGCCGAATCGGAACGTTTTTTTGATACATATAATCTGCCTAAAAAGAGTGGATTACGGCTAAATCCTTTAAAAATATCAAAGGCAGAATGGGAAAACTTATCCCCGTTTGAATTGGAACCAGTCTCATTTGTACCAACGGGCTACTACTATCAACCAGAAAAAGTTCAGCCTGGCAAACACCCCTATCATCCGGCAGGCTTATATTACATTCAAGAGCCCAGTGCAATGTTTGTTGCAGAACAGTTAGCAGTTAACAGCGGCGACCGGGTCTTGGATTTATGTGCTGCACCGGGTGGAAAAACAACCCAGCTGGCGGGCATGATGCACCAAAGGGGCCTTTTAGTAGCAAACGAAATAAATACAAAAAGAGCAAAAGCACTATCAGAAAATATTGAAAGACTTGGAATTGCAAACGCATTGGTTACCAATGAAACTCCAGAACGGCTTGCAGGGAGGTTTCAAGGCTATTTTGACAAAATTCTCGTGGACGCGCCATGCTCCGGGGAGGGTATGTTCCGTAAAGATGAAGATGCGATTCGTTATTGGAGCCAAGACCATGTTATTGCCTGTGCCAAACAGCAGCAGAACATTTTAGATTGTGCCTATAAAATGTTAAAAACAGAAGGCACTATCGTTTATTCCACCTGCACTTTTTCACCTGAAGAAAATGAACAAACAATTGAGGCTTTTTTAAGCAGATATACTGATATGGAACTGCTGCCGATCGAAAAGCCCAAGGGTATTCAAGATGGCAGACCTGAGTGGTCCATCACTAAGAACGAAGAGCTCAGCAAAACTGCCCGGTTATGGCCGCATATGCTGCAAGGGGAAGGACATTTTGTTGCCAAAATGAAAAAAACGGGTGAAGCCGAGCCATCTTCAGTAACTAATGCTGATTCTCACCTTGGAAAAAGCCACTTAAAGGATTTTCGACAATTCAGCAATGAAATGATTCAACACCATTTGTTTGAAAATTTTTTTCTTTTCAACCAGCAACTATATTCACTTCCTGAAGGCTGCCCAAACTTTCAAGGTTTACGAGTTCTACGTGCTGGTCTCCATCTTGGAGAATTGAAGAAAAATAGGTTCGAGCCTAATCACGCTCTTGCCCTATTCTTAAAGGATGGCGAGGTCAATCAGACTTTTAACCTTTCCACAAAGGATGATCAATGGATTCATTACTTAAAGGGCGAAACATTCACAACAGGTGCAGACCGGGGCTGGATTCTGATAACAATTGACGGATTTCCGCTAGGCTGGGGGAAGGAAGCAAAAGGGATTCTAAAAAACTTCTATCCAAAGGGTTTGCGAATTTTTAGTATTTAAAAATAAGGTGCCTGTTTGGCACCTTATTTGACTGGAACTAATAATGTAAATGCTATTTTGTCGTTTTTTAAGTCAAATTTGTTCACTTTGACCTTTGTATCACTTTTAAATTTTAATCTTTGCATATCAATGTAAACTAGCTTATTATTTGGTTTAATTTCCACACCTGAGGGCAATTGGTAACTATCGCCAATAAGTTTGAGGACATATGATACAGGCAAATGCAATCTTCCTGCAGAAATTGTCTTTTGCCTTAAAATGAGATCACCATTCTTTTGTGCCTCAGGTTCAAAGGTAAGTTTCATATTTAAGTCTCGGCTCAAAAAAGGAATTGTCCCAAATAATTCGACCTTATCCCCCAGCTTAACTTGATAATCTACTGGTAAATTACCGGCTTCCTTTTGCAAGTAATAATTGATTAGTTTATTTAGATCTTCTTTATTTGATTGAACATAAAATGGTACATATTCACCGGCAGGATCTTTTTGATTAGGAACACTGTGATCACTTGCAGGCGTCAACAGCATGAATAATACAAAGATGACAATAAGAAGGTCGATACCTATTAAAACAAAGAAGCCCTTCTTCCATTTACTTTTCATTAAACTAGTTCTCCTCTTTAGATACGAAAGGTTTATTGAAGTGTTTTGATATCGTTAATAATTTCATCAAATGGGACATTCTTTACTCCCTGATAGGATTTCTTTATTTTTCCATCAGGTCCAACTAAGTAAAAGTCAATTCCATGAATAACCTGATCCCCTGTTTGCGGCTTTTTCACAAGTGCTTTGTAGTTTTTCAAAGCAAAGTTTTCAATACTTTCTTGAGAGTAGCCGGTCAAAAATGTCCAATTTTTCGTGTCAGCTCGAAATCTTTTTGCAAAATTCTGCAATGCCTGCGGTGAATCCACTGTAGGGTCCACACTATAGGAAACAAATTCAACGTTTTTCAAGCCTTTTTCCTTTACCATTTCTTGAAGCTTTACCAAATTTGCGGTCATTGGCGGGCAGACATCCGTGCAGCTTGTATAAATAAAATCGGATACCCAAATTTTCCCCTTCAAGTCCTTTAAGCCAAAAGGTTTATTGGCTTGGTCTGTAAAGGTGAAATCATTTATCGGCCAATTTACCGCATTTTTAATCTCCTTTTGTCCACATGCAGATAATAATAGAATGCCAACGAATAAAAACAAATATAAATATCTAAATTTCATACCATCACCCACACCTTTTTCTTTTCATCTCGTGAATATTTTAACAAATGAATGCTCAAGATGAAAGAAATTAGCTATCAAACGACCGTATCCTATGATCACTTTTATTCAAAAAAATACATTAAAGCGATCGCACCAGCTCCGGCGTGTGTACAAACAGTTGAATTTGTATAGTCAATTTCAATATCGCTAAAACCAGTTGTCTCGGTGATTTTTTCTTTTATCTTTACGGCAAGTTCTTGTGCTTCAGCGTGAGCAATCCCAACTCTCCTAATTGTATTTCCCCTGACGTCTTCTACAAACTGATTAACAAGGTACTTTACAACCTGGGAATAACTACGGACCTTCGTAATTGGATGGTACTCCGCTCCTTCAAGCGAGGCAATCGGCTTGATATTCATTAGTGAACCTATGAAAGCCTTCCCTTTACCAATTCTGCCCCCTTTTACTAGATTTTCAAGTGTATCTACCATTACATATAATTTTGAATGGCTACGGACGATTTCAAGACGGTTAACAATTTCAATGCTGCTTTTTCCTTGTTTCGCCATTTCAGCGGCTTCAATTACTTGAAATGAAAGCGCCTTTGAAACAAATTGAGAATCTATGACTGTAACTTTTGTGTTTGCCATCTGTGCTGCTGCTTCAGCTGACCTTACTGTACCGCTCATTTTTCCTGTCATATGTATGGAGATCACTTCATATCCTTCTGTGCCTAAACGATTGTATACTTCAAGAAATGCACCAGGAGAAGGCTGCGAAGTTTTCGGTAATTCAGTCGATTCCCGCATCATTTTTATAAAATCAACTGGATTGATTTCTACTCTATCCAAAAAGGTTTGGCCGTTAATCATTACGGATAATGGCACAACTTCAAGTTCAGTTTTATACTTTAACAATGCTTCTTCAGACATATCCATTGTAGAATCGGTAACAATTTTAATCTTGCTCACTTATTTACTCACCTCATAAAAATCTCTCTCCATATTATACATAGTATACAAGTTTATCGATATATATCTTATCACACAAAAAAAGAGCACTGAGGCCGGTGCTCCTTTTACGTATGTTTCTTTTAAAAATTAAGCCTTCAGGGATTCATAGTCCCCAAAGGCTGATTGTTAATCTATTTAATTATACTAGTTGATCTCTGTTCCATTATTATGCTTAGCACTGTCTACTTCCAATTCTTCAGCCTGTGCCTTTGTTAATTTTCTTTTATAAACAATCTTTGACAAATTAATGCTTATTTCGTAAAGCAATAATAAGGGAATGGTTACCACAAAGTCCGACATAAAGTCTGGAGGAGTAATGACAACGGCAATAATAATTAGGACAAAGTAGGCATACTTTCGAATTTTAGCCAATACGAAAGGGTTGATAATTCCTAGTGAAGTGAGAAACATGACCACAACCGGCAATTCAAATAAAACACCGAACGGAAGGGTCATATTCATAATAAAGCGAAAATACCGTTCTGCTGTAAAATTCGCAACAAACATATCTGCGCCTAAGTTAACAAGGAACTTATATACCATTGGAAAAATTACAAAATAACCAAATGCAAGACCCATGATGAATAAGAAAAAGAGTGCTGGTATATAAGTAAGTGTAACTTTTCGTTCCGAAGGACGTAAAGCAGGTCTCACAAACAGCCAGATTTGTAATGCTAACACGGGAATGGTGCCTACAATTGCAACAACAGTGGCAAGCATAAAATAAATCCAAATAATATCACTAGGTCCGAGAACCAAAAGCTTTACATCCAAACCTTTAACAAACCACTTATAAATATCTACACAATAGATAAAACCAACAATAAAAAAGATGATAAAGGCGATGGCGGAGATGATTATCCGCTTTCTCAATTCCTCTAAATGCTCAGTTAACTGTAATTCTTTATCTTCCATTTCCGTCCCCTGCCAATATCCTAATGTTGCGTATTAAGAGGATGCAAGATGAAGCCTACACCTTATTTAGTCAATGTCTTCTTATCCTCGTCTGCATCTTTCATCACGTCGTCTGTCAATTCACGCGTTGATTTTTTAAATTCTTTTAATGTTTGTCCGAACGCACGACCAATTTCAGGCAATTTCTTTGGGCCGAAAATGATCAGCGCAAGAACTAAAATCAGAATTAGACCTGGGATGCCAATATTTGAAAACATGATAGATACATTCCCTTCCATTAAGGTATTGTGTCGTTCTTATGTCAATTTATCAATAACGTCGCAGGAAGTCAATTACTATTCGTGAATAAGCATAGTAACCCATTTGCCAATTGATTTTTTCTATTATATTTATCCACCAAATCACATATACTACTAAAAGTATGAATTCCTGAAAGGATGGGATCTAATTACAATGGAATTTTCACTATCCAGTTTTGATGGGGCCATGCCCGTTGAGGTAACGATTGATGAGGACAACGGGAGATACATGATTCGAAAAAGTGATACCAGCGGTGAATTTTTCAATACACCAAATGAATTAATCCAATGGGTAAAGTCCCACTTTAGGGAAGATGAATTTTGCCATCCACAGGAATTCCACGGAATGCTAGACAGGTTAGCAGAATATGAAATGAAGAATGTATAGTAATCATTCCGGCTTCTTTTTAATGGTCCAGTTCGATGTACCAGACGAGCTAGTCCTAGTGTATTCGAAAAGCCTGCACTTGCACTTTTTCCTAAAAGCATCAGCAAAATTTGCTGATGCTTTTCCTTTACGTCTAGCTTCGGCACGCAGGAAGTGCTAGTGCCGACGTTGCCGCTAGGACGGCGGCGCTCTTAGTCGGCCAGCGCCCAGCGACTAGTGTACTTCGCCCACTTCCCTACGATAAGTCAACATCTAATCGACTATACCTCCGTGTATCCTTTATCTAAAGTTCCGTGTGCTCCAGTCCTGTCGTGCGCTAAACGGGAGCTTGCGCTTTTGGTCTTTTCAACGCTTACGGTCATATATGCAAAAATCATAATCATAAGGATTCTTCTCATCCTTAATCCCTTTTGTACAGGAGTTTAATGTCCACTCGCGTTCATCAAATTCAGGAAAAAAAGTATCCCCTGCAAATTCATGATGGATCCGAGTAATATATAAACGATCAGCGAATTTAAAGGTTTCTTTAAAGACTTCCGCGCCACCAATAACAAAAATCTCTTTTTCAATGCTTTGACAGTAAGCTGTAAAGTCTTGAATGGAATAAAAGACGGTACAGCCTTCGCACTGAAAATTAGGATTTCTGGTAATAATGATATTTTCTCTTCCCGGCAGCAGTCGGCCTATTGATTCATGAGTCTTTCTTCCCATTGCAATTGGATGTCCCATCGTAACTCTTTTAAAAAACTTTAAATCCTCAGGCAGACGCCACGGCAGCTGATTATTTTTTCCAATTGCTTTATTTTCGTCCATTGCGACAATAAAAGAAATCATACACTTACCACACCCCTAATATGTGGGTGCGGGTCATATCCTTCAAGCTGAAAATCTTCAAATTGAAACGAAAAAATATCTTTTACATTCGGATTTATTTTCATAGTGGGTAATGGTCTTGGTTCTCTTTCCAATTGAATTTTCACTTGCTCAAGATGATTTTGATAGATGTGCACATCCCCAAACGTATGAACAAATTCACCAGGTTTTAGCCCACAAACCTGGGCTACCATTAACGTTAGCAGCGCATAAGATGCAATATTGAAGGGGACTCCTAGAAAAACATCTGCCGACCGCTGATATAGCTGGCAGGAAAGCTTTCCGTCTGCAACGTAAAATTGAAACATACAATGGCATGGTGGCAGTGCCATTGTATCAATCTCTGCCACATTCCAAGCATTTACAATCAATCTTCTTGAGTTTGGATTGGTCTTAATTTGCTCAATCAGTGTACTGATTTGGTCAACTGTTTTCCCATCAGCCCCTGTCCAAGAACGCCATTGATGACCATATACAGGACCCAATTCCCCATTTTCATCTGCCCATTCGTTCCAAATCCGTATGCCATTTTCCTGTAAATAGCGAACATTTGTATCTCCATTTAGAAACCATAGCAGCTCATAAATAATCGATTTTAAGTGGAGCTTTTTCGTTGTTAAGAGCGGAAATCCGTCCTCCAAATTAAATCTCATCTGGTAACCAAACGTGCTGATTGTCCCTGTACCAGTACGATCACCTTTTAACGTTCCGTTTTTTAAAATGTGCTCACAAAGCTGCAAATATTGCTTCAAATATGTCACTCCCTTTGTTTACTAGAGTCAGCTTTTTTATTTTAACACAAACTCAAGATCAAATGTTTTATTGAAAAAAGCTGCCAGAAACAAATCCAGCAGCCTCTTCAAATTCTTTAAACTTCCAAACCAAAATTGCGGCAAAGTGCTGCCAGACCGCCTGCAAAGCCGCTGCCAACTGCACTAAATTTCCAATCACTATTATGACGGTACAGCTCACAAACAACAACCGCCGTTTCAACTGAAAAATCTTCACCTAAATCAAAGCGAAGTATTTCGTTGTTACTTTCTTCATCCACCACTCTTACAAAGGCATTAGAGACTTGTCCAAAGTTTTGACTTCGTGATTCAGCATCATGAATCGTTACTGTAATCGCAATCCGGTGTACATGTGATGGAACCTTACTAAAGTCAATTTTAATTTGTTCGTCGTCCCCATCACCTTCACCTGTACGGTTATCGCCAGTATGTTCAACCCCGCCTGATGGATGAACTAAATTATTATAAAAAACAAAATCGCTGTCTTGAATGACTTTGCCATTGGCATCCGTTAAAAATGCTGAGGCATCAAGGTCAAAATCATGCCCCCCTGAATAACGGTTTGTGTCCCAGCCAAGGCCGACAATGACCTTAGTCAGCCCAGGGTTTGTTTTGGTTAAATCAATTCTTTGTCCTTTTGATAAGTTAATGCCCATACACTGCCACCTCTTAATAAACTAAAATACTAGCCCTTAACTGTAGGATCGAACGACTTCACTAAGACTTGCTGCATTGGTACCGTTGCCGATTGCCGCAAATTTCCACTCACTCCCGTGGCGATAAATTTCCCCTGCAACCAAGCATGTTTTTCCGCTATAATCATCGGTTAAATTGTAATGAAGCATTTCCTGATCACTTGCTGGGTTTGCAATTCTAATAAACGCATTTTGAATCATCCCAAAATGCTGCTTCCTTTTTACTGAATCATAGATATTTACAACAAAGACCAGTTTGTGGATCGTTCCAGGAACCTTACTTAAGTCGACGACAATCTGTTCATCATCTCCATCTCCTGCTCCTGTCAAGTTATCCCCAGAATGCTGGACACTGCCATCTTTGCTCTTCAAATTTCCAAAATAAACAACGTCATTATTATGTTGTAGTTTATCATTCTCACCAAGCATAAGAACAGAGGCATCACAATCAATATTAGCAGTACCCCCGCCACCAAATAGGGAACCTAAAAATCCGCCACCACCACTACTTTTAACAGGGTCCCAGCCTAGTCCAACTAAAATTTTTGTAAGCCCCGGATTGCTTTTTGTTAAATCGACTCTTTGTCCTTTTTGCAAATTAATTGCCATTAAAGTTCACCCCGCAAATTTATTGTTGTTTTATTTTCTTGAAGTTTTCTTGAAGCTGCTCTAAACGTTTTGTCCCTTCTTCTCGCATGCGCTTATTTTCCTCTTCGATTGAACGTGTTTCCTGCATGCCTTTAATGATAATGTTCCATGATTCTTCAATCGTTTCTATTTTAATACTAGGACTGCCGGCGAGTCGGGCTATATCTGTACTTTGCTGTGAAATATTTTGGGCATTCCGGAGCAGCATCTCATTGGTTCTCCGATCAAGCTCACTCATTGACTCAGCAACAAGTTTTTGTCTTTTTGCTGCCATTGCCTGGATGATCCCATTTTTAAAAATTGGAATGGTTGTTACAAAAGCGGAATTGATTTTTCCAATCAGTTTTGTGTTTCCCCGCTGCAGCAGACGAATTTGTGGAGCGGTCTGCAAGGATACCATTTTTGCCATTTCTAAATCATAAATCCTCTGCTCCATTAACTCAATCGCATTCTTTAATGAATCAAGCTGCATCGAGGCAAGTTGATCATTGGCTGCTGCCCGTGACTCCAGTTGCGGAAGTTGATTGTTTTTTAATTCCTCTACCTTAATTTGTCCAGCGACAGCATATTTTTCCAATGTTAAATAGTATTGATAATTTTGTTCATACATTTGCTCAAGCATGTTCGTAGACTGAACCATTTCTTGTTGGTATTTAGAAATCTCAACATAAACCTTATCGATTTCATGTCCCATTGTTTGGTATTTTCCAAAAAGCTTATCGACTATCTTTTCGCCTTTTTTAAAAAGCTTTCCCAATAGGCCGCCAGAGGTTTTCTGAAAATCCTTAGCGTCAAATTTATCCATAATTCGGCCAAGCTGCTTTAAAAGTTCACCTGAGTCTTCTATTTTTGTTGTCCGCATATTCCGCAAAATTTGATCAGAGAATCGCGATATTTGTTCTGCGGGTTCTTTCCCGAATTCCAAAATTTGAATTTGGTCTCGTTCATCAATAGACTTGGCCAAATTTTGTACCTCAGGCTCTTTGCGAAGTGCAAGCTTTATATCTGACACCTTTGTTTCAGTCAGTTGGTCATCCGGATTAGAGGAAATTAGATCTGTTGATGGATTGGGTGATCGATTCATCGTTTTAATCTCCCTTTAAATTTTTTAAAAAACCTTGAAAAAAAACCTTTTTTATTAGAGATGGTTCTTTGAATTCCAATTCAAAAACAACCTCATCAAGCCAATGTGTATCAAAAAGATCTGCAGCAAGGTAGTTTTCAATATCATTGTGACCCGTAGGATTATAGACGATAATATCTATTCCAAAGTTATTTAACAACAGCAATACCGCAGCATCAGACCTTTGTAAATTCCCATGGAGCTCGTTGTTGTAAAGAATCAATTTAGGAATACTCTGCGAGTAATCAAACCTTTCTAGCATTTGGATGATACTCTCCGGTATTTTCATCGCAAGACTAAATAAATAAACTCGTAATTCTTCCTTTGATTCTTGTGTTAAAGGCAATAGATCTGGATTTTCACAGACGTTTCTGATCGCATTTGCGATCCCTTTTTGCAATCCGGCCGGCAGCTTACCATAGGACCAATAATGGGCCTTTATCATTTTTTCCGGGTTTAACAGACCATCTCTCCCAAGCGCATTCCGATAATGGAAGCGAAAATCGCTGGAAGGGGTAACTGTGAAAGGAAAGTGGCGAACCAATAAGCTATTTTCTAATTGGGTAATTGCATGGAGCCGCTCCCAAAACTCTTTTTTATTTTTACTAACCCCGTGAATTTTTGCGAACAGGGAAGGGATTTTCACTTGACCATTTCCAACATCAAAGTTTGGTCTAATCATTGCAATTTCTTTACTAAGAATGAACAGCTCATCATACGTTGTTTTTAACGTAATCGATGAAGGCGTATAGTCCCTTAATTGCCATGGTTTATACAACCCTGATCCCTCTTCGTTTAAGATCGTCTCGATTTCCTTTGAAGCACGGTAAGCGACTGTCGTCTTTCTCATGCGTTTTTCAGATGGAAATGACTCAGCAGGTTGATTCTTTTGAAAACGGTGAACAAATAATTTCTCTTTCACCATATCAGCAAAAGGATTCTTTCCTTCCGGATGAAAAACAACCACATCGCAGCCAAGCTTTACTAAATAATATAAAAAATACTGATGGCTCTTTTTAAAATCACCATACCAAAGAAACTTTGGCATTTCTCTGTGCGGATCTGCTTTACTCAATGGATCTTCTAAATGATTGATCGACCACTTCACAATATCAACGAGAACTCTCCGAAATTCGACGTTCTTCAGTCCATTTAGTTCCTTTTTTGCAAACAACTCAAGGGTTGCAATCATCGCTTCCCTTAGCTTCCGTTGCAAAACGGGAGTCTTTGACTTTAACAAGAGTTGCTCACCATCAAGAAAAGCTGTAAACCGATTGATGGATAGTTGCTGTTCATTATTAATATTCAGTACTCGTTGAATCTTTTGGAAGTATTGATTATTAATCGACTTGTTAAGGGAATCGTCACTTAGCAGGTTTAATTTCCACTCTGCCGAATGGACGTAATCAAAAAGCTGATTATAATATTCATCAATATCCAATGGTATACCAAGAAATATTGCAATTACTTGTCCAATCTGAATAACCCCATTTTCAATTGAAAATTCGGGCCGCTCGGATAACGGCTTTTTCAATAACCCAAGCCAATTCTCATATGTAAGGGATAAATTTTGGACATTTAACTGATTTAATGATGGGTTCATTTCTAATCCATTCCCTCTGAAAGCGAAAGATTTTTTTTAGTTGGAAACCGCCCCGATTTAGGCTTCGTAGACAGGCTTCTCCATACTTATTAGAAAATTATGTAAGGTTACCCTCCCATCATATCACAGTTATTTATTAGCTTCACATATTTTACGGTTCATTTTTAAAAATGTTTCACTATTTAGAGCGCTGCATTTTCACCAATTTCCTTGTCCCGTCATATATTTGAGTACCCACAGTAAAAGAAGGTGACTCAAAGTTGAGATTTCTATATAAACGGCCGCGTATAAATGACATCCGTGCAGATCTGGATATCGTTATGGATGTCCTAATGTCAGATTTATTCATTATGCTTGATTTATTTTGGTGCAGCACCATCTTTACAATCTTACTCTTTCCAATTCTTCCATCAATCACGATTGCCGTTCTCTTTTTTTGTTGCTCCTATCTATTTTTTAATAGTCTTTACTTTTTATTCTTTAAAAAAAGAAAGAAAAAACCGCTTGATAATTAAAGTGAAAGATATTGGTTCAGAATTTCTTCTCCAGCAAGGATCCCTCTATTTTTCGTAACGAAAATTTCAGGGATCATGTTGCTAGGATCTTGCACAAGTTCACCATGCTTCGGTACGAAACGGTACCGGCAGTGTGCAAGAAAATCCAAATCCAAAATAGAGTCACCAGAACCAGCTATAGCTCTCGCCCCTTTTTGGCTGCAAACAAACTCTAATGCTTCCCCTTTATTAATCACCTTTGGAATTAGGTATAGCTTACGCCCCTGTAAGGACACATTCCAGCCGAATGGCGCCAGCGCAGCACCTAGCCTTTTCTTGTCTTTCATTGATATGGGACTTGTTAAGATAAAGTAGAAGAACAAGTCTTCTACTTGCTTTCTTTCCCCGTTAACAGGAAAAGCCTCCTTTTGTAAAAAAGAGATTATTTCCTCCATAGCTGCTGTTTCCGTTCGCATTTTTGAAGACAAGTGTTCCGTCCATTCCTTCATTCGTTCTCCATCTTGTAAAATAGTTGCTCCATTTGTAGTAATTGCATAGTGGAGAGGAAGTTCTTGCTGAAAAATCGTTATTCTTTTATATTGCTCTGTTGTCCTCGTTGTTATTGGAACAAATAGATACTGCCGACATAAGGCTTCTAAAGCAGCAAAAGAGGCGTTTGTCATAAAGGAGACCCATTTCCCTTCACGGCTTTCAACAGGTTTTAAAACAGACTCTTCAGGCCGCCCAAGTTCGTCTATCGCTCTGTTTGAATAAATTAATGTTCGATCAAGGTCTGATGCGATAATCATGTTTCTGATACCGTAACGGGTTTGATTAAACCGCAGCATAAGTAATTTAACTGATTATACTTGACAACCTCAACACCTTTTTCTGCGGCGAGCATATGGACATGCTTTACAAAGGGACTATCAGGGTCGCGCATGAGGATTTTCCATGGCACTCTTCTTAGCAGAACACGCGTTGTTTCTCCTACTCCCGGTTTAATCAAATGAGTGCTTGGTAAATGAAATTCGGTTTGAATTCTTTTTACCGCTTGCATCCCCAAAAAAGCAGGCTCAGTCTTTACCGTGCTCCTTTCTGCAGCAAGCCTCGCTGCTTCTTGGCAAACAGTTGGAAACTCGTGACTTATAATATCAATATATTCATTAGAAACGTCCAACTTGATTAGTTCCTGGTAATACTTAGCCCCGTGAAAATCATCCTTGCCGATATACAGATCATTTAAGACCGTACGGCTGACAAGTCCGGATACGGTAGAATTTAAGCAGGCACTTGGAATCAAAAAGTCCTCTCTTGTTCCGTAAAGAGTTGTACAATAGCCGGGATCCGCAATTACTGCAAGTGTATCATCCAGCATAACTCCATATTTGCTTGAAAATTGTTTACAGGCTTCCGTCAGTTCTAGTGAAATAGCCCCTTTTCCTGTCCAGCCATCGACAAACTGAAGTTGAAATCCAGGATGCTTTCTCAGAATGTATTTTATTGCATTTACATCAATGCCCCGGTCGCGAATAATCGAAATGCTGTAATGGGGCATTCCAGCATTAAAACGCAATTCTAAATACCTTTTTATTAAAATTCCGACTGGAGTCCCTGCACGTGCAAGTGAGACCAGCACTGTCTTTTCTCCCTTAAGATGATAGATTTGCTCTGCGACGATTCCAATACATAGAGCTACTTTTCTTTTATATTCGTGCAGCATCCTCCAGAATAACTCAACATATGCCAGTGGCGGCTGGTATTCAATTGGCAGGCTTTCGCTATAGTGTCCACCCTCCTGCATTTGTTTTTCTCGATTTTCGGTTGAATCCTCAAGTCTAAAACTGCTTAAATCTTTTAATAGAAAAGTTACGTCATCTTGTTTGTAAGTACCCATCATTAATGGCTCTTTTGCTAAATTCCCCATATCCTCACCCCAGTTTTGCTAGAAAATAAACAAGCTTAATCGACTTTATGTGTGTTTTCTCTAATTCTTTTAACATCTGTAAAAGATTCTCATAGTCGACCTCCCTTTCAAAAAACAAAAAAATCTCATCGTAATTTCCAGGAGGAATATTGTAAACAAAATGGGCAATGTCCATGTCTTCGGGATTTGGGAATGCTACCCCGTACCGTGCTCCATATTGGGGCTCATTTTGAATAAAAATAGGACTTCTCGTCGTAGACTGGTAGGAAATACCAGGACCCATTTCTGCTGCTATTTTCATAGGAAGATACATAAATTCTCCCGTTCCAAGGCAAAGTGTCTTTCTGCCGCTCCTCTTCCTTTTAAGAAAAGAGGCAGTTTTAGTTATTTTTTGCTGATTCTGTCGGTTTAAATCGCCATTAATTCCAAAACGACCCGTTTCTAGTAAAAAGGGGGTATGGTTAACCCTCCCATTGCTCAATACCGAAGGAAAATCAACAATTTCAAAAAAGGATGGAAGGTAAATCGCCTCAATATTTGCGGACTTATCAGGGAATCCATGATTGATTTCACTTTGCTCAGCAATTTCTTTTTGCTGCTTCACTTGAACTGTCCCGGCAATCAAACTAACTACATGGATTGTTATCCCGAGTGATTTCTCAAGCTGTTTAAACTGCCTCTTATTCTCCTCAGAACGCCAATCTAAAATAGACACAACAGAATACTCACTTCTTGGAAACCGAGCATGAATCGAACGTATAATATTTAATGCGGTTTTCCCTGTCGTCAATTCATCATCAACGAGAATAATTTCCCTGTTGTTTTCAATCATATCTAATGGCATATAACAACGATGCGAGGTAGCATGTGAATGCTCCTCCTCAAAGGTAATCACGGGATGTTGTCCCTCCAGTACTTCCCTTGTGGTATGTACATAATCAGCACTTTCAAAGCAGTCAAAAAAAGCATGCCCCAAAGCAGTTGCTGTTTCCGCAAATCCAATAATGAGCGGATGGATGGTCCTCGGAATAAAAGAGGAACGAGTGAATGATGGTTCGTGCATTAGAAAAGAGGACACCCATCGATTTTTCGACGTGCATACCCCCCCTTTTATAACTTCATAGTATCTAGCAGCTAAAAGGGCTGATGTTAACAAGCCTTTGTTAGGGTTGATTGGAAAATGCTTGCCAAGGACTTTACTTACAAATAAAAAAGAACGTTTTTTATTTATTCTCGCTGCCATCATAAAAAGGTCATCAAGGGGTAAGTTATAATCGTTTTTTTCAACTTGAACTTCGACTTGAATGGAATTTAGTATATTAAACGAAAACTCCTTGTTTGATAAGGTCGATGTTTGTATATCCTTCATTTAGCACCCCATAGATTTCAGATTTCAGCAAGATTCTTTGTGCCCAATAGAAATGTGGTTTTACTTCATTCATTTTATTAAAAAAGTGGCTTCTTCTTACTCCAAATTCTCCAGTGGCCGATTCATTAATCGCTAAGGCATCTAAATACTCTTCAAAGGTGACTACATTTAATGCCTGTACCACCTTTATATGGGAAGGATGAATAATCGTTTTCCCTGTTAGACCATTAGCGATATCCATTAGAATTTCTCTAATAAGGCCATCCATATTCTGATCAATCAATTCAGAACGCCATTTCAAGCCTTCCTCACCAAAATGATCACGAAATGGAGTCTGCCGAAGCTGTGGCTTTAACATTCTTTCTTTAGAGGAAAAATATTCCCAGACAGGGCCTGAGATTACATATGGACAATCTACCCGCTGAAAGACATTAATAATATCCGCAATGCAATCTCGTAAAACAGCAATTTCATAAACAGAGGTATCCGCACTTCTTCTGATGCCATAAATGCCACTAAAATCGGTTGCACCAATCCGCACGTTTAATATATGCTCCCGATGCTTGTCCAAAATCTGCTTAATTTGTATTAATTCACTCATTCTTGTTTCTTTTTTGATGACTTTCTCTGATTCGAGAATCGGCATTACGTAGAAAGGCTGCTCATTCGCTGTTATTCTACTTATCTCTTTTAATAGTTCCCTTCCTGATTCTGCCTCAAACTTTGGTAATACTACACCTGTAAGCAGTTGAGCCGCTCCACCTAGGCTGCGGTATACTCTCGTAAACTGCTCAATGTTTCGGATTCGGAAAAACAACAATGGTAATTCATTCATCATTATTAGACCATTATTCACACGCTCATATAGTTCCCAAAATCCTTCCATTAAACAAGCTTCAGCGTGTTGCACATTAAGGTCTCCAACCGCATCTTCCAAATCGACGACAAGTGAAGTAAGTCCTTTTTGTTTTTGTTTGAGAATATCCTCATAAAAATGCGGGCGGGTTGCTGGCATATACAGTGTGGCTCCGAGAGCATAGGATAGCTGCTCCCGATTAGAGTTTTTATTAAAAGGCTGTGGTTTTTGATAAAATAGTCGGGACATTTCATCTTCTTCAAAGTAGGAAAAAAATCTCATATATCTCGCAGCTCCTCTAATGCTTTAGAAAAATGATAAAGGAGGGGAAGGACTCTCGTCTATTTCCCCTCCTTTTGTAAAAAACGCTAATTTAGAGTATTGTTTTTACTCTTCTGCTTTTTTTCTTTTGTTTAAGAAGTGAACGATAAATGTTGCGGCGAACGTAAGCAGCAGGATAATGAAAAAGTACATTGGTTCCAGTTCATAATGGAATACACTTAGGAACATTTTAACCGAAATAATTGCAATTAAAATATAAGCTGTTGTTTCAAGTTCCGGAACTCGGTCAATTAGGGTTAGAAAGATACCGGCAACACCACGCATCATTAAGACCCCTAAAATACCGCCAAGGAACAGAATCCAAACCTTGCTGCTAACACCAAAGGCAGCCAAGACACTATCTACAGAAAAAGCAATATCCATTAATTCTACCGAGGCTACTGTTCCCCAGAAAGTGCCAAATAAACGGATAAACAGCGATTTCGCATTTACATCTTCTTCTCCTGCTTCTCCCCCGTCGACAGCTTTTCTTTTATCAATAAAGTATTTAATCGACAACCATGCAAGATAGGCTGCACCAAGGACTTTTATCCACCAGAGTTTAATTAAGAAAACTCCCAAACCTATCGCAATAAACCGGAAGATATAGGCTCCAAATAGTCCATAGAAAAGTGCTTTGCGCCGTTTTTCTGAAGGTAAATGCTTAACCATTACGGCCAATACCAGCGCATTATCAGAAGAAAGTAATCCTTCAAGAATAATTAATGTTCCAACCAGCCCCCAGCTGACAGGGTCTGTTAAAACCTTTACCCACATATTCCATTCAAAGAACTCGGCGTATGTGTTTAAAATTCCATGCAAAAATGACATTAAAAAACTTCCTCCATTGTAAAAAAAATATTTGTAAAGAAAGACTCGGCAGAGCGCCGAGTCTCTTTAAGCTATAAACTTAGCTTAACCAACCTGTAGACCGAAATCCGTCGCTAACGCTGCTAATCCGCCTTGATAGCCGCTGCCAATTGCACTAAATTTCCATTCAGCATTATGGCGATATAATTCACCAACGACAAGAGCTGTTTCAATCGAGAAATCCTCCCCGAGATCATATCGGATTAGCTCTTCACCTGTCGCTTCGTTAAAGATACGAGCGTAGGCATTGGAAACTTGTCCAAAATTTTGATTTCGTTTATCAGCTTCATGGATGGTAATGGTAAAGGCAACTCGCTGAATGTTTGCAGGAATTCCGGCAAGATCAATGTTCACTTGCTCATCATCACCGTCTCCAGCACCCGTCCGATTATCTCCTGTATGTACGACAGCTCCATTAGCTCCTCGTTGATTATTATAGAAAACAAAGTCGTTTTCACTAGTTACCTTTCCATTTTCACCTAATAAAAAGACTGAAGAATCTAAATCAAAGTCATTACCGCCATCATACTTGTTTGTATCCCAGCCTAATCCAACAACAACTTTTGTTAACCCAGGGTTTGTTTTTGTAAGATCGACTTTTTGTCCTTTTGATAAGCTAATTGCCATTTTTTCTACCTCCAATATTGTTTATAGTTTATTTACGATTCTCGCCTAAAAAGGTTTCAAAATAATAATAATTTTTTCACTATCACTTTGCAAATCCAATTAGGAACACATCCATTTAGGCGGAGTATTTTTAGCCCAATAAATTGCCCCGAGTTCATGATGATGTTGAAACTGATCATGATAGGTATGATAATGAAAATTAAACCAGTAGCCTCCCTGTGGCGGATGGTCTCTCCGAACATGGAAACGAAGTACATCCATATTCGTAAGCTGATTTCTGAGATGAAAGATTTTTTCGGAATGACTACCGCCTGGTTCCTCTGTTATCACCAGATTTTGAAGATCATCATCAGGATATTGAGCAGCCGTTTCCTCTAAAGCTTTCTCAATATTTGGCAATACTATGTCACGAAATTCCTGTTCTATTGCAGGTTTAATTTTCGAGCCGAATTTTTGATAGGATTGCAGCTCTGCCTTCTTTACAAGTTCTTCAACATATTCTTCCTTGTTAAAGGGGGCTTCTGTCCAAAATGTCGTTAGCTGCCTGCCATTAGTCAAAGGACCAGCAGTCTCAAAAACATCTTTCTCCACAGGTTTTTCGGCCTTGACATTATTAATGAATTGTGATGGGGTTACAAGACCGAAGGTTAAAATTGAAACCATCACCACAAACGATTTACGAATCCATTTTTTCAACGGGTCCCCCCCTTTCATCGTTGTTGTAAAGACCTTTCAATACTGAAAATATAATCTTATTAGTTTCAAAGAATCACTTTTAAGACTATTATACTTTGTTTTATTAAAAAAATGGAAAAACTTGTTTTACAAAATTATTAAAACATATAAAAAACCGGGAGCCACTAAGCACCCCCAGTTAGTTCTTTTCAATCCAACCGTAATGAAACTTTGCTGTTTTCCTGCGCATCACCCGAAAACCGAATTTTTGAAAACGCCCGCTTTTATATTGGTCCTTCAAAACAACCCTCTGCCGTGATACGCGGATTGCCTCTCTTATTGTCTCTTCTTGAAGGTCTTCATGGATGGCAAAATGACCCAATGCTTTAATCCCATCAGATTCAAGGATACTTTCTTCAAACATGGGATCAAAATAGACACAATCAATTGATTCGCTTGGAAGACGCCGTAAGTAGTTAAGTGCATTTTCATTGACCACGATAATTCGCCTCATTGCCTCATCCATAGCTGAAAGACCTGAGTCCCATGTACTCAGCCCTGATTTCACTATAAACGCTAAAAATGGCTGACCTTCCACACCGGTTACACTTCCAGATTCACCAACCAAATAACTGGCAACAATCGAGTCAGAAGCCAAACCGAGCGTGCAGTCGAGGAAGCTTGTGCCTTCAATCAAACAAGCTGCATCCACAAACGGATCATGCTCCCGTTTCATTAATCTTTTGATTCGAAACATTGCTGAATTGGGATGAAAAAAGAACGGCTGACTCTCTCCCTTTCCAAACAGCTCAATACGCTCTTTTCCTACAACCATACACTCGCTATTTGCTTGCATTTGTAGGTAGTGAATGGATTTCTTATTGCGAGGTATGTAATCCACCTTTAGATTACCTGCCATTTCCCTTGCTTTCTTAATCATTTCCTGATTGGTTCGGCCTGCTGTTGTTACAAACATTCGTGATCAACTCTATTTTTATTGGATTAAAAAAAAAGGATGTCTGTTGACATCCTTTTTAGATTAGCAAAATTTATTAAATGCAGACGTTAAATTATTCATTACATCTTCCATTGATGCACCTTCAATATCATGACGCGGGATGAAATGAACAACTTTTTTGCCATTTAATAAAGCAATCGATGGTGAGGATGGTTCAATCCCTTCAAAATACTCGCGCATTTTTGCAGTTGCTTCCTTATCTTGACCAGCAAAAACAGTCACGAGATGCTCCGGCTTTTTCTCGCTATTTAAAACAGCTTGGGTAACAGCGGGACGGGCTAGGCCTGCAGCACAACCACATACCGAATTTACGACAACAAGCGTCGTTCCCTCTGTATTTTCCATAAACTGCTCAACTGCCTCATCTTTTGTTAGCTCCTGAAATCCAGCATTTGTGAGCTCTTCCCTCATTGGTTTAACCATTTGTTTCATATATTCTTCATATGCCATTGACATATTATCATTCCTCCCATTCTATGGTTGCAATGTTAGCATACTATATTTATTTCTACTATTGCAATCTTGATACATTCTTACCTAATCCAGATTATTCCGACTATCTGTCATTTGCTTCCAGACTGAACCTTTTGCCTCCTTGCCCCCTTCAATTCGCTCAAGGGCAAGCTTAATTTGCATACTTACTTCAAATTCCGGGTCATTTTCGGCAGCTTTTAGTGCTGGTAATGCTTGTTGATCCCCAACCTCATATAAGAACATAGCAGCCCTCCATCTGACTAATTTGCTTTCATCCTTAAGTGCCTTGATCATTTCTGCAGAAGCCTCTACAAAACCTAAATCAGAAAGACAGTCACCCGCCGTTCTGCGAACCGTCACCGATGTATCATTCAATGCTTTATATAAAAGCGGAAGCACTGCTTGATTGTTGATCATCCCAAGATAGGCGGTTGCTAGTCTGCGAATTGATACCTTTTCATCCAAAAGTGCTTTTTCAAGGACAGGAAGATCCTCAAGTATTGGATCACCCATTTGCTCTAAAAGCTGGTAGCGAATACGCCAATCCGGATGATTGAAATTCTCTAACGATATTTTTTTATAAGGACGCATTGGCTTTTTCACAAAAGGAGATTCCTTTGTTTGGGCTTTTTTTACTAGCTCCTCCAGCCGCTCCAGTGGATATGCGGCAATCAGCTCTTCAACAACCTCATGACCAATTTGGTCGAAATCACCATAGCGAACCCCTTGATCCTGCCATTTACGTAATAAAATATAATTATCCTCCGGCAACTGGGCTTGTTCCCTTGCCTTTAAGAAATAGTCCGGCATTCCAAACCTTTTTTCAGTTGAACCATCAGTAAGCTTAACTTGAATGGGTATGTCCTTAAACATCTGGACCTGCACTCGTACTTCCCCAAAATGGTCAGATATTTCGCCCTGAATATGAGGAAACGTTTCCGAAGTTACCTCACCGAATGCCTGCCTTACTTTAGGTAAAAGAATTTTCCAATCATACTTGGCATTTCGTTCAATTGCCAAGAAATCAGCTACATGGTAAACACCTTTTATTCCTTCTATTTGCAAAATAGACTGTATAACAGAGGGAGCTCCTTCTGAAGAATTCTGTTTATAATTATGGCTAGCTCCCATTGGAAGCTCTTCATCTAAATTAATTTTCATTGTATTCGGACTCGGTGTTGGCTCAATCGATTTAATGTTCAACACAATCACCTTTTTCATATATTCTTTTTTAAGTCTAACACATTGTTAAAGGTTATTACATTTTTCAGCCTTAAGGAAAACTAGACTATTCCGGGATAAAAAAAAGAGTACGATTAGACGCACTCTTTACTCATCCACTATTTCTGACAGATAGGACCAGCGTTCGATTAGGTTTTCCAGCTTGTCATTTAGCTCTGCTTCCTGCTTCATCAATTCTTGAGCTCGTGTAAAGTCACTGCCTGTATTGGCCATTTCCGCAGTAACCTTTTCAAGCTGGTCCTCAGTATTGGCAATAATGTCATCAATTTCTTCCCATTCTTTTTTCTCCATGTATGTCATTTTTTTCTTTTTTTCTTTTTCCCGTGTTTTCTCCTGTCTAGGTGTTCCAGCTTTACCTTTTTCCGATTGTTCCTTTGATTCTTTTTCCAAATAGTCGGAGTAACTCCCATAGAAAGATTCAATGATTCCCTCGCCTTTTAAAACGAGCAGCTGCTCTGCTACTTTGTCAAGGAAATAGCGGTCATGCGAAACCGTAACTACTACCCCTGGAAACTCTTCTAAATAATCCTCTAGGACCGTTAGTGTTTGTGTATCTAAATTGTTTGTTGGTTCATCAAGTAAAAGAACATTCGGTGCGGTCATTAAGATTTTCAGAAGATATAAGCGCCGCTTTTCTCCACCTGACAACTTGCGGATTGGCGTACCGTGCGTAAACGGCGGAAAGAGAAACCGTTCGAGCATTTGGGCAGCGGAAATGGTTTTGCCATCAGTTGTTTCAACAACTTGGGCCGTTTCCTTAATATATTCAATCATTCTCGTATTTTCATCCATATCCTCACTTTCTTGAGTATAATAAGCAATTTTCACTGTCTGCCCCATAAGCATTTCACCCTGGTCAAGCGGAATTCGCTTTGCAAGAATGTTAAGTAAGGTTGATTTACCAGTGCCATTTTTACCGATAATTCCAATTCGATCTCCCCGCTTGACGAGCAAATCGAAATTAGTAAGGATTACTTTTTCATCATACTTCTTTGAAGCATTTTTTAGTTCGAATACTTGCTTTCCTAGCCTGCTGCCATTTAATGAAATGTCAACTTTGCCGGTGGATTTTCCCGTGGTCAGCTTTTCTTCTAATTGATCAAAACGTTGAATCCTTGCTTTTTGCTTTGTCGATCTCGCTTGAGCACCACGTCTGATCCATTCTAATTCATTTCGGTAAAGGTTTTTTCGTTTTTCAAAGGTTGCCGTTTCATTTTCCTCCCGAATCGCTTTTGCTTCTAAAAAAGCGGCGTAATTTCCCTTATAGCTATAGAGATTTCCACCATCTAATTCAAAAATTCGATTCGTAACCTTGTCTAAGAAGTAACGGTCGTGGGTGACAAGTAAAATAGCACCGCTATATTTGCTTAAATAATCCTCAAGCCATTTTATCGTATCAAAATCAAGATGGTTTGTTGGTTCATCAAGAATCAGTAAATCAGCACTTTCAATTAAAGCCTGTGCCAATGCTACCCGTTTTTTCTGTCCACCTGAAAGCTCAGATACTTTTTTGCGAATATCCTCAATTCCAAGCTTCATCAAAATTGATTTAGCATTTGTACTTGCATCCCAAGCATTGTTTGCATCCATCTGTTTTTGTAATAGAAACAAATTTTCTTGTAGTAAAAGGTCACTTGGTGAATGTTCTAATTGGAATAGAGTATTTTCATATTCGCGCATTAACTTTAAAATCGGAGCTTCACCATGGAATACCTGATCTAGAACGGTTCGGTCAGTATCGAATTCCGGCTGCTGACTGAGAAAGGAAATCGTATAATCTTTTCCGGAGATAACTTCCCCTTGATCAGGGACGTCAATTCCGGCAACAATTCGTAATAATGAAGATTTTCCTGTACCATTTACACCAATAAGACCAATTCGTTCTTTTTCACCAACGGTAAAGGAAATATCCGTAAATAACTGTTTTTCACCATATGTTTTTGTGACACTTTCAACCGTTAGCATTTTCATAATTGCCCATTCCATTCTTTATAAAATTCTGTTAAAAACGATATCATAAATTGCTGACGGCTCGCAGCTAAACTTTTCGCTGTTTCCGTATTCAGCATGTCTGTTAATTTTAATAATTTTTCATAGAAATGGTGAATGCTCGATGATTTTCCGTTCCGATATTCTTCGAGACTCATTTCTTTTCTTATCTCAATATTCGGATCGTAAATGGGCTGTCCCTTTTTTCCTCCGTAGGCAAATGCTCTGGCAATACCGATTGCCCCAATTGCGTCCAAACGGTCAGCATCCTGAACAATTTTTGCCTCAACCGAAGTCAACTCCACCCCATTACCGCCTTTAAACGAAATGGTTCGAATGATCTCGTTAATATGGCGCATCTGCTCAAATGATAAACGTAACGTTTGCATAAATGAATCCAGCTTTTCTTGGCCTATTTCAATGGTTTCGTTCAGCTTTTCATCTGGTATATCATGAAGAAGGGAGGCTAATTCAACAATAAAGGGGTCCCCTTTCGCTTCTTGCTTGCAAATTAGTAACGCATTTCTGCGGACTCGGTCAACATGAAACCAATCATGCCCAGTTGCATCTTCCCCCAATTGCTTCTGAACAAACGTTTCCGCTATTTGAATGATTCCGTTCTTCACTTGTAAAAACACCTGCTTTCATCCTGCTATTTTATCATGAAAAAGGGTAAGGGAAAAAAGAAATATCATTTACTAGAAAAACAGAAAAAATCCGCGGATCATTATCTCCGCGGAATGACATATTGTAATCGATCACAGGTTGTTATGATAAAATCAATCATTGACGTTAAGTCATCAATTTGATCCTCATGAACCAACCGGCCAAATTCAATCGTAGCTACACTCTTTATACTCTTCTTTTGTAATGGTGAAAATAAAACGGTCTGGGATATTTTCCGATCGGTTCCCCAGATCTCTATGAGAACTTTCTCGATTTTCTCATAATCGATTATGTTCTCCTGATGTTTGAAGGAAAAGAACAATCGAATCGAGCATCCCGCTCTTTTCTCAGAAAGTGATACGGGTAAAAGCTCAGCAGCCAGATTTTCCAGTTTCGATTCCAATATAATACTTGCTGTAATGGGGCTCGGATTTTGAAGTTTAAAACTAAGTTCGTACTTTCTGGAAAGCTTTGCCGTATTGATGAATTCATTCCGGTCAATGACGATAATTTCGCCATTCAAATCCAAATCATACACGGCTCCTTCAAGGACTACCTTCATATTTTCAAACGCGGTTGGATCGAACACTTTCTCACCCCGATTTTTTAAAACAAGCCTACTGCTCTGCCGTTTTCATCAACATCCATGTTGAGGGCTGCCGGCTTTTTCGGGAGTCCGGGCATTGTCATTACCTCACCAGTCAAAACAACAATAAAACCTGCACCAATAGATGGTTTAAACTCTCTTATGGTAATTGTGAAATCAGCTGGTCTTCCTAATTTACTAGGATCATCAGATAAGGAGTATTGTGTTTTCGCCATACAGACAGGCAAATTTGACCAGCCAAATTTTTCATAGTCTGCCAGCTGTTTTTTCGCCTTTGGTGAAAACTCTACGTCTTTGCCACCATATACCTTTTCGACAATTGTAAGCACTTTTTTCTCAATAGAATCTGATAAATCATACAAAGGCGAAAAGTGATTTTCCTCTGTTTCAATAACCTTTAAAAGGGTGTCAGCTAGCAGAATTCCGCCCTCTCCACCTTTTTCCCAAACCTCTGTCAGCGCAACAGGAGCATTTTCCCGCTTACACCAATCAAGTAATGTTTTAACTTCCTGATCCGTGTCCGAGATGAATTTATTGATGGCAACAACAAGCGGCAGCCCAAAGCTTTTAATTGTTTCAATATGTTTTTGTAGATTAGCAAATCCAAGAGTTAAGGCAGCGAGATTCTCGGTTGCTAACTGGTCCTTAGCTACACCGCCATGCATTTTCAAGGCCCGAATCGTTGCCACGATAACGACTGCTTCAGGCTTTATATCAGCACTTCTTGCTTTAATATTCAAAAATTTCTCGGCCCCGAGGTCAGCTCCAAAGCCAGCTTCCGTAATAACAAAATCAGCAAGCTTTAAAGCAGCCTTAGTTGCGATCACGCTGTTGCATCCATGAGCAATATTAGCAAAAGGTCCACCATGCACTAATGCTGGGGTGTGCTCAATTGTTTGGACAAGATTTGGCTTTATTGCATCCTTAAGCAATAATGTTAATGCCCCTTCGACACCTAAATCTCCTACTGTCACGGGCTCTTTTTGATCATTATAGGCAACAACCATGCGCGATAAACGCACTTTCAAGTCGCTTAGGTCTGTAGCAAGGCACAGGACGGCCATGATTTCTGAAGCAACGGTAATATCGAATCCATCTTCCCTTGGAACCCCTTGAGACGGCCCGCCAAGCCCAATAATGACCTTTCTTAACGCCCGATCATTTAGATCAAGAGTACGTTTCCAAACAATTCTCCGTTGATCAATATGCAGCTGATTTCCCTGCTGCAGATGGTTATCAATTAATGCTGCAAGGGCATTATTTGCCGTAGTTATCGCATGAAAGTCTCCTGTAAAATGCAAGTTTATATCTTCCATTGGCAACACTTGAGAATATCCTCCGCCAGTTGCCCCTCCTTTAATTCCCATCGTCGGACCCAGCGATGGTTCGCGCATCGCAATCATAACCTCTTTACCCATCCTGTTTAGAGCATCAGCTAGTCCTACGGTAACTGTTGATTTTCCTTCTCCTGCTGGAGTGGGGTTAATTGAAGTTACGAGAATAACTTTACCGTTTGGTTTTATAGCTAATTTTTTTAATGCTTCATTGGAAAGTTTTGCTTTATACTTACCAAAAAGTTCAAGATCATCATCTTGCAGACCAATCTTTTCGGCAATTTCCGTAATTGGTTTCATTCTTGCAGCCTGTGCAATTTCAATATCTGATTTAACTTCAGACCCTATGACCACAATTAATCCCTCACTTCAACAGTAAAATTTTTTCATTCCGTTTATATTGTATCAAACCTATAAAAAAAAACTATGAACATTTTACAAACAAAATATTTTCTTTTCTGATTCTTCTAAAATGTTATAATAGAGCTATTGAAATTAAAAAAAAGGGGGATGGTCACTTGCCAATAAACATTCCAAAGCTTCTTCCTGCAAGAGAAACGCTCGAAAAAGAAAATGTTTTTATTATGGACGATGATCGAGCAATTAGCCAGGATATCCGGCCATTAAACATACTGATTTTAAATTTAATGCCTGAAAAAGAAAAAGCAGAAACACAGATTTTAAGGCTTTTAGGAAATACACCGCTGCAGGTAAATGTGAACTTTTTAAGAACGCAGTCATATGAGTCTACTCATACGAGCAAACAGCACTTAGATCAGTTTTACACCGATTTTGATCACATCAAAGCACAAAAATTTGATGGGATGATTATAACGGGTGCCCCAGTTGAACTGCTAGAATTTGAACAAGTAAAGTATTGGGACGAATTAATGGAAATCATGAATTGGGCAAATGAGAATGTTACCTCAACTTTACATATTTGTTGGGGAGCACAAGCAGCCCTTTATTATCATTATGGAATTAAAAAATTTGAACTTGATACAAAATGTTCAGGCATATACCCTCATAAAATTATTGAGCAGGATGATTTTCTATTACGAGGGTTTGATGATGAATTTTATGCTCCACATTCAAGATATACTGATGTTTCTATTGAAGAAATTAAAAAGCATCCAAAATTGAAGCTATTATCAGCATCAGAGGAAGCAGGAGCGCTGCTCGTTTCATCTCATGATCGAAAACACGTCATGATCACTGGTCATCTTGAATATGAGTCAGATACGCTGGCTCAGGAATATGCACGCGACCTTGAAAGAGGACTTAAAATTCATATACCCGAAAATTATTTTCCGAATAATGACCCAGTTCAACCGCCTATTAATCGCTGGCGTGCACATGCACATTTATTCTTTTCAAATTGGTTAAATTATTATGTCTATCAAGAAACACCTTTTGCATGGAGATGAAGGAATCGCCCTAACTCAGAGTCAATTCCTTTTCCAGGCTAAGGAAAAAAATTATTATGTGTTAAAAAGACAAAAAAGCATCAGGCTTGATGCTTTTTTGCTTTGTAGTAAAATCCAATGCTAGAAAAACAATGGATTTCTTTACCAAGGGCTCCACTAATAGGCAAAAAAGAAAAGGATTTTGGTTTAGATTACATAAAATGGAGTAAAAGATAGAGAATGCAAATGGAGATCCTTATTTAATACCGGAGAATGACGTTTCTTTTAATGACTTACCGAATACATTTTAAAAGAGGATGACCTAGTCATCCTCTTTTAGTGTTCCTCACTATTTTTTTGAATGTCTTTCAGAGCTTCGACTCGATTTGAATCTTCCTCAAAAAATTGGACCAGATCGCCAATTCGATCGATCGAATCCCAGCTTAAATGGTGTTCAATTCCTTCAACATCATGATAAATATTTTCTTCTTTTACACCGATAATTGTTAACAATTGCTCAAGCAGTTCGTGGCGGTAGACTAGCCGCTTGCCAATTTTCTTTCCCTTCGGAGTCAAGATAAGTCCGCGATATTTTTCATAGATTAAATATTCATCTTTATCCAGTTTCTGAACCATCTTCGTTACAGAGGAGGGATGTACTGACAATGCTTCGGCAATATCCGACACTCGTGCATATCCTTTTTCTTCAATCAATATATATATTTGTTCTATATAATCTTCCATGCTTGGTGTTGGCATCCCAAACCCTCCATTAAAAATATCCATTACAAAGTTTACTATAGATGAAAAGTACAGACAAGGTAATATCTCACCAACAAACTATATTTCTTTAAAAAACTGTTATTTTTCCTTGGATGTCTCCTCTCTCTTCTCGTTAACAAATAGAAACTTTACTTTTTTTTCATGATCATCCCAGGTTAGCATTGCATTAAAGGTTTTATCTTTGTTGGCAAAACCTTCAATCAGCTCAGTTTTCCCTTCTTGCAAAAGTTTTTTAACATTTTTTTGTGTAATAGCCTTCCCAAGGATTTTCTTAGAAATGGTAAAATCGCAATGATTTTTATGAAAATTACTGCAGCCATAAAAGCTGCCTTTATCGATCAGAAAACCATCACACTTTTTACATTGTCCTATTTTTACTGTCCGCTTTGTACTTTTCTTGCTGGGTGAAAAGTTTTCCCGGTCCTCTTCTGCAAATACCCAATTCATCGCTTGATCGACACTCGATGAAATCAGATGGTACACCATTTTATTTGTCTGTTCAATAAAATGCTTTGGTGAAGCTGAACCGTGCGAAATTTCTTTAAGCCTTTGTTCCCATTTTGCCGTCATTTCCGGGGAGGCAAGTATTTGCTGGCCGATTGCATCAATTAAAATTTTCCCCTTTGCGGTTGCGTAAACCAAATTTTTGTTTACTTCGATATAAAGGCGGTCTTTTAACATCGTAATAATTCCAGCTCGTGTTGCTTCAGTGCCAAGGCCTTCGGTTTGAGCCAAGACCTTTTCAAGTTCTTTATCCTCAATATGCCTGCCCGCAGACTTCATTAATGTAATAAGCTGCCCTTCCGTGTACCGTTTTGGCGGCTGCGTATGTGCTTCTTTTACCTCTACTTTACTTGTTTTGCCTTTTTCACCTTTTTCAAGCTGCGGCAGTACTGGCTCTTCATCTTTATCCTTTGTGAAAATGACTTTCCGCCAGCCTTCCTCAATTTGGACCTTTCCCTTTGAAACAAATGTTGCACGTCCGTCAACGAGAGTTGTCACTGTTGTATATTCCGCAATCGCTTTATTGTAGTGGGCAGCGATTAGACTGGTTACGATTAGATCATAAATTTTCCGATCCTCTGGGCTCAATTTCTCTAGATTAGGGATTTGTTCGGTTGGAATAATCGCATAGTGATCCGTAACCTTCTTTTCATTCACATACCTTTTATTATCAGAAATTGAGGATACTGGAAGCGGAAAGTATTTTTCAAAATCCGCTGTTCCCCCAAGTTTTTTTAAAATATCAGGAAATGTTTTGGCTTCTTCAATGGTTACATATCTTGAATCAGAACGTGGATATGAAACATTCCCCTTCTGATAAAGCTTTTGAAGAATATCAAGGGTTTTCTTCGGAGAGAATTTATAGCGCTTGTTTGCTTCAGCCTGCAAAGCAGAAAGATTGTAAAGTAATGGTGGGTAAAACTCTTTCCTTTCGGAAATAACGTCTGCTACTTCAGCTGATTTTTCTTGACAAAATGCAGCGATTTTAGCTGCTAATTCCTTCGAGCTAATACGTGATTCCCCGTCGTTTTGCCACTTACCGGTATATTTCTTTCCATTTATTAAAAAATGAGCTAAAACTTCCCAAAATGGTTCTGTTTTAAAGTCTTCTATTTCTCTTTCTCTTTTGACAATCAGGGCTAACGTTGGTGTTTGTACTCTCCCAACTGAAAATACATCTGCAAAGCCTTTTTTTTGTAAAAGTAAGCTATATAATCTTGATGCATTCATGCCCACAATCCAATCGGCACATGCCCTTGTATACGCTTCAAAATACAGATTGCGCGTTTCATTTTCCGTTAGCAGTTTTTTAAAACCTTCTCGAATTGCATTTGGAGTTAAGGATGAAATCCATAATCTTTTCATCGGCTTCTTGCAATTTGCTAACCTAAGAATATTTCGGACAATTAATTCACCCTCTCGCCCAGCATCCCCTGCATGGATGATTTCGGTGACATTGTTGTCTGATACTAACTTTTTAATAATCGCAAATTGTTTGGCTTTGTCTTTCGTTACTTCATATTGAAATTGGTTAGGAATCATTGGCAGCGAATCTATAGACCATTTTTTCCATTCCGGCTGATACCTTTCAGGTGGTACCAATTGACACAAATGGCCGATTGCCCATGTTACATATGCACCGTTTGTGAAAATTTCGTTTGGCAAAATTTGAATGTATCCGCTCTGCCGTTTATGTTTAAAAATTGACGCTAATGTTGCCCCTTGATCCGGTTTTTCTGCAATTATTAATTCCATAATAATGGCTCCTCTATTTTTCGCATCCAATTTATTTTCCCATTGAACGGTCCATTCGTAAAGACTAAATAAATTGGAATTATCCATCGAACAGGCTGACTTACGCCCTTGGAGCTTTTACCTGACAGGGCTAAAGCTCCACGATAAAACGCTGAATTACTAACCTCAGCAAAGAAATCTCCTCCGAAAAATGGAGGAGATCAATTGCTGCTAATTATAAACGGTTAAATCAAAGGATTAATTAATAGAGATTATTATGACTCTTGGAAAAAGACCTGCTAAAATCAATTCTTATGACAATTCAACATTGAAATTTCAAAATAAACTATAAAAAAAGTACCATTCAAGGTACCCTTATAAACCTTCTTCCTTCATTTCTATGAATTTATCATTGGAAGTAACAATTTTCTTCCGGAATAATAGTGCTAACAGTTAGAATCAAGGAGGGGATTCTTTCCACCTTAAAAACAATTATGCCAATGTTTTTATTGACTACTAAAAATGCATCTCCATGTGTGAACAAGTTTAAATCATTTTCGATATGAAGGATTGATTGCAGGATTGCTTTCTTTTCTTCAGTTTCAATCGAAATTTGCGGTGAAAATCTTACAATCCATTCTTCCCCCTTTATTGAAAAACGGTACATAACTTCACCTTCTTTATTTAAATTACTATTTAGTTAAAGATATGATAAAAGACTAATTTTATGTGTGATTGCTAGTTTCCAAATTTATCTCAATTGTTATTTTAAACGCATCTTTTTGGATAAGATAACGCTTACATTCCTTGACTGTCCACTTGCATTCGTGTATATTATAAGCATCATGGGGCAGAATAGGTTTTAAATTTTTCGCCTGATCTGTTCATGAAAATATTTAACATAGGTGCCAATGGTGTCTTGAAAAGGTTTAGGAGGAAGAATTTTATGCAAAACGGTAAAGTTAAATGGTTTAACAACGAGAAGGGTTACGGTTTTATTGAAGTTGAAGGCGGAGATGATGTTTTCGTACATTTCAGCGCGATCCAGGGTGATGGTTTTAAATCATTAGAAGAAGGTCAAGAAGTTTCCTTTGAAATCGTTGAAGGAAATCGTGGACCACAAGCTGCGAATGTTGTAAAACTTTAATTTTAAAAATAAAATTCCAAGGGCTGGCAGCTGCCAGCCTTTTTTAATTAACTAAGCCTCTTTCCAAATTCCCTAAGTCGCTCACCGACGGTACATTCTGAAATGCAAAAATGATGTGCGGCTCTTTTTCCGAACTCCTTTTTTAAATGTTTATGCAAAAAGCACCCCTTACAATATTGTTCCATTATGTTTTCAACATTTTCAAAAAGTTCTTTTTTTGTCATGTTCTTCAAGCTGTTTCCACCCCGAATTTCTAGAGTAATTGTGTTTTAGCAAAAATCTCTTTCCCCTCAAGTGCCTGACTGGCCAGCTTATCTGCTTCTTTATTATCGTTCCTTGATATCGCAGTATATTTTGCTACGATCCCAAGGCTTTTAATTTTTTCTTCAATTCGGTTCAGCCAGTTATTTAGAACTTCTTCATAACAAGGCCACTCACCCTCAAGCTGTTTTAAAACAACCTGTGAATCCCCTTTTATTTCGCACGGGAGATGGTGAACCCCCAGCTCTTCAAGTAAGCTTAGAGCAAAGTATAGGGCTGCATATTCTGCTTCATTGTTCGTTTCCAATTCGTCAAATTGTTCGTTGGCTCGGATTCTGAACTTCTTTTTTCCTTGTTTAAAGAAAATAACAGCCCCAAGCCCAGCTTGATTGGATTCCTTCTGAAAACCGCCATCAAAGTAGAGAGTGACTTCGTGTGGGTCTTCTTCAATTTCAGAGTTAAGTTTTTTCACTTCTTTTAATGTCCAAGATGTCCCGATTTCATCATAGAATAAAAGGTCAGTAACCTTTCCTGACTTATCTAACTCTTCGCCAGCTTGTATGGCTACTTCTCCAGAAATAAATTCAGAGGAAAAAAGAATTTTTCCGTTTTCTTTTAATTTATACATCCATTCCAATTTATATTTCATTTTTTTCAACCTTTCTACTCTTCCTAAAATCTTGATCATTTCACTTATTCGTTATCATGCCCAGCTAGCAAAAGTAAAAAGCAGATTCATTTTTTATGACTGATTGTGAAAAATTATGATAAACTTTCAGTAACTATTCAGATGTGGAGGCTAACAAATTGATCGAAGTTTATATCGATGGTGCTAGTGCCGGAAATCCTGGGCCCAGCGGGGCAGGAATCTTTATCAAAGGAAATGGCCTTACTAAAAGATACTCGATTCCACTCGGAAACATTTCAAACCATGAAGCAGAATTTGAAGCTTTCATACATGCTTTAAAAATTTGCCTAGAAAATAAATTCACGGTTGTATCCTTTCGAACTGACTCAGAATTAGTTAACCGTGCTGTTGAAAAGGAGTTTGCAAAGAATCAACAATTTGCTCCATTACTTCAGGAAGCGTTGGAACTTTCCAAACAGTTTGATTTATTTTTTATGAAATGGATTCCAAGCAGTGAGAACAGGGTTGCTGATGAGCTTGCTAGAAAAGCCATTCAAAAAAGCAGAACAGGAGAAAAGTGACACCATGAAACAGCCAATTTTTGCTGATATCACTTTATTGCTCATTACCATAATTTGGGGTTCTACTTTTGTTTTAGTTCAAAATGCAATTGATTTCCTTAAGCCGTTTTCCTTTAATGGAATCCGCTTTTTTATTGCTGCTATTATTCTGATTTTTTGGCTGTTTTTATTTGAAAAAAAACAACTAAAGCAGTTAAACAAAAAACTCATCCTAACAGGAGTGTTCATTGGGGTTTGGCTTTTTCTCGGCTATGCAACGCAAACAATTGGCTTATTATATACACCTCATCCAAAGCAGGGTTTATTACCGGATTAAGTGTGGTTTTGGTTCCTTTACTTTCGATGCTTTTATTAAAGCAAACTTTAAGCAAAAATGCTATTATTGGTGTAGTCGTTGCCACAATTGGTTTGTTTTTGCTTACTGCAACAGATATATCGGGGTTAAACATTGGCGATGTGTTTGTGTTTATTTGTGCAATTTGCTTTGCCTTACATATTATTTTTACTGGTAAGTTTACCAGTCAGTACCCAACTCTCCTATTAACGATTATTCAGCTTTCAACGGTATCAGTACTTTCGATTTTTTCAACCGTTTTATTTGAAAATTGGCAAGCAGCCTTTCATACTGATGTTTTATTTTCTACTAATGTTTTTATAGCTTTAATCATTACATCTGTATTTGCAACCGCATTAGCTTTTTTGGCCCAGACAAAATTTCAAAAATTCACAACCACCACAAGAGTAGCACTGATTTTTGCGATGGAACCAGTTTTTGCTGCTGTTACTGGTTTTGCTTGGGCACATGACCGCTTGACAAATGATGCTATATTTGGCTGTACTCTTATTTTTTTAGGAATGATTTTACCTGAACTTCCTTTTAAAAAAAGGCTGCCAGGTCAAAAAGTATTACAAGAAGCAAAGAGAACTTCTTAAGCTTTACCAACTTATGATATAAAAACAACTCCCAAGTAGCAAACAGGGAGTTATTTTTTACTCAGGCGCTTTAAGCTTTTGTTCTTAAACCGCTAGCAATTGTTTTTCTTTTACATATAGTAAAGCTGCAACTCTTGTGTTTATTTTATTTGCTGTCAGTGTTTCCAGCAACGAAAGATAAAAACTGCCATCGAAGCTTTTCTGTGTCTTTAATGTCAGTTCTATCACTGTAATGATGATTTCATCAGAGGCGTTTGTATAGTGTTTTCCAAAATAGATAAACCCAGTCACATCCTCTTGAAAATGAAAACCCTTCCCCTGTAAGTCGTGTAAGTATTCTTCCACTGTCCGCAATAATGTAACTTCCTCTCCAACAAACTTTAAGCAATCTATTTAAAATCTTAACTGAAATTTCGTTTTTTTACTATCCTTTTTCGTACATACGTGCCCAATCATTCCAACAATAATTCCTAGCAACGCTCCCCCCATTACTTCATCTGGCTCATGGCCAAGCATTTCTTTTAATTTTTTTGGCGAATTTTCTTTGAACTGAACTTTTTCTTTATTTGAAACTTTCTCCATCAACTCATCTAATGAATTAACCTTTAGTGTAAGTTCACCTGTTTGCCGGCGAATGCCCTGGGCATCATACATAACAATCAACCCATAGACCAACGACAAAGCAAAGTCAAATGTGGGCAGACCTTGGCGTAAAGCAATATAGGTAGTAAGCGATGATACTCCTGCTGAATGAGAGCTGGGCATTCCCCCAGTTTGAAAAAACAAATCAGGCCTCCATTCCTTCTTTTTCATATAATGAATTGGAATTTTCAACCCTTGTGCCAATCCAATACTGAAAAGGGCCAAATAAACACCTTTATTCATATTCATTCACCTCTATTGTCCTAGCCTCAGCACCCGACGACTAGTGTACTTCGCACACCTACCTACCATAAGTCAACATCGAATCGACTATAGCTCCGTGTTTCCTTTATCTCAGTCGATGTGCTCCAGTCCATACGTCGCTGAACGGGTGCTTCCGCTTTTCTTTATTGTCTAGCTCCAGCACCCAGCGACTAGTGTACTTCCCACACCTCCCTACGATAAGTCAACATCGAATCGCTACGCTCTTCGTGTTTCCTTTATCTCAGTCGATGTGCTCCAGTCCATACGTCGCTGAACGGGTGCTTCCGCTTTTCTTTATTGTTAAGAAAGTTGTGTTTTATTATTCTCCATGGAAATACTAAAAACATTGGGAGGTGATGAATAATGGGTAAAAAAAAAGGGGCAAGCCGGGGAGTGAAGGCTCCTGGCGTAACTCCACAGGGCTATGGACAGGATGCTGAATTCGCTGAAGAACCCAAAAGTAAATTAGAAAATGCTGCTAAAAAGAAAAATACAAAGTAATGGAAAAGGCTGTCCTTAAGCGGACAGCCTTAGTTAAATTCAGGAAACAATTGCATCTTCTTGTGGAAGAATTCGCTGAAGACCACGAAGCTCCAAATCAGAAAATTTGTCGAGTACTTTTTCTTTTTCAAATTTAATCTTTGCCTCATCAAGGCTGCAGCTTACCGGGACATCACATTTTATTTTAGCAAGCCTTCTTGAAAGGTGAAGCATGTCGAGATCCTGCTCAATTTTTGTTTTATTTCCCTTTGAAAGCTTATCCAGATTCGAAATAATTCCCTCGACATGTTCATATTCCTGCAAAAGCTTTAAGGCAGTTTTTTCTCCAATTCCTTTTACACCTGGATAATTATCACTTGGATCGCCCATCAATGCTTTTAAATCGACCATCTGCTGTGGCTTAATCCCTTTATCTTCGAAAAAAGTCTTTGGTGTGTGTACCAGATAATTGCCATATCCCTTTTTCAGTAAAATGACCGAAATACTTTCGTCAAGCAGTTGAAGAATATCCTGATCCCCCGTTAAGATCGAAACATTGGCGTCAGCTTTGGCTTGGTTTGCTATCGTACCAATACAGTCATCCGCTTCAAATCCAACCTTGCCAATATTCGGGATATCAAATGCGCTCACAACCTCTTTTACTAAATCAAATTGCGGTAGTAACTCCACAGGTGCTTCAGATCGATTCGCTTTGTAGCCATCATATAATTCAGAACGAAAGGTTTTACTTCCCATATCCCAACAAACAGCAAGATGTGTTGGCTGAAACGATGAGATTGCAGTCATTAAATGCTTAATGAAACCGAAAATTCCATTTGTTGGAACTCCCTTCGAATTTATCATAAATTGCCCTGTTACAGCAGTCGCGTAATAAGCACGAAACAACAGAGCCATACCATCTACAAGCATGAGGGAAGGCTTTTGTTTTTCCAACTTGTTTCCTCCTCTTAAATGTTTATAAAAAATAAATGCCTTCCCATTATATCATAGGAAAGCATGTATCATTTAGATACGTCATTAAATACCTAAAATTTTCCAAATCCATTTATCAAGTTTATCAATCGATGATTGGATTTTTGGTATTTCATTTTCTTCGTCTGTCTCTATTAATGAAAACTGCAGCAACCTAATCAGATTCTCCACTTCTTTAGGGAGTAAAAGTTCATTATTTCTTTTTGCTTCCGTGATGGTGAAATAAGCTGAAGACATGTTTGAATAATTCGTTTTCGCATTTTCGATAAACTCAAATGGTGATCGGACTTTTTTTGTTTTCATGATACCTGTCCTAATTAACTCAGCCCGAACTGCCTGCAGCAATTGCTTTTGCTTTTTTAGAGAGTAACTTCCTTTGGATACTTCTATTATATTACGCTTACTAAGCGAACGATAGTGTTTAAATAATGCATAGGGAGAATAGTTTGTTTCTATCACCATTTTAAGCTGAGTTGAAAACTGGCCGATATCTTTGTAAATAATCGGAGAAAAAGCCCATTCATAGATGCTGGGATTGGACTTTGAGATCAGTTCAAAAGCTTTAAATAGATCAAACCCGCTTACATCGAATGGTGATTGGAAGTCCATTACCGATTGGGCCTTTTTTAAAGAAAGATATTGCTTTAAGCTGCGATGGCGATAGATGAAGCGAATATCAAAATCCGAATGCTCTCCGGCTAGCCCCCACGCCCTACTTCCAGCCTCACAGGCAAAGAGAATATCTAATTCATAGTCCTTTTCAATACTGGACAACCAATCATTCATTGATGCTATCACCCTTTATAAAAGTTCTGTTAATCTTTGTTGAACTTCAATTAATTGTTCGATTGGTACACCGCCGTCTAAAGCTGAAAGCAGACTTAAATAAAAGTCATCCACCTGTTCAGTCATTTGCTCTAGTAGCCCAGAAAACTCACCTTCAATTACATCCCCATATAGGGCAGCTACCCGTTTCCGTTCATTTTGTAAATATTCGTCAGCAGGTATGTCAAGAACATGATAAATTTCATCACTCATTAATTTTTTGTCATTTTTTTCAAAAAATGATTTTGGGTTTTTAAAATAAGCCATTGCTTTTGAGAATAGCTGATAATTGATATCTTTAAAAGCCATTTGAAATTGAATTTCTTGCTTATTGGTAAACTCAAAAGCTGAAAAAGATAGATCTTGGTTGACTTCAAGGAGTCTTTCAATAAGAGTAGTTTGATATTCTGCTGTTATTTTTTCCGCAAAGCGGTCAAGCCTTACAGTCGTTGCTCTCATTTCCTGTGCAAGGTCATACCCAATTTCCCCCAAAAATTCTTCCAACGAATTCTGCAAAGCTTTTTTAAGGTTTCGTCCATCATCACGTAATACAGCCGGATTAAATGCTTCTTTAAAGAAATCACCAAACCGGAAAAATACTCGTTGCTTTATATAATAAATTAATTCTTCCGTTTCCTGAGACAGACGATTTTTTAAATTTTCAGCTGTTTGTTGCTTGAGAATTGCATTTATTCTTGCTTTCTCTGCTTCAATATTCACCCGTTTTTGTTGCTTAACTGTAGCATCCTCTTTAGCATTATCAATAAGCTTTCCTACCAATTTATAAACACGATTTAGTTCATTCTCTGATGCAGTAACCGCCATGTTTGCTAAATCATTCGTAATAAAATGATAAAAAGCCTTTTCAAAATCTACCATACCCGAAACAGGAGTGGTTGTTTTTTCGTGTTTTTCCTTGAGCGCATTTAAACTTGACAAGGAATATAAATGCGGATTTCGAACCCCATATTTTAGCAGCTGCTCTTGTACATATTCAGCTACAGTTTCCTTCTCTTCCTCACTATCTGCCAGATCAATCGCATTAATAATAAAGAACATTTTGTCTAATTGGAATGAATCCTTAACGCGGCCAAGCTGAATTAAGAACTCCCGGTCTGCTTTTGAGAATGCATGATTATAATAAGTGACAAACAGAATTGCATCTGAATTTTTAATAAAATCAAAGGCTACACCGGTATGGCGTGCATTAATTGAATCTGCTCCGGGAGTATCAACAAGGGTGATTCCTTTGCGGGTTAACGGACAATCATAATACAGATCAATCCACTCGACAAAGCAGGATTTCTCTTCCTTCGCTACAAAATCGCTAAAATCAGTTATGGTTGTCTCCAATAATGTACCAAGCTGGTCCCTAAAAGCAGGATATCCCTTTTTAAATGCCTGTAAAAAAGTATAATTAGTCTTTTCAATCGGACCATCCTGACTCAAATGCTCGCCTATCTTTTCTACACTCGACAATGCAGCAGAAAGGTTCTCCGCATGAAGGTCAAATATTTTTAAGGCTTGATTAACATCCTCAAGCATTGCATGATCCTCTTTAAGCTTAACAAGAACAGTCCCATGACGATAGGATTCATTAACCGGTTTAATTTTATTTATTGCAGCTGTAGTTGGGTTCGGAGAAACAGGCAGTACCTTTTCCCCGATCAACGCATTCGCGAACGAAGATTTACCAGCACTAAATGCCCCAAATAAGGCAACAGTGAAGCCTTTATGATCTAATCTTTCTGCTTTCTCTTCCAATTCCCGGGCAAGCTTGCTAAAGCCTGGGAGTGTCTGAACTAGCTGTGATGTATTTAGCAGTTTTTCAACTGTATTCTTCGTCCGATCCGTTGCAGCGGGTAAGACAACCTCTTCTTTAGGGAGCGGCTCGTTCGATGATACATTCTCAGTTTTTTTCTTTGGGCTTTCGAATGGTATAGAATCCCCATAAACCACTTCGAATTCTTCATCATCTTGTTCAAATAGGTTAAATGGATCATTCTTCAGGTAATTTGATTGGATTAGCAGCTTATCCAGATTCGTTTTCTCAAGTTTAACTTGTGCTTCAACTCTTTTTACTTCCTCATATGCAGTTATATACCGTTCCAATCTTGCCGTTTCTTTGGATAGTCTTTCCTGAATTTCCGCATTTCGTTGCTTTAAAGCATCCAATAATTCTGTCTTAAGCTCCATTAAAGTGTTTTTAGCGGCCCTTTTTATTTCATTTGCAACATCATCCGTATAATTTAAAACATAGTCGCCTGATAGACGTGCACCTGCTTTAACAGCATCAGCTAACAATTCGATTGGGAAATGAACATGGAAATCTTGAGCTTTAGAAAGTAAGTCTGAATTGTCGATCCGCTTTTCTTTTACTAAACCGATCAGGAACTCGCGCAAGTGCCACTCTATCTGGGATTTGGTTTTATCAAGAATATCCTGATAAAAGCGAGTAAGTCTCGCCTGTCTCTCATCTAATGTCTTTTGTTTTGAAAAGAGGAATCCGACCTTAAATTCAGGCTGACATGACTCAAGGTAGGCCTCAGCCAATTCCCTTGTTTGAAACGGCATTAAATAGGCATTCTTCATAATTTGGTTAACCTCAGAATCAAATTCCTGTTCTGCCGTTCCAATACCATTACCTAATACTTTTAGCTCCTTACTTAGTTTGCCATAGGTTTCAGCTACTTCCTCTTGCTGGTTAACAGACAATTCATTGAGGATATTCTTGTAAGGCTCAAGCTCCTGATCATGCTTTTTCGTTGATGTATCCAGATGGTCTTTGATTATTTTTTGTAAAGAATGAAAGATGGATTGGATGAGTAAAGCATCCTTATCTTTTAACCTTTCCCCAATAAAATCCTTTAATTGGGAGAATTGATTAAATCCAAGGTCATCTCTTTTTAAAGAGGTATAAAAAATATCAGCCGGTTTTACTCCCCAGGATGCAAACGATTCAATCACGCTTGTTTTAAACTCATCGAAAGAAAGCTCCTCATTGGAGTGTTTATCAATTTGGTTAATAACCAAGTAAACTTCTTTTCCTGCCTCAGTTAACTCCTTTGTAAAAATAAAATTCAACTCTGATTGCACATGGTTATAATCCATAACGTATAAAATTAAATCGGCGAGGTGTATCGCTGATTCCGTAGCAATTCGATGCGCATCATCTGCTGAATCTATACCGGGAGTATCCATAATAACGGTATTAGTTGGTAATTGTGTATCTTGATGGCTGATCTCAACTTCCTTGATTTGATCCCCATCCTTACAGTAATTTTTCACTAGTTTATAATCATATGGTGCAAGGTATAAACGCGGTTTTTCATTTTTGAAGAATACCTTTGCGTACTCTTCGCCTGCCTTTACCTTTACCAGATTGGCACTTGTCGGAATTGGACTCGATGGCAGCAAATTTTCCCCAATCAAGCGATTAATCATCGTTGATTTTCCGGCAGAAAAATGGCCGCAAAAAGCAATAGCAAATTCCTCATTTTGTAGTTTACGCGCTAATTGCTTAACTTTTCCAGCGTTTTCTTGATCATGCTGGTTAAGTAAGTACTCATATGCAGTTAAAAGCTTCCCCTTTAATGTTCGAATTGTCTCCTGACGATCCACTGTTTGAATCATGAACTATTTCCCCTTATATATAACTTTGTAATAAGTTTTATTTTAAACGATAATTCAAACTTTTCCTATTCTTATATACTCTTATGCAAAAAAAAACTAGGGGTCCGTTTTCCCTAGTTTTTTCAATGTGCGACATTTTTTAATATGTGTCGTAAAATCATAGCATAAATAATTACTGTTCCACCTACAAAGACAAGAGTCATCCCCTACACCATCCTTAACTGCAACCATTATGAGAGCGTTTTCAATTTTACTTAATTTTATCATAACCGATAATCATTTTCAATCATCTTTGTTAATTGTAGATTTATCTATGATTTTCGGAAGGAACCGATTGCAGCCTGCAAATTTTTCTTTATATTCTGTTAAGGTGATTAATGCTTGTTCCTCCTCCGGGATCCGGATGAGTAGTACGATGATATTAAAGAAAGTAAACATGACTGCTGTAAAATAGGCATTAAACAGGAGCGGGATGATCAATAGTTCTAAAGAAACAACTGTGTAGTTGGGGTGTCTAATGAAACTGTATGGTCCACTTCGAATAATAGTTGCATTTGGCAGAACAATAATTTTTGTATTCCAATATTTTCCTAAGGATGAAATAGCCCAGACCCTAATCAATTGTGTAAGTATAAAAGCGATTGCTAACCACGGCCACATCAAGCTAATACTCTGATTTCTGAAAATCTTTTCGCCAAGTAAGACGATAAAAAAAAGAATATGCATAACCACAATATACCGATAATGCTTTTGGCCAAATTCAACTGCGCCTTGCTTCTTCATCCATTTTTCATTTTTTCTAGCAATAAAAAGTTCAATCATTCGCTGTAAAATAATGAACGCATAACAAAGGAGAAAAAGCTGGAGGTCCCTCATGAAGCCCACCTCAATAATAGTAATTCCGAGCTAAATCCTGGACCCAGTGCTGCGCAAAGCCCATATTCGCCATCTTCAATTTCTAGCTCCATATGCCGTTTCATGACAAAAAAAACCGTGGCGGAGGACATGTTGCCATACTGTTTTAATACTTCAAATGACAATTTTGTCATCGAAGGCTGAAAGCCTAAAGATTTTTCATAAGCATCGAGAACTTTCTTCCCCCCAGGGTGTGCGATAAAATAATGAATTTGTTCTAAGCTTATTTTACTTTCTTTCAACAATTGACTGACGTTTGGTTTTAACCAATCCTCAATGATGTGGGGAATATCGCGTGAAAAAACAACAAATAAACCTTCATTTTTTATATTCCAACCCATCACATTCAAAGAATCCGGCATCAGCCTGGATTGTACAGCCACAATGTAAGGACTTGCATTTTTTTTTCGAATTTTATTAATCCCAACACGATCACCGCAAACCAATGCACAGCCAGTCCCATCTCCGAATAACGATGTTCCGATCAAGTTACTCTTAGTGTGATCATTTCTTTGAAAAGTTAGGCTGCAAAGCTCCACTGATAAAACAAGTACCTTTGCATTGGGAAAGGCTAGGCAATACTCAGCCGCCCTTGATAAGCCCGAGACACCACCTGCACAACCAAGCCCCCAAATTGGAATACGCTTGGTGCTGGATCGAAACGGCAACACATTCATAATTCTCGCCTCAATGCTCGGAGTAGCCAAACCAGTCGTCGAAATGAAAAAAATAGCATCAATTTGCTCATATGGTATCTCTTCCTGTAAAAACAATTGGTTTTTCAAGCATTCATTTATCGCTTGTATGCCAAGTGTGACAGCTGCTTCAATATATGTATTGTTCTTTTCTTCAAAAGACCTATCAACCTTATACCAATCGATTTCTTTTACAAAATGCCTTTTTTCAATTTGTCCATTTTTAAATGCACATAGTAATCTTTCAATATCTCTAAACGAATCCGCAAAAAGATCTCTGGAAAATGTTATGACTTCATCCTGTTTTAATGCAAATGGGGGAACTGCTTCTGCAATCGAAATAATTGTTGGCATCCTTTGTACTCCTTCTCTATCTATTAGGAGTATTTTTTTCTTCTAGAAGTAAATTATTCCTATTTCGACATAAAAAAAGCTTCCCCCACCAAAGGGAAGCGAAACGTTTTGAAGGTGTTGTTGTGCCTCTCCATTATAACCACAGAATTATTAAATTTCATTGCCAAAACTTTTCCAATGCTTGCTTATCAATATTTAAAGTTTAAAGATGCAATAACCCTTAGAGCCTAATTTCTTTACATCATAGATTGTTTCTTAGGGCTGATATCCATACTTTGAAGTCCTTTCCCTTACACTCTTTTACATCCCTGCCAATGCACCTCAATCCAAATTTTCTTATTTGCCAACGTCCCGCAAATTTTACAAACTTCCTCTTTGTTATAAAGTAAACGGCAATGCTCGCAGTAAAATTTCTCCATATTAAAAGCACTCGCTTCCTAAAATATGCTTTTTATTAGTTTATTTCAACACAATTTAAGTGTGATAGAAATTCATCATAGCAACCCGTAGTTTCTTTCGAATAATTATATTCAACAACGTTAGTCACATCACTACTGTGATATTTCACATATTTTTCACATTCGCTATTAAGAATTCATGACTTTAATCACTGTGCTATCGCTTTTTCACTATTTACATAGTAGAAAATGAGTGAATGAACAATTTGTGAACTTTTAAAAATCATATTTTTATTTGCCATTTGTTTTGTATGATGAAAGAGAAATTATTGTCTTTTTTTAACTATTAAGAAGGGAGTGCAAGAGGATGGCGAATACGGAACTTAATTCAAATACGAAAACAGAAATTGAAGACAAATCTTCCCTGAAAGGCACCATGGTCTCAGTTAGTTTCTTGGGCCTATTCATCGTTGTCACTTGGGTAAGCGTATACTTCTTATTTCTCAGCCGTTTATAAAAATAGAAAGGGGAAAAGGCTATGCACATGCATAAATTAGAAAAAGTTTGGCTTAGCTTTGGGATTGTTGCGCTTATCGTCTTCTTATCTGTCATTGGTATAAGCGCTTTCTATCTGGGTAATAAGCCGCCTAGCTGTTTAGCAACAGTGAACTCAGAAAAGGTTGATCAAACTGCACCTTTTAATAAACCTGGGTTACATAAGGTTGAAGGAAAAGATTGGGATTATGAACTAGTCTTTGTGGCGTCAGCATTTAACTATAATCCAGGAACTGTCCAAGTACCACTTGGTGCAAAGGTTAAAATTATTGCCACAACAAAAGACGTTATTCACGGATTTGAAGTTGCCGGAACAGATATAAATATGATGCTTGAACCTGGATATGTCAGTGAATATACAGCAACATTTCATAAAGCTGGAGAATTTTTAATTGTTTGTAATGAATATTGCGGTGCAGGTCACGCTTTAATGACTTCCAAAATCGAGGTGGTAAAATAATGGAGAACCATACAACAAATATAAAAGTTGATCCACGGGATGCTAAATTGTCAATGGCCCACTTTTATGTCGCCTTTGCAGCGTTGGCGATCGGTGGTTTGATGGGACTTTTACAGGTTCTCGTTCGTTCGGGTAAATTTGAACTTCCCGGTGGAATTAGTTACTACGAAGTTCTAACTGTTCACGGTGTTTTACTTGGTCTTGTGTTAACTACCTTCTTTATTATGGGGTTCCAATATTCGGCTGTCAGTAGAACCGCTGGTACTCATTCAAAAGCTGCCCGTAGAGCCGGCTGGATCGGCTTCTGGATTATGCTAATTGGAACAGTGATGGCTGCAGCGATGATTTTGACGAACAAGGCATCTGTTCTTTATACTTTTTATGCTCCCCTAAAGGCACATTGGATTTTTTACCTTGGGTTAACATTTGTCGTTGTTGGAAGCTGGATCGATGGAATTGCCCAGATTATGACATATGTGCGCTGGCGCCGGAACAATCCGGGGAAACCCAGTCCACTATTAAGCTATATGGCAGTTGTTAATACTGTTCTTTGGATTGTTGCGACGCTGGGCGTTGCTGCCACTGTTTTAATTCAACTACTTCCATGGTCATTGGGATTGGTTGATCGTGTCGATGTATTAGTAAGCAGGACCTTATTCTGGTACTTTGGCCATCCGCTTGTTTATTTCTGGCTTTTACCTGCATATATGTGCTGGTATGCCATTATTCCAAAAGTTATTGGCGGGAAAATTTTCTCTGAACCATTAGCTCGTTTATCCTTTATTCTTTTCTTGCTTTTCTCTATCCCAGTTGGTTTCCACCATCAATTAACCGAGCCTGGGATTGATCCGGCATGGAAATTTTTACAGGTTGTCTTAACATTCTTAGTTGTCATACCTTCTCTAATGACAGCATTTGCATTGTTTGCGACTTTTGAACGGTTTGGCCGTTCCAAAGGAGCGACAGGTTTACTTGGCTGGCTTAAAAAGCTGCCATGGAATGATGCCCGCTTTACAGTACCGTTTATTGGAATGGCTGCGTTTATCCCTGCTGGTGCAGGTGGTATAGTTAATGCTTCAAACCAAATGGATCAAGTGGTTCATAACACGATTTGGGTAACTGGTCACTTCCATTTAACGCTTGCTACGTCCGTTGTTTTAACGTTTTTTGGGATATCTTATTGGCTGATTCCGCATTTAACAGGACGGATATTAACGAAAAAAATGAACAAGTTGGCGATCATTCAAGCATGGATTTGGTTTATTGGAATGACATTCATGTCAGGTGCCATGCATGCTGAGGGTCTGCTTGGCGCGCCGCGCCGCTCAGCCTTCTCAACCTATGGCGGTGCGAAGCAAGCTGCTGAGTGGATTCCATATCAAATTGCCCAAGCAATTGGTGGGTCCATTTTGTTCCTTGGAATCATTCTCGTCCTTGTTATTTTTGTGAATCTTGCCTTCTTTGCACCGAAAGGCGAAGAAGAATTTCCTGTCGCAGAAGCTGAGGATGCAAGTGAAGCATCACCAATGATATTTGAAAATTGGAAACTATGGTTAGGGATTGCTGTTCTTCTTATCCTCTTTGCCTACACGATTCCATTTATCGATATGATTCAAAATGCTCCATTAGGTTCAAAGGGCTTTAAAACCTGGTAAAAAGAAAAGCGGAAGCGCCCGTTTAGCGGCGTATGGACTGGAGCACACTGACTGAGATAAAGGAAACACGAAGAACGAAGTGATTCGATGTTGACTTATCGTAGGGAAGTGGGCGAAGTACACTAGCCGCTGGATGCTGGAGCTAGACAATAGAAAAGCGGAAGCGCCTGTATAGGCGCTTCCGCTTTTTAGTTGTTTAACAGATATACTTCTCTATATTTCTCAGTAAGATAATTAATTAAATATTGTGCATTTAATCCTTCACCAGTCACATCCTGGAGGATCTCAAGCGGTTTTTTCATTTTACCATATTGATGGATATTTTTATTCAGCCATTGTTTAATTGGGAGTAAATTCCCCTTTTCAAGTAATAGATCATAGTTTGGGAGTTCTTCAAGCATTTTATTTTTAAATTGGGCAGCATACATATACCCCAATGCATAGGAAGGGAAATAGCCAAAGCTTCCACCTGCCCAATGAACATCCTGTAAAACACCTTCTGCGTCGTTTTCAGGGCGGATGCCGAGATATTTTTCATACATTGCATTCCATGTATCTGGGAGGTCTTTCACCTCAATTTCATCATTAAATAAACGCTTTTCAATTTCATAACGAATGATAATATGCAGTGGGTACGTCAGTTCATCTGCCTCAATTCGAATTAACGATGCTTTTGATTCATTAATTGCCCGATAAAAATCATCCAAACTAATTTGGTCAAACTGCCCACTCGAATATGTCTTCAAAAGATCATAATTATGCTGCCAAAATGAATAGTTCCTGCCTACAAAATTTTCATAGAAAAGCGATTGAGATTCATGAATGCCCATTGATGTTCCTGAACATAGTGGAGTTCCAATAAGGTTAGTTGAAATATTTTGTTCATAGATAGCATGACCACCTTCATGTATCGTGCCAAAAACGGCTGTTCGAAAATCTTGTTCATCATATCTAGTCGTTACTCGAACATCACCTGGGTTTAATCCTGTCGCAAATGGATGAACTGTTTCATCCAATCGCCCTGCCTCAAAATTAAAGCCCATTTGCTTTAAAATATTTAAACTGAATTGCCGCTGTTTTTCTTTTGTAAATGTTTTAAATAGGAATCCCGATCTCGGTTTATTCAGTGAGTCTGCTACCTGTTGCACAAGAGGGACAAGTTTGTTTCTTAACTCGCTAAATACCTGATCAAGAATATCAACGGTTATTCCAGGCTCATACATGTCAAGCAGAGTATCGTACTTATTTCCATTGTACCCCCAGTAATCAATAAAACGCTTTGTCATTTCTACCAACTTTTCTAAATATGGCCGAAAAATCGCAAAATCAGAGTTTGCTTTTGCCTCTTCCCAGACACTCTCCGCTTTTGACTGGAGAATGACGTATTCTTTATATTCTTCTGCAGGAATTTTTTTATTTCGCTCATAATTTTTCTTGCATTCTTCAAGAGCCTTTCGGGAAATTTCAGAAATGTTTTTCCTTGTTAAATTAGCAATATAGGCTGCCATTTCTTCAGAAACTGACATTTTAAATACTTCAGAGGATAACATACCGATTACTTCTGATCTTTGCTCGATGCCGTTTTTCGGGGCGCCCGTTCGCAAATCCCAATAAATAAGGGCAAGTGCTTCATTATATGATGACATTTTCTTAACATACTCTAGAAATTCTTTTTCCTGCTGAACCGTATTTAAACTCATCCTCCATGCTCCTCTCTTTTTCTTTCCATATTTTATCATATTTTTTAAAGCTCATTCAAAATATGGATAAAAAAACAACAGAAACGCTTATTTCTGTTGTAGAATAGCTCTATAGTAAAAAAAGGGAATGGAATGAAAAATAATAGAACAAAAATACTCCCATATTACTTACGTTAATCATTACCTATTTTTTTCAATCGAAACTCTCCAAGTTTCGGGACCTTCTTCAAGATACTCCCATGTGAATTGATCGGTTCTTTCCATCATAAATTGGTATTGAAGCGGTTTAGGATCATGATCATTAACAATTTGCATGAATTCTCCGGATTTTAATTCATCAAATGCATTCATTATGGTTGGGTGTTTTTCACGAGGTGGATAATCTGGAACATTAATAATCTTTGCGAAAGTTTGCATCATTTTCACTCCTTCTAATATCGTTAACTTCTTTTTTATTATAAAAAATACTTGCTACTATTTTAGTGAAGCCTGTCACACTTCTATAATGATTTTACTTATACCACACTTCGCCAAAAATAATGCAAAGGGGGAAAATAAAATGAAGGAATTAATCGGTTGTTGTTCCTGTTGTGGCAAAGAGGTTTTTTGTTTAGATGGTTTTTTTAATGCGATCTATACTGATGACAAGAAAATCGTTTGTTTTGATTGTCATGAGAAAAGCGGAAGCACCCGTTAAGCGATGTACACTAGTCGCTGGGCGCTGACCGACTAAAAGCGCCGCCGTCCTGGCGGCAACGTCGGCACTAGCACTTCCTGTGCGTCGGACCTAGACAGTTTTCTATTTTCAAAAACTTTATACTTTCATAAAAAGCAAGAGAACCGACAGTCAGACACGCTCAAAGTTCAAAGAAATAAATCATGATAATTTAGTAACAAAAATCCACAAAGTTTATCTTCTTAATATCCAGCTCTCTCCATTAATCAGAAAAAAGAAAAAATAATTCTTTTCTAGGAAATTTCTACAATTAAAAGGACAAACTAACCATGTACTTCAAGGAAAGTGCTCTAAATAAATAGCGTACAGTTAAATTACTTTGAATGTAGAAGGTGGAAAAGATGAAGCAAACTGTAGCAGATTTACTTATTAATACTCTTTTACATGCAGGAATTAAACGAATTTATGGGATTGTCGGGGATTCCTTAAACGCGGTTTTGGATTCAATCAGGGGCTCTGGAAAAATTGAGTGGATCGGGGTCCGACATGAAGAGGTAGCAGCATTTGCCGCCGGTGCTGATGCACTGTTAAGCAATAGTATAGCTGTTTGCGCAGGAAGCAGTGGACCGGGAAACTTGCACCTTATTAATGGGTTATATGATTGCCATCGCAGTCGGATACCAGTTCTGGCAATTGCAGCACATATTCCCAGCAATGAAATCGGCAGTGAATATTTTCAGCAAACCCATCCTGAAATTCTTTTTAAGGAATGCAGCCATTTCAGTGAAGTTTTGACAAGAGCAGAACAAATGCCCCGTATGGTTACGATTGCAATGCAGCATGCAGTTTCAAAAAAAGGTGTGGCAGTTTTGGTGCTGCCAGGAGATGTTGCTGCATTGCCTGAAAGTGAAACTGTCCCCAAACAGGTTTTTCATGTGACAAATCCCATTATCAGACCCTCAGAGGATGAATTAAAAAAACTTGCCGAATATCTAAATAACGGAAAGAAAATTACTTTATTATGTGGCGCAGGTTGTGAAGGTGCTCATAAACAAGTAATGGAGCTTTGTGAACAATTAAAGTCCCCGATGGTCATCGCCCTAAGAGGGAAAGAACACCTTGAATTTGACAATCCTTATTTGGTAGGTCTTACTGGGCTTATTGGCTATTCATCAGGATTCGATGCAATAATGGATTCAGATGTGCTTCTCATGCTGGGTACTGATTTTCCATATCGGCAGTTTTATCCCAAAAATTCGATTATCTTGCAAGTGGATATTCGGCCGGAGCACCTCGGTCGAAGAGCAGAAATAACTTTAGGGCTCTGCGGGGATGTTAAAGACACCATTGAAGCTTTAATTCCTTATCTTACTAAAAAACATAAATCGAAACATCTTGATAAATATGTTGCCGATTACAGTGACGTTCGTAAAGAACTTGATAACTTAGCAATCGGAAAAGCAGGAAAAAAGCCCATCCATCCGCAGTTCTTAACAAAGATAATTAGTGATCTTGCAAGCAAAGATGCGGTATTTACCTGTGACGTCGGAACCCCTACCTTATGGGCAGCTCGTTATCTTAGAATGAACGGGAAAAGAAGGCTTTTGGGTTCATTTAACCACGGCACAATGGCAAATGCGCTGCCACAAGCGATAGGTGCTCAAGTAACAAATCCTGAAAGACAGGTAATTGCTCTTTCAGGAGATGGTGGACTTGCGATGTTAATGGGCGACCTGTTAACACTGCAACAGCGAAAATTGCCAGTAAAAGTGGTCGTATTTAATAATAGTGCGTTAAGTTTTGTTGAATTGGAGATGAAAGCTGCAGGGTATTTGGAAACCGGTACCGAACTTCAAAATCCGAATTTAGCATCTGTGGCTGATGGAATGGGAATAAAGGGGATACGAGTAGAAGATCCTGGGGATCTTGAAGCAGCGGTTAAACTCGCATTTGAACATAATGGACCCGTATTATTGGATGTGATTGTTAATCGACAGGAGTTATCACTTCCGCCAAAAATCAATTTTGAACAAGCCCATGGATTTACCTTGTGGATGTTAAAAGCTGTCTTGAGCGGAGAAGGCAATACATTAGTTGAACTTGCAGAAACAAATCTGCTTCGTTAAAAAAGCACAAAAAGACCCTCTTAAATTATTGGTAAAGATAAAATAAGGCATATCGCTATAATAGTGATATGCCTTAGAATATTTTTCATCCTATTTATTGGTAGGTAGTAATAACTGTACTAATCGGAAATTCTAAATTACGATAACCATGCTGATTTTTGTTTTTACTCTTCCTCAATAGCAAGATCTCTGACAGGAAGTTTTTCCTTTTCTTTATGAGTTGGTTTACGTAAATTAAACATTGCTTTTATGGCGAAGATCAGCAGTGTTATTACCCCAATCAAGAAAATTGTGTCAGGAACTGCACGCCATGTTAATAATGTTTGTACAATAGGTTGTTTCAAAAATACTGCGGCACGGGATGCGGCATACCCATGATCAAACGCTTCTTTAATTTGCAAGAAACCGACTGGAAGCAAGGATAAAAAGACCATGCCTGCAAGACCAACATTCAACATGATACAGCTGAATTTAAGCCATTTATCGTTCCAAGCCTCAGGTTTTACAATACTTCTCAGTGAGTAGAGAAGGACGGCAATCGCAAACATTCCGTATACACCCATCATCGAACCATGACCATGTGCCGCGGTTAAGAATTGACCATGTTCAAAGAATGTAACAGCCGGTAAGTTGATTAAAAATCCCAGCACACCCGCCCCTACTAGGTTCCAGATGGCTACAGAGATTAAGAACCAGAAACTCGCTTTATACGGGAAGTTTACACCACCATCACGCATCATTTTATATTGATCATATGCTTCAAGAATTAGCAGCGTCAACGGAACGACTTCCATTGCGGAGAATACTGCTCCGAGACCAATCCAAGCTTCTGATGATCCATTATAATAATAATGGTGACCGATTCCTAGCACACCGCTTCCTAATAGCAAGATTAATTGGAAATACATCTGTCTAACGGTTGATTTCTTCGTTACGAGACCTAGTTGAACTAATAAAAATCCAATAACAACAACTGCAAAAACTTCAAAAATTCCTTCAACCCATAAGTGAATAATCCACCAGCGCCAGTAATCAGATAGCGTAAAACTACTGCTTGGGTTAATAAATAAAGCAAAGATATAGAATGCCGGAACAGCAATCGATGAGTAGAATAACAGGTGAATGAGTCCACCCTTATCTATTTCCTTTTTGAGTCCTGCTCGAATTCCCCGATAAACGATAAACAGCCAAATAAACATTCCCGCAATCAGGATAATTTGCCAAATTCGTCCTTCCTCAATGTATTCCCAACCATTGTGACCGAATAAGAACCAATTATTTCCTAGATAACCATTTGCCCCAAGCCATTCACCGATCATACTTCCGCCGACAAGTACCACGAGCGCCCAAAACAAGATGTCAACCAATAGCCCTTGTTTCTTCGGTTCATAACCGCCGACAAGCGGTGCAATATAGATACCCATTCCCAGCCAGGCCGTTGCAATCCAAAAGACAGCAAGCTGCAAATGATAGCCTTTTGCGATATTAAATGGGAGTATATCATGAATCCACTTAATCCCAAAGAAGCTCTGAGGCTCAGTATAATAATGTGCTAGTAGTGCACCAAACATACACTGAACAAAGAATAATGCTGCTACAACGACAAAGTATTTGCCAGATTTAACTTGTGAGATTGTTACTGGCATTTTGCTTATATTTATCTCAGGGAAATTCCCTGGTGTATAGGCTTCTTTCATATTGAGTTGATAGCGTTTGTAAAAGTATAGAATGATTCCAATAGCTAAAATTAGGATCGTTACACTTGCCCCGCTCCACCAAATAGCTGAGAATGAGAGTTGGTTTCCTGCATCTTCATAATATGGCCAGTTATTTGTATAGGTAATCTTATCACCAGGACGGACAGTGCTTGAGAGCCATGCAGTCCAGAAAAAGAAGTCAGAAATTTGCTTAATCTGGTCACCATTCGCAACATAGACTCGGTTGGTTTTTGGCATATCAGAGTCTTTAATTAGATTTGCTTTAAGTCCCCAGCCATCACCTTTTGTAAATATTTGTTTATAATAGGCTCTTACTTTTTCTAACCCGTAGCTTTGGGCATCCGTTAATTTCAATGTATCTTTGCTGCTATCATAACGATTTTTGCGCATTTCATTAATAACATTGTTTTTAATAATCGATTTTTGATCCTCATTTAACTGAGAGTACGTCTTACTGAATTTCTCGTTTGCTCTAAAATCTTGCATTCCTTCTATATAAATCTTCAATGCTTCAGCAGTATAGTCAGGACCCATATAAGATCCATCCCCAAGTACAGTTCCATAATCCATTAATCCATATTTTTGCCATACTGCCTGGCCGCCGATGATGGTTTCTTTAGAGAATAGTACATCACCGCTTTTATTCGTTACCTCTAGTGGTCTTGGTGCTTGTTCCTTAAAAATCCAGTAGCCTCCCACAAGCAAAATTGTAAAGGTCACCAAAATCGTAATAATTAATATCGATTTTAAAAGAGCATTTTGATTTTGCTTTACGACTTTTTTCACAGGTATTCCTCTGTTAATTTCCATATCCTTTTCATCCTCTCTTGTGTCATTATGTCATCAATTGTAACTGTCACAAGACTGACACAAAGTGAGACTCCTCATGCTGCACCTGTGATTTTTCACACAGTATTGAGAATTATTTTCACAAGAAGGCAATTCTATGACGGTGGTCACTTATTTTAAAAAAAAGGGTTGCTACAATAGAAATACAGAAAACAAATTTCTTTCTTCGAAGGTGATACTATTAATGAAACATGAAGATATTGTAATGCGATTGTCGAATGTTCCTTTATTTAAAGGATTGTCCTATCCAGAATTAGAACCATTCGTTCAAATTGCTCAAACCCGTTTTTATAAACATAAAATGTATGTTTTTATGCAGGAAGACCAACTTGATCGTGTCTTTTTTATCCATAGTGGAAAGGTTAAGATTTATCGAACAGATTTCTCCGGTAAAGAACAAATCATTTCCATCCTGGAACCAGGCGAAATGTTCCCGCATGCAGGATTTTTTAGACATGGCAAATACCCTGCTCATGCAGAAGTGCTAGAAGATTCTTATCTAATTGTAATTCCAATCGACAAATTCGAGGAAATTCTTATTTCATATCCTGAGCTTTGTATCAAAATATTCAAAGTCTTGGGTGAAAAAATTGTTGATCTGCAAGGTAGATTGGAGGCACAAGTCCTTCATAATACCTATGAGCAAATTATTTTATTATTGATCAGACTCTGTAAATCCAATGGAGAAAAAAATGAACAGGGTTATAAGCTAACGACACAGTTTACAAACCGTGAGCTTGCAAATATGATTGGTACTTCGAGAGAAACTGTAAGCCGGACAATAAACCAATTAAAAAAGAAAGAGTATGTCTTACCGGATGACGACGGGTTTTATTTACTTAACGATGAAGCGCTGAAGCAAGAATTATTTTATTAAAATGAAGGAGATGTTCAGTTTGGAAGCAAAAATTATTGAATTAGATGTTCGTGAAGACTTAAAAAATAAAATTGAGCCTTTTCAAAAAATAATGGAGGCAATTGGCAGTTTAAAAGCAGCGGATACCTTTATCCTCCATGCACCATTCAAGCCGGTTCCCTTATTTGCAGTCATGAAAGCAAAAGGGTTCACACATGAAGTTGAAGAAATTGAAAAAAAGCATTGGCAAGTTACTTTTGTTAAGAAAGGCTAACCATATTTGTAAACAGGATTCCTTCCATTCAAATAAGCACAAGCAGGAGGAGAGTAAAAATGATTTTAGATAATCGCGGTTTAGAACCTCCACAGCCAATGATGCGAACATTGGCTGCATTAGAAACAGTCGGTGAAAATGAAACATTAACGATTATTAACGATCGAAGACCCATGTTTCTTTACGAACAATTGGAGGAATTAGGGTATAAGCAGCGTACAGAACAACAAAAAGACGGAAGTTTTAAGATTGAAATCTTCCGATAAGAGGGTGAAATAGTTGTTTCAACAAAATTTAGGAAGTGAAACAAATATTAAGCTTCCCTTTTCATTTATCTTTTTTAGCCTGCTTGCCCTTGTCATGTCCCAAATTTTACTCATTACAAATGGGCAGCTGATGGCAGTTGGCAGTTTTAGAATACCAGCCATTTGGTCGGCAGCACATCTATTAATTTTAGGATGGGCGCTTATGACCGCGATGGGTGCGATGTATCAACTTGTACCAGTTACCTTTTTAACAAAAATATGGAGTGATAAGTTTGGTTTCATCCAATTTGTGGTTACTGCAATCGGAATTGTTTCCTTTGCAGGTATGCTTTATTGGTCTCCACAAAATGCGATCCTTCCAGGAATCCTGACCTTTTTAGGAATTCTCATGTTCATATTTCAAATGGTGATGACATTGAAGAACCAATCAAAGCCAACAATCCTTACCGCTTTCGTTGGTACTTCCTTAGTTTGCTTGTTTCTTACAATTGCATTGGGAATAACATTGATTTATTGCTTGAAAACAGGTTTCGGTGCTGCTTCTTATCAAGCGCTGTTTAGAACACATCTTTTAATGGGAGTAACTGGATGGTTTACGTGTTTAATTTTCGGCTTTTCTTATAAAATGGTGCCAATGTTCTCATTATCGCATGGCTTTCCAATGATTCAGGCCAGATATGTATTCGGGTTTTATTTATCGGGACTTATTGTATCGTCCCTTTCTTTCTTTATGGAAAGCTCCTGGTTGATAAAACTCGGATTTTTCCTATTGCTGATTGGTTTTTCTATCTTTAGTTATCATATCAGCATTATTATCAAAAAAAGATTGAAAAAAAAGCTGGATAAACCCTTTTTCTTTGCCTTACTCGCTATTTTGTTTGCAAATATCATCCACCTGGCTGCCTTTGTCCTATTATGGACCCGCAGTTTTAATGATCTAATCGGGCCGATGGTTTATAGCTATCTTTTACTATGGATTGTCCTTAGCATTCTTGGCTACTTATATAAAATTGTTCCATTCCTGTGGTGGACCCACAAATATAGTAAGGAAATGGGGAAGCACTCTGTCCCAACACTGAAAGAGATGATGAATGAAAAAATAGCTGTTCCCTTATTCATTCTTTTTATCGTTTCAGCAATTATGGTTTTCTTTGCACTTGCATTGAAAGTCTCCATACTCTTTACGATCGGGCAGTTTGTTCTATCCATCGTTTTTATCATGATGGCAATAAGTATTTTAAGTGTAATTAAAAAATAATGAGGTGTTATAAATGAATTTAGTAGAAAAAGTCCGTAATGAATTAAAAAGTGTTTACGATCCAGAATTAAATATTAATGTTGTCGATCTTGGGTTAATTTATAATATTGAGGTAACAGATGAGGGTGATGTTAAAGTAACGATGACATTAACAACTCCCGGATGCCCATTGCATAGCAGCATTGAAAGAGGAGTACGTTACTCTCTCGAGGGATTAGAAGAAGTAAGAAATGTTGAGGTTGACCTTGTCTGGGAGCCTGCTTGGACTCCAGACAAGATGACTCCAGAAGGAATGAAAATATTACATGGATAAAACTGGACCTGGCTGTTAGCCAGGTCCTTTTTATATTATTAGGATTTATCTAAAGTAGATTCTTTTGGTATTACCGGAAGAACTTGTTTAATACTGGTTAGTAATTTTTGATCAATGTCATCAGCTAATAAAATATGAACGCTGCCTTTATCCGCTTCACTTCTGATCAATCGGCCAATTCCTTGGCGCAATCTTAGGATCATATAAGGCAGGTCTACCTCCGCAAATGGGTCTAAGGAACCCTCCCGTTTCGCTGTAAATACCGGATCATTTGGCGGAAACGGCAGTGAAAAGATGATGACATTTTCTAACGAACGTCCAGGAATATCTAGTCCTTCCCATAAGCTCATCGAACATAGAACAGCATGCTCATCATTTTGAAATTCTGAGACAAGCGTACTAATTTCTGCATCACCTTCAAAATAAACGGGATATTTCAATTTGCCCGTCAATTTTTGCTTCAATTCGTTTAACTCTTGCTTATTTGCAGCTAAAACAAGCGCTCTTCCTTCCGTTTTATCGATTTGCTCAACGAGATACTGAATCTTCCCTTCAGTGTCAGCTTTAGGAAATGCAGGTAAGTAAACCTCCATCATTGTCTCATAGTCAAAAGGTGATGCAACGGAAAATGATAAATAATCACTAATACCAAGGCTTTTCGTTATATATTCAAATGAACCTTGGTTTGATAATGTTGCCGATGAAAAAATAAATGGTTTCTTTTGCGAAAATACTTCTTCTCTCATTACCTCTTCTACCATTCGCGGCATGATAACAAGTGTACGTTCCCCTTGTTGTTCTTCAAACCAGATAATTCCATTGACTGTCTGGAGAAAAAGCCGTAACGAGTGGGTAATTTGATCTAGGTATTCCTCAACAATTTTTAAATCATAATCACTGATTACGTAAAGTTCACTCTCAAAAACAAGTTCCTCTTCAAGTTTCATCAATTGATCCAATAGCTCTCTTCCTTGCTTTAGTAACAATGAATGCTTTTTAATAAATTGTTTCTCAGAACCCCGAACGGAATAGGCAAACTGGGAAATTAATGAGAAAAATTTTTCATTTTCCAGGAGAACCTCTTCTATCGTGTAAAGTGTTTCAGTCCGGACATTGTTTTCCATTAAACGGACTAACAATGATTCAAGTGTTTGTTCCGTAATCCGATAACTTAACGCCTTTTGGCAGGCATATTCCAATAAATGACCTTCATCAAAAATAACTGCAGAATGCTCAGGCAAAAGCGGCAGTTGTCCTTCCCGTTTTCTTGACTCCTTTGTCCAAACATGTTCCATATAAAAATCATGGGAACAAATAATTAAATCTCGTGAATGGCGGTAATAGTCACGATGCAAGGTCAACCCGCACCGATGTCTTTTGTCGCAAGAAAAACAATCCTGAAGTGCATCCCAGTTTACCTTTGCCCATCTTTCATCTGATAGATCAGGGTATTCACTGCGATCTCCATACTTTTCAAAAGACTGCATTGAGCCATTGGAATGAACAAATTCAGGAAGCTGGTCATAAATTTGATCGATGTCCTCAACATCATCCGAAAACCGTTCTTTGTCCAATTTTTGTAAGCATAAATATTGATTTCTTGATTTTGCTAACCGGACATCAATGTTTAATGCTAAAATCTTTTCGAGTTTAGCAATGTCGCCTTCTTTTTTTACTAATTGTTCAATAAGGGTTTCATCTGCACAAGCTATGACAGCAGGCTGGTTCATATACCGGGCATATGCAATGGTATAAAGGAGGTAGGCAATGGTTTTCCCAGTTCCAACCCCTGCTTCTGCCATCATAATCTTCTTTTCTTTAAAAGCCTTTTCGAGCTGAAAGGCCATATAGATTTGTTCATCTCTTAGCTCAAATCCCGCTTCCGGCAAAATATCGTAAAATAAATCACCAATCCACTCGGATAATTTATCATAAAATGATTCTGTATTTTCTATTGTAAATGGTATGCGGTTATCCATCTAATCCCCCTATTTAAATTCCTTATCTACCGAACGAGGCGGCTTTTTCCCCCAATATTGGTAAAGATCAGTACGGATAAAGCCGTTAAAAAGTTTTCGTCTTTTTGTTGCTGGTTTCCCATATATTTGCTCAAAATTTTCATTTGAAGTTAAAATATAGATCGACCAAGTATCTAAACTAGCAAACGCTTGACCCATTTCCCGGTACATATGCTCAATTTCGTTCTTCTCCCCTAATCTTTCCCCATAAGGAGGATTGCCAACAATTACACCGTATTCTTTCTTTGTTGTCAAATCCTTTACTTGCATTTGTTTAAATTGAATTATATCACCAAAACCAGCTTCAAATGCATTTTCTTGTGCTATTTTTACCATACGGTGATCAATATCAGATCCAGTAATATCAAGTGGTTGATCGTATTTTGCCAGATCTTCTGCCTCATTCCGGGCATCTTTCCAAACACTAGCCGGAATCCACCCCCACCCTTCTGATACAAATTCACGATTAAAGCCTGGAGCAATATTTTGGCCAATTAAAGCAGCTTCAATCGGAATGGTGCCAGATCCACAAAACGGGTCCCAAAATGGACGATTAGGGTGCCAGTTGGTCAACATGACTAGAGCTGCAGCAAGCGTTTCCTTCAGCGGCGCAACCCCTTGGTCAGCCCTGTAGCCCCGTTTGTGCAAACCGATACCGCTGGCATCAATGGTGATAGTTGCAATGTCCTTTAATAAGGCAACTTCAATTCGATGTAAGGCCCCAGTTTCTTCAAACCAGCTTGTCCGCTTATAGTGCGACTTCAATTTTTCCACTACTGCTTTTTTTACAATCGCCTGGCAATCAGAAATACTGAACAACTTTGATTTTACCGACTTGCCGATAACCGGAAATTCGGCATCCTCGGGCAAATACTGTTCCCAAGGCAGTTTTTTTGTTTTTTCAAAAAGCTCATCAAAAGTAAGTGCTTTAAATTCGCCTACGATTACTTTAATTCGATCTGCTGTTCGCAGCCATAAATTACAGCGGGCGATCGCAGATTCGTCTCCTTCAAAAATTACCTTCCCGTTTTCCACTTGACATTCATAGCCGAGAGCTCGAACTTCTTTTGCTACAAGTGCTTCGAGCCCCATCGCTGCTGTCGCGATCAATTGATATTTTCCCATAATTCCACCCTAACCTATTTACTCAATTATGTATGATTATTCGTTTGAACATCTTTATTATAGACTATTGGTAAGAAAGAACAAAAGCGCAAGCGCCTGTTTAGCGACGTATGGACTGAGCACACCGGCTGAGATAAGGCGAACCTTCAATCAGCGAATGCTTTTCTCGCTGATTGTTAGTTGAGCCAACCGGGTTTTTACGGGCAGTTGAGAATCTACTGCCCGTTAATACACGGCAAAGGAAACACGAAGAGCGGAGGCGATTCGACGTTGACTTATCGTAGGGAAGTGGGCGAAGTACACGAGTCGTTAGGCGCTGGCCGACTAAGAGCGCCGCCGTCCTGGCGGCAACGTCGGCACTAGCACTTCCTGTGCGTCGAAGCTGGACGAAGATTAAACTTCATTCAAAGTTATCAACAGAGTAATCTTTTATAATTTCTTTAACAATTAAAAAAGCCCCCCGTTTAGGAGAGCCCTATACTTTACTAAATTAATAGTAACATTAAAAACGTTCTGTAAGCCATGTTCTGTTCCAATGTACTGCAAACGACAAAAGTCTCGTACAAAGGTGGTAATCATCTATCTACAGATTTGAAAAATCTGTCCCTCTCCTCGTTCAATTCCTCAGAGAAGGTGCCCCTACCATTATTTGGGTTTCTCGCTCGTGGGGTTTACCTCGTTCCATCCTTTTCATTTCTAAAAAGGCTGCGTCACTGTGGCACTTTTAGAGGTAGTCATACCATATCCAAAGGACTTAGGTATTTTCCCGGCCGTCAGCCCAATTCAAGGCTGCCCTAGCTTATGGTTTCACTAGGCACGAACACTACGAGCATCTCAGCTCGTGCGAGCATGGACTTTCCTCTGCCGCATAAATGCAACAGCGATTACCCGAACGTAATTAATGAGTACATGTTTTATTATATGTAATATCCAAAGTATACGCAATGTATACTTTTTGGAAATTTTGGCACGAAATGTCAATCGTACAATTTATTGCCAAATACATGCTTTTCAAGGTTTGATAAACGCTTTAAAATATCAAAATTTGTTGTTCCTGCAGGCTGGGCGGCCGGCTGTCTTCTAGAAGACTCCTCTAGTTGCTTTCTTAAACGAAGGTTTTCTTGATTAAGGTCTTCAATTTCTTGGTGGAACGTTTCATAATCCTTAATCACTAAATCTAAAAATTTATCCACATCTTCTTGCTTATACCCGCGTACACCTGTTTTAAATTCTTTTTCTAAAATATCCTTTGCGGTTAATTTCACTTTGTCCGACAGCATTTAAATCACCTCAGTATATCACCAATCATTACCTCTTATTTTTTCAAAAATAAGCGTTTTTGTCAATTTTTCTTTTGGCGTTATTTTGATAGTTAACACTTAGCAGATTTGTTAAAAATCAGTATGACTCTGTTCTTCTTCTTCCACAACCGTTTGTAAGTCATAGAACGTTATTAATTGGATCGGATAGGAATGATTATTTTGGTACTGGATAGCCATTTCATATAAATATTTAGGACTTCCCTCTTTTTCATGATCATACAAAAGAAGAAGGGAATCACTTTTTTCTATGAAAAATTGGTTCTTTAATCGAAATTGCCATGGCTTTTCATATGGTTTCCTTGAAACAGAATCGATAAAATCTGCCCCTGCAAGCACAGACTCGTACCATTCCCGGTTCTGTTCATTCCATTTCTCTTCCTGATTTAAAAAAGGAGTAATAACAGCAAGCTTTAGTTCAGGATATGCCAGTTGCAAATCAAAAATGACTTCAGCAGCCCATAATTCTGCCCCTAATTGCCCGCTGATTAACACCCATTCTAAACCATCCTCAATCATAGGAACTAATTCTTTCATTATCGCTTTTTTTATATAGGTAACCGAAGGATGGTCTTTTTGAAAGATTCCCAATTCGAATGCTTTATAACCCGAAATTGCCAGTATTTTACTCAAAAACCTTCCTCCCATTTAACTATTTTAGTGAAAAGGACAAACCTTTTTTCATAAAGTTCATATTATATTAGTAAAAGAAATAGAAAAACAAGGGCAAAAGCGCCCTTGTAATGTTCATTATCCCCAATATGGACCTGCTCCATAACCAGGTCCTGCCGGTCCTGGCATCATACCCGGTGCACAGCAATTGAAATGCTGACTACATTCTTCACAGCAGCATGATTCAGAGTGCGTACAATAATGTTTATGCTGGTACATATGATGGTTAATTGTTGTGGTATGCGACGGATGAATATGCGGCACCACCGTCGTTGAGAATGTGTGATTTACATTGTATACGGTCGGATGAACGATTGGCGGCGTAACATTAGTTCCAAGATACATTTTGAGCTCCCCTTTCATTTATTCTGTTTACATTAACAGCCTATGTCGAAAGGGGTAATCTTGTACTAAGGAAAATACCTATTTTTAGCAATTCATAAATTTATATTTATAAATTCTGATCGCTCACAATTGCAACACGCAATTTGAAAAGCTGTGTTCTTCAGTGAAAGGAGTCTCTCCCATCGATCTTAAGCTTGCCAATCTGGAAGTGTTCATTAAAGAATCGCATAAAAGCTATCTTTTAAGCTTGTAAACATAACTGCTGTCAGACAAACAACAACAAAAAATAAAAAGAAAATTGCTTTGTACATCTTACCCTCTCCATCATCATTTCATAGTCATTTTTATTAAACACAGTTATAAATTTTACTATCTTCGACTATGATAAACAACATGGATTTTCCTTTTTTTCGGAACTTTTTTATGAATTTTTTGTTACAAATTATCATATTTCGTCGTAAGATGATTATTCCGATGAAAATTATGATTATCTGGAGTAGTTTCTGCTTTCCTTTCCAATCGTTCCAATCTTTTCTCAAGCTGCTGAAAGGTCACTTGCTTTGTTTGAATGATTGCTGACTTATTCACCAATTCGATTGCTTTCATACAATAATCAGTTGCTAGATTAATATTTTTTTGTTTGTGTTCTAATATTTTTGAAGCCTCAATACAAGCTTCACTACTTAATTCATCTATGCCTATATCTGCCACTTTCATAAATAAATCCAAAGCCAGATCCCAAGCTTGGGATTTTTTCCATTGATACGCCAACGCCAATTTAGCACGATAGGATGTTAAGTCGGTTCCGTCAGCCAGTGTATTCAATACCTTTTTCGCTTCATTATGTTCTCCTAAAGAAGCAAACCAGCGACCTACTTCATATGTTTCCTTACGCGTTTGCGATTGGTCCTTGCCACACAATTGAAAGCTAATATGGGTATACAAGGTGATCAAAGATAGAATATCCACTTCATTATGCTTTAGGATTCCAATCATTCCATCAGGTTGTTTAGTTTCAATAAAATCAAAATAAATCATTGGTGCTAAATACCCTGGTATATCATCTACTCTTTCAATTCCTAAAACTTCCTTCTCAACAACTGCCAATTTCAATCTGTCCAGCTTATGCTTCCATAGTCTTCTGGCAGCATGATATAAATCGAAATGACCAAAAGAAGGCAATTTCGGTACATGGTCCCTAACTAGGGTGTGCCTCGTTTTCACTTGCGGCCAATCAAAGGATTTGCCGTTGTAAGTCACCAATGTTTTATAATCTACTTTTTCTAAAAAGCTTTGATATAAAGGTACTTCCGCCCCTGGGTTTGGAAGGATATGCTGTCTTAAGATAAGTTTGTCACCTGAAACACTTGCATAGCCAAGTAAAAAAATCGTGTTCCCTACCCCGCCTCCAAGTCCAGTTGTTTCAGTATCAAAGAAAAATAACTCCTCCGGTTTAAATCCAGCGGCCGACAATGGGTGGCTAACCATATCACAATTCCAAATATTGACAGCATCTACAAAATCTGCAAATCGATAAAGACCATGCTGATTAGAAAGGGGATAGCTGACTTCCCGAATTAAGCAGTAATCTTCATCAAAGTAAAATGGATAAACATTTTCATTTTTCCAGCGTTCCCGATATGGTATCTCAATTGACTTTTGTTCTTGAATGGTACTTATTTTTGAAATGTCCATCGCTAGATGAGGTCTCAGCCGGGATAACTTATCTTTTAATGACATCGCTTCACACCCTTAACCTCTTTCTATTTTTCAAAAAAGACTCAATAACTTTTAATGTATCATTTTTTGCAGCATCACCAATTGTTTCTGCTCCAATACAGGAAGGGCATCCGTGTTCACAATTACATCCCGCCACCATTTTTTTTGCATCTTCCAATACCTCAGCCATTTCCCCGTAAAGCTTTTCGCTTAATCCAATTCCCCCGGGGTAGCGATCATAAAAGAAAATAGTTGGTTTTTCATTGTGATCTGCTTTCACTTGAGGAACCACATGAATATCTTGCGGATCTGACATAACAAATAATGGTGCGATAGATTTTAGGGCATGTGCCGCCCCAACTAGACCTTGCTCCAGCCGTTCATTACCCATTTCCGCCAATGATTTGTTTAAAGAAATCCATGCCGCGTTCGAATGAAGCTCTTCTTCAGGAAGATGAATGGGTCCCGAACCGATATTTTCATGTGTTTCAAATTTTATTTTTTTAAAAATCGTTGCCATTGCTCGGACACTGACATCACCATAGCCTATTTCTATGTCCTCATTTTGCACTAGTTTATCGACTTCCAATACCTTTAATTGTACTGCCAAGTTCGCATCAGTATAGTAATCAACTGCCACTTCGCGGACAAATGCTTTTTTTTCTTCCCAATCCAACTTTTCAACCTGGAATTGTGTTCCTTGATGTAAATAAATTGCTTCTTCATGCAGCAGGGTCATCGCGGAAAAACGATCCATTTCACCGATTACTTTTATTTTAGCGATATCTGTTTGATCAATAATCACAATATTTTCCTGAGAGGCCGACCTTAGGCTGATATTATGAGCGGGAAAGGAATCATTCATCCAATACCATTTGTCACCGTTTTGATAGAGGACTCGTTCCTCTGTTAAATACTCCAGAAGCTCTTCTGTTTCCATCTTTCCAAATGGCTCACCTTTTTTAAACGGAAGTTCATAAGCTGCACACTTCATATGGTCGATTAAGATGATCAGATTATCAGGGTTGATCCGAGCTGTTTCAGGGCTCTTATTAAAAAAATACTCCGGGTTTTGGATCACATATTGATCAAGCGGGCTGGAACTTGCCACCATAATAACAAGCGCTTCACCGTGCCTCCTGCCGGCTCTGCCTGCCTGCTGCCAGGCACTTGAAATGGTTCCTGGGTAACCAGTCATAATACAGACCTGCAGTTGACCGATATCAACACCGAGTTCAAGTGCGTTCGTACTAACAACACCGTAAATTTCTCCGGAGCGGAGTCCCCTTTCAATCTTTCGTCTCTCAGTGGGCAGATAACCACCACGGTAGCCCATAATCGATTTTCTCCCCAATTGGTTTTTCACCAATTCCTGAAGGTAGGTTAAAATAATTTCAACCCTTACCCTGCTTCTAGCAAACACAATCGTCTGGATTTTATTTTTTAAAAGTTCACCCGCCAGTTTCCTAACTTCGAGCGTTGCACTTCTTCTTATATTTAAAGGCTTGTTTACAACCGGTGGATTATAAAATAGAAAATGCTTTCGGCCGCTGGGAGCACCATTATTATCAACCAAATACATCGGTTCTTCCGTTAGAGCTTCAGCATGTTCAAGCGGATTGGCAATGGTAGCAGATGTACAAATAAAAACTGGACTGCTCCCGTAGTAATGACAAATCCGTTTTAACCGTCGAATCACATTGGCAACATGGCTTCCGAATACCCCTCGATACGTATGAAGCTCATCAATAACAACAAATTTGAGATTTTCAAACAGAGAAACCCATTTAGTGTGATGGGGAAGAATCGCAGAGTGAAGCATATCTGGATTGGTTATCACAACATGACCAGCTTTTCTAACCTTTTGCCGGATATTTGCCGGGGTGTCTCCGTCATATGTGTAGCTATTTATGTTCATTCCTGCTGATTGGATCATTTCATTAATTTCACTTTTTTGATCCTGTGCAAGCGCCTTTGTCGGGAATATATACAGTGCTCTTGCTTCCGGATTTATTAGAATCCTTTGCATAACAGGCAAATTATAACAAAGCGTTTTCCCAGAGGCCGTAGGAGTGACTGCGACTATGCTTTTTCCCTCCGTAACCTTTTCAAATGCATTTTTTTGATGGGTATAAAGCTCGCCAATTCCTTTTTGTTTTAAGCTTTTTCGTAAAAGTGGATGTAAATTCTCTGGAAGAGGAACAGTCTGTGCTGCTTTTTCCTCAATTGTTCTCCAGCAAACAATATTTTCATTGAATTCATTATTTATTTTTAAATCAGCTAGTATAGCTTGTAAGCTTTTTTTTCCAATCATCTTTACTCACCTCAATACATTCATTTTATCGAATAAATGTTCGCAATAAAAGAATAAAGTGATATTTTCGGGTAATTTTATACGAAATTTTGGTGATTTACATTTCATACCAACAAATTAATTTTAAAAATAATTTATTTGAGTGTTTTCTCTGATAAAATAGAAAGAGATTCTTTATCGTGATATATGAGGTGATGTAACCATGAAAATAGAAGAAATAAAGAAGGTTTTAAGTGAATTTTCCCTCTTTCGGGTCCTAAATGATAGTGAATTAAGCAAAGTTGCAGATATTGCCATTACCCGAGAATGGAAGAAGCATAGCCATGTTTTTCTGCAAGGCGACCCGCTTGAAAATGTTTATTTTATTTATGCTGGCAAACTTAAGATCTATAAAACCGATATGAACGGAAAAGAACAAATTGTTTCCATTCTGAAAAAGGGGGAAATGTTCCCGCATGTTGGCTTTTTTAGGAAAGGCGACTACCCAGCTTTTGCAGAGGTGTTAGAAGCCTCTACCCTGATAACTGTTCCAATTTCACAGTTTGAAAATGTTCTAATTGAAAACCCGGAACTATGTATAAAGGTCTTTAACGTGCTCGGTGAAAAAATTGTTGACTTACAAAATAGACTAGAGGAACAAATTTTAAATAATACATATGAACAAATCATTAAACTGCTCATCAGGCTTGCCCAAAACCATGGTAAGGAGCTCAAAAATGGTACAATCCTATTAAAAGGGGAATTTACTAACAAGGATTTAGCCAATATGATTGGCACAACAAGAGAAACGATTAGCCGTACCCTGACAAAAATGAAAAAAGATGAATTAATTAGCGAAGATAAAGACGGAAATTTGATTCTAGATCCAACCACACTCTTAAACGAAATCATATAGAAAAGCGGAAGTGCCCGTTTAGCGATGTATGGACTAGAGCACATCGACTGAGATAAAGGAAACACGAAGAGCGTTAGCGCATTCGTGCTTGACTTATCGTAGGAAGATGGGCGAAGTACATTAGTCGTTGGGTGCTGGAGCTAGACAGTTATTAAAGTTCAAAGAATAAATTCTGATGTCAAAGAAAAACCGCAGACCTAAAGTCTGCGGTTTTCTTATAGGATAACGTATATACTTTGAAAACCGTCTAGATCCCGCGCTTTTCTCTATTAGACTGAGAGCATTTCCTTCATGTCCTCTTGTGCTGTGCTAATTAATTTTAGATTAAATGTGTCTTGGAGGACATTTAATACTCCCTCAGAAATAAATTCAGGTGCTTTTGGTCCAATCCTGATATCCTTGATCCCTAAGCTGAAAAGACCTAATAGAATCGCAACTGCTTTTTGCTCAAACCAAGAAAGTACAATACTTACTGGAAGTTCATTGATTTCACATTCAAAAGCTTCAGCAAGAGCTTTTGCAATTTTAACGGTAGACCCTGAGTTATTGCATTGTCCTAAATCGATATACCGTGGGATTTCCGTTCCAGGTACAGTACCATAATCAACGTCGTTAAAACGGAATTTTCCGCAGGATGTTGTCAGTATAACTGTTTCCGGAGGAAGTGATGTTGCCAGTTCCCTGTAGTACTCGCCGCCTTTACCAGGTGCATCACAGCCGGCAATAACAAAAAATCTTTTTATCTGTCCAGCTTTTACGGCTGCAATGACTTCAGGTGCTAAACCAAGAACTGTTTCATGATGGAAACCAGTTAATAATGTTTCTTCGGAGTCAATATTGGCTTCAGGAAGCTCCAAAGCTCTTTCAATTAATGGTCCAAAATCATCATTAACAATTTTTTGGACATTTTCTAAACCAGCTACTTCATAGCTGAACATCCGATCTGCATATGTGCCCTTAATCGGCATGACGCAGTTGGTTGTAGCTAATATAGCACCAGGGAAATTCTCAAACAGACGGCGCTGGTCATACCAAGCTTTTCCAATATTTCCTTTAAGATGTGAATACTTCTTCAATGCTGGATAGCCGTGTGCAGGCAGCATTTCAGAATGTGTATAAATATTGATTCCTTTTCCTTCAGTCTGCTTTAATAGTTCCTCTAAAGCAAAAAGATTGTGACCTGTTACAACAATACATTTGCCTTCGATTTTATTCTGACTTACACGAATAGGCTGAGGAATTCCAAGCCTTGTTGTATGGGCCTCGTCAAGCATTTCCATTACACGAACTGCTGATTGTCCGACTTTCATTGCCATTTCGATGTGTTCTTGGAGGTTAAAGTTTGAATTGGTAAGTGTCATATATAAGGCTTCATGAGTAGTTGAATCCACGAATGGGTCAGTGTAACCTAGTTGGTTAGCGTGAGTACGATAAGCCGCAATTCCTTTTAAACCAAAAATAATCGTATCCTGCAAGCTTGCGATTGTTTCATCTTTTCCACAAACACCAATTACTTGGCATCCGCCGGATGGCGTTTGTTCACATTGATGACAGAACATTTTATTTCCCCGCTTTCCTGTAATTTACTTTTATAGCATACAAATAAGATCACAGGAATAGAGTGATTTAGATCACTATCTTGTCAATCTTCACAATTCGTTCAAAAATTTATTACAATAATTTGAACCTTCTAGAAACTTACTACATATGATACTGTGTGAATTTTTGCTAAGAGAGGGGTATAACTTATGTCAACGATGCTTCCTAGTGATCCAAACCATAACAACAAAAATAAGCCGGAGCCTTTTGGGGAGCTAATAAAATCGATGCACGGCTTCTTTAATGAGAAACCAATTAAAGGATTTTTACAATCAATCGATGATTTTTTTAAAAATCCTTTTCCGGCTGGATTCAGCTTTCCCGTCGAAACAGTTGACAATGGTAAGGAATATATTGTTTCTGCTGAACTACCAGGTATAAAAAGAGAGCAAATTCAGTTAAACATCCAAGGGCATCTTTTAACGATTTCAGTTGATAATCACCAGGTTGAATTAGAAGAAGATGAAATCAACCTGGTTTTTAAGCAAAAAAAAATTCGACAATTATCTTCTAGAACCATTGCCCTTCCTCAAGTTATAAATGAGAAAAAAATTAAAGCATCTTATCGAGATGGACTTCTACAAATTGTAATCCCTCAAGAAAGAGGAAAAATAATTACCATTGAGGATACCAAATAGCTCTCCTCCTCGTCATTTAGGATGGATGTCCCCCACCCACCAAATACATCCTATATGCAGAACAAAAGACGGCGGTTAGCCGTCTTTTTTATTTTCCAGCTGCATACTAAGCTTTAAATACCCCGCCCAGGCCTTTTACGAGCGATGTAACTTGGTTTACGGCGTTCATCATTTGTCCCGCTGTATTCACCATTTTGTTAAAATCAACTGAGCCATCTTGCGATTTAAACGAATTAATTAATGAATGCATTCCACCAGGTTGTTTTGGCATTAAATTTTGTTTAGGATATGGGTTAATATAACCGTTCATTGGTGGTTGTTGATTTTGGTAAGGAAACATTTCTTCCTGCGGCTGTAAGGGATTTTGGAAAAGATATTGCGAATCCTTTTGTATAGAAGCCTGAGTTTGATAGGATGGCTGTTGAATATAGGGTTGATAGGTTTGGGCTTGATAGGGTTGATAAGCTTGGTTTAATGGCTGATATTGGCCAGGATAGTATGGATTCTGTGACTGAAACGATTGCCAATTTGCATTTTGAAATGGTGGTTGATACTGATATGGATTTGAATAACTTCTTATAAATCCTTTGTTCCATTGCTGCTCCAACGGATTCCCGTGCATCATTTGCCCCGAGTTTCCATAATTGAAATGCTGACTCCTGCTTTCAAACATGGGCAAACATCTCCTCCGCTATTCATCATTATACTTTATGTATTTAGCGGTAAAAGGTGATTATTTAAGTAAGGTGAAAGCGGCCAGTATGTTGTTTTCTTACTATAATAGAATATAAAAAAACGTGTCAATTAATGACACAAAGTGTCGGAAGTCTCAATTTTTGAAAAACTAAAAGAAGGAGTCTTTTCATGGTATGATAGAGAAAATGGTGAAGGAGGAGATCCATCATGAACATTAGCGAATTAAAAAGCAGGTTTATTAAATGTAAGGAATATTCTACTGATAATGTTAATCAATTATTGGATTTTGCCAAGAAAGCATATATTCACAACGAGATTAACATTAAAGAGTACAGCCTTCTTATCCGCGACCTGGAAGCAAACGGTGCAATGACTCCAGATAGTGAAAATGACAACTCCCTCATCACGCATATTATTTGAAACAACGAATTAAAGGGGAATGAAATCTAATGGATTGCTGTTATATCAGCAATCCATTTTTTTTACTTCTTTTACTACTTCTGATAGAAAATATTCAATTGACCGCTGAGAATGTAAGAATCTTGACTTGCTTGTTTCCGGGTAAAAGGCTTGAACAGACAACTGTTCAATTAGTCCGCAGGTGGAAGTGACCTGATTAATGTTCATATGCTTTGAATTAGATGTCTTTAACCATTTACATAAGTACATACTCCAATCATCCATCACCTTTTTTACTTCATCAGCAAAAGGTTTTACCACTTGGTAAAAGTCCTTCCTTTCTGTTTGAAGCCTAGCCTCTTCAAAATAGTGTAGAAATAAACGGTTATAGTTTAAAAGCACTTCTGTTAAGTGGATGATCTCCTCATTCATATCTAAAATTCCCCCAAAAAAATAAAAAGTAGCTATGGATTTCAAAGCTACTTGCTATCACCATTAATCATATTGTAACGTTTTTTTAAAACCTAATTCAAACTTCAATCCTACAGATTGGTTTTTTCCTATAGGATAATTGGTCAATTCCTCATTATTTTCTATTTCGCTTTTTATATATCTCTGTTCAAGAATAGCAATTCTTTTATCGGGTACAGCTAATCTCGTTACCTCTTCACGTACTATTTCTTTACGAAGGTCTGAAAACGAAGTCCTTAAGACAGATTCCAAATCGGCTAATTGTTCATTCATTTCAGAAAACATGATGAATAGTTGTTCTTTTTCGGTTGTTGGCTCATTCATTCGATAGACCTCCTTAGGGTATCTGTATAGGTAAAATTCTCTCTCTTTTTCTGTCTTCCTTCTCCCTTGACAAAACTAGAAGTGATTCGCCAAAGAAAGTGTCAAACTTGCATAAGGACATGATTATTTCGACACAATTCAAAATTCGCATGAAACTATTTAAATCAGTGCAAGCTATCCATGGAGGTGTTTACGATGCCAAAAAAGAATCCGCAAAACAAAAGGCCAGTACAAACCGAACAAGAAAAAAAGACAGGCTATGGCGATAAAAAACTTGAAGGTGAAAATCGCCCAGCGGAATAAGAAAAGCGGAAGTGCCCGTTTAGCGATGTATGGACTGGAGCGCTCCGATTGAGATAAAGGAAATACCGAGAGCGCTAGCGCATTCGTGCTTGACTTATCGTAATGAGGAGAACGAAGTACACTAGTCGCTGGGCGCTGGAGTTAGACAATAGAAAGCGGAAGCGCCCGTTTAGCGAGCGTTCATATCGAATTGAAAAGCAAGGGATTCTCTCCTTGCTTTTTTTATATTCTTTTTAGATGTAAGATTTTTTTTAGCTGGAGCATTAAATGAAGCTGTTCTTTTTTTGATATATACCAATCTGTGAGGTGGATTGTATGACGATGCCTAACTGGAGAATATATCCATGCTGGAGAAACAAACCTTGATAAACTCCAATCATTATATTCGTGAATATGGTGTTCCATCACAGGAAATGTCGTTCTTAAAAAAGGGGTATCCCTATTCGTTGACCTTAGAGTTATAAAATACTGTTCATAATCGTATCTTGAACCTGTATGAGGAGTCGTTTCTGCAAACTCGTAAAAATAAGGAAACAACCTTTGGTCAAAAAGAATCTTAGCAAGCCGTTTTCCTAAGTTAATCCTTTTTGAAAGAGACCGGAAGCCATTGGCACTTGCACCATAAAGCTCACCCCCACAAGTTGGAAACAGTACACAGCTAAAATGGAGCCAATCCTGAAAAGAAAAGATCATGGAATGAAATACCTTGCTTTTATATACAGGATGTTCAATAATGGGTGTTTGAATCACATTTTGCTCATTAATAATTAGAGCTGTCATTAGTCTGTATTGATCATTATCTTTCCAATACCTGATCCACTCCTTTTGGATAAAAGCAGATACCTTAAAATAAGGAAGTAAATGAAACATCGGACGTTTCATTTCCAACGAATATTGATAAACCAATAGCTGAGGAAATACATCATGAAATATGAGCCAGTTGGCTCGCTCATAGGTTAAGAAAAGCTGTTTCCTTGTTTTTGATTCTAACAGTTGGGGAAAGATAGACCCTTCTAGATCACACATATTCCATCCCCCATTCCTAGATACCATGCTTGCTAGAAATGACCAGATGATATCCGGGTTTTTTTTAAAATAAGCAAAATAGGCAGCTGTCCTTGAAATATTATCGATATTATTCCTATTGGTTTCAATCTGAATTTGACTAATAATTTTTTGATCCCCGATTGGAAGATGACTCATTTTTATCATCCCTAAATAGATAATTCGCCGTCAATCTTGCTATCCTAAAATTCACCTATTTATTAAAATGTATCAATTCCTTATTTTTATTCCTGCTAAGTTTACGCAAATTTGATATGATAGGTAGTAGTTTGTGAGGTGGTTTACATGAATTTCCACTACCCGAATGGAAAACAATACATTCCCTTGGAAAGTAATTCAAGGTCCAGTGTTATGAAAAAAACGAACGAATCCTTTAGCAACAGGGGAATGACTCTTGAGGAGGATTTAAACGAAACAAATGCTTTTTATCTTGAAAGGGAAATTGCTGTTATCCATAAAAAGCCAACACCCGTTCAAATCGTTCAAGTGGACTATCCACGGCGAAGTGCGGCAGTTATTAAAGAAGCCTATTTTAAACAAGCATCAACCACGGATTATAATGGGATTTATAAAGGAAAATACATCGACTTCGAGGCAAAAGAAACGCAGAACCCAACCTCATTTCCTTTAAAAAATTTCCATGAGCATCAAATCCGCCATATGGAGGCTGTCTTGAAACAAGGTGGAATCTGTTTCGTTATTCTTCGGTTTACGATTTATGAACAAGTTTACTTGCTGGAGGCTGAGCATTTGTTAACCTTTTGGAACAGGATGAACAATGGTGGAAGAAAGTCAATTACAAAGGCAGAAATAGACCAAAAGGCTCATTACATACCGCTTGGTTTTCAGCCGAGAATTGACTATATTAGAATAATAGAAAAACTTTATGATTTAGCGGAATGTAATATTTGCGAAGGTTTAGAAAGGAATGAACTTGATAATGGCGGAACAATATAAATCACGAGAGGAGCGCCGCAAACAACTCAATGCCAATAGCAGTAAAAATAACAAAGGTAAGAAAAAATCAGGCAGCTTAGTTAAAAAGATTTTTCTAACCATCATTGCACTTGGAATCGTTGGGATGTTGGGCGGTGTAGCAACTTTTGCATATTTAGTAAAAGATGCACCAAAACTCGACCCAAAATTATTAAAAGACCCAATCGCCTCAAAGATTTTAGATAAAGACGGCAAATTGATTACTGAAGTTGGCGCTGCTAACAGGGAATATGTTGAATACAAAGATATACCAAAGGTTGTCGAAGACGCCTTCTTAGCAACAGAGGATTATCGTTTTTACCAGCATCATGGTATTGACCCTATTCGTTTAGGCGGAGCACTCTTAGCAAATTTTCAGCACGGCTTTGGCAGTGAGGGTGCAAGTACGATTACACAGCAGGTTGTTAAAAATTCCTTTTTATCACCGCAAAAGACATTAAGAAGAAAAGTCGAAGAAGCTTGGTTAGCCTATCAGCTTGAACAAAAATATACAAAACATCAAATTTTTGAAATGTACGTGAACAAAATTTTCTTCTCAGAAAATAGTAATGGAGTTGCAACTGCGGCAAAATCCTATTATAACAAAAGTTTAAAAGACGTGACATTGTCTGAAGCTGCAATGCTTGCTGGACTGCCGCAAAGCCCTAATAATTATAATCCCTTTAACCATCCTGATTTGGCGGAAAAAAGGCGGAATATTGTCCTTAGCTTAATGAATCAACATGGCTACATTACCAAGACGGAAATGGAAAATGCTATGAAGGTTCCTGTTCAGTCGACGCTAGTGAAAGATGATCAGCGTAAATTGGATGAAAAACCTTATGATTCATTTGTTGACGCTGTTATTGATGAAGTTAAACAATCTGGAGACTTTGATATATTTTCCGATGGTTTAACCATTTATACAACTCTAGACAAAAATGCTCAATTATATGTAGATAAAATTATGAATACGAATGACGTCATTAAATATCCTGATGATCAATTTCAGGCTGGAATTACCGTATTGGATACGAAAACAGGCGAAATTCGGGCGATTGGCGGAGCGAGGAATCAACAGGTTAAACGCGGCTTTAACTACGCAATCGATACCAAGCGTCAACCAGGGTCTACGATTAAGCCTATTCTTGATTACGGACCGGCCATTGAATACCTCAATTGGGGAACCTATCAAATGATTGAGGACAAACCGGTTAAGTATTCAACAGGTGCAGAGTTCGGCAACTGGGATAACCGGTATATGGGCCCGATGACGATCCGCACAGCCCTCCAGTTGTCCCGTAATACGCCTGCTGTACAAACTTTACAACAGGTAGGATTAGAAAAAGCGAAAGACTTTGCAATCAATCTTGGGATTCCATTAAAAGAAATTTATGAATCATATGCAATTGGTGGTTTAGGCGGAAAGACCATTGGGGTTTCCCCGCTTGAAATGGCTGGTGCCTATAGTGCATTTGGTAACAAGGGGCTTTACACAAAACCCCACTCCATCAAAAAAATTAAACTGCGGGATGGAACAGAAATTGATACAACACCAGAAACAAAGGTTGTCATGAAAGATTCCACGGCCTTCATGATTACCGATATGCTCAAAAGTGTGCTTAAATCACCGGGCACCGGTGTAGCTGCCAATATCCCTGGCCTTCCTATTGCAGGTAAAACAGGTACGACAAACTATTCGGATGAAGACTTGCGCAAGTTTCATATCAGCTCTAGTAAATCGGTCCCAGATGCTTGGTTTACAGGCTACTCAACCAATTTTACTATATCCGTTTGGACCGGCTACAAGGATCAAAGAACGCCGATTCCACCTGGGGATAATCAAAAGATTGCTCAATATATTTTTAAAAATTTAATGTCCTATGTATCGAAGGGTGTGAGCACTCCCGATTTCACTGTCCCATCAAGCGTTCAAAAGGTTAGAATTGAAAAAGGCACTATGCCGCCTGTTTTGGCCAGTTCCTATACACCTGACAGTCAAGTAACCTATGAGTATGCGGTAAAAGGCCATGCACCAAAAAATGTTTCTACTAAATACATTAAGCTTTCGGCACCAACAAATGCAGCTGCAAAATACGATCAAGAAGCAAAGCAAATTGTGCTTTCTTGGAATTACAATAATACATCTGGTAAGAATGTGCAGTATGATGTAAGTGCTTCAGTAAACGGCGGCACGTCCCAGAAGCTTTCAACAACTTCCGAGATGGGGTTGAAGATTGCTAATCCAACTGCCGGAGGAAAATACACTTTTACGATCATTGCGGTCGGCAGCGGGCAAAGCAGTGATCCTGTAACAGTTTCCGTCGATATCCCTAATCCTGAGGTGCAAAACAACCAAGGGAATACTAGTGGAAACCAGGATAACCAGCAAGGAAATACTAGTGGAAACCAGGATAACCAGCAAGGGAATAACAACGGGACTCCTCCACCTCCTACAAATCCCACTGAAGGGAATGGCACTGGTGGAACCACCGGAACCGGTCAGACAGGTTCCACCGGCACAGGCGGTAGCAGCACTACTACTACAGGTCCTGCAGGGGGGAATGGTCCAGGAGGCAATGTTAATAGTGGCAATGGAACGGGAACAACCACTACTCCGGGTAAGACCCAATAATTGCTAAAAAAAAGCGTCTAGCTTCGGCTGGACGCTTTTTTTATCGTAATTTTTTTTGCAAACAGCTTTTCTTGTTCAATCATTAATTCACAGAGCTGAACATAGGCATGATGTATGCCAGGTCTAGCAATAATAAATGCTGCCCTCTCCTCCAAGTTAACTGGCTTCATACTCAAGTCAGGAAAAGCTGGGAGCTCCTTCAAACAAACTGGTTTCTCATTACTCCAAAATAAATATTGCAGAAATAGTCCTGTTCCGTTCTTCATCTTTTCGATGACCCCATTCTTTTTCCGTTGATGATGAAGTTCTTCAATCCCTATTTTTAGCCTGTTCCATTCATCAAGTATTTGAGGCAGAAATTCAACAGGATTTGTCCATGGCTTATTAGCAACTATCCCATTATAAAATAAAATTTCATAGCGGAAATTATCCCCTGTCCATAAAGATTTATCAGCTAAATCTAGACTCATTTCTTTTTCAGAAAAAAAGAATGGGTGGTAAAGTTCTAATGGAATGGGCAGCTTTTTCATGTTTTCAGCCATTTGAACTCACCTTTCCTTTCAGTCTCTTCTTCCCTTCCCGACATAGATCAAGCAACGGGCAACTAGTACACTGTGGGTTTTGCGCTTTACAATGATATCGCCCGAAAAAAATCATCCGATGGTGGGTAATTGACCATTCAGCTCTTGGAACCTTCTTCATAAGTGTTTTTTCAACCTCTAGGACAGAGTCTTTCCAGCGGCATATTGCAAGGCGTTTACTCACTCTTTCAACATGGGTATCGACAGCAATGGCCGGCTCGCCAAAAGCGACTGAAACAACGACATTTGCTGTCTTACGGCCGACTCCAGGAAGATTGATTAGCTCATCCCTGTCACGAGGAATTTGACCCTTATATTTTTCTAAAACCAGCCTGCACAGGCTTTGAATATTTTTGGCTTTATTCCGGTAAAGACCGATCGAGCGAATATCATTTTGCAGCTCTTCAAGCGGCACTTCAAGATAATCCGCCGGTGTTTTATATTTTGTAAATAAATCTTTTGTCACCTTGTTAACCAGTGCATCCGTGCATTGAGCAGAAAGCGAAACAGCAATCACTAATTCAAACGGATTTGAATGATTTAATTCACAGTGTGCCTCGGGAAACATTTCCCCCATTTTATCAAGACAAAAACGAATTTGTGTGTTATTTAACATGAACATCACCCGCAATTAGATAAGTAGAAACACCCGTTAGAGAAATTCACTCGGCTGGCAGACTAAAAGCGCCACTGCCTTCTTGCAGTAACCAGCACGTTCTCTGCGATGGTGCTAGACAATTATTGTAGTTCAAAGGAATGCTTTTCTAACAGGTTAGAAAAACGAGAGAAAAGTTCTCTCGTTTTGACCGACTATTGTTCCAACCAATTATAGAAAGGAATAGCTGCCGGCTTTTGTACTTCATTATGAGTTTTTCGATTCTGCAATTGTTTTTGTCGAAATTTTCGTCCTTGATTTTTTGCTTGTTCAATTGTTTTAATACCATTTTTCTTCCATTCAAATAATATCCTATCAATATAACGAAAATTCAACTTTCCTGACATAACCGCTTCTTTGAGAGCCGCTTTTATGATCACCGGGTCGTGATGGTCATCATCCATCCACATTGCAAGGGATTCACATTCAAACGGTGATAATGGTCTTCCAAATTCTTTTTCAAAGCATGTATATAAGTCAGTTTCTTCTACCTGCTTACTTAACTGTTGACTGCTCTTTTGACTTGCCAAAAATTGATCAACTAATCTTTCCCATAGTGGCTCTAATGAATATTTTTCATATCTGATTCCTTCAGTTGAATACCCTTCAATAATTTCGATAAATCCACGCTGTATAAGTTTTCTCAGCATTTCTGCACATTCAGAATTTGTGGTCGTCATCCGTTCTGAAAGCTCTTCAGGAGTAGGAAATTCTTTACCTTTTTGGATAAACGTGAGTAAGTGTATGATTAGAATAAGTTCATATTCATTTATATTTAAATTTCGATACTCAGAAAATAAAACTGCAGGAATGGTAATATTTCCTTCCTGTAGCCAAGATAACAAGCTTGCTTTCATCATTACAACACCTCCTTTTAAGTATATCATGAACCATACATTTCAGTTAAGGTGAAATAATACCAGTAAAGATGCCAACTAAAAAAGCCTGCTAAAGCAGACTTTTTCTAGGTAATAAAATTTATTTTTTTGAAGTAACGAATTGGCGCATTCTTTCTACTGCTGCTTCTAAAAGCTCTAAAGACGTTGCATAAGAAAGGCGGATATTATCAGGAGTACCAAATCCCGATCCCGGAACAACTGCAACTCCTGCTTCAACCAGCAATGCCTCAACAAACTCGTCTACATTTCTGTACCCTGTCATTGTTGCGGCCTCTTTGACATTCGGGAACAAGTAAAAGGCACCTTGTGGCTTTACGCAGGTAAAACCAGGAATCGAGACAAGCTTATCAAAGATAGCCACTAATCGTTTTTCAAAGGCCTGACGCATCTCTTCAACAGGCTCTTGTGATCCCGTGTAAGCAGCAATCGCACCGTATTGAGCAGATGTTGTCGGGTTTGAAGTACTGTGGCTAGCAAGATTCGACATCGCTTTAATGATTTTTTCATTTCCCGCAGCATAGCCAATTCTCCATCCAGTCATGGAGTGAGACTTTGAAACGCCATTGATAATGATTGTTAGTTCCTTTAATTCAGTTGATAATTGGGCAATGGAAATATGCACGCTATCCCCATAAATTAATTTTTCATATATTTCGTCAGAGACAATAAGTATGTTCTTTTCAAGACAAACTTTCCCTAATTCTTCTAACTCTTCTTTGGTATATAGTACACCTGTTGGGTTGCTAGGCGAGTTAAGAATGAGTGCTCTTGTTTTTTCTGTAATGGCTTCTCTTAATTGCTGGGCAGTGATTTTAAATTGGTTGCTTTCTAAACCTTCCACATAAACGGGCTTTCCACCGGCCAGTTTAACCTGTTCAGGATAACTTACCCAATATGGTGAAGGAATAATAACCTCGTCCCCATCATTTAGGATAACTTGAAATAACGAATATAGCACATGCTTCGCACCGTTTCCTACTATTATTTCACCCGGCTTGTATTCAATACCCTGATCTGCTTGGAATTTTTGAATAATTGCCTTTTTAAGTGCGGGTAGTCCTGAAGATGGTGTATATTTTGTATGGCCTTCGTTCATTGATTTATATGCTGCATCAATAATAAATTGAGGAGTATTAAAATCCGGTTCTCCTGCTCCTAAACCGATTACGTCTACCCCTTGCTCTTTTAATTCTTTAGCTTTTGCTGTAATTGCCAAAGTTGTAGATGGGGTCAATGACAACACCCTGTTAGCTAATTTTACTTCCATTTTATTTCCTCCATTCTCCTGAAAAGCTATAAATTTTCAATCTTTTTAAGCCACTCACCAGTTTGAAAATGTATATAATAATAATTCATTAAATTATTATCAGAGAGGTAGTAGATTTCCCAAAACGGGATCTTCTTTTCCATTCCTAAGCGAACAGAAACAATCTTTTTCGGATTTTTCGATTCTTCTAGTTTTTGGATAGCCTGCTGCTTGGATAAGCCGCTGTTTGCTTTTTTTACAATCACTTGCTTGTTTTTTTCAGGGATCCAAACAATTATTTTTTCACCCTTTTTATTCTTTCCTTCAATAACATAAACAGTTTCAATTCCGTTGTATATGTGGAAATCCTCTACATGACTAAAATGAACCTTTTTGTCAGCTAACGCAACTGCTTTTTTCTCAGCTGCCTTGACAGGTTCAAATGCCTGTATATAAACCTTCACTAGAATACCTGACATAATTAATATGAGCACAACTAATGACACAATCCATTTTTTCACTTTTTTCACTTCACTATGTACGATAAATCGTAAAAATTGCTTTATTCTGGTCCTCGTTATCTAGGGCTAGCCCAAACATTAAATCCTTTTCTTTTAATGTTCGGTTTAGTGTGTCAACAGTTTTATATAAATCCGCGTTGTTCTGGATTTTAACTGTTGAAAGAACTTCAATTTTGGTCTCCATTAAAAATTTCCTCCTTTATCCTTATTTCTTATTCATGTTGGCTCCATTTCACCAAGTAAATAGGATATGATTGCAAAAATAAAGGAATCCACTAACTCATTATAACAGCTTAAACCAATTTAGCTACCTAAAGAAATATATTTAGCAAACTTTTTGTTCGGTTATTCACAGATCATGGTTGATTGTCAAGATCATCCATTTATTGCAAAATAAATGGTGAATCGGGCTATATATTTTTTCATAACCATTGGTGAATAAAGTCAATGAGTTCATCAATTGATCCGTTTCTTACACGAATCTCAGGGACCGACTTTAAGAAGGCCTTTCCATATGTTGTTGAAATAATCCTTTTATCAAAAACAACGATGATGCCTCGATCCTGTTCTGTTCTGATTAATCTTCCAAATCCTTGTTTAAACCGTAAAACAGCTTCTGGTAATGAATAATCCGAAAAAGCGTTTCCCCCCTGTTCTTTCACATAATCGCATTTCGCTGCTGTAAAGGGATCATCCGGGGGGCTAAACGGAAGCCGTACGATAACAAGACAGGTTAAATCCTCTCCCGGGATGTCTACACCCTCCCAGAAGCTGCTTGTACCAAGTAGGATTGCCTTTTCATAGCGCTGGAAATTTCTTGTCAGTCTTGTTTGGCTTCCGCTCGTAATTCCTTGGGCAATAATGGCAAAGTCACTAAGAAATCCGCTTTCTTTAATCAATTCATAAGTCTTTTTCAGCATCTCATGGGATGTAAACAGGAGTAGCATTCTTCCCTTAGTGGCTTCGGCAATTGTAATAATATGCTCCGTTATTGCCACCACGTAATCATCAACTGAAACTGATTTTATTTCTGGAAGGTCCTCTGGAATCAGAAGCTCAACCTGATTTTTATAGTTGAATGGTGAAGGAATTACTATTTCATTAACAGGTAAATCTGTTAATCCTAATTCCTTCCTAATAAATTGATACGAGTGATTGATTGTTAATGTTGCTGAAGTAATGATAACACTCTTTTTCTTTAGAAAAAAATCGCTCGTAAGATAATCGGCAACCGAAGCAGGCTGTTGCGTAATGTTTGTCACGTTTTGTGGTGCGCGAAGATCTGTTTCAACCCATTTTACGTACTGAGAGTCTGCTAAGATAAGTGCTTTAACACTTTCTCTTACCTCGTCGATTTCAGTTAGGACTGAATGGATCTCCTCAATCATACTCATTTGTTCGTTCGTTAGCCGGTCTGATACACCTTTGAGGATATTCAATCTGGTGGTAAGTGCATCGTGTACATCCCGCAGTAAAAAAACAAACCTTTCTGCACTAGTAAGTAGTGCAGCTAATTCTCTGCTTTTATATTGATGTGTCAATCTCACCTTTAAACGATAATTATTTTTCTTTTGATTTGAATTTCTCTGAGTGTAAAAAACTGAAAGCTTAAAAAATTGATCCATTTCATAGGATAGATCGCCAATTAATTGATTCAATTCAAATGTATGCAGGATCTCTGCCTTTTTACCTTGGACTGCTTCTACGAGTTTTTCCAGCTGATAAAAAAGCTGTTTTTGTTCATAATTACCAAGTTGACCTAGTAGTAAGCGGACGGTCAAATAATCGAGAGACCGTCCCAAGAATTGTGCAGCCGCCTTTTCAAAGTGATGCCCTTCGTCAAGGATTACATAATCAGAATCCGGTAATAGCGAATGTTTAGACTTTAAATCACATAATAACATTGAATGGTTCGTTATAACTATATCGGCTATTTCAGCCTTGCTTTTTGCCCGAATATAAAAATCCTTTTCTTTCCAAGAATCCTTCTGCCCAAAAGCTGTTTGTTCATTTTTGATTTTATTCCAAAAAATCTGACCGCCGCTCGATAGATTTAATTCATCTTTATCACCGGTTTCTGTTTCCAAAAGCCAGATAAGAATCTGCATTTTCGTTAAGGTTGTATCGTAATTATCATTTTCGTCCAACAATGTTTGACTAAACTTTTCCAAACTCAAATAATGATCCTTTCCTTTCAAAAGGACAATTTTCACGGAAAAGGGCACTAGCTTTGTGAGCAGGGGGACTTCCTTTCGAATTAGCTGCTCCTGAAGCTGTATCGTGTAGGTACTAACGATAATTTTCTGACCAGTTTGCTTTGAGAAATAGGCAGCGGGAAGTAAGTAGCCGATTGATTTACCAACACCTGTTCCTGCTTCAATTAGATAATGGTGTGCTGTTTGAAATGCATTATATACTCCATCCATCATTGCAAACTGTCCTGTTCGTTTTTCATAGGAAGGAAGCACATTTTTTAGTATTTGTGTTTTTTCTTGATCATTTGCAGGAAACATGTGTTCTTTTGTTGATATAACTTCATGTGCTTCAGGGTGACACGTTCTGATTGCAATCCCATTAAAAATTTCGATGGACTCCGGTAATTTCTCGGTTGTTTTATCTTTTTCTATTAACAGTTCTTCGAACAATTGGTGTAAATCGCTTTTTAACCCTCCCGAAAGTTGGATAAGCTGCTTAAGAGTTTTATGGGGAAGCTTTGCAGCTTTTTCTAAAAAAAGCAAGAGCAACTCTGCTGTTACCTGTGCATCACTGTCAGCTTGATGTGGTCGATCATGCTTTAGTTTCGCTTGTTCCGCCAAATCAGTTAGTTTGTAACCATCCGCAGTTGGGTAAAGAATCCGTGCAAGTTCAACTGTATCAACAATCGATCCATAAAAGCCCTCATAGCCAGCTTCAATTAATTCTTCTTGAAGGAAGGATAAATCAAACAAAACATTATGGGCGACAAAATAGGCATCCTCTAATAATGACATTACTCTAGGAGCTATTTCAGAGAAGTCGGGGGCATCTTTTACCATCACATCATGTAAGCCCGTTAATTCTTCTATAAAAATTGGTATAGGCTGATTTGGATTAAGGAGTGACGAAAACGTGTCAGTGATTTTTCCGTTTTCAATCACTACCGCAGCAAATTGAATGATTTTATCGCCTTTTTTCGGAGAATTCCCTGTTGTTTCCAAATCAACCACAACAAATTTATTTAACATTCGATAAACACCTAACCTTTATATAAACCAACTTTCGTTTCACACAACCATCTACGATGGAATTAGATTCTAAGATCCATCCTTGCCAATAAAGACGGTGTGAACCCTGAGCTAGGCTTCACTACTTTCAAGTTGAAAAATGTGTATTGTCCCATTGCCATGGATATACTTATTCACTTTTGAAGCGCTCCGCCCCTTTTCCATATGAAAAAGGTATCATAAATAGGGTAAAAGCGAAAGATTACAGCAAAATTTGTTCTATCCTACTTTTACCTATTTAAAAATAAAAATCCCCATTAAAGGGGATTAAAGGATCGTATGAGCAGGTTCTGCATGTATCAATTCTTTTATACCATTGTTTTCATCCATAATCGCAACCCTTGGTTTATGGTCTGCGATTTTTTCCTCGGGAACCATTGCATAAGAAATAATAATGACAATATCACCTTCTTGAACAAGACGGGCGGCCGCTCCATTTAAACAAATCACACCACTGCCTCTTTCACCAGGAATGATATACGTTTCAAGTCGGGCCCCATTATTATTATTCACAATTGCTACTTTTTCATTAGCAACCATACCAACAGCATCAAGGATATTCTCATCAATTGTAATGCTGCCAACATAGTTTAGATTAGCTTCAGTGACGGTAGCCCGGTGTATTTTTCCATTCATCATTGTACGAAACATTGCTTTTTCTCTCCCCTTAACCTTCAGCTATTTTTAAAATCAAATTATCGATTAATCGTACAGCAGAAAATTTGACTGCCAGTGCAATTATGACCGTGCCAGTTAATTTATCCAATGGTTTTAACTGTGGATAACTGTATACTTCAACATAATCAATCTGACTATCTGTTTCCGTTTGAATTTGTTGAGAAATTAGCCCGATTATTTTTTCCGGATCTCTTTCACCGTTTTCAACTGCTGCCTTTGCTGTTTGCAAACTTTTGTATAAAACAGGGGCCTGGATCCGTTCGTTTGGCAGAAGATTTACATTTCGTGAGCTTTTAGCTAAGCCATCCTGCTCACGAATAATATCCACCGGGATAAGCTTTATCGAAAAATTAAAATCCTTGATAAGTCCATCTACGACCGCAACCTGCTGAGCATCTTTTTTCCCAAAATAAGCCCGTTCCGGCATGACAATGTTAAACAGCTTAGTTAAAACCGTGGCAACACCGTCGAAATGTCCTGGACGGGATTTCCCGCATAATACATCCGTACGGTCCACAACTTTAACCTGGATTGACCGGGAAGAAGGGTACATTTCGTCGACAGAAGGATAAAACAGATAATCAACTTGTTCTCCTGCTGTCAGCGCCCGGTCTCTTTCAAAGTCGCGCGGATAAGAATCATAATCCTCGTCCGGACCAAATTGTAATGGATTGACAAAAATGCTTACCACCACGATATCATTTTCTTGTCTTGCCTTTTTTATCAGGGTTAAATGTCCTTCATGTAAAAAACCCATTGTTGGAACAAAACCGATAGATTTTGATTGTGCTTTTTGCCTGATCATTTCAAGCTGCATCTCTTGAATCGTTGTCATTACCTTCATTTATTTTAAACCTCCGTACAGTCCCTTTAATTCTTCTTCCTTCATTGTGAATGAGTGCTGATCATCCGGAAATTGCTTATTTTTAACCTCGGCCGCATAGGACTGAATCGATTCCAAAATGAATGGATTTAAAGAATGGTACTGTTTCACGAATTTGGGCACCCTGTCTACTCCATAACCGAGAATGTCATGATATACGAGAACTTGTCCATCAACTTCAACTCCGGCACCAATGCCAATGACTGGAATGGATAATGACTTAGCCACTTCTTCAGCGAGCTGTTTAGGAACGCATTCAAGCACAATCATAAATGCGCCTGCTTCCTCACATTTTTTGGCATCATCAATGAGTTTTTTGGCAGCTCTTGCATCCTTGCCTTGTACTTTATATCCTCCTAGCACACCGACCGATTGCGGAGTTAAGCCTAAATGAGAGCAGACCGGAATGCCTGCTTTGGTAATCGCAGCTATTTTTTCAACTACCTCATCTGCACCTTCAAGTTTGACGGCGTGCGCACCTGCGTCCTGCATGATCCTTCCAGCATTTTTAAGAGTTTCGGATATCGACAAATGGTATGTTAAAAATGGCATATCAGTGACAATAAATGTATCCTTTGCTCCGCGTTTTACCGCTTTTGTATGGTGAATCATTTCCTCCAGTGTTACAGACACAGTTGAATCATAGCCCAGAACCACCATTCCCAATGAGTCGCCTACTAAAATAACATCTACCTTTCCTTCTTCTGCAAGTTTAGCTGCTGGATAATCATAGGCCGTCAGCATGACAATCTTTTCATTATTTTGTTTCATCTTAATAAAATCAGTTGTTTGCTTCATTCTTTTCCCTCCTTATTTAGAAAGAGGAAATAAAAAGATTCAAGGAGAATTTGCTTTAAATGCAAACAAAAAGATCCTACTGCAGGCAGAGGATCCCATTACTCCATTACATCTTTCATCCCTCTGTCCCGGTCCGCATCCACGGATCTAGGCAGAAACCTGTTTAAATTTCGATTAAAACTAGGTGCAGCTCGGATAGGATACTGCCCAAAAGAATTATAACAAAGAATGTAGAGGTTTGGCTATCAGAAAATTCTAAAAGGCACTAAATTTCTATATCTGCGGAATAGACATGATGAATCTTTCCAAATTTATCTTCAATTTGTAATACTCCCTCTTCTGTTATACCAAGCGCTTTCCCTTCAATGACAGTTGTTAATGTTCGTGCCTTTATATGCTTACCAATGCTGACCGCATAGCTTTCCCAAAGAAGCTTGATCGGGAGAAAGCCTTCATCCAAGTAAGACATATACAAGTTTTCGAATTTAGTAAAAATACTCCTGATTAAACTAGCACGCGAAATTTTCCCTCCCGTTTCAATCGATAAGGATGTTGCAATTGGATGAAGTTCACTTGGAAAATCTTGAAGCTGCTGATTCACATTTATACCAATCCCGATAATAACCGAATGGATTTGATCCGCTTCCGCTTGCAGCTCAGTCAAAATACCAGTCAGCTTTTTACCATTTATCAAAATGTCATTTGGCCATTTAATTTCAGCTGCCAATCCAGTCAGATCCTCGATTGCTTGAACGACTGCAACAGCAGTTAATAAAGTTAATTGTGGTGCTTTCGGAAGCGGAATGTTCGGCCGAAGAATTAGACTCATCCAAATTCCCGTATATTTAGGTGAATGCCATTGCCGGCCCAATCTGCCTTTTCCAGAAAGCTGTTCTTCTGCAATCACCACGGTTCCTTCTGGAACATTTTCATTAGCCAAGCGCTGCGCAACTTTTTGAGTGGATTCAACGGCTTCCTCATATTGAATGTTTTGTCCGATAAATTTTGTATGTAGACCAAGCCGAATTTCATCAGCAGTAATTGCTTCGGGGGTGCTTACTATTCGATATCCTTTTCTTCTGACGGCTTCTAATTGAAAGCCATCCTTACGTAATTCTTCCATGTGTTTCCATACGGCTGTCCGTGAGCAACCAATTAAATCGGCCAAAAATTGACCCGATAAGTATGTATCATCGGCATTTGTAAAGGCATCAAGCAATTGCTTTCTTATTTCTGTTTGCACTTTAACAGCCACTCCTTTATTTTTAGTTTTTCATTTTCAACCAGACCTTCTAAAACAGCATGCTCAATTTGTAAAAGGATCTCATGGATCCATGGACCGCCTTTTCTGTTATTCCAAGCAAGTATATCACTTCCGGTTATATTCAGATCAGTCCGTTCTTTAATTGGCATACCATTATACATTTCAACTAAGGCTTGGACAGACCTTTCGCTTCTACTCCCGTTAATAACATGATATAGTTTTTCGACTGAAATTGAAGCAATTAACTGTGCTGAATAGAGTTGATAAGTCGTCCATTCCTGTTCAAGCCTAGTTGCCAGAAAACTCAAAACTAGTTGAATTTCCTTTATTTGTTTAACCGGAAGACGCCACTCACGTAAAAACTGCTCGGCATCTTTCCCTGATAGCCTAAAGCAGTAGCAAAGCAACGACCACATTTCATTGGTATTTAGTCCCTCGCAGTGATAAGAAAGCAATTTTGTTAGTTCTGCTTTTCGATTTTCAAAGCATGGCAGATAAGCATAAAGTTTTGTTTCGAGCGTAATTTCAAACGCTTTTCTGCGGTTTTCACCCGCGATTAACTTTTCAAATTCTGACCTCTTCCTCTCTATTGCAATTTTATCTAGTAGATATCCAAGCTCTGCTAATGCCTTCAATGTTTTAGATTCGATTTCAAAGCTTAGTTGACTCACAAACCGTACAGCTCTCATTATCCGTAGTGCATCTTCCTGGAAACGTTCTTCTGCTTTCCCAACCGTTTTTATTTCTCTCGCTTTAATGCTTGCTTGACCAGCAAACGGATCGTGTATACTTCCATTTATATCCATTGCTATCGCATTTATTGTAAAATCTCTGCGCTCTAAGTCTTTTCTTAGGGAACGAATAAAGGCCACTTCCTTTGGCCTGCGAAAATCGAGGTATTCTGATTCAGCTCTAAATGTAGTAATTTCATAGGAATTACTTCGATAAAGGACCAATATTGTTCCATGTTCAATGCCAATGTCAACTGTTTTTGGAAAAATTCGCTTGATTTCCATAGGGGTTGCAGATGTAGCAATATCAACATCATGAATCGGCTTTTGCAATAAAAAGTCCCGTACTGCCCCACCGACGAAATAGGCCTCAAAACCAGCATTCTCGATTTGCTTAAGGACTTCTCGAGCAGTTAAAAAGGGCTCAATCATAAACCTCACCTTTATCAATCAGCTTAAAATATAGCTGTTCGTATTGTTTGACGATTTCCTCGGCACAAAATTTGCTTTTTACTGTTTCCAACGCCTTATCCGAGAATTTTTTGTGCAGATTCTTTTCCTTTAACAGAAAAATTGATTTAGCCGCCATCTCATCGATATCCCCTAATTCACATAGAAAACCTGATTGACCATCTACAATGACCTCCGGAATTCCGCCGACATTTGTCCCAATACAGGGGACACCACATGCCATTGCCTCAAGGAGGACAAGTCCAAAGCTTTCCTTTTCAGATAAGAGCAGCATTAAATCACTTATTGAATATAATTCCTCGAGATTTTCCTGTTTTCCTAGAAAAAGGACCAGATTGTTTAACCCAAGCTTATTGACTAATTTACTTACTCTGCTTACTTCAGGACCATCCCCGACCAATAATAATTTTGCAGGCATTGCTTCAGCAATTTTTGCGAAGGTTTTCACGACATCCTCGACTCGTTTGACAGGGCGAAAATTCGATACATGGATAATTACCTTTTCCTCTGGCTTGATCTCGTATTCTTCTTTTAAGTGTGAAGCATCACTTTTTTGGTAGATCCGTTCATCAATGAAATTATAGACAGTTTCGATTGATTTATCCGGATTGATTAAATCATAGGTTTCTTCAACTAATGAGTCAGATACTGCTGTAACTATATCTGATTTTTCAATACCAAATTTAATAGCATCTGTTAAAGTGGAATCATAACCCAGTACCGTTATATCTGTTCCATGAAGAGTTGTAACAATTTTTAAATCCCGATTACACATTTGCTTTGCTAGAATTGCACAAACAGCATGCGGAATTGCATAATGGACATGAAGGATATCTAAATTTTCCCGATTTACAACCTCTGCCATTTTACTAGCTAAAGCAATATCATATGGAGGAAATTGGAAAACAGAATATTGATTTACTTCCACCTGATGATAATAAATATTATGGTACATTCTTTTCAGTCGAAAAGGGAGACTCGATGATATAAAGTGAATCTCGTGTCCTCTTTCCGCAAGCATCTTGCCTAGCTCTGTTGCAACAACACCTGACCCCCCGACTGTAGGGTAACAAGTAATCCCAATCTTTAACTTTCTCATTCTAATTCTCCTAACAAATCTCTGTTCAAAAGGATAGGAAATTTGGTTTTGAAGCCTTCTGCATAATTGACCCCCACCTGCTTACCAAACATCCTCTCCCGAGCTTCAATTGTTTCAATATATCCATTTACAAGGGGCGTATCAACACTTTGGACAGTTTTCTCAAATTGACTCCTATAGGTATTTAATGCCTCCATTTTTACGGTAAACTGCGTTGATATATCAACGACAAAATCAGGCTTATGAAAGCCGTTAATCATATAAAAGTAAACATTTTTCACTCGATGTGGTGCTTCTTGTTGGCCTGTCTGATACTTTTTAATTCCTGCAGAAAAAACCGCCTCCTCGACAAGGCGGGCACAATTTCCATGATCAGGGTGACGATCGTTAAAATAAGGAGCAAACACAACCTGAGGACGGTATCTTCTAATCACAGCAGCAATTTCTTTTATGTATTCTTCCTTTAAAAATAAGCCCCTATCAGGTAAACCAAGCGAGCAGCGCACAACCGCTCCAAGAATCTCTGCTGCCTTTTTTGCCTCAACATCACGTCGTTCAACTGTTCCGTTAGAAGATAACTCAGCGGCAGTTAAATCACAAATACCTGTTTCTTTTCCTTCAGCTGCATATTTTGCAATTGTTCCTCCCATCCCAATTTCAACATCATCAGGATGGGCACCAAAGGCGAGAATATGCAATTTCTTAGTTTCCATTCGTTTCACCGCTGCTCTCTTTAACAATGTTTCTCCATTCAAGCATGCCTTCTTCCAGTCCCCTTATCAATAATTCAGCAGTTCCCATATTAGTGGCTAATGGGATGGAATAAACATCACATAAGCGTACCAGGGCGGTGACATCTGGTTCGTGTGGCTGAGCGGTAAGCGGATCTCGGAAAAAAAATACTGTATCCATTTTATTTTGGGCGATCATCGCACCTATTTGCTGATCTCCTCCAAGCGGTCCTGACTGAAAGCGATGAATATCTAAGCCAGTAGCCTCACTAATCCTTAAGCCGGTTGTACCTGTTGCAAATAATGTATGTTTGGCAAAAATTGTTTTATAAGCTGTAGCAAATTGTACTAGATTATCTTTTTTCTTATCATGGGCAATCAAGGCAATGTTCATAGTAAAAAAACTCCTATTCTAAAATATTTTCAAGTCCATATACGAACGAGTTTATTTTCATAACCGTGTCTACTGCAACCTTTACGCCTGACATAAACGAACTGCGGTTGTATGAATCATGGCGAATCGTTAATGTTTGTCCATCTGAACCTAACAATACTTGCTGGTGGGCGATTAAGCCTGGCAGGCGGACCGAGTGAATATGCATACCATCATAATCTGCTCCTCGTGCGCCAGTAATCGTTTCCCTTTCATTTGGGTGCCCTTGCTTTTTCGCGGCCCGAACGGCAGAAATCATTTCAGCCGTTTTTACAGCTGTTCCTGATGGGGCATCAAGCTTTTGATCATGATGCATTTCAATAATTTCGATATCCTCAAAGTATTTTGCGGCCATTTGCGAAAATTTCATCATTAATACTGCCCCAATTGCAAAGTTAGGAGCAATAATGCACCCTAGTTGTTTTTCATGACAAATGGTCTCTAACTCTTCTAAATCATTTTTTGAAAACCCAGTCGTTCCGACAACCGGACGAACGTTATATTCCAACGCAGTTTTCGTATGCTTCATCCCAACCTCGGGGGTAGTTAAATCAATTAATACGTCTACACTAGTATGTTGCAGGCATTTTTCAAGATCTGTATAAATTGGTACATCTAAAGGAGGAAATCCATCTAACTCACTTAATTTCATCCCTTCATTCTTATGGTCAACAACAGCAATAAGTTCGAAATGCTCAGTTGAGTTTACGAGATTAACGGCCTCCCTGCCCATCCTCCCGCGTGGACCAGCAATGATAATAGTAACTTTTTCCATTTCATTCACCCTTGCTATTAGGATTAATTCTTGTCCAACGATCTTTATCCCTCGTTGCAAATTTGTTCATAACGATGTCATGAGCTTTTTCTAAATCAATATTTAAAGAGTTTGCAAAGCAAATAATAACAAATAAAAGATCACCAAGCTCCTCTTCAATTGTTTTTTCAACTTCATCCGTTTTTTTTGGCTTTTCGCCGTAGTAATGGTTAACCTCTCTTGCCAATTCGCCTAATTCTTCAGTCATTCTGGCCACCATTGCTAATGGACTAAAATAACCTTCCTTAAATTGGCTAATGTATGTATTTACTTCTGCTTGGAGGTCTTGAATTGTTTTGCCATCTGCCAAAGATCTCACCTCAATTTCATTCTGCTAAAAAAAATACCACCTCTTTCATGTTAGCTAAATTATCAGCGTTTTACAAATGTTTTCCCTAAGTTAATTTCAATGATTGCTCCACCAAAAGTTTTCTTATATAATAAAACAGCTTATCGGAAGGAAAATATAGTAAAGGAGGAAGAATATGATTTTACATATGAAACTAAAGAATATTGTATTTATCATTATCGGGGCCGCTATCATGTCATTTGGATTGGTCAATTTTAATATGCAAAACAAATTAGCAGAAGGCGGTTTTACAGGAATTACCTTACTTTTTTATTTTTTGTTCAAATGGGATCCTTCTTACTCCAATTTAATACTAAATATCCCTCTCTTCTTTATTGGCTGGAAGTTACTTGGTCGGAATACCTTTTTCTATACCATTATTGGAACTGTCAGCGTTTCGATTTTTTTATGGATCTTTCAAAGAATCGTAATCGATATGCCATTAAGAAACGATTTAACCTTAGCTGCCTTATTTGCAGGAGTATTCACAGGAATTGGTCTAGGTATTATTTTCCGCTATGGTGGTACAACAGGCGGTGTAGACATTATCGCTCGGCTTGTTAACAAATATGCAGGCTGGACCATGGGCAAAACAATGTTTATGTTCGATGCTTGTGTCATTGCCTTGTCATTGATCACATATCTTAACTATAAACAAGCGATGTATACTCTTGTTGCGGTCTTTGTCGGTGCAAGGGTAATTGATTTTATGCAGGAAGGCGCCTATTCTGCTAGAGGGGCAATGATTATCTCGGAAAAAAACGAGGAAATAGGCACACAAATTATGGAAGAATTAGACAGAGGTGTAACAATTTTAAAAGGATACGGTTTTTATACCAGAAGTGAACGGGAAGTCATTTATTGTGTAGTTGCCAAAAATGAACTAGTCCGTTTGAAAAGTTTGATCAGCAATATTGATCCCCATGCTTTTGTCTCCATATCGGTGGTTCATGACGTTCATGGCGAAGGCTTTACCCTTGACGAAAACAAAAAGCCAATTGAGCCGTGAAATGGAAAAATTAAGACAGCAAAAGGACCTGCCACCATGTTACGGTTATCAGGCCCCTGTTATTAGTTATCAATTTTTTTAATCATCATTTCGATTCATTCCTGTGAAAATCAAAACAAGTCTTACCAATTCCAAAACGGCTACTGCAGCAGCTGCAACATAAGTAAGGGCTGCAGCATTTAAGACCTTCCTTGTTTCCCTTTCTTCATTATTTCGAATGAGTCCAAGCGAAACAACCTGATTTATAGCCCGATTAGAGGCATTAAATTCAACTGGAAGTGTAACGATCTGAAAAACCACCGCTGCTGCCATGAAAACAATCCCAAGTAACAGCATCCCACTTAGATGTGCAAAAATTCCAATCATAATAAGGACCCAAGAAAAATTCGAGCCAATATTAGCAACAGGGACTAGCGCGTGGCGAAAACGTAAAAAAGCATATCCTTCAGCATCTTGGATGGCATGTCCGCATTCATGCGAAGCTACCGCCGCCGCCGCAATAGACTGACCATGATATATTTCAGGTGATAACCGAACTGTTTTCGTTCTAGGATCATAATGGTCGCTTAAAAACCCGTTCCCTAATTCGATCCCAACATGATATAAACCATTTGCATTTAATACTTCTCTGGCAACTTCTGCCCCTGTCCTATATGTGGATGAAGCCACTCGTGAATACTTAGCAAATGTACCTTTAACCTTAAGCTGAGCCCATATTGGAATTAGGATAATGATGGCAAAATAAACTAAATAAAGCATGTTTGAACCTCCCATTCAGCTCCTAATGCCTTTATTGTATTCAAGCTGAATGTATGTGTCAATCTTTATACTCCCTTGAGTGGTCCTGGTGAATATCCTTGTCACCTTTATATTTTCTCCAACCAACATAGGATAATGTCATAATAATAATACTGCCAGTTGAGATGATTACCCACCACAACGAAGGGTCGGCTTGATCTTCATCCATATCGGTAAAAAGCTTCTTCAAATCTGTTTCCAAGCTATCGAGTTCCTTTAAACTCTTTGGATTCGAAACAATCTGGGAACGATAGACATCGATAAAGTTAATCCTTGCATCTAATTTTTGAATATTTTCGACGGGAACATCTATTTTCAAACTGGGATAGATCACGTTGTAAAGTGAAAGAAAGGAATTGAAGCTTGTGTTAAACTTACTTGTATTGCCATTGTAAGCGGCTTCTTTTACCTGGAGAAAGGTGGTCATAATCTGGTCTTCCATTTCCGTCCATAATGGTCTGTGGCTCGAGGAAATGGCGTCAATGACAAGACGAAACTTAGTTAATCTGCTTATTCTTTCTTGATAATTCATATTCGAACTGACAGCAGCCTCCATCGCTTCATCCCGGGCAACTGTAACGATTCTTACTTCATCCATTGTTAAGGGCTGTTTTGTTTGAGTTACAGATGTAAACTGATCAGAAAAATAGTCGAGCAGCTTTTTTGCTTCATCGTATTTTTGGAATTTGACCATTTGGAGAGCTTCGTCAGATATCTCATCCAGTTTATCAATCGGAGATACTTGGCCCGCAAATGCACTAATGGGAGCTAGTAAAAACACAATCATACAAAATAGCAGCCATTTACCTTTCAATCTTGTCCCCCCCTTCATACTACTAAAATGTATGAAGGGGGGGACAAGGTTAGACCATTTTTATACTAAGTAGAAAGTTATTTTATCTGAAGCTGGAAACGGCTGGAACGGATACAAAAACAATAAGCGATTCCAATTGCTAAAATAGACAGCCAAAAAGTAAAATAGCCGATTTGTGGTGTAAATTTATCCAATACACTGTAACGGGGCATCATTAAAAAGACATAATCTATGATAACATCATGCAAAACCCAAATTGCCGCAATCATTAAATGTTTCCTCTTAAATCGGTAAAACGGGGCATAAAGCAAACCTTGCACTGCCATAGCAAAATGTGATGCCATCAGCATATAACCAATAAAATCTAGTTTTCCCTGAACAAAATAGACGAGCAGGTTCATAACAACTGCCCAAATTCCATATTTAAATAAGGTCACAACCGCTAATGCCTCCGCATACGGCCAATTCCTTCGAAGTAGAAAAGCAATTAGCACAAACACGAAAAACAAACTAGCCGTAGGACTATCAGGAACAAATGGAAGGAATATAGTTGGTGTATCAGCCAGCTGCCACCCATACCAATCATACCCATAAATTGTTCCTGCAATATTAACGAGTAGCAGCAGCCATAAAAATGACCGGCTCGCTAACAAAGGATAAACCCATTTCACACTTACTCCTCTTTTCTCTTATTCCATTGTCGAAAAAAAAGCTGACGAAAAATACCGCCAGCTTTTCTTCTTTAAAGATTATTTCGTTCCAAGCCCTGCAATAAAATCCGTAAGTGCTTTCAGTTGCTTGTCATCGCCTTTAAAAATTCCTGCAGGCATTTTGCCTTGACCATTTTTGGCAATTTTCGCAATTTGGTCTGCTTTTAAACCGGTGCCAATAAGTGTCGGTGCTCCGGCGCCGCCTTGAAGGGAATCGCCATGGCAGTTAATACAGCCTTGCTCTTTAAAAACTTTATAGCCTTCACTAGCTTTATCGATATTAACCTTTGCGACAATCTTACCTTGTTCTTCAGCCTTTTTCCAATCATGTGTAGCAACGGATTGCCAAGTTAAGAAGACCGTTGCAGCTAATGCTAATAACATTATCGAAGTAGCAATAGGACGTTTTAGGGGCCGGCGTTCAGGACCAAGATCAATAAATGGTGCTAAAAGCAAACCGCCGAAGGTCAGCCCTGGAATAATGAGTGCTCCAATTACTGTATATGGACCAGAAGCATAAGAATATTTTAGCAATTGATACAAGAATAAGAAATACCAGTCTGGTAATGGAATATAACCAGTGTCAGTTGGATCAGCAATCCTTTCGAGTGGAGCCGGGTGTGCAACTGTTAAACATAAAAAGCCAACAAGAAAAACTGCACCTACCATCCATTCTTTCAAAAGGAAGTTAGGCCAGAAAGCTTCTGTTTTACCGGGGTATTCCGAGTAATCCTTCGGAATATTCGGTTTTCGCTGCGAAGGTGCCACCACGCGCGAATCACCGACAAACTTCATACCTTTACCGCGATGCATTGAGCAATCCCCTCCTTTTTTCAGTTAATACTAACTATTTCACAAAACAAAGTTCATATTATAGCGGTCCGGAAATTCCCTGCTTACGTATCATTAAAAAGTGTGCTGCCATTAATCCAAACAATGCACCAGGCAAGAAGAATACATGGATTGCAAAGAACCGGGTTAATGTTTGCGCGCCGACAATATGTTCATTTCCGGCAAGTAAAATTTTAATGTAGGAGCCTATGAAAGGAACTGACTCGGCAATTTGCAAGCCTACTTTTGTAGCAAATAGCGCTTTCATATCCCATGGTAATAAATAACCCGTAAATCCTAAGCCGAGCATGACGAAGAAAATTAGTACGCCTACAATCCAGTTAAGTTCACGAGGCTTTTTATATGCGCCTTGGAAAAAGACGCGCAGTGTATGTAAAAACATCATAACAAGTACTAGACTTGCGCCCCAGTGATGCATTCCACGGACAATTTGTCCAAATGCGACTTCATTTTGCAGGTAATAAACAGATTCCCATGCATTTTTGATATCCGGTACATAATACATCGTTAAAAACATACCAGAAAGAATTTGAATAACTGTTACAAAGAATGTCAGGCCGCCAAAACAGTATACAAATGCTGAAAAATGGTGTGCAGGATTGACATGCTCTGGAACTTCATGGTCTGCGATATCTCGCCACAAAGGCGTAATATCTAAACGTTCATCTACCCAATCGTAAATTTTGTTTAACAATGATTACGCCCCCTTCCGTGGTTCTGCTTTTCCTAAGTACAAAAATCCGTCTTTTTCTTTGTATGGATATACATCAAGTGGTGCTGTTGGCGGTGTTCCAGGAATGTTTGTACCGTCTTTCGTGTATCTGCCATAATGACACGGACAGAAGAATTGATTTGGATGTGCTTTGTCTGTATTCCAGTTAACAGTGCAGCCTAAATGCTTACAAGTAGGTGAAAGCGCCATTATCTTATTCGTCGCTTTATCCCTGTATACCCAAGCAGTATTTGTTACATCCGACTCATACCAAGCATCCTTCTGCTTAAATGTGAAGTCAACACGTACCGGTTGGTCAGTTAATTCTGACACCTTTTGTTTGGTGGCGATAAATTCTCCTGCAGCATCAGCCTTTAAAACTGGATCGACCGCAAAACGAACCATTGGCATTAGCATTCCTGCTGCCATAAATCCCCCTACACCGGTTAAGGTATAGCTTAAGAATTGGCGTCTTGAAACTCGTTCCTTACTCACTGATTTCCCCCCTCTTTATTAAATTTTTTTAAGTCCAGCGGACATTGAATAAACACAGATAAAACTAGGACATAACCATGATATATCAATCTTTGTTAGAGGTCAATATCATAACCAGATCACACGCCTTGTTGTTCACCCATTTTCATGCCATTTTCCCATGAAAATAGCTAAAAGCTGCTTAACCTGACTATCAATGATTGAAATTTTCTGTGAACCTTCTAAATCTTCAAGTGGCAACGCTGGAATCCATATGAGGGATTCAGTTAATTTTTCTTCATGCATTTTCCATTCACTATCGCAGGTTAACAAAAAAATATGTTTCAATTGATTCTTTTTCAAGCAAGAGATCCATGACTCAAGTTCACTTAATCGATTGTCATAATCGTCTTCTGTTAAATAGGTAAATGGCGGCAACAGAAGGATTCTGCCTGTAAATTGTCTTTCAAGGAGAGTGGATAATAATGTAGTAAATTCAGACATTGATGCAGCTTGTTTCATTTTCTCACCGAAAGCTACCGGGATTAAAGGAATAACAGCGGTGTCAATATATTCCTGTGCTTTTAAATACTGATCAATATCTTGAGGGATCCATTTCAATTTTCTTCACTCCAAGCATACAGATTCCCTTTTATCATATCATTTTTTCAAAAAAGAGCAAAAAAAGAACAAAATGGGAGCTTGCTTACAGCAAGCTTCCATTTTGTTCAGAAACTTTTAATTGATTTAACCTTTTCGTTAAAACTTGAAACGCCATTCGGTCTTGTTGATCAAGGGCCTGATCAATTAAATCAAGCAACTTTTCATGTTGAAAACGTTCGATGCTGTAATTTAGGAATTGTTCAGCAATCATTCCATCTTTTTCATTTACTTGTAAATGTTTTGGCATGAACGGATTCTCTTCGAGAACAGCCGCATATTGATGTTTTTGATTAGAAGCAAGAAAGTTTAACTGAATGTATATATCTTCATCGCGGTTAAGCCGGATATCATGAAAAGATTTTTCCGCATCGGTTGTCATTACATTCTCTTTGTAAAAGCGAAACGGTACTTTATCTACACAATGTGTAGACATAATTAATCCTCTTGGGCAATATTGTGCTTGCTCAACAAAATGAACCTTTTCCATCAATTGATCATGGCTCATTAAATAATTCAAAATCCATACACATTCTCTGCGCTTTAATTGATAATGATTTAAAAACCAGCGAATAAAGTCCTTTTTCTCGTTGACAGAAACAGGGGTTGCCATAGTAGATTCCCTCCTCTGTATTTCACTTTCCTAGATTTCTATATCAGTTAGTCTTTCAAGTAAATCCAGATATTCTTCATTTGTAGGATCACTTTTTAGTAGTTGTTTAAAAATTTCGGCAGCTCTATCATTTTTTCCTTCTTCTATTAAAAAATATCCGAAATTCGTCAAAAATGCTTCATCATTCTTGAAAAAATTATATGCACTCTCATATTTAGTTAATGCCTTTGAATACTCTTCAAGCTTTTGATAAGCAAGGGCTGCATCCCAAAGAAATTGTGGCTCACTTTCCTCTTGGATTTCGATTGTACTTAAGAGATCAATAACTTGATCATATTTTTCCTGTTTGAAGAATAAACTATTTAAGGCTATTGCAGCTTCAGTGAAGCCTGGATCCAAGGCAAGTGCCTCACGGAACAACTTTTCAGCCTCCTCCTCTTCGCCACGTTTCAAAGCTATTTTCCCGCCGTAACAAAATAATTCTTTATTAAATTCATCCTGTCTTATACCCTGTTGAACAATCTCAAGGCACTTTTCCAATTCTTCTTCTCTTTCATAAGCTTTTGCTAAAGGCAGGTAAAGGGAATGATATTCTGGATCGAGTTCTTTTAATTCAAGGAATTTTTCAATTGCTTTCCGATTAAATCCACCTTGAAGGGCTGTAAATGCATAGCCAAATAGGGTGTTTATTTCTAATTTCTCATTAAGTGCCTTCTCGTAATATGGAAGGGCTTCTTCAAAGGCACCAGACGTGCTTAAAAGGTCTGCAATACGTTGGTTAATGTTAACCCCCGCTAATTCATTTTTCTCCTGCAAAACGGCTTTATAGGCTTGTAGGGACTTGGTAACTTCACCCTCTTCACTGTACAATTCACCTAATGCAAAATCAATGACAATTTCCTCTGGCATTATTGCCTTGGCTTTTAGTAGTTTTCGTTCACAAACTTCGTACAGACCTTGAACCTGATATAAATCAGCCAAAAGTAACAATGACTGGGCAAAGCTCGGGTCTGCTTCAGAAATCTGTTCAAGAACTAGTGTTGCTTGTTCCTCATTACCTGCTTCGATTAAAACCTCTGCGAGTAATACAAGGAGTTCACCTTCATCTGGATAAATTTCCAGCAGACTTTCAAATAACGCCTTTGCTTCCTCTAAGAATCCAAGCTGAAACATTTCCTCTCCGAGAAGGTACTTTTCATCTGATGTGCCGTTAGTTAATACTTCATTATATTCACTTTTTGCCTGCTTATGTTGACCATTTTCGAGCATAGCTAATATTTTTTTTACTCTATCCATTTTGTCCTCTTCCTCAAAATCGACTTGTTCTTTACATTGCATTCCTACGTCTGCATTTTATCATTAGTTGAAAAGTATGATGGGATTTTCATCTTTACATACTCCCGATTCCTAGTTTAAATTGTACTTCATTTCCTATTTCCTACTCTAATTACTTTTCCTTTATGAACAGTAACTTCAAGTATATATCCCTATGATAAAGAAATAATTGCTTTACATCAAGATTCTTGATTCCTCTACTATTAACATATAGATTATAACTTAATTCAGCCTTGTGAATTAAACAAAGACTCTTCAGGCAAAACGCCGATTTTATTTAAAAAATTTGCTGAAAGGGGATTTCTTTGATATTTTCTTGCCTTTTAAATTATGGGCATTTTCTATAATATAGGCCATTCAACCACCTCTTTTCCTGTCTATAGACAAGCTATGAGGAAAACTAGAAATTATGCTAAAAAGAACCAAAAGCGCAAGCGCCTGTTTAGCGACGTATGGACTGGAGCACACCGACTAGTTAAAGGAAACACGAAGAGCGTAAGCGATTCGATGTTGACTTATCGTAGGAAGGTGGGCGAAGTACACTAGTCGCTAGGCGCTGGAGCTGGACGTAGATTAACTATATTCAAAATTATCAACTGGTAATTCTTTTATAATTTCCTTAAAAAGAAAAAAGCCGCTTAAATGAATGCGGCTTTTATCTTTTTAGATTATTTAAATGGGTAAAAAAGTCGGGGTAGGAGACAGAAATTGCTCCTGGGTTCTCGAGGCAAACCTCTTCTTGGCAAATTGCAGCAGCAATTGAAAGCATCATCCCGATCCGGTGGTCTCCATGACTGGAGACTATCCCGCCTGAAAGCCGGGATTTTCCATAAATGATCATCCCATCTTCTGTCGGCTCAATATTTGCACCCAGCTTTTTCAATTCGTTAACAACCGTATCAATCCGATTTGTTTCTTTTACCTTTAGTTCCTGTGCATCCTTAATGATCGTTTTCCCATCAGCTTGAGTAGCTAGTAAGGCAATCACAGGGATTTCGTCGATTAATCTTGGAATTAACTCGCCTTCAATAATCGTTCCTTTAAGATTGGAAGTTTTGATCAAAAGATCTCCATAAGGCTCAAAAGCATTATCCTCACTAGTTAAGATCTGTAAGTCTGCTCCCATTTTTTTCATGACATCAATAATTCCCGTTCTTGTCGGATTTAAGCCGACATTCCTTAAGATAATTTCACTTTCAGGAACAATTGCACCTGCTACAAGGAAGAAGGCTGCTGATGAAATATCACCAGGAACATGGACATGTGATCCAGTAAATTTCTGTCCGCCTTTTACTGTAATAACTCCTTTTTCCTTGGTTATTTCTCCGCCAAAATGACGGATCATTCTTTCCGTATGATCTCTTGATTCTGTTTTTTCAATTATGCATGACTCTCCATCAGCTTGAAGACCGGCAAATAAAAGAGAGGATTTTACCTGAGCGCTTGCAACTGGCATTTGATAGTGAATCGGCTTTAAATTTCCCCCGCGAATGGCTAAAGGAGTATACTCGCCATTTTTCCTTCCTTCAATCTGGGCTCCCATTTCCCTTAATGGAACTGTTACTCTTGTCATTGGTCGTTTGCCAATTGATTGATCACCTTGTAAGGCCGCGAAAAATGGCCTTCCCGACAAGATACCTAACATTAGGCGGATTGTTGTCCCAGAGTTGCCGACATCAAGAACTTCATTTGGCTCCATCAAACCATCAAAACCATTTCCGATAATCTTTAGTTCCTTTTCTTGCTCTTCAATTTGAACACCAAGCTTACGGAAGCAGGCAATCGTACTTAAGCAATCATCGCCTGGTAAAAAATTTGATACGGTTGTCAAACCGTTAGCAATGGCACCAAACATGACGGACCGATGAGAAATCGATTTATCTCCCGGTACCGCTACACTGCCTGATAAACCTTTTATGTTTATATTCAACTTTATTGACTCCATGTAATCACCTATTCCCCAGATGTCAGATTAAGATATAATAAATGTCGCGTAATCTGTATAGGAGAGGATACACTTCTCCGCTCTTTGACGATCCTCTTCCGTTTGAAAGCTAATTGCGAGGACTCCATAAACATCTTCTCGTGTTTCATGTATACGAATGTTCGTAATACTGATTCTTTCCTTTGCTAAGTATCCCGTTATTTCTGAAATGACACCAGGAACATCGGGAATATCCACAAAGAGATCGTAAAAGGCAGGTATTGCTCCTTTTTCCTTAATAGGAAGGTTGTCACGGTATTCTTTTGCCTCTTTAAAATAATTTAAAATTGCTGGGCTGTTTTCTTTTTCCAATAATGCTTTGATCCATTCCATTTCCTCTTGCCATTTTTCAAAAAGCTCTAACAAAATCTCTTTATTTTGCAGCAAAATATCCCGCCACATTTCAGGACTACTTGAGGCAATTCGGGTAATATCCCTAAAGCCACCAGCTGCCAGCCTTGGTATTAAATTTCTTGAATCGGCTAATTTCTCTGTTTGACGAACAATCGATGCAGCAATAATGTGAGGAAAATGACTGACAATTCCTGTTAGATAATCATGCTCATCTGGAGCAATTGTTAAAAATTTAGCTTTCGTTCCGTTAAGCCATGATTTTAATTGAGCTACTTTTGAATCCGAAATTCGATCATTTGGCGTCAACAGATAAAAAGCATTTTCAAATAGAATATCTTTAGCGGCTGTTACCCCACTTTTATGTGATCCTGCCATTGGATGACCGCCGATAAAGGCAAATCCTTTGGTTAAAAGTGGATCCGCAGCATGAACCACCTTTTGTTTCGTACTCCCAGTGTCTGTAATAATTACATCTTGTTTTAAAGGAAGTCCTGCAAGTAGGCTTATAATCTCCTCCGATTGATTAACCGGTGTCGATAGGATAATTAAATCAGCATCCACAGCGCCATCTGGTATTGTTTCTGTATTTTCATCAATAACACCAAGTGCTTTTGCAAGCCCTGCTTGCTCGGCATTTACATCAAAGCCAATAATAGTAGCATCCTTATGCTCTTTTTTTATACACAAAGCTAAAGAGCCGCCAATTAAGCCTAATCCAATAACAAAAACACGGCCTTTCAACTATTTGTCCTCCTAACAAGAAAAGCGCAAGCGCCCGTTAAGCACACTACAGGACTAGAGCACACCTACTAAAGATAAAGGAAACACGAATTAGCGCATTCGTGCTTGACTTACCATAGGGAGGTGGGCGAAGTACACTAGTCGCCGGGCGCTGGAGCTAACAATTATCTAAGTTCAAAAATTCTATACTTTCTTATTCTTTAAGAAAAGCGCAAGCGTCCAGCGGAAAACCACCAGTTGCTGGACGCTGGGTCTAGATTGTGTTATGTTCCAAACGTTTACTATTTACTGTTCAGCAAGAAATTGACTTATTGCATTTAGGACGCCTTCATTTTCTTCAAATGATCCAACTGTAATCCGAACCGATGTTGGAAAACCAAGCGCCTTCCCTGAGCGGACAATAAATCCTTTTTGCAGCAAATTTTGAAATACTCGATCTCCATCTACTTTAAAATCTATTAAAAGGAAATTCCCCTGTGATGGAAAATAGCTTAAATTGTGCGCCTCGCAAAATTGATAATATTGTTCAAGGCCTTGACGGTTCGTTTGTCTACATTGCTGGACAAACTCCTGATCTTTTATAGCTGCAGCTGCTGCAATTTGACCATATGTGTTAACATCAAAAGGCTCTCTTGCAGGTTCAAGTGCTTTAATAATCTTTTCATTCGCAATCCCATAGCCAATTCTTAATGCAGCAAGACCGTATATTTTTGAAAAAGTACGCAAAACAATTAAATTTTCAAAGCGTCTTGTCAGACTGATTGAATTATAATAATCTTCTGCCACAACATATTCATAATAAGCCTCATCCAGCACAACTAATGTTTCAGCCGGAACTTTCTCAAGAAATGCAACCAACTTCTGCTCTGGTATATATGTACCTGTCGGATTGTTAGGACTGCAAAGCCAGACGATATTGGTGTTTTCATCAATAGCAGCTAGCATCCCGTCCAAATCATGATTTCCGTCTATTACTGGCACTTCAATAATTTTTGCACCTTCAATCACAGCATTGTGGCCGTATTGGGAAAAGGTGGGTACTGCCATGACCGTGTTCGAATTTGGGTCAAGTAGTGCACTTGAAATGATCTGAATCAAATTATCCGATCCATTTCCAAAGATAAGCTCTTCGGGTTTTACTTGATAGTAAGCAGCAACTGCTTCTCTTAAATTCGTTGCATGACCGTCTGGATAAATTGCGGTACTTTGCTGGTTTTCCCGAATTGCTGCTAAAGCCTTGGGAGAACATCCAAAAGGGTTTTCATTTGATGCTAATTTAACAATCTTATCAAGATTAAATTCTCTTTTGACTGAATCTATCGATTTACCGGGTTGATAAGGAGTTAAGGTTAACAGCTGTTTTTTCCATCTCATTATTTATTCACCTCATCAGAAAACTTTACTATACTAACAAATTAAAGCAATAAAGAAACATTTTTATTTTATCACATAATAAATAAACCCATTAAGTTTTTCTCCGGTTATTTCTCTAAATCCGGTCTAAGAATCTTCGCTTCCTTTAAATAAACATGTATAATTTCATTTTGCTCTTTCTCCGTATTTAGGTGCAGCATTACTCTTATACACATTTTCAATGAATTTGGAACAGGCATTTCACTCATGCACATGACAGGGACATATTTCCACCCCTCCATTTGGCGGAGTCCTTTTGCAGGAAAGCCGGCGTTAATATCTTCAGTAGTTGAAATAAAAGCGGAAGCGACATCATTGGGATAAATATCATTTTGTTCGATCATTGTCTTAAATAGCTCTACTGCCGCATTCAAAATATCCGCTTCTGTATTATTCTTTACAGTGGTGGCTCCTCTCACCCCTCTGATCATCTCTAATCGCCCCCTTATTGCCTAAAATCGTTTAGCTTTTCTATCATAATTTCACTTGAAATCTGTTTAAGTACTGGAACCCCAACCTGTTCCAGCAGTACAAAGTAAATCGCTTCTCCAATTGACTTTTTATCCTGCTTCATTTTTTCAAGAAGTCTGTCACTTGAAGCTTGTAACGGGATATTTGTCTGATATCCAAGCTTGTGGACCCAGTCGATGAATTCATCTAAATTGAACGTCAATCCTAATAAATCGTTGCTAAGTTTTAGTGCAAAGACCATGCCAATCATAACCGCTTCTCCATGGGTGAAATTTCCATAACCCATTTCTGATTCGATCGCATGCGCAAGTGTGTGACCAAAATTTAGATAAGCTCTGATTCCAGTTTCCTTTTCATCCCGGGAAACGAATTCTCGTTTCACCTTTACACCCTTTGTCAGTGCATATTGTAATTTCTCGATCGGTAATGACTGAAGATCATTCACGTTTTTGACCAGCCATGCATAAAACTCTGGATCATAAATCAGAGCATGCTTAATTACTTCGGCAAAACCCGAGCGGACTTCAGCAGGGGGTAACGTGGTTAGTAAATTTAAATCATAAAACACAGCTTCTGGCTGATAAAAAGCTCCAATCATATTTTTCCCTAAAGGATGATTGATCGCAACCTTTCCACCAACCGCACTATCATGTGCAAGAATTGTCGTGGGAATTTGAATGAATGGAATCCCGCGCATAAAAGAAGCAGCCACAAACCCGCCTAAATCACCGACCGCTCCGCCTCCAAAAGAAAGAATGACCGATTTGCGATCAAGATGATTTTCTAGTGCAGCTGATAAGGCTTGATAATATACCTCAAACGTCTTTGCTTTTTCACCGCCAGGAGCAGTAAAAACAATCGGATTTAAGTCTGCCAAAGCATTCACTAATTTTGAAAGGTGGAAATCGGCAACAATCTCATCTGTGATAATCATAATTTTCGTTAATTGCTGAAAATGACTGGATAAAAACGGCTTAATTTCAGCAAGTGCGCCTTCGCCAATTACGACATTGTAACTCTTTGTTTCTGTTTGAATAAGAACTTTCTCCATTAAAAATCCCTCGCTGCTTGTCTTTGCCGGTCGATTTCTTCACTGAACTCAGTAAATTGGTCACTATGAAATTGTTCAACAAGTGCAGAGGCCAATTCCCATGCGACAACAGCTTCGGCGACAACTGCAGCAGCGGGAACCGCACAGCTATCAGACCGCTCGACACTGGCCGAGAACGGCTCTTTCGTTTCAATATCAACACTCTGGAGCGGCTTATAAAGGGTTGGGATTGGTTTCATAACACCTCTGACTACTATTGGCATTCCTGAAGTCATTCCGCCTTCAAACCCTCCAAGCCGATTCGTTTTCCGGTAATACCCTGTCTGTTTATCCCAAAGAATTTCATCATGGACTTCACTGCCGGGCTTTCTGGCCGCTTCAAACCCAATGCCGAATTCTACCCCTTTAAATGCATTGATACTAACGATTGCTGCGGCAATTTTAGAGTCTAACTTACGGTCATAATGGACATAGCTGCCAATCCCGGCAGGCATCCCAGTTGCGATAACTTCTACAATACCACCGATTGAATCTCCATTTTCCTTGGCCTGATCAATTGCAGCCTCCATTTTTGATTCTGCATTTTCATCAACGCACCGAACTGAAGAGTTTTCAGCCAGCTCTCTTATTTGATCTAAAGTTAAAGAAGGATCCACCTCCGCTTTAACCCCGCCTATTTCTAATACGTGCGCTGTGACTTCTACTCCTACTAATGACAGCAGCTTTTTCGCTACAGCCCCTGCAGCAACCCTTACCGTCGTTTCACGTGCGGAGGAACGTTCAAGCACATTTCTCATATCACGGTGTCCATATTTAATCGCCCCGTTTAAGTCTGCGTGACCTGGACGCGGCCGGGTAATTTTTCGTTTTACTTCATCTTCTGAAATATCTGTAAGAGGATCTGCCCCCATAATGTTTGTCCAGTGCTTCCAATCATTATTTTCAACAACTAAACAAATTGGGGAGCCCATAGTTTGACCATGCCTGACTCCTGATAAAATTTGAACGGTGTCTTTTTCAATTTGCATTCTTCTTCCACGGCCATACCCTTTTTGCCGTCTGGCTAAATTTGTATTAATATCGTCAGCCACAAGCGGCATGCCAGCAGGTAAACCTTCTAAAATTGTTGTTAATTGCGGTCCATGTGATTCTCCCGCTGTTAAATATCTCATATTCTTTCCCCCTTCAACTCATTAAAGGATATTTTGTATCAATATATCATATGAACATCAATAAACATAGTAAAAAAGTTCAAAATATTATAATTTTATAACATCTTTCGACCTTTTTTATTTCCTTAATGGAGATAGAAAACGCTTTTTTCAATGTTACTTCAAACAAAAGGGGCCAAATCGGCCCCCTTTGTTTATATTTTCCGATAAAAAAATGTATCTTCTGTTTTAAGTTGATAAAGGCCAGGATTAAAAATTTGCTCCGTACTTCCGACAAATAAGATTCCATCCCTTTTTAACGCAGAACTAAATTTCTGATATAATAAATTCTTGGCATTCTCAGTAAAATAGATAAGAACATTTCTGCAAATGATTAAGTCATATGGACCACCAAAAGAGTCTGCCAACAAGTTATGTTTTTTAAATGAAACCATTTTCTTGATCTCATCGCTTACATAATAATAAGCACCATTTCGATTGAAAAACCTTTGTTTGACTCTATCCGGAACCTCATTTATCGATTTTTCTAGATAAGCACCTATTTTCGCTCGAATTAAAGCGTTTTGATCTATATCAGTTGCCAAAATCTGAATATCTGACCGGGGGACCAAACCCGCGACAAGCATTGCAATAGTGTAGGCCTCTTCACCGGTGGAACAAGCTGCACTCCAAATTTTTGGACGCTTATTTATTTTAAGTATTTCCGGCATGATTTTCGATTCGAGTACTTTCCATCGTTTATAATTTCGAAAGAATTCAGAAACGTTGATTGTCAACCGGTCGAGAAATTCATTTAAAAGATTTTGATTCCTATTTATTTCCTTAAAAAAGTCCTGGAACGATGAAAACCCTCTTTTCTCATACAAAGATATAAGTCGCCGTTTCATTTGCGCTTCCTTGTAAAGGGAAAGATCGATACCAGTTTTCCTTTTTATTTGAATGATAAATCGTTCATAATCATCCGCCATCTATACCGATCTCCTATTTTGACCATCTCTATAAGACGTATATGGGATATGCTCACAAACAGCGTGTGCAAAAACAGCACTCGTATAAATACAAGTGCTGTTTCATTACTGCTTAATAAACCCAATCATTGATTGACTTCGAATAATCAACCAAGCCTGCATCCTTGAAAAAGAGCCCTATTTCACGTTCAGCACTTGCTGGAGAATCGGATCCGTGGATCACGTTTTTACCAACAGTTAATCCAAAATCGCCACGAATAGTACCTTGGGCTGCATCTTTTGGGTTAGTTGCTCCCATCATTTGCCTAGCAGTTGTAATGACGTTTTCCCCCTGCCAAACCATTGCAAACACAGGCCCTGAAGTAATAAAATCGACTAACTCACCAAAAAAAGGACGTTCCTTATGTTCCCCATAATGCTCTTCAGCAAGTTCATTTGGAATGACCATTAATTTCGCTCCAACTAACTGAAAGCCTTTTCTTTCAAATCTAGAAACAATCTCGCCAATCAAATTCCGTTGCACGCCGTCTGGCTTTACCATTAAAAATGTTTTTTCCATGAAAATTCACCCCTGCACCTTTATGTATATGGATTACTGAATAATCCACGAAAATAGTACCATTGTTTTGAAAATTTCGCAACTTTTAACAGGAGTGAGATGTAAAATATAGGTTCAAAATTTCCGTTTTCCGATAAATTTTGCAGTATCTTGAAGTGCTTTTTTTGCTCGGTTTCCCGGAAGTTCACTTAATACGCATAAGGCCTTATTAAGGTAAAGGTCACTTAGCGCCATTGACTTTTCAATCGCTCCCGACTGTTTAATTAGAGTGATAATCTTTTCAATGTGTTTGGGATTCATATTTCCGTTAACTGTTTCGATTGCTGCCCGAATTTCCTGATTATCCATTGCATAAAGTGCTGGCGCAGTAATATTCCCTTGTAATAGATCTCCGCCGGCCGGTTTCCCAAGCATTTTTTCTGTCGAGGTGAAATCGAGAATATCATCAATAATCTGGTAGGACATTCCTACATAATAGCCAAAGCGAAAAAGCTTTTTATGAATGTCCTCTGTTGCACCAGCAGCTATTGCCCCTAATTGGCAGCTCGTCGCAATCAGCAGTGCCGTTTTTCGCTTAATTCTGCGGAAATAATCACGAAAGTTTTGATCAAAACGGTATTTATCTTTTATTTGTTCGATTTCACCAATACAAACCTCAACAATCGTATTAGCTAGGATTTTGTGAACTGCCGGCTGCTTAATATTTGTAATAGTTTCTAATGAAAGGGCAAGAATATAGTCACCTGTGTACATGGCAACTTTATTGCCCCATTTTGTTTTAATTGCAGGTTTTCCTCTACGGAGTTCAGCGTCATCGATAACATCATCATGGACTAATGAAGCCATATGAATTAATTCTAGGGAAACCGCAACATTTTTTAAGACCTCAATATCATAGTTACCAAATTTCCCTGCAAGCAACACAAAAACAGGACGAATTCTTTTTCCGCCGGCTTGCAATGTATGCATAGAAGCATGTCTCAATAGCAGAGAATCTGCCTGCATCGTATCTTCAAGCATTTTTTCAATTATATCAATATCCGAATTCAAAAATGAATACATCATTTTTAATTTCATTTGTATTCACCCAGCTTTTTCATCCTGTCAACACTCATTCGTCTAATTTTTTCTGCCGATATGGACAGCAGCCACCCCGCCATTGTATGGTTTATAATAAATATCCTTAAATCCTGCATCTCCAAACATTTGGGCAAGTTCTTTCATTCCAGGAAATTGCCGAGCTGATTCCTGAAGCCATGAATATTCTTGGTAACTTCTTGCAAATAGCTTTCCGAAGACTGGCATAATAAAACGAAAATAAAAATAGTACAGCTGTTTGTACCCTGGCATGGTCGGCTGTGATGTTTCAAGACAAACTGCCATACCTCCCGGCTTTAATACCCTGTGCATTTCTTTTAAGACCTGTAAATAATCAGGTACATTTCGTAAGCCGAAACCAATGGTGACATAATCAAAGCTTTTGTCAGGAAATGGGAGCTCCATTGCATTGCCATGAATTAATTTAACGTGCTTTAGTTTAAGCGCTTTAACCTTTTCCTGTCCAACTTTAAGCATATTTTCGCTAAAATCTAAACCTACTACTTCCCCGGAAGTTCCAACGGCTTCAGCTAATGCAATTGTCCAATCCGCTGTTCCACAGCAAACATCAAGTGCCTTTGACCCTGGTTGTACATTCATTCTTTTCATCGTGTCATTTCGCCATTTAATGTGCTGCTGGAAACTGATCACGGAGTTCATCTTATCGTAATTCTCGGAGATATTTTCAAATACGTGATGAACCCGTTCCTCTTTTGACTCTTGCATGGATCTTAACCTTCTTCCACAAATGTTTTAGCAATGGGCTGATGTTGGTTTAATATCGAAAAAATCCTTGATTCTAGCTGCTCATTTAGATGGGGCAGCTGCTGTATCCTATTTTCAATAGTCGATTTTGAAAACTCAATGTAACGGTCACAAATAACCAATAAATATTTCCGCTGTTCATTTGACAAGTCTTTAAATTTCAAATCAGCTTTGGGAAAAATTATATTTTTCATTGCTTCAAAGAATTGCGATCCTCCAGTTTGGATATATCGCTTTTTCTCATCAAGAAGCCTTTTTACCAATAACAAATTAGATACCACTTCGGACCAAACAGTAACTTGAAAATAATCGATTATTTTAGCTAGCAGTGAACTTTCAATAATTTTAATACTTGTCATTAGTTTTTCAATTCCGTCAAACTCCTGTTGAAAAACGGTAATTTTGTGTTCGTTAACTTCCTTTATTCCTTTTGCCAAAACCTTGATCATCGTAATATCATCGGTATCAGCAAGAAGTTTATAATATAAGCCGCTATAATAGTCCCCTGCAAGTACCGTTAATTGCCTGCTTGTTAGTTCAGGAGTTTCGCTGATCTTTTCGTTAGAGACATGCTCATGGGTATCAAGGGCAATTTGGATCAACATTGTTGTCAAAGCATAGTTTTTCCTTTGCCGATCAGTCAAATCGAGTTGGTCCATAATTGATATAAGTAGTAGGAGTTTGTCATCATCAATAAATGGAGTTTCAATAAATTTGATTAAGTATGGATGCAGAACTTTTTGTTCTACCTGCCTCTTAACTTCTGATAATTTTTGGCGAATGTCCTGCACTCTAATCACCCTTGCTTCCCCCGAAGTAATAAATCAATATAAGTATTTAATTCCTCAGTTTTTACTGTTCCCTTTAATAAAACAAGGCAGTCACAATTATATCATAAAAGAAATCGTATGAGGATAGTTTCACAAAATATCAACAATTATTCAAACAATAACAAAACAATTTGGATAGTAATCTTTCTAGACCGGAAATATCCGCACTCGTCTTATTATTTGTTTAATTCACTTTCAACTTCCCCTATACTAGTTAAAATCTTTGCATTACCCCTAATTTTAATTGCTGATGTATGTTCAGTAAATTGAGCAATCAAAACTTCACCTTTATCAAGCTTTTCAGAATGATGAAATCTTGTATCAGTTCCTCTTGTTAACCCAATTACACTGACACCATCGTCATTTGCCTTGATTACAACATAGTCGTTATTTTGCATATTGTTTATATCCATGTTATCACCCCAAATTAAGTTAGGTAAATAGTTTAATTTTATGAATAACGATTTTACAATTTAATCAGTGTTAATACTTCTGATCGTGCTTGGGCATCATCTTGATAAACCCCGCGGGCAGCAGTCGTTACTGTTTTGGAACCTGGCTTTTTTACACCCCGCATTGTCATACACATATGCTCTGCTTCGACGACAACCATAACTCCCTGTGGTTCTAACTTTTCCATGATCGCTTCTGCAATTGTCGTAGTAATTCTTTCTTGTAGTTGAGGCCTTTTTGCCACGGCCTCTACTGCCCTTGCTAATTTACTTAAACCGGTTACCCGTCCATTACGAGGCAGATAGGCGACATGTGCTTTCCCGAAGAAAGGGACTAAATGATGTTCGCACATCGAATAGAATGGAATATCTTTTACCAGTACTACTTCTTCATGGTCTTCACTAAAAATTGTATCAAAATATTGTTTTGGGTCATCGTTTAAGCCGCTGAATACTTCTTCATACATTTTTGCTACCCGCTTTGGAGTATCTATCAGCCCTTCCCGGTTGGGATTCTCTCCAATAGCCTCTAATATTAAACGCACCGCTTCTTCAATTTGGGTACGATTTACCTCTGTCATGGTTTTTCCTCCTAGTGTATAACTGTGTAAAACAACTTTTAAGTATAAATGACAAATATATCTTAGCATATCCGTTTAAAGGCAAGCAAAACCAACGACTTTTAGCTCTGTAAAGTCAGTTATTTGTACCTCACCAAGGAAAAAAAGTATAATGTTATTTTTCTAAAAATAATAAAAAAAGCCATGGATTTTGTCCATGACTTTTCCCTAAAAATTGGCTTCAAACTATGTAATTATTTAACTGCGTCTTTTAATTGTTTTCCTGGTTTGAAAGCAGGAACTTTACTTGCGCCAATTTCGATTTCCTCACCTGTTTGAGGGTTGCGTCCTTTACGGGCAGCACGCTCACGTACTTCAAAGTTACCAAAGCCGATTAATTGGACTTTATCACCATTTTTCAAAGCATCTAAAATTGAATCAAAAACAGCATCAACTGCTTTTGTAGCATCTTTTTTAGAAAGTTCGCTTGCTTCTGCTACTGCATTAATTAGTTCTGTCTTGTTCATGCCATTCACCTCCTCCCAAAGATATCATAATACTTAGTAGAAAGATTCTTATCTACATTTCTAAACAATTTTACTCATTTCTATACGTCATAGTCCGGTTTTGTTTCCATTACATTCCTTCAAATGGAAAAGTGGAAATATAAATCTTATTCTTTGCGCCAAAACGCAGTAAAAATAAGGCTTTGGGCTCCATAACGGTAATTCTGTTAAAAGATTATCATAATCATTTCAGCATAGCAAGAAGAATTCATGAAATAATGGTAATCTTTTCTTTTATGGCTACATATTTGTAAAATCTTAGCCTTAATTGGAATAGAAAGTAAAAAAAGACCCCTAATTGGAGTCTTAGCCATTATAAAATGATAGCAATTAATCCACCCGATCCTTCATTAATAATTCGCTCGAGGGTCTCTTTTAACTTATATCTAGCATTTTCCGGCATTAAGGATAGCTTCGCTTGAATTCCTTCACGGACAATGGAGCTTAAACTGCGCCCGAATATATCAGAATTCCAGATTGACAGCGGATCTTCCTCAAAATCCTGCATTAAATAACGAACAAGCTCTTCACTTTGTTTCTCTGTCCCAATAATCGGAGCAAATTCTGATTCAACATCCACTTTTATCATATGAATGGATGGAGCAACAGCTCGCAGACGTACACCAAAGCGCGCACCCTGACGGATAATTTCCGGTTCCTCAAGGCTCATATCCGCAAGAGACGGTGAAGCAATTCCATAACCAGTTTGTTTCACCATTTTTAGTGCATCCGAAATTTGATCATATTCAGTTTTTGCATGGGCAAAATCTTGCATGAGCTCAAGGAGATGATCTTTCCCTCTAATTTCAACTCCAACGATTTCCTTTAATATTTCATCATATAATTCATCAGGTGCATATAAGTCGATTTCAGCAACACCCTGCCCCATTTCAATACCAGCAAGACCCGCATTTTCAATAAATTCAAAATCACTAAACTGTTGAACAACTCTGTCAACGTCTCTTAATCTTTTAATATCTTTTACTGTTTCTTTAACTGCATCTTGATAGCTTTCACGAAGCCAATGATTTTCTCTTAACACCATTACCCAGCTAGGAAGATTTACGTTTACTTCAAGAACTGGAAATTCAAATAATGCTTCACGCATGACGTTTAGAACGTCACTCTCACGCATACTTTCCACACTCATTGAAATAACAGGTATATCATATTTCTCCACCAAACTTGCTCTTAGCGACTCGGTATTGGGGTGATGCGGCTGAGCACTGTTAACAACCATAATAAATGGTTTACCAACCTCTTTTAGTTCTGCAATCACTCTTTCTTCTGCTTCAAGATAGTTACTACGGGGGATCTCTCCAATTGTTCCATCTGTGGTGATCACGACACCAATCGTTGAGTGCTCTTGAATTACTTTTCTTGTTCCAATCTCTGCTGCCTCGTGGAATGGGATCGGTTCTTCATACCATGGAGTGTTAATCATCCTTGGTCCATTTTCATCTTCGTATCCCTTCGCGCCGGGAACAGTGTACCCTACACAATCAACCAAACGGATATTTACGTCTAACCCATCATCAACATGTATCGTTGTTGCCTGGTTTGGCACGAATTTCGGTTCAGTAGTCATAATTGTTTTACCTGCAGCACTTTGTGGAAGTTCATCCTGTGTACGTGCACGATCTGCCTCATTCATGATATTAGGTAGGACAACCAATTCCATGAATTTTTTTATAAAGGTTGATTTGCCTGTTCTTACAGCACCTACAACTCCTAAATAAATATCACCGCCGGTTCTTTCGGCAATATCTTTAAAAATATCTACCTTTTCCAAATGATCCCCTCCCGATCATAGAGTTAGTGGGATAATCTTATCCATTTAGGTATTTTTGGACACTATATATTTATGACGTTGTCCTAAGTCATTATGACAATTTTCCAAAATATTTACCCCCTTGTTAAAAAGAACACTTTCTTCGAAATTTCGAAATTTTTATTCAAAAAACCATTTCAAGTTTGAGCGGTGAAAAAAACCCCTTCTCTACAATATATTTCTTAGAGAAAGGGTTTATTACAAATTCCATATTTACTAATTAGGAGTGGTAGGTATTTTTATGTCAGAGAAAACTGGCTCTTTTGTTTCAGGATCAAGAGTATATGGTAACGAATAAGCTGGGACAAACATCGAATCCTTCACCAGAATTGGCCGGATATCTTCTCCCACCTTTGGTGGTACCCCTTGTTTTTTTATTGCTTGATATAAGTCAGAACGATAATCGACATATACTTCAGCATCCCCGGTAACGACAAACGGGAGGTTTTGATTCGTAAATGGGCTTACAGCATATGGTGGTTTCTCATAGCCAAGCTTTTTAAAATCAATTGAATAAACATTATTCGCCAGTCTTTTTTTATAAGGCGGGTAACCGTTTGCTTTTATTCTTAATTTAATATCCTGGATGGTTTCGGATATCCGCAAATCAAATAATTTTACAGTTGGCTTCGTTTCTGCATCTACAAGAACATATTGAAACACACCCCCATTTTCATATGCATTCCCCGGCGGCTCAGCGAGGTATTTGGGTGTGAGTTTTTTAAAGTCAATTGGATATTTCTGAAAAATGGGTGTGGTAGCATCCCTTGTTTTAATGGGAAGAATTCCTCCATTGTCTTTTTTAAAGGAATCCACGGCCGCTTGTACAGATTGAATTTGATCTATGTATGGCAATTCATTTTGGGAACGTTCCTTATCTGGATACATACAGCCTGATAGTAAAATAGCCGTAAAGATAAGCAAACTGAGTGTAGTTTTTATCCTCATAAGATCATCCTTTTTTTTTAAGAAATAGGCGCTGATTAAGAAAAAAGAACAATAAAAATAACGATTCCAGACACAATCATTAATACATAAGCAATAAATGCTGTTAAGATCTTAAACATCCCTTTTAATTTAAAACGACTAAAATAAATCATTATAATCGAAAGAAACATGAGTCCCATTCCAACAATCGAGATCCACATTTTTAACATTGCTGGTGACATTGAAAAATCCTCCCCTTTTCCCAGAGGTAATTATAACACAAGAAAAGCGGAAGCGCCCGGTTAGCGACGTTTGGACTGGAGCACACCGACTGAGGATAAGGCAAAACTTCAATCAGCGAGTGCTTTTCTCGCTGATTGTTAGTTGAGCCAACCGGGTTTTTACGGGCAGCTGAGAATCTACTGCCCGTTAATACGCGGCAAAGGAAACACAAAGCGCGTTAGCGCATTCGTGCTTGACTTATCGTAGGGAGATGAGTGAAGTACACTAGTCGCTGGGCGCTGGAGCTAGACAAATCTTTAAGTTCAGAGATATTAATTCTGGTATTAAAAAAGACTGAAGGAAAGAGGGGGCGAGACTCTTTCTTCAGTCAAATGACTAGACAACCCATACTCCCGTTTCATTTTACGAGGCTGTTTCGTTGCATTGTATGCAGTTTCATAGAGATTTGTATCCTCTAAAACGCCGTTTTAAGATAATTTGTTTCTTTCTATTCTTCGTCGTTATATCTTTCACCTAAAATATTGATCAAATCATCCATTTCGTTTTTCTTGCCGCGCGCCATTAATGAATCAACAGCAGCCTTTGGATTATAGCCATTAAACAGGACATTATAAAGTGCTTTTGTAATCGGCATCGAAACTTGATATTTTTCAGCCAGCTGATAGGCAGCCTTAGTAGTTCGAACTCCTTCAACAACCATTCCCATATTTGCAAGTACTTCATCAAGCGTATGGCCTTTGCCAAGCAAGTTCCCTGCCCTCCAGTTTCTAGAGTGCACACTAGTGCAGGTTACAATTAAATCACCAATCCCCGTTAGTCCAGAGAAAGTTAACGGATTTGCTCCCATTTTTGTCCCCAACCTAGCGATTTCTGCTAATCCTCGTGTAATAAGAGCAGCTTTTGCATTATCACCATTACCAAGCCCATCTGCTATTCCAGCTGCTAAGGCAATAATATTTTTTAAGGCACCACCTATTTCCACTCCTACTACATCAGGATTGGTATAAACCCGGAAATTTTGGTTAATAAACAAGTCTTGAATTTTTCCAGCTGCCTCCATATTTTCTGAAGTAACAGTTACAGTCGTTGGGTGACGCAGGCTTACTTCCTCAGCATGACTTGGTCCAGAAAGAACAACGATATCTTTTAGAAGCTTTTTTGGCATTTCCTGTTTAATCACTTCAGAAATTCTCAACAGTGTATCAGGCTCTATTCCCTTACTAACATTAACTATTGTAAGAGGAGTTTTTTGAATTGTACGAATTTTTCCGATTACCTCTCGAATCGCCTTCGTTGGAACCGCTAAAATGACCTTTTCAACACCTGTTAACGCTTCGACAAGCGAAGCGTAACCAGTAATGGTTTCAGGGAGTTTAATTTCTGGTAAATACTTCTTATTCCTGTGCGATTCGTTAATCTCTTTTACTTGGCCTTCGTTATGGCTCCATAATAGAACCTCATGCCCATTATCTGCTAAAACCATTGCAAGTGCTGTTCCCCAGCTGCCCGCACCTATCACAGCTACTTTTTCGCTGTTCCCCTGCATCATCATCACGACCTTCTATTTATTTTCTTTCCCTTGCGAAGATTTTAATTGGCGTTCCTTCAAAACCAAATGCATCTCGGATCCGATTTTCAAGAAAACGTTCATATGAGAAATGTAATAAATCCGGCTCATTCACGAAAATAACGAAGGTAGGTGGTTTCACTGCAACTTGTGTTGCATAATAAATTTTCAAACGTTTTCCTTTATCTGTAGGGGTTGGATTCATTGCGACAGCATCCATAATAATATCATTTAGTACGCTAGTCTCAACCCGCATCGAGTGGTTATCACTGGCTAAGTTAATCATCGGAAGCAAGGTATGAATCCTCTTCTTCGTCAATGCTGATAGAAATACAATCGGTGCATAATCAAGAAATAAGAAATGATCCCGGATCTTTTGTTCAAATTCCTTCATTGTTTTTTCATCTTTTTCGACTGCGTCCCATTTGTTGACAACGATCACAACTGCCCGGCCGGCCTCATGGGCATAACCAGCAATTTTTTTATCTTGTTCAATAATACCTTCTTCCGCATCCAATACAACAAGGACGACATCAGAACGTTCAATTGCTCGCAGTGCCCTTAACACACTGTACTTTTCAGTGCTTTCATACACCTTGCCTTTTTTGCGCATCCCAGCAGTATCAATTATCACATAACTACTGCCATTATACGTATAGACAGAATCAATCGCATCCCTTGTTGTCCCTGCAATGTTGCTGACAATAACCCTATCCTCCCCTAGAATTGCGTTAACCAAAGAAGATTTCCCTACATTTGGGCGGCCGATTAAACTAAATTTGATCATGTCTTCTGAGTATTCCTGCTGGTTATTCTTTGGAAAGTGCTTTGCAGCCTCGTCCAATAAATCACCAATCCCTAACCCATGAGAACCAGAAATAGGAATAGGCTCTCCAAATCCAAGCGAATAAAAGTCATAAATTTGAGCGCGCATTTCTGGATTATCAATTTTATTGACGGCTAAAACGACTGGTTTTTTAGATTTATATAAGATTTTAGCAACTTCTTCATCGGCTGCTGTAACCCCTTCTCTGCCATTTGTTAAGAAAATAATAACATCAGCCTCATCAATTGCAACTTCCGCCTGCTGACGGATTTGCTCTAAAAACGGTTCATCGCCAATATCAATGCCGCCTGTATCAATAATGTTAAAATCATGTGTCAACCATTCACCTGAGCTGTAAATACGATCACGTGTAACCCCTGGAACGTCCTCCACGATGGAAATTCTTTCACCTACTACCCGGTTAAATATGGTTGATTTCCCTACATTAGGCCGTCCAACAATCGCTATAACGGGTTTCACCATTTTCGTCATCCTTTCCATAATTCCTAAAATATCTTGCTCTATTTATAAAGGCTAATCGTCATATAGCAGTTTAACAATAACAATATAATCTTCATAAGAAAGAAACCCTTTCTATTCGATAAGGGTCTAACTATATTATCTTAACAAATGTTAATCCTTTACTGCAATGGTAACCAAATAAACATTATGAAGATTTTTGCTTTCCTTTTTGGTTTAAATTAACGTAATTTTCAAAATAAAAACCGGCATTTTCCAGACAACTCCAGCAAACCACTAAAACAGAAGTCAACGCGCAGACGTCCAAATAAGAAAGAGTACCAATTGGATAGGAAAAGTCAAACTTTTTTAGAATATAGGCATATAAGATCTCGCCTTGCATTGTTCCACTGGCTATTACTAACAATCTGCCTCGTAAACCTTTTTGCAATAATATCGCAATGTAGCAAATACACCCCCCCATCATCCAATCTTTGTTAAAGATGATCCATACAGGGTCAAATATCTCAAACAAATGAAAAGTCACATAGGCAAGAGTCACAATAAAGGAACATATTAAATAATACACAAGCGTTTTTGTTTTTTCTTTATAAACAACTGCATATGACAAAAATAATAAGAAAAAACCTCCTGCATAAAGATCAAACTCTGCAAATGTAATATGTAAATCCGCTAAAATAATCATACTTAACATAAATACAGATAATTTTAAGCGATAAGGATTTTGTCTTTTTAAAATAAAAGTACAGAAAATCCAAAACCACCAATAAACCAAATAGAACATCGAACCTTCCAAGGCTGCCTGCACCTCCTCTTACTTCCATTATTGGTAACAGGCTGTTAGTTTCATACTTGATCGTATAATCTTTTGGTTATGTATTATCTTAAAACAGAGGAGGTGTTTAAGAATGGGAAGAGATCGCCAAGAAAAAAAACTAAAAGCAAGCAGAAGAGTTGAATCTGATCGGGATCAGGCTCTGCATTATCCTGGTTCAACAAAGCTTCAAAGTCCTGAAGAAGCAAGATCATTAAATGATTCTAAATACGATTAAAAAAATTATTCCTTCTGTTAAAAAATAAAGAGCCAAACTCCTCAACTTCAATGTAGCGCAAGCATACTTTGCAGCTGTACATGTTGTTTCTTTGAGGAGTCTGACCCTTTATTGCAGTTCTTTATTATTTAATTGACCGTTGGCTAAATTTAGTTGTATCAATACCCCTTTGCTTTAACCAATGGTCGCATTCCCCTGAAATAATTAATGGTGCTTTTTTTAAATCAGCTATCGTTTTAGCACCTAACGCTGTCATTATTAAAGCAATTTCTTCATGGATCGTTTCAATTTCTTTTATTAGCGCATCTAAGCCCTGCTCCATGAGTATTTTTAAAAAGGTCCCTGCCATCCCCATTGCATCTGCTCCAATTGCCAACCCTTTAACAATGTCCAAGCTATTTTGGATTCCGCCGGAACCAATTACTCTAACATCAGGAAAGTACGCACTGGCCTCGATAATTGAAATGGCTGTAGGTATCCCCCATTGATTAAAAAAGGGAATCGACCTTTCTCTTCGTTTATTTTCAATTCTTGCAAAGTTAGTACCGCCAAAGCCCCCGACATCTACAAGCGAAACTCCGACAGAAGCAAGAGTTGAGACAGTTTCACTGCTCATCCCAAAGCCAACCTCTTTCACAATCACAGGAACGCTTACCTTATTAACAATGGCTTCAATACTTTTTAGTACGCCGGAAAATTCACGATCCCCCTCGGGCATTGTTAATTCTTGAACAACATTTAAGTGAATTTGCAGAGCGTTAGCATCAATCATTTCGATTGCTGTCAAAGCTTGGTCAGGAGTTGCTTCACTTCCCAAGTTTGCAATAACAATTCCCTTGGGATTTTCTTTTCGGACCACCGAATAGGTATATCTTTCACCCGGATCCTTAATTGCTGACATCTGTGATCCCACAGCCATCGCGACACCTGTTAGTTTGGCTGCTGTAGCAAGATCCTTATTAATACGAAAGGTTTTTTCACCGCCGCCTCCGGTCATTGCATTGATAAAAATAGGCGAACTTAAAGAAAGTCCGCCAATTGAATGTTCTAATCGAACGTCATTTAAATCGATATCCGGTAAGCTTTGGTGTATGAAATGAATATCTTCTAGGGCAGTTGAACGTAACTGCCCTGTTTCAAGTGCAAAACGAATATGGTCCCATTTCCGTTCAGATCTAGACACAAAGTATCACCATTATTTTTTCAGATTCTTTAACTTATCTCCAATGACCTCACCAAGCTGGAATCCTTTAGATTCCTCCGGCAGCTCATAATCAAAGTTTTCCTCAAAGTCTTTTTCAAGAAGATCTTTTATACTTAATGAAAGCCGTTGTTCTGCTTCATTAACATCAAGTACCTTTACCTGTACTTCTTGTCCCTCTTTTAATACTTCATGCGGTGTTGCAATGTGTTTATGGGCGATTTGTGAAATATGAACAAGTCCTTCAACTCCAGGAAATACCTCAACAAAAGCACCATAGGAAACCAAGCGTTTTACAACTCCTGTAAAAACGCTTCCCTTTGTTGCTTTTTCTGACAAATCTGTCCATGGACCAGGAAGAGTGTCTTTTATTGATAACGAAATGCGTTCATTATCACGATCAACATTCAAAACCTTAACATTTACTTTTTGTCCCTCCTGCACTACATCAGAAGGCTTAGCAACATGTTGATGAGACATCTGTGAAATATGAACTAAACCGTCAATTCCACCAAGATCAACGAATGCTCCAAAGTCTGTAATTCTTTGAACAGTACCTTCGATTACCTGCCCAATTGCTAGCGAGTCAAGCAGGTTTTTCTTTTGTTTGCCTTTTTCTGCTTCCACTACCGCACGATGCGATAAAATGAGACGATTTTTTTCTTTATCTAATTCAACAATTTTAAAAGCTATTGTTTTCCCTTTATAATCAGAAAAATCTTCAACAAAATGAGTTTCTACAAGTGATGCCGGTACAAATCCCCGAACGCCGAGATCGACGACCAGACCACCTTTTACTATATCCTTTACCTCTGCTTCGAAAATTTCACCGTTTTTGAACGTTTCTTCAAGTTTCTCCCATGCTTTTTCTGCATCCACTTTTCTTTTTGAGAGAATTAAAGCTTCTTCTTCCACTTTTATTACTTCTAGCTCAAGTTCATCCCCTTCAGCAACTGCATCAGATGCTTTTTCGATATGAAGACTAGAGAGCTCACTGATCGGGATAATCCCATCAAGCTTACTCTCTTTGATAGAAACGATCACCTGTTTCTCTTCCACTTTTGTAACTTGTCCAGATACTTTGTCACCTATTTCGAAATTTCTTACATCTACTTGATTCATATCTTCTGACATATGTACTCCTCCTTAATCCATTAACTAAAGAAATATAGCGTCAATCATTCACACTATAGGAAAAACAAGGTTAAAAGCTATTGATGGGTAAAGAAAAAATTGTAATTTATGCACTTATAATCAATCAGAATTTATGTCTATAAATTCTGATTTGCAAAAAAAAATCTCTTTTAAATAACTTCTTATAAATACGCTATTTTGTCAAGCGGAAAACTCTTTATGCTCGTTAATAAGTTTATGGATTTCTGACATTATTAATTCAGTAACTTGCTCTGCAGATGCCTTTGTTTTTCTCAGCTCAACCATATCCATTGGCTTGCCATAAACCATTTTTAATTTGTGGAAGCTTTTATACGGTCCAATAACTGCACAAGGTACGACTGCAGCATCAGATCTAAGCGCAAAGAAACCTGCACCTGCTAATCCTTTCCCAAGTTCGCCTGTTTTGCTTCTAGTTCCTTCTGGAAATAGACCAAGCACATGTCCTTCCTTTAAAACCTTCAAAGCTTTTCGAAGTGCTTCTCGATCGTTCAGCCCTCTTTTAACCGGAAAAGCATTGCACATTTCAACTATTTTTCCTAAAACAGGAATCTTAAACAATTCCTCTTTTGCCATATAATAGACATCTCTTTGGATCATAATTCCCACAACAATCGGGTCTAAGTTGTGAATATGATTTGAACAAAGCAATACGCCCCCTTCTTTAGGGAGATTCTCTAATCCGATTGCTTCAATTCTGTAAAGTGGTTTAAAAATAGATTTTACAACCGACTTTGCAAACGTATAAAACGTCACTCTCTTTCCTTCCTTTCTTGCACTAAAGCCATAATTTCATCAACTACATCCGCAATTCCTAATGATGTGGTATCAATTTCAACAGCATCAACAGCTTTTTGTAATGGGGCAATTTCTCTTTCGGAGTCAATTTTATCTCTTCTAGTTATTTCTTCTGTTAATAAAGCCAGATCAGACGCGAATCCTTTTTCAAGATTTTCAGCATGTCGTCTTAAAGCTCTTTCCTCAACACTGGCACGTAAAAACACTTTAACCTCTGCTTTCGGCAGAACATGGGTACCAATATCACGCCCATCCATCACAACTCCGCCGCCATTCGCGAACTCTTGCTGCCTTTTAACCATTTCTCCCCTAACCTTTTGATGTTTTGATACTATGGATACTGAATTTGTTACGATGCTCGTCCGAATATCACTTGTCACATCTTGTTGATCTAGAAAAACTAATTGTCCATTAGCTGATGGAAGAAGTTTAATATTCGTCTTTAATAAAGTCTGATAGAGTGCTTCCTCGTTTTCAAGATCAATTCCTTCAGATATCGCTTTATAGGTAAATGCCCGATACATTGCACCTGTATCAATGTATATATATGATAATTTTCCAGCAACTATTTTCGCCACTGTACTTTTTCCGGCAGCTGCTGGTCCATCAATTGCGATTGATAATTTTTTGTTCATATTTCCTCCTAAAAGCCTCGTTCTGGTTAGTAAGTATGTACTCTATCTATATATTACCATAAATCCTTTGCTATCTTTTTACTTAAAACATAGCATTAGTTCACTGTCTCATTTATCACTAAAGGTTTCAACGATCTCAATCAATGTGTTTTTGGTAACACCCTCGTATATCGTTATTTGTTTTAGTTGCGGAAATGGATTCAGTTGATGAAAAATAAATTGTGACAAAAGAAGAAATAATAATTGAATGACTGCCATTTTAATTAAAACTCTTTCAATTGTTTTCATTTGATCACTCCACAAACAGGTTAGCCCTATTATTTGAGCGAACAAACCATTTTATTCTAGGTGGGCAGTCCCTTCTTCTTTGCTTCTAATTGCCTTTCAAAGCTAAAGCGTAAAAGCAGTTGTCTTTCTTGATTGGAAACATCTAAAAATTGAATAGATACCTTATTTCGTGTGTCACTAAAGGAGATGATTCGGACAATTCTGCTTTGAAGTTTCATATAATGATAGTCTCCATTTTGCATGATCAAAACCAGCCATGCTACAATCCTCATGCCCGTTTTTATAGTAACTTCTTTTGGGATTAACACTGCTGCTCCCCCTGCACTTAGATCATCGGTAATTGTTGTAATCGGTGCAAATTCAAATTCCAAAGGTTGAATCGCTATGTCAACCGCTGTCTCCACTCGAACATATTGACGTCGCTGAATTTTAATTAAATGGTTATTTCCTGGATATGTAAGAATCAGCATGGGGATATTTTTTTTGATTCTGCCGTTAATTTCCGATTCAAATAAATAAATAGATGAGCCATCATTTCCAACGAAAGTTACCTTGAGCTGTGTCCCATCTAACAAAAAAGCTGCCCTGTTTGTAGTTAAGCTTATCGGATAATCGATATAAAACTCATTATCCCTAATGTCGACAAGCCTGCATCTAAACTTTTCTTCATCTTCTGAAGACTTCAGTTCAAGTGTTAAAACATCACCGATCTGTACCAAGTCAAACACTCCCTTTAACTTCCAACTTGAACTACTATCATTATTACATTTTATAAAAAAAAGGAAAAGCACTTCTTGCTTTTCCTACATTACATCTTGATAAACCTGTTCTGGATTTTTAATTTTTTGGACTTGCTCTTCGCGGCCATTTTCTGCATTAATAAAGATTCGATACGTATCTTCGCCAATTACCCCAAGGAACTCATAACAGGAGACTTCTTCTTTTAAATCGTTTAAAATAACCGCTCTCCGTTCATCCATTACCTTTAAATTTGGACTTAATTTTGTCCTTGCCTGTTCAATTGATATAACTGGGGATGGAATTTTTCTGGTTTGATGTGATTTTAAGTAATCCTCAGCAGAAAAACCAACGATATCTCCATTATCTAATGCTACTTTTATTTTTATTGATTCCGGGTAGATTCTTACATTATTTTGATTTGAAACAAAACTAAAAACACCGATCGTATCGTATTGGGTACTTTCAAACATCTCTAGTCCTTTAAAGCCTGCTCCCTTTAGAAAAGCTGCTGCCTTATTACTAGCATCGTGTAAACTAATTGTTTGTTTGCTTACATCGCGGGAATTGATAAACCAAATTGGATATCCGCCTTTTTTGGTAATATCCATATTGCCTTCCGCATTTGTTTCTGAATTTTTTAGGGAAACACTATAAAATCCAAAATCTGACCCTTTTCCATTTTCCGTAATCTTCGCCTTTATATTTCCACTAAACGCCATGTACCTTTTAGCAATCGCCTCAGCATCTTTCTTTGTAATCGTTTTTCCCTGAAGTTTTTTATAATTTTCATCTTGTTTTTGCATATTTGTAAATGTAGGACCCATAACAGTTTCGTCATAACCTGAAACGGTCTTTTCTACCGTTTTAAAACCATCGATGATCGTGTTATCAGCATTTTCTTTCCCACTGGCAAGAGCCATTTCCACATCCATCCAACGCAGATTGTTTTTTAATACCATGTGTTGAACGTTGCGCAGCTCATTTTGAATATCTCCAGATTGTTTATACAATACCTTGAGTGTATTGTATTCTTGATCGCTTAGCGGGGTCTTATCTAAATCTCGTACTGCTGTTTTATAACTGAAGTTCCCAATTTTCGATAAAAATTCTTCTGTTTTATTAAACGGAAGTAATGTTAATGGTAATTGGCCAACATCACTGTGGGCTTGCGACGTTACTCTCCATACCTCTGTTAATGCTGGGGATAATGACTGCCGCGAATTCATGGCTAATGTTGTTCCGATTTTATCATGCAATAAATCCATTTGGTAGGATAGATCATGAAATGCTCGCTGATAGTTGTTTTCAGCATTTAATAGTACAGCATTCTTATCCCGATGCTCCTGGTAGCCCCAAAATGCCGTCCCCGCTACACCTAGGGTTAGAACAGTAATGACAATTCCTCTAATCATTTCCTTTCACCTCTCACTTGCAGAAAATATGTTTCCCAATTTTTTTAATTTGCGGCCTATTCCAGATCCATCCGCTGGTTGCAGTGGCAGGATTAAAATAATAGATTGCTTCACTAGTTGGATCCCAGCCATTTATTGCATCAAGAACGGCTTTTTTTGATGTTTCATTAGGGGTCAGCCAAATCTGACCGTCTGAAACAGCAGTGAATGCACCAGGTTGAAAAATAACTCCCGAAACTGTGTTAGGAAAGGAAGCACTTTGGACCCTGTTAAGGATGACAGCTGCAACCGCAACCTGCCCAATAAAAGGTTCTCCTCTTGATTCACCATGGACAGCATTTGCCATTAATTGAATATCATTTTGCGAGAATCCATTTGGTGTATTCGCTGCTAATGGTTTATTATTAGCAGCTGATTTTGGACTATCAGTTGAATTATTGGGTGCTGAACCCTGTTTATTTAAAGGGACACCGCCATAATATGTAAAATTTTTACCACTGTTAATTTGACTTTTTACATATTGTTCGTTGTATTGACTTGCTTTTACTAACTTGTCTTTTGTGTCGCCACCTGCTAGACCATCAATAGGCAATCCGTATTCCTGCTGAAAATTTCGTAATGCCCAATAAGTTCCCCAGCCAAAAACCCCATCAATATTCCCGTGAAAATAACCGATATATTGAAGTCTTGCTTGCAATTCAATCACATCGTCACCTACAGCACCACGCTGGACTACTTGACCTGAAAATGCTTGCACACTACCGGAACCCTCTATAAGTGATATCGGCAGGAAACATAGGGAGATTAGGATGAAAGATTTTAATAGCACTTTTTTCTTAATCATGTAAAGATAACCCCCAAATGAAATATACGTTAAGCCTATTTTTTGTTATATTGGAAGTTTTATTCATAAAAAAAGAGAAAGTACCCGTTTTGCGACGTACACTAACATCAAAAATAAAAACCCTTCATTAGGAATGAAGGGTTTTTTGAACAGGATATGGTTTATTAAAATGTTTGGCACTTAAAATTTTAGCCATCTTGACCTTTCTTAAGCCGAGCCACCAGAGAAATACCATGAATGGCAGGATAATGTATACCCAATACTCCTGTGAAATTAAAATATAATCATAAAATCCATGCAAAACAACAGGCAGAATCAGAGCAATGATCACATACTTTGCTTTTAATCCCTCTGTAAATTTTGCTTTTCCTAAATAAAAGCCCATGATTACTCCAAACAAGGCATGGCTTGAAACAGGGAGCAGTGCTCTGGAAATAGCGTGTTCGATTCCATTGCTTACTAAGTAAAAAATGTTTTCTGTGGTTGCAAAACCTAGTGAAACGGAGGCTCCATAGACAATCCCATCAAACGGTTCGTCAAACTCCACATTTTTGTAAATAATATAATAAAGAATGAACCATTTAAAAAATTCTTCAAACATCCCTGAAGATAAAAACGCATCAACAAATTCAGATTTAATCAAGTTTTCCACATTAAGTACATGCTGAACAAACATGATCGGGAATACCAACAGAGCCCCATAGATAAACGTTCTCAATACGTAGGGAATAGGCTCGGCCTCATACTCATCCTTCAAATAAAAAAAACTTAGTAATGCCAAGCCGGGGGCAATTCCAGCGGATAGGATTCCCAACATGAATGATCCTCTTTTCCATCCATTTTCTTAATCGTAACATGGAATCATGTTAATTAAAATTAAAATATTTTTTCCAGACAGCAGCTTTTAAAGAATTTGCATTCTCTTTTTTTCTAAAATAGCGTTAGCGATTAGCTCACCATGAAATCTTCCATTTTCTATAAAAATTTCATTTGCATTATTTCCAGCAGCAATAACCCCGGCAATAAAAATACCTTCTACATTCGTTTCCATCGTTTCCTCGTTATAAAAAGGCCGACCTGTTTCATCATCAATTTGGATTCCCATCGTCTTTAAGAATTGATGTTCAGGATGATAACCTGTCATGGCAAAAACAAAATCATTTTTAATCCTTTTTTGCACTCCATCTTTAATATATTCAACAGCGTCCTCCGTAAATTCCTTAACATTTGCTTCAAATTCCATGAAAATAATTCCTTTTCTTACTAAAGAATCAAATTCGGGTAGAATCCATGGCTTAATACTCTCGGAATAGTTGCTGCCACGATATAATACTGTTACCCTTGCCCCAGCTTTAACTAATTCAATTGCTGCATCCACACTGGAATTTTTTCCGCCGATGACACAAACATCTTTATCAAAATAAGGATGGGCTTCCTTAAAATAATGGTAAACCTTCGGTAAGTTCTCACCAGGAACATCCATGTAATTAGGATTATCATAATAGCCAGTCGCAATAATCACATTTGATGCAGTATACTGACCCTTATCAGTTACAACTTTAAACTCGCTGTCAAGCTTCTGTACCTGCTGAACCTTTTCATAAGCATTTATTCGAAGATCTTCCCGCTTTGCTACTTCGCGATAATAAACCAGGGCCTGATTTCTTTTTGGTTTATAGTTTTCAGTTACAAATGGAATATCCCCAATTTCTAATTTTTCACTTGTACTAAAGAAGGTTTGATGGGTTGGATATTTATAAATGGCATTAACAACATTTCCCTTCTCAATAATAAGCGGGTTTTTCCCAATTCTTTTTATCGCAATGGCAGCAGCGAGCCCACATGGCCCGGCACCTACAATAATTACATCTTCCTTTTGCATTCTTAACACTCCTTAACAAGACAATATATGTACATATCAAATAATAAGTATTAGGCTAAATAAAAAAACCTCCTACCATTTTTTAATGATAGGAGATTTTTGATTCAGTTTCAACGTTAAGGCTTAAATCCAACCTCTAAAGCGGCTTGCCTCAGCCATTTTTCTTACCCCGACCATATATGCAGCAAGGCGCATATCAACCTTGCGTGATTGTGCAGTATTATAAATACTATTAAAAGATTTTACCATAACCTTTTCTAACTTTTCTTCCACTTCTTCTTCTGACCAATAATACCCTTGATTGTTTTGTACCCACTCGAAATAGGATACTGTTACGCCTCCTGCTGAAGCTAACACATCAGGAACAAGCAGAACTCCCCGATTAGTTAGGATTTCAGTTGCCTCAAGTGTTGTTGGACCATTTGCTGCCTCAACAACAATGCCGGCTCGGATTTTGTGGGCGTTTTCTTCTGTTATTTGGTTTTCAATTGCGGCTGGAACTAAAATATCACAATCAAGTTCAAGCAGCTCTTTGTTCGTAATTGTATTAGTAAACAATTTTGTTACCGTACCAAAGCTATCTCGACGATCGAGAAGGTAGTCAATATCCAACCCTTTTTCATCATACAGTGCACCATAGGCATCAGATATTCCAACCACTTTCGCTCCGCCATCATGCATAAATTTTGATAAATAGCTGCCTGCATTACCAAAGCCCTGAACGATAACTCTTGCCCCTTCTAGCTGGATTCCTCTTTTTTTGGCGGCTTCCCGGATACAAATGGTTACGCCTTTCGCAGTTGCCGATTCACGGCCGTGCGAGCCTCCAAGGACAAGCGGTTTGCCTGTAATAAATCCTGGTGAATTAAATTCATCAATTCGGCTATATTCATCCATCATCCAAGCCATTATTTGCGAATTGGTAAATACATCTGGTGCTGGGATATCTTTAGTTGGGCCAACAATTTGACTAATTGCACGGACATAGCCGCGGCTTAGCCTTTCCAGCTCTCGAAAAGACATATCACGTGGGTCACATACAATTCCACCTTTACCTCCTCCATATGGAAGGTCAACAATACCGCATTTCAAGCTCATCCAGATGGAAAGTGCCTTTACCTCTGTTTCAGTGACATCCGGATGAAACCGAATTCCACCCTTTGTAGGTCCGACAGCATCATTGTGCTGGGCACGGTAGCCTGTAAAAATCTTAATCGAACCATCATCCATTCTGACAGGAATTTTGACAGTCAATAAGCGTAAGGGCTCTTTTAAAAGCTCGTAGACTTCTTCCGGATAACCAAGTTTCTGTAAGGCTCTATGAACAACAGTCTGTGTGGATGCCAACACATCGTGTTTGCTTTCATGTATCATCTTTTCATTACTATTCTCGGCTGACATATGTAATCCTCCCTAAAGAAATCACTCGCGAATGTTGTCCGCTTTCAGACACAAGTATACACGTTTGAATGATATATGCAAGATGAAACTGAGAGATTTCACTTAAATCAATTCAGTAAATGTAAACGTTGCCATTGTTATCACAAGAGGAATTACTAATTATTCATAAAACGTTTGAAACATCATAGAAAAGGTAGAGCGGTGGACACCAAATCTTATTTAAAAAAATGAGATATCGTATCCACCGCTTTATTTTCGATAATTTTATTACCGTATTCCTCCAAGTAATGCGGGCTAATAATAGAAATATTTCCATATTCCGACAATATAGAAATGATTTTATTTAACTCAACAGGAGCAAAATTTTCCATTAACAAGTAGTAGCGGTTATTTAGTGCATATAAACTTCCACCAAAAATCCCCATTTGTGAAAATCGTTTTGAAAGCTCAATTACTTCTTCAATACTTTCAAATTCGTACAGAATGAATGCAGAACCTTCCACCTTGACCTTCATTTCAAGAAATCCGTCGTGTAATCTCTCTTCTCCGTCTCCAACCTCTTCGACCGTAATAATCATAATCATCCCTTGGGATTGAATTGCAAAAATTTCAATTGCAATAGCCCCCTGAAAATCAAAGTCAAATTCCTCACTAGCCTCTTTTAACATATCGTGAAAAAGCTGATCCCATTTTATTGAATCTTTCCAGATATCTTCTTTAGATAGCCCTCTGTCAAACAAGTCATCAGAGGTTAGAAAGATTTTAATTTTATTAGCTGTTAAGCGTTCAAAACGCATTCTGTTTGCCCCCTGCCATGACATCACTGTTAAATTTAGTTTATGTCACAACAGTTTGTTGGTGAATTGTCTATATCAGGCATTTCTTTTTTTCATGACATCTTCATTACTCAACCGTTCCTAAAAAGTGAAGAAAAGCAGTTTAGACAGGCGTTTCAGCTTTTCTTATTGTAAGTAAATGGCATTCTGCAGGCGCTCCCAGCCGCAGTGGAATGGTAGTTGTTCCATACCCATTACTAATTAACAGGGTTGTTTTATTATACTTTTTTATTTTTCCACGTTCATATAGACCAAAACCAAAAACACGGATCTGTCCCCCATGGGTATGGCCACTTAATACTAAACTAATTCCATATTCTGGAATAATGTTTTCCATAATTTTCGGATAGTGGCATGCTAAAATTTTAAAGCTGTTCTTTTCTGCATCCATCAGGGCGAGATCAATGCGGTCCCTGTTCTGACTTAAATCATCAACCCCCAGCAAACTTAATTTATCACCATCTTCAGACTCAAATACGACTGCCGTGTTGTCCAGAATCTTTATGCCATTTTCAAACAAAATCACATCCAACTCATGAAAATCAACTTCATAATCATTGTTACCCCATACAAAATACGCTGGTCCAAGGCTTCTTAACCTTCCTATGTTTTCCTTAACTCTATCCATTGGAACACCTTTTTCCGTTAAGTCACCGCCAATTACGACCATATCCACCTGGTCTTTCACTTCGGAAATGATCTTTTCAGAAACGATTCTTCGGTGAATATCGGATATAAAGAATATCGATACTTTTCCAAACGAAGCTGGAAAATCTGTAAACCGCAATTCCTGTTTTACTACTTTATTCAAAAAAGCTTGCCTAACCATCCAAAATAATAAAATAAAGCATGCGCAAAGTATGATAGCCAAAATAAAACCCATTTCAGTAAACTCCTTTTCAATTGTAGAAAGATATTATCATATAATCATTATTTACAAAAAGAAAATAACCTTCCCATATTAGTGTATGAGAAGGTTTTTCTCTTTTTACCCTATTGAAAACAATTAATCTTCCCGAACGCTTAAGATTCGAAAACCATGTTCCTCAAGCTTCTTCGTGAAACGATCTATATTGTTTTTCTTTTCAATCTTCATGACAATCCTTCTAACAAGTTTATCAGTCTCATCAAAAGTAACAAGAGAGATGATATGTTCTTGAAACTGGTGAGCAATTTCCGAGAGACGAGCAAGACGGCCTTCTGTTTCTACTGAGGTTAATGCAATTCGTATTCCTGGCCGATTTACACCAAATGCACTTTGAAATTGCTCTAAAACATCAGAACGCGTCATAATTCCAAGGATTCTACGATTATTGTCACAAACAGCTAATACAGGAGCATCTCTTAATTCAAGCAGTGTTTTCTCAAAGGCCGCTACCCCAACTAAAAAAACTTCTTGGTGTGTCGCAATATCTTGTACGTATGTAGAATCTAAAAATTCATCTTTTTGTTTACTCGAAAGTAAATAGCTTTCATAGATATGATATTTTGTTACGATCCCTTCATAGCGATCACCATCTATAATAGGCATTCCATGTATTTGATGGTTTTCCAATTTTTGTAATGCCGATCTTAATGTTTCATTATGCTGAGCCGTAATACAACGATGTTTTGGGATCATGATACTTTTAACAAACATTTTTATCACCTCAATGTACAAAATATGTCACATTTGCCTACACTTTATACTTCCACAAATTAGAGGAAATCCCCTTCATTGATTCTATATTTCTGTCATGTTCAGAAATATATTTCATAATATTAAATGATGTTAAATAAGGAGGGCTTCTATGAATACTCATCATAAATCGTATCATCCTTTTGCCAGTTCTTTCGACCCTTGTGTTCCTATAAAGGTTAAAACCTATTCGACACCTCCCCATCTTTATATGGGATACCAGCCGCAAAATCTCCCGCAATTTACACCTGCAGAGGCTCTTAGAGCCGGAACGATTTGGAAGCCATTTTATGACCCATATTATAATCCTTTCGAACGGTCAAAGGGGGATAGTCAACCATGAGCCAAATCCCTGCTGAATATTATCAAATGATGGAACAGTTGCAAGCAGTTGATTTTGTGTTAGTGGAACTTACTTTATATTTAGATACACACCCAACGGATATGGAAGCTATTAGCCAATTTAACCAATTTGCAAAAGAAAGAAAACAAGTAAAGAAAGCATTTGAAAAGCAATTCGGTCCCCTATTGCAGTATGGGAACAGCTACTCAGGGTACCCATGGAATTGGGCAGACTCTCCATGGCCTTGGCAGGTATAGAAAAAGGAGGGAGACACGATCATGTGGATATATGAAAAAAAGCTCCAACATCCCGTTCGAGTTAGTACCTGTAATCCTACTTTGGCAAAATACTTAATAGAACAATACGGAGGCGCTGATGGAGAACTTGCTGCAGCACTGCGATATTTAAATCAAAGATACACGATTCCCGATAAGGTGATTGGATTACTAACCGACATCGGGACGGAAGAATTCGCCCATCTTGAAATGATCGCGACAATGGTTTACAAATTAACGAAAGATGCCACCCCAGAGCAGCTAAAAGCGGCCGGACTCGGAGATCATTATGCTGTTCATGACAATGCCATATTTTATCACAATGCCTCTGGTGTACCATGGACAGCAGCATATATTCAGGCTAAGGGAGATCCGATTGCGGATTTATATGAAGATATTGCTGCAGAAGAAAAAGCAAGGGCTACTTATCAATGGCTCATTAATCTAAGTGATGACCCTGACCTAAATGATGGACTGCGGTTTTTACGTGAGCGTGAGATTATTCATGCCCAGCGGTTCCGTGAGGCAGTTGAAATCTTAAAAGAAGAGCAAGATCAAAAAAAAGTTTTTTAAGAAAAGAAGCAGTTTTATTGACTGCTTCTTACTTTTTTTCATGATACAGATTAATATCATAATTACTTTTCATCATTTCAAAGATTAGATGACGGTTTTTCCATGCTTCTTCCTTTTTCCAGAGATCTTTACTGCGATCAACAATTTCACATCTTAGTTCATGAAATTCCTTTTCTGATTTTTCTTTTTTTTCTTTAAGTAAATTCATATACCCATACATTCCTACTGCTGCGATAAGAAAAGTTAAATTATTGGAATCCTTAACGAAGGCTGAAAACATTGCCGAGAAAGAGTAAGAATAGTTCCTAGCTATCGTGAAATAAAGATAAAGAAAGAAAAGTGAAACAAGAAATAGTGTGATCCAAATTGCTATTGTATGGCGCCGTTTATAAAGATCAAATTTCTTTTTTCGCTTCACTACGTTTTCAAGAATTTGCTTTGTTGCCGGATCGGTATTCTCATCAAGTAAAAGTATTGACGATTCCATACTTAGTCCCTCCATTTCCTTTCTATTTCTATGACCTTGTCCAGAAAAATATGATGAGAAAAGCGAAAGTGCCCGTTTAGCGACGTATGGACTGGAGCACACTGACTGAGATAAAGGAAACACGAAGAGCGTTAGCGATTCGATGTTGACTTATTGTAGGGAGGTGGGCGAAGTACACTAGTCGCTGGGCGCTGTAGCTAGACATAGATTAACTTCATTCAATGTTATCAACAGGTTATTATTTTATAGTTTCCTAGACGAAAAAACCGATCATTGTTTGATCGGTTACTTGTTCAAAGGTATTTTTAAAACTTGTCCAGTTGAAATGCTGTTCGTTTGCAAATGATTTGCTGCCTTTATTGTTTCGACCCCTGTTTTTGAATGATAATAGTTCATTGCGATATGATAAAGCGTCTCATGCGGTTGAACTGTATGATAAACTATTTTTTTAGTCTCTACTTGGCTAGGCACAGTGTTTGACTGATCTTGTACCGTATTTGATTGATTTATTGAAGGATCAGCTTGAATGTTTGTACTTGTATCTGATTCCTTCCCAATTGCTGCTTGACTATTACTTTGTGGAGATGATGGTGGGACACTGACTTGTCCATTATTATTTTCACTATCTATAGTCTGTTGGCTAGTAGTAGAATTATTTGAACTATTCTCTGTACTTTTTTCCTTTTGCAGTTTAGGGTTACTTACTTCCTTATTACTATTTTCAGTAGAGTAATTTGTTTGTTCACTTTTGGACTTTTCAAAGTTAATCGTTTCATATCCTTTAGAAGATACTGATGCTTTTTCTGTTCCAATGTGTTTACTCCCTATATAGGAGTAGATACTAAAAATGGTAATCGGTAAAAGAATGAAAAACAATACCAATAAGCGAAGAAGCGGAAATTTCAGCCTCCATTTCGTTTTCTTTTTCTTATTTCGGTGTAATTGACCCCGTGGCGGTAGATTATTTTTAGTTTCTTCAAGACTCGATTCATTATATTTTTCAATTTTTTTCCTTAATTTCTCTGCTTGATCTCGATATGGTTCTTCTTTACTCATGGAATGACCCTTCCTGTTCATTAACTTTGTTTATATTCTTCCATCTAATCTGGATCCCTGATAAAAAATCAATGACAAAATGCATTACAATCGTAACCGCTAGGTTATTCGTCCAAGCGAATATAAAACCAATTAGAAAACTTAGTAAAATGATGTTTAAAAATAGAAACCAATTAAAAAGGTAGCGATAATGGACAGCAGCAAATAGTAAACAGGCCCAAATCAGCCCTATTTTTGTTTGAATAATGCCCCGAAAAAGCATTTCTTCACTAAATGCCACAAAAATCGTAATCCAAAATATCTGAACAAAGTTTTGATTACGAAATATCCTTTCATTTAAGCCGCCATCATCATAATAAGTGCTTGGAAGCCATTTGGTAAACAGAAAATCAATTAGGACAACTAGTAATCCTGCTGTCAGACCAATTGTAAGAATATCCAAGTCAAACAAATTTATTTGCTGCCAAAACGAGTGCTCATCAAATAAAAAAATGCTTAAAACTAGCGAAAGGGCTATTAAAATAATTTGGGTTGTATAAAGGTGCCGGATTAATTCTTTATCTGTTAACTCGTTGATAATTTCACTATATTTATTCTTCAAATTTTCCCTCACACTAAAAGTATTTTCGCTAGATACTCGGTCCAATGCTCTTGATTCACTTCATACAGTTTCTCCATATCATTTTTTTGATAATTAGTTTTATCAATACTGCAATAATCACAGCAATTATGCACGTTCCGATTGGCTGCTTCTTCAAAGTAATTGAGAATAAAATCTCTTCTGCAGTTATTGGAATCAATCCATTTTATTATTTGAAAAAGATTTTCTCTCTTAACTTCAATCCGCTTGACAACATATTCCTTTAGGTTTTTCATCGCTGTTTCAAGACCATTGGCATTTTCCTGGCGATGACCTGCAAACTCTTCGACAATTCTCCATTGAGTTTCAGAAAATCCACCTAATTGTATGAACTTCTCATCCAGAATAAAAGAATTTTCATCTTTATTTAACCGATTAAATAACCAATCGATTTGTTGCTCCGTGGGCAGTTCCCTTTGGATTAGCTGTAATGGCAGCTGCTCATCCCCAGGACAGTTCAATAGAATAGCAATGCTGGATTTTCCATCCCGTCCGGCTCTGCCAATTTCTTGCAGGTACGATTCGATCTGCATGGGCATATGGTAGTGGATAATAAACCGGATATTATCTTTATTTACCCCCATACCAAAGGCACTGGTTGCACAAATTATATCTAATTGTCCTTGAATAAATTGCTGCTGAATTAAAACCCTTTGCTCTTGATCCATTCCGCCATGGTAGGCCATAACGTTTCTAATTCCATTTTCTTTCAATAGTAAAGCCATTTGTTCCGCTACTTTTTTACTAGAGAAGTAAATAATACCCGGAGATTGAAGATTGTGAACTAATTCAATAAGGCGGCTTTGCTTTTCCTGAAAATCTCCAAGTTTCTCAATAGATAATGCAATATTTGGACGGTCAACCGTTGACACCACTTTATTTACTTCCTTTAAACCAAGCGAATTGATAATATCTTCTCGCACGTTTTTAGTCGCTGTAGCCGTTAAAGCTAAGGTTAACGGGTTCCCAAGTTTTGTGCGGATCTCCCCTAACTTCAAGTAATCAGGGCGAAAATCATATCCCCACTGTGAAATACAATGGGCTTCATCAACGACGAATAAAGAAATTGTTAATCCTTTTAGAATTCTGATAATAAAGTCAACATGAAGCATTTCTGGTGATAAGAAAATATACTTATATTTTTTAATATTGCTAAGTGCATTTTTTTTCTCTTCATTTGTTAAAAAGGAATTTATAGCAATAACCCTTTTCTCCCCTATTCTCATCATTTGTTCCACCTGATCCTGCATGAGCGATAATAAAGGAGAAACAATAATAATTGTCCCATCTAAAATATAACCTGGAAATTGATAGCAAAGTGATTTTCCTGTTCCAGTTGGCAGCATGGCCAAGGTATGATTTCCAGTTAAAATCGATGTGATTACTTCTTTTTGACCGGGTTTAAAGGAATGATACCCAAAATATTTTTTTAAAATTTTTTCTAAGTCCATTATTTTCCCCCATATTTAGCAAGGACTAAGCGAATTTCAAAATAATTCACCGACGAGATCTCACTTCTAATAAGCTTTAGTTGCTTTGAAGCAGTTTGTTTTGCTGCTAATAGTATTCTGTCTTGGTTTTGTTTATCTATATAGGCATCAATTGAAAAATCGTCAATATTTAAAGCAATTTCGACAATATGGTCTTCAATTGTGCTTTTTTGTAACCGTCGATACTTGGCAATTTCTTCTATCGAATATCCCTTTCCAAGTAGCTCGTAGGTTCTATACGATGAATTGGTCATTACTATATGCTGCCCCTTGTGCTCAAGGATTGAGTTCAATAAGGGGAAACGATTTTTATTGGTTGTTACTTGTTCTATTAAAAAATGAAGGATATTCAAAAATTCAAGATGATACCGTGCAAAATCCATTTTCAGCATTTCGGCTGTTTGTTGAGAAGTCTGCCCAATCCTGTTGTAACCCGTAAGCCGAAAAATAAGGATGGAAGGATCAAGATGATCTGCTGTTTTGAAACAATCCACTAACTCTGAATAAAGGGTACTTGCTAATAAATTTCTTTGCAGTTTGGTTCTTCTTAAAAATGATTTAAGCCAACTATGGGTCTCTTTATTTTTTTGGATGGGGATATAATGTGTCTCCTTATTAACAAGGTTTGAAATAACCTGGACAAGTAATGATAGCCTCTTCCATAATTTACTATCCATCTGATGATACTTGAACCCATTTAGATAAATCGGGACAGGGTATTGATCACTTACTTGTAAAAGGATATCCTCTCCCGTTTTTGTTAAACGAAAACGTTGTTCTGCACAGGATGTAATCCATTCGTTACCTATTAGATTTTTAATCACTGCTTCTAGATCTGCACGCGTAAACCATTGATATACACCGAAATAGTGAGTTAATTTAAAAAGGTGCGCATCTTGAATCGTTTGTGACGTTTTTTTTCCTTTTAAAAGATGATAAATGGAATAAATGGTTCTTTCGCCATTTAGCTGTTTTAAGCAATTCAGAATAATCCTCTCTATATAGGACATTCCACACACCACCTTACCACACTCAATTACCGTTTCTTTCTTATTTTAGCATGAATCTACCCTCAAGTTTGTTAAAAATGTTGAATTATGGAGAAACAAATCGACAACCTAAAAGTATGAGGCAATTTCCTATTGAAAAGTTGTCGAATCAGTTTTACAATAGGAATGTGAAATGGTTTCCATTCTTGAATGGTGGAAAGCAAGAGAGCACTATATTTGTTTATTATACTGGGAGGTTTTTTTTCATGGCAAAGTACACAATTGTTGACCAAGAAACTTGCATTGCTTGCGGAGCATGCGGCGCAGCAGCACCGGATATTTATGATTACAATGATGAAGGCATTGCTTTTGTAACACTTGACGAAAATGAAGGTATTGTTGAAATCCCTGATGTTTTAGTGGATGATATGATGGATGCTTTTGAAGGTTGCCCAACTGATTCGATCAAAGTTGCTGACGAGCCATTCGAAGGCAATGCAAATAAATTCGAATAAACTTATGTAAAAAATATAGTTGGTTTGAATACCCTCTCTTTATGAGAGGGTGTTTCTTTTTAAATAAGTGGATATAGCAAAAAAACCGCGGATACTCAAATCTGCGGTTTTCGTTGGTTTATTTTTTGGGTATAATTAATATTTGCTCTGTTTTGATTAAATCAGTAGTTAAATGATTTGTTTTTTTCAAGACGCCGACAGGGATATTACGGTTACGCGCTATCGACGACAGCGTATCGCCCTGTTGGACAACATATGTATCGTCAGGATTATTTTTCACGGTCAATTGTTTGTTACCTCTATGTTCTTCTTGTGTCCGAAAGCGTGAGCTAGCCTCTAATGCATTATCCCCTTCATTAATAGCTCCAGCTTGTACAACTTCACCCAATTTTTTGTCTCCCAATAGACCTTCAGGATCTAAGACATACTTTTTGTCAAATGTCCATTCAGATTGATGCGTTTCAAAATGAAGGTGAACGCCAGTCGCTTGACCAGATCTCCCCATTTTTCCGATTGTCTCACCCTTTTTAACCTGCTGACCTTTTGTTACAAGTCTTTCACTTAAGTGGGCATAAACGGTAACATAGTTACTTTGATGATTAATAAAAATGACGTTACCGTAACTATTCGAATAATAGGATTTTTCTACCACACCATTATCGACGGAAAAAATAGGAGAATTTAATTTCCCTGCAATATCAATCCCTTTATGTTTTCCTTGTCTAGTGCCGAAGGTATCCGAAATAATACCATCAGCAGGCCAAATCCACTCTTTCTTTGGCATACTTGAGTTAAGCATACTAGCTTGTGAGTGTTCCCCCCCTAAAAAGAACAAACCGACACAAAGTGCCAGAATTCCAGCAATTAAAAACTGCCTTATGTAGTCTCGCATTCTAATCCTCCTCAATCTGGTCCCTCCTATTTCACCAAGGCTTTATCATGTTTAGACCATTGGTATATTGAAAGGGCCGTTAAGCATACTTGTTATAATTTGGAGTTTTTTGCGATATTATACATTTTTTGATCAATAAAAAACTCATCCAAACTTTTGGATGAGTTCTTTATTTTGAAAAGCGGGCACTTCCCCTTTTCTTTATTGTCTAGCTCCCGCTTTTCTTGTTTCCCGTGAATCAAGATCAATCGGCAAAATTGCTGTGTTTCTGGCTATATTCGCGGCAGAGAAAAGGAAAATGTCGTACCTTGGCCTAGTTTACTTTGAACGGATATGTGGCCATGGTGAGCATCAATAATATTTTTGGCAATTGCCAGTCCTAATCCTGTTCCAGACCGACCTCTTGTCCTTGCTTTATCAGCTTTATAAAAACGTTCGAACACGAAAGGTAAATCTTCTTCAGGGATTCCTGATCCGGAGTCTTTAACCTCCATATGAATGCCTTTTTCATCCCGAATAACTGTTAACTCAACATATCCACCCTTTGGAGTATGTCTAATTGCATTATCGATTAAATTTGTTAGTACTTGCTCAATACGGTCTGGGTCGAATGAAAAATGAGTTACTTCCTCACTAATGTTTGCACTTATATTAATTTCGTTTTCCTTTGCAATTCCTTGAAACTTACGGATGATTCGACTGATAAAGGAATCAAGATTTACCTCATCTATCGTTAGTTGAATATGACCAGATTCCATTCTGGCTAGATCAAGCAATTCATTTACTAATCGGCCCATTCGCAATGATTCATCATAGATGACCTTAGCCATTTCCTTTTTCTCTTCCTCTGTTTCGGCCACGTCATCCACAATTGCTTCACTATAACCTTGAAGCATAGAAATAGGCGTCCTAAGCTCATGTGAAACATTGGCAATAAAATCTTTTCTAAGCTTGTCCAATTTCCGTTCTTCCGTCATGTTTCGAACAACAGCAACAGCACCGCGGATAAATTGATTGCTGTAAAGAGGGCTCACCAGAATCACCCAATGCTGCCCTTGCAGGGATATTTCTCCTATTTGATCCTTCTCGGTATCTACAGCTTGTTGAAACAAATCCATTACCTTTGATGGAATTGCCTCGGTATTACTGGTAATATCACTTTTTTCATAATAACAATATTGAAGAAAACGGTCCGCAGGCGGATTAGAAATTAAGATCGTACCATCCCGATTAAAGGTGATTACCCCATCTGCCATACTGCTTAAAATGCTGGCAAGCTGCTCTTTTTCCTGACTAAGTGCATTCATATTAAATTTTAGCTGTCTACCCATTTGGTTAAAGGCTGTTGCCAGTTCACCGATTTCATCATGTGTAAGAATAGGAACCTTTGTATCAAACTTTCCCCTAGCTACCTCAAAAGCAGCTTCCCGCATTTTTCTGAGCGGGGCAGCAATTCGGGTTGACAGGAAGAAGGCAAAAATAGTTGTTAAAATGATCGCCACTCCTGCTACAAGGAGAATAAATTTTGTCGTATTTCGGGACGTTTCTTTTACCACAGTTAATGATTGATAAATAAATACAGCCCCATTTTTTCCGTCCGAAAGGTGGAGCGGTACACCTACAATCGAATAGCTGCCATCCGTTCGCTTTCCATTCGTTGATGGAAGCGTTGAAACCTTTTCAACTTTTGTACGCCCATCAAAAACCTTCGATAATTCCTTATCCTTCTGGATATCCGAAATCGTTAATCTCCTTTTTGCAGATGTGTTGGGAGAATAGTAGACTTCATTTTTATCTTTAACAATCACTACATTCGTAACATCGTCCACAATTTCCCAAGAAATTTCTAAACCAAGGGGAAGATTATTCTTGCCTTGATCTTCTAAAACATTTGCAATCTTCACTGCTGTTTTTGTTATGTCATTTTTCATTACACTAATGTTATAGTTATTAAAATATTCGAGCAACATAATTGTCAATATAAATAGGACAAATGAAACTAATAAAAGTATGGTTCCCCAGAGTTTACCTACTACACTCCGTATTAAGATCATTCATTAACTACCTCAAACTTGTAGCCCACTCCCCAAACTGTTACGATCATTCTTGCTGCTTGTTCAGAAACTTTGTTTAGTTTTTCGCGAAGGCGTTTTACATGTGTATCAACAGTACGTAAATCTCCAAAAAATTCATAATGCCAAACCTCTTTTAGGAGCTGTTCGCGATCAAATACTTTATCCGGAGCCTTTGCCAAAAAATAAAGTAATTCATATTCTTTTGGAGTTAAACTCACTTCTTTGGCATCAGCCGTTACTCTATGCGCATCGTTATCAATTGTTAAATGTGGAAAAACAATAACGTCCTTTGTTGTTGTATCTGTTTGCAAATAACTTGTTTGAGAAGACCTTCGGAGCAATGCTTTCACACGCAAAACAACTTCCCTTGGGCTGAAGGGTTTAACAATATAATCATCGGTTCCCACTTCAAAGCCTTGAACGCGGTTTACTTCCTCCCCTTTAGCAGTAAGCATGATAACAGGTGTAGCTTTCTTTTCCCGCAGCTCCCTGCATACTTCAACTCCATCTTTTCCTGGCATCATTAGATCAAGTAGAATTACATCGTAGTCATTAGCCAATGCCATTGCTAAAGCCTCATTTCCATCCTCTGCTTCATCTATTGAATATTCCTCACGTTCAAGATACATTTTTAATAAACGACGGATTCTTTCTTCATCATCTACTACTAAAATTTTCACGTCTTTTTCCATTACTAAATCACCCCATGGTGTTATTTTACAAAATGGTGTCCAATTTTACTATGCTTTCAGCGATTGCATATGAAATTAGTGCTAAAAAGTTCACAAATATGAAAAAAAATTACCTATTTTTACTATAAATACAGGAAAAATAAGTAGCTAAACTTGCATTTTTTATAAAATATATTTTCTGCGATAAAAAGATCACGAAGTGGCTTCCATTGTTTTGTCAAATTCCCATGTATGAAAGTGATGAATAGCATTACTATTTGTAAAAAACTTATAAAATATAACATTTTAAACTTTGAGTATTTACTAACTCAAAGTTTAAAATGTTATAGGCATATTTCCGTGTTTTCTTTTACAATATAAAGTTTTGAACTTTGAAAACTGTCTAGCTTGGACGCACAGAACGTGCTAGTGCCGACGTTGCCGCCAGGACGGCGGCGCTTTTAGTCGACGTTCCTCTTTTCGAGCGCTTCCGCTTTTCTTATGATCCTGCGTAGGAATGGAGACCAGCAAGTACCAAATTAACAGCGATTAAATTAAACATGATAATAACAAAACCAATAACAGCAAGCCATGCTGATTTTTCACCATGCCAGCCTTTGGAAAGACGGAGATGTAAAAATGCTGCATAAAACAAAAACGTAATTAAAGCCCAGACTTCCTTTGGATCCCACCCCCAAAATCTGGTCCAAGCAACTTGTGCCCAAATCATTGCAAAGATTAAAGCACCTAAAGTAAAGACTGGAAAACCAATTAACACGGAGCGATAACTAATTTCATCAACCAAATCAAGTTTTATATTTTTCACAAATGGCTGCAACGCAGCAGCAATTCGTTTTCTTAACACTAGACGAAGGAGTGAGTATACCAGAATTCCTCCGATAAATGACCAAATAACGGTATTCATCTTCTTTGCATTAATGATAGCCGGTACTGCGATTAATGGCTTGAATTTATCTTTCGTTGTTAATTCCCATTCGTGTGGCCCCACAAGAGCTGGCATAGTATATTCAACTTCTGCTTGGGCTTTCGTTTTATCAATCCAATTAAATTTCTCATGATAACCCATTCCAGTAAATACAGAGGATACGATGACGAAACCTAGTGTCATCACTAAACCGAACATTACAATTTCAAGCCAAAGTGTTCGTGCACTCGCTTTTGTTTGGTCGATTACCTTGACGAGATAAATTAATCCTGCCGCAAAACTAACTGAAAGAATCGCTTCGCCAATTGCAGCTGTTGTGACATGGATTTTAAGCCAATCACTTTGTAAGGCCGGGATCAATGGTGTAATATCTCTTGGAAACATACTTGCATAGGCAATCACCAAAACTGCTACAGGCATTGTAAACAATCCTAGGAGCGGTGTACGATATATGAAATAAATAATAATAAAGGCCCCCACAAGTGCCATGCCAAAAAAAGTGGTAAATTCAAATAGATTGCTGACCGGGGCATGTCCCGCTGCAATCCATCTTGTAACAAAATACCCCAGTTGTGATATAAATCCGACGATTGTCAAAACTACCGCGATTTTCCCCCATCGGTTGGTGCCCTTTTTCTCATTTACTTCTTTATTTGATTTAATTGCTCCCCCAAAAAACAATGTAGCAATTAAATAAAGAATAAAGGCTATATAAAGTAGATTACTGCTTAAACTTACCAATATGACTACCCCCTCATTCCATTTTTTTCTTTTGAAGTTGATCCTCTGGCATCGTTAGATTTGTATCTTCTAAGATTGCTTCCATCTCTCTTGTTAGACCGTACCAATTCTTATTGGTATGGGCAGCAACCCAAATTTCCCCGTTTTTGCGTTGAATCCAAATCCTGCGGTGATTCCAATATGCTCCTTGAATAACACCTATCATAAAAATAATACCGCCTAAAATAATCGCCCAAATAGTTGAATCCTTTCTTACTGTAAGTCCCGAGACATTCTTTGTACCAATCCCTCTAAATTTCATTTTATACTCATTATTTCCAAATGGTTCAATGGTTTGTTTGATTGCAACAAAGCTTGTTTCGCCCTTCGGTTTATCGGGAGCAGTCATTCGAAAAACGAAGGCAGGATTATTAGGTATTCGTGATTTTGTTGATGGCTCGCCGCTTTTTGAAAATTCAAAATCAGGAAAATAGCTTAAAACTTCTACTGAATAACCATTACCTAGATCATATTTTTCTTTAGGATCAAATAAATTTATGGTTAAATCGCCATATGGCTGATTTGTTTGTTTATTGATGAACGTAAACGTCATGGTATTAAGCTCGTCCAATTTATAATCTACCTGATATAAAGAATAGCCATTGAAAGTCAAAGGATGATTGACACGGATTTGATAGTCTTTTACCTTTTTTAAATCTGGCTTTTCCCCTGTAATTGTCCTCTTTGCTGTTTGATATAGAGTTACATTAGATTGATAATTTTTTGGAATCATTCCAACACGGTCAATCGTGGCCTCAAAAGCTTTATTATCCTTGTTTTTATTATAATCCTGTTTAATGAATTGATTATTTGTAACAAAGTATTCCCCGTTGGTTTCTGGGATTACTTTTGTCTCTCCCTCACGTATCCACATGACTTTATCCACATACATTCCAGGAATAAACCTGAGCATTCCGCCAATGAGAAAAATAATTAAACCAATATGATTTATATAAGGACCCCAGCGGGAAAACCGATTTTTTTCCGCTAATAAATCGCCATTTTCTTCTCTAATGTGATAGCGCTTTGCCTTTAAACGCTCTTTAACCTTTATAAGGGAATCAGCTTCAATTACATTCTTTGAAATAGCAAACAAGCGCTGACGGTTTAAAAATCCTTCATGTCTGGTGACTCTTTGAGCCTTTAAAGCTTTATATAAGGGTATAACACGGTCAAGACTGCAGATAACAAGAGAGACTCCTATTAATGCCATTAACAACAAATACCACCATGAACTATATAAATTATTAAAGCCTAATTCAAAATAGAGTTTTCCAACCCAACCATACTGATCCTGATAATATTGTTCTGCAGGCATAGTTTGTGGAATATACATCTCCTGCGGCAAAATAGTTCCAACAGCAGAAGCTACTAAAGTAATTAGGATTAGCCAAACGCCCACTTTTACCGAAGAAAAAAAGTTCCATATTTTATCGATTAATGTTTTATTATACGTTTGTGAGCGGCGCGCACTGCCCTCATAACGCATGTCGATCATTTGCTTTTGCTTATCCTGCTCATCCTCTTCCAGCAGTACCTTCCCGCATGCCTCACAGAAAAACGTCCCATGTGGATTGACATGCCCGCATTCACATTTAACATCATTCATTATTAAAACTCCCCACACCTTATGGTTTAATTTGGTTCATTAAATCCCTGACCGTATCCTCCGTTAATTGGCCGGTGAAGTATTTAACCACTTTTCCGTTTTTGTCAATTAAAAAGGTTGCAGGAAGCGGGTCTATTCCGTAGGCAGCTTGAACTTGGCCATCCTTATCAATTACAATTGGAAAATCGAGATTATGACCTTCAGCAAATTTCGTAACAGCAAGGTTTGATTCACTTACATTAACAGCTAAAACTTGTACCCCTTTATTCTTAAACTGATGATACTGATTGTTAATGTAGGGCATTTCGGTCTCACATGGTTTACACCATGTGCCCCAGAAATTGAGAAACACACCCTGACCTTTGTATTCAGAAAGTTTATGTTTATTGCCCTGCATATCTGTCAATACAAAATCAGGGGCCTTTTCACCGACTGCTACTTTCATTTGCTGATCTTTAGTGAAGTTTTGATATAATGTATAGACAACCGCAACACCTAGTATAAGTAAAATGAGCGTTCTTATCAGTAAGCGTTGTTTTTTTTTCATAAGTTCCTCCCCCAATGAACCTTAAAAATCATTTAATCTAACTATACCATTTATCAACATAAACGCAGTGAAAACGGATTAAATTTCATTTGAAATTTTTTATTTAATGTTTTTTAAGCGTCTCCATTGCAAGTGCTCTCAACTGCTTAACCTCATGTGGAGTAAGCTCTCTTGCATCCCCTGAATTTAATCCCCCCAAAGTTAAAAATCCATAGCGTTCGCGCTTTAGCTTTACTACATCGCTTCCAATTGCCTCGAACATTCTGCGAACCTGTCGATTTCGTCCTTCGTGAATCGCGATTTCAATAATCGCGGTTTGTTTTTTATTGTCTGCCGATAACAATTTTACCCTTGCTGGAGCTGTTTTCCCATCGTCAAGCAAGATTCCTCTTTCAAGCTTTTTTAAATTTTCCTTAGATGGAATACCTTTTGTTTTGGCAACATATACTTTTTCAACTTCCCCACGAGGATGCATCAGTAGATTAGCAAACTCCCCATCGTTGGTCATAATAAGTAATCCGGAGGTGTCATAATCGAGACGGCCGACTGGATAAATCCTCTCTTTTAAGTGAGGGAAGAAATCGGTAACAACTTTTCTTCCTTTATCATCCTGAACACTTGATATAACGCCGCGAGGTTTATATAAAAGAAAATAAACAGGTTCTTCCCTTTCAATTTGGACCTCATTAACTTCCACTTTATCAGATGAAGTAACCTTTGTTCCAAGCTCAGTTACAATTTTACCATTTACCTTTACTTTCCCATCTTTAATAAGCTCTTCAGATTTTCTTCTTGATGCAATACCCGCACGGGCTATGACTTTCTGCAATCTTTCCATTTACTACCACCTCAATGTATACTTTCACAAAAAATTCATTTTCTTTCCTTAAGAATTATGACATAATTTCTTCTATTTTCAAAGTAACGTATAGTAACAAAACTCAAAAAAACAAGTCTTTATGGTTTTTATACCAAAAATGACTTGCTTCTTTACATTTTTATTATTTTCATCGAAAATCACTTTCTCCCAAACATAAAAGCAACAACTACAATGGATACAACGATGCCGAAAATATCTGCTAACAGACCAACTTTTAAAGCATCACCCATTTTTTTGATTCCTACAGCACCAAAATAAACAGTTAAGACATAAAAAGTCGTATCTGTGCTGCCTTGCAATACAGATACAAGTCTGCCAATAAATGAGTCTGGGCCATGAACTGCGATTAAATCGCTTGTCATCCCAAGAGCAGCCGTTCCGGAAATCGGTCGGATAAGGGCAAGCGGAATGATTTCTGCTGGGATCCCCAAATAGGCCATTGCGGGACGAATCCACTTTGTCACAGCTTCTAGTGCACCTGAAGCACGAAAAACGGAAATGGCGACAAGCATGCCAACTAGATAGGGAATGATCGAAAAAGCAATTTTAATTCCTTCCTTGCCACCCTCAACAAAGCTTTCATAGGTTGGAACCTGTTTATAAGTTCCATAAATAAGAATAAAACCAATCAATGCTGGAATAAAGCCAAGTGATAACATTGATAATATTTCCATTCGCCCTCATCCTTTACGGCTTCTTCGGTAATGATAGAAACGGTCAATTAAAATAGCTCCAATTGCAGAAATAAATGTTGCAATTAATGTTGGAACGACAATTTCAGTTGGCGAGGCAGAATGATAGGTCATTCTAATTGCGATCACAGTCGATGGGATGATGGTAATGCTCGCCGTATTAATAGCTAAGAAGGTGACCATTGACCTGCTGGCTGTTGTTTTCCCCCCGTTTAACTCCTGTAGCTCTTCCATTGCCTTTATGCCTAGCGGTGTCGCTGCGTTCCCTAACCCAAACATGTTTGCAATCATGTTTGATAAGATATAACCCATTGCTGGGTGGTTCGGAGGTACTTCAGGAAAAAGACGTTTCACAACCGGCCGAAATAATTTAGATAGTCCTTCAAGAAGCCCAGACTCTTGAGCAATCCGCATCATCCCAAGCCAGAAGACAAGGACGCTAATAAGACCGATACAAAGGGTAACCGCTTCCTTTGCCCCCATAAAGACCGCTTTATTTATTTCCTCCATCGTTCCATTTACAATCCCAAAAACAATTCCAATTAACGTCATAATTACCCAGATATAGTTAACCATTTGTTTTCACACCAAGAATAGATAGAAAAACATTTGAGAAAAATTCCAATAAACCATGCTTGTTTTCTTTCTCGGTTTTACTTTGATAATAAATAGGTACTTCCTTTATTAATTTTCCATCTAGATAGACTTCAGCGCTTCCAACAGGTCCTGTTTTTTGCTTTGGAGAATATTTTTTTACCTTATAAGTGATCCGAAACAGCTTCATTTCGTCAGGAGTAGCCGGATAAACTAGAGAATTTCTTATAAATAGGCTGCCATTAAATCCGTTATTCTTCCCTACATCGATTTTCCCCTTCGAGAGGACCTCAGCCATGTCAAACCCGTTAAATCCATTTTCATACATTGAAATATGGTCATCCCAATCATTCGAATCATTAATAGTGACAGCAATTAGTTCCATGTCCCCTTTTTCAGCAGTTGTAACAAGTGTTCTTTTAGCCAGTTTCGTATAACCCGTTTTCCCACCTGTAGAATATTTGTACTTTGTCAACAATCTATTTTTATTTTTCCAAATCCTATCCCAGCTTTCGGTAGGGTTCGGTGCACGATATACCTTCGTTCCAGCAATCTTTCGATAAAGATCGTTATTCATTGCATACCGCGTTAGCAAGGCCATGTCATATGCTGTTGAATAATGATCATTGTGATCATCAAGCCCATGTGGATTCGCAAAGTGTGTATTAAGCATCCCGATTTCTTTCGCTTTTTGATTCATTAGAAATACAAAGCCATCAACGCTGCCGCCCACATATTCTGCAATCGCAACAGCAGCATCATTTCCTGAGCGCAGCATTAAACCGTACACTAAATCCTTTAATTTAATTTTTTCACCTGCCTTTAAATAGACCGATGAACCTTCAGTATGCACAGCACGTTCACTTACCGTTACGTATTTATCCATTTTTCCAGATTCAATTGCTATGATCGCTGTCATGATTTTCGTTATGCTTGCAATTCTTCTTTTTGTAAATGCGTCTTTCTCAAAAAGGATTCGACCTGATTTTTGTTCCATTAAGATAGCGCTTTTTGCACTTACGGAAACGGAAGCATTCACCTTTTGAGGAATGTTTGTAAAAACGATTGAAAATACAAGGGCAAAAATGAATAACACCGAAACCATTCTCATCAGATAACCTCGTCTCCTTGTTTTATTTGTACAAGTTTATGCAGGTTACGTTTTGTTATGACTAAAATCAAAAGCGGTACTAGACAGTCAGCAAAGTTCAAAGATAGAAATTCTGATAATACTAAAAAAAACAAAAGAGAAAACTGTACCCGACAGTTATCTCTTTATAACCAGACCCTATTAAAATGGCTGCCATTTTATTTCTCTAGCTCTTTCAAACCGCATTTCAACTTCATTCCAATTGACTACTTCCCACCAGTTCTTAATATATTCCGCCCGATTATTTTTATATTGGAGATAGTAAGCGTGCTCCCACACATCTAGAACTAGGATAGGAATGGTGTCCCATTGTGTTACTTGCATATGCCTTTCCGATTGTAATACTTCTAAATGCCTTGCTCGCGGCGACCAAACCAAAAGCGCCCAGCCGTTCCCTTCTACTTGTTTTGCTGCCTCAGAAAAGTGATTCTTAAAATGAATGAAGCTCCCAAAATAACGATCCATTTCATTTAAGAGCTGTCCTGTTGGGTTTCCACCCCCATATGGGCTCATATTTTGCCAAAAAATTGTATGAAGATAATGCCCAGAACCATGGAATGCCAACTCCCGTGACCAATGCTTAATGAGAGAAAAGTCATTAGTTTCCCTTGACAATTTTAGCTCAAGCTCGGCTTTATTTAGCCCCTCAACGTAGGATTGGTGGTGTTTATCATGGTGGAGCCTCATAATTTCTTGAGAAATAAATGGTTCAAGCGCATCATAAGAATAGGGGAGGTCTGGCAAGGTATGATTTCCAGGAGAAACAACAAATTCTGAAACCCAAATATCACCAATATCTTGTTTTCTTTTAAAATAAGTTTCCATTTCCGCGTGAATCGTTTCAGCCTTCGATTGCAAGTCAACCAGAGCCTGATCAGATAATGGCGAAGAGACACTTTCAATCAAACCTGTAAATTGATCCAATTTATCCCACAGTTCTGAGTTTTCATCTACCTTCTCAGATGCTAGAAAGTTTTTCATTTCCTCATTCCAATCAAACAACTCATGCACATACCTTTTAAAGCGGTCCATTCTTCCCCTCCTAATCTGCTTTTGCTGATTGTTTCCTTCACTTCATCACAATTAAAGGTATGAATGAACGGTTTAATTATTCTTATCGAAATAAAAAGGGTTATTCGATCAGGCTTTTAAAACCCGTTCGAATAACCCTTTTTATATTTATTATTTTGACTGAATAATTTTTGTCCGATAATCTGTTTCGTAAAATTCAAGGTCTTCTCTAATTCTTTGGAATCCACCTTCAAGTCCTTTAACTAATTGACGAAGGCTTTCCGGAACTTCTTTATAGAATTTAATTGAATTTCTTCCTGTATAGGCTGAACGGCTATCTTCGTACCATGCATCAATCTTTGGTGAAAAGAATTCAACAATACATTGATGATAAATTCTGTATAAGGTTTTTTCTGCTGCTGCTTTTTGGAAAGGCTCACTTTGAATTAAAATTTTACAAGCATCAAGGCTTTCTTCACTATATACAAGCAGCTTACGAAGTGTAGAAAAAACTACTTTATAATAAGCGCGCTCTTCTTCGCTTCCAGGATTAAACTGTGACAGAGTCGTTTCATTTGCATAATCTTCAAGTGTTTTTATGGTATTCGTTAAAAATTCTTCAACTTCTTTTAACTGCGATTTCACAAGAGTATTTCCCACGATTATCTCCCCCAAATGGTTAACTTAAAATTATTTTGGCTGCATAATGAACTCAAGCGGTGACCGAAGCTCATACCCTTTCTTTTGTTGAAGAGATCCAAAAATTTCAGGCAGCTTATTATAATTGATTTCTTTAAAGTATGCAGCAAATTCTTGTTTGGAATTTAAATAAAGTCGTTTTCGGTGGCGCAATTCAGGATCTTTTAATAGGCAAACAAGTGCCACTATATCCTTAAAATACACACTATTATCACCTTCACCAAACAATGGATCTTGTTTAAAAGGAGTAAATTCATCAAAGATTTCATCAAAATACCTTATATACAGCACATGTAGTTTCTTTTCTTTCCCATCATCAATAAAAGTAAGTTCACTTTTATTAAAAAAATCTTCGGGAGTATTTGATTTTGTCTTTTCTAACTCAAAGCCTTTGCAAGCAATAATCTTCAATTTGGTTGCTCTCCTTTTTCAAAACAGTATCCAAATTTAAATTCTTTCTTTATTTTAACACAAATAAAGAACGTTTTTAAACTTTCGAATCAATTGTCTCCTGAAATCTTTCAAAAAATAAATCTGCTTCCGCTTGGACATATTCCTCATTTACTTTTTCCGGAAGAGGCGGCAATTCCTCAAGGCTTCTTAAACCAAAATAATCGAGAAATTCTTTTGTTGTTCCATACAAATAAGCCCTGCCGGTTCCCTCTGCTCTGCCAATCTCTTTAATTAACGCCTTAGCAGTTAGCGTTTGCAGTGGCCGCTCTGTTTTTACTCCGCGGATTTCCTCAATTTCTGCTCTTGTGATTGGCTGTTTATAAGCAATTATCGCTAAGGTTTCCAATGCAGCTTGTGATAGAGCTGTTGTACTTGGAGAGTCAACAAGCCTTTTTAAATAGGCAGCATTTTCTTTTTTTGTTACTATTTGATATGTTCCTGCTAGCTGCACAATTGTTAATCCTCTGTTTTGATCTTGTTCATAATCTTGTCGTAAGTTTTCAATCATCTCTTTGACTAAATGATTTTCGACTTCAATAACCTCAGATATTTGTTTTAGAGAGAGCCCTTCATCCCCAGCTGTAAAGAGCAGGGCTTCTATAATACTGCTCCAATTAATTATTTCCAACAACCATTTCTCCTTCCTCGATTGCTTCTACAAAAATTTCGCTGAAATTTTTATCCTGCTCAACATCTATTTCTTTTCTTTTAATTAGTTCTAAAATGGCCAGAAACGTTACAACAATATGTTCTTTACTAGAATGTGGAAATAAATCATTGAAGCTTTTCCGTCCTTTTATACGCCGCAACTCGTCCAATATTTCCGTCATTCTTTTATCAATTGATATTTCCTGGCGCGCGATTTTCGTCGACAGCGGCCGCTGCAATTTTTTTCTTCTTACTAGCTTTTGGAACGCTGCCAGCATGTCATAAAGGGAAACGTTAAGGTCCGTTTTTTCAGGCTTAATTTCCTTTGCATAATCTGATAAATCACTTGGCGGTTTTGTATACATCAAACTTCTTTCTTCTCCCATTATTTTTAAATCCTTGGCCGCTTCCTTGTACTTTCGATATTCAATAAGACGTCCGACCAATTCTTCCCGTGGGTCTTCCTCAATTTCGTAGCTTGAATCTTCATCCAAGCTTTCTTCCTCGTGTTTCGGTAAAAGCATTTTACTTTTAATCGCAAGCAAGGTTGCTGCCATCACTAAGAACTCGCTGGCAACATCAAGCTCCAATTCGTTCATCGTGTGTATATAAAGTAAATATTGTTCGGTAATCTGCGCTACTGGAATATCGTAAATGTCAATTTCCAAACTATTTATTAGATGAAGAAGTAAATCAAGAGGGCCTTCAAACGCATCTATTTTTATGTTGTAATGCTCGTTTTGTTGCATGATCTTCACCAAAATTCCTAAAAAAATTCGTCAAAAATATCATAGTGTGGCTATTTAATAGTATAGAGGAATCACCCCAGTTATCCAATAGAAAAATCAACCTGTTTGCCCCTGCACTTGAAAACGGTCATTTCGCCTATAACAAATTCAATATATCTACATATGATGAAGTGAAAAGAATTCAAAAACATTATGGGAGGTATTTCATATGGCTGATGGAGTAGGATTTGGTTTTGGAGGCGGATTCGCGTTAATCGTCGTATTATTCATCTTGTTGATTATCGTAGGTGCTTCTTGGGTCTATTAATGAAACATTGCGGAAGCTTTCATGTTTGCCGCTGCAGCTAGACAATCAGCATGGAAGCCCGCACTTAGCGGGCTTTTAAACTTTCTTAGAAATTTTAACATATTAAGTTGTTGATTACTTTGAATCAAGTTAATTTACTTCTAGCTCCAGCGACTAGTGTACTTCGCCCACTTCTACGATAAGTCAAGCACGAATGCGCTAACGCTCTTCGTGTTTCCTTTATCTCAGTCAGTGAGCTCCATCCCTGTCGTGCGCTAAACGGGCGCTTGCGCTTTTGTTCCTTTCTATTATTCCTCGGCACTCATCATATGCTAAACTAACTATACATATTCATTCCCTATGAGGTGATCAATTGTATCCAAAGGAATACATTCAGTACTTAGTACATTTCCATGGTGATCGGGATTATTTTGAGTGTCATGAAATTCTTGAAGAATATTGGAAAAAACAAGATAGCAGTAACAAACAATCTGTCTGGGTCGGGTTCATACAACTAGCTGTCTCATGTTACCATCACCGACGTGGAAACTATACCGGAGCAAAAAAAACGCTTGAAATAGCAATGAAAATTTTCACTAAAAAAGAAAAACTTATAAGAAATCTCGGGTTAAATGAGATATCCTTGTTTGCAATAGTAGAGGATTGTTTCATTAAACTCGGACAAAAGCACCCATATAAAAGCTTTAACTTACCAATTTACGACCCACTCTTACTCCAACAATGTCAGTCACTCTGTTCAGAGTTGGGATTTACTTGGTGCATTGACAGCGATCTAAATAATAACTTCTTGGTGCACCGCCATAAATTACGAGATCGAACAAATGTGATCAAAGCACGTGAAAATGCCATGAAAGCAAGAAAAGGCAGCGAATAAGCTTATTCGCTGCCTTTTTGATCCTGTGGGCAAATCTCGCATTTATTGATAAAAGCTGATGTGTATTCATTTGCAGTGACAATTCTTTCTGGATACATTTCATCTAAAGCCTTCACCATTTTTTTGCCTGTTCCTTGTAAACGGTGAGAGGGATTTACCGAGATGTGTTGAATTAACAATTCTTGCTCCCCATTAAACATGATTCCGATTAGCCCAATTATATCTTCTTCTTTCCAAAGGAAAAGCTGCCAAGCTTCTTCTGTTTCATATTGCTTCATGGTTTGTTGAAGCTTTTTTAAATCCTTTTCGTTTGGCATAAAAGATAATAGGCCCATCGCAATTTTTTCAAATGTTTTTTTATATCGAATTAACATATAGACCCCTCATTAAATGAAATAAAGCAATAATTTATTTTTATCATTGTATGAAAAAGGAACGTGTTTTGTTTCAGCACCAACCTAATCATACATAATTTGTCTGTATTCAGCAATCATTCAGCCGTCCTTGCTTTACCACTAAGAACTTTATCGCTTCCTTTCATATAATTTTCATTAACAATAGATTCTAACTAGGAAGCTAATAAAATTCATTCTACACTAAATAATCGAATTTATCCATTTCTCTTGCAAGTAAAGCTCTCTTCTATTACAGTTTCAATTGTAAGCATTAATCCTTCATGCGGATTAATGAGTTAATTTGACAACAAAGATTTTTCTTTAAGGAGGAAATTTATTATTATGAAAAAAATCTTAATCCTTGCATTATTTGCTATCATGCTTATAAGTCCAGTGCGAAGTTTTGCGGACATGACAGAGGGAGACATGATTGTTACGCTTGGAGAAAATCTAACCGAACAGCAAAAAAGTGGTCTTTTAACCGAAATGAATGCACCAAATGATGTACAGATCATTACAGTTTCCAACCAAGAAGAACATAAGTATTTAGGAAAATATGTCGCTAGCTCATTAATAGGAACAAAAGCAATCTCTTCCTCTGCGATCACAATAGCAGCACCTGGATCTGGAATTTCAGTCAAAACAAAAAATATCACGTGGGTAACGAATGCAATGTATGTGAACGCATTAATTACTGCAGGGGTAAAGGATGCAAAGATTTATATTACAGCCCCCATACCTGTGTCAGGGACAGCAGCATTAACGGGGATCATTAAGGCCTATGAGATTTCCGCCGATAAAACGATCCCTGAAGATGTCAAACAAGCTGCAAACCAAGAAATGGTTGAAACAGCCAAGCTAGGAGATTCTATCGGTGACAAAAATGCGGCTGCTTTAATCGCCAAAATTAAAGAAGAAATTGCAAAAAACAAACCGACAACCGATCAAGAACTACGTGCAATAATTGAAAAAGCGGCAAAAGATATGGGTATTACTTTAACTGAAGATCAAATGCAGAGACTGATGGATCTGTTTACTAAACTAAAAGATTTAAACATTAACTGGAGTCAGGTAAGCGATCAAATCCATAAGGCTCAGAATCAGGTAACAAAATTTCTTGAATCGGATCAGGGTCAAAGCTTTCTAGAGAAGCTAAAACAGTTTTTTATTAGTTTAATTGATGCAATTAAGTCCCTTTTTGCAAAATAAAAGAAGCTTCCTTGGAAGCTTCTTTTATTTTAATGATAGATCCAATCGGACTAAGTCCTCATAAGTTTCTCTTTTTACTACAAGCCTTGCCTCTCCGTTTTCAACAAAAACCACAGCTGGACGTGGTAAGCGATTGTAGTTGTTTGCCATCGAATAGCCATATGCCCCTGTACAAAAAACAGCCAGAATATCTTCTTGACCTGCCTCTGGCAGCGGTAAATCCCAAATTAGCATATCGCCAGATTCACAACACTTACCAGCAACTGAAACCGTTTCTTTTACGGCTGCAAGTGGCTTATTCGCTAAAACTGCTTCATATTTTGCTTGGTATAATGCTGGTCTAATATTATCGCTCATACCACCATCAACAGCTAAATATTTTCTTACACCCGGCACATCTTTTTGCGATCCTATCCGGTAAAGGGTTATACCCGCATCTCCAACCAGAGAACGGCCTGGCTCAATCCAAATTTCCGGCATATTCATGGAATAGTGGTTGACCCATTTTTTTACTTCCGCAATTATTTCCTCAACATATTGCGAAGGCTGAATCGGCTCGTCTTCTTTTGTATAGCGGATTCCGAATCCTCCGCCTAAATTTAGCACCTTGGCTTCAAAGTTAAACGCCTGTTTCCATGCGGCCATTTTCACAAATATTTTTTCCGTAGCCAAAAGAAAGCCTGCCGGATCAAAAATTTGTGACCCAATATGACAATGAAGTCCAAGCACCTCCAAGTAGTTATCCTGGAGCGCATCCTTTAAAGCTGTTTCAGCCTGACCGTTTTGTAAATCAAAGCCAAATTTGGAATCTTCCTGACCTGTTAAAATATAGTCATGTGTATGTGCTTCAATACCAGGAGTTACCCTTAACAGTATTTTTATATTTGCGTTTTTTTCAGCACATATGGTTTTTAATAGATCCAATTCATAAAAATTATCGACAACAATGCAGCCAATACCATGTTCCAAGGCCATTTCTAATTCTTCTCTGCTTTTATTGTTCCCATGAAAATGAATTCGTTCAACAGGAAACCCAGCTGCCATAGCTGTGTACAATTCCCCTCCTGAAACGACATCAAGTGATAAGCCTTCTTCCTCTGCGAGCTGAACCATTGCAATTGTCGAGAATGCTTTACTTGCATATGCAACCTGAGCTTTCACATTTTCTTTATCAAAGGTTTGTTTAAATCCTCTAGCTCTCTCTCTAATTAATGCTACATCATATACATACAAGGGGGTACCATATTTAGAAGCCAAATCCACCGCATCGATTCCGCCTAATTCTAAATGCCCCTTTTTATTTACACTAGTTGTTCCATGTAAATACATTGCCATCCCTCTCTTTACTCTAAACTTTCTTTGGAAAAGGAAATACGAATAGGCAGAATCTAAAGATGCTGCCTATTCTTGATCCTTTGTCCCTTTATTTAATTAAAATTACTTTAGCATAACATTCGGAAATCTGCAATTACTTTTACTATTGCTGGTCAGGCGGCTGCCGGTATCGATTTCTTGGGTGGACAATACTGGGCCTGAGCGCCGATCCCGGAATTGCCCTTCGAAAAATAATTTGTAAAAATCCTTTTGGTTCGAATGGAAGAAATGGCCAAAAGTATGGAGTATTGAGGGCGCGGGTCTGAACCATAAATATAAAAAATAATGTAGAACCGATGACAAAACCAGGAGTGTGGAAAAATGCAACAAGGAGTAACAAAAGTAATCGTCCCATTTTATTTGCAACACTTAACTCATAACTGGGTGTCGTAAAAGTCCCAATACCCGATACTGCCACATACAGGATAACTTCAGGAACAAACAAGCCAACACTAATGGCAATTTGACCAATCAATACAGCCGCAATTAAGCCCATTGCCGTTGAAAGCGGCGTTGGTGTGTGGATGGCAGCGATTCTTAGAAATTCAATTCCAAAGTCAGCTAGAAAAATTTGAAGAATAATCGGGATATTTGTTTGTTCACTCGGACCAATAAATGATAGCTTTTCAGGCAGTAATGAGGGTTCTAACACAAATAATAGCCACAATGGAAGAAGAAAAATAGAGACTAAGACACCCAAGAACCGCGTCCAACGTACAAATGTCCCCATTGCTGGCGCCTCCCGAAACTCTTCGGCATGTTGGACATGATGAAAATATGTAGTTGGTGTGATAATGACACTTGGCGATGTATCCACAATGATAACGACATGTCCCTCTAGGATATGCGCTGCTGCCACATCTGCCCGCTCTGTATACCTTACAAGCGGAAATGGATTTAATCCCTGCTTAAGAACAAACTCCTCAATCGTTTTATCGGCCATTGGAATTCCATCGATTTCGATAGCCTTGAGCTCTTTACGAATAATATTTAATAAATCCGGATCTGCGACATCTTCAAGATAGGCAATGGCAACATCTGTTTTTGACCGTTCTCCTATTCTAACCATTTCATAGCGAAGTCGTTCATCCCGAATTCTTCTCCTGATTAACGCTGTATTCATAATGATATTTTCTACAAAGCCATCACGAGCACCCCTGACGACTTTCTCTGTATCGGGTTCTTGAGGGGAGCGACCCGGATAACTTCTAACATCGACAACATATGCGACCGTTTCGCCTTCGATCACAACGCCAATTAATCCCGACAGTACTTTATCTACCAATTCATCCAGGTTTTCAACCGGTTGAACAGATTGATTAACTAATCTATTTTCAATAAGTTTGCCTATATTCGTTGATAATTTTTCATTATTGTTAAGGTCAACTAATTCCTTAATAAGTTGAATAGCATAAATCGTATCAACTAATCCGCTGACAGAATAAATATGCACATCTTTTTTTAAGATCTTTAATTTACGAATATTTAAATCAAAGCTTACTCCTAAGCCCACACGCTGTTTCATGAAATTCTCGATCTCATTTACTGATTCAGGAATCGGCCATTTTTGTTCAGTTTTTTTTGTCATAGAATCCACTCCTTTCGAGAATAAGTTCTACTGCTTTTTTCGTTATCGGCGCCCCCTGTTCGTAATGATCATGTCGTGCCATCTTTCCAACATCTCCAACTCCTACAATAATAGGTACATCTAGTTCATCAAGGCAATAAACGGTATCCCCATTTAGTCTACCCATTTCAAATTCAGGAATTCCATTTTTGTCCACTCCGTATGGAGTCAATTCACCATCACGATCAATACAAACATCGAACCTTGTCCATTCAGCCTGCCTTGTTTTTGAAGCAACAGCGATAACTCCAAGGACTTCCACATCTTTATCCCGCGCAACATATTTTAAAGCTATTTCACCAGTGCCTTCGCCTACTAGTCCGCTATCGTCAAACATAACTAACACTGGATCATAGGGGGTTTTTTTTATCAAAGAAACAATCTCCGGTCCTGTTAAAACAGTCGGATTCCCGTGGGACAAAGAAATACATCTTCCGCCAATCTCCCGAGCAACATGTTCAACTGCACGCCTCGCATAATCATCACCATCTGTGATTAAGATAACGCGTCTTCGAATACTCATGGCTGTGATGTCCTTTCATACACGATCTTCAATGGTGAATAAAATAGACCCATTGAAAGATTGATCCAAATATTTTTCCTAACACAATGGCCATCAATAATGAAATAATTTTACCGTCCAAGCCAATTCTTTTGCTCAGGATGGGAATAACATTTAATACTTCTGTTAATGCCGCTGCCGCCATTCCAACAAATGTACCACCTGTAAGCCCGAGTGGTATGAGAAAATAAGCAGATAACCCAAGCACCGGATCTCTTAGACTTGCTAATACCCCCGTGACGGCTCCAATGATAACACCCCATTCATAAAAATGAATCTTTTTCATTGTTTTTGATAGTTGTGTAAGCCGTGGAATAATCCCTAGAACTGTAAGAAAAGCAACAAATCCAGAACCTACTACAAGTCCACTAGCAAGGCCTATAAAGATAACTGCTAACGCTTTAATCGTCATCAAGACGCCTCATACTTTCTTTATTTTCATGGATGACAACATAGCTATCAAGATCCTGTTGGTAATTAAACATCTCCACTTCTAATGGACTTGGCTCTTCATTAATACGTTTCCGAAAAACATGATTGAAAAATAAAATCATTCCTAGTCCTAACCCAAGCGAGTATGGAATTTGAAAAAGTAATGGTTTAGATGTATTTTTTCCTGTAATGATGGTGTAAAGCTTTTCCTGAACACTTTGCATACTTACGTCATCATGGAAATTCATAATCCCCATTGCCGATCCAAAAAATAGCAGGAACCATATTAAAACAAAAAAAGGGAAGGATAAACTTTTTTTCTTAATTAAAACCTCAACAATTGTTTGGGCAGGACCAATTGTTTGTATATCTGACTCTTTCACTATGGGTGTCATTAGGCTGATCACTTTCATTACATCGATTACGACGATACTTTTATCATTTTCTGTCACATGATGCACTACTAGACTTTTTAAGGTTGGAAGTGCTGGTTCCGGTGCAATAATTTGGGCAATATCCTCTAATCGTACTTTTTCATGTATAGGGACCTGAACACGATTTCTCATACGAATATAAATGGTATTTTCCAAAAAAACTCACTTCCCAAACATAGATATCCTCATGGTATATAGTATGAGCAATTAAGGAAATTTTCATGAAAAAAAGACCGTATGAATCATAGATCCATACGGTCTTTCATTTGCTGTAAAATCTTTTTTTCTAATCTTGAAACCTGGACTTGGGAAATTCCAAGCCTTATTGCTACTTCGGATTGGGTCTGATCCTTATAATAACGTAAATAGACAATCAACCTTTCACGTTCCTCTAATTCAAGAATGGCTTCCTTTAGTGCAAGCTTATCAAACCATTTTCCGTCATTGCCATCATCAATCTGATCTAATAACGTGATCGGGTCCCCATCATTTTCATAAACCGTTTCATGAATGGAAGAGGGCGCCCGGCTCGCTTCCTGGGCCAGAATGATTTCCTCAGGTGATAATCCGAGATAAGCAGCTATTTCGTTTATGGTTGGAATCCTTCCAAACGTTTTCGAGAGCTCATCCTTTGCTTTTCGAATTCGATTGCCCATTTCTTTCAATGATCGGCTAACCTTTACAGTACCGTCATCTCGAATAAACCGCTGGATTTCACCGATAATCATTGGAACAGCATAGGTAGAAAACTTTACGTCATATGTTAGATCAAACTTATCAACAGATTTTAATAAACCTATACAACCAATTTGAAAAAGATCATCAGGATCATAGCCACGATTAAGAAACCGTTGGACAACAGACCAGACAAGACGCATATTCTTTTCTACGATTAACTCCCTGGATGCCTGGTCACCATCCTGGCTTTTTTTGATGAGCTCTTTCACCTCATGATCTTTCAAATACGTTTGACCTTTATCGTTTTTAACCTCCACATCCATCGGCAAGTCTCCTTAATTGTACAGCAATTTGCTACTTGATAACTGCTTTTTTAATCTAATCTCGGTTCCTTTACCTGGCTGCGTGAGAACCTCAACCTCATCCATAAAATTTTCCATGATGGTAAAACCCATACCGGAACGTTCTAAATCCGGCTTAGTTGTAAATAATGGCTGCCGAGCTTCTTCCACATCTGTAATGCCAATTCCAACATCTTTTATAGACATTTCAACTATATTATCTTCTATAGAAACAGTGATATAAACAATTCCATTCGGATCATTTTCATAACCGTGAATAATTGCATTTGTCACTGCTTCAGAAATAACCGTTTTAATTTCGGTTAATTCATCCATTGTCGGATCAAGCTGAGCAATAAATGCAGCAACTGTAACTCGAGCAAAAGATTCATTTTGGCTTAGAGCACTAAATTCCAGGTTCATCCTATTTTTCATCGTTACGCAACCCCCAATCTTTGCAATGCAAATTCTTCCGTCGGTTCTAAGCGAATAATCTTAAATAATCCCGACATGTCAAATAATCTTTCGATTGCTGGGGAAATTGCGCAAACGACCATTTCGCCTTTCACCTGTTTAATCTGTTTATATCTTCCCAAAATAACTCCCAACCCGGAGCTATCCATAAAAGATAAGTGTTCCAGATTCAAGACAATATGATGAATCTCGTTCCTTTCAATGGCATTTGATGCTTTTTCTCGTAGCACATCTGCAAAATGGTGATCTAATTCGCCGCTTAAACGTATACATAAGACGTCTGCTTTTATTTCCATTTCAATATCAAGACTCACTATCCCGGCCTCCTTCATCTGGTATAGTGAGTCAATTCGGTAATGAAGCTAAAATATCCTTCCACCGAGACAAAACTAGTAGTAATTCGCTAAAATTAGTGAATGGCGGTTACCTTTCGACAATAGCAACCTAGGCCTTACTCTTCCGCTCTTGTAAACATACCAAAAGCGCGTTTATAAAGAGTCCACCATCCAGCCTCTTCAACATTTTTACTTGCAACGAGCGGGCTTTCTTGGACTACCTTTCCATCTTTAATTAGTTTAAGCGTCCCTACTTTATCCCCTTTGTGGATTGGAGCATTCAAATGTTTTTGAAGAATCACCTTTTGTTTTATACCATCGGTTTTTTCGCCTTTCTTTGTTAGCAAGGAAAGCGGCTCACTAGTTAAAGCCTGAACAGTTTTGTCCTTTCCTTTACTAATATAGGCTTTTCCAACATCTTGATTACGCTTAAAGATTGGATGGGTTTCATACTGACTGTAGGCATAGTCAAGCATTTTTGTCACTTGGGCATTTCGATCCTTTGACGTCGGTGCCCCGAATACAACGGCAATGACGCGCATTCCGTTTTTTTGTGCCGTTGCCGTTAAACAATATTTTGCTTCAGATGTAAACCCTGTTTTCAAACCGTCTACACCCGGATAAAAGCGAACAAGTTTGTTGGTATTTACTAACCAAAACTTTTTATCCGTGTTTTCTCTTAAGTAAGATTCATACATGCCAGTAAACTTTGTTATATCTTCATACTTCAACAGTTCCTTCGCCATAAGCGCCATATCGTTGGCAGTACTGTAGTGGCCTTTGACAGGTAAACCTGTTGTATTTTCAAAATGAGTGTGCTTAAGACCTAATTCCTTTGCTTTTTCATTCATCTTTTGTACAAATGCTGGCTCAGACCCCGCAATTCTTTCAGCCATCGCCACTGCAGCGTCATTACCGGAACCAATGGCGATCCCACGCAGCATTTCTTTCGTTGTCATTTCCTCCCCTGGTTCAAGAAAAATTTGTGAACCACCCATTGATGCTGCATACTCACTCGTACGAATTTTTTCATTCCATGATAGTTTACCTTGGTCGATGGCCTCCATAATTAGCAGCATTGTCATAACCTTGGTCATACTAGCTGGAGGAAGCTCTTCATTGCTATTTTTCTCATACAAGATTTTGCCTGTATCGCGTTCCATTAAAATGGCAGACTTAACATCGTTGACAAGGTCAGTGCTCTTTTTTTCTTCCGCAAAGACAGAAGTACCGAGCGATGAAAGTATCATAGTAAGCAATAATAATGTTGCCAATCGTTTCATTCACATAACCCTCCATTCTTTATCATCTCCATTTTTTCCAAATGAAACAACTTTATACAATTATTTCCTAAAATCAAATAAAAAAAGTTCGAGATTATCATCTCGAACTAGGAACAGTTATTTAGATGTTATTGCTTCGTAAATCAAAATAGGCGGTTCTACTTTTTCAGAAGAGATTTTAATATTTTCAAGCAGCTTTTCCTTTACTTCGGTAACGTCCTCAAAATTGCTGTAAATTGATACTAATGGTTCACCCTTTTGTACCCTATCACCAATTTTTTTCCTTAACACAAGTCCAACTGCTAAATCAATTGTTGATTCTTTCGTAGCTCTTCCTGCTCCTAAGAGCATGGCTGCCGTGCCAATCTCATCTGCGACTATTTCCGCTACAAATCCAGCTTCTTTTGCTTCTAGGTCTAATATGTATTTTGCTTGCGGTAATTTAGCGGGATCATTAACAATAGATGCATCTCCGCCTTGTGAGCTTAGGAAAACTTTAAACTTTTCTAGCGCTGAACCATCTTTAACTGCCTTTTCCAACATTTCTCTTGCTTCCTGCAGAGAGCTTGCCCTATCAGCAAGATAGACCATATGGCTGCCAAGCGTTAAGCAAAGTTCGGTTAAATCAGCAGGCCCCTTCCCGTTTAAGGTATCAATGGCTTCTTTCACTTCAAGTGCATTTCCAATTGCAAATCCAAGCGGCTGACTCATATCGGAAATGACGGCCATTGTTCTTCTTCCCACATGATTGCCTATCTGAACCATAGCACTAGCTAAATCCCTTGAATCTTCAAGTGTTTTCATAAAGGCGCCAGCGCCTGTTTTCACATCAAGAACAATCGCATCAGCACCAGCAGCAATTTTTTTACTCATAATTGAGCTGGCTATAAGCGGAATGCTGTCAACGGTAGCTGTAACATCTCTTAGTGCATATAGCTTCTTATCTGCCGGGGTTAAATTTCCGCTTTGCCCAATGACTGCAATTTTATTTTTATTGACAAGCTCGATAAATTTTTCATTTTCAATTTCAACATGGAATCCTGCAATGGATTCTAATTTATCAATTGTCCCACCCGTGTGTCCTAATCCCCGTCCAGACATTTTCGCGATTGGAACGCCAACAGCAGCAACAAGCGGGCCAAGAACAAGTGTTGTTGTATCGCCAACACCACCTGTTGAATGTTTATCAACTTTAATGCCTTCAATTTGCGATAAATCAATTTGATCACCGGACTTTACCATTGCCATGGTCAGATCTGCTCTTTCTTGATCGGTCATTCCTTTAAAAAAGATCGCCATTGTCAAAGCACTCATCTGGTAATCGGGAATGGTGCCAGCAGTATATCCTTGAATGATAAAATTAATTTCATCTGTAGAAAACACATTCCCGTTTCTTTTTTTTTCGATTAAATCGACCATTCTCATGAAAAATCACCACTTTGTTATTTTGTAATAGTCTTGACCAATTCTTTTACATACGAAAGGAAGTTTGCTTTTACCCGCTCAGTCGTTTCAATCACTTCTGCATGGGATAATGGTTGGTCAAGAATCCCGGCAGCCATATTGGTAATGCAGGAGATTCCAAGTACCCTTAAGCCGCTATGACGCGCGACAATAACTTCAGGTACCGTTGACATTCCAACTGCATCTGCACCCAAGATTCGAAACGCCCGTATTTCAGCAGGTGTTTCATAGGTCGGTCCTGTAAAGGCTACATAAACCCCTTCTTTTACCTCCAAATTTAACTTTGCGGCTGTTTGTTTTGCTAATTTACGCAGGTCTTTTGAATAAGCTTCCGACATATCGGGAAAACGTACGCCAAGCTGGGAATCATTGGGGCCGATTAGCGGATTGGAACCCATATTATTGATATGATCAGAAATAAGCATTAAATCACCTGGAGAAAAACTTTCGTTTATTCCCCCTGCTGCGTTCGTGACCATTAGCGTTTCCACCCCAAGTCCTTTCATAACCCGGACAGGAAAGGTGACCTTCTCGAAGCTGTAACCCTCATAATAATGAAAACGCCCTTGCATTGCCACAACTTCAATCCCTTCAAGCAGACCAAATACTAACTGGCCGGCGTGACCTTCTACCGTTGAAACTGGAAAATCCGGGATATCCCGATATTGTATTTTCACTGGTCTTTCAATCTCATCTGCTAAAATGCCAAGGCCAGATCCGAGAATAAGTCCTAATTTTGGTGTTTTGTCATATTTCGTTTTTAAAAAAGCGACTGCGTTTGTAATTTTATTGAACTCCATTTACATCCCCCTCGTAAATTTTAGAAAATTATAGTTTTAGTTACTATGGATAACTTTTTACCGGGTTAGACTAGTCCAGTTTCGGCGCCCAGCGGCTAGTGCCCTTCGCTCTTCTCCCTATGATAAGTCGACATCGGATCGCTTTCGCTCTCCGTGTTTCATTTATCTCAGTCGAAGCGCTCCAGGCCATACGCCGCTAAACGGGCGCTTGCGCTTTTGTTCTTACTTTAATTCTGTCAAGAAGCTTGATCCATATACCGGCATCTTCACTTTGAAGTTTTCGGCTACAGTTGCCCCAAGGTCGGCAAACGTTTTCCTGATTGGGATTTCTTTGCCCTCAGTTATCTGTTTTGAATAAACAAGTAATGGTACATATTCCCTAGTATGATCTGTTCCTGGATGAACGGGATCATTTCCATGATCGGCCGTAATCATTAACAAATCATTTTCCTTCATTTTCGCAAATACTTCTGGTAGCCGTGCATCAAACTCTTCTAATGCTTTTCCATAGCCGATCGGGTCACGACGGTGACCAAAGAGGGCATCAAAATCAACTAAATTCACAAAACTAAGTCCGGTAAATTCCATATCGAAGGTTTCTATCAATTTGTCCATCCCATCCATATTCGAAATTGTCCGCAGTGACTTTGTCACTCCTTCACCATCATAAATGTCTGAAATTTTTCCAATCGCAATTACCTCATAACCAGAATCCTTTAACTCATTCATTACCGTACGATCAAATGGCTTTAAAGCATAATCATGGCGGTTGGCGGTTCGTTTAAAGCTTCCTGGCTTGCCAATGAAAGGCCTCGCAATTACCCGACCTACCATATATTTTTCATCAAGGGTCAGCTCACGAGCTATTTTACAAATTTTATACAATTCCTCAAGAGGGACGATTTCTTCATGTGCCGCAATCTGAAGGACTGAATCAGCAGATGTATAGACAATCAATGCACCTGACTTCATATGTTCTTCTCCTAATTCATCTAGAATAGCAGTTCCACTCGCTGGTTTATTAGCGATAACCTTTCTTCCAGAGCGCTTTTCTAATTCTGCAACCAGCTCTTCGGGAAAACCATTAGGAAAGACACGAAATGGGGTCTTAATATTCAAGCCCATGATTTCCCAATGTCCAGTCATCGTATCTTTCCCATTTGATGCTTCCTGCATTTTAGTATAAACTGCTAGCGGCTTATCAGCTTTTTGAATCCCCTTTAATTCACGTAGATTACTTAAACCCAATTTAGCCATATTAGGCATGTTAAGTCCATCCATTTGTTCAGCAATATGTCCGAATGTATCAGCCCCTTGATCACCAAATTTCTCTGCATCAGGTGCCTCACCTATCCCCACTGAATCCATCACAATTAAGAAAATGCGTTTAAACATTGTTGATTCCATATTTTTTCCTCCTTGGTTCAAAAAAACAGAATACTTGTAAAATAAATGGTATTTTCATTTTCATTATTAAGTTTCCCAGAATAAACTTGAATAATCTTAGAATCAAATCTAGTTTGTCAGAAGTCTGACATCATTATATTACAGAATTGGACGAAGAAAAAGCCACCAAATTAATTTAGCAGCTTTTTGAACAATACGAAATCCTTAATTCTTGCAAACTATTAAGCTCGTGGATGAAATTTACTATAAACATCCTTTAACCTTGTTTTAGATACGTGGGTGTAAATTTGCGTTGTCGATATATCAGCATGTCCAAGCATTTCCTGAACGGCGCGAAGATCCGCACCGTTTTCCAACAAATGCGTAGCAAAGGAATGTCTTAATGTGTGTGGTGTCAAATCCTTTTGAATTCCCGCTTCCTTCGCCAGCTTTTTTAGTATTTTCCAAAAGCCTTGACGTGTTAAACGATGGCCATGGTGATTAAGAAATAAGGCATCTTCTCGCAGTTTTTTATTTACAAAAAATGGTCGGCCTTGTTCTAAGTATTGCTGCAAAGCATTTAATGCAGTCTTGCCAACCGGGATAATTCTTTCTTTATTTCCTTTACCGATACAGCGAACAAAGCCCATCGTTAAATGGATATCACCTACATCAAGCCCAATCAACTCACTGACGCGAATTCCGGTAGCATAAAGAATCTCGAGCATTGCTTTATCTCTTATACCAAAATGATTATTTAATTTTGGTGAATCCAGAAGAATCTCTACTTCCTGTAAATTTAATACTTTAGGAAGTGCTCTTTCCATTTTCGGTGTTTCAATATGAACGGAAGGATCATGGTCTGTGACTTTATCTCTTAATAAAAACTGATGAAAAGCTCTTAGTGAGGCAATGTGTCTTGCCAACGTTTTGGAGGATTTCCCCTGCTCCTTTAAGAATCCTAAAAAATGAACAATATGAACACGTTGTACATCATTTAAAAGTAAAACATTTTCAACCTTATTTAAATAATGAATATAGCTTTTCAAGTCCCGTTCATATGAAATAATAGTATTTTTTGCAAGTCCTTTTTCAACAATTAAAAAATGCATAAAGTCTTTAAGTTGATCTTCCATAATTACATTACTCCCCGTTTAAATAAAACAATACGAGCCGATCAAATATTGATGTGCCTGCTGCTTGTGATGAACTTGAAACCTTTAAAGCAGTGCCTTTTGGCTCATCGTAACGATGATAACTTTGATATTCTTCATTTACCCACATCATACCATAATAAAAAAGAATCGTGCATCCTGTAAAAAGCAGAAAGACCTTTAGGGTATGCACGGTAATTTTCATAAAATTAAGCATTTCCTCTTCCCCCAAACCATTTTTAGTAAAAGGTATGCCAAATTGGACAAGATTTATACCTAGTTAGGGAAAAAGACGGGTAAAAAAAAGCCTTTTAGAGATAAAAGGGCTTTTTCAGTCGTTTTTTATTGTAAGTCATCATTTTTTTCTTGGCATCGGCTGCAAATACCATGGAATGTCAAGCGATGATCTTTTATCTTAAAATTCCATTTTGCTTCGACGGTTGCTTCAACATCCTCAAGAAGATCTTCCTGGATTTCATCGACTGCTCCACATTCTATGCATACAAGGTGATGGTGAAAATGTTCTGCGCCTTCTTGTCTAAGGTCATACCGAGAAACACCATCCCCAAAGTTAATTTTATCGACAATTTTTAATTCAGTTAATAATTCCAATGTTCGATAAACGGTGGCTAATCCAATTTCAGGCGATTTTTCTTTCACCAGGAGGTACACATCTTCTGCGCTTAAATGATCCTCTTCATTTTCCAGTAAAACGCGCACTGTTGCTTCCCGTTGGGGCGTCAGCTTATAGCTCGATGAATGAAGCTGCTTCTTAATTCTCTCAATTCTAGTCTCCAACTGTAGTCCCTCCCTCGCCATAATCCATTCTCATTATAGCAGATGAAAAAGGAGATTCAAAATAAAATTATTATAAATAAGTGACAAAAGTTACTATTATATTATACTCATTATTATTTAAATGAGTGTACGATTGTTTTCATTAATCCTGGGGATAGAAATGCCTCTATGCCAGATGCAACAGAAATAAACAGGACCGCGATGATAAAGGCAAAAATATAGCGTTTAAATATCGGCATGATCGGCTGCCCGTATTTTTTCATAAACTGTTTTTTTATCATCAATAACGAAAATGACATTGACATTACTGCCATAATAATAAAGACAGGAATAATAATTAAATTTTGTGGTAAAATTGATACAAATGCCAGCATAAAGCCTTTCCAGCTCATTTGGTTGACTAAAAACCCTACTGTAAAACCCACGACCATTCCTTTTATAAATAGAAGAATAAGGATTATTGGCAAACCAATAATCGAAATTCCGAGCACCCACATTAACCCGATAAATTTACTATTATGAAAAAAACTCTGTAAAAATAAATCATTCGATTCAGCCACTTTCCCATTTGATACTTCACCAAAAAATTGGGATAAATAATAAAATAAATCCTGTTTCTGTGAAAAACTCATGCTATTCACGACGATCGCACCAAAAATAACACCCATTAAAAACAACATAACAACAAAGACAAAGATCGAGGAATGCTCACGGAAATAACTTGCTGCGACGTTCTGGTACATTCGTTTTTTCATTGCTTTTCCTCCTAAAACTCGGGTTATTACATTGTATGCCTGTCCTAACAAATAATGATTAAATATAATGAAAAAACCGGGCGCCAAACTGGCACACCGGTTTACGATCTAACTATTTTCATCAGCAATTTTTCCGTATTTCCCCCCGCCGCCTGCGGCCAGAGTTATCGTTCCTTCCCTAGCTTTCATGATCAGGTCAGCAACCTTTATAGGAACAACTTCCTTAATCGCCTTATATGGAACCTCATGCAAGATTGCCATTTCCGTTCCAAAATACGACAGTAGCTTATCAAGTAATTTTGGTCCCAATCCCGGGATAAATTCAAGTGGGACTTGATGGATATACGGAGGTCTGTTTTCCGGTCCCTCTTCAGCCGTTTTCAGCTCTAAGATTCGATCGGCCACTCCTTTAATGATTTTTTTTGCACCGCAATTTGTACAGAAGCCAGCATTCTTGTCCAACTGATGCAAACAATGAGAGCATACGGTTTTATGATATTTGCCAAGTAAAGGATCAAGTCCGTAATTCGCAATGATTTTTCTGTCCACTTCTCCTTTTAACGCCATTTTTAATTCTTTGAATGTCGGCTTCTCCATTGCCATGACTTGGTACTCACGGGCAATTTTAGCTAAAGAATGGGCATCCGAATTCGTGACAAATGGAAAGCTGTGCAGCTCTTGTAATTGATCGGCCATTTTTGTATCAGAGCTTAATCCGAGTTCAATACCATCAATTAGGGTTGGATCAAGTACTTCTGCTAATGAGTGAGTAACTCCCTTTCCGTAAAGACTTTTAAAGGGAGTAAAAACATGAGCGGGAATGAATATACCCCCTAATTCTTTTACCTTTTTTTGTAATTCTCTGCCGCTTACATAGATACGCTGCGAGCTAAGTTGAATATTTTTCAAATGACCTGAAAGCCATCCCGAGAATACCTTCATGATTTTTATCGATGGGAAATAGCTCAGCAAATGAATGGGTCCATTGGATTGTTCATCGTAAATTTCCAATTCCGATCCTGGAATAATCGTCAAGTCTCCAAATACCAATCCACCATCTGGATGCTCATAGACTTCCCCTTTAGAGATGAGGTTCTCTATTTCCAATATAACCTCGGGTGAATGACAGTCAATGATCCCTATAATATTCAACCCTTTTTCATGGCGTGCATGTTTAATGATATTTGTAAACGTTAATGATTTAGCCCCAGTGATTTTTACTGGCTTTCCAGTCCATGTTCTCCCGATGTGAATGTGCAAATCTACAAAAAAGGACTTCATTTTTCCGCTAATGCTTCCTGCAATTGTAAATATTGCACAGCAAACATTGTTTTGGCATCATAGATTTTTTGTTCTTTTATATATTCAATCGCTTCATCGAGAGTTAATTCTTCGAGGTTAACAAATTCATCCTCGTCAAGTTCTGCTGCATTTTCTTTTTTTACTAACCCTTTTGCTATGTATACATGAACAATTTCATCAGCAAAGCCCGGTGAGGTATAAAAGGAAACTAATAATTCAAGATTCCTACACTCATAACCCGTTTCTTCTTCAAGTTCCCGTCGTGCACAAACTGCCGGTTCTTCGCCTTTTTCAAGTTTTCCGGCAGGGATTTCAACAATGACTCTTTCTAGTGCCTTACGAAATTGTTCTACCATAACAATTTTATTTTCATCTGTTATCGCAATAATAGCAACTGCACCCGGGTGCTTAATGATTTCCCGCTTTGCCATCTTTCCATTCGGCAGTTCAACCTCTTGCAGGTGTAAACTAACTACTTTTCCAGAATAAATTTCTTTTGTTTGAATTGTTTTTTCTTCAAGACGGCTCAATACACTCACTCCTGTTCTAATCCGATATAATCTGCTTATCCATTTTATCATATATAGGTGTGGTGAAGGATGCTGTTGTCTTTACCTCTACCGTATTGTTTGTAGTCTGCCCAAGTCTTGAGTAAAATGGGGGAAAAAGGGGTGGAATAATGAAAAAAAGAAAGCTTGGAAGCTCTACTATTCTAGTGAGTGAATTAGGACTCGGCTGCATGTCGATTGGGACGGATGAAAAAGCAGCACGTCAGATCATCAATGCTGCCTTAGAAGAAGGAATTAACTATTTTGATACAGCCGACTTGTACGATCATGGTCTAAATGAGAAAATCGTTGGGGAAGCACTAAAAGAGGTTCGCGATAAAGTTATTATTGCTACAAAGGTTGGAAACCGCTGGAGTCAAGAAGGGGCTGGATGGTTTTGGGACCCTTCAAAGTCTTACATAAAGGAAGCAGTGAAAAATAGCCTCAAAAGATTAGGAACAGACTACATTGATTTACTTCAGCTCCATGGAGGAACATTGGACGACCCGATTGCTGAAACGATCGAAGCTTTCGAAGAATTAAAGTCTGAGGGCTTTATCCGCTGCTATGGTATTTCCTCCATTCGGCCAAACGTAATTCGCGAATATATCAACGAATCCTCGATCGACTCTGTTATGATGCAATACAGTATTCTTGATCGCCGACCTGAAGAAGAAGCACTGCCACTTCTTCATCAGCATAGGATCAGTGTGGTGACCCGTGGACCCCTTGCTAAAGGGCTTTTAAGTAACAGGATGCTTGAAAAGGCTTCCTCCTCGATTAAAGAAAATGGCTATTTGGATTATAGCTGGAACGAGTTAACTGAAATCCTTTCAATGCTAAAGGAAAAAGCCCGATCACTGACTGAAGTAGCGCTTCAATTTAATTTGGCGAATCCTGCTGTTACAGCTGTGATTGCTGGAGCCAGCAGTCCAGAGCAGCTCAGGGAAAATGCTAACGCGGTAAAAAGCCAGCCACTGACAAAAGAAGAAATTTTGTTCATTAAAGAAATCTCGAAGCTTGCTTCTTACAAACAACATCGATAAGAAATCATTATGGGGAGGCTATTTACGCTCCCCATTTTTGCATATACTTTCATTTAAACTCCTTCCAGTTCATGTTACTTTCAGACAAAAGTTCTTCAAATGTTTTATTTTTTTCTTTTAATCTTCGCTCTTGCCGCTGTTGTTGTTCCTCCTCTGCCTTTTTTCGTTCCTCTACTAGCTTTAGCTCTTGTTGCTTATCCTTTAATTGGTTCAATAAATCCTTGCTAATCATATCACCTAGCGTTACCGCTGAATCATCTTTTTTTGGTTTTTGCTTTGGTTGTTTCCTCATTATTGTCACTCCTTAACTACTTTACTGATATTATAGCATTTTTTTCATAGGAAAAAGCAGACTGGAAACCCAATCTGCTTTTGAATTTTAAGATCATATTTTTCTTGTATAGGCTCGTGAATTATGCTAATTCTAGAATTGTTGCAACGCCTTGGCCGCCACCAATACAAAGTGTAGCTAAGCCTGTTTTTGCGTTTCTACGTTTCATTTCATGGATTAAGGTTACAATTATACGGGCTCCACTTGCACCAATAGGATGTCCAAGCGCAACAGCTCCGCCATTAACATTTAAAATTTCGTTTTTAAATCCTAATTCTTTCCCAACAGCAAGGGCTTGCGCTGCAAATGCTTCATTTGCTTCAATCAAGTCAAGATCTTCAACAGAAATTGCTGCTTTTTCTAACGCTTTTTTCACTGCTGGTACTGGACCAATTCCCATTACACTTGGGTCTACTCCGGCACTTGCAGTAGCTTTAATTGTAACTAATGGCTGAAGACCTAGTTCCTCTGCCTTTTCCTTGCTCATAATAACTAATGCTGCTGCTCCATCATTAATTCCTGAAGCATTTCCAGCTGTTACCGTTCCGTCCTTTTTGAATGCAGGGCGCAGCTTCGCAAGCTTTTCTGCTGTTGAACCTTTTTTAGGGAATTCGTCGGTATCAAAAACAATTGGGTCACCTTTTCGTTGCGGAATGACAACCGGAATAATCTCATCCTTAAATTTACCATCTTCAATTGCTTGGACCGCTTTTTGCTGACTCCATGCCGAAAACTCATCTTGTTGTTCTCTTGTAATCTCATACTTTTCAGCAACGTTTTCAGCAGTTATGCCCATATGGTAATCGTTAAATGCACACCATAAACCATCGTTGATCATGCTGTCAATTAATTTTTGATCTCCCATTTTGAAGCCATCGCGAGCATTTTTTAACAAGTATGGCGCTTGGCTCATACTTTCCATTCCGCCTGCTACGACAATTTCAGAATCTCCTGCAAGGATTGCTTGCATGGCTAGATGAACGGCCTTCATACCTGAACCACAAACCTTATTAATTGTTAATGCAGAAGAAGTAACCGGAATTCCTGCTTTTATTTGAGCCTGACGAGCTGGATTTTGGCCAATCCCTGCTTGCAAGACATTACCCATAATAACTTCATCTACCTGCTCTGCTTTTACTCCTGCTTGTTCGAGAGCACCTTTAATTGCCGTTGATCCTAGCTCAACTGCATCTACGTTTTTCAAACTTCCATTGAAGCTTCCAATTGCCGTACGAACGGCGCTTACGATTACGATCTCTTTAGTCATTTGATTAACTCCTTTTCTCTACTTTGCTTTGTCATATACATAATTCTCCCTTTATTTCTAAAATCCTTTATTTTTTTTAAAATATTTTAAATATTTATAGTTTTTAAAATATTTGTCGTTTTATCGTGAATTTTGTCGGTTATTGCGATTGTTTTTTAGCTGATTTGAAAAAGGAACTACTGTTTATTTTTACGAGCATTTTTACCTTGGTCTACAGTGAATAAGCTTCCTTCTTTTGATCCATCTTAAGAAATGGAACTGTGAATGAAACTGTGATGGAAGGGGGATTTGTTATGAGTCAAAAACGGGATAAAGGCTTCAGCCAAAATGGAAAAAATTATGCTGACTCTGCTGGTGGCGGGAAACGGATGATTGCTGCTGAAGAGCTTGAAAAAGCTATTCATCCTACAAAACGGCAAAATACAGAACAGCCTTAAACTATGTGTACGCTTATAAGCCGCTGAATGGGTCAGCGGCTTTTTTCATGCTAAAATAGATGTAGCTTTCCTATTTTTTTCTTAACCAACATTTTTCGGGGGTATTGCGATGAAAAAAACGTTGAAAACTTTCCTTACTTCCTTCTTTTCCCTACTTTTTATTGGCTTTTACTTTTCCAATCGCCTTATGTACATAAAAAAGAAGGATGAGAAGCTGATTTTAGATCGGGAGTTAACTGCCGGAAGATACCGTCCTGAAGATTTTGAGTCCTTAGCTAAACAGGATGTGACAATTGTATCCCCATTTGGATACAAGATAAAAGCACTGCTTGTTGAACCTCATCAATCTAATCGGTACATCATCATCGCTCATGGTGTGACAGAAAACAAAGTGAACTCGATTAAGTATATGAATCTCTTTTTAAAGCGAGGGTTTAATGCCGTTATTTATGACCATCGCCGCCATGGGGAATCAGGGGGGAAAACAACAAGTTACGGCCATTATGAAAAGTTTGATTTAAAGGCGGTTATTGATTGGCTCAAAAAAGAAAAAGGCCCGAATCTCCTGCTGGGTATTCACGGCGAATCAATGGGGGCTGCAACGATGCTGTTATACGCAGGGATGCTTGAGGATGCTGCTGACTTTTATATTGCTGACTGTTCTTTTTCAAGTTTGAAGGACCAGGTTCGCTATCAGCTTAAAAAAGATTTGAAACTGCCAGGATCACTAATTATTCCAATCGGCAATTTGTTTTTACGTCTGCGTGATAAATATTGGATTACAGACGTATCTCCAATTTCAGTGATTGACCAAATTCAACATCCCATTCTTTTTATTCACAGTAAAAAAGATGATTATATTTTGCCTTCGATGACAGAAAAATTATTTGCCCAAAAACAAGGGCCAAAAATGCTGTTTCTTGCTGAAAATGGTCGTCACGCCCAATCTCTAAACGAAAACGCTGCCGATTATGAAAAAGCGATTGATGAATTCTTGGAAAAATACGTCGTCCTATAATTAAATCCAACTCGAAAAGCAGACTTGTAAAGTTAGTCTGCTTTTTTTACGATTAAACTCATATGCCCGTTTAAAGTTTGCTGTGAACTCGATAATTGAAACCAATTGGATGTTTGGGAAAAATCAAGTTTCATTTTTTCATCAAAGAAAACTGTTTTCGCTTTTTCAACATATATGGTTTGAGCATTTGTTTCAACTGCGATATCGTCATCCTCTAATTCCGGTTCAAACCACAAAACAGCAACACCATCTACTGCGCATCCGCACCCTTCTGTATCGTATTTTAACTTTAAATAACCATTACAGTCTTTTGTCTTTTCACTGATTTTTGCAGCAGCAGGATCTGTTATCGTAATCTCCATGTTAAAAACTCCCTTCCTCGCATATGATAGTGTACACCATACATCTTTTCAATTTCTTTGCTTCTTTTCCTAACACAGATCACTATACATCCATTAATCGAACATCAGCAATATCAACTATCGCAATACGATGGATCTCTTGAAAGCGGTCAATAATATGGAGTTTTTGAGCTAGTTCATCCCAATTATGAATTTTGCCAACGACGATTTCATAGTTATGATTTTGATAATGTGTAATGGCCACGAGTTGATTACACTCGACTGCCTCCATTATTATCTCGTTCATCCATTCAAGCTGCTGCTCATCAATGCTTTTTTTCTGTTCATATTGATCTTCCTTTACCCAATCCCGGAGTAGTTTTACGTGCTCGGGAAGCATCATCGCCGTCCATTTTATCCTCCCACGGTCGCGAATCATATTTTCACCTCCCATTATTGCTTGTGCCCGCCGACAAGTTTTGCCCGCTCTCTAGCCGTTCCGGCCGATGTGTAAGAAACAGCGCGCAATAGAGCACCCGAGCCAAAGCGGTTACGGATACGGTCAACCACATAACCCAGCTCCCACCTTTTATCAGCACCTAAATCAAAGAGACTAAGCTGCAGTTCTTTATCATCAACAATGTTTCCGAGGGTAATCGAAATGTTCCGAACCGTCTTGCCATTGTAATGCTGACGAAATAAGTCAAGACAAACATGATAAAGCTCCATCGTCACATTTGTGGGCTGATTGATCGTTTTCGAGCGATGAAAACCGCCGCCAAAGTCTTCATGACTATAGCCTATTCCGAGGCTGACTGTTCTCCCAGCTTTCCGTTGTGTCCGTGCCCTTCGCGCCACTTCCTCACACATTTCTAAAATTACCTGCTGAATTTCTTCTTTGTCCTTATAGTCCCTTAGCAGGATTTGACTTTTCCCAAAACTGATTTGCCCCTCAATAATCGGTGCACCTAAATCAGACAGATCAACTCCCCATGCATGGTGATATAGCTGATTTCCCATTATCCCAAATTTCTTTTCTAGTTTTTCCAAATCAAATCTGGCTAGTTGACCGACAGTAAAAATACCCATGCCGTTTAACGTTTTCTCGACACGCTTGCCAATTCCCCACATTTCACTAAGTGGTGAAACGTTCCAAATCTTTGTCGGAACGTCCTCAAATGTCCATTCGGCAATCCCTCTTTTCTTTGTCTTTGCCTCTAAATCAAGACAAAGCTTTGCCATCAGCATGTTAGGACCAATTCCGGCCGCGCTGGGCAGCTGAAATTCCCGCTCAATATCGTCCTTTATTTTTTTGGCAATTGTAACAGCATCACCCCATAGAGTAACAGCCCCGTCTACTTTTATAAAGCTTTCATCAACGCTGTATGTGTGAATAGCTTCTTTTGGAACATAACGATTAAAGACACGGGAAATTTCCGTTGCAATCCGCAAGTATGTCGCCATCTTAGGTTCAACGACCTTAATTCTTGGATCCTTCGGGATTTCGAACAAACGTGAGCCGGTTTTAATCCCAAACTCTCTTTTTAAGCGCGGTGATGCAGCCAGAATGACACTTCCCTGTCGCTCATGATTTCCTGCTACAGCTAAATAGCAATTTAAAGGATCAAGTCCCTCCATTACCGCCGAACAGCTCGCATAAAAGCTTTTCATGTCAACGCATAGAATTTTATTTTGCGGCAAGGTGCTGTAATCGACCATCCTTACTCCTCCAGATGCATTATTGATAAGCGAACATTAGTTCTATTATTATATCCTTATTTTAAAGGAATATGCGTTCGTATTCAATGGGAATTTTTCTATTTATAAGGGGATTTTTACCAATATGGAGAATCACAAATAAAACGGTATAATTGTTTGTGGAGGCCGATTCCATGGACAGAAAACTTATTTGCAAGATGATTCAAAACTGCTTTAAACAGTACTATTCGGATGCTGACTCACTGCCCCTAAACAAAGAAGAGATGGATACGCTTTGTAATAAAATAGGAAAAATTAAGTGTGAGGAACCGAATGCAGACTTGTACGAGGTTGTAAACGATACTGTTTATGAGTTTTTAACAAACTAAAATACAGCGTAAAAAAAGCCTCTGCCACAGCAGAGACTTTATTTTTGATTAAATGCCTTTTTCCCAATCCGTTCAAACAATCGGGGAAAAAGAGTATAGATAACACTTCCCATATTCATCCAGCGGGGCAAATTAATTTCTCTTGTCCTTGTTAGCATAGCGTTGACGATCTTTTGTGCGACATATTCCGGCTGGAGGATAAATCTTTGTACATTTTTAACGTATGTTCCTTTTTCGTCGGCAATTGTAAAGAAATTGGTCGCAATTGGACCCGGGTTCACAGCTGTAACATAGACATTTTCATCAGCAAGCTCCATTCTCAGAGCATTCGTATAGCCAAGTACCGCATGCTTAGTAGCAGAATATACACTCGATTTAGGGGTGGCAATTTTCCCAGCTTGGGAGGCGATATTAATGATATGGCCGGAATGCCTCTCCCGCATTTTAGGCAGCACCATGCTTGTACAAGCCATTAAACCAACAACATTCACGCTGAACATTCCTTTAATTTCTTCGATTGTCGCTTCATGTACGGCATGGAAAATTCCAAACCCGGCGTTATTAACCAAAATATCGACATATTGAACCGTTGCAAAGATTTGCGTAAAGACTTCCTTAATTTTGTCTGTATCTGACACATCGAGTTGAAAAACAGCTACTTTAACATGGTGGTGCTGCTGTAAATCCCGCTGCAGCACCTGCAGTTTGTCTATATTTCTCGCTAACAGCACAAGGTTCGCCCCCCGTGCTGCACAAAGCTTTGCGATTTCCGCACCTATTCCTCCCGAGGCACCAGTAATCACAATATTTTTACCTTTTAATCTTTCCATTAAACTACTTCACCTCAACTGACTTCGTCCGGTAACGTGGTAGTAAATTCCATGCACTTCCAGACAAAATTAATTCTTTTACTATTAATCTCCGATACAACTAACAAATAGTCAAGTTGTGCTCATTCACGCAATTATTTACAAAAAGGACTTCATCAAATTTTCCACTTGACAAATACCCCATCCTTCCTGCATAATCAATTAAAATTTGTTCGATAGAAAAGCGATGAATAAGGCCAGTAAATGAACGAATGGCTAAAGAGAGTGAGGCCCCTTGGTTGAAAGGCCGCACAGCCCTCTTGATCATTGAACCTACCTTATGAGCAATTAGGAAAACCTAACGCATATCCGGCGTTATCGGAGTTAAAGTGAACCCTCGAATTTTTTTTCAAAAAGGGTAAATGAAGGTGGTACCGCGGAAGATCAGACCTTTCGTCCTTTACGGATGAAAGGTCTTTTTATTTTTGGTAAATTATTTTGATTTTTAGGGAGGAAATATAATGAAAAAATTAGTGTTTTTCGGCGCAGGTTCAATGGCAGAAGCAATGATTTCAGGCATTGTTGAAAATAAGTTAATGGATCCTAAAAATATTTGGGTAACAAACAAAGCAAATAAGGAAAAATTGTCAGCCCTTCATCAGAAATATGATGTCACGGGGACCTATGATTTAAACATGCTGTTTGCTGGAGCAGAAGCAGTTGTGTTAGCAATGAAGCCGAAGGATGCGGCAACAGCCATTAAGGAGATTAGCAGCTATTTATCAGACGAAATAATGATAATATCTGTTCTTGCCGGGATCTCGATCAACACAATCGAAGAACTATCCGGGAAGCGGCTTTCGATCGCAAGAGCAATGCCAAATACTTCAGCGGCCGTCGGAAAATCAGCCACTGGTATTGCTGTGAATAGCACAGTTACTACAAGTCAAATGGAGACCATCAAACAATTATTTGAAACGGTTGGATTTGCCGCGTTTGTTCCTGAAGAACAACTTGACGCTGTAACAGGATTGTCTGGAAGCGGACCGGCGTATATCTATTATCTGGTCGAGGCAATGGAAAAAGGGGCTGCAGAAACTGGGCTTGATCAGGAGACAGCCAAAAAGCTCATTATTCAAACACTCATAGGAGCTGCAGAAATGGTGAGGGTATCACCAAAGCCTTCCAAACAGCTTCGTAAGGAAGTAACAAGCCCTGGTGGAACAACAGAAGCAGGACTTCAAATTCTTGAAAAAAATGGCGTTCAGCAAGCTTTCATCGAGTGTATCAAAGCGGCGACAGTGCAATCCAAGAAAATGGGTGAAGCGTTAAGAACAGAGCTTCATTCTACAAAGCAAACATTATAAAGACGTATTTTTTTACACTTTTGGAGCATTTGGTATACTTAAGAAAGAAAACAAATGAATGGAGGTCCACCAATGCCAGCAAAGTTGTTAACACCTTTTACAGTAAAAGGTGTTACCTTAAAAAATCGAATTGTTATGTCGCCAATGTGTATGTACTCTAGCTATAATGAAGATGGAATGGTTCAAAATTGGCATCGCACCCATTATGTATCGAGAGCAGTCGGTCAAGTGGGGTTAATAATTTTAGAATCAACGGCAGTTACTCCACAAGGTAGAATCTCCACCCAGGATCTAGGAATTTGGAACGAAGAACATATTGGGAGTTTAAGGCAGCTTGTCGACCTGATCAGAGAACAGGGAGCAAAAGTTGGTATACAGATTAACCACGCTGGTAGAAAGGCCGTGGTGGAAGGAGAAATTCTTGCTCCTTCTGCGATTGCATTTAATGATCAAATGAAAACTCCTAAAGAAATGACAAAAGCAGAAATTGCCGAAACCGTTGAAGCATTTAAACAGGCTGCTGCAAGGACTCAAAAGGCTGGGTTTGATATCATTGAACTGCACGGTGCCCATGGGTATTTAATTAATCAATTTTTATCACCGCTGGCGAACCACCGAACGGATGAATATGGCGGTACAGCTAAAAATCGCTATCGGTTCCTGCGTGAAGTCATTGCAGCTGTTAAATCTGTCTGGGATGGCCCTTTGTTTATTCGAATTTCTGCAAATGATTATCATGAACAAGGCCTTACAACCAGTGATTATGTAACTATGGCTAAATGGATGAAAGACCAGGGGGTTGATTTCATTGACGTCAGCTCAGGCGGAGTTGCTCCAATTCAAATTAATGACTACCCTGGTTATCAAGTGAAATTTTCTGAAGAAATCAAACATGGAGCTGAAGTTTCTACAAGTGCACTCGGCTTGATTACTTCGGCCGTACACGCAGAGGAAATTCTCCAAAATGACAGGGCTGATTTAATTTTCCTTGGTCGCGCACTGCTTCGCGACCCCTATTGGCCGCGTACAGCCGCTAAAGTGCTTGGTGTTGAGCTTGAAAGTCCAAAACAATATAAGCGCGGCTGGAATTAAAAATAGACTGGTTCGACTAGTCAAACACGAAGAGCGTTAGCGCATTCGTGCTTGACTAGTCGCTGGGCGCTGGAGCTAGAGGGATCAACTTCATTCAAAGTTATCAACAGGTAATTTTTTTATAATTTCCTAGACGACAAAAAAGACGGTCTAACCGTCTTTTTTTAGTTTTTATTTAAGTGAATGGTTACTTCTTTAAAATCCTCGGCAATATCGCTAGTGGGAAATATTTCCTTTGCTTCTTTCACCAAATCTCCCCAAGCGTGTCGATCATAACGAGCACTAATATGTGTTAAATATAACTGCTTCACATTTGCTCTTTTGGCAACCTTTGCTGCTTGTTGTGTAGTAGAGTGAAAATATTCATGTGCAAGCCTTTCCTCCCCTTTTGAAAAAGTCGCTTCATGAATTAATACATCCGCATTTTGAGCTAAATAAACGGCGCTTTCACAGTAACGGGTATCTCCAAGAATCGTAACAATCCGCCCCCTCTGTGCAGGACCAAGAAAATCTTGCGGATCAAGAGTCCTTCCATCTTCCAATGTAACTATTTCGCCATTTTTGATCTTTTTATAAATAGGACCGGGTTTTATCCCTGCAAGCGAGAGCTTCTCAGCTAACAATGTCCCTGGCCGTTCCTTTTCTACAATTCTAAATCCGTAAGAAGGAATGCCATGCTCTAAGCGCTGCGCCTCGACCACCATTTGTTCATCTTCAAAAACAACCCCTTCTTCAAGTTCGACTATTTTTAATGGGTATTTTAAAAAAGTCTGACTGACAGCAAGGCTGACTTTTATGTATTCTTCGATTCCTTTAGGTCCATATATGATTATTTCAGTATCACCACCCTGAAATGAACGGCTTGAAAGCAAGCCAGGGAGCCCATAAATATGGTCGCCATGAAGATGGGTAATAAAGATCTTTTCAATGCGGCGTGGCTTAATAGATGTATGTAAGATTTGGTGCTGGGTTGCTTCCCCTACATCAAATAGCCAAATAGCCCCTCTTTCTTCGAGTAGCTTTAGTGCAATTGATGTCACATTGCGAAGTTTTGCAGGGAGACCCGCACCTGTTCCTAAGAAAAAGATATTCACATAAAAACCCCTTTCCAACCTGACTAATTAGTTACTACTATACCATAACAAAAGCAAGTTGCCGTTTTTTTTGCGAAAGCCACTTGTTTAAATGTCTGTATACATGGATTGCATTAAATTTGCTAAATCTAAAGTAAACGTCTAAAATTTTATACTTGTAATGGTTACAATAGGTGTTTTACATAATCAACATCAGAATTTACTTGAAAAGAGGTTTTTAAACGTGACTCAATGCATGACTTCATTAATTATGATATTTGGAGCAACAGGCGATCTAGCAAAACGAAAGCTGTTTCCTTCCCTCTATCGTTTGTTTGAAAAGGGCAGATTGTCCAATGAGTTTGCTGTAGTAGGTGTTGCAAGAAGACCCCTTTCAAATGATGAGTTTCAAAGCTCTGTAAAGGAATCAGTCATGTCTGCGCTTGGAAAAGATGAAAAAATTGATGAATTTGCTTCCCATTTTTATTATCATTCACATGATGTAACAGATTCGAGCTCATACCTTTCCTTAAAAACAGTGGCCAATGACCTTGACGAGCATTACGGTCTAGAAGGAAATCGAATTTTTTATTTAGCTATGGCACCTGAATTCTTTGGAACCATTGCGCTTCATTTAAAATCAGATGGCTTAACAGATGTAAAAGGCTATAAACGATTGGTGATTGAAAAACCGTTCGGCCACGACTTAGCTTCAGCCAAAGAATTAAATGGACAAATTAGAACTGCTTTTTCCGAAGAGGAGATTTATCGGATTGACCACTATTTAGGAAAAGAAATGGTCCGCAATATCGAAGTTATCCGCTTTGCAAATGCTATTTTTGAACCGCTTTGGAATAACCGCTATATAGCTAATATTCAAATCACATCAAGCGAAACCCTTGGGGTCGAAGAACGGGGACGTTATTATGAAAAAAGTGGTGCACTAAGGGATATGTTGCAAAACCACATGCTGCAGATGGTTGCATTGCTCGCAATGGAGCCGCCAATTAGTCTGACAACAGACGAAATCCGCTCGGAAAAAGTTCGGGTTTTCCGGTCAATTCGAAATGTCGAAGGAGACGAAGTAAATCAGCATTTTGTCCGCGGTCAATATGGTGAAGGAACAATCGAGAACAAAAAGGTTCCATCCTACCGTGATGAGCCAAATGTCGATAAGGAATCCAACACAGAGACTTTCGTTGCCGGGAAAATTATGATTGATAATTTCCGTTGGGCCGGCGTCCCATTCTATATTCGGACAGGAAAAAGAATGGCTACTAAGACAACGAAAATTGTTGTCCAATTTAAAGATATTCCGATGAATTTGTACTATCAGACCGATAAGTTATTAAATCCAAACCTTCTGGTTATTCATATTCAGCCACAAGAAGGAATCACGCTTCATCTCAATGCAAAAAAAGCCGGAGTACACTTGGATGCAACCGAAGAAAAGCTAAGTTTTGCAAATACAGGGGTTAATGCAATGAACACTCCTGAAGGATATGAAAAGCTGCTGTATGATTGTATGCGCGGGGATGCAACCAATTTTACTCATTGGGACGAAGTAGCCTATGCCTGGAATTTCGTTGACAAGATTTCTGCTGAATGGGAAAAGACAAAAGCAAATTATCCAAACTATGAATCAGGGTCGATGGGGCCAAAGGCAGCCGATGGGCTATTGAAGAAAGATGGTTTCTCTTGGTGGCATGTAGATGAATTAGAAGTCGACGACTGCTGTAAATAAGAAAGGCGCAAGCGCCCGGTTAAACTTATCTAAAAAAAGTCCCCGTTGCATTTGCAGCGGGGATTTTTTTAATAGAGAATTACGTATCTTTTTTTTTCGGATGATCCGTTTTGTTTGGAAAGGACCGAAGAAAATCTTTATTAAAGCTGGTCTCGGTCCCTACCTGATGATCCGGATCAACCTGGTGAAGACCCGCTCGTTCAATAATCTTTTTCCCGTATTTTTCACGCAATTTTGAAACTACGTTGAGCAGCGGCTCCTTTTGCGCTTCTTTCTCATAAGAAAACAAATCAAGCTGTTTGACAGCGTTGTCCTTTTCAATCAAGTCAGTACCGGTTATCCCTAATAGTCGGATCGGATTACCGTTCCAATGCTTAAGAAACATTTTCTTAGAAAGTGAACTAATTTCTTCGGTTACGTGAACGGGATTAGCCAACTTTTTACTTCTAGTAATTGTTTTCCTATCCTTGTAACGAATCGTAATTACTAATGTGGTAGCCAGAACATTTTTACGCTTTAATCGCACAGAAACCTTTTCAGCAAGCGAATCGAGAACTTGAAATAATTCCTGTTGATTTATAACATCCTTCGGAAGAGTTGTTGAATTGCCTATACTTTTAAAGTCAGCAACGGACTCCGGATCAACGGGTCTCAAATCGATTCCATTTGCCCTTTCCTTTAAGCGGGTCCCATTAATACCAAGGAGCTTTTTAAGCTGAACATCATTGCCATTCGCCAGATCCCCAATCGTCATGATCCCTATTGTCTTAAGCTTCTCTGCTGTTTTCTTACCAACACCATGCATTTCATTTGATGCAAGCGGCCAAAGAATTCTTTGTACATCCCGCTTCCTTAATACTGTAATTCCCATTGGTTTTTTCATATCAGAAGCCATTTTGGCCAAGAATTTATTTGGAGCAATTCCAATACTGCAGGGTAAATCCAATTCATGCAGTATTCTGGTCTGAATACTTTGTGCAATATCAAGCGGGCTGCCCAAGCTATAACTTTCACTAATATCCATATACCCTTCATCAATCGATACAGGTTCAACAAGATCAGTATATTGCCTTAGCAGTTCAAACATACGAATCGATAGAGAACGATAGCGATCAAAATTTGGTGATTTAACAATTAGTTCAGGGCATAGCTTCTTTGCCTCCCAGAGCGGCATTGTTGTCTTAACACCAAACCTGCGGGCCTCATAGCTGCACGTAACAATAATCCCCCGCCGTTCCTCAACGTTGCCGGCAATGGCAAGTGGTTTTCCCTTTACGGCCGGATCATAAGCCATTTCCACTGATGCATAAAAACTATTCATATCAACGTGTAAAATGACTCTCCCTTTTTTTGGATACATTTGATTCATGTGCCCACATCCTAAAAACATTGCTAAGATCATTCTAGCAAAGTTGATAGAAAAAAAGCCACCTTATTGGCGACTTTCCATTTCAGCAAGCAGCACATTTATCCCCTCTAAGGAACCAATCAGAACTTCAGAGTTAATAATGGTTACTAGACAATCATTAAGACTTACAACCCCCAAAATATAAGCAGTTGCGGGACTAGCAAGTAATCCGATCTGTTTTACTGATTCGGAAGGAATTTCAATGATTTCTTTAGCCTCATTAACGAGAATTCCAATTATATGTTCACCTGATTTAACGACTACTAATCTGGTGTGCTCATCGGGTTTAATGAAACGATGATAAAAAATATATTCGAGATCGATAACAGGAATTACGTTTTGCCTTTTTTCTATCATTCCGGTAACATAGTCTGGCATCTTCGGTATAGGAGTGATCCCCTCTATTTTTTCTATCGAAACAACAGATTGAAGCGGTATTGCATATTCTTCATTTCCAGTACGAACGACCACCACTTTACTCATGTAGAATTGCTGATCCTCCCTTTAAAAAGTTAATATGTATACCATATACTATAGCATGACTTCTCTCAAAATCGTTCTCTATTTACATGAAATGAAAATTTTTTTGTTGTATTCTCAATGATGTTAAGTAAAATATTGATAGGATTAGAAATTTATTCTTTATGAAAGGATGTGAAAGAATGTCAAAAGAAAAAGATCATGAAGAAAATCACTTTATGGCGTCTGACTTAATTCGTGATATCGTTATTGGCATGTCCGATGGACTTACTGTTCCATTCGCATTAGCTGCGGGTCTTTCTGGGGCTGTTGATACTACTACTTTAATTCTTACGGCAGGCGGGGCAGAAGTTGCCGCCGGATCAGTCGCCATGGGATTAGGCGGTTATTTAGCTGCCCGGACAGAAGCTGAGCATTATGAGACGGAATTGAAGCGGGAACAGCGGGAAATCACTGAAGTCCCTGAACGAGAAGAAGAAGAAGTTGCTGAAATCTTTGAAGAATACGGCCTTGAAGAAGAGCAAATACAATCGATTATTTCAACGTTAAGAAAGCACCCTGATAAATGGGTTGATCTCATGATGAGATTTGAGCTTGGCTTAGAAAAGCCTGAGCCAAGCCGGGCAAGAAATAGCGCCCTAACAATTGCAATATCCTATATTTTAGGAGGACTTATTCCGCTCCTGCCTTATTTCTTAATTGCAGATCCCATTTCCGGATTAAAAGTATCTGCCTTGATTACATTATTCGCACTTGCTATTTTTGGGTATATAAAAGGGAAATTTACAGGAGCATCACCGTGGAAAAGTTCGTTCCAGACGACAATCGTTGGAGGACTTGCGGCTGCCGTTGCTTTTGGTCTCGCCAAGTTAATTTCCTAGAAAAGCGTAAGCGCTCAAATTAAAGAACGTCGACTAAAGACCGCTCGCTCCTGATTGTATTGTGAAAAAATAGCACAGAAATTCATAGCTTTGAATTTCTGTGCTATTTTGCATGTGTAATACTGATTTAATCCTTTTAAAAGGATTTTATTGATTAGCTACTTCATCAATAATTGCCAAAGTCATTTCCCCAAGTTTATAAAGCTCTTCCACTGGGATACGCTCATTTGTTGTATGAATTTCTTCATAGCCGACTGCCAAGTTAACGGTTGGAATATTAAATCCGTTAAATACATTGGCGTCACTGCCGCCGCCGCTTTTTTGCAATTCGCAAGGGCGGCCAATTTTTGCTGCTGCTTTTCTAGCAATTTCAACCACATGATCGCCTTCTCCGAATTTAAATCCCGGATACATCACTTCCACTTTCACATCTGCTTTTCCACCCATTTGTTCAGCAACTGATTCAAAAGCATCTTTCATTTTTTGAATCTGTGCATCCATTTTTTCTGGTATGAGTGAACGTGCTTCAGCGAGGATATCTACCCGGTCACAAACAATATTCGTCGCTGAACCTCCTTCAAAACGCCCGATATTTGCAGTAGTTTCTTTATCAATTCTCCCCAGCGGCATTTTTGCAATCGCTTTGGCGGCAATTGTAATCGCAGAAACTCCCTTTTCAGGGGCAACCCCAGCATGCGCTGTTTTCCCGTAGATGGTTGCTTTCACCTTTGCCTGCGTTGGCGCAGAAACAACGACATTCCCAACTTTTTCATCACTGTCAAGGGCATAGCCATATTTTGCTTTCAATAAGGAAGGATCCAGCGCCTTTGCCCCAACAAGCCCTGATTCCTCCCCAACTGTTATCACAAACTGAATAGTACCATGTGGGATATTTTGTTCCTTTAAAGCACGGATTGTCTCGAGCATGACAGCCAATCCTGCTTTATCGTCAGCGCCTAAAATTGTTGTACCATCAGTAACGACATAGCCATCTTTAATGGAAGGTTTTACCCCTTTAGCTGGAACGACTGTGTCCATATGAGAGGTAAAATAAATGGGATCAACACCCTCTTTTGTCCCTTTAAGTGTACAAATTAAGTTACCTGCTCCATGTCCGGTCTTTCCCTTTGTATCATCTTCAAAAACATCAAGGCCTAAATCAGTAAATTTTTGTTTTAACACTTTAGCGACTTCAGTCTCAAACTTTGTTTCTGAATCTATTTGGACAAGCTCTAAAAACTCATTCAAAAGACGTTCTTGGTTAGTAATCATGGTCTCGAACCTCCTATATATGTATACTCACTACCTCAGTATACTCTTTTGTTGTTTCGGTCTTCAAATAACTTAACCCCCGCGCAAAACGCAGGGGTTAAGTTGGATAAAAATATTAAAGCGGAATGTTTCCGTGTTTTTTGTCAGGTCTTGACTCTTTTTTGTTACGAAGCATTTCCAATGCTTGAACGATTTTTATTCGTGTTTCGCGTGGGTCAATTACATCATCGACCATACCGCGCGCTGCTGCAACATAGGGATTAGCAAATTTTTCACGATACTCTTCTATTTTTTGCTGTCTAACCTCTTCAGGGTTTTCGCTATTTTCAATCTCTTTGGCAAAAATTATATTTGCTGCCCCTTGCGCACCCATTACGGCAATTTCGGCATTCGGCCAAGCAAATACAAGGTCAGCGCCTATTGACTTACTATTTAAGGCAACGTATGCTCCACCAAAGGCCTTCCTTAAAATAATCGTTAATTTCGGTACGGTAGCTTCTGAGTATGCATATAAAATTTTGGCACCGTGGCGAATAATTCCCCCATGCTCCTGTTTAACACCAGGGAAAAAACCGGTAACGTCTTCAAAAGTTAGAATTGGAATATTAAAGGAATCGCAAAAACGAATAAATCTGGATGCTTTATCTGAGGAGTCAATATCAAGTCCGCCTGCCATGAACTTCGGCTGATTACAGACAAGACCTACGGATTCGCCTGCAATTCTTGCAAAGCCAACCACTATGTTTTTAGCAAAGTCCTTTTGAATCTCCATAAATGATCCTTCATCGGCTACTTGTTCAACCACAAGTCGAACGTCATATGGACGAATAGCATCAAATGGAATAATTTCCGCTAAATCCGGACGATAGTCAGATTTATTTTCATCTTGTTTCAGTATTGGCGGCTTTTCTTGGTTATTTTGGGGAAGATAGCTAAGTAGTCTGCGAACGTTGTCTAATGCCTCTGCTTCCGTTTCATTTTGAAAATGGGCATTACCGCTAATTGAGTTATGCACTTTTGCTCCGCCGAGATTCTCAGAGCTGATTTTTTCCCCAGTAACCGTTTCAATTACTTTTGGTCCTGTAATAAACATTTGGCTTGTTTTTTCCACCATAAAAACAAAATCGGTGATGGCCGGGGAATAAACAGCACCGCCTGCACATGGCCCCATTATGACTGATATTTGGGGAATGACACCAGAGTAAATTGAATTACGGTAAAAGATTTGCCCGTAGCCATCTAGGGAAACAACCCCCTCTTGAATCCTTGCACCACCCGAATCATTAAGACCGACAAAGGGTGCCCCGTTTTTTGCTGCCAAATCCATTACATTGGCAATTTTTTTGGCATGCATTTCTCCCAATGCCCCACCAAAAACAGTAAAATCCTGAGAAAACAAATAAATGGGACGCCCATTTACTTTACCATACCCTGTAACAACACCATCTCCCGGTCCCTTCATTTCGTCTAGACCAAAATCATTGCTCCGATGTTCAATGAAGGGATTTAGCTCAACAAAAGAACCTTCATCGACTAAAAGGTCAATTCTTTCCCTGGCGGTCAATTTACCTTTTTCATGCTGTCTAAGAATTTTTCCGTCACCACCACCTAGTTCAATCTCCCGCCTTTTGTCATACAGATCATTTATTTTTTCATATATATCAATCATGTTTTTGATTCCTCTCCCTTTTTTTCACAGAGTTCATACAAAACTCCTGAAGCAGATTTTGGATGTAAAAACGCTACCTTTGATCCGCCTGCACCCACCTTTGCTTCTTCTTGAATCAGCCGAATCCCCTTTTCCCTTAATTCATTTAGTCTATCTTGAATAGAATTTACCCCAAGAGCGATATGGTGGATCCCTTCACCACGCTTTTCAATATACTTGGCGATAGCGCTTTCAGGTGAAGTAGGTTCTAGCAATTCAATATGAGTCTGACCAGCATCCAGAAAGGCTACCTTTACTTTTTCACTTTCTACTACTTCAATCCCCAGTAAGGGCATCTTTAGTTCCTCTGTATAAAACGGGAGTGTTTGATCAAGGGACTTGACTGCAATCCCAATGTGGTCGACTTTTTTTATCATAATATCCCCTCTGTTTTCAATATTAGAATTTATTCGACAATTACTTTATTCGTTAAAAAATTCATAAATCCTTCCTAAATTGAGCAGTAATTCCGTTGAATTCTTACTATTTTCTCTGATAAACTAGAAATATCGATTTTGTTTAGAGGAGGTAACCACATTGTCAAAGAAGAAAACGAGAAAAGTAGTTGTTTATTTAATGCTCATAGCCATGCTTGCCTCAACCCTCCTATTAGGCCTTGCTCGATTTATATAAAAAAGAAAAGCGGAAGCGCCCGAATTAAGGAACGTCGGCTAAAATCCGCCACGTCCTGTGCGTCGGAGCTGGACAACAATAAAAAGGACTGTTCAAAGATGATGAACAGTCCTTTTTATTATTTTCAAACATCGTTTATTGGCTGATTTGCTTCTTTTTTCTTGCCACGTTCACTTTGGACGTTTTTTTTAGCCCTTTAAATGAGCTTTTTATAATCAAGTATCTTTCCATTTCGTTTACTAATTGCAAAAGAGCAGCCCTTGCTTCAAATTCTTCCCGTGTCTTAGGAAGTTCACTTTCTTCAAACTCTACTTTCATTTTCATCAATTTTTGGATATAGATCATCGCTGTATTTCCAGGATGGATATTTTCTGACAATTCCCCAAGAAAATCGGCAATCATATTTCCTTGTTTTACTGTGTTTGTAATCGAAGTAACATTTGGCAGCAACCGTTCAATTATTTCAAATTGTTTCTCTCTCATTGTGAAATATTGGTAATATATAGTTTCTTCCTTTATAAAGCGATTTTCCACATCATAGACTGCAATTTTTTTGGCCTCACTGATAATCTTTGCCGTTTCCGTGATTTCTTTCCCATCCCAATCGCTGTCACCATTACGTGAATAGCGAATAATTTCGATAAAAATCCTCTTAAAGTTTTCTTCGATTTTTTCTTGATACCCCTCCATTTTTTTATCAACGCTAGGCATATATAAATTTATAATCAGTGCAACACCAATGCCAATAATAATTACACCTAGTTCATTTAGAAAAAAGGCAACGGAAAAATGCTGGGCAGCAAATAAATGCAAAATGATAACACAGCTTGTTACAATACCATCATTTGCTTTTAACATGACACAAGTAGGAATAAACAAAAGAAGAATGATTCCAATCACGATCGGCTTATAACCAAATCCTGCAAAAATCAAGGCTGAAAAAGGCATCGCAATGGTACAAGCTAAAAACCGATCCCAAGCCGTCCGAAGTGATCTTTTTTTCGTAATCTGAATACATAAAACCGTTAAAATGCCAGCTGAAGCAAAATTATGTAGTCCAAGCTGCTCTGCAAGTAAAATACTAATAGCCATTCCGATTGCCGTTTTTATTGTCCGGTATCCGATTCGAAACTTCATAACAAATCCCCTTAAAATAGACTAAAGAAAAAAGATGATCATCGTGATCATCTTTCATTCTAGCATATACTTTTTAAAGCATTTTTTGCAAGAAGTCTTGCGCACGTTTACTTTTCGGATTAGTAAAAAATTCTTGCGGCGGAGCATCTTCAAGAAGGATACCACCATCAAGAAAAAGAACCCGGTCAGCAACCTCGCGGGCAAAACCCATTTCATGAGTTACAATGGCCATCGTCATTCCCGTGTGGGCAAGAGATTTCATTACTTCGAGAACTTCCTTTACCATTTCAGGATCGAGGGCGGATGTCGGTTCATCAAAAAGCATCACATCGGGCTTCATTGCCAATGCTCTCGCAATTGCAACACGCTGCTTTTGGCCTCCGGATAATCTTTTCGGATATTCGTTGGCTTTTTCAGAAAGTCCGACTTGTTCTAAAAGCTCGTACGCAGACTTTTCTGCAGCCGCTTTCGAAGCTCCTTTTACCTTCATCGGTGCATAAGTCAAATTCTGCAGGACCGTTTTATGAGGAAATAAATGAAAGTGTTGAAATACCATACCGACATTCTGACGCACCTTCATAATATTCGTTTTTTTATCAGTAATTTCATGACCCCCAATCCACACTCGACCGGATGTCGGCGCTTCGAGAAGGTTCATACACCGCAGGAATGTAGATTTTCCCGAACCTGAAGGCCCGATAATCGCTACCACTTCACCTTGTTTTATCGTTGTAGTGATATCCTTCAAAACTTCAAGCTTGCCAAAATTTTTAACCAAATGCTCTACCTTAATCACTGCGTCTCATTCTCCTTTCAAGCCCTTTTCCTAAGAAGGTTAACACCATAACCATTAAATAATAAATCAAACCAGCAATGATTAATGGTTCAAAAAAGGAGTATTTTTCTGCACCCACTTGATAGGAGCGGCGCATGATATCCATGACGCCGATCGATGTGACAATCGCTGATTCCTTGGTCAGCGTAATGAATTCATTCATCAACGCCGGAAGAATATTTTTTATCGCCTGTGGAAGGATGATGTCATACATCATTTTTCCATAGGGAACACCAAGTGCTAATGCAGCTTCCTGCTGGCCTTTATCAATGGCTAGAATCCCAGCCCGAATAATTTCTGAAACATATGCTCCTGAATTGAGACCAAACGATAAGACTGCAGCTGTATATGGTTGAATTTGATAGCCAATAAGTTGGGGAGAACCATAATAAATGACCATTAATTGCAAAATCATTGGAGTTCCTCTAAAAATAGACGTGTAGGCATCAGCTATCCAGCCAAGAAAACTCAATTTGCTTATTTTTAATAACGATAAAACAGTCCCAAGCACAAATCCCAAAACCCCTGCCAAAATAACAATTTGAAGGGTAACCGTAATTCCCTTTAAAATATATGGCATGGAAGGTATGAATTGGGCAAAATCTAAATTCATCCCGTAACCAATCCTCTCTAAAAATACAATTAAAATTTTAAAGACGTTCAGATAACAAAGACTCTCTGAACGCCTTTTTTCACAGCTATATTACTACTTAGCTTCTCCACCAAACCATTTCACAATTAATTTTTTAAGTTCACCATTTTGTTTCATTTTCTTTAACTCTTGGTTGAATTTGGCAGTTAAATCACTGTTTTTTGGAAATGCGATCGCAGATCCTGCTTCCTCAGGATTATCACTGATTGTAAAGCCCTTTAGGTCTTTTTCTTTCGTCATAAAACCTTTAGCAACATTGTCTTCAATAATCGCTGCATCCATACGGCCTGCTTTAATCTCTTGGACCAAATCAGGAATACGGTCACGGTTTACAATATTGATCGCAACTGTTTTATTGATATCTTTTGCTTTTCCTTCTTGAATTGATCCCAGTTGAACACCAACTGTTTTTCCTTTTAGATCATCAAGTTTATTAATGCTACTAGTCTTTTTGGAAATAATCATGTTTTGGGCTGTATAATAGATGTCACTGAAATCAACATTTTTCTTTCGATCTGCTGTTGGCGTCATTCCTGCCATAACAAAATCCGCTTGACCGGATTTGAGCGCTTGAATAAGCCCGCTAAAATCCATATCTTTTACTTGAACCTGATAACCAAGTTTACCAGCAATTGCTTTTGCAAGATCCACATCAAAGCCAATAATATTTTTTGATTTTTCGGTATCCACTGACTCAAATGGCGGATAATCTGCTGATGTACCCATTGTCAACACTTTTTTAGCTTTATTATCGCCAGCTGCATTGTCTTTTTTACTTGTCCCGCAAGCAGCAAGAACACCAAACAGCATAATCATTGATAAAAATAAAATAATACCCTTTTTCATTTATTTTCCTCCTATAATTTTCTTTCATCCCTATTTGTAAGTATTTTGCTTATATTCTAGTTAAATGCTAATAATTATTCACATGAATGAATTTTAACACATCTGAATCATTATGCAAATATATTTTTTTAAAATTAGTTTCCCTTTTTTCAAGAAAATTATTAACAAAACAAACCACCAACCTCATATGAGATTGGCGGTTTGTTTTGTTATACTTCTTCACAATATTGATCGAAGGTTTGCTGCAGTTTTGAAATAACGGTCATCGGATCATTGCCTTCAATTTGATGTCTTTCAATCATTGTGCAGATTTTTCCATCCTTTAGTAATGCAAACGATGGTGAGGAGGGTGGATACCCAGTAAAATAGCTTCTTGCTTTCTCTGTAGCCTCTTTGTCCTGACCGGCAAAAACGGTTACTAATTGGTCGGGACGTTTGTCATAATGCAATGCATGCGCTGCTGCAGGGCGGGCAATTCCTCCTGCACAGCCACAAACCGAATTAATCATTACAAGGGTTGTGCCCTTTTTTGAAAGAGCTTGATTAACCTCTTCAGGTGTTTTTAATTCTTCATAACCTGCCGAAACAATTTCTTCACGCGCTTGGCGAACAACATCATTCATAAAAAAGTTAAAATCCATACTCATTTGACTGATCACTCCTTTGGCAATCCTAATAGATTGTATAACACTATAATAACAGTCAAAATGCGTTTATTTCAAATAAGTTGGATTATCTTATTCTTTTTTACGAAAAAAGGCTTTAAAAAGAAATTCTGCCGCAATTGTAACTGTTTTTTCCCCGGCCATGACTTCATTTTCTAATTTTGGCAGGTGGAGCGTAACCTCGGGGTCATGAAAAAATTGAAATTGAAGCTGATCGGTAATCATCGAATATAGCCATTCTCGTAATTGTCCTTTTCTTCTTTGCTCGAAAACCCCTGATGCTTTTCCATTCATTACAAAGGTTTTAATGACTTTCCATACATCGTTTATACCATCCTTAGTAAGCGAAGAACACGTATGTGCTTTTGTTTGCCAGCCCTTTGTAGCAGGCTGAAGAAAATGCAAGATTTGATTATATTCTTTTTGCGTTTGGAATGCTTTTTCCCGGTTCGCTCCATCCGCTTTATGGACGATAAGAGCATCAGCAAGTTCCATAATTCCTTTTTTCATCCCTTGAAGTTCGTCACCTGCACCTGTTAAAACAAGCAGCATGAAAAAGTCAACCATGTCCCTAATGATGACTTCGCTTTGGCCAACACCAACAGTCTCAATTAAGATAACATCATATCCGGCTGCCTCACAAATCAACATCGCTTCCCTTGTCTTCCGATGAACCCCGCCAAGTTTTCCTCCAGATGGTGAAGGACGAATAAAAGCTGAAGGGTTTCTTGATAATTGTTCCATTCGAGTTTTATCACCAAGGATGCTTCCCCCATTAATACTGGAGCTTGGATCAATTGCCAATACGGCCACCCGATGACCTAAGCCGCACAAATACATGCCAAATTCTTCAATAAATGTACTTTTACCAGCGCCAGGCACTCCTGTAATTCCAATCCTGATCGACGCACCCGAATGAGGGAGAAGTTTTTGAAGCAGTGTTTGAGCTTGCTGAAAATGGTGCTCGGCATTGCTTTCAATTAAAGTAATCGCCTTAGCGAGGGAGCTCCTGTTTCCAGATAAAATACCTGTATATAATTCCTCAATAGAAGGCGCGGTTTTCGTTCGCTTTTGAAACCTAATATTCCTTTGGACAGCGGTAGAAGAGCCTTCCAGCTCTTCCCCTTTCCTGATTATACTTGAACATGTATCTGGGTTGTTTGGGTCACTCCATTCCGGTCGCGTCTCTTCGCTCACTACCTTGCCACTTCCTCATAACCAAGCTGGTGATAAATTTCCTTTATCACTTTTTGTGCAGCAACTGGAATAATGGTACCAGGTCCAAAGATAGCTGCAGCACCATGCTCATACAAGAACGAATAATCCTGTGCAGGAATTACACCGCCCACAACGACTAAAATATCTTCACGTCCCTGCTTTTTCAATTCTTCCACTAGCTGTGGCAAGAGCGTTTTATGACCGGCTGCAAGTGAACTCATGCCAATCACATGGACGTCATTTTCAACTGCCTGCAAGGCGGTTTCCTCAGGTGTTTGAAACAATGGACCGATATCCACGTCGAAACCAAGGTCAGCAAAGGCAGTAGCAATTACTTTGGCACCGCGATCGTGGCCATCCTGTCCCATTTTTGCAATTAAGATACGCGGTCTTCTGCCTTCATTCTCTAAAAATTCATCCGCCATTTGTTTTACTGCGGTTATCTCTTCATCATTGGAGAATGCAGTGCTATAAACCCCGCTGATTGAGCGAATCACTGCTTTATGACGATTCGCAACCTTTTCAATTGCATCGGATATTTCGCCTAAAGTTGCTCTAGCCCTTGCAGCTTGAACAGCAAGCTCCAACAAATTCTTTTCACCAGTTTCGGCTGCCTTTGTAATAGCTGCTAAAGCCTCTGCAACTTTTTGATCATTACGGCTCATCTTTAGCTGATTTAGTTTTTCAAGTTGTTTTAAGCGAACGGCTGTATTATCAATATCCAAAATATCAATTGGCTCTTCTTTTTCCAATCTGTATTTGTTAACGCCTATGATCGTTTCTTCACCTGAATCAATTTGTGCCTGTCTTCTTGCTGCTGCTTCTTCAATCCTCATTTTTGGCAGGCCTGTTTCAATTGCTTTTGCCATACCGCCCAGTTTTTCAATTTCTTCGATATGCCCCCATGCTCTGTTAATGAGTTCATTTGTCAATGCTTCAACATAGTATGAACCTGCCCATGGATCAATAACATTAGTAATCCCCGATTCTTCCTGCAGGAATAATTGCGTGTTCCTGGCAATTCTTGCTGAGAAGTCGGTTGGCAATGCAATTGCTTCGTCAAGTGCATTGGTGTGCAGGGATTGGGTATGCCCCATCGCGGCAGCATGGGCTTCAATCAATGTTCTGGTCACATTGTTAAATGGATCCTGCTCCGTTAAACTCCATCCAGAGGTTTGCGAATGGGTTCGTAAAGCCATTGATTTACTATTTTTAGGATCGAAGGATTTCATCATTTTTGCCCAAATGTATCTTGCTGCTCTCATTTTGGCTACTTCCATAAAGTAGTTCATGCCAATTGCCCAGAAAAAAGATAGCCTTGGAGCAAACTTATCAATTTCAATTCCAGCCTTAAGTCCCGTTCTAACGTATTCCAAACCATCGGCAAGTGTATAAGCAAGTTCAATATCCGCAGGTGCGCCTGCTTCCTGCATGTGGTAGCCGGAAATACTGATACTATTAAATTTAGGCATATACTTAGAAGTATACTCAAATATGTCCGCGATAATTTTCATTGACATTTCTGGAGGATAAATGTACGTATTACGAACCATATACTCTTTTAAAATATCATTTTGGATTGTTCCAGAAAGCTTATCCTGACTTACGCCTTGTTCTTCTGCAGTGACAATGAAAAAGGCAAGAATCGGTAAAACGGCTCCATTCATCGTCATTGATACCGACATTTGATCCAGCGGAATACCATCGAATAATGTTTTCATATCAAGAATGGAGTCAATTGCCACACCTGCTTTACCGACGTCCCCAACAACCCGTGGATGGTCGGAATCATAGCCTCTGTGGGTGGCTAAATCAAAAGCAACCGACAAACCCTTTTGCCCCATAGCTAAATTCCGGCGGTAAAAAGCATTACTTTCCTCAGCAGTTGAGAATCCTGCATATTGCCGTACGGTCCAAGGCCGGTTTACATACATTGTCGGATATGGACCGCGGGTATATGGAGCAAGCCCTGGCAAGGTGTCTAAATGTTCAAAACCTTGGAGATCCTCACTTGTATATAGCGGTTTAATACTGATATGTTCATTTGTTTCAAAGAGTAAACGATCAATTGAGTCATGAATTTCTGCCTCCGCCTTTTTCTTCCAGTCTTCTTTACTAGTTGTCTCTTTTACAAGATGAAGGTTTATTTTTTGAAAGTCAGGCTTGGATTTGTTCATTTAAAGACTCCTCCATTTCTGATAGGATGAAAGAAAGTGTTTCAAAGCAGTTGCTTTTTACATGGATAAACTGCTTCAACCCATTTTCACTCCATTTCACTTGGTCCTCTTTATCCGGAAGCCCGGCGAGATAGATTGTTCGATTCGCAAATTTGGCTTTGATGGCTTGAAGGACCTCTATACCAAGGACATCATATTGTTCGTTGGTTCCGCAAATGCAAAAATGCTTTGTTTTCGAATTGGTCATAACCACTAAGGCTTCATCCACTGTATGAACAGGCTCACTTACGTGAACGGTTACCCCTCCAGCAGACAAAAATCCTCTTACAAAATCAAGCCTTGCTTTATGTTGCTTCAAAGTACCTAGACAAATCAATCCAACAAGCGGCTGCACACCTGATTTTTTGTTTAGTTCTTCCGCTCGCTTTCTAAGTACTTCAAACGGCTGTGCCAATCGTAATTGCGGGATTGCCTGGATGTTTACTTCATCTTTCTGCCTGTTAGAAGAGCAAGCTGTCGTTTGGATGTTTTTATTCTTAGAAACAGTTTCAACCAAATTAGCATATACATTTGTGCCAATGATGCTTTGTTTTCTAGTAAAAATGTCGTATTTCCGTTTTTCATAGACATCAGAAATTTTGTTTTGAAGCCAATTTGTTTTTAACACTGCAAGGATGCCGCCATTTTCTTCAATTTTCTGGAAGAAGCTCCACGCTTTTTGTGCTAATTCGTTTGTTAATTGTTCGACATACCACGATCCGCCCGCAGGATCAATCACTTTTTTCAGTTGTGCTTCCTCCTGTAAAATTAGCTGCATGTTCCGGGCAATTCTTTCCGAGAATGGGCTGGAACCTGTTATCTGATCAAATGGGTTTACATGCAAATACTGAACCCCGCCGACCACGGCCGCAAAGGCTTCATTTCCCTCGCGCAGAAGGTTGACATATGGATCATATACAGTTTTTGTAAACAATGACGTTTCCGCTGAAATCTGCATTCCACGGGACGGTTCCTGTGCCCCGTATGCTTCAGCAATTTTATGCCAAATAATCCTAGCAGCGCGCAATTTGGCTATTTCCATAAAATAGTTCGAACCAATCGAAAAGTTAAAAACCAGTTTATTTACTACTTGTTCAACGTCTAGACCGCTTAAAGAATCTAAATAAAATACGCCTGTAGCAGCAGCAATTCCCAACTCCTGAACTGCATTTGCACCTCCATTATGATATGGAGTTGAATTAACTAGTACCGTCCGTAAATTTGGAAGCTTTTCATTTGCTTTTTTCACAGTGTTTGAAAATTCTTCGAGAAGCTTAGAAAAATCACCAGGTATTGAACCTTTACCGACAACAGACGCTAAATGATCTACAGCTATATAGCCCGTAACGTCTGTAGGATTTTCAAGCTCTAATGAACTATTTTCCAGAGTTGAAAGCATTTCCGCTTGGAATTCTTTCGCATTGAGGGCAAAAGTGAATTTACGACCATACTCCCGAATTAATTCTCCAAGAAAGTCGCTGTTATTGATAAGCTCTGCAGTTACATCAAACGAGAGCGCTGACTGACCGTTTTCCAAAGCAAGTTGAAGCTTATCCTTTAGCTCGTCCAAATTACTAAAGGAAATGCGTTGGGCTATTTTCCAAGTATTCGTGTGGTATCCTAATGGATCAATTCCCCTTCTAAAATCTTCGCCGCCTGGATACTCGGATACAGCCTTTATATCCTCATTGGTGTAAAGCGGTTTCAAAACAATGTTTTCATATGTAGTTCGTTGTAACGATTCAACTGATTTTCCCTTTAAGCTTTCTTCCGCTTTCTTTTTCCAATCGTCTAAATCATAATCTGGAAAGAACTGCTCTCTCATCTCAGTAAACTTCATAATCTACCCTCCCAAAGAAAATTAATTAAATTGATATAAAATTCAAAATTTACTTACTTACATTTTAGGATACAATTTCAATTCAGGCAACGAAAAACAGTCACTTGTGCTTCAAACAGTAAGTTTATGCCATAAAAAGGAGAAATAGGTAATTAAATGGGGGAATCCAGAAACAAAAGCGCATGCGCCCGGTTAGCGACGTATGGACTGAAGCACACCGACTGAGATAAGGTGAAACTTCAATCAGCGAGTGCTTTTCTCGCTGATTGTTAGTTGAGCCAATCGGGTCTTTACGGGCAGTTGAGAATCTACTGCCCGTTAAGACGCGGCAAAGGAAACACGAAGAGCGTTAGATATTCGATGTTGAGCTATCGTAGGGAGGTGGGCGAAGTACACTAGTCGCTGGGCGCTGGAGCTAGACGTTGATCAACTTCATTCAAAGTTATCAATGGGTTATTTTTTTATAATTTCCTGGACGAAAAAAACCACTGCTCAAATGTTGGCAGCGGTTGATATGGCTAATAAATAGGAGTAGTTGATTCCGAGGTAGTTTCAATGATTTCCTTCAAGCGCTTCATGAAACGTCCACAGACGAGGCCATCAATAATCCGATGGTCCAGTGACATGCATAGATTGACCATATCACGTATCGCGATCATGTTATTGTTTATCACAACAGCGCGCTTAACGATTGATTCAACCTGGAGGATCGCTGCCTGTGGATAGTTAATGATACCCATTGATTGGACTGAACCAAATGATCCCGTATTGTTGACGGTAAAGGTCCCGCCTGTGATATCGTCTGTTTTTAATTTGCCAGCGCGGGCTTTTCCGGCAAGTTCGGAGATTTCTCTAGCAATCCCTTTTATTGATTTTTCATCAGCATTTTTAATAACCGGTACATAAAGTGCATCTTCGGTTGCGACAGCAATGGAAATGTTGATGTCTTTCTTTTGAATGATTTTGTCCCCGGCCCACATTGAATTTAATTGTGGAAATTCTTTAAGTGCTTGTGCGGCCGCTTTAACAAAAAAGGCAAAAAAGGTTAAATTAAAGCCTTCATTTTTCTTGAAATCATCCTTAATTGTGTTCCGATATTCCACAAGGTTGGTAGCATCTACCTCCACCATCATCCAAGCATGTGGTGCTTCGTGCTTACTTCGAACCATATTTGCTGCAATGGCTTTACGGACACCAATAACAGGAATTTCAATATCACCAGATTTCAACCCGACTGATGAGCCAATGTGATCTGGTTCAGAAGTCAATGCTTTGGGAACATCTGCTAAATTGGTTGATCTCTGTTCACCTGTTTGAGCCGGCGCTTCTTTTTTATCTTCAATTTGTGGGATCTCACCTGAATGGACCAAGGCTAACAGATCTTTTCTCGTAATTCTGCCCCCTGCGCCAGTACCCTGAACCCGAGAAAGGTCAATCCTATGCTCCTGCGAAATTTTAAGTACTGCAGGTGAAAATCGTGCTCTACTTGTATTTTGGTTAACAGCTGGTACCTGTTCAGTGCGGTTTGTAACGAGTGGATTCTCTACTACTGGCATTTCATCCGAAACAGGTCCAGCTGCATCAATGGTACAGATCACTTCCCCAACAGAGAGAGTTTCTCCTTCTGATGCAATTAGTTCCTTCACCACACCAGAAAAAGATGATGGAATCTCTGCGTTTACTTTATCTGTCATTACTTCGGCTAGCGGATCATATTTATTTACTTTGTCACCAACGGAGACCAGCCATTTGCTAATCGTCCCTTCTGTAACACTTTCCCCCAATTGAGGCATTTTAATTTGTTCAACAGCCAATTAGTTAACCTCCTAATTCAAGTGCCACGCACTACGAAATTTCCACTTTTTATGCAGTAGTTGTTACCGCTAAAAAATAGTTTTTTTATCTAGAAAAATTTATATCTTTGAATTTTGATAACTATCTAGCTTCGACGTACAGGACGTGCTAGTGCCGACGTTGCCGCCAGGACGGCGGCGCTTTTAGTCGGCCAGCGCCCTGCGACTAGTGTACTTCGCTTAACGGACGCTTTCACTTTTTTTAATATTCAGCTAGTTCACGCATTGCTTTTTCGACTTTATCAGGATTTACCATGAAGAATTTCTCCATAGTTGGAGCATATGGCATTGCCGGAATTTCTGGTCCTGCCAAGCGTTTAATTGGGGCATCCAATTCAAACAAGCAATTCTCGGCAATAATGGCTGCTACCTCACTAATAATACTTCCCTCTTTATTATCTTCAGTGACAAGCAGCACCTTTCCCGTTTTGGATGCTGCTTCAATAATCGCTTCCTTATCAAGCGGATAAACGGTCCGTAAATCAAGAATGTGTGCGGAAATTCCATCAGCTGCTAATTTTTCTGCTGCCTGCAGGGCAAAATGGACACATAGACCATAGGTAATGACGGTAATGTCATCACCTTCTCGTTTTACATCTGCTTTGCCAATTGGCAATGTATAATCATCTGTTGGCACTTCACCTTTAATTAAGCGGTACGCCCGTTTATGTTCAAAAAACAGTACTGGGTCATCATCACGAATTGCTGCTTTCAACAACCCTTTTACATCATAAGGGGTGGAAGGAATCACAATTTTCAGTCCAGGCTGATTGGCAAAAACAGCTTCAACAGATTGTGAATGGTATAATGCCCCATGAACCCCCCCGCCAAATGGCGCCCGAATAACGATAGGACAATTCCAATCGTTATTGGAACGGTAACGAATTTTAGCCGCTTCTGAGATAATTTGGTTAACAGCGGGCATAATAAAATCAGCAAATTGCATTTCTGCAATCGGGCGCATTCCATACATCGCCGCCCCTATTCCAACTCCAGCAATCGCGGACTCAGCTAATGGTGTATCCATTACGCGTTCTTCACCAAACTGTTCATATAATCCTTGTGTAGCCTTAAAGACTCCCCCTTTTTTACCAACATCCTCCCCGAGGATAAAGACCTTATTATCCCTTTCCATTTCTTCACGCATAGCCATTGTAACAGCATCAATAAATGATATAACCGCCATGTTCTCGCCTCCCTCAACAATCTCCATAAACAAATTTTAGAGCAGTTTCCGGTTCCGCATATGGAGCATTTTCGGCGTAATCGGTTGCTTCATTTACCTGTTTCATGATCCGCACATTAATCATTTCTTCCTGCTCATCACTCAACATACCTGTTTCTTTTAAATATGCAGCAAAAGTAATGACTGGATCATTTGTCTTGGCTTGAGCCACTTCATCAGGTGCACGATAGGTTCGATCATCATCGTCGGAGGAATGCGGGGTTAGCCGATATGAGACGGTTTCAATTAGGGTTGGTCCTTTTCCTTCTCTAGCACGGTCTGCGGCCTCTTTTACTACCCTATATACTTCAAGTGGATTATTTCCATCAACAGTATAACCTGGCATCCCGTATCCAATTGCCCGATCAGAGACACGCTCGCAGCCCAATTGTTTTTCAGCCGGAACTGAAATAGCATATTTATTATTTTCGCACATAAAAATAACTGGTAATTTATGAACCCCGGCAAAGTTAGCTCCTTCATGAAAATCTCCTTGGTTGGATGAGCCCTCACCAAAGGTTACAAAGGCGACAAGATCCTTTTTCTCCATTTTCCCTGCGAGAGCTATCCCTACTGCATGTGGTACTTGGGTTGTTACCGGTGAGGAGCCTGTCACAATCCTGTTTTTCTTTTGACCAAAATGGCCAGGCATTTGCCGGCCCCCGGAATTTGGATCTTCTGCTTTCGCAAAACCCGAAAGCATAAGTTCTTTAGGAGTCATTCCAAAAGTTAAAACAACACCCATATCCCGATAATATGGAAGGACATAATCCTTTTCTTTATCGAGGGCAAAGGCAGCGCCCACCTGGGCAGCTTCCTGGCCCTGACATGAGACAACAAACGGTACTTTCCCTGCGCGGTTTAGCAACCACATCCGTTCGTCAATGCGGCGAGCCAGCATCATCGTTTCATACATTTCTAATAATTTCTTCTCACTTAAACCTAATTCAAGATAGGCATTAACAGCCATAAATTATACCTCCCAATTTATTGTAAAATTCCATATTGGCACTAGCTTATGAATGGATTGCTAATCCATCCACTGCAAGTGCAGCTTCCCCAATGGCTTCTGAGAGGGTTGGGTGCGGATGGATTACATTGGATACCTCCCATGGAATAGCATCCAATACCATGGCAAGTCCCGCTTCAGATATCATATCCGTAACATGTGGACCAATCATATGAACTCCTAAAATATCATCCGTCTCTTCATTTGCAATTATTTTGACAAAGCCATCGGACTCGCCGTAAACAAGTGCTTTGCCAATCGCTTTATACGGAAATTTTCCTATCTTTACTTTATGTCCCTTTTCTTTAGCTGCAGCTTCGGTTATACCAACACTTGCAGCTTCCGGGTTACTATAGATACATTTAGCAACTAAGTTATAATTAATTGGCCTAGGTTGCTTCCCGGCTATATGTTCAACCGCAACAATTCCTTCATGTGAGGCTGCATGAGCAAGCTGTAGACCGCCAATAACATCCCCGATTGCGTATATATGACTCTCTTTTGTCTGGTACACTTCATTTGTAGCAATAACGCCTTTAATGGTTTGTATGTCCGTATTTTCAAGACCAATCCCCTCAATATTGGCCTGGCGTCCAACTGAGACTAATAGTTTTTCAGCCTTAAATTCTTTTTGTTGATTTTTTATATCTGCACAAATCGTAATCTCCTCACCCTTAACAAGTGTTTCAGGAAGTACTTTTGCACCAGTAACGATTTGAATCCCTTTTTTCTTTAACAAGCGCTGCATTTCACGAGAAATTTCTGTATCCTCTGCAGGGAGAATCTGATCCATAAATTCAATCACTGTCACTTCAACACCAAAGTCTGCCAGCATCGAAGCCCACTCAATTCCAATAACACCGCCTCCAACAATAATAATTGAGCGTGGTAATGAGTCTAACGCCAATGCTTCTTCAGAAGTAATAACATTCTGTCCATCAATTTCAAGCCCAGGAAGTGTACGTGGTCTTGATCCGGTTGCAATGATTACATTTTTGGGAATCAGCATTTCATTCTCTGCTCCATTATTCATTTCAACCGAAATTGTCCCAGGCAGAGGTGAAAAAATTGAAGGTCCTAAAATACGGCCAATTCCTTCATAAACATCGATTTTGCCTTTTTTCATTAGATGCCGAACGCCTTTATAAAGTTGATCGATTATATTCCTTTTTCGTTCCTGAACTTTGGGAAAATTAATAGTTACGTCACTAGTTATAACCCCATAATCTTCACTTCGTTTTGCTGTTGAGTACACTTCAGCACTCCTAAGAAGGGCCTTACTTGGTATACATCCATTGTGTAGACATGTACCGCCAAGCTTTCCTTTTTCAACAATTGCTGTTTTTAAACCAAGCTGGGAAGCCCGGATCGCTGCTACATATCCGCCAGTACCTCCGCCCAGTATCACAATATCGTATTCTTGTGCCATTTTTTATGCCCTCTCCCATGATTAAATTTTTGCTATGTTAAAATGATCGGGATATGGTGAAACTTTTATTCCATCAGTGGCTTATTTCATGCCCCACTAACCCTTGTTCTTTTACCCTAGTCTTGAAGTGGGTGTTTTACTTCCCGATATATCGGGATAAACCTTCACTTCTTCTTCACCACGCAATATCCTTAATGCACCTTCAGCTAATGCTTGCAATTCATTTTCTCCTGGGTAAACGATGACATCCGCAATCCAATTTATTCGATCCATGATTGACTTCACAATCCCACTTCCATATGCCATGCCGCCGGTCAATATAATTGCATCGACTTCTCCGGCCAAGGCTGCACTAGCGGAGCCGATTTCCTTTGCTATTTGATAGGCCATTGCATCATAAATAAGCTTTGCCTGTTTATCCCCATTTTTAACCATTTTCTCAACTTTTAATGCATCCTTGGTACCTAAATACCCCATCAGTCCTCCATAACCAATAAGCATTTCCATTATTTCATCCCGGTAAAATTCACCTGAAAAACAAAGGCTAATTAAATCACCGGCAGGAATCGTTCCAGCACGTTCAGGGCTAAAAGGACCATCCCCATGAAGTCCATTATTGACATCAACTACTCTCCCCTGTTTATGGACCCCGACAGTAATTCCTCCACCCATATGGGTAACAATTAAATTTACTTGTTCATATGTTTTCCCTAGTTCCTTTGCAACCTTTCTTGCCACTGCTTTTTGATTTAATGCGTGGAAGATGCTTTTTCTTTCTATTAATGGAAAACCAGAAATCCTTGCAATTGGTTCAAGCTCATCAACCACAACCGGGTCTACGATGAAAGCAGGGATATTTAACCCTGAGGAGATTTCATTGGCAATAATGCCTCCAAGGTTCGACGCGTGTTGACCTGAATAACCCGATCGTAAATCACGAAGCATAGGCTCATTCACTAAATAAGTTCCACCTTCAATAGGTCGCAATAAGCCCCCGCGGGCGCAAACTGCCTTTATTTTGGAAATATTTATTCCTTCCATGTCCAATGTTTCCAAAATAACATTTTTTCTTACTTCATATTGGTCAACGATCGTCTCAAACTTCCCAAGCTGTTTAGCATCGTGGTGAATTGTTTTTTCAAACAATGAAACTTCGTTATCAAAGATCCCAATTTTGGTGGATGTAGAACCTGGGTTAATGATCAGGATTCGATATTCTTTTTCCGGCAATATCTTGACCTCCTATTCACCTTAACAATTAAAAAACATATCCATTTGCATGATATTGCCAGAGGTTAAAACGATTGGTGCCTCTTACTAGTAGTAATTTCCACTGTGTTAAGTAGCTGCTTATTTCAACCCCTATTAGCAGAAAGTGAACTTTAAATAAAAGTATGCAATGATCATGCCAGAAAATAAGCCGGCAAAAGCGCTTGAAAAGTTATTGATGTTTGAACTTTTTTGCACAGTATGAATTTTATTGCACGCTATTATTTTCAAGTTTATATTTTTCTAGTTTGTAATATAGGTTCCTAACAGATAAGCCGAGTGTTTTTGCTGTTAATGTTTTATTTCCTTTCAAACGATCGAGAGTTTTTTGAATAATATGTGCCTCATATTGTTCCAACATTTCGGAAAGAGATTGATCCTGCACATGCTCTACGTTTTCTTTTGGGGAACTTTTTATGCCTATATATTTATTCTTTAACTCTGGAAGGTGGTTGCTATCAATCAGGCTTTCATTATGATTCATAAAAATAATTGCTCTTCCCAGAATATTTTCTAACTCCCTTACATTTCCCGGCCAATCATACTCCATTAATTGACCTTCCGCTTCCTTTGTTACACCTTCAACACTTCGCCCATAGTCCTGGTTTATTTTTTGGATAATTCGCTCACATAAAAATGGAATTTCTTCTTTTCTTTTTCTCAATGGAGGGATGTGGATTGGTATTCGATTTAAACGGTAATATAAGTCTTCCCTAAAGGAACCATTTGAAATTCCCTTTTCCAAGTTTACATTTGTTGCTGCAATAATCCTTACATTAATCGAAACGGCTTTTGTTCCTCCTACACGAATAAGTTCATTTTCCTGTAAAACCCTTAACAGTTTGACTTGCGTATTGGCTGAAATCTCACCAATTTCATCAAGGAAAATACTCCCGTTATTTGCCTCTTCAAATAAACCAACTTTACCGCCTCTTTTAGCTCCCGAAAACGCTCCCTCTTCATAACCAAACAGCTCACTTTCGAGCAATGATTCCGAAATTGCCGCACAATTAACACGAATAAATTTGTTATACTTTCGGTCGCTTGCATTATGTATCGCATGCGCAAACAATTCCTTACCTGTACCCGATTCACCTCTCAATAACACGGTTGCTGGTGTTTTAGCACCCAGCTTTGCTTGATCAATCGCCAATAACATTTCTTTAGATGTACCAATAATATCTTCAAAAGTATATTTGGCTTCAAGTGTTCGGATAATTTGCCTGGCACGATGTAATTCTCTGTTCAACAACTTTATTTCTGACATATCATGAATTACACCAACGCTGCCTTTTAATTTTCCTTTCACAATAATGGGTGCAACATTAACAATGACTTCTCGTTTTTTTGGACCAACCCTCATTGTTACTCCTCTAATTGCTCTCCGGGTTTGCAGTACTTTCATATGCATGCTTTCTCCTTCGGAAATGTCAGCGTTAGCCGGCTTGCCAATTACTTGCTCTTTTGTAAGCCCCGTTAAGCGTGAATAAGCCGGATTAATAAGAATTCCTAAACCCTTCTCATCTACAACCGATATGGCATCATCACTTGACAGAATGATGGCTTCAAGCATTGTTTGTATTTCTTTTAAATTAGTAATTTCTTCGGCAAGCTTAACAACTTGGGTAATATCTTTAAAAATAGCAAAAGCACCAAGCATCCTCCCATTTTCCTCAATAATCGGGATTCTGGTTGTAATAATTTTCCGACCATTCTTTAATATCATTTCTTGATTTGACTCTGTTCGCCTCGTGGTTAGAATTTGAGGCAGCCGGCTTTCAAATATCACACCCTCTACATCATTGCCAAGCGCATCTTCTTTTTTTATCCCCATTATTTCCTCGGCGCGTTTATTAAATAATGTAATAATACCTTTGTTGTCAATGACGACCATCCCGTCATCAGTCGAATTAAAAATTAAATCATGCATTATATTTTTCATTAGCCTGCCCCTCCAAGTGAAATTTTTCATATTTTCAGTAAATTAGTTTCGTTAACTAAGAAAATAATTTCAGAGGTTTTTAAGGTTCCTGCATTTTTTTTCAATATTCATTTTAGCTTGCTTTACATGTCTTGACAAATTTATTTGATATACTATTATTTTTGTATGAGACTTTTTAAATTATTTTGCTGATTATTCTCTGATAAGAAGGGATTTGTCTATGATTCGAATTATTGCTCTAGTAATTTTACTAATCCCTGGTTTTTTAGCTGCATATGGAATTAAGCTGATGCGTGATATGACCTTCGGAATATTGCAGTGGCCATTTCCTTACCTTTGGCTGCAATTTCCTATTGGTCTTTTGTTTTTTATCGGTGGTCTTGGGTTTGTTGCTGGATTTATTTTGCATCGTGACCGGAAACGAAATAAAGTACAAGCAAAATTCCAGGAAAAAAAATAAAAGAGACCTCATTGGTCTCTTTTCATGCTTTTCCTCAACTTTATAGCCTTTACAGGATCATCTGTTATGATTGCCGAACAATTTAGTGCGAATAGACGCTTCATATCTTCCTCTTTATTTATCGTGTACGGCCTTATGGCTACCCCGCTTTCGATCGATTTTCTGATGATATCATCTGTTAATCCTCTATAATTCGGGTGAATACCCTGTGCACGGATCGACTTGGCATATACCCATGGCATAAAGATGCGTCCTGAATAAAGGGGGGCAACTTCAATTTCAGGTGCAAGCCGATAGCAATATACAATGCTATAGTGATTAAAAGAAGAAAAAATGATTCGTTCCGTTAATTCAAAGCTTCGAACCAACTCAATAACCATTTCTTCCATACCCTCATACGGAAAATAACCATTCTTTAATTCAATGTTACATGTCAGCCTATTCGTTTGCAGCCATTCAAGTACTTCTCTTAATGCTGGAATTGGTTCTTTTATTACCCCTTGTTGATTGGCATTCAATTTACGAAGTTCTTTGTAGGAAAAATCCTTTACAAATCCGCTTCCATTTGTGGTGCGATTTACTTTTTCATCATGAATAACGACAATTTCCCGATCCTTCGTCAATTGAACATCAAGTTCAATTCCGTCTGCTCCCGCCTTTTCAGCTTCTTTAAAAGCAGTCATCGTGTTTTCTGAAAAAACAGCAGAATAGCCGCGGTGCGCAAATATTTGCGTCATTTATATCCACATCCCTAAAAAATATCATCTTTATTAAGTACAAAAGTTTTTCAATTTCTATCTTTTTTATCATATGCCTTTGGTTCTTCCAAGATATTTTGATTTACAATAAAAGCGTTCATTTTGCCAACTACGCAAAATGAACGCTTTTTAGTCTTATTATTTAATGTTTAAGAAGCCTTATGCTCAAGACGGAGTTTATCAGCTACCATCGCAATAAATTCGGAATTAGTTGGTTTTGCCTTTGACATGCTGACCGTGTACCCAAATAAAGATGAAATTGAATCAATATTGCCGCGGCTCCAAGCAACTTCAATTGCATGCCTGATCGCCCGTTCTACTCTGCTTGCTGTTGTGTTGTATTTTTTTGCAATATCAGGATATAAAACTTTTGTAATCGAGCCTAATAATTCAATATCATTGTAAACCATAGAAATTGCCTCGCGTAGATACAAATATCCTTTAATATGCGCGGGCACACCAATTTCATGAATAATACTTGTTATGCTTGCGTCGAGGTTTTTAGGTTTTTGTTCGACCTGCGGGCGATATCCTGTTGATGTTTGTTTACGTGAAACAGAACTGCTGTTTCCACTCACTTGACGAATATGATTACCGAGATTTTCCATGTCGAAAGGTTTCAGAATAAAATAGGATGCTCCAAGTTCAACTGCTTTTTTTGTAACATCCTCTTGACCGAATGCAGTCAGCATAATGACATTCGGAAGGGCACCTTTTTTTAGTTCGCGAAGTCTTTCAAGTACTGCTAGCCCGTCTAAGTGTGGCATAATTATATCCAAAACAAGGACATCTGGATCTGTTCCTTCTAACATTTCTAAGCAATCCTGCCCGTTATGGGCTGTTCCAACTATTTCCATATCATCTTGTGATGAAATATATTCCTCTAATAAAGCCACCAATTCCCGGTTGTCATCAACCACACATACTTTAATTTTCTTCAAATCCAGTTTCCTCCTCAGTCCTATTTAATATCTATTCTGTCTTTTCATCTCTATTTTCTATTGTAAATAAGAAATTCGACAATGCAACAAAAATTCCTTTCAATTTTTTTATTTTTCTCAAAAAAGCTGTAGAATCTCTACTTTCCTTTTATTTTCTTTTTGTTTCGACGAATTTCGCCACATTCGACATTTTTACCAAACTTTGGATTTTTTCAGCAAAACAAAATAGGCATTCGCCTATTTTGTTTTTTCTCTTCTTTTCTTAACTTGCTTTTTCAATTGGTTTGTCATAGATATTGATTCCTGCGTCATTCAACATCCATTCAATATGAACCCCATATCCCGATGTTGGGTCATTAACAAAAACATGTGTAACTGCTCCAATAAGCTTACCATCCTGAATGATTGGGCTTCCACTCATGCCTTGAACGATTCCTCCTGTTTTTTCCAAGAGTTTTGGGTCTGTCACCTTTATAATCATCCCTTTTGTAGCTGGAAACTTTTGCGGGATGGTACTCACGATTTGAATAGAAAATGCTTCAACTTTATCGTCATTAACAACGGTTAATATCTTTGCAGGTCCTTCCTTTACTTGGTTCGATAAAGCAATTGGAATTGGTTCATCCATTATACCATTCCTCAGCTCTTTATTTAGTTTTCCAAAGATTCCAAATGGACTATTCTTATTAATATTTCCAACTATTTCACGATCTGATGAGAATCTTGCAAGTTTTTCACCAGGGTCTCCATTGCTGCCTTTTTCAATTGAAGTTACAGTTGAACGGACTATTTGTCCATCATCAACAACAATTGGTTTTTTCGTATCCATATCTGAAATGACATGTCCCAATGCACCATATCGTTTCGAGCGTGGATCCATAAAGGTCATTGTTCCAATCCCTGCAGCTGAGTCCCGTATATATAAGCCAAGTTTGTACATATCTTCTCCCTTATCCTTAAGAGGAGTTAATCTAGTACTAAATTTTCCGCTTTCACGACTGATTTCCATATTCAGGGCCTGGCCGCTTTGTCCTGCATTTTGAACAAACGGAGCTACATCTGACATTTTATTTATTTTTGTCCCATTTATTTCTGTGATAATATCACCAACTTTTATTCCTGCTATTTCACCAGGTGACTTTTTTCCTTCTTCGGTACTTACTAAATGGTGTCCAACCACTAACACACCAACTGTGTTTAGCTTTACACCGATAGATTGTCCACCTGGAATAACCTTAAATTCCTTTAATACGTTTACATCGACCTGTTTAACGGGGATACCCGCATATTCCAATATCATTTCATTTTTTCCTTTTTCATTTGCCGATAAGGAAATTGAATGTCTATCCTGCTTTAGAGAAATACTTTTATTGTGCATTTTGAGTTCGGCCGCAACCGGAGCAGCCTTTTGAATTGTATATTGTTGTCCTTTAAAAACAGTAATATTTTTGGGAATTGAAAGGTATTGTTGAAAAGGGTGAAAAAAAATTAAGCTGCTTAATGAAACAAGGAGAATTCCACCAATGATTCTTCTTAACGTTTCTAATTTCAATTCTTTTCACTCTCCTCGCTTCTGTCCATATCCAAAACCAATATGGCATTCCATGCCGCCATTACGATAAAATATGTTTAGATAACCAATCCTTGCCAATTAAGGCGGTGTGAGCAGAGCTAAGCTTTATATTTGGGTCGCAAAATGTCTATTTTCCACTCCATTGAAAATAATGATTCCCTTTTGCGGCGCTTCGCCCCTTTTCGTTAAAAGAAATGGTTACATCTTTAATTTTGCCTCGTTCCCTGTCATTTATAACCGATGGACATATAAAAAAAGCTACCCTGTTTGGATAGCTTTTCAAGTTTTTTTATTTACTGAAGCGATTTGTAATAGTTCTTCTGCGTGTTTTTTTGTTAAATCAGTGATTTCAACACCAGAAATCATTCGGCCAATTTCCGTAATTTTCTCATCGACTGTTAATGGGGTAACGGAAGTCTTAGTTCTTCCTCCTTTGATAATCTTTGAGATGTACAAATGAGTATCGGCCATTGCGGCTACTTGGGGCAAATGAGAAATGCACAATACTTGTGAATTATCAGCTACTTTATAGATTTTTTCAGCTATTGCCTGCGCCACTCGGCCGCTTACCCCTGTATCCACCTCATCAAAAATGATGGATGTAACGCCTTGATGTTTCGAAAATATGCTCTTTAAAGCTAACATGATCCTTGAAAGTTCTCCCCCTGAAGCGATCTTAGAAAGCGGTTTTAACGGCTCTCCAGGGTTTGTGGATAGATAAAACTCTACATGGTCAATCCCGTTTCTCGAAAAATTCGCCTTAGGCTCAAAGTGAATTTCAAAAACAGTTTTAGCCATATATAGTTCTTTTAGTTCCTTATGAATGTGTTTTGTCAGCTTTTCTGCCCATTTTTTTCGAATATCTGTTAATTGTTTTGCTTCAAGACTTAAATCTTTTCTTAGTGAGGTCAATTCCTTTTCTAATTGATCAATATATGTCTCTTTATTTTGTAAGGTTTCGATTTCCTCTTCTATTTTTGAAGCATATTCCAATATTTCTTCAATTTTACTGCCATATTTTCGTTTTAAATGATTAATTTCAGTCAGTCTGGCCTCAATTTCATTTATCCTTTGCGGGTCATACTCCAATTGATCTAATTCGTTTCTTAAAAACCTTGATGCATCCTCAAGCACATAATAGCTGTTTGCTACAGCCTCGTAAATGTCCTTATATGTGCTATCAAGAGATGCAGCGGCTTCCAGATGGCTCATGACTAAACTCACCCAATCAAGGCCTTTCTGCTCGCCTTGTAGCGCCATGGAGCTAGACTGCACCGCTTCAAAAATTCTTTCAAAGTTGTTTAATTTCGCTTTCTCCTCAGCAAGATCATCGTCTTCATTTAACTTAAGGTCTGCTTTTTGAATTTCGTCCAATTGAAATTGAATTAAATCGAGCCGGTGAGCAGTTTTCTGTTCGTTCTCGCTTAAAGCCCTTAGTTTGCCCTGGGTCTGTTCATAGCGATGAAAAACGGTTTGATATTCCAAAAGCGATCGAGCAATTTCATCAACGCCAAACTGATCCAGCAGCGACAAATGACGTGTTTCATCCATTAATTCCTGATGCTCATGCTGACCATGAATATCTACTAACGTCGACCCAATTTCTCGAAGGGTTGAGATTGTAACAAGTTTCCCGTTTACTCGACAGACACTTTTCCCTGTGCGGGAGATGTCACGTCTTAAAATAACCATTCCTTCTTCAATTTCAATACCAAATTCTTGTGCTTTTTGATAGCAGGGGTGCTTTTGATTATCTAAATTAAATAGCCCCTCAATTTCGGCTTTATCTTCACCATGTCGGACAAATTCTGAAGAACCTCGTCCACCTATAAGTAAGTGAATGGCATCAATAATAATTGATTTTCCTGCCCCGGTTTCCCCGGTTAAAACGGTCATGCCTTTGTCAAATGAAAGCGATAAGGCTTCGATGATCGCAAAGTTTTTAATTGATAGCTCACATAACAAGGTTATTCCCCCTTAGCTAAAGCATTTCAAGGAAACGGTCGGTAATTAGCTTTGTTTCTTCCGGCGTCCGGCAAATAATTAGGATTGTATCATCCCCGCAAATTGTTCCGAGAATTTCTTCCCAATCTAAGTTATCTATCAAAGCCCCAATCGCCATCGCATTGCCTGGTAAACATTTCATGACAAGCAGATGCCCGGCCACATCAACTTTTATAAAAGCGTCAATTAGAGCCCTTTTCAATTTTTGCAATGGATTAAATCGTTGGTCTGCAGGAAGGCTGTACTTGTAACGTCCATCCGCTAAAGGCACTTTAACAAGGTGTAATTCTTTTATATCGCGGGATACGGTTGCTTGTGTTACATTTACACCTGCATTTTTTAATTCGTCCACAAGGTCGTCTTGTGTTTCAATATCGTTATTTGAAATAATTTCCCTTATTTTAATATGACGTTGTCCTTTATTCATCATCTTTCACCTCATAAACGTTTAACCCAAAGCTAACAATATATATAGTCAGATATACACATATGTTAGCCCATTTTGACAAGCTTGTACATTTTAATTTTACATGAAATCGTAAAAAGGAATAAGCTCTGCTTATCCCTCATCTTTTACCGTGCCCTTCTTTAATTCTGAATGCGCTTCTTTAACGATCGTTTCCGGGTCCGTTGGTAAATGATCTATACCACTTTCCCGCTCACCCTCCCATTTTAAATGGAGAAGAAACTCAATATTGCCGTCGCCCCCGGTAATTGGCGAAAAGGACAAATTCATAATGCTATACCCTTCTGAAGTAGCAAAAGCAATAATTTTTTTGATCACTTCGAGATGAACCTTGGGATCACGAACAATTCCTTTTTTACCGACCTGCTCGCGTCCTGCTTCAAATTGTGGTTTAATCAAGGCTACAATATCGCTGCCACTCACTAAAAGTTTTTTTAAGGCAGGCAAAATTAATTTTAATGAGATAAATGAAACATCAATTGATGCAAAATTGGGCATTTCACCATTTAAGTCAGCAGGTGTTACATAGCGGAAATTCGTGCGCTCCATGACGATAACCCTTTCATCCTGACGGAGCTTCCAGGCCAGCTGATTGTAGCCAACATCAAGTGCATAAGACATTTTAGCACCATTTTGCAATGCACAATCGGTAAAGCCGCCTGTAGAGGCACCTATATCCAATAGTACTTTCCCGTTCACATCAACATCAAAAACCTTGAGAGCTTTTTCAAGCTTTAGCCCGCCTCTGCTAACATAGGGCAGTACATTCCCTTTTATGGAGAGTGGAATATCAGCGTTTACCTTTTCTCCTGGTTTATCAAGCCGCTCCTCATTGGTAAAAACAAGGCCTGCCATAATCGATCTTTTCGCTTTTTCCCGGGTTTCTGCGAGCCCTCGTTCGACAAGTAAAACATCTATACGTTCTTTTCTAATTTTCATAATCTATGCCCTTCGTTGTTTTTTCCGAGCAAGGATGGTTAATCTTTTGCCCACTTCGTTAGAAGTTAGTCCAATTTCCTCAAGCAAAGAATCAACATCACCGTGCTCAATAAAGCGGTCTGGAATCCCCATTCTGTCAATTACAGCATTGTAAAAGCCCTCATTATTGGCAAATTCAAGAACAGCACTGCCGAATCCTCCTTGCAGTACAGCTTCCTCTATAGTTAATATTGGCATTTTTTCCTTCAAAAGCTTTAACAGCATGTTTTCATCTAAAGGCTTTAAAAACCTTGCATTCACTACTTTAACAGAGATGCCTTTTTTCTCAAGCTTTCCCGCTGCCTCGATTGCCATAGGAATAGTTGTGCCAAATGTCAGAATGACAGCGTCTTCCCCTTCTTTTAGTACCTCCCATGTTCCAATTGGAATGGAGTGCAGGTTTTCATCCATAGGGACACCAAGACCATTTCCACGCGGAAACCTCATCGCAATCGGACCATCATCATAATTTATTGCTGTATAAACCATGTGTTGTCCTTCATTCTCATCTTTTGGCATCATCAGGACAATATTCGGTATATGCCGTAAAAATGCAATATCAAAAACGCCTTGATGTGTTTCACCGTCCGCACCAACTAATCCAGCACGGTCAATCCCAATAAATACGTTTAAATTTTGCCTGCATATATCATGAACGACTTGATCATATGCCCGCTGTAGAAAGGTTGAATAAATTGCGAGAAACGGCTTCATTCCCTGTGTTGCTAAGCCTGCTGCTACTGTTGCCGCGTGTTGTTCAGCAATGCCAACATCGAACATTCGGTCAGGGAACTCACTCGCAAAGCCTTCAAGTTTAGATCCAACCGGCATAGCTGGTGTAATTGCAACAATCCGTTCATCTGTACGAGCCAGCTTCCTTAAAGTTTCACTGACAAGACTGCTCCAGGCTGGCGGTGCATTTACTGGCTTTACAAAAGCACCTGTATCCATCTTATAGGGGCCTGTTCCATGCCATGTACCGGTTCTGTCCATTTCAGCTGGAGAAAAGCCTTTTCCCTTTTTCGTAATTACATGGAGTAAGACAGGTCCGCTGGTTTTTTTCGCGTGGCCTAAGCTTTCAAATAGTGCTTCAAAGTTATGTCCATCAACAGGTCCTAAATACGTGAAGCCCAATTCTTCAAAAAATATTCCGGACACCAATAAGTACTTAAGGCTATCCTTTATTCTTTCAGCCGTAGCAGCGAGCACTCCACCAACTGCAGGGATTTTTTTAAGAAGGCTTTCTAACTCATCCTTCGCCCATTGGTATTTTCCAGCCGTGCGCAGTCTGCCAAGAATCGTGTGAAGTGCACCGACATTTGGGGCAATTGACATCTCATTATCGTTTAATACAACGATCATATCTTTTTTCTCATGACCGATATGATTTAATGCCTCTAACGCCATTCCGCCTGTTAAGGCTCCATCGCCAATAACAGGAATGACGTACGAATCTTCTTTTTTCAAATCACGAGCAATCGCCATACCCATTGCAGCAGATAAGGAAGTAGAGCTATGGCCTGTCTCCCATATATCATGTTCACTTTCCTGCCGTTTTGGAAACCCGGAGAGCCCTTTAAATTTCCGCAATGTATCAAATTGACTTGCCCGGCCAGTTAAAATTTTATGGACATAGGATTGATGGCCAACATCCCATATAATTTTATCCTTCGGACTATCAAAGGATTTATGTAAAGCAAGGGTTAATTCAACTACACCTAAGTTGGGTCCAATATGGCCTCCAGTCACAGAAAGCTTTTCAATTAAGAATTGGCGGATCTCCTTACTCAGCTTTTCCAATTCATTATTTGTAAGCCCGTTTAAAAAGGAAGGATTTTTTATTGATAACAGATCCATTTGGACCACTCACTTTCATACTTTTCTAGGAGGATTTGTTAGTAAAATAAAAGAATTTATTTCATTGAACTTTGAAATCTGTCTAGCTCCGACGCACAGGATGTGCTAGTGCCAACGTTGCCGCCAGGACGGCGGCGCTTTTAGTCGGCCAGCGCCCAGCGACTAGTGTACTTCGCCCACCTCCCTACGATAAGTCAACATCGAATCGCTTTCGCTCTCGTGTTTCCTTTATCTCAGTCGGTGTGCTCCAGTCCTGTCGTGCGCTAAACGGGCGCTTCCGCTTTTCTTTAAAAAAAGCCGCTAACACAAACGTGATAACGGCTGAATTACGTTTTATCAATATAAATGATTATATCATAATTAAAAGACTGCCTCAAATTAGTTTTTAATGGTCTCTTGAGGCAACTAAATCCGTTATTTCGAGAAGAATATTGGTGTTTAAACTTGTCTTTTGTAAATATTGCTTTGCTGCCTGGATATGTTTTTTCAATGCTTCTTTTGCACCAGCCATTGATAACAACAGCGGATAAGTGCTTTTATGATTAGCTGTGTCACTTCCAACTGGCTTACCAATTAAATCGACATTTCCTTCTACATCAAGAATATCATCGCGAATTTGAAATGCAAGTCCAAGATGATGAGCAAATCTTGATAGGTTGACTAGTTCTGCTTCGCTTGCGCCAGCAATAATGGCTCCGGCGAGCACACAAAATCCTAAAATTTTGCCGGTTTTATGAACATGGATATACTCCAGTTCAGCAAGAGACAGGTCCTGGTCCTCTCCTAACATATCCGCAACTTGCCCACCAACCATTCCCTCCGTCCCCGCAGCTTTTGCCATTTCAATCATCAGCTTTACTTTTGTCTCAGGAGATGCAAATTCATTTGGCGTTTTTCCGATTACTTCAAAGCTGTATGTGAGTAAAGCATCTCCAGCCAATACAGCAACGGCCTCTCCAAACACTTTATGGTTTGTAGGCTTTCCCCGTCTTAAGTCATCATCATCCATGCATGGCAGGTCATCATGAATTAACGAATAAGTGTGAATCATTTCGATTGCACAAGCAGTCTGCAACCCTTGAATTGGTTCGAGTCCAAATGCATCCAATGTTCCAAAAATTAGTAAAGGGCGAATCCGTTTTCCCCCTGCTTCAAGCGAATATTCCATAGCATCCTTGATAATCGGAGGAGCATCAAGTCGATTTACTAAGTTCCGAAGTTCACCATCTAATAGCTGTTTGTATTCCTTTGCAAATGAATCCAACAACTTAGTTTCCAATTTTCATTCCTCCTCTGTTATCGTAAAGCTCTCCCGACGGCCATCTTCAGTAATAATTTGTGCCAATTGTTCTTCTACATTTTTTAATTTATCATGACAAAGCTTTGAAAGCTCCATACCTTCTTTATAAATGGCTATAGCCTCCTCAAGGGGAACATCGCCTTCTTCAAGACGATCAACAATTTCTTCGAGCTTATTCATTGCTTCCTCAAAAGATAACTTTTTCTCTTCTTCCATCTTATTCACTCTCCTTAATATTATCCACCTTACACAGAAGGCTGCCATCTGCTAGCTGGATCTGAATTTCATCTTTTTGCTTGACTTGCTTTATGCTTTTAATAAGCCGATGTTCCTGGGTATAAGCAAGGCTGTATCCCCGCTCCATTATTTTCAATGGGCTTAACGCTTGTAAGGTTGCAAGCATTCGATCGTATTTGGTTTGTTTATTGATTAGAATTTGCTGCATTGCTCTTTCAAAGTCTTTTTGCGAACGAGCAAAAAGATCAGTAGCCTCCTTAAGCAGTTCACTCGGAGACTTTTGGACAAGTCGTTTGTAAAGAGTATCCTGTTGAGATGCTTTGACCAAAGTAAGCCGTTCCGCTCCTTTTATAAGCCTTTCTGTCAATTTATCAACTTGTTCAAGCTTTTGTTGATAGAGCCGCTCAGGATAGCGAAACGCATATGACTTTTTCAATCTGCTTAGGTGCTCTTTTTCAAATCGAAGTCGCTCTTTGACTGCTCGGACTAACCGGGTTTGCCGTTGGAGAACTCTTTCTAATAACTCATCAATATGTGGAACCGCAAGTTCAGCAGCCCCTGTTGGAGTCGGTGCACGCAGGTCGGCTACAAAATCTGCAATCGTGAAATCAGTTTCGTGTCCAACAGCGGATATGATCGGTATGATTGATGCGAAAATAGAGCGGGCGACTAATTCCTCATTAAATGCCCAAAGCTCTTCAATCGATCCCCCTCCGCGCCCGACAATTAAAACATCTATTTCAGTTAATTTGTTGGCTTTTTCTATTGCCTTAGCAATGGAAGAGGCCGCATTCTCACCCTGAACCAGAGCCGGAAAAACAAGTATATTTGCGATTGGAAAACGTCGTTTAATTGTCGTAAGGATATCTCGAATTGCCGCTCCTGTTGGGGAAGTAATGACCCCAACAGTTTTCGGAAACAACGGAATTGACTTTTTCTTCTCAATTGCAAATAACCCTTCCACTTCAAGCCTTTGTTTTAATTGCTCGTAGGCTAGGAACAATTCACCGATCCCATCTGGCCGCATTTCTTTTACATAAATTTGATATTGCCCGCTTGGCTCGTAAACTGATATTTCTCCCCTAATAATGATCTTCATTCCATTTTCCGGAATAAACTTCAATGTTCGGGAATGGCGTGAAAACATTACAGCCAAAATGCGTGCTTTTTCGTCTTTTATCGTAAAATACATATGCCCGCTTGAATGCGCCTTAAAATTTGATATCTCACCTTTCACATAAATATCTTGTAAATGAGGATCATAATCAAATTTTCTTTTTATGTATTTGGTTAATGCAGATACAGTTAAATATTTAGGCTCCAGCATATCATTACTCCTAACCAGGATGTAAAAATGAAAAACAGTCCTTATCAATATTTGGCACCAAATCTTTTTTCAAAAGAATTGGATACTAAATACCAGTAATAATAAGGACCAGCTAAAATTTTTTATTGAATTGCTGACTGTCTTTAATGGCAGTCATTCTTAATCTACATCTCTTCTTCTACCTTTTGCGCTGCTTTTAAAGTATTGAACATTAGCATCGTTATCGTCATCGGTCCAACTCCTTTTGGAACCGGGGTAATAAAACTTGCCTTTTCCTTTACTTCGTCAAACAAGACATCACCGCAAAGTTTTCCTTCTGCATTTCGGTTCATTCCTACGTCAATTACAACAGCGCCTTCCTTTACATACTCTGCTGTAATGAAATTTGCTTTTCCAATTGCACAAACAAGAATATCAGCTTGCTTTGTATGATATTTCAAATCCTTGGTTTTTGAGTGACAATAGGTCACTGTCGCATTTTGATTTAGGAACAATTGTCCTGCTGGTTTTCCGACGATATTGCTTCGTCCAATAACAACTACATGCTTCCCTTCAATAGAAATTCCCGTCTCCTCTAACATGACCATCACACCATAAGGAGTACATGGCAAAAAAGCATCCTGCCTTGTCATCATTCTGCCAATGTTAATTGGGTGAAAGCCATCAACGTCTTTTAATGGAGAGATCGCTTCAATCACCTTTGTATCATTAATATGCTTTGGTAACGGCAGCTGCACAAGAATACCATGAATACTCTTGTCCTCATTTAATTCGTAAATTTTATTCAGCAGTTCCGCTTCGCTAATGCTCTCAGGAAATTCTACTAATACTGAATGCATTCCAAGTTCAATACATGTTTTTTGTTTGTTTTTCACATAGGTTCTTGATGCCTGATTATCTCCTACTAAAATAACAGCCAAGCCAGGCGTAATCCCTTTTTCTTTAAGTCTTTTAACACCTTCTGCAATTTCATCCTTTTTTTTCTTTGCTATTTCTGTTCCACTGATGAGTTGTGCGGACATAAAGTTTATCCCCCTTTAATATTAAAAAAGTTCCTGCTTAACCTTTGATAATACTCCGTTAATAAATTTACTTGATTGATCGTCACCATAAAGCTTGGCAATTTCAATTGCCTCATCAAGAACAACCTTCTCAGGCACTTCATCATGTTCGTACTTTAGCTCAAATATGGCCATCCGAAGCAAATTACGATCAACTGTAGCCAAACGATCTATGGACCACTTTTCAAGATTACTTTTAATCAATTGGTCAATTTCATCCAGGTGATCAACCACACCTATAACAAGCCTTGTTAAATAATCATCATTATGTTCCCCTTCTAAAACATGTTCAATTGCTGAAGAAGGTTCTGAACTGCTTACATCAATTTGAAAAAGAGCTTGCAACGCCTTTTCCCTTGCTGTTCTTCTTTTCATTATACCGTTAACTCCTTTATGTATAGTGATTGTTTTTGTCTAAATAGTAAAATACTTCATCATGTGTACAGTAGCAAGAAGCGGTTACTACAGTTAATTTACATCTTGCAACTTTCATGCCAAACTGTCTACAAGGAGTTTTGTTCATAAAAAGATAATAGCATATCTTAAACCAATTCGCACTGCAAGGTGAAATATTTTTGAAGCAGAGAAAAACCAAAGGAAGAATTCCTTTGGTTTCATTCTTTAAATCTCTTGTTCATTGTCTAGTTCCGTTTTTTGGTTTTCAAATTGAATCCCTACAATATGAATATTTACTTCCTCTGCCTCTAAAGCCGTCATATTTAGCAAGGTTTGCCTAATGTTATCTTGGATTTTTTGGGCAACTGTAGGAATGGAGACACCAAACTTCATCACGCAGTAAACATCTACCTTAATACCTGATTCCGAAAGGTCAACCTTTACACCTTTCCCATGGTTCTTCTTCCCAAGTCGCTCCACTACGCCTGCTGCAAAATTACCGCGCATTTGGGCGACACCTTCTACTTCAGAAGCAGCAATACCAGCAATTACTTCAATTACTTCGGGAGCAATTTCTACCTTACCGTGCCCATTGTTATCTTGGTTCATCTCTAAGACATTGTTCTCACTCATCAAGACACCTCCAGATTTTTGCTAAGAATTCATCACATCATTCAATTCGAGGAATTTCGTATTGAACTGACCTTCGACGAACTTTTTATTTTCGAGCAATTTTAAATGAAATGGAATGGTGGTGTATATTCCTTCCACCACAAATTCACTTAACGCCCGTTTCATTCTGGAAATAGCTTCTTCCCTGCTGCTTCCATATGTGATGACTTTTGCAATCATGGAATCGTAATAAGGTGGAATCGAATAACCAGGATAGGCTGCGGAATCAATCCGAACACCCAAACCTCCAGGTGGTAAGTACATTTTAATTTTTCCTGGAGAGGGCATAAAGTTCTTTGCTGGATTCTCTGCATTGATCCGGCACTCCATTGCCCAGCCATTAAAAGTAACATCTTTTTGAGTCATAGACAATTTTTCTCCCGAAGCAACTTTTATTTGCTCCTTGATTAAATCAGTGCCTGTAACCATTTCCGTTACTGGATGCTCCACCTGTATCCTCGTGTTCATTTCCATAAAATAAAATTTCCGATTGCGGTAGTCATAGATAAATTCTATCGTGCCTGCACTGGAATAATCAACTGCTTTTGCAGCTTTAACGGCCGCATTTCCCATTTCTTCACGAATTTCTCCATCTAATGCTGGTGAAGGAGACTCCTCGAGCAGTTTTTGAAGCCTGCGCTGGATGGAGCAATCTCTTTCACCCAAATGAATCACATTCCCGTATAAATCACCAAGGACTTGAATTTCAACGTGGCGGAAATCTTCAATGTATTTTTCAATATAAACCCCAGGATTTCCAAACGCAGTTGCTGCCTCTTGCTGGGTAATATTAATTCCCTTAACTAAATCATCCTCATTTTTAGCGACGCGAATTCCTTTGCCCCCGCCGCCGGCAGTCGCTTTAATAATAACTGGATAACCAATTTTATTTGAAAGTTCGATTGCCTCGTCAATGCTATTAATGATGCCAGTTGAACCAGGTACAATAGGAACTCCTGCCTCGCGCATCGTTTCCCTGGCAATATCCTTTGTTCCCATTTTTGTAATTGCTTCAGGACTTGGTCCAACAAAGGTAATCTTGCATTCCCTGCATAGTTCCGCAAAATCTGCATTTTCAGCCAAAAACCCATATCCTGGGTGAATTGCGTCACAGCCTGTAAGTGTGGCAACGCTAATTATATTTGTGTAATTTAAATAACTATCCTTTGACGAGGTTGGTCCAATGCAGTATGCTTCATCTGCTAGCTGTACATGTAACGCTTCACGGTCTGCCTCTGAATAAACAGCTACAGATTCAATGCCCATTTCCCGGCAAGCTCGAATAATCCGAACAGCGATTTCACCTCTGTTTGCAATTAACAGTTTCTTAATCATCCTGTTACCCTCGCTCCTATTCTGCCTTTACTAAAAATAAAGGCTGACCGTATTCTACTAATTGTCCACTTTTAGCAAGGACTTCAACAATTTCTCCATTTACTTCTGCTTCAATCTCATTAAATAGTTTCATTGCTTCTACGATACAAACGATCGAGTCGTTTGATACCTTTGATCCTGCTTTTACATAGACATCAGCATCTGGTGATGGAGAAGCATAGAATGTTCCAACCATTGGTGAAGTAATTTTATGTAGTTCTGAAGCTTCTTCTGCCTGTCTAGCCTCTGCTTTTGATTGTTCCGAAACAACTTCCTGTTTTAGTGCAGCAGGTGCAATTACTTGTGTTTCTGGAGCAGGTATACTAACAGGTGTTGCCTCAACAGCTTGCAAAACAGGTTTTACAGTTGTTACAGCTTCGACAACATTTTTTTTCATTTTAATTTTCGACCCTTCATGCTCATAAACGAACTCATCAATGCTTGATTGGTCTACTAGTTTAATTAACTCGCGGATCTCTTGTACTTTTAACATTTTAAACACCCCTCGACCTTCTGTTTGTTACTAGCTATTAATACTATACGATATAATCTTGCAATAGTTCAATGATGATAAAAAATGCTTTATCACTTTCAGCTTTTCCATTCCTATTACATATTAATATTTTTTAAGGGAAATGTGAACTTTTAACCCCGAATTTTCATAAAATTGTTATATAACAGTATAAACAAGGAGATCTTTGTCTGAAATCGTTTTTGTTTACATAAAGAAAAAAGAAAGCGCACGCTTTCTTTTTAGGGTTTAAACCGGAGTTATCTCGAAGAATCTTTATTTAGAAGGCTGAAATTCAACAGCCACATAGTTTGTTTCGCCAATTTCCTTCTTTACCAACTGGATGATATCATTTGCAGCAGAAGGAGAATGTTTTTTCTTTGATTTTACGGTAATATTTACTTTTTCTCCATCAGCGCGAACAAGTGCATCTTCGTAGCCCATTGTTTTAATTAACGTTTCCAAAACTTCTTCCTTTTGAGCTGTTTCGCTTAATTTTTGCATTTGATCATAAGCCTCGCTGCGTTTATCAGCAGGAAGGTCTGTCGATGCAACTTCTGCTTCTAAGTCCTCCTTTTTCTGGCTGCGCTGGTCCTCTAACTGCATCCGAAGCTCTTCAAAAGCATCATCGCCTGCCACCGTGGTAACCACTGTTTTCTCACTGTTTACAGCAGTTTTTTGTTTACTGTCCGCTGCATTTGTACTTACCGTTGGATCCTTTGTGGTTTGATCCTTTGCCTTTTGTTCCACTGCAGCAAGATCATTTCCTTTTTGTTCTGGGGAAGTAATATAGTAAACCGATAAAACGACCACCAAACTTAGCATTGTTAATAACCATACTGTTTGTTTTTTCAAAAGCATCTTAAAATCAATCCTCCTTTTATTTTTTAGGCATTACGGCTACGCGATAACTTGGAACGCCAAGAGCTCTTGTAACAGCCTCGACTATCCATTTCTTGACCTGGATATTCTCAGCGCCTTTGGCAACGACGAGAACCCCACGGATTTTTGGTTTTTTTGTTTGCAAGACAATCGGGACTTCTTTATCACCATTACGAATAATGACCATCTGTTCATCTACAGAAGTATCCTGTACTTTTCGCTTTCCACCATCACGATCTGTTTCATTCGTTGTTTGGTTTTTTGAAGACTTATTTTTTTCCAGTACTTTTTCTTCTGTACTGTCAATATTTACAACAACCCTTACATCATTAACACCTAGCATTTCATCAAGTGCAGCTTTTAGCTGGCTCTCATATTCCTGCTCATAATCGGTAATGGCTTTGTTTCCAGTACTTTTATTTATGCCAAAAGCGGGTACATCCTCTTGGCTTGACTGTGTTGACTTTAAAGCAGGAAGATCGGGGGCCGCTGTTGGTTTTTTAAATAAAAGGTTACTGGCCAGCATAAATGCAGCGCCGATACATAAAACAAGAATCATATAGCGGTATTTTCCAGCTTTCTTTTCTGATTGGTCTTCCTTTGAAAGCCATTGTTTTAAACGGGTTATTGGTCCTCGGTTTTTATCCATTCGTGTGGGCTTCCCCCCCTTCAATCGAAACTTCAATCGTATTTTCATCTACATTCCATTTTTTCGAAAGAAATGCTGCGATTTCTTCGCTTTTATCTGCCGTTTTTTTGGGTGAAAGAGGTTTTTTTGTATTAACTTCAATTCGTTTTACAACTTCGACTGTCTGGGCGTTGCTTGCTGGTTGTATAAGATGAACAGTAACTTTTTGCAGATTCTTAGGGAATGTTTGATTACTTTTTTCATTAGTTGAAATTTCGACTTTGTCAATTTCTAAACTGTACTGTTTCATCAACTCCTCTGCTACGCCCTTTTTTAGTTGGACAGCCATTTGTTCTAAAATATATGCATGCTCGGTCGCTTGTATTTCTCTTTTCTTCATTTCAATTGAATTTTTCATATTTTTTTCATTCAATGAATTCAAGGAAGGCAGTGACGCGAGCGTTGCCTCAAAATCCTTTGAGGTGAGTTTAAGAATAGGTGTAAGGATAATAGCAATTAACAGCAATCCGGTTACCATCTTGGTATATTTCTGCATGCTTGAGTTGGGCAAAAGCATATCAATCACTGTAGCCAGGAGAATAAATAAGATAATATTTGTAACCCATTCGATTAAAAAAGACATATATCCTCTCCCTACCTCATCATCATTGTTACATTACCAGCTGCAACAATGACTGTTATGCTTAAAAAGAACATAAGTGAAACAATCGCTAATGCTGCAAAAACATAGATGACGCTTTTTGAAATAATATCTAAACAGCTAATGATGGGACCTCCGCCTAAAGGCTGAAGTATAGCGGCTGCAAATTTATAAATAAAAGCAATCATTAGAATTTTTATGGCTGGAAAAGCAACAATAATTAATAGAATCGCTACACCGGCAATCCCTACCGAATTTTTGAGAAGAGCCGATGCACTTACAACTGTATCTGTCGCATCTGTGAACATTCTTCCGATGACAGGTATAAAGTTTCCAGTAATAAATTTGGCTGTTTTAATTGTAATACCATCTGCTACTGCTGTTGAGGCACCTTGAACCGAGATAACGCCTAGGAAAACGGTTAAGAACAGTCCCATGAGACTGATGCTCCAGTTCCGCAGTAAACCAGCTAATTGAGTGACCTTGTAATTTTCACTCATCGTGCTGACAATGCTTAATAGCGCTCCTAAAAACAGCAGGGGCAGGATGACATATTGAATTAGAAGCCCGCTCGTGTTCATTAAAAATAAAATGACAGGGTGAAAAAACGCTGCAGACACTATCCCGCCAGATGCCGCCATTAAAGCCAGCAGTAACGGGATCAGCGCAAGAACAAATGAGATCATGGTCCCGATTGTTTCATTTGTATAATTCATGGCAATGTGAAAGCTATTTAATGCCAAAATAACAAGAACCATATAAACAATTGAGTAGGCAACTTTGCTAACTGTACTTTTTTCGAATGCATTTTGTAATGATTGAAGAAACATGCTAAAAACAGTCAGCAAAATTAACGAACCCAGTAATTTTCCATTGGCAAGAAATTCATGAAAGACAAATTTTAAAATAGCTTCGCTCCATTGTTTAAAAGAGAATTTTTTATCCCCCTTGATAAAATCATAAAGACTCCCTTTTTGATTCTCAGGAAGAAACCCTCCATACTTGCTTGAAATGTCTTCCCAAAATTTTTTAAGATCCGTTAAGTCCAATGCTTTCAACTGAGAATCTACTAATTCTTGGGAGAAAGTTGCTTTATTCCTTCTGCAGTTTGACTTTCCTCTGAAGCTTGTACACTATGACTCAATAAAAAAAAGAAAAGAAGAGTGATAATAGAGATAAACTTTAGCCGCTGCTTCAATTGTTTCACCCCGTTTATATAGAAAAAATGTGCATTTTAGCTTGGAATAAGTTTAATAACTGTCTCAATCATTACTGTTAAGATCGGGATCGCCATTGCCAGGATAATAATTTTTCCGGCTAGTTCAATTTTTGAAGAAATCGCACCTTGGCCTGCATCTTTTGTTATCTGTGCTGCAAATTCGGCAATATAGGCAATACCAATGATTTTTAAAATAGTTTCCACATAAACCATATTGACCTTTGCATTGACGGCTAATTTTTCAAGCATATTAATAATTTCATAAATTTTATCAACTAGAAAAAGAAAGATCGTACAGCCAACAAATACAACAAGGAGAAACGCAAAATTTTGTTTTTGCTCCTTTAGTATCAGTGCAAGAAATGTCGCTACTAAAGCTAATCCGACTATTTTTATGATTTCAATGGCCGCTTCCCCCTCTCTATTGATATAAAAAAACTGATTTTATTTTTTGAAAGAGATCATCGACAATCGTAGCAACTTGAAAAAGAATGTAAATAAAGCCAAAAAGCGTTACCCATTGGGCATATTCTTTTTTTCCAACCTGATCAAGGACAGTATGCAAAAATGCAACGACAATTCCGACTCCGGCAATTTTAAAGATAATGTCCACTTCTAACCCCATTGCTTTTCCCCCTAAATAAATAAAATAATCAATAACAATCCCGAAAGGAGCCCGAGACTCTTCACCATTTTTTCATATTTCATCTGCTTATCCCGGGCGTCCGCTTCTTCTCTTTCTAAATGGGTGAGGGTAAGCATAATTTGTTTTTGCTGCGATAGCCGATCATGGCGGCCAAGCGTTTCTCCAAATTGTTTCATGATTTCAAATTCCCCCTGTTTTAGAGCGGTTTGTTTCCATACCTCTTTTAAACTGGCCTCCCAGGCTTCTCGTACAGTTGTTTCCGTATCAGTTAATTTCTTTGCAAAGTCTGCAAAAAATCCGGCTAATGGTTTGGATAATTGTTCTGCAAGTCTCCCGGCTGCTTCATGTAACGGTGTTTGTCCATACATAATTTCTGCCTCAAGAGATTGAAGTGAAGATTTTAATAATCTAAGCTGTTTAGGCCGTTCGCTCAAATGCCGCGCTGCCTCAAAACCAGTCCAAGTGGTCGCAATCATAATTAAAATGGCACCAATTAGCTTGATCATTTACCTCACACTCACTTTTCGACTCATTTCATTTCCGTTTCCATCAAATATATGGGCAATTGTTCCTGGTCCCTGTTTTCTGCTAAGGACGATATAACGCTGGAAAATATCCTGGTCAAGAATCTCTCTTAGCGACGGGCGTTTCCTTATATCAGCAAGGCTGTTACCATGTGTAGTCATCATTAGCTTTATTCCGGCATGTACAGCTTCCATAATCGCCTCTGCATCTTCCTTCCTGCCAATTTCATCGACGATCAAAACATCTGGGCTCATCGAGCGAATCATCATCATCATTCCCTCTGCCTTCGGACAGGCATCAAGGACATCGACACGGTGCCCAAAGGTTAATTGTGGAACCCCATTTACACAACCGGCAATTTCGGAACGTTCATCAACAATCCCCACCTTGACTGCTGGACGAGCATTGTTTGAATCACCCGATGAAATTGCTCTGGCCAAATCTCTTAATAAGGTTGTTTTTCCAGTTTGGGGCGGGCCAATAATCATGGTATGCATCCATTCACTCATAAAAACATAAGGAATGATCGAATTAGCTATTCCGGTTCTTTCCTTGGCAATCCGTATGTTAAAGGATGAAACATCCCGAATCGCTTTTACTTTCCCTTCCTCAAGAATGACCTTTCCAGCAAGACCGATTCGGTGCCCCCCTGAAACAGTTATATACCCGCGTTTCAATTCTTCCTCAATCGCATAAATGGAAAAGTGACTAATTTTATTCATTAAATGGAAAGCATCTTCCGGTAGAATGACATAAGGTAAAAAAACTAACGCTCCATCCATAGTAATTTCAATTGGTCGATTAATCCGAATCCTTATTTCTTCTATTCCTTCTTGTTGGGAAGGAGGAATTCGATTTATCATATCCGCAATAGTTTTAGGTAAGAATCTAATTATTGTTTCCAAATTTTTACCTCCCTGCTGCTTGTCTCATTAGTTAAAATGTATTCTTAGTTACAAACATTATGCCTTTGAATTCATGTAAACTTTGGGTCTTTGTAAAGTAAGCCTTTTATGAAAGAAAAAAGGATTTAGCCATCAATCCTGGTTAAATCCTTACGATCAAATCTATTTATCATATTTTTTCACAAAGCTGTATAGTTGGTTTTCAGTAAGCGGACCATTATAATGTTCCCTTATTACTCCACCTCTATCAATTATAAATGTCTCAGGCTGGCCCGTTACATTATAAATTTTAGAGATCTTTGCATTATAATCGAATAAATAGATTGCAGGGGTATCATATTTTTTCAGAAAGGTTTTTACCCGATCCTTGGTTTCACCCCTATTCAACATAACAAGTTTATATTTACTTCCGTAATCTTTGGCAAATTGCTCTAATTCAGGTGCTTCATCTTTACAAGGCTCACACCAAGTAGCAAAGTAGTTGATAATTACCATATTACCTTTAAGATCGGAGAGCTTTGTCGTAGAGCCCTCCAAATTAGGCAGTGAAAAATTATAGGCTTTATCGCCAACATCTGTTTTTTTGCCTTGATTCACTAAGCCATAGGCGAAATAGCCAAACATTCCGATTAAAAGAATTAACACGAGCGGTTTAATAACTCGCTTATTCATTCCGTTTCCTCCTAACACCAGGAAGTTAATCAAATTAGCAGTTATGGTTCTGATGGTTGCTGCAAAAGACCTGTTCCTTAAACAGGTCTTTTATTTTGATAATAAGTACTAACGGTTAAACTTTGAGAACTGTCTAGCTTCAGCGCCCGCTTTTATTTCTCTAACTGCTTAAGAAATTCGATTTCCTTTTTAAGGCTTTTATGACGTTTACCCAAAATAAGCAAGTACCCAAAGATAATCAACCAAATTGCTGAATATGCTGCATATACAAATGCCATTTAAATCTCCTCCTATTTTTCTAAATCCTCACGTAATTTTTCTTTATATTGATTTACTTTAATTCTCATATTCTCAAAAGATACTCCTTCATAAAGAAGATACGCATAAAGGAAGGTCAAAGCGGCAATTGAAACTAGTAAAGCTACCAGCATATTTCCTTCAATTCCTCCGCCTTGTTGGGAAACACCATTTCCAAACACGATTGGATGAAGCTTTGTCTGCCACCAGCGAATCGCAAAGAAAACAATCGGTACATCCGCAAAACCAAGGATTCCAAAAACAGACGCAAGTCTAGCTTTCTTATCCCAGACCCCGTCCATTTGGCGAATCATGATGTAGGCCACATAGATAAACCAAAGAATAAGTGTCGTTGTTAAGCGTGGTTCCCAGACCCACCAGGTATTCCAGGCAGACTTTGCCCAAATTGGTCCGGTCACTAATACCATTGTTGTAAAAACTACTCCTAGTTCTGCGGATACATAGGCATATGTATCAAAAATTCTCTTTCTTTTTACAAGATACAAAATACTAAAGATAAATGTTACGAAAAAGGCTAAAAATGCAGTAGATGCTGAACCAACATGGAAATAAAAGATTTTTTGCACGATGCCCATTGTTTTTTCAATATGGGCATACATAAAAATGAGATAAATTGCCGCTAATATGGTTACAACGGTCCCAGCAAACAAAACTTTTGATACAAGTGGGCTGCTCGTGCTCTCAACCAGTTTTGACTCAGGGAGGACCATATGCTCCTGTTCGAGATTCATACTCATCTTTTACACCTCCAAAACGTAGTCTATTAATAAGAAACAAAGAACAAAAAAGATAACATCATAGGCAGATACTAATTGAATCCATGCCAGTGCACTCGAGATTTTTTCCATATTCGTTAAGGTAATTCTAGTTGCTTGAACGACACCAATTAAGATCGGACTTGTAATTGGAAAAAGCAGAAGCGGAAGAAGCATTTCACTGCTTTTTGAATTTGCAGCCAGCGCCGCTAAAAAAGTCCCAATACTAATAAAGCCAAAACTTCCGATAAAGACTACTAAAATGAAGTATGGCAAACTTCCCGTAATCTTAAAATTAAACAATAAGAAAAGGAATGGGATTGAAACGATTTCAACAACCAAAATCATCGCAAAGTTGGCAAAAAACTTTCCTAAATAGATACTTGCAGCCTCCATCGGAGCAATTAATAATCCTTGCATCGTATCATTCCGCTGCTCAGATATGAAGGATCTATTTAATCCTAAAATTCCCGAAAAAACAACGATCACCCATATAACCCCTGGGATAACAGCTTGAGTTGTATTATTAGCCGGATCAAAAGCGAAGCTGAACACTAAAATAACCAGCCCGGCAAAAATGATCATTGTTACCAAAATTTGCTTTGTCTTTAACTCAGAATACAAATCTTTTTTTGCAAGCAGGAGGGCCGTTCTAAATAGTGTCATGATACTCCCTCCACTTGAAGCTGATATTTTTCGTTAACAAGGTTTAGATCTCTTTCGCCTAGCTTAAAGTCATCCACAATTTTTCCATTTTTAACGATCAAAATTCGATCACAGATTTCAGCAGCTTGTTTAAAATCATGAGTCACCATCAATGTTGTTGTTCCTTTTTCTTTCATGGAAACGATCACATGATTGAGAATGCTAATGGCCCCTTGATCGAGTCCAGTATGCGGTTCATCCAAGTAAAGGGCTTTTGGGTTTTGGATAATCGCTCTGGCAATCGCAATTCTCTGGATCATTCCTCGAGAGAAGTTTTTTACTGGTTCATTTAAGAAAAAGGACAACCCTACTTCTTTTACCAGTTCGATCGCTCTTTCCTCCGGATTTTTAACTCCATACAGTTTCCCAAAGAAAACAAGGTTTTCTAATGGAGAATATTGGTCGTAAAGTAAGCTGGAATGGGGTAAATAACCGAAAAGCTTTTTAATTTCAAGCTGGTTTTTTTTCAAATTCAGTCCATTAATCACCACTTGACCGGTTGTCGGCTTTATAAGAGTTGCAAGCACTTTAAGAAGTGTGCTTTTACCTGCACCGTTTGGGCCGAGAATCGCAACTGTCTCTCCCTGTGTGATGGAAAGGTCAATACCGCGTAGGATTAATTTATTATCTGCTTGTTTCGTAAGGCCCTTTATGTCAATCAACTGCAATCACTCCCATTCCAACCATTACTCGATAAATTGCCGTAAACCTACTTTCACTTGCACTAAATGCTCTTTATAGGCTGCAAGCTTTTTATGGTAATCCTCCTCTGACAGTAATCCATCGCCATGTGTTTCTTCGAGTTCAATGATTTTATCGAGAATTGTCTTTTGTTTAGACATTAACAACCTAAATGCCTTTTCCTCCTTGTCTGCTCCGGTTCTACCCTCTTCCAATTTTGCCTTCCTTCTAAAATAGACATAATAAGAAAGACCAGCTAGAATAATTGCAATGAGGACAATTAAAAAGATATGTGGATTAAAACTGTGCAGTGCTGATTGTTCCCACATCCTGACATGCCCTGGATTATGAAAAGCCGGAGCCGACTTCGTTATGGAGCTATTACTAGTACTTTTCGTTTGTGACTGGGAGGTAACATTTTCCGGTTTTTTATCCTTGTCATACACCATTGAAAATGTTTGATTAGCTTGAATCCCTTCAACACTATATCCAATATAATTTTGACCATCGAATTTAAAGGTGCCTTGATTCGTAGCCTCCGCGCCCTGGAAGGAGATGCTTCCCATTCCCTCAGGGACCAAAAACTGCATCTGCTGGACAGAGTAATCAAACTTCAAATTTATTTGCTTTCCCTTTGGCATTTTATAGCTATATGGCAATACTTCAGTTTGATTAGCTGGAATCGGATTGGTTGTAATAAAACCAAAATCGGTTTGTTTAATAGCAATCTTATTGTCTAAAAAATTCAAATCAGTTGCTCCCGCAGGCAATGTTACTTTTAACACGGCTTCACTTGAACCGTCCCCTTTATACTCCGAGGATGATTGATTGGTAAAGTTGGCCATATTCATCATGGTTGTTGAACCATCTTCCGCAGTACTTACAACAAGGTAATGCATATCAATTGAAATCTTCTGATTGGATGCCGCCAACCCAGCTGTTGGGATCAATAACAATAAGCCAAGAAAGAAGATGGTGATTTTTTTGATCACTTTTCATCCCCCTTTTTTTGCACGTGGCTTTTCATTGCTGCTTCTATTTCACGTTCTACCTCAGCCATCAAATCGTTATCAACGGGTTGTTTCACCAGCTGATCTTCCTCTTCCTTCATGAGTACAGCTATTTGTTCCTCGTATTGTTTTTTCAAATTTTTATAATCGATATTTGAAATTTTATCCATTTTAAATTCGAATTCGATTTCATTAAGTGTTGATAATAGTGTTTCTTTCGTGTGTGCTAAATCCCCACCATTTATATTTAGCTTTAGGTAGCTATCCCATTTAAACAATGGGGAGATGACTAGGAAGAGGCAGCCAAGTATAAGAGCTGCTGTAAAAACCATTGAAATGATTGAAATATCATGCATTATGTTCACATCCTAAAGATACTTTTTTCGTTCCTCTTCGATTATGGATGAAAGGATTTCCCTTTCAATATCCTCTTCCTCGTTATCATTCTCAATGATAGGTTCATCTGTTTCCTTTTTCTTAACCCATTTTCGAATAACAAAGAATATAGCCAATGCAGCAATTCCAAGTGCTACGAAAGGAAGAATCCAAGCAGTTAAGCTAAAACCGCTTTTCTCAGGAGCCGTCAAAATTTCCTCACCGTAGATGTTGATATAGTACTTGCGAATTTTATCTTTGTCCCAGCCCTTATTCATCATCCCGACAAGATCCTTTTTAAAAGCTTTTGTCAGACTGCATGTATTTGGGTCACATTCAAAATGATCTTGGCCGCAGCCGCACGTACAGGCAAACTGGGAAGCTACCGCTTTAAATTCGGCAGATTTATAATCAATTGTTTTCGCTTCGGCACGGAAAAAGGATCCTTGAAAAATAAACAATAGTAAGAGGAGGCCGATCATAAATTTTTTACTCACATCAAGACACCTCTTTACGAACTCCTGCATATCTAGGAGTGATATTTTGATATTTTCCATTCCATATAGCAAACAATGCTCCAATGACAATCATAAATGAACCAATCCATAACCAATCCATCATTGGATTAACCTTTACAAGGAATGTAGCCTTACCATCTTCTTGCCAGGTACTTAAAACGATATATAAATCCTCTTTAAGTGAAGAAATAATGGTAACCTCTGAGGAAGGCTGATCCTCAGTACTGTTATAAAATATTTTTTTAGGCTCGTAGGAACCTAGCTTTTTTCCGTCTTTAAAGACTGTTACATCAGCATAAACAATGTCATTATTATTTTCTTTTTTCTGATCAAGTCGATCATAATTAATTCGGTAGTCTTTTATTTCAATAGAATTACCTAAACCAACAGTTTTCATTGTTTGTAAATCATAGTTTTGAGAACCAATGATTCCCATCGCAATAAAGGCAATGCCAAGGTGAACCATATACCCACCGTAACGGCAGCGATTTTTAACCATCAAGCGGTAAAGGGCAACAAGCGTATTTTCTTTCGTCATTTTTCTTCTTGCTTTTACCCCTCGATAAAATTCCAAAAAGTGGGTGATAAATAATAGAATAATTACTCCATAGCCAATTACTGCCCAAGCCTTTTGAATACCCAAAACAACCATAAGGAGCATTCCGATTACCGCTAAGATCGCTGGGATTAGAAAGTTTTTCCTTAAATTTTTTACGCTAGATCTTTGCCAAGCAAGTAGCGGACAAACAGCCATAACAAACATCATACCTAATAGAATAGGTGATTCAACGGTATTAAAGAATGGCGTACCTACTGTTACTTTCGTACCTCGTACAGCTTCAGAGACTAATGGAAAAATTGTTCCCCAGAATACTGCAAAGGCTGCACCTACCAACAGAAGGTTATTAACCAAGAAAGAACTTTCTTTCGAGACGAACGATTGGAACTCACCTGCGCTGCGTTTTAAAAGATTAAATCTGCTCATTAACACATATAGTGCACCAATAACCGCGATGCCCATGAAAACTAAGAAGTATAATCCTAAATTCGAATTTGCAAAGGCATGAACGGAAGTTAGGACACCACTACGTACTAAAAATGTTCCAAAAAGAGTTAATGCGTAAGAAATAATAATTAAACTAATATTCCACACTTTAAGCATATTTTTACGTTCTTGAATCATAACCGAGTGTAAAAATGCTGTTGCAGTCAACCATGGCATGAAAGAGGCATTTTCGACCGGATCCCATGCCCAGTAACCGCCCCAGCCGAGCTCAACATATGCCCATTGACCGCCAAAGATATTTCCTAAGCTTAGGAACAACCAAGCAATGATTGTCCAACGTCTCGTCATTTTAATCCAAAAATCATCCATATTTTTCATTATTAGAGCTGCCATTGCAAATGCAAATGGAACTGACAGTCCAACATAGCCAAGATACAGTGTTACAGGATGAATAATCATCCCTGGATTTTGCAGCATTGGGTTTAATCCTCTTCCATCAGCAGGAACAGAAGTTAAAAGTGCAAATGGTTTTGCAACAAACCCAAGAATAAAGAAGAAAAAGACTGCATTAGCCATTAGGATAGCAACAATATATGGAATCATTGGATTACCTTTCATTTTCCTTGAATAGGTAATCATAAAAGCATAGAGTGTTAAAAAGAACGTCCATAATAGCAATGAACCCGCATTACTTGCCCACAAAGCTGTTAGTTTATAAATCAGTGGCAGATCTCTGCTCGTATAATCAGTAACAGTTGAATATTGAAATTGTGAAGTTCCTAATAAATAAAATAAGGAAAGCATCGCGAGACCAGCGCAAATGAAAACGGAAACGATACCGCCCTTACCGCTATTAATGAATTTCTGGTTTTTAGTGCTGATCCCTAATGTCAAAATAAGTAATGAATAGATTGCGAGAGCTAAACCAAGATAAACTGTTGCGTTAGCAAATAAAAACATTTTGTCACCTTCTTATCGGCTGCGTATTATTTTTTTGGAGTCGTTGGCACGTTTAAAGCTTCTTTATGTGTCTTAGGATCATAGCCCGGCATATCTTTAACGTCCTTTCCTTCATATTTAGAAGGACATCTTGTTTGAATATCTTCAGCTTTAAAGGAAGCATTTCCTGTTGGTGATCCCTTTAGAATAACGGTGATACCCTCAGTAAAGTTATCTGGTTTTACTCCATGATACTCAGCATGAAGCATGTTTCCACTCTTGTCCTTTAAATCGAATTTCAATTGAATTTTGTCTGCATCCCACTGAATTGACTTTTCGATTAGTAACCCTTCGACTGTCACAAAATCATTTTTATGTTGATCCTGTGTAGCTAATAATTGTTTCATTGTTAGTTCTACTCCACTTGAACCAGGGGTTGCTGCCATTAACAGGAAGACAATTGCACCTGCAATTATAAATCCCCCTATTAAAACCATTGTGTTTTTTTTCATTTCATCACCCTCTTCAAATTAATTTTTTCATTTCTTCTTCATATGTTTCCTGATCAATCTTTCCGTTTAATAACTTTTTACGAAGTTCTTTCTTTTCGTCTGAATTTGCCAATTTATCTGCTTTTTTTGAAGTAGGTTTTCCAGATTGCTTCTTGGCTGTTTTATTTGAAGGTAAGGAGGTTGCCTTTGGAAGTCTTCCTCTCAAACCAAAAAAGATAAATAATCCAGCAATGATAATTGCTATTCCAATAACAGAAGCTCCACCGATTCCAATAATGGGTTGGGTACCATTATCTGTTTTATTACTTGCCGTCGTACCATCTTTGGCCGCGGTATGATTTTGATCATTAGGCGGCTGCTGCTTGTTAATTACAGAGAGGGAAGAATCATTTCCCGTTTTCGTATAGGCAAATGAGTAGTTAAGACTATTTCCAGGTTTCACATTTTTGTATTCGTAATAATAAAGCTCTTCTCCATAATCACTTTTAGATGTACTTTGCTCCTTTGGTTCTAATGCAATATTTTTAGCATTCATAGGTGCATAAAAAACTACATCTAAGGTTTCGATGGCTGCTTGGTTTATGAAATTGTATGTAAAGCTTTTCTTATCCTTTACGTCAATTGAATTGGTATAATATTCTATAACATAGCGATATGTCTCATTTTTTTTAATTGGCTTAGCTGGTTTCCATGATATAATTCCTTTTTCTTTATTTATTTCAAAGGGACGTTGAACCTCTGATTTGTTTACATCTGGAAACTCTGCGACAAGGTTGACTTCGAAATTTTTATCCTTTGCAGGAACTGGTATTTCAATGCTGCCATCAAAATCTTGTCCACTATTATTGGAAATTGTTCCATACTGGCCTATTAGTAATGAAGGAGTGTCTTTAGGCCAATCAGCCGGGTAATCAAACTCAGGCATAACTTGGACCTGCATATCCTTGTAAGGAAACTTCTCTGCCTGGTAGGGAGTTTCGGCATTTGCGTTTTTGATGACAAAGCTAGATAATAACGTTGTTATAACAAATAAGGCCAACAACTTCTTGCACATAGTAAACCTCCTATTAACCTTCTGAAAAGCGGTAGAAAGCACTTTCAAAAAAAGCATTTTTTCACTATTTCCCTCTTTGAAATAAATATAATATTTATCCATCCTTTATAGGTAAATCACTCTTGAACATTTTGTTAAAGAGATTAAATCGTTACGGTTTCGACAAAAAACCACCACACAATGTTCACATTTATAACTAGTGATTTTGATTCACTTACAATAGGTATTTATAATTGGTAAACGTGATTGTTTTTTTGATATGTATGTATTCCCTATGACAAAATACGCATCAAAAAGCATTTAGAAACCCTGTAACTATTTAACCGGTTACAGGGTTATTAATTGCTTGCTACTTTTTCTGTAATGAACGAATATAACTAACAATATCGGTGATTTCTTCTTCCTTTAATTGGCGCACTCCGTCAAGGCCTTTTAAAGATGGTCCCATTCTAGTCTCTTCCCGTCCATAAGCCGTACTGATCCAAATTTGCTTGTCACTTGTGTATTTCAAAAATTCAGTATTGGATAAAGACGGTCCCATATCTAGCTTACCAGTAGCTTTTTCCCCATGACAGGTCAGACAATATGTTTGATAAAGATGTGCACCATTTTCAACATTACCGTCAAAGATCTTTGGTGCAGACAGTTTCATTTCTTCCGTTTTCCAATTCCTAATAAAAGCAACTAAATTTTCAAGGTCCATTTTCGAGATTTTAGAACCATAACTCGGCATCGCGGTGCCTGTGCGGCCGTTTTTTATGTTATTATATAGATTCCTATCAGAAACAGAATTTAAGAAGTGCTGATTATTTAACGCCGTACCCGCCTTCGAACCTTCACCTTTCCCATTTTGGCCATGACAGGGGGCACACTGTTGTTTATATACCCTTTCTCCAGCTGCTATAGCTTTATCATTCTTGTTATCTCTGAAATAATTACTAACTAGCAAAACAATAATTCCAACGATAATAATAAGATAAAGCCCTATTAATACTCTTTTCACGGGGCACCTCTTACTTTGGCTCAGGTGTTGGAGTTCCTTCTCCAAGATCTCCATATTTCTCAACAATTAAATGATAAATTTCCTTTGAACTTTTTCCACTATCATGCATTTGTACCGCGTCACGCGCGATATTTATACAAGTATCTCAGGTTATACCATGTTGATCCCATTCTTCAACAGCATTATTTGGTCCCATTTTTTGTATAAAGCAATTAAGGTTACTTTTATGCCCATCAGCTGCACACCCACAATAACATGGCACTTGAGCTACAACCTTAGGATTGTTGGAAGCCATAATATAAGTTTCTTGAACTTTTGTAGAAGAATTTAAAACGTAATTAGGAAATGGCTTATGTTTTGAATTAAGTGTTAAGTCCTCCTTTTTAGTCCCGCATCCTGCAGCAATAACTGCCAAGGCAACTATGATAAATAGAATAGAAGTAAAACGTTTCATTTACTTCCCCCCTTTCAAATCTTAAGATAGCTTCAAATTCATTTTAGCAAACACAAATAATCATATTGCGTTCAAATTTTACTATTTAGTGAAGTTTGGAATGATAGCTAGTGTGAAAAACAATATGTAATAATAATTTTTTACATAACGAATTAAACGTTTTGCAGCCAGCCTTCTTGAAGAGCATATGTTGCCGCTTGGACACGATTATTCATTTGTAATTTTTCCATAATATTTCGCAGGTGATTTTTCACAGTATTTTCGGAAATAAATAGAGCAGCAGCAATTTCACGATTGGTTGATCCCTTGATCACATACATTAATATTTCCTTTTCTCTTTTTGTTAGTATGTCAGTCTTACTCAATGGTCTTACAGATTTTAGTTCAGATAGTTGATGATTTGAAAAATAGTCAACCATTTTTCTGGCAATCGGTCCAGAAATAATACTTTCGCCTCGATGGATCATGTGAATAAAGGTTAATAATTCATTGGGGTGTAAATTTTTAAGTAAGAATCCTTTTGCTCCTAATCGAAGTGCTTCTAACAGCTGTTCTTCTTTTTCATCAACAGCAAGCAAAAGAACCTTTGCCTCAGGCATTTCCTCTGAAACCTTTCCTAGCACTTCCAATCCATTGATTATTGGCATATTGACATCCATCAAAATAACATCAGGTTTATATTGTTTTGCATATTCATATGCTTCTTGCCCAGTTTGAGCTTTGCCAACAATCTCTAGTGTTTCATCATCTGAAAGAATACTTTCTATGCCACGGATGAACATATAATGGGCATCTGCAATCAAAACTTTTATTTTATCCATTCCAACATCCCTCTATTTACAGATTAAATTAATCTATAACCTGAATTCTTTTTCATTTTAGCGGTAAACAATAAAGCCTACTAGGCATAAAGGATTAGTTTTATAAATTGTTCACTATTTCAGAGGAAGATTTTCACAATTCGGTCATATATTAGTCCTAGTATAATTTTAAACAAAAGAAACATTTGCAGAAATCTAAGGACAAAATCAAATAAATCAGGGGGCTAAAAAAGGAAAAAAAGCCGGAGTACTTAAAAAAGTACTCCGGCTTTTTAAATCAATTATGCACGTGAAACGTATGATCCGTCAGTTGTGTTAATAATAAGACGATCACCTTGGTTTACAAAGAATGGAACCTGAACGACAAGACCAGTTTCAACCGTAGCTGGTTTCGTTCCGCCAGATGCTGTATCTCCTTTAATTCCAGGTTCAGTTTCCGTTACCTCTAACTCAACTGTATTTGGAAGGTCTACTCCAAGAACTTCACCTTGATACATGACAATAAAGACTTCCATATTTTCTTTTAAAAATTTCAATTCATAATCGATCCTTGTTGCTGGAAGTTCGATTTGTTCATAGGATTCATTATCCATAAATACATGCTGATCACCGCTTGCATATAGATATTGCATTCTGCGATTATCGATCTGTGCCTTTTCAACTTTTTCACCAGCACGGAATGTTTTTTCTTGGATAGCCCCTGTACGCAGGTTACGAAGCTTGGAGCGAACGAACGCCGCACCTTTACCTGGTTTTACGTGTTGGAAATCAATGACACGCCAAATACCGTGATCTACTTCAATTGTTAGTCCTGTTTTAAAATCGTTTACAGAAATCATGCAATAAATCCTCCTAAATTGTATATTACAGAATAATAAGTTCTTTTGCTGAATGCGTCAACGCTTCATTATGATCTAAAGTAATCCTTGTATCATCTTCAATCCGAACACCGCCAAGACCTGGAATATAAATTCCTGGTTCACACGTTACAATCATTCCTGGTTCTAAAACAATTTCAGAACGAAATGAAAGTGCAGGACCTTCATGAACCTCGAGCCCGATTCCGTGACCGGTTGAGTGGCCGAAATATTCACCATAACCCTTTTCGGTAATGAAATCCCTTGTGAGGGCATCTGCTTCCTTACCCGTCATACCCGGCTTAAACCCGTCCATGCCTCTGGTTTGAGCTTCCAAGACAATTTCATAAATTTCCTTTAGCTTTGTATCAGGTGCGCCAATAGCAATGGTTCTGGTGATGTCAGATACATAGCCTTTATAATAGGCACCATAATCAAGTGTTACAAAATCCCCTTTTTCAATTACTTTTTCAGTTGCCACTCCATGTGGCAGAGCCGATCGCAGTCCTGAAGCTACAATGGTATCAAAGGAAGAGGAAGTTGCACCCGCCTTTCTCATAAAGAACTCAAGCTCATTTGAAACCTCAAGTTCAGTTTTTCCAGGACGAATGAAGTCAACAATGTGCTTAAATGCAGCATCAGCAATATCTGCAGCTACCTTTAATATCTTAATCTCTGCGTCAGTCTTAATCAAGCGTAACTTTTCAACCAAGCCTGAAACAGGGACAAGTTCCGCATTTATCGCTTTTTCAAAGACTTTAAATGAAGAATAGGTTAAATTATCCTCTTCGAAACCCAGCTTTTGAATTCCTAAATTTTGTACTTGCTTTGCCACTTCATCCGGAATAGACCCCAAATGCTGAACAATTTCGTAACCTATGCATTGCTTTGAAGCTTGTTCTACATATCGAAAGTCTGTAATAAATTGTGCTCTGTCTGCACTGATTAATACGACTCCAGCTGTACCTGTAAAGTTTGCCATATAGCGGCGATTGAAAGGGCTTGTAATCAGTAAGCCATCAATCCCGGCCTTTGCAAAATTTGTTCTTAGCTTTGCTAATTTTTCCATAAAAAATCCTCTCTCCTTTTTAGCACCACTCAAAAAAAAATAACTTTTTAATCGTTAAATATCGCTTACAAAAAGTTCTTTTTTACTAACGATTTTGGCAGCCATTCTGCCAGTCAATGTATGTCTCCAAAAAAAAATTAATTGGGCTCATAGATTTATTTTATCACATCAAATTTTTTCCGCCTAATGTTGAATTATGTTTCTGCCTCTTCCCTAACTAGTCGATGGTTTTGATACTCATAACTTATCGAATATCCAACGAATAAACCATATATTATATATAAACAAAGCGAAGTAATGATTGTATCCCTGTTCAGCTCATTAAAAGGGCCAATACTAGGAAAGAGGGGATTCAAAACGAAAAAAACAAGCAAAAAGATAACAATGCCATACCCGATTCCCGGCCAAATGCCGATAAACCTTTTCAGGACTGCATAATACAGAAAAGCAGCTCCAACGGAAAAGATTCCAATTAGGATGATTGAAATAACCGTACCAAGCCATTCTTTTTTCCAATCCCCAACAGCCCATGGTTCTAGAATGACATTGGGGTGAATTTCTGTAAAACTAAACCAGTAGGCTAAATACCCGATTGCAGACCAAAACATTCCTCCAAAAAGACCAGTCCAAAAAACAAGTGTTATAATAGACATAGGTTTAGGATAATGCGATTTTTTTTCATTCTTTTCGATTGCCATTGCTGCTACCTCCGTCTAACCATTATATAAACTATATAAAATTACAATGTTCCCCCATGAATACGTAGTCATGGCATCTGAATTTCTGCATTATTATGCCCAAAGCATTCAATTCCCTTTCATCAAAAAAAGCTACACAAAAATAAATTGGAATAATTATGTCATTCCTAGAGGTTTTTTCTTATATTTAGTAGAATAAGATTAAGTACATACAGTTTTTTTACTGTAGTGCAACTTTAATATTAGGTTGGTGTTTACTTACATGTCTGAAACTCAAAAACCTGTTTATGGCGGCCAAGCGGTTGTCGAAGGCGTAATGTTCGGTGGCAAGCATCATTATGTTACAGCTATCCGCCGAAAAGACCAGTCGATTGAATATTTTCATGTGCCGCGAAAGCCAAATCCCGCTTTTTCTTTATTAAGAAAAATTCCATTTATTCGAGGAATTGTTTCCATAATCGAAGCAAGCGCTAATGGTTCAAAGCATTTAACATTTTCAACCGAAAGATTCGATCAAAACCCGGAGGATGACAATGCCTTAAAAGAAAAAGAACCATCTAAGTTGACCATGTACTTAGGGGTTGCTGCTATAGGAATCATTTCCTTTTTATTCGGAAAATTCATTTTTACATTAGTACCTGTTTTCTTAGCAGAATTAACCCGACCTATTTTTAAATCTGATTTTGCCCAAGTATTAATTGAAGGCTTATTTAAGCTTTTGCTGTTGCTTTTCTATATTTATTTTGTTTCACTAACACCATTGATCAAAAGAGTGTTTCAATATCATGGTGCAGAACATAAGGTAATTAATACCTTTGAATCAGGAAAAGAATTAACGGTTGACAATGTCCGTGCTCATTCTCGTCTTCATTACAGGTGTGGCAGCAGTTTTATCCTATTTACAGTTGTTGTCGGTGTTTTCATTTATATGTTTGTCCCCACAAGTCCTCTTTGGCTGCGAATAATTGACCGTGTAGCCTTGATTCCTGTCGTTTTGGGTATCGCGTTTGAGGTCCTTCAAGGTACAAACAAATTAAGGGATGTGCCGGTATTTAAATATTTAGGTTTACCGGGTTTATGGCTGCAGCTTTTGACAACAAAGGAGCCCAACAATGATCAAATTGAGGTGGCTCTTTGTTCCTTTAAGGAACTACTGAAAATGGAAAAAGAAACAGAAGACCAAAACAACACTGAAGAAATTGTTTAATTTATCCTTTTTCGCGTTTAAAAGAATTAAAAAATGCTTATGATGCTCTTAAGGAGGTGGCTCTCTTGAAAAATCGGACTGCAGGTCTTTTCGTAGGTGGTTTAGTTGTTCTTGCATTAATTGGTGTCTCCGGTATGTTTATGTCAAATCCAACCGGTTTTCTTCAGGGAATAGCTGTCGTCGTCGTGATCGGCATAGCAATATACTTTATTGTTCGGCTTATTTATAAAAAAAGTCCTCAGAAAAAAGAGCAGCGTGCGTTTCTAAAAGCAGCAAAAAGATCGAAGAAAAGATTGCAAAAAAAAGATACAAAAAGCACTTCACAAGGGACGTTAGCAACATTAAAGAAGGTAGCCAAGAAGAAGCACAAAAAAACTGCTCATTTAACTGTTATTGACGGAAAAAAAGGCAAAAAGAAAAATCGAGCATCCTTTTAGGTGCTCGATTTGTTTTGTTAGTAAATACAACTCAGGAATACTAAGTCTCCTAATAGCACCAAGACTTAAAAAATTGTTGGGCTTGGCTTCGGCCCATTTGATACAATGCCTGTTTCTGTTCATTAGTCAGCTGAAATTCGCTTGAAAGTATTCCTTTTGTCGTAATAAAAATTATATTCTTAGCATGTCGTTTCGAGATATATCTTGCATCATGTGCATCCTTCATCGTTTCAAATAATGCAGAAAATAACTGAACTGCATTCCCAATATGGTGCTTCTCGTGTTCAAACACGTTTGGGCTCAGCTTAATTCCTAGTACAGGTCTAACTTTCTGTACATCTTCCTTATCAAATAACCAAATTGGAAAATTACTTAGTACCCCCCCATCAACGAGGATGTTCACCCCATCCATTGTGCGTAATTTTACCGGCTCGAAAAAATAGGGGATGCTGCAGCTCATTCTGATTGCCTTTGCAATCGAGAATGATCCTGGTGATATTCCATAACGCTCCAAGTCGTCTGGCAGGACGATCATTTGACCATTACTAAGGTCAGACGAAATAACTCGAAGCGCTTGCGGAGGCAGATCAGAAAATGTCTTGATCCCTTTGGCTTCAAGTTTTTGCTTTAACCACTTTTCTAACTCATTTCCTTTGTATAATCCTAGCTTCCAATATACAAACAACCATTTAGCAAATGGTATGATGGATTTTCTGGCATCAAGTAATTTTGTTAAATCCAGTTCATCAATAAGTTGGTAAATTTCTTTGCTTGTATATCCTGCTGCGACTAAGGCTGCAACAATTGAACCGGCACTGGTCCCGGCAAGCCTTACAAATCGAAAGCCTCTTTTCTCAATTTCCTCACAGGCTCCAACAAGTGCAAAACCTTTGATTCCCCCTCCAGAGAAAACGCCGTCGATATTCATAGTAGACACTCCTAAGATGTATTTATATATACATCTTTAAGCAGCAACATAAAGAAATAGTACGGCGGACAAAGTAATTTTTTATGTGAAATATAGGACAGTGGCATTTGGAAAGAAAGTTTCTACATACCCGCGGATCGTTGTTTCTAAATCTCGGGCCGCTTCATCAGGGTAGACATATTTTCCAATTCCATATCTCCCCCATTTGTATTTGCGCTTTTCCTCATCCATTTCCAGCTTTGTTTTGGGGTACCGTTTTGCAATTACATTTTTTGCTGGCTTGGTATACCGGTGCTGAATTAGTTCAAAGGTTAAATCATTCAGCGAAATGCCAGTTAAATGTTCCTCCAGTCGTTCAAAAAGCTCTCGATAACCCTCCTTCCAATCATCATGCATGTAGATAGGAGCAATGATAAACCCAAGCGGATAACCTGATTTCGCCACTTTACGAGCTGCTTCAAGCCGCTCATCGAAGGACGATGTACCTGGTTCAAAGTTTTTTATAACGTAACGGGAATTGACACTGAAGCGAAATCGTGTTTTACCATTATGGTTGGCATCGAGAAGATGGTCAACATGATGAAATTTGGTGACGAATCTCAGCCGCCCAAACTCGGTTTGACCAATAAATTCAATTGTCTTTTTAAGAGAATGGGTCAGGTGATCTATTCCAACAATATCGGAGGTACATGCGGCCTCGAAACGAGTAATCTCTGGTTTTCGCTCATCTATGTATTTTTGGGCCTGATCGAAGATTTCCTCCAGGTTTACGTATGTTCGGATATACGGTTTGCTGCCGAGGGTTGTTTGCAAATAACAATAATGACAATGGCCCATGCAGCCTGTCGCGAGCGGAATCGCGTATTCTGCAGATGGTTTTGATGTATCGAACTTCAATGTTCGGCGGATTCCAACGACGAGAGTTGATTTTGCATTCCGGTATTTCTGAAGTTCATTCTCACCAGGAATTCCTCTAACTTGGTTATGTGAGGTTGTTTCCCGAATCTCAAGACCTAATTTTTCAAATTTTTCTTTTAGCTCCCGGCCAAGCGGATATTCCAATGCCTGCGGCTCAATATAAACTAATTGCGGCATAAAAGGATCCATAGTTACCCCTCTTTTCAAAGTCTTTTTTGTAGTATGAACTAAAAAAGAGCAAGTCAAAAAAAAGAGGACGGAAAAGTTTTTTCCATCCTCTTTACTGTATTCTTCTGCTTATTATAGGCCGCATTTCAATTGGGTTCCGCAGTTTGAACATGTATTGCAGCCGCCGATTTCCTCTACTTTTCCTTTACGGCAAACTGGACATGTATTGCCCACTTCAGAACCAATCGTTACATCAGTTGAACGTAGATCATTGATTGTATCAACTAAAACAACATGTTGTTTTTGTTTTACTTTTACAGCTGTAAAATCATCCTGATGATTTTCTTCCGCTTTAAGTGTCAGCACCTGCGAATCACGTGAACCGTCAACGTAAACTGTGCCGCCTTTAGCCCCACCATGATAAAGCCGCTCATATAATTTTTCAACCTGCTCTACACTGTAGCCTTTAGGTGCATTGACGGTTTTACTAATCGAACTATCGATCCAGCGCTGGATCACGCATTGTACATCCGCATGCGCTTCAGGAGCCAGCTCCATTGCGGAAACAAACCAGCTTGGAAGGTTGTCGTTATCTGCTTCCGGATGCTGTTCAAGATATTCTTGAACGATATCTGCATTGACCTCAATAAATTTACCTAGGCGTCCGCTGCGGAAGTATGAAAATGAGAAATATGGCTCTAAGCCTGTTGAAACTCCTACCATTGTACCAGTGCTTCCAGTTGGAGCCACAGTAAGCAAATGGGAGTTTCGAATTCCACTTTCTAAAATCGAACTGCGAATTTCTTCAGGCATTTTTTTCATATAACCTGTTTCGATAAAGGCATTTCTTAACCTGTTTGTTTCTTCAGGAGTCTTACCAGTTAGGAATGGGAAGCTTCCCTTTTCCTTTGCCAATTCAATTGATGTTTTATAGGCTGTTGTTGCAATCGTTTCAAACACTTTATCAACAAGCTTGTTGCCTACTTCTGAACCGTATTCTGTCTCACAGTAAATCAGCAAGTCATGGAGTCCCATTACACCAAGACCAACACGACGCTCGCCTAGTGCCTGCTTTTTATTTTCTTCAAGGAAGTATGGGGTTGCATTAATAACATTATCCTGCATCCGTACCCCTACTTCTACAGTCTTTATTAATTTTTCAAAATCAACCGTTTTTGTTTCCTTATCAGCCATTTCCGCAAGATTCACAGCAGCAAGGTTACAAACAGAAAACGGTGCGAGTGGTTGCTCTCCACACGGGTTTGTTGCAACTACTTTTTGTCCATACGACTTGGCGTTCGTCATGTCGTTGGCATTATCGATAAAGAAAATACCTGGTTCCGCCGAGTAGGTCGAACAAATATTAATTAAGTTCCAAAGCTCTTTAGCGCGTATTTTTTTGTACACTCGCACTTTGTGTCCTAGCTTTTCCCACTCACGTACATCACCATATTGATGCCATTCTTCGTTATAGATTTTCATTTCCTCTTCGTTATAGTTCTCAACATAAGGGAAACGAAGCTCATATTCTTCATCATTTTCAACGGCATCCATAAATTCCTTTGTGAGACAAACAGAGATGTTTGCACCTGTTAGGAATTCAGGATTGTGAACCGAGTAATTCCCGCCTTCTTCAAGCTTTTCCTCAGCCGCTGCAATGATTTCTTCACTGAAACCGCCAAAGCCTGGAATGTCCTTGTATCGAACAATACCTTGATACATATCCGTTTCCTGCTGAGTTAGTGGAGTGAATTTTAATTTATCTTTTGCAAGTTTTTTAATTTTTTCATCGCTTGTATTTTCAATTAAGAAACGTAATATTCTTGGATTTTGCATCTTGGAAATAATGAATTCAATAATGTCTGGATGCCAATCTGCCAGCATAATCATTTGTGCTCCCAAATTTGTTACTCTGTCAGTTGACAGGGTTAGGTCATTTCTGCCTAACTCTCCATCTTTCGATTGGAGGTCGGACTATATCATCAAAGCGTTGATCAAATTGATTTAAACACTTCTTCTTTACGTTTTAGAGATAGGGTGCCAGTAGTTGAGTGATATAATTTTAAGCCCACCTTACGAATCATTTCTATACTTGAGAATTCAAAAGACACGCATCCTTGTTTTTCAAAGATTGTTTTTGGTGGCAATTTGAATCCTTCTGATTCCAAGAAAGACTTAATTTGAACCATCATTTGTTTGTTTCCAGTAAGAGAAAACTTCGTCTTTGTATGAATCTTTTTATTGTTCAATTCTTCATTCTTACGAGGACGAATATCTTTTCTTAAATATTTTCTAATTGATCCGTCAGCATCAAAAAATCCTCTTAAAAATGCCCATTGATACTCAGTAGAATTTAGATCTGTGAAAATCTCATATCCTGTTTTTCTAGGCAAGATACCGTACTTAGCTAAGTCATTACACATTTTAGTTGAATTTACAATTAGCTGTATCTTATCTTGCTCATTCGAGTATGTGGCTTTTCGGATTTTGACGAGTGATTCTAAGTTAAAGTAAGAGGCAATATCATCAATGATTTGCCTATCTGATATTGCGAGGGTGATTAAAAATCTTTTTGACGAGCCTTTATTAACTATATAGCCATCACCCATTGCAAATCCTAGAACATAAGCTTTATTTGGATCATCAATATTTTCGAAAATATTCTCATTATACTGGTAAACTTTTGATTTTCTTTTTCCAGCTTCACCTGGACTAAGCAATGAAACAAAATTAAGTTCATCATTCCATCTTCGTAAGGTGTTTCGACTGATTCCTAAAATCTTGGATATCTCAACTTGACTATACCCCTGAGCATGAAGTGTTTTAGTTTTTTCAATTAACAACTCTTTGTCTCGTGCCTCGATCTTGGCATGTTTATTTGATCGATTTACTTGTATCTTATCAGTCACTATGGTAGTCCCCCTTGTTCTACTGGGTAGTTCCATTATTTGACATAACTTAGATACTTTCAATAGTCTCTGAACGTTCATCTTTGTTTCCAAAGACGCTTCGCTGCTGATTGCCCAATACATTGTCTTTTTGAACATTCACGCTTGCCGTTACCAGCTACGTTGTAGTGACAATGTCTCTAAGGGTGTTCCAGCAATTCACGAGATTACGTCGCCGAGCTTTATACTAACGACGGCTTCCACCTTGCTCAACTAAATGCGTCAGTTTTGCGATGTCATCAAGCCATGAAACTGAGCCGGATGATTTGCCATTTACGCCTCTTGCTAACGTATTACGCGGACGCAATGTTGAACCATTTGTACCGACACCGCCGCCGCGGCTCATAATTTCCATCACTTGCTTGCGGTGATCTGAAATACCTTCACGTGAATCCGCAACAAATGGCATTACATAGCAATTAAAGTACGTAACATCCGTTTCAGCACCGGCACCATAAAGAACACGGCCAGCAGGGATAAAGTTCAGGTTGACAAGCTCTTCATAAAACTTTTCGAACCATTCCTGCCGTTTTTCTTCCGTTTCCTCAACAGCAGCCAGTCCAGTTGCATTACGTTTAGCAATTTGCTCATAAAAAATTTCTAGAGGCTTTTCAATTACATCCAATGAACGGTTAATAATGCCTGTTGCAGCTTCCTCTGGTTCAAGCACGCCTCTAAACTCTTCTTCTACTAAAACGGTTGCCCTTTTCTTTTCCCAGTCAATTTCCATGATGTAGCCTAGACCACGAGCAGGGAATTTCGGGTCCTCTTTTATAGTTAAAACAACGTAGTCACCTTGTGTGAGCGTAATTTTTTCTGTGTCCTTAAACGTGTAGCGGTCCAGCATAACCAAACGCGATACACCCTTATGTGTAATTTTCATATCCGGGGTAATCGGATGTACCTGAGGAAACAAGTGAATATCCTCGTTTAGTCTTTCAAAATCAATATTCAGTTTTGGTCTAAAAACAACTGACATGGGAACAACTCCTTCAAATATGTCTTTCTCTAATTCAGCAATCTAGTTTGCTGATTGCTAGATCTAGTTGCAAATTTAATATCTTAACGTTACCACACCAAAACACAAAACACAATTAAAAAAATCAATATATAGTATTGAAAATATTTTCTTAACCACAACATATTGTATTCAGAGCAAATAATAAAAAATTTGTCAAACTCAAAATAAACTAGATTTTGAAGCAAATATAAGATTTCAGGCGGTTTTCTCCATAAAACAATAAATTTCAACAAAATCCACTGCTTGCGATTTTAAATGACTAGAAATGAAACATTTTCTTTTCAAACATATATAGGAATTAATTTTCTTCCACTAGACCCAAAAAAAGGCACAAAAGAAAAAGCCGCTATTGCTGCGGCGTAAACATTACCTCTTAAAATTCCACTCATCATTTTCATATCTTTCTTCGGCAATTTTATTAACATAGTCTAATTCCTCTGCAGTTAGCACATATGGCTCCAATTCAATATTTAGACCATCGCCAAACCCTTTATAAAAGGCTTCTTTAGCCTCTTCAAGTGTAATTCGCCTCTGACTAATTTCATTAATCGCTACAGCTTTATTCTTGAAGGCCTTCTTCATTCGTTCTTTTACACGCTCATTTGGATATTTAAATAAACTAAAAAGCTTGTCTTCGTCTAAATCCAACAAAATCGATCCATGCTGCAGGATAACACCCTTTTGCCTCGTTTGGGCGCTGCCGGCAACCTTACGGCCTTCTACAACAAGTTCATACCAGCTAGGAGCATCAAAACAAACAGCAGAGTGGGGAGCTTTCAGCGCATCTCGTTCTTCCTTTGTTTTTGGAACAGCAAAGTAAGCCTCGAGACCTAAGTGTTGAAAACCCTTTAAGATTCCTTCTGAAATAACCCGATAGGCTTCGGTTACCGTCTTTGGCATTTCAGGGTGTTCTTCTGATACAATTACACTGTACGTCAACTCGTGGTCATGGAGGACACCACGTCCGCCTGTTGGTCTCCGCACAAAGCCCAGACCGTGTTTCTTTACTGCTTCTAAATCAATCTCTTTCTCAACCTTTTGAAAATAACCGATTGATAATGTAGGAGGATTCCAGCCATAGAAACGAATGACTGGAGGAATTTTTCCTTCACTATGCCAATTAAGCAATGCCTCGTCTAGAGCCATGTTAAAAGCGGGAGAACCATTTCCGGAATCAATAAAACGCCATACTTCTTTCTTCATACTTTTAACCTCGTTTATAAGTATTATTACAATCGATATTTAGTCTATCAAATTATAAACAAAAAAAAAAGAAAGCTGTTTTTGATATAATTTTTTAGGGTTGCAAAAAAGAATTTTTGTGAACTACCTTTACCATTAAAGTGTAGACTTATATAATAAAGTCTGGAGCAGCATAGCTTGAAAGGAGCAAGAAAAATTGACTACACTGTATGAATTATTAATTATCATTTTAGCCGTTGTTATCTATTACGTTATTATTGGGCTTTATCGGCGGAAAATAGTAAAAACGGTTACAGAAGAAGAATTTCGTGCTGGCTACCGAAAAGCCCAGCTTATTGATGTCCGCGAACCAAATGAATTTGAAGGTGGACATATTTTGGGAGCTCGTAATATCCCGCTATCACAATTAAGAATGCGCATGAAAGAAGTTCGTCCAGATCTCCCCGTTTATTTATACTGCCAAAGCGGTGCACGCAGCGGCCGGGCAGCCCAATTCCTATATCGTAAAGGTTATAAAGACCTTACCCAGCTAAAAGGCGGCTTTAAAGGTTGGTCAGGTAAAGTTAAAGCTAAGAAGTAAAGCTAAAGCTATTAGAAAAGAGCTGATTCGTTTTAGAATCAGCTCTTTTTTTACTTTTAAGACTCACTAGCTTCAGCTTCTTAATTACCTTTTTGATAACGTAAGATTGGCTTTCGGGCCGCTGTTGTTTCATCTAAGCGCCCGAGAACTGTTGTATGCGGTGCTTCCTGAACAATTTCCGGATTTTCCTCAGCCTCTTTGGCAATTTGAATCATGATATCAATAAAACCGTCAAGCGTTTCTTTTGATTCTGTTTCAGTTGGTTCAATCATGATACACTCTTCCACATTTAACGGGAAGTAAATGGTAGGCGGATGGTATCCAAAATCAAGGAGTCGTTTCGCAATATCAAGAGTGCGTACTCCTAATTTTTTCTGGCGTCGACCGCTTAAAACAAATTCATGTTTGCAATGGCGGTCATATGGAAGATCAAAGTATGGTGCAAGTCTTCTCATCATATAGTTTGCATTTAAAACCGCGTATTCTGTTACTGCTTTTAAGCCGTCAGGACCCATTGAACGGATATAGGTATAGGCACGGACATTAATGCCAAAGTTTCCATAGTATGGCTTTACACGGCCAATTGACTTGGGTCGATCGTAATCGAAAACATATTCTTCCCCTCTCTTTGTCAGAACAGGCTTTGGCAGGAACGGAATCAAATCCGCTTTTACCCCTACAGGACCTGAACCAGGCCCGCCGCCGCCGTGGGGACCGGTAAAGGTTTTGTGTAAATTTAAATGAACAACATCAAATCCCATATCACCAGGGCGGGCTTTTGAGAGAACCGCATTTAAGTTGGCACCATCATAGTAAAGCTTACCGCCAGCAGTATGAACAATTTCTGCTACTTCAACAATATTTTCTTCAAAAAGTCCGAGTGTATTTGGATTGGTTAGCATCAAAGCGGCTGTCTCTTCCCCGGCCATTCTTCGCAAGTCTTCTAAGTCAATAAGTCCATTTTCATTTGACTTTACAGTCATAATTTCAAGACCAGCCACTGACGCGGAAGCTGGATTTGTTCCGTGGGCAGAATCAGGAATAATCACCTTTGTCCGGTTCATATCCCCGTTTGCTTCGTGGAAAGCACGGATCAGCATCAATCCGGTCCATTCTCCTTGTGCACCCGCCGCAGGCTGCAAAGTAACTTCGTCCATCCCGGTAATCTCTACTAAATGCTGCTGAAGATCGTACATAAGCTCCAGAGCTCCCTGAACAGAGCTTTCATCCTGCAATGGATGTAAATGGGCAAAGCCGTTAAAGCGGGCAACATTCTCATTTATTTTCGGATTGTATTTCATCGTGCAGGAGCCCAGTGGGTAAAAACCGGAGTCCAACCCGTGATTTCGTTTGGATAATGCCGTATAATGGCGCATGATATCCAGCTCCGAAGCCTCTGGGAGCTCTGCCTCTTCCTCCCTAACATATCCAACCGGCAGCAAGCTGTTTAAATCCACTTCAGGAACATCCATTTCCGGAAGGCTGTATCCAATACGTCCCGGTGTACTTACTTCGAAAATAAGCGGCTGGTCTTGGTTATGCATGTAAATCCCCCAATTCTTTCACGAGAGTGTCAATCTCTTCTTTCGTACGAAGCTCTGTTACTGCAACAAGCATATGGTTGATTAACTCTGGATAATTGCGTCCTAAATCATACCCGCCAATTATCCCTTGGTTCAACAGGCGGCGATTTAGTTCATTTATTGGATGATTAAGCCTAATTACAAATTCATTAAACGAAGGTCCTTCAAAAACAACCTCAATTCCGTTCGCTTTGAAAGCAGCTTTTGCATAATTTGCCTTTTGGATATTAGCAGCTGCCATTTCCCTTACGCCTTTTTTTCCAAGTGCTGTCATGGCAACGGAGGCGGCTACGGCATTTAATGCCTGGTTTGAGCAAATATTAGATGTCGCTTTTTCACGGCGGATATGCTGCTCCCTTGCCTGCAGTGTCAAAACAAAACCGCGTTTGCCGTGTTCGTCCATGGTTTGCCCAACTAGGCGGCCTGGGACTTTTCTCATCAGCTTGCTTGTTACCGCAAAGTAGCCACAATGCGGACCGCCAAAGGCTGTCGGAATCCCGAAGACTTGCGCATCACCCACAACAATATCAGCACCAAATTTCCCTGGAGGTGTTAGAACTCCAAGTGCTAACGGATTGCTGGAGACAACAAATAAAGCTTTTTGAGCGTGAACGAACTCTTCAAGCTCCTTTAACGGCTCAATTCGGCCAAAAAAGTTAGGGTACTGGACAATAACGGCTGCAATGTCATCATTAGCCATACCTTTGAGTACGTCTAAATCAGTCACGCCGTCTTTGACAGGAACTTCAATCACTTCAAGGCGCTGGCCTTTTGCATATGTTTTAACAACCTCACGGTACTCAGGATGAACCGCAGTAGACAGAATAATTTTTTTCTTTTTCGTATGCCCAGCGCTTAACATCGCTGCTTCTGCAAGCGCCGTTCCGCCGTCATACATCGATGAGTTCGCGACATCCATCCCCGTCAATTCGCAAATCATTGATTGAAATTCAAAGATAGCCTGGAGTTCCCCTGTGAAATCTCCGGCTGATATGGTGTGTAGGCCGTATAAAATTCAGAGCGGCTGATGACATGATCCACAATTACCGGTATGTAGTGGTCATAAACTCCCGCACCGAGGAATGATACATTTCTTACTAGGTCGGCATTTTTAGCTGCCATCCTGGCCAGTTCCTTCATTAATGAGGATTCAGGTTTGGCTTGCTTAATTTTGTATTCGCCTTTAAATCTTACTTTCTCCGGGATGTCATTAAACAGTTCATCAATGCTGGATACACCGATCACTTCAACCATTGCTTTTTGATCTTCTTCCGTCATTGGTAAATAGCGATGTTGGTTCATTACCCTTGCTCCCTTCCGTTATTTCGTCTTTTATAAAAAGGTGTCAGTACAACTTATACTTGAGAATTGAACAGGTAACTCCCAACCCCCAAAGCCAACCGTTTTTCTTCCATATTCTTTGTAAACTTCGAATAGTGGTGTACGTTTTAACTCAGTCATCCAAAATCCCCCTTTTTATCGGCTTATTTTGCCCCCAAAAAAAAGGACAGAATCCTCCCTTTATAAAAAAAAGGAAGTCCCTGTCCTTTTACCTGAAAGTTTAACCGAAAATGGCGTTCCCCTTTGGTGGCTTCAGTTGTAATGAAACACTCTCCAGAGCTGTGTCCAACAAGAGTTCTTTTGCCTGAGAGATTCACAGCTTCACTGTTTGCTCCTTCGGCGCTACAAACATAAGTAGTCTCTCCCCTTGTTGTCATTCGCATTTATAAAATTTTGCGGAATGGTCATACTAAAACAAACTCTAAGGATTTTGCGCTATTGACAATATTTCAGACTTTCAAAACTATTTACATCCTACAGGAAAATATACCATTGAGCAATAAATTTTTGAATAAAAGGAGCTAATACCATGTCGGTCCAAATCGAATTCGATTCCTCCTGGCAGGATGGTTTTTTCCATAGAATTGACCACGATGGGCCTTGGGGAAATTGGGAGCTTTTCAAACTCGCAGTTGACATTGAGAAACACTTAGTCATTCCAGAATTTGAGGGTCTTCAAGCGCCTAAGCATCTGCCGAATTTGACACCACTCCCCCATCAGCTTGAAACAGCAAAGCAAGTAATCGAAACCATGAACGGAAAAGCCATTCTTGCCGATGAAGTCGGGCTTGGAAAAACGATTGAAGCAGGGTTAATTTTAAAAGAATACATGATTCGCGGCCTTGTTAAAAAGGTACTGATCCTCGTGCCGGCATCACTCGTCACGCAATGGGCATCGGAATTAAATTCAAAATTCTTCATTCCCGCAATTACACAACGGAAAAGCTATGTTTGGGAACAATATGATGTCGTCGTTTCATCGATTGATACCGCGAAACGCAGTCCCCACAGGGAAATCATTTATCAGCAGGATTATGACCTAATCATTATTGATGAGGCGCATAAGCTGAAAAATAATAAAACAAAAAACTATGAATTTGTCCAAAACCTTAAGAAGAAATTTTGCTTATTGTTAACCGCAACACCGATTCAAAATCGAATTGAGGAAATATTTAATCTTGTCTCGCTCTTAAAGCCTGGGCATCTTGGTAGTGAAACTGCCTTCTATGAAAAATATAAGCGGGATTCCCGCTCCTTAAATGACGATGAGCATCTAAAGGAAATAGTCAATAAAGTAATGATTCGCAATCGGCGTGCTGATACGGGAATTGAATGGACAAAGAGAAAGGTGGAAACAATCCCGATAGAAATTACCCGGCCGGAAAGGGAATTATACGATGCGATTACCGAATTAAGAAGTCAAGGTGATTGGACACAAGCAAGTTCCTTTTCTGTCATGACGTTGCAGCGGGAAGCATGCAGCAGCAGGGAAGCGGTCTATCATACTCTGAAAAACATACTTGCGAAACAGGAGACTCCAACACAGGCCTACACGGACCACATTCAACATTTAATCTCTAAAGTTGAGGCAGTAGAGCAAAATTCTAAAGCGAAAAAAGCGCTTGAACTTATTCAAAAAATAAATGACAAAGTCATCATTTTTACAGAATATCGCGCCACTCAACTCTATTTACAATGGTTTTTAAAGCAAAACGGCATTACTTCGGTCCCTTTTCGCGGTGGATTCAAGCGTGGTAAAAAGGATTGGATGCGTGAGCTTTTTCAAAAGCATGCTCAGGTCCTGATTGCAACCGAAGCAGGCGGTGAAGGAATTAACCTGCAATTTTGCAACCATATCATAAACTTTGATTTGCCTTGGAATCCAATGCGGCTTGAGCAAAGAATTGGCCGGATTCATCGTCTTGGTCAAGAAAAGGATGTAATGATTTATAATTTTGCAATTAAAGACACTGTGGAAGAACATATTTTAAAGCTTCTATATGAAAAAATACAGCTGTTTGAAAAAGTTATTGGGGAACTTGACGATATCCTTACAAAGCTTGAGTTTGGCAATATCGAAGATCATTTAATTGATATTTTCAGTGGGTCTGCCTCTGAAGGGGAAATGCGCATTAAAATGGACAACCTCACCTCGATGATTGAGTTTGCCAATCACGTAAAAAAGGAGGAATTACATGCAGCAACAGGAAATTCATCAATTTCTTGAACAGTACTTCCAAGCGAATGATTGTGAATTGCTTCAAAATGAACCCGGATATATTAAAGTCCAATTGACAGTTGACCTTGATAAAGAACTGATGAACCGTCCTTTTTACTGGCACTATTTAGAGAAGACAGGCGGAGTTCCTAATCCAATGCAGCTTACCTTTATTACAGATCATAAAACTGCTCCCGATTCTATTAAAGGGGAAACTGTTTACTTTGGTTCGCCCCGGCTTCATCAAATTTTTCAATCAACCAAAAATCTTGCCGGTTATATTCGCCTTTACGAAAACCATAACCATCCTAACAAACAAACATCTTTATTGCCCTGGCTCTGCCTAAATATTAAAATTTCTTATCAATGTGATCGTAAACGTGATGTTTTTAAATCAATCGGTTTGCAGCTAATCACAGGGAAAATGGTAGAAGATTTCCATGACCAACTGTTACACATTCAGATGACACCAAAAATACCAGATTATTCATTTACGCTCTCCCCTCTTATTAAACCTGGGAGCGGAATCACTCGAATCGAAAATCACCTAAAAAACAGCATTGAAAAGGAAAAGCATCAGTGGGCCGAAGATGCAAGGAACCGCTGGGAAAAAGATTTAAAACTATTAAATCATTTTTATGAAAAGGATGAAGACAAAAACGAGAGCTACGAAATTGAAAAACAAGCTTTACAAGAACAATATGAACCTAAAATCACTATTTCATATATAAATGGCGGCCTTTTTTACTTAACAGAGAAAGCATTTTAATTTTCTGCCAAGCTCCCTTCATTTTTTAAAAATTTTTTGCGAAAAAATGAAGGGATAGCCGGAATTTTGTCGAATAAGTACATCAATAAAAGTAAAGGTGGTGTTTTTTATTGAAAGTGCAACTGAAATTTTAGCAAACCGAATTATCTCAGATGCCATTCGAAACCAAGCAACAGATATTCACATCATTCCGAGAAGAACAGACACCCTGATCCAATTTCGTTTTACAAATAAGTTGATTCCTCACCTATCCCTTCCAAAAGAAGAGTGTGACCGACTCATTTCTCATTTTAAATTCACTGCAAATATGGATATTGGAGAAAGAAGACGCCCGCAAAATGGTGCAATTATTAGCGAAATGAATGGGGAAATGCTAGGACTTAGACTCTCCACCCTACCCTCCAACAGCCGAGAAAGTCTTGTTATTCGGTTATTGCCCCAGCAAGAACATATTCCCTTCTATCAGCTATCCTTATTTCCTTTAATGACCCGAAAGTTACTTGCCCTTCTCAAACATGCTCATGGGCTGATTATCCTTACCGGACCAACTGGCAGTGGCAAATCCACCACTCTCTACTCCCTTTTAAATGAGACTGCCCACCTATTTCACCGCAACGTCATTACACTTGAAGATCCAATCGAAAAAAATTATGACTCCGTTCTCCAAGTTCAAGTAAATGAAAAAGCCGGCATTACGTATGCATCTGGTTTAAAAGCTATCTTAAGACATGACCCCGACATTATCATGGTTGGGGAAATCAGGGATAGTGAAACAGCAAAAATAGCCGTGCGAGCTGCGTTAACGGGGCATTTAGTCTTAACCACCATGCATACGAGGGATGCCAAGGGAGCAGTCTATCGCCTTCATGAATTTGGGGCTAATTGGCTAGAGGTGGAACAGACATTGATTGCCGTTACAGCACAGCGGTTAGTAGAGCTCACCTGTCCATTTTGTGAAGATGACTGTACCCCTTTTTGCTACACATATGGAAGATGGAAAAGGGCAAGTGTTTTTGAGCTTTTATCAGGAAGAAACCTGAATCTTGCTATGAAAGAGGCAAAAGGAAATAAAGTTGAAATGAACTATCGAACCTTAAAGGATGTCATTCGGAAAGGGATTGCCCTCGGCTATATTAAAGAAAGTGAATACGAACGGCTTGTTTATGATGAAACATAAATGGACTCTTATCGAACAAGCTCGTTTTTTAAGACGGATAGGTGAATTACTTGCAAGAGGATACCCGATTGCCGCTGCAATGGAATCTGTATCCTTTCAAATGCCCCCCTCAAAAAAAGCGGAATTAACACAATGCTTGGTTGAATTAAAAAAAGGCCTGGCCTTTCATGAGATCTTAACAAATCTTGGATTTCAAAATGACTTAATCGGCTACGTCTACTTTGCAGAACAGCATGGAAGCTTTGCTGATGCACTTTTAGAAGGAAGCAATCTTGCCATGAAAAAAGGAGGGGATATGCATAAATTATTCAAACTCCTTCAGTACCCGTTCATCTTAATCATCATCACTGGCTTTCTTTTTCTCTTTGTTGAAAAAACATTGTTGCCTAAATTCACCACCCTGTTTACATCCATGAACCTTGAAGCAAATTTTTTCACAAAAGTAGTTTATACTTTTGGAAACTATTTCCCATCAGCAGTTATGATCTTGTTCATCCTCTTATCACTATTGACTGGTTACTACTTTTTTGTTTTCCGAAAAATCTCAATCCTACAGCAAAAAAAACAGCTTACCCATATTCCTTTCCTTGGTCATGTCCTTAAATTGCTATATACCCATTATTTTTCCACTCAATTAAGCTTTCTATTATCTGGCGGTATATCCTTCTCAGAGGCACTCTTGCTATTTGAAACCAATCAAAAGCAGCCGTTTTATAGCGAACTTGCAAAGCAAATTAAACTAAAGCTTGTAACAGGTGTAACCCTTGAGTCTATTTTATCCACTTTCTCATTTTTTGAAAATGAACTTTCACTGATCGTCAAGCATGGCCAAGAAAATGGAAAACTAGAACAGGAATTATTATTTTACAGTCAACATTGTATCGTCGTTTTAGAAGAATTGATGGAAAAAAGTCTAAAAACTATTCAGCCGCTGCTCTATTTATTTATCGGCTTTCTCGTTGTGTCCATGTACTTAGCTATATTATTACCTATGTTCCATTTAATGGATGGAATCTAAAGACGGAGGAAAACCATTATGAAAAATGAAAAAGGCTTTACACTAATTGAAATGATGATCGTCATGTTGATCATTTCTGTGTTATTAATTATTACGATTCCAAATATTACAAAGAATAATTCCAATATTAATAACAAGGGCTGTAGTGCTTTTAAAAAGATGGTCGAGGCGCAAATTCAATCATTTGAAATGGAAAAGGATCGGGCACCGGCATCCATAGATGAACTAAAGACCGAGGGATATTTAAAAACAGGAAAATGCCCAGATGGAACGGACGTAGCCATTCAACCAGACGGAACAGTTAATACGATTGCACCATGAAATTAACAGAAGAAGGCTTCACTTTAATTGAAGCTTTATGTGTTTTATCAATTTTCCTGATTATATCCTCGGTTACAGCCTTTAGCATAAAACCACAATATGAGCGGTTGGAAACCGAAATGTTTCTCAACCAGCTTCAAACAGATCTTTTATATGGGCAGCAGTATGCTATTTCACATCAGCAGGAAGTGACCGTTTTTATTTTTCCTGAGGAGCATTATTACTTTTTACGCAATACCTATATCTGGCCACCATTTTTGGTGCGGTATTATTCAAATGCTGTAAGTGTTTCCCCCGGATCACTTCCTTTAACCTTTAAATTCACTCCAAGTGGGTTCGTGAACAAATTTGGCTCTTTGTTAATTTACAGTGGAAGTAAACATTATCGACTTACCGTTTTAATTGGAAAGGGACGCTTTTATGTGGTTGAAGAATGATGGGTATATATTGGCGGAGCTCCTTTTGTCTTTGACGATATTACTTATGTTAGGTTTATTTTTCACACCGCTTCTGATTGACTTATCTGCTCAAACACGAAAACTCCAGGTGGAAAAGCAAGCCTATCAGCTTTTGTATGAGGAACTCCAAGCCTTCATTGTTAATCCTCTGTCGTCGCAAAATCATACAACTGTTATCAACGGAATTGACTACCAAATTAATCTGCAAGATACCACTGTTGCCGGACAAAAGGAGGTATGCGTTAAGATTGAAAAAAATCGTTTTAATAAAGAAACAAACATTTGCCAACTATCTGAATGAGCGAGCTTTTACACTTGTCGAAATGCTATTTGCTTTTTCAATTTTTACCATCATTATCTTTTTCATTTCACCCCTATTTGAAATCATGCTTCAACAAAATGACCTTCAAAAAAGGCAGCAAGCAATGGAATGGGATGTATTTTGCAGTCAAATCAAAAAAGAGATCCGAATGAGCTCAAAAGCCCAGTTGGTTGGTGCTAGTCTAGTCCTAACAGAAGATGCTGGGACAATCGATTATGAACAATATGGAAATGTACTTCGAAGGCGTGTTAACAGTACAGGACATGAGGTTTTGCTTCAAAACGTATCTGAGGTAAACTTTTCACTTATGCCTAACACTGTAAGAGTAACTGTTAAGGATTTGAATCGAAGAGATTATATCGTAAATATCTATTCTTTTCTTGATTGGAACGGTGCTCAATGAGCAAAAATCAAAAAGGATTTACTTATCCTTTAACACTAGCGATCCTCATCACATTTCTCATTTTTTTTTCAATCCAAGTTCAGCAGCTGCTGACAGAAAGAAAGATGCACCAGGAAACAAAAATCATTTTACAACAAGAGTACTATATGCTTACTACGGTAAAAAAAATGGAAGGCAAGCTTCAATCGGGTGATCTAGTTGAAACAAAGGGTACATTTCAATTTCTGAATGGGTATGTTGATTATCAAGCGGACTTACCATCGGGCAGTACGCAGAAAATAACATTCACCCTTCATCTTCATTCAGGGGAGACTGCAGTAGGCTTCGGGTATTTTGACAAGAATTTAAAAAAATTAGTAAAATGGATCGAGAAAAATTAACTAAAAACAGGTGTATTAAAGATAGTATTGTTTGTTTTCAGTTAATTTGGACATACTTATAACGATTCATAATAAGGTAGGTGTGCCCATGAAAACAAATGATTATGTAAAATATATGACGCAAACCTTTGTCAAATATATAGATCAACCTAAGGAAGAACGAGTCCGACATAAACAAGAAAGGCGCGAGGCTAAAGCTGCCTTTTGGTATCGCTGGTTTGGTATCATGCCGTATATCCTATATTCCGAGGTTAAAAAGAGAAAAAAGTAAAATAGGAGCAGATTTTCTGCTCTTTTTTTGTATAATTTGTAATTTTTTATCCTTTCTTTTTTCATATTTTGAACATTATAAGTATGTAATTGTGAACATTTTCTAAACATATAGTGTTTATGTTAGAAACCTCATTCCATTGCTGTTGAAGCTGTAATATAATAGAAAATATTATGGGGGTCCGAGGTGAACAAGATGGAACAAACATTAAAAATAACAAACGTTTTATCAGATCCAACACGGTATTACATTTATCAATACATTACAAATCGTCACCAAGAAGTAACGGTTCAAGAAGTAGCTGACCATTTTAACATTCATCCTAATGTAGCAAGGCTTCATTTATCAAAGCTTGAGGATGTTAACATGCTTGTTTCGGAAACAAAGAAAACAGGCAAGGGTGGAAGACCAAGCAGGCTTTATCGCCTTTCTGATGATGTTATTCAACTCCACTTTCCGTTTCGCGATTACATGCTCTTAGCAAAGGTCGCGATTGAAACGATGGTATCACTTGGTGAAGAAGGAAAGAAGGCATTATTTTTAACAGGCAAACGTTTTGGTGCAGAGATTATTGACCAAGAAGTAGCTAAAAAATCAATAGCCAGCAATGAATTAGATTTCGACCAAAAGCTTAACATATTAAAAAGTGCAGCTACCCTTGCAGGTTTTTACCCTGAATTTGAAGTAAATGAAAATCAAACTAAAATATATTTTCAAATCTTTAATTGTCCATTTAAAGAAGTGGCAAAGGATCATACAGAAACAGTATGTAATATGCACCAGGAATTTCTTAAAGGCATGTTTGAGGAATTGTTTACTTCTGTTGAACTAATTGAAAAAGAAAATATGATGACAGGATGTAATCACTGCAGTTATCAAGCAGTCGTATCAAGCTAAAAAGCAGTATTTACTGCATGTAAGCGACGTCCTTTTCGGAAAGCGATATTTACATTCTGATTGCTTTTACTTTATAATAATTAATTGATGGTATGTATGGTAAAAGGAGGGATTATATGGATCGCATGTTTAGAGTATTAGGATTTTGGACAGGTATTTTCACAGTAATGTTTTGGCTTGGAGATATGGACAAAACTGCATTACTTTTCCTTGCCCAAACAGGTTTTTTCGTACTCCTAAGCTATCTTAAACTATCAGAGAGAATGTATATGTATGTTTTTGGAGCATATTTAACCATCTTCTTCGCCGGCTTTACATATTGGACTACTTTTATGATGCCGCTCAAAGGAGCATTATAGAGCTTACAAGCTTTATAAACAAATGGTGGAAAAACGCTGGAGGGGGATCTCCAGCGTTTTTCTGTTAGTTCGTAAATAATTCAATCTGATCTATAACGTTTCCCTTTTCCTGAATCAAAACATGAAATGACGAACTCATTCCCCCAGGAACTATGAGACTGCGAATGGCTCTATTCCGTTTGCTTGTTTCTGAAAATGGATTAGGATCATAATGATCCTGCAGCTCCTCTAGGATTCCGGTTTTCAATAAGAACTCATCCTGCCTGAGTTTCTCGATAAACCTCAGCTTTGCTTGTTCTCCCCTTTTTATCAGCCAATCAAAATGAATATGTGAAGTAATATCCATTTCACCAGGATACTGGAGGACATTTTCGATCATTTTGTGTTGATAGTATCCTCTTAAGCTGCCCTTAATCCTTGATGGTAGCTTCCACTCTTCATGTGTATAGCCGTAATCTACGGTAACAACCAATCCTTTGACCAAAATCTTTGCTATATCATCCAGCATATCACCCATTAGCAGAGGAATCTCTAACCGTTGTTTTTCCTTCAATTCAAACTTATTTTCTTTTAAGAAATGATGTATGGCGGGGTTTGTTAAATGGACCTTCACCTCATGCAATTGATCATTATTTATTCCAATCATTACCTCATAAAGCTTCCCGTTTTCTTTTTCAATCACATGAACTGGCAATGCATCAAATAATTCATTTGAAAAAATCATCCCTTCAAACGAACCGAGCTCCTCTATGCTTGCTACCTGTGTAAACATAAAGTCTTTGTCTAATAATTCTTTTTGCAATTTGCGATGGTATGGACTGCTCTCAACAATTATGTAGGTTAGCGGTGTTGGCATCCTCTCATTCCACTCATCTAAAAATGCCCTTGCAAAGCGCCCATTTCCTGCTCCAACCTCACAAAATACATGAGGAAGCAGAGTTTTTTGCACGACGTGTGCAAACCACTTGGCACAGGTTCGCCCAAAAATATCAGAAACATTGCTTGTTGTAATAAAGTCTCCTTCACGGCCAATTTTCTGTTTATCTTTCATATAATAGCCGAGTTTTGGATGATAAAGTGCAGCGTTTATATAATCTGCGTACGTAATCAACTGTCCAGGTGAATCTAAGATGACGTCTTTTAAATAGGTGATCAATTGTAACCCTCCTGCAACTAGTGGCTTTCGCTAAACGGGCGCTTCCGCTTTTCTACTGTCTAGCTCCAGTGCCCAGCGGCTAGTGTACTTCGCCCACCTCCCTACGATAAGTCAACATCGAATCGCTTTCGCTCTTCGTGTTTCCTTTATCTCATTCGGTGTGCTCCAGTCCATACGCCGCTAAACGGGCGCTTCCGCTTTTCTGCTGTCTAGCTCCAGTGCCCAGCGGCTAGTGTACTTCGCCCACCTCCCTACGATAAGTCAACATCGAATCGCTTTCGCTCTTCGTGTTTCCTTTATCTCATACGGTGAGCTCCAGTCCATACGCCGCTAAACGGGCGCTTCCGCTTTTCTGCTTAAAATCCATTTAAAAATGGGTTGCCGTCCATTTCATCCGCGATGGTTGTTGCCGGTCCATGTCCAGGTAACACAGTGGTCTCTTCTGGAAGCGTTAACAGCTTATCGTGAATGCTTTTTAGCAGCTGCGAATGGTTACCCTCCCGGAGGTCTGTGCGTCCGATACTGCCTCTAAACAAAGCGTCTCCTGCGACAACAAACTCAGCGGCTTCAAAATAGTAGGAAACACTTCCCGGTGAATGCCCCGGTGTTTCATAAATCATAAATTCAAATGGTCCAAATCGCATTTTTTCTTCTTTTGTTAACAAACAATCAGCCGGTTTGGCATGAACAGGATGAGGTATTCTAAATTGGTCCGAACCATTTAGCCACGGATCAGACAGCCAATTTTTTTCTTTTTCATGAACATAGACAGGAATGTTAAAAAAATCGCGAACCACATCAACTGCCCCAATATGATCAAAATGGGCATGGGTTAACATAATGGCAACGGGCTTTAGTTTTCTTTCATTAAGCCATGATATCAGTTTTTCACCTTCGCTGCCTGGATCAAAAATCAAACAATCCCCTTCTGAATTTTCAACTATATAACAATTTGTTTGCATAATCCCCAAGGGAATTTGAGACCATTTCATTACCTTACCTCCAATAGATAATTTCATCAAAATAACTATCATTAACTTATCACAAAAAAAGAAAGGTTTCCTCATTTTGGTTAATCTATAAAATGAAAAGTGGACATCATATTATATGAACGAGCATATACTCATTTTTGCTCTCGACAAATATGGCAAAAAACTATAAAATAAATGTAATTGTATAACATATCCTACATAACAGTTAATCGTTTACTATGTATTTGTTGATTAATTCTATCATAAAGGAGGCTATATCATGGGACTAGTCATTATTTTTGCAATAATAACGATTTTGGCGGCTGTTGGCGCATTGCGTTCGCTTAAGAGTAAACACTTTTTAGCTGCATTTTGGGGTGCTGCATCATTTCTAGTATTCGGCTGGTTTGTTGTGATGACCGTACTTAATCACGGAATACCAACCGGAACACATTAAGCTCAGCTTGCTTTTAGCTAGAAAGAATTGTAAGAGCTTACTTTGAAGAACAAAAAGCGCAAGCATCAACAGATTAATCTTTTATAATTTCCTTAACAACTAAAAAGACTGCCTCTGGCAGTCTTTTTACATTTGTTCATTTAAAAGCTTGTTTACTTTTTCCACTTTTTCTTCCATTTTTCTGCTAATATCCCTGCGGTCATCAATTCGAATGGACGTACAAACCCGCTGAAGTCCTTCTTTGAAAGGCTGCTCATGGATTGCCTGTGCCACTTCAAAAAGAACAGATAATTCACCTTCAATAATTGTATTCATCGGTGTCAGCTGATACCGTATTTTTCCTTCATCAGCATATTCCTTTAATACCTTTTGTACACTAGCAACGTATTTACTTACACTGGGAGTTTCTGTACCAACTGGTATAACAGTAACATCAATAATTGCCACTTTCACGCACCAACTTTCTTAATCTAACATGCACATTTATTTTACCACAGCAACGGAAAAAGAAGAAAAGAATGTACAGTTGCATCATTCCTTCACCATATCGGTTATTTTTCTTGTTCTTAAATCAATCAACTTTTCGAAACGATTCCCATATAGGCTTGCTTGCCCAGAAGGAGAAAGGGCTAAGGGTTCATTGTCTAAACCTTCAAACAGGATGGAGCTTTTCCCATTATCAAGTTCGTATGAAGCAAGCTGAAAGCCTTCTGTATAAGTATCAACATCCGTGCTTTTTAATGGTTGAAAGGTAATAAATTGCTGTTTACTTTCATTAAAATCATTAAAAGGAACAAGCCAATCCGAAAATTTAGCCAGTTGTGGAATGGTAAAAGCATAAATCAAATGCAGCTTTTGATCATAAAAGGAATAGTTTGCTTTTGTTTGCGCTTGTTCATTCACAGTAATAGTCATGAGTATATTTTTAAAAGCTGAAAATTGAAATACCTTTGGAAATACTGTTTGTTTATTTGCGCCTGCTATGGATTGGATCATAAGAGGGGCAAATAATTTTTGATTGTTATTATCCCAGTTTAAATAGGCAAGCTGATTTTCACCGGTCCATTTTAAAAATGGTTGTGGTAAAGAAAGTTCTTTCGTCACTTTGCGTTCAAAATCCATTAAATAAACTTGGAATGTCCAATCCTCTTTAAATTTTGAAATGAGTATCTCTGATTCATGATAAGGATTCCACTCAAATGATAACTCATAAGAAGGAATGATTTGCGAGTATTTTTCGTTACCTTGTAAATCAATAATGGTTATTTTTGCTTCATAGCTAGATGGTGCAGCTTGAATTAGAATATTTTTCTTAGATGGGCTGATTAGGACCGAACCAATCGGATATTCACTTTGAAATAATCGTTTACTCCCCCCAGAAGTAAGATTATAGCTATACAAGGTTGATGTCTGTTCTTTATTTGTTATATAAACTAATTCTTCATCTGAAAGCCAACCGCTGACTCTATAAAATTCTCCTTCAGGGATGGATATAGGTAATTTCCAGTTCACCTGATTTTCCACCGCTGACCTTGTTTTGGTTTGCAAATTACCCTTGTTTTTTGGAGGTGGCTGAGCCTTCGAATTTGTATGAGATGAACAGGCATTTAAGAGCAAAACCGCGATGACGAAAATCAATACTTGTACAGCAAATTTCATCAGTTTGTGTTTTTCCAATTGAACCAATTCAATCCTCCCTCCAACGATCATCTACAAGTACGATTCGTCCATAAAAAAGTTTCCGAATTTCGAATAATTATGATTAAATAGGAAAAAAGCCGCAAGTAGCCGGCTTTTTAATATAGCTAGTCAATTAACGTTACCTTATTTTATAAAGAAAAACGGAAGATGACAAGCCCTAGAAAACGATTACAGTGCAATGTTTTTATGAAACTTACCCATACAATTGGTTGCAATGCATTTATAAAGATAGAATTGTGAAAAAAATCCCCTCCACCTTTTTTAAGATGTCATCGAATTGAGATAATGGTAAAGGATTTATTCCCCTTCCAAGCTCAATTGTAAAAGCCGGCCGCTTAAATTCCTGCAAAAACCAATCCTTGAATCCTGCATGACTGTCAACATATTGAACGGCTTTGTAGCCGCTCTTCTTTTCAAACTCTTTTGCAATTTGTGCTGATTCAGGCGGTTCATGGCCTTCATATCCCCAATAAAATTCCTCACCTTGAGTATGAAATGCTATACAGTAGTCAAAATGATTCCATTTTGCCAAATCAGCCATAGCGATTGCCTCAGGCTCTGTTAAAGGAGCACTTCCCGGATAATCTCTTGGCGCAGGACACAGCGGTGCCTTTTTCTTTTTATCTATTTCCCAATTTGCTGGATACTGCTTATTTAAATCAACACCCCGGATATTCGCCTTCCAATGAACAAACTCCTCGCTGCCACTGTTGATCTTAATCACTTTGTCCCGCTCCATTATAGGAGGCCCATTCAAGACAAGGTCAACACCATCAGGATTTACCATTGGAACAAGTGACAATTCAATATTTTGATACCAGACAAGCGGATTTTGCTTCTTAGCCAATACCGGGTTTGTTAAAAAAAGTAAATAAGAATTAAGCAGCCTCATCAAGATTAAGCTTGTGATCCATTCGTTAGCATGAAATGCTCCGTTGATATGAACCTTTTTTTCACCCTTACCAATTCTTATTTCTTGAATTGACTTTCCTAGGACACTTTTGCCAATTGAGTTAACTGTTATAAATGGATAAATGTTTTGTAGAATACCAATCATATCGCTGAATTTTTTATAATCACAGCCTGCATTTGTCTGAAGGCATGGCATGCAAATTCTTTTTGGAAGAAAAATAGGATCTCCTTGCTGTACGTAAGGGGTATCCAATTGAGGATTTAAAATCATGATTGCATCGATGGCTAATTTTTTTTGTAAGGCAAGTTTCCATAACGTATCCCCTGATTTAATCCTATATGGGACCGTAACAAATCCAGGGATCTTGATCTCTTCTCCGATTTTAAGCATGGTTGGATTCGCATGAAGATTTGAATCAATGATTAACTCTAATGGTACACCAAACATCTGACTAAAATACCATAAAGTATCCCTGTCTCGTGCATAAACCTTCATCCTTCACCCTCCTTATCATAAAATACTATGACTCATAAGGAAAAAAATGAATAAAAAAAAGCCGGTAACCTGGCTCAAAATTTTCAAATTTAGCTATTCAGCTTGGTCAGCTTATTTTTTACTAACCACGCAGCTCCGATTACCCCCGCATCATTTCCTAAGGCTGCTAAAGCAATCTCAGTTGATTTCCGCACAGGTTCAAAAGCAAACTTTTCAAACTGTGCGATGACAGGTTTTAAGAGGACATCTCCTGCTTTAGATACTCCTCCACCAATGACAATTTTTGCTGGGTTCAGCGTATTAGCAATATTGGCTAATACGAGGCCTAAGTATACAGCTATCTTGTCAATTACTTTTTGAGCTAAAAGGTCCTCATTACGTGCACAATCCATTACATCCTTGGCAGTGATTGCTCCTTTTTCAGCAAATATATCTTGGAGCAAGCCATCTGTACTTTCTTGCGCAAGACTTGACATGGCTATGCGTACTATTCCTGTTGCAGACGCAACAGTTTCTAAACACCCTGTCTTTCCACAATTACAAGGATGCCCTCCAAATGGAATGGCAGTTATATGGCCTATTTCACCACCAGCACCATTCACCCCTTGAATGATATTACCATTAACAATTACGCCCCCTCCTACGCCTGTACCTAGTGTTACACAGACAAGGTCCTTTGAGCCATTACCAGCCCCTTTCCACATTTCACCCAGTGCCGCACAGTTTGCGTCATTCTCAATGATTGCCGGTAAAAAAGTTTCTTCTTGTAACAATTCCTGAAGCGGAAAATTGTCTCTCCAGCCAAGATTAACAGCATTTAAGATCATCCCTGAGAGATAATGAATGGGGCCAGGTGCCCCCATTCCGAGTCCTATTAATTTTTCTTTCGATGTATGAAGCTCCTCTAGCTTTTGGTCAATTGTTTTAGCAATATTAATGGTAATAAATTTACCTTCAGCAGAATTATCGGTGGGAATTTTCCACTTTTGAATGATTGTCCCATCCATATTGATAAACGCAACTTTCGTTGTCGTTCCACCAAGATCCACACCTACAATCCATTGTTCTGCCATTTCTTTTTCACCCATCTTTTCTATTTATGCCGGTCTTTTTCCATTTGCCTTTCGTGTCTTAAAATTAAAAGTGCAGTTTGGTATTCCTTTGTTTCAACTAGGTTGGATTGATACAACTCCCTTAGTTCCATTTCCATTAGTTCTAGGTCGGCTACTCGATCCCCAACATAAATAATCGTTCCAAATTGTTTCAAAAATTGTTGAACCTCATAAACTGTTTTCATCTTAATCTCCTTTAGCTTTTGGGATGGAGAACACAACTAGTATAATCTAAACCTTTTTTACCCACAAGAAATAGATTTTTACTGATTACATCCTTCTTGGACGCTGGCTGCCTCTTACCTATAACACAATACTCGCGATCGGAACTAGTAACGATCAGCTAAAATTTTCTTCTTAGGTTTTCGGTATTTCTAAGCGTATAAATCCATATATTTCTAAAAGGACTGGACAAGATACCAAAAAGGAAGAGGCATTAGTGATGAATAAAAATATACTTTTACTTGGAATTATATTGTTTACTATTTTAACTGTCGGAATTATTAACGAACGAAGTACCCGTGTTCAAGAGAGCATAACCTACTTCCCGATTGATCCCAAGGTAACTTTTAAGCTTACCAATACCTCACTAAATCCGCTAAAGCCCAAAAAGTCCGATAAGTATCTTGTGGAATGGAAGCTTGAATCTACCCTTGACCGTAAGGCGTATTTACGACAAGATGTTGGTTTATTGTATTCTAACGGTCGATTAGTTGCCAAACAAGGAAACTGGAAACAAAATACTCCAAGTCTAATCCAGGAAAGACAGGTAGTAGTAAGGGGAAGTGCTCTCATTCAAGCACTAACGTTTCATTATGCTGAAGTCCACGAAAACCAAGAACATATTTTCAGTTCACAGGAAATGTCTGCCGACCAAATCTACGTCGTCCATTCACGGAACGGTACTTTTCACAGCTTTAGAAACGTCTTTTCAAAACAAGAACAAGAATGGAAACTCACTCTTGATCAGCAAACAAAAAATCTGCTCCATCACAGCTGGGAGAAGGGTATCAAATATTTTTCCATTAATCCTAATCATTATTATTCCTATCCGTTAACCGAATTGTTTTTCAATAGTAGTAGTACCGCATTACCTGGATTTACCGAACAAGAAAAAAAGCGAATCATAGGTAACCTTTGGGAAGGGTTATATAAAAATTATTTCCTTGGAATTAAAAAAGCTGACGGCACCAGAATTAAACCAATCGGCAGTACCGTCCCGCTCATCTTGATAGCAAAGGATAAATCCCATTTAATCGTCTTAACTGAAACAGCAAATGGGGAGCCTACACTCCTCCGCCAGCTGATTGAATATGGACCGTAATTTCATTTACTAAATTCGTATATTGCTTTTGATCTGGCTTTAATTTTGCTGCTTCTTCAGCGTATTTTCTTGCTGCTTGTAAATCATTTTCCTGTAAATAAATTAATGCAAGGTTATAAAAAGCTTCATCAAAATTCGGCTTTAGTTCAATTGCCTTTAGCAAATGTGGTTTTGCCTCCGAAAGCAGATCCTTCTTCATTTCTATATAGGACAATTGGAAATAAAGCTGCGGTGATGGATTTTTGGACTTCTTTAAAGTCCCTTCCAAGATGCTGTACGCTTTATCATACTGATGATTGGTAATGTAATCCTGGGCTAGAATAAGGCTTGAGCCTTCATCTTTGGCCCTTACAGATTCACAAAAGCCATATGAGAGTGACCCCCAAACAACAGCAGTTGAGATTAGCAGAAATAATGTCTGCAACAATGGCTTTTTCTTTTTTGGAAAGTGAACAATCCCCGAAGCAAGGAAACCGCCGATTAATCCCCCTATATGGCCTGCGTTATCAATTCCTGTTGATGAAAAGCCAAATATGAGGTTAATGATAAGAACAATAAGGACATTACGGCCCATCGTTCGGGCAAAGAGTTTAGGATTGGTCGCTCCAAAATACAATAGAGCTCCAAAGCAGCCAAAAATAGCACCACTCGCGCCAGCTGAAAGATTCGTGCTAAATAAAAAACTAGCGATAAAACCCGTTACCCCGGCAAATAAGTATGTAAATAAAAACCTTATGTTTCCATAGATTTTTTCAACTGCAATGCCCAAATAATATAAAGCTAGCGTATTCATGGCTAGGTGAAGAAAGCCAATATGGAGAAAAACGGGTGTTATAAAACGCCACCATTCTCCTTCGTATATCAATGGATTCACTTTTGCCCCATACTTAATCAATGTAGATGTGTTTGTGCTGCCTCCGTGTAATTGGAGCCAGAAAAACATAGCTACTTGTATAAAAATAAACATATAAGTAAAAACAGGCGGCCGATTTGTAAAGACAGCTTGTTCGTCCTTCGCCCTATTTTTTGCGTAATTGAGTGAGTTTTCCTTCAGCGACTCAATATCCAATTGAGAATAATCCTCTTCAATTTGAAAAGTTATATTTCGGTCAAATTGCTCAGTAAGTCGTTTAAAACTAGTTTCGTATGTTCCCTCCGCCATAAGGAAGGTGCTAACGGTTGTTTTATTGCCCTCAGGGAAAACAAACAGGTCGTTAAGATGAAACGGATCATCATCGACAGGCGGGTATGGACTAACATATATATTCATTACTTTTAGTTCGCTTCGTCCTAGTTGTTTACGAATCTTCTCCCCATTTGCAGCAGTAAATTCTATGTCTCTTTGCATTCGATTACTCCAATCAATTCGATGGAGCAGAATACGGATAATCGGAGCTTTCTTATTTTCCAATTTCTCAAGCCATAGTTCTGTTTGGTCTTCAAACAATTGAATGATTCGATAGTCTTGCTCAGCTATAAAAAAGTTAGCCAACGTCCAAAAGATAAATTCTTCTTTAAAACTCAAGCTTTCCCCTACTTTCTATTCAATTGCAACTTTTTAATAGAGATATTATCTTATTATAAACTATATTTAACTTTGCCTCTAAAGAAAACAATCAAGTTAAAGCGCAAAAGAAAACCATCTGTGGTTTTCACCATTCAGATGGTCCTCCAAAAACAGCTTGCATCATTTTTTTCTTAACTCCAGGTAAACTCATCATCGATCCCACAGCAATCCGGCGAATCCAACCAGTACCGATAATGCTGTTGAGGAGCCGGAAACGATACCGATAAGCAAAATAGCCAACTGTTCCAATCATAAAAATGGACGTTACCATACGAGACATTTGCATCCCTCCTAAAACTAGTTTGAGATATCACTCCGTATATTATCCAGTTATTTTCAAATTATTAATGCTGGATGCTTGTATTTTGAAATCTCCTAACAGTATCAAGACTCAACGTTTTTTAAAATTGGCTCCAGCGTATTTTTTAGTACTTTAACAGAATGGGTAAATTTTTCTTGTTCTTCTTTATTTAAATCTAGCTCAACCACTTGTCTTATCCCGTTCCGATTTACAACACACGGGACTCCGATAAAGATATCTTCATGGTCATACTCCCCGTCTAGATAAGCAGAAACAGTAAAAATCGAGTTTTCATTTTGCAAAATGGCTTTTGTCAAGCGGACAAGCCCCATCGCAATTCCATAAAAGGTAGCACCTTTTCGTTCAATTATGTGGTAAGCCGCATCGCGAACATTTAAAAAGATCTCCTCAAGGTCTGCTTGATTGAAGCCCTCTTTATTTTTCGTCCATTCCGCAATCGAAGTAACCCCAATATCTGCATTGCTCCAAACAGGGAGCTCTGTATCACCGTGCTCGCCAATGATATAGGCATGGACATTGCGAGTATCCACATCAAAGTATTCACCAAGCAAAAATCGGAAGCGGGCTGTATCAAGAATGGTTCCTGAACCAATCACACGCTCTTTAGGTAATCCGGAAAATTTCCAAACTACATAGGTTAAGATATCAACTGGATTTGTGGCGACTAAGATAATCCCGTCAAAACCGCTCGCCATGATCTCACTTACGATTTCTTTAAAGATGGCTGTATTTTTTTCTACTAAGTCAAGACGGGTTTCGCCCGGCTTTTGATTCGCGCCAGCTGTAAGCACAACCAAGTCAGCATCCTTGCAATCCGAATAATCACCAAACCAAATTTTCGTGCGTGATGGTGCGAATGGGAGCCCATGATTCAAGTCCATTGCGTCCCCTTCTGATTTCTGTTTATTTATATCAATTAATACAAGTTCTTCTGTTCCCCCTTGATTTAAAAGAGCAAAAGCATAGCTGGAGCCTACAAAGCCAGTACCTATTAAGGCAACTCTGTTTACACGATTTAACAAGCCTACTCCTCCTCTTATGCGTAAATCTGATCCAGCAAGGGTCATTTGCTAGCAGAAAAGACTGCACACCATTTCGCAAAGTTATAACAGTAGTAAAAAGCTGCTGGAATCGCTGTTTTTATTTACAGTTTGTAACAATTACTACGTTATTTAAGAAAGAGAATAACAGAAATAGCTAACAAAACAGCAATGAAGCCCGAAAGGAAATTCACCATATCATTATCTACAAAGGTGATACCCTTTATTCTAATCGTTGGCTGACCGCAGTGCACTTTTTTCTCCGTTTCGATCCCGCAGCATTGGCAATGAAATTTCTGCTGATAAAAAGCACCGAAAATGGTGTCAATGACATTTCCTATAAAACCAAAAATAAAAATTATAAAAGAGTCCATCAAGTTGAACTCAAAAAACCAATAACTAAAAATTGCAATCACTAAAGATCCTGTAAGAGCTGCAAAGCTCCCCAATAAACTGATGGCGCCAGAAGTCCCCTTATCAATTCTAGTAAAGGTGCGAATATCGATTGGATTATTTCTACTTAAGGAACCTATTTCAGATGCCCATGTATCAGAATTGGCACTTGAAATAGCAACGGCAAAAGCGACAATCCAAATTGACCTTCCATCAAAAGAATAAATCAACCCTGCTAGTGCTGCTGTTCCGCCATTTGCAAGCACCTGACGCCAGTCCCTTGTCGATCCCTTTGCCAGCTTTTCTTCTATTCCAGCTTTTTTAGAGCTTTTATATTTTGACCAAAGACTGGATGTAGCAAAAAAGATTCCTAATAACAGTAATCCATTTAGTCCAAAACCATAATAAACCGCTATTCCAACCGCAAAAGCAGCAGTAGCCCCAGTACTCGTTAATGAATTAAGACGGAATCCAGCGAAGCAAGTAATCAGAATGATCAAGATAATTAGTAAATGATCTGTCACTTTACAACGAAGACCTTTTCATTTGTAATGATTTTTTCGACTGGTATATCATGATCTTCGACCTTAAATTGAGGAACGATTTGAGACTGAAAAGCAAGAGATACAGTTTTCCCGGAGTAGCCCTTCAAATAACGATCATAATATCCCCCTCCAAATCCAAGCCTAAATCCTTCTATCGTATAAGCCAAGCCTGGAACAATTAACAAATCAATCTGGTCGTGGTTCATAAGCATAGTCTTTTCTTCAATTGGTTCTAATAATCCATAAAAGACAGACTCTAGCTGTGAAAATTCCGAGAGTGTACGAAAGGACATTTTCTTCTCCTTAGGATAGCATTTTGGGACAGCTACCAGTTTTCCCTGCTCCCAAGCCTTTCTGATAATCCGATATGTATCCACCTCAGGAAATTTGGATATGGTAATCCCAATCACTTTAGCTTGCTTCCAGTCTTCATCGTCAAATAAATTGGTGGCGATTTGATTAGAAAGATCCTCGTAAAGCGGTTTTGAAAGCTTAGAAAGCATTTCCTTTAACTGGGTGCGAAGAACATTTTTGTCAATCATACTCATTTTCCTCCCTTAATATGAAAGCGCAAGCGCCCGTTTAGCGACGTATGGACTGGAGCACACTGACTGAGATAAAGAAAACACGAAGAGCGAAAGCGCATTCGATGTTGACTTATCGCAGGGAAGTGGGCGAAGTACACTGGCGCTGGGCGCTGTAGCTAGACTATTCTCAAAGTTAAAAGATTTAAATTCAGAAATTAAAAAAAAACAGCAGGAAGACCTGCTGCTTTATTTTGTTTCACGGTGTGTTGTAGATTTTTTATCTCTTGGGCAATATTTTTTAAGCTCAAGACGATCTGGATTATTTCGTTTATTTTTTGTTGAAATATAGTTACGATCTCCACACTCAGTGCAAGCTAACGTAATATTTACACGCATGTATCTTTCCCTCCAAACGCTTTAAAGCTAGTTCGTTCATACGACTTTTCTATAATATCATTTTTCAAATGGAAATGCTAGTGTGTTTTTTAAAAGAGCTTGATCAAGTGCCATTATTTCTCGTTTACTCGTCCCTTTGATGGCCCAAGTGTGCAATTTAATCGTTTGATGGGGATTAACTTTAGCCTTTAACGTGAAGATACTCGCAGCCGCTCCTTTGCCCATAGGCTGGTATTTTAAATTTCCCTTTTCTTGACTACTCCAAATTTTGTCTGTGAATACATTCCAATATGGCTGAATCGTATATTCATTTAAGCCAACACCATTAAATTGACCATTAACCAAAAAGACCTCTTTATTTGCTAAATGAAAAATAACTTGATCTTTTGGGGAGACAAAAGTGAAATGATCCTGGGAAATACGTGAGTGATGATGCATTGCTAATATTTTCAACTCTTTTGGTTGTTTACTATGGTTCGTGACATTCATATGATTAAATCGGATCTTCGAGTGAATCTGTTCCTGCTTTACTGTTAAGCTTATTTCCTCTTCGTACATTATTTTTTCACTGCTGTTTTGCAGCCAATAATAGTTGCCATTTACCCAAATTCCAGGGGTATAATGGAGCTGTGCGATTGGTGAATGGTGAAAAGTAAACTGTTGATTATAGATGGATTCATTTATATTGATCATAATAACACCTTTTGCATTTTATTTTTTTATCCGGTTCACTTTGATTAGGGCATTTGTCCATTTCAGATTTACTAGTATATGTTTTGATTGCCAATATATTCATGTCGTTAATAGCTTTATGTTATCATTTCGGATCAAACCACACAATGAACGCATTTTGTCGTATCTTGCTTTCCCTTACCACAAGTATAGTTATGATCAAAAAAAAATTTTTTTACAAACTATTCGACTATATTTTTTTGAAAGCAGCCAATATTTTTCGACAATCATGCTAAATCTTTTACCGTTAAATCGAAATCTATAATTCGTAGTGGTAAACTATCTATAGTTAGAAAAGTTCAGGCTTCCAAGGCTTACTCTTTTTAGCCGCACAGTTATCAAAGTTCAGAGATATAATTACTTCAGTTACCAGAAAACTTTTTGAGGTGTTTGTTTTAATGGGGATAATAATTATACTGCTCCTTGGCTTTTCCCTTCTTCTCTTTCTTGTTTCTTTTTTCCAAAAAGACCCTTATACGGAATTAAAAGACGAAGTAGACCAGCTAACTTTACAGCATGTTCAAGAGCTTTACCAAATGAAACAGAGGTTAAGAATCCTTGAGGAGGAACTTTTGGTAAGCGATGATCATTTCACCAGCTTTACCAAAACTTCAAATGAAATCCATGAAATTATTAAAAATCAAGTATTGGCACTTGCACAGCAAGGAAAGCCAATCGAACAAATTGCCAGCCAATCTTCGCTCGCAATCGATGATGTATACAGGATTTTAAAGCAAAACTCGGAGAGTAGGATCTAGTCAAAAAGGGGTTAATGACAAAAAGCAGGCTCATGAGCCTGCTTTTTTATGCACTTATTTAATCGTATCGGATTAGATATTAACGTTTTCTACTAAATTTGCAAGAATATTGGCTTCCTCATCCATTTCTTTAACTTTCCCCAGGATTTTTTCAAGTTCCATATCCTGATTTTGTATAGATGACGATGTTTGTACTGTTCCGGCAGTAAATTGCTGTGATGTTGCGGTGATGGCTTCAAAGGAAGATTTCATATCATGGCTATTATCAGAAATATTATCTAAATACTTTGATATGTCAACAATATTATCTGCCATTTTTTCAATCTCTTTTTTAATGATCTGGAAGCTCTCACCTGTATCTTCAATCTTATTGGTTCCTGATCTAAGCTCGTTAAAACCTGCCTGCAATGATCCACTTATCTCTTTCGCCATACCTTGGACAGTTAATACGATCTCATTAATTTCTACGAGAGAATCCTCCACCTCGCCTGCGAGTTTCTTCACTTCCTTAGCGACAACGGAAAACCCCCTGCCAAAATCCCCTGCCCTTGCTGCCTCAATCGAAGCATTAAGGGCAAGCAAATGAGTTTGTGAGGCAATCGACTTAATAACCTCTGCAAGTTTACTTATTTCTGTCGTTTGTTTCTCCATTTGGACGACTTTATTAAAGGTAGTTTGAATCATTTGATAAACTGTTTTTATTTGTTTAACGGAGTCATTCATTAACCTTTGTCCAACATCGGTCACATTTAATACGTTCTCTGCAGTATTTTTTAAAATGGTCCCTTTTCGAGTTGAAAGCTCAATTTCGCTGTTTAGAGTATCATAGTTAGAAAATAATTGGAACGTCGATGCCGCTTGTTCCTCTGACCCAGCAGAAAGAAGTAACATTGTCTCAGAAATTTCTTCACTGGATTTTTTTACGTTGTATGTATGGTTCTTAAGTTGATCACTATTTTGATCTATTTTTTCGGATGCAGTTTTGATTCCCTTCACCATATTCTTAAGGCTGGTTGTCATTTGATTTACCGCAAATGTAAGCTCACCAATTTCATCTTTTCCATCATATGTTAAGTGATTAACATTTAGTTCACCTGTCGCTACCTTTTTAGCAGTAGTGACAATTTTTGATAGATTTATTTTTAACGAACGGGAAAAAAAGAAAACAAACAAACCGCTTACCACAATTGAACAAACAATAATCACTAATATTTCAATAATCAGCAAATTGATTTGATTATCTGCCTTTTGAATGGCAAGATCTCTCTCACCTATAATTTTTTTAGATAAATTAGTTAAAATACCATTATTGTTTTCTCTTAAATTAGCTATTTCTTTCCGCGAATTTGTATAGATTTTTACATCCATCCTGACAACCGAAGGAGCGACCTCATTGATAAACATGTTATCAATTTTTTGGTTATTTTGTTTTATAGCTGCTATCATTGCTAAATTTTCTTTGTTATTCGTGCTTTTCTCTAGAATGGAGAGCTTATTATTTAATTCTGCTCTTAAAAGACGATAATTATTTTTATCCTCGTCTTTTAAAAAAGTTATGTAATCTGCAATCCGAATATCCTTTGCTTGAATCAAAGAGTCTATTTCCGATACTATTACTGCCTCTTCTCCCTTTTCTTTTTCAAACTGCATGTCTTTTCGGATATTTTGCAGCATTCCAATTACTAAAATAGTGGTAATAATAAACAGCAGGGTACTAAATCCCAAGGAAATGATTAATTTAAATCTTATCGATAAATCCCTCCAAAAAAAACGTGGATCCTTCCTTGCACTCTTTGACCGTAACATCTTTAACAGTATTTTTGGTTGAATCATACACCTTTCCCCCGATAGTCCGAAATTTTTTTATCCCCTTAATGGGTTTACATAAAAAAAAGATGATACTAATTCCAGCTTCAGCATCATCTTTTTTTAAATCAATTAGGCATTTAAATCAAATCGTTTTCCGGTAACAAGAAAAATTACGTTTTCGGCAATATTTGTTGAATGATCAGCAATTCGTTCAATGTAACGGCATACATAGGCCAATTGGGTAATTTGATTGGTTGCATGTGGATTTTGCGGCAGATACCCAATTAGTTCGCGAATTAAACTACCATACAGTTCATCGACTTTATCATCTTTTTCCGCGCATTTTGTTGCCAGGACAACGTCGTCCGCATAATAGGCGGTTAACGCATCGGCAAGCATTTCTAACGCTAAGTCCATCATTTTTGGAATATCAATAATATCCTTAATTAGTTCTTCTTTTCCAATATGCTGGACAGCTTTAGCGACGTTAACAGCATTATCAGCAATTCGCTCTACTTCTGAAGAAGTTTTAATCGCGACGATAAGTTTCCGTAAATCGGTAGCTACAGGGGATTCCTTTGCGATCAGAAGCAATGCTTTGTCGTTAATTTGGTAATCTAGTTGATCTATTTCATTATCACCATCAATAATTTGCTGAGCTTTATCAAGGTCCTGTTCTATCAATGCATTGATCGATTCCTTAACTGCACTTTCAGCTTTATGTGCCATTTCTAAAAGAAGTTTTTTAAGCTCATTCAAATTGCTATCAAAATTTGATCTTGTATTTTTCATGTATGCTCACCCCAATTATCCAAATCTTCCGGAAATATAATCCTCAGTCCGTTTATCTGATGGCTGAGAAAAAATCTTTGCTGTAGAGTCTAACTCAATTAACTCGCCCATTAGGAAAAAGGCAGTCTTATCTGACACCCGGGCAGCTTGCTGCATATTATGAGTGACAATCACGATTGTATACTTTTCCTTTAATTCCAAAATCATCTCTTCAATTTTTAAGGTTGAAATCGGATCAAGTGCAGATGTCGGTTCATCCATTAATAAAACATCTGGTTTTGTTGCCAGTGCCCTTGCAATACACAGCCTTTGCTGCTGCCCGCCGGACAGCCCCAGGGCTGGCGCATTTAAGCGGTCCTTTACTTCATCCCATAACGCAACATCCATTAATGATTTTACGACGATTTCTTCAAGCGCTTTTTTTCGGGTAATGCCATGTATTCTTGGACCATAGGCAATATTATCAAAAATGGATTGGGGAAATGGATTTCCTTTTTGAAAAACCATTCCAACATGTTTACGGAGCTCTACAAGATCAATTTTTTCGGATAAAATATTTTTCCCGTTAAAATTGATTTCACCTGCCATTTTTACATTTGGGATGTTTTTAATCATTAAGTTCAACGTCTTTATAAAGGTTGATTTTCCGCATCCAGAAGGGCCAATCATCGCTGTAACTTCCTTTTTACTGATCGGAAAGTCAATATTTTTAAGGGCATGATTGTCACCATACCACAAATTTAAATCCTTTGCTTCAAATACCTGATTGGAAACCGTTAAAATTGACATCTGCTATCCTCCTATCCGAACCTTCCTGAGATATATTCTTCCGTTTTAGTAACCGCCGGATTCGTAAAAATTTTCTCAGTATCATCATATTCAATTAAATCGCCGGTAAAAAAGAAAGCTGTCTTATCCGAAATCCGTGATGCCTGCTGCATATTATGAGTAACAATCATGATCGAATACTCCTGCTTCAATTCCACAATCAATTCTTCCACCTTGGCATTCGAGATCGGATCAAGTGCAGAAGATGGTTCATCAAGAAGGATGACAGTCGGCTTCATCGCAATCGTTCTGGCAATACACAAGCGCTGCTGCTGACCGCCTGAAAGGGATAATGCCGATTTATGGAGCCGATCCTTTACTTCATCCCACAGTGCTGCCTTTCTTAAACTTTCCTCTACAATTTCATCAAGCTGGCTTTTCTTTTTGATGCCGGCAAATTTTAATGCATGGGTAATATTTTCATAAATAGATTTAGGAAACGGATTTGGCTTTTGAAAAACCATTCCAATCTCTTTCCGTAATGCAACAACATTTATTTTTTTCGACAAAATATTTAAGCCCTCATAAAGGATCTCTCCGTCTGCTCGCGCACCTGGGATTAAATCGTTCATACGATTGATGCTCCTTAAAAAGGTTGATTTTCCACAACCAGAAGGACCAATTAAAGCAGTTATCGCATTTTTTTCTATTTGCATTGAAATTCCATTAACAGCTCGTTTTTCGCCATAAAAAATTTCTAAGTTATTTACTTTTAAAATCGTTTCATTTTGTTGCAATGTTTGATTTTCAACTGGTTTTTCTACCGTTGATGTTGCCATCAATTTCACCTGCTTCCTATTTAGTCGCCGTCATTTTCTTATAGACAAGACTGCCTATACCTCTTGCCAATAAATTGAATAATAAAACACTTAACACTAGAACTGCTGAAGAACCATTAGCTACTTCACGAGCATCGGGGATTAACCCTTGTGTGTTAACAGCCCAAATATGCACGGCGAGTGTTTCAGCGGGACGAAAGATATTTAAAGGTGACATAGGTGAAAAAGGGTTCAAATCAAGATAATTAAGTCTTGGGGTAGACTGGCCTGCTGTAAATAATAAGGCTGCTGCTTCTCCAAAAACACGTCCAGCAGCAAGTATTGCTCCTGTTAATATAGAAGGAAAAGCACTTGGCAATATAACGGTCTTAATTGTATGCCAATGGGTTATTCCAAGCGCAAGGCTTGCTTCTTTGATATCATGTGGGACTGCACGGATAGCGTCTTCACTGACACGGACCATGACAGGCAAATTAAAAATTGTCAGCGCTAATGCACCTCCAAGAATGGTGTAGCCCCAGCCGGTTGAAGTTACAAACAATAATAACCCGAACATCCCAATAACAATTGAAGGAAGGGACGCTAATACCTCAACACAAGAACGGATCGTATCCGTTACTTTTCCAGGCTTTGCGTATTCAGCCATATAAATTCCGCCGCCCAGTCCAAGTGGAACGGTAATCACCATGGTAATAAGCAGAATATAAAAGGAATTAAACAATTGATCCCGAATTCCGCCTCCCGGCATTAAACTGCTCGAAGGTGTTGTTAGAAAGTGAAAAGAAATGTATTTAAATCCATTAATTAAAATGAAATAAAATAAACCAACTAGTAAAGAAATGATGATAATAGCTATTGCAATAAAAACCCCGGTTGCGATGCGATCTGATGTTCTACTGCTCATTAGATCTTCCTCCTTGATGAAATGTAACGGATGATTAAGATGAAGGCAAATGACATAACCAGCAGAATTAATCCCATCGACCACAATACATTATTTTCTACACTTCCAAAGGTAGTATTTCCCATATTCAAGGTAATGATTGTTGTTAAAGTGGCAGAAGCATCTAAAATGCCGTGCGGTAATCTACTAACATTCCCAATTACCATCTGAACGGCCAATGCTTCTCCAAATGCTCTCGACATGCCCAAAACAACGCCTGTTAAAATCGTTGGCATAGCAGCTGGGATTAGCACTTTGCGAATGGTTTGCCAACGAGTCGCACCGAGTGCATAGGAACCTTCCCGAAGAGCATTGGGGAGGCTATTGAATCCATCCGTTACAATCGATGTAATGGTAGGTAAAATCATGACCGCAAGTACGATCATTCCAGACAAGAGGCTGAAACCCAACCCGCCAAAATGGTTTCTTACAAATGGAACCAATACTGTAAGCCCGATGAAGCCATAAACAACAGAAGGAATTCCGACTAAAAGCTCAATTACAGGCTGTAAAACCTTTTTCCCCCAAGATGGGGCGATTTCCGTCATAAATATCGCAGCGCCTATTCCTAATGGTGCAGCAATAATTGCCGATAAAAAAGTAACCGCAAACGACCCAAAAATAAATGGTAATGCGCCATATTCCGGTTTAGGCAATTTAGAAGGAACCCAGTTCTGACTGGTTAAGAATTCAATAAGGCTTACACCGCTTTTTACAAAGGCTTGCAATCCTTTTGTTCCAAGGAAAATTGTAATCGAAATTGTAGCAGCTATCATAATAAATGCACACAAAAAAACGAGAATCTTACCTCTTACTTCCCCATTCATCCAGTTTTTTTCAGATTTTAGTAATCTTTCTTTAGCAGGAACCAATTTTTCCATTTAAAATAAACACCCCTATAATTACGGCATAATAGGGTAAATGCTTCGCGAGCATTTACCCTAGTTTTACCGGAAAGCTTATTTTTTTGTAACTTTTCCGCTAGCGTCACGTTCTACTTTCATTTTTGTCACAGCAAGGTAACCTTGTTTTGGCAAAATTGTATTTTGAACTTCATCGCTCATCATATAGTCAAGGAATGCCTTTTCTATATCAGTTGGCTCACCTTTTGTATACATATGTTCATAAGCCCAAACAGGGAATTTATCAGATTGAATATTTTCTTCAGTTGGTTGTACGCCATCAATTGACATTTTAGTAACTGTATCGTCAGTGAAGTATGAAAGGGCAAGGTAGCCGATTGCTCCAGGTGTTTCACTGATGATCTTTTTAACTGTATTAGAAGCATCTTCTGTAATTCCTTCTGCAGGAGTTGCACCGTCAAGAGCTAATTTATTGAATATTGCACGTGTACCTGAAGATTCAGGGCGGTTAACAAGAGTGATCTTTTGATCTGCTCCGCCAAGTTCTTTCCAGTTCGTAATTTTTCCTGTGAAAACTTTGATTAAATCTGCTTTTTTGATATCTTTGATGCCGGCTTTAGGATTAATTGCAGCTGTCATACCAACTACTGCTACCTTATGATCAACAAGACCTGTAATGTTTTTATCTTCTGCAAAAACATCAGAGTTACCAATTTGAACAGCGCCTTGAGAAACCTGTGATAAACCTGTACCAGATCCACCGCCATTTACTTGGATGCTTGCTTTTGGATTAGTACTCATAAATTGTTCAGCAGCTGCTGATGCTAAAGGTTGTAATGCAGTTGAACCTGAAAGAACTAAAGAACCGGAAACTTCAGCCTGTTGTTCTGTTTTTGCAGTTTCTTTATTATCTTTTGCAGTTTCTTTTTTGTCAGTTGATGTTCCGCCGCCGCATGCAGCCATTACAACCATTAACGCTGCAATAACCATTGGCAGGCCTAATTTCTTAAGCTTTTTCATTACTTTAATTCCCCCTAGAAATTTTGGTTTTGTTTGTCCTTACATTCATAAGCATAAAGGTCTTTTATTAACCCAGTTTTAATGAATTGTAAAGGTTTTGTAAATCCGTCTAAATTCACCGTAAACCGACAATATTTTTAACAAGCTATTCCACTTCTTTGTCGAAAAATAATTATAATTGTAGTTTATGTTTTTTGGCCATTTATATACAAAAAAACACCTGTCTCAATTGAGGCAGGTGTATTTCACTTTCATTGACCCTGTGGAGTATTTTGCTGGGCTGCTTGATTTGGATCAGCATTCTGTACTTTTGCATCAGCTGTAGGAGAATTTTGACCATTCTGCTGACGCTGCTTCTTCAAATTAAAGTACGCATCCAGCACACGGCGGCCGATGTTTCCATTAATTGTCGGCCCTGTACTTCCTTGGTATGCCCATGGAACTAAAACCGCCATAGCAATCTCGGGATTGTCATACGGTGCAAAAGTGACAAGACTTAAGTTCATGACCTCTGGAGGGATTTTACCAAACTTTTTCCGTTCCGGTCCATCATAAAAGGCCTGTGCTGTTCCAGTTTTGGCCGCAGGGCTGTAGTCCACACCCGCAAAGTATGATACTGCCGTTCCAGGTCGTACTTGCGCTACCATTCTAAAACCCTCCTGAACCCGTTTAATCCAGTCATCTTGGGCATCAATTCTATTTAAAATTTTCGGTTGAATCTCTTCAACAATTGGACCTAGTTTGCTGTTATCAGCTGATGGTTCGCGAATTTCCTTAACAATATGGGGCTGAACTCGATAGCCACCATTGGCTATCGTTGAAACATATTGTGCAAGCTGCATGTTCGTATAGGTATCATACTGGCCGATCCCAATGTCCATTAATAAACCTGGTATTGGTAGTGATGGCCCTTTATAACCACTCGCTTCATTAGGTAAATCAATTCCGGTTTGCGTACCAAGCCCAAATTGGCTAAAGGACTGGCGAAGCGTATTATATGTGTCATAATTTAATGACAATCCCTGTCCGGAAGCATAATGTCCGCCTGCCATGGCAATCACTGTTTTCCACATATATACATTGGAGGAAACTTGAAGAGCCGTTAAATCATTAATTGTCCCAAAGGTTTTCCAAGATTTCTTTGTCGGTGTACCTTTAATATTTAATGGTTCGTCCAGCTGCGTTGAACCCGGTTTTATGGCACCCGTTTTATAACCGGTTAGAATGGTTGCACCTTTAACAGCAGATCCTACGTTATAGGAAGTGGTGATATTTCCCAGAGCAAAATCTTTCATCTTGGTTTTTCCCGCTTCATCTTTACCAATTTGCTTTCCAGCCATCGTTAAAACGTCCCCCGTATGGGGATCCATTAGAACAACGAAGGCTCTGTCCAATAAAGCCGTATTCCCAGACTGCTTAGCTTTTAATAGCTCATCTGAAATAATGCTTTCAACCTGCTGCTGCAGGTCCATGTCGATTGTCAGGACGAGATCATTTCCTCGTTGGCCATCTGCAACAGTCTCCGTGGATAAAATTTCCCCGGACTTATCTGTTACATTTTTCATCTTAGCTTTTTGTCCCTGAAGAACATCTTCGTACTGCATCTCAATATAGCTTTTCCCAACGCGGTCATTTCGGCTGTACCCTTGGGCAAGATATTTATCAAGCTGCTCTTTTGGAAGTCCTTCTTCAGATGAGGAGACATTTCCTAATACAGTTTTAAGTGTATCCCCGAAAACATACTTTCGTTCCCAATCTGTCGTTGTATCAACACCTGGCAGTTTCTCAAGATTTTCACTAATGATTGCGTACTCCTGTGGAGTCACATCTTTATTTTTTACAATTTGCGGTGTTAAGGCATACCCACTGTTAAATTGTCTAAAAATAGCAACAGTATTTAGGTTTAAACTAGCAAGCTCTTTGTTTGTAATTCTTTTTAATTGAAGATTATAAATCTGTTTATCATCCAATTTCTTTTGTGCAAATAATGACCATTCTTTTTTCGTGATTAACCCTTTGGCTTTATCCGGATTCTTCAAGATCCAAAAATCCTTTTTATCACGGTCATGGATTTTGGTTTTTAATGTTTCGGGATCACCCATCGAAATTAGTTTTGATAGTTTTTCTGCAGTCTTAAGCATTTCCTGCTGGTCAGCATTTTGTTTTTTCGTATAGGTAATTGCATTTAATGGAGTATTATCAACAATAGCTTTTCCATTTCGGTCATACATCTTTCCGCGCGGGACAGGGTTGTTTACTGTTACATCATCTGTTCTTTGAATTTCCCGCTTATAATCATCGCCATACACGATTTGAACAACTCCTAAGCGGAGAATGAGCAATGAAAACAGTAAAAATACAACAAAAAATAACATATTAAAACGAAAAGAAACATACTTTTTCTTTTTTTTCGTTTTTGTATTCAATGAACATACACTTCCTTTTGGATCAAACCTCATAATCTTTATTGTAAAAGAAAAAGTACTTTTTGGCTACGAGGAACCTCTGCCAATTTTGGAATTAGAAAAGGACAGTGCGATTTTTTTATAATTTCCTTGAGGACGATAAAAAACACGATGAGAATTCAGTTCCTCATCGTGTTTTTTGGATTGTTGGTAATTGTACTTTTTTTATGAACAAATAAATGCATGAGTGTCCCGCTCCTAAAATTAACAGCAATACCGGGATACTTTCTTCGGTGAAAAAAGTGATGGATGCTAAGAATAGTAAAATGGAAACAATCCGGCCGACATTCAAGAAAATTTCCCGAACAACAATATACTCAATACGCATCTCAGCAGCCTTCCAGCCTGTTCCAATAACATCATAGGTTGTTGAAATGTACGGAACAAGCAGTAGTGGATAAGCGACTGCGATGACAGCAGCATAGATAATCAACTTTACAAAATTAAGATCCCAAATGATTAAAAAAATGGCTGCATATAAAATAATCCCGCCCAAGAAAATAGCCTTTTTTCGGTCATTCCTTTTAATAAGGCGTGATGCTAAATAATAAGCAACGAACGAAATGCCGGAATTGATTAGTCCATATGTACCTAGTGCAAGTTCACTTCCCGTTGAAACATAAACAAATACTGAGATGACAAATAAGAATGTCCCTTCACGCAATCCCTGAAAGAAATGAGCGTTCGTAACAAGTCGCCAATTATCATTCTTTTTCCGTTCCTGCAAAATACGTTGAAAGCAGTACCTCCCATTGGCTGGCCGTGGCTTCAAGGAAAAGCTTAAGAATACAGCAATAGCAAATAAGCTTAGGGATAGACCAAATACAATTGAATATCCCGTGAATTTCTCCAATCGAGTAATGATAAATCCTGCTCCAATTGGACCAATCATTCCGCCGGTAGAGGATAAGATTCCTAAAAACCCATTAAAGAAATCTCTCGTTTCAGGCTCTGTTATTTCAAACGTAAGGACGTTATAGGCGAGCCAATAAAACCCGTAACCAATGCCAAGTAAGCCGCCAAGTAAAAGTAGATACTTTGATGCATTTGTGCCAGTAAAGAGAACCATTAAGTAAAAAAGTGCTAAGAAAATAACACCTATTCTGAGCACAATGACCCTGTCTATTTTCTTTGCCCATCTCCCAGCTAGAATAAAGGTTATTGGCTGGAGCACGACAATGGATAAATTATAAAAAGCTAAATCAGAAAATTCACCAGATTGCTTCCAAAGATAAATATTCACAAATGTATTGGAAAGGGCCACACTTAGCGAATATAAACCACCAATCATTAACAACAGTGTCAAGTCTCTTGTTAATTCAACATCACCAAGAATCTTATATTTTTTTAGCATAACGACTCCCCTTTGTTCTTAAGGGTAGTCTTTATCAAGCCGCTTAGACTTATTCATTACAAGCTATAAAAAGAAAAGACAGCCGATTGGCTGCCTTTTCTTTTTAAAAATTATCCACTTATTTTGCTGCACTATAACGTTTAGAAGCTTCGTCCCAGTTAACAACATTCCAAAATGAAGTAATATATTCTGGACGACGGTTTTGATATTTTAAGTAATAAGCATGCTCCCAAACATCAAGACCAAGAACTGGTGTTTTTCCCTCAGATAATGGAGAGTCTTGATTTGCTGTGCTTGTTACTTCTAATTCGCCATTATTTACAACAAGCCATGCCCAGCCAGAACCAAAACGGCCAGTTGCAGCTTTTCCAAACTCTTCTTTAAAGCTTTCAAAAGAGCCAAATTTCTTTGTGATGGCATCAGCTAGTTCACCACTTGGTGCGCCGCCGCCATTTGGAGAAAGAAGTTGCCAGAAAAGTGAATGGTTAGCGTGCCCGCCGCCATTATTACGAACGGCCGTACGAATTGCTTCTGGAACGGCGTCAAGGTTGGCTACTAATTCCTCAACTGATTTTGATTCTAATTCAGCATTTCCTTTAATTGCGTTGTTTAAATTTGTTACATATGTGTTGTGATGTTTAGTGTGATGGATATTCATTGTTTCCTTATCAATGTGTGGTTCAAGTGCATCGTATGCATACGGTAATTGTGGTAATTCAAATGCCATTTTTTCCATCCTCCATGTATTAACATTTTTTAGCCCTATTCCACTCTATAATCGTTCTGACTTTAGAATGGTTCTAAAGCTCTTGAGCATAGATTACCAAAGTTAGGTAAACCTTTCAAATGAAATGCTCGAAATCCAAACATATTTAAAATATCCATTTGTAATAAAATTTATACATTTAGCATCAACAGGCTAACTGGCATTTAAAAATTTCGAAAAATTGTCATGATTCCCTAAACAAGCACTCTGTCAACGATTTTTGTCATACCCCCGCTTTTTCCTTTCTAATTTCTGTAAAATCTATATTGACATGTTGTAAATAATTGATTTAAATCAAATTTGAGGGGATAAAAAGGAGCGGAGAGTATGGAGAAAGATAGCGTGTCTTTATATAGATTATTGATGCAATTTTTTGGAGATAAAGAACAAATACACAAGGTTAGATCTGATACTGTTCTCTTTCAAGAAAAAGACCCAGTAGAGCATATCTACCTGCTGCTAAAAGGAAGCATTTCGATTGGAAGAGTTCATTTAAGAGGAAAAGAATTTATCTTAAAGATCCTTCATAGTCGGGAAACATTAGTGGAATATCAGCTTTTTTCTTCCAATCCGTATTATCACTTTTATGGTAAAACACTTTCAGATTGTGAACTGTTCCTAATTAAACGAGAGCAATTTGAGGACTTTATTAAAAATGATCCACAGGCACTAACTACTTTTGTTTCCTGGTTAAGCACCAGCTATTTAAAGGCCCAGATGAAATGTCAGGATTTAATTATGAACGGAAAAAAAGGTGGCCTTTATTCCATCTTGATCCGGCTTTGCCATTCCTATGGGATCCCAACAGAAGAAGGAATTCTCATTGACTTGCCGATAACTCATCAAGAATTAGCGAATTTAACCTATGGAACGAGAGAGGTTATTCAGCGGTCATTAAAGGAATTACGTGAAAAAGAGATTATTTATTATGACCAACAAAAGTTCATCGTTAAAAAATTAAGCTATTTAAGACAATCCGTTGATTGTCAAAATTGTGCAAATGAAATTTGCGGATTGAATTAAAAAGGACCAAACAGGGCCGGAATTATCATTCTCCACATTGATGATTCCGGCCCCTCATTTTTCGTGCCGCTCTTAAATTAGTTTGTCATGCACTTTGAAATGGGTCATTTCTTGTTTATTATCTTAATCAAAGCTAAAATAAAGGAAAAGTCTCACTCAGTAAGGGTGGTAATATTGAACGTTTTCAAGCAATTTTATAAAAGTCTATACTCACCAAAGGACATCGCAACATACCGGTTTCAAGGGATTGGAAAAACGATTTTATTTGTTTTTCTACTCTCCCTTCTCTCCATCCTGCCTTCCGTAACTTTTATTAGTACATCCATTATAAACGGAATTGATTCTGCCCGGGCAATCATAAATGATGATTTACCCTCGTTCAACATAAAAAATGAACAATTAACGGCAAATACTTCCGTGCCGGTTACAATTAACAAAGATCATTTTACTGTCATTCTAGACCCAACCGGGGCTGTATCTACTAAAGAGCTGGCAGGGACAGATAACACCTTTGCCATTTTAAAAAATGAATTTGTCTTTGCAGCAGGAGGACAAACTGAAAGCTATGCCTACTCGATGATAAATGGGATAGATTTCACAAGCCAAGATTTACTCCATTTCATCGATCTTGTAAATGGGGTAAAAGCGATTATTATTCCGATTATATCCTTAGTCCTGTATCTGTTCACCTGTGCAGCAAATTTTATCGAGATATCAATTTTGGCCTTAATTGGTTTACTGTTAAAAAACCTTGCGGGAAGAAGATTAACTTACGGGCACCTATGGCGAATGGCAACATATAGTGAAACATTACCTACATTGTTTTTTACTATTATGGCGGCAATTAAAACTACTGTTCCAATGAGCTTTTTAATCAATTGGTTTGTGGTGATTGTTATCTTATATGTAGCAATAAATGAAATCCCCAAACCAAAGACAAAAGCTTGAGGCTGAAGATCCCTCGCATTCGAAGCAAGGAAAGTCCAAAGAAATAGATTCTGTTTCTAAAAAAACGCACTTAAAAACAACCGGGTGCGTTTTTTTACGTTCTAAGATATGGTGGACAAGCATACCTATGTACAAACTTCTTTTCCGGAGGCTTGTCCAAATGAAAAAATTGCTTGGCGTGCTATTATCATGTTTGATCATATACAGTATTTATTTTGACCTCTCCGTTGGAACCCTTCCGCAAACAGATACAAAGAGGGTTGAAGCTGTAGCAAAGCCTGAAATAAGTACAAATACAAGTATCCCCCACTTTGAAGAAAGGGTTGAGGCTGGCGATACCCTGATCTCCATTGTAGAACATCGAATTAAAAAACAACTCCCCGTACCAATTTCTAAGTTAATTCATGATTTTGAAACCCTTAACTCCGGCCAAAGTGCTGAAAAGATCCAAATAGGGAAAAGCTACGCCTTTCCCGACTATAAAAAATAAAACTCTAATATATGGGAATCCTATTCCTTCTTCTTGTCAAGAACGCTTAAAGACTGATAGAATAAAATCGAATTGTTTTATTACCTATGCATTCTTAAAGGAGAGCGAATTCCACGTGAGTGAAATCATACATCGTTCAAAAACCCGTCCAATCAAGGTTGGAAATTTAACGATTGGCGGCAGTAATGAGATCATTATTCAAAGTATGACAACAACGAAAACACATGATGTTGACGCAACCGTTGCCGAAATTAAACGACTCGAAGATGCAGGCTGTCAGATCGTTCGTGTTGCTTGTCCGGATGAACGTGCTGCGAATGCGATTCCGGAAATCAAAAAAAGGATTACTATCCCTCTAGTGGTTGACATTCATTTTGATTATAAATTAGCCCTAAAAGCAATCGAAGGCGGAGCTGATAAAATTCGGATTAATCCAGGAAATATCGGCAAACGTGAAAAAGTGGAAGCTGTTGTTAAAGCTGCTAAAGAGCGGGGAATCCCAATTCGAATTGGTGTAAATGCAGGATCACTTGAAAAACGAATCTTAGATAAATATGGTTATCCTACTGCAGATGGAATGGTCGAGAGTGCCTTGCATCACATTAAAATCCTCGAAGATTTAGACTTTCACGACATCATTGTCTCAATGAAAGCATCTGATGTTAACTTGGCTATTGAAGCCTATGAAAAAGCTGCTCGAACATTTGATTATCCTTTGCACTTAGGGATAACAGAATCAGGAACCTTATTTTCCGGAACGGTTAAAAGTGCTGCCGGTTTAGGAGCAATTATTAATAAGGGAATTGGAAATACAATGCGTATTTCTCTTAGTGCGGATCCTGTACAAGAAGTTAAGGTTGCCAGAGAGCTTCTTAAAGTATTTGGACTTTCCTCCAATGCGGCTACGCTCATTTCTTGCCCTACCTGTGGAAGGATTGAAATTGACTTAATTAGTATTGCAAATGAGGTTGAAGAATACATTTCAAAAATTAAGGCTCCAATAAAGGTTTCTGTTTTAGGTTGTGCCGTAAACGGCCCTGGAGAAGCCAGAGAAGCAGATATCGGTATAGCCGGTGCTCGTGGCGAAGGCCTGCTTTTCCGCAAAGGTGAAATTGTCCGCAAAGTCCCTGAAGCACAAATGGTAGAGGAATTAAAGAAGGAAATTGATCAAGTAGCTGAAGAATATTTTCAGAAGAAAGCTGCAGAGGCGAATGCTGCAAAATAGAAAAGCGGAAGCGCCCGTTTAGCGCACGACAGGACTGGAGCACACCGACTAAGATAAAGGAAACACGAAGAGCGATAGCGCATTCGTGCTTGACTTATCGTAGGGAGATGGGCGAAGTACACTAGTCGCTGGGCGCTGGAGCTAGACATTTATCTAAGTTCAAAACGTTATACTTTCTTATTTTAAATAAAAAAAGCACAAACGCCCAAATTATAAGTTCGTAACCATGAAGAAACCCGGTAGAGATACCGGGTTTCTTTTTGCCCCTATGCAAGAGATTTAAAAAAACGGGGTGATAAAGATGCCGATGATAATCGATACCACACCGATACCAATTGCCCAAGCACCGAGCCCCCGCGCTCCTCTGCTTCTGGCAATAAACCCCACAATAATTCCTGCAGCACCGAAAAGAATTGGCATAACAAATAGGGAAATAATCGACAATGCTATTGCTAAAAAGCCAATGCCTGTACCTGCCTGTGCTTTCCCCTCGGCGTTATCATTGCTTCTAGCCTTTCCAAGCGAGACAGGAGCTGCGATCTCAGCAGCCGTCTCTTCTCGATTAGAAGAAGGAATGTTCTGGGTTTTTTGACGCGAAACAGGTGCAGCAATCTCAGCAGCAGCTTCTTCACGATTCTTTGTAGAAGTAACTGCTGGCGCCTTTTTTATTGAAACAGGGACAACCGCCAGCTCGTGAGAAGTTTCTTCACGATTATTGGAAGCAGTCGAAGTAATTGGACTTTTCTTAAGTGAAACCGGTCCCACAAGCTCACAAGAGGTTTCCTCTCCAAATTTAGAAGGAGTAGTCGGAGTAACCCCAAGTAAAGCACTTTGGCGAAGTTCTTTCACTTTATTGTCATTTTCCTGATCTGCCACATGTATCCCTCACTTTCAGTTGTAGGAGCATACTTATTGTTTGCAAACGGAGGCTTTTTAATATGACAATGTTTGTCTATATCGTCCCTTCCTTAATATAACGAGTAAAAGAAAGATAATTTACCTTCAGAGTTGTATTTCTTTTTGATAAAATAAGAAATGGAATTGGATAAATTGAAGGAGTTCTTACTATGAAAAAAAAATTTGGAATTGATATCGATGGAACGGTAACATCTCCATCAGCAATTCTCCCGTTTATCAATAAAGCATTTGGACTGAATATTACATTAGCGGATGTTAAACAATATGACTTAAATCCAGTCGTTAATGTATCTGAACAAGAGTTTGCCAATTGGTTCATGAAAAATGAACCGCGGATTTATGCTGGATCCCCTATTGCTCAAGATGCAGCATCTGTCCTTACTAAATGGAGAAATCAATACGAACTGTGCTTTATAAGTGCACGTGGTCCTCACTTACTTGATATTACAAAGAAATGGTTTATCGAACATAATCTTACCTTTGATGAAATTGAATTAATTGGCACTCATAACAAAGTTGAGTCTGTCAAAAAGCATAAGGTTGATCTATTTTTTGAAGATAAACATGATAATGCTGTCATAATACACGAAGAATGCCATATTCCTGTGCTTTTATTTGATACGCCTTATAATCAAGACCCCATCCCAAATGGCGTTATTCGTGTTTTTAATTGGAAAGAGGCTTATCATTGGGTTAGAAATTGGGAAAAAAACAAAAGCGCAAGCGCCCGTTTAGCGACGTATGGACTGGAGCACACTGACTGAGATAAAGGAAACACGAAGAGCGTTAGCGATTCGATGTTGACTTATCGTAGGGAAGTGGGCGAAGTACACTAGTCGCTGGGCGCTGGAGCTAGACGTAAATTAACTTAATTCAAAGTTATCAACAGCTTAATATTTTATAATTTCCTAGAAAGTAAAAAACGGCTTGTGTGAACATAAGCCGTTTTTGGATAAGTTGAATTTTTTTTAGAGGATGTTTTAACTTAATGTGTACATTCTGGACACCGACCGTATATTTCAAATTTATGTCCTGAAATATCGTAGCCTTTTAAATTTTCAGCCAAACCCTCCATTGGGCATGCTTCTATTTCTTTTGTTTTGCCGCAGTCTAGACAAATAAAATGATGATGGTGCTGATGGTGAGAACAAGCAAATCGAAAATGCTTTTCACCATATAATTCTGTCATCTCAAGAATACCCAAATTTACAAATAAGGAAAGATTCCGGTAAATTGTATCAAAGCTTAAACCTGGATAATCATTTTTCAATAAATCAAGAACATCCTTTGCTGTAAGATATTTATTGTTATCTGCAAATAATTGCAGCATTTCTTCTCTTTTTCCGGTATGTTTATATCCTTTGTCTTTTAAGAATAAAAGAGCCTCACTTACATTCACTTTTCTCTACCTCTATTCCACTTGTTTTTTCCATACAGCTTTCTTATACAAAATCGCTACAACCAAAATCGCCACAGCAATCATCACAATCGTACCACCTGGTGCCAAATTCAAGTAGTATGCCGTAAAAAGTCCTCCAAGAACAGAAATTTCACCAAAGAGGATCGATAGAAAAATTGTTTGCTTAAAACCTTTGGCAATTCGAATACTGGCAGCGACTGGCAAAGTCATTAACGATGAAACAAGAAGAATTCCGACAATTCTCATCGATGCAGCGATCACGAGGGCGACCATCACGATAAAACAAAAATGAAGTGTTTTTGCCGCAATTCCTGATGCTTTTGCATGTTCCTCATCAAACGATAATAAAAACAATTCTTTATATAAAGAAACAACAAGTAAAATAACAAAGATGCTAATAATAACAATTACCCATAAATCTGTTCGGCTCACGGCTGATACACTTCCGAATAAATAGCTGAACAAATCAGTATTAAAACCATTTGCCAATGAAATAAAAATTACCCCTAGACCGATTCCACTTGAAAGAATAATCGGAATTGCTAACTCCTGGTAATGTTTGTAAACTCCTCTCAACTTTTCAATAAATAATGATCCTCCCACAGAAAATGCCATTCCCAGGTAGAGTGGATTTAAACCGCTAAACATGGAAAAGGACTTTTCTAACAGCAGGCTCGCCGCAATACCGGCAAGTGTCACATGGCTTAGGGCATCTGCAATTAACGAAAGTCTTCTGACAACAATGAAGACACCTAACAACGGGGCTATAACACCAATCATAATCCCTGTTAAAAATGCATTTTGTAAAAATTCATAATGAAAAATCCCGGCTATCATTTTATGGCTCCTTCGTGCTCATGGCGGTGTGAAAGTAAATGAACATCATAGCCGTAAAAGTCGCCGAGCCCATTTTCCCTAAGCTTTTCAAATTCTTTTGTTTCCCCATGAAAGTGTAAATGTTTATTTAGACAGGCTACGTGGCTTACCTTTTCGGAGATTGTACCAATATCGTGTGTGACTAGAAGAAGAGTTATATGCTGATTTTCATTTAAATCCTTCAACATTTGATAAAAGGTATTTACATTTTGAACATCCACTCCGACTGTTGGTTCATCAAGAATCAAGAGCTTAGGACTGCTTACCAGCGCACGTGCAATAAAGACTCGCTGCTGCTGTCCTCCTGATAACTCTCCAATGTTTCTGTTTTTAAAATTGGCCATTCCAACCGCTTCCAGAGCTTGATTGACTTTTTCCTTATCCTCTTTCTTCATAAAATGAAACAGTCCTAGCTTTTTTGTCAATCCACTTGCCACTACTTCAGAAACCATTGCTGGAAATCCCGAATTAAAGGAATTTGCCTTTTGGGATACATAGCCAATATCCTCCCGGCCTTTAAATCGATTAATATCTTCACCAAATAAGATGATTTCTCCTTTTTGCAGTTTAAGGAGCCCTAAAATAAGCTTTAACAAGGTTGACTTCCCTGATCCATTTGGACCAACAATTGCTAAAAATGACCCTTCCGGGACAGAAAAATTTATATTTTCAAGTACGACATCGGATTCATATCGATAGGTCAAATCCTTTACTTCAATGATCATTTGCGCTGTCATAAGCACTCACCTTTTAATTTTAAGAATCATTCCGATTTAACTTCAAGTAGTATACAACAAGTTATTTTAAAAGTAAAGATTCTTGGACTATTTGCTTGCATTCTGAAATTTTGTTAAAAGCAAAAACAACTAGTCACATTCTTTTCTCTCCGTCATACATTAGATGGAGGAGTGATGAGGGTGAAGATTTTTGAAAACATCATTAATCATAAAATAAATACGATTACGACAAACGAGCTATTAAAGTACGCGCAGCAATTTAATATTAAAGTAAAACATGAGCACGCAAAAAAAGTAGCTGAATATTTAAGAGGAAGACAAGTTAATATATTTGACCCAACAGAGAGAATAACCTTAATTAAAGAAATTGCAAAGATTGCGGGGCCTGAAACAGCTAAAGAGGTAAATAAGCTGTTTATTCAATTTACAAAATAAAGCTTTGGCAGCGCCAAAGCTTTATTTTTTATGATTGCATAATGTCAAGCAGTAGATTTTCATTAAATTCCTGTTTACGCAGCATTTCTATTTCAAAACGGTAGGGAGGTTTCTTATTATTTTTGTCTTCACCCACATACGGAGTCTCGAGAATTTTCGGAATATCCTCCAGCTGCGGATGATGCACAATATAATTCAATGCTTGAAAGCCGATATGACCGAAACCAATATTTTCGTGACGGTCTTTTCTCGCACCTATCGAATTTTTGCTGTCATTAATATGCAGGACTTTTAAACGGTCTATACCAATAATTTTATCAAAATCATTTAAAACGCCATCAAAATCTTCCACAACATTATAGCCGGCATCATGTGTGTGACAGCTATCAAAACAAACCGAAAGCTTGTCATTATAAGTAACACCATCGATGATCATTGCTAATTCCTCAAAGCTTCTGCCACATTCCGACCCTTTACCGGCCATTGTTTCTAAAGCAATTTGGACATTTTCTTTGCCGGTTAACACCTCATTTAATCCTTCAATAATCCTTTTAATCCCCTCTTCCGTTCCAGCACCAACATGTGCCCCAGGATGGAGAACAATTTGCCGGGCACCAATCGCCTCAGTTCGATCTATTTCGGTGCGGAGAAACGAAACTCCCAATTCAAATGTAGCCGGATTCGATGTGTTACCTACATTAATAATATAGGGGGCATGGACAACAATTTCAGAAATCCCATTCTCTTCCATATGTTTTCTGCCTGCCTCGATATTCAAATCCTCAATTTTTTTTCTTCTCGTATTTTGCGGTGCGCCCGTGTAAACCATAAAAGTATTGGCACCATATGAAACGGCCTCTTCACTTGCCGCTAAGAGCATTTTCTTTCCGCTCATTGATACATGTGATCCAATTTTCAACATCATTGCCTCTCCCTTTCAGTCATTTACTTCTTTTTTAATCTTCTTTGGCGCTTTTTAATTGCTTCCATTTCCCACTGCATTTTCTTTTTATACCCAGGCTTTACTTTTGCTGGTTTTCTAATAATTGATTTAGCCAATTTATCTACATCATTCTCTTGCTTTTTACGGGATTTGCGTCTATTCCGATCTTCAAGCTCGATGATCTCATTATTTTTTAAATCCACATTCTTAAATTCAATTCCCATCTTCTCCAAACGAATAAGCGCATCTTCATCTGAAAGATCATAAATCGTTAAGGCAATTCCAGAAAAACCAGCACGGGCAGTTCTACCAACGCGATGAATATAAAAATCAAGGTCACTAGGCAACTCATAATTTATAACGTGACTTACCCCTTCAATATCAATCCCTCTTGAGGCTAGATCTGTGGCAACAATGTATTGAAATTCTAGGTCTTTCACTTGCTTCATTATTTTTTTACGTTCCCTAGGATTTAAATCACCGTGAATTCGGCCAACCTTTAGACCCTGTTCGATCAAATAATCGGCCACTTCATCGGCCATCTTTTTTGTATTTGTAAAAACAAGCGCCAAATACGGATTTAAAACCAACAATGCCTGACGAACCAGATCTTTTTTATTACGATGCCTTGAAGGCAATAGGTAATGCTTTAAGTTTTCTGCAGCAATTTGCTTTGCTTTAATATGAACAAAGGCTGGGTTTTCCATATACTTCTTCAGAAAAGGCTTAAGCTTTTCTGGAATCGTGGCGGAAAAGACCAGCATTTGTAAATTTGACGGCATTTTAGCAGCAACCTGGTCGACATCTTGAATAAAGCCCATATCCAACATCATGTCCGCCTCATCGACAACAAGAAATTCAGCCGTATGAATAAAAAGAGCTTGATCAATCATCAAGTCTTTAATCCTTCCTGGAGTTCCCACAACAATATGCGGCTGGATCTTTAATTTATCAATGGTTCTTTGTTTATCGGTCCCTCCTATGTAGCACCTTGCCATTATCGTCTTTTCGCGGCTGTCATGCTCAATAATTTTTAAAACTTGCTGATAGATTTGCGTTGCTAATTCTCTGGTTGGAGCCGTTATGACGGCTTGTACTTCCTTGCGGGCTGGATCTATTTTTTCTAGGATCGGAAGCAAATAGGCTAGTGTTTTCCCTGTTCCGGTCTGGGACTGTCCAATTGCACTTTCACCCTTGGAAATTAGTGGAATCATCCTTTCCTGGATTTCAGTCGGTTCATAAAACCCAAAAGCATTAAGTGCATTTATAATAAACGGTTGAAATTGATACCTTCCAAATTGATTTTCGCTCATACTTTACTCCTTATTCATTCAATTTTCTTTTTCATTTTCTATTTCATTCTGTCAAAAACTCATACTTTCCTATTCTACACTAAATCTCCATCTTTACCTAATAACAGCATTAACCTTTACAGCACTTTTTATCAAGAAATTAGCAATTCAGCTGTGCTTTTGTACCTAAACAAAAAGAAACTTTGTGCATATTCTAAAGAATAGACGGAAAAAAAGGAGGTTAAAGTGATGCAGCCACAAATCCCAAGGCAAGGCGCAATGCGACCGGGGCAAATGATGGGACCGGGTTTCGGAGGAAGAGGTCCAATGATGGGGATGAATCAAGCACCCAGGTCTCCGATGATGGGCATGAATCGAGCGGCCAGGTCTCCGCTGATGGGCGGAGGGCAGCAAATGAGTAGAGGCGGTGGTCTATTTTCAAGGCTGCTGGGCATGGGGAACCAATCTGGAAGAATGGGCGGTTTGATGGGAATGCAGCAAGCGGGTCGTGCAGCAGGTGCCGGAGGCTCCATGTTTGGTAATTCCGGGGGGATAATGGGCTTTCTAAACAACACCCAGCAAGTCCTTAAAACTGCTCAATCAATCGGACCTATGGTTCAACAGTTTCAGCAATATGGTTCATTAGTTAAAAATATACCTGCAATGTGGAAACTTTATCGGGGCTTAAAGGATACTCCCGATGCATCTACAGAAAAAGCAAAAGCTTCTTCAAAAAGTAACAAAGCTAAAAAAGGTTCTAACTCCAATCCTAAACGTTCTTCAAAATCAAGTTCCGCTCAAAAAAGTTCCCACCATAAAGATGAAAGCTCTTCTGAAAACAAACAAAATAAACCTGAAGTCCATTCTCAACAAAAAAAAGATGGAAAAAGTACCAAACGAACAACTTCTTCCGCAAACAAAAAGGGATCGTCTATTCCAAAACTATATATTTAGGCTATTGAGGATGCTGGAGGCAGCATTCTTTTTATTTTGTATCCTTTTTCCCGGCTCATGGTAACATGATTCCCTTTCTCATTACCATCAAGACCTGAGTTTTATTTCCCTCACACCATGCGTGTGAAGAGTGTCTTTGTATTAAGTCTATATTTCTTATATAATATAAGCAGAAATTAAGCACTTTACGGGGAGGACCCTTTACATGAATGTTATAAAGATATCACCTCGCGGTTATTGCTATGGTGTTGTCGACGCCATGGTTATTGCAAGAAATGCTGCGTTAGATAAAACATTGCCTCGACCAATCTATATATTAGGTATGATAGTTCACAATAAACACGTTACGGACGCATTTGCCGAAGAAGGGATTGTCACCCTTGACGGAAATAACCGGAAAGAAATACTTGAAAAAGTAGATAAGGGAACAGTCATTTTTACTGCACATGGAATATCTCCTGAGGTTCGCGACTTAGCCCGTCAAAAGGGGCTTGTCGCCATTGATGCTACATGTCCAGATGTTACAAAAACGCATGATCTTATTCGTGCCAAGGCAAAAGAAGGATATCAAATTATTTATATTGGTAAAAAAGGTCATCCTGAACCAGAGGGAGCGGTTGGCGTTGCACCCGGACTAGTCCATTTAGTATCGAATCCAAGCGATGTTGATGCATTAGCGATTGATAACGATAAAATAATTGTTACTAACCAAACGACAATGAGTCAATGGGATGTAGCGGATATTATGGAAAAAGTAAAAGAAAAATATCCACTGGTAGAAAGCTATAATGAAATTTGCCTTGCTACGCAAATAAGACAAGAGGCTGTTGCCGAACAAGCAAAGAAGGCCGATGTTTTAATTGTCGTAGGCGACCCTAAAAGCAATAATTCCAATCGGCTTGCCCAGGTCTCTGAAGAGGTTGCTGATACCAAAGCCTATCGCATTGCTGATATTTCAGAATTGGAAATTGATTGGATTAAGGACGCATCCACCGTTGCTGTTACAGCAGGGGCTTCTACCCCAACTCCAATCACCAAAGAAGTGATTACCTTTCTGGAACAATTTGATCCAAAGGATGAAAAAACCTGGGAACGGAAGAAAACCGTTCCACTTAGCAAGATTTTACCTAAAGTTAAGAATTAAAAAAAGAACCGCTGCCGGTTCTCAAGCTGTCAAAGGTTAGAAAAAGTGTGTTGCAATACTTTAGGTTGATTTGCCCCCTGTTGATTGGAGCGGAGGGCACTCGACTCCCGCTGGATAGAGAGGTCACTGGAGACCCCACAGGCGCCAAAGCGCCGAGGAGGCTTTAGGACCTCCCCGCGGAAAGCGAGTGACCGGAGCGGAAATTAACAGGCCCATTTGCAGGATCGTCAATAAATTTGGTATTTAGATGACCAAAAAAACTACCAAGAAAATAACCTTTTTTTGACAACCCGAGAACCGCTGCCGGTTCTTTTTTTATATAAATTGAAAAGGATCTGTATTTTCCTCAGAAGCGATAAACTCTACTTCAAAACCAGATTCCTTGCATAATCTTCCTAGATGGCAAACAACTCCTTTTTTCATCACCTTTTCCACATTATGACCGGGATCAATCATGTTTAAGCCTTGCATCATGGCATCATGTGCGGTGTGGTAATAAATATCCCCTGTGACGTAGACATCTGCCCCTTTGAATTTAGCCTGACTATAATACTTATTTCCATCTCCGCCAAGAACAGCTACTTTTTTTATTTTTGAACGTAAGTCACCGACAACACGAACCCGATCTACTTCTAATGCAGTTTTCACTTTCTCGGCAAACTCGGCTAACGTCATTTCATTTACAGTTCCAATTCTTCCAAGCCCAAGAACCTCTCCCTTATTTTCAACGGGATATAAATCAAACGCAGGTTCCTCATATGGATGTGCTTTTAGCATCGCTGTTACTACCTTTTTAACGAGAAAGTCAGGAACGATCGTTTCAATCCGTATTTCATCAACGGCTTCCATAACCCCCTGCTCCCCGATGTACGGCTTTGTTTGTTCTCCGGGTAAGAACCTGCCCGTTCCGGCTGCGGAGAAGCTACAATGGCTGTAATTGCCAATAAAGCCAGCTCCTGCATTTCCTAGTGCCTGCCTTACTTTTTCAGCACTTTCAACTGGAACAAAAACAACAATTTTTTTTAGTGCAGTCTCAATTGTTGGAACAAGCACCTCAGGATTTTTTATCTCAAGCGCAGCAGCGAGCAAATCATTTACTCCGCCTTTTGCTACGTCAAGGTTGGTATGGGCTGCATAAACGGCAATATCATGCCTCAATAGCTTTTCAATTATTCTTCCCTGAGCAGTATCCGTAATTACATTTTTTAACGGACGGTAAATCGGCGGGTGATGAGCAATAATCAACTGAACATCTTTCCTAATCGCTTCGTCAATTACATTTTCAAGAACGTCTAATGCAACCAGGACCCGTTCTATTTTTTTGTTAAGACGACCAATTTGTAGCCCAACCTTATCCCCTTCCATCGCAAGTCCTTTTGGGGAAAATTGTTCAAAGAGCTGAATGATTTCATAACCATTGGGTACTTTCATTATTTAATTTCCTCCTCTACCCAGTTTATCATTTGAAGAAGTTCCTGCCTTTTCTGGATTGTTTCTTCTGATGCTGAAGCCTTTTCTAGCTGCGCAAGGATTTTGTGCCAATTTTCAACCTCTATTCTCCATTTTTTCACAAAGGCATTTCCTTTCTTCTTCAGTAAAAAAGGACCTACTAATAACTCTGTGTCTAATTCGGGTCCATAGGGCTTCAGCGGGTTTCCTTGTTCCGCAACAAGAATTTCATAAATCTTCCCTTCCTCTTCAACGATTTCCTCAGCAATTAATTCCCAATTGTTTACCAGCAGCCACTTTCTAATCGTAACAGCACTAATATTGGGCTGCAAAATTAGTCGGTTTATTGTCCCAAGCTTTTCCTTCCCTCTTTCTAAAATGCTCGTGATCAGTGCTCCACCCATTCCCGCAATTGTGATACAATCAACATCTCTTGGTTCAAGGATATCCAATCCATCACCCATTCGGACCGAAATCATCTCTGTTAAGTTTTCAGCTTCAACATGCCTCCGGGCAGATTCAAACGGACCCGAAACGACTTCACCGGCAACTGCAAAAGTAATAACCCCTTTCTTAGCTAAATAACAGGGTAAATAAGCATGATCTGAACCAATATCCGCTAATTTAGACCCAAGTGGAACAAAATGCGCAACCGTTTCAAGTCTCGCCGATAGTTTTTCTGTATTCACATTTTTCACACAGCTTTCCAATTATTATAAATTTATGTAGGTATCTTTAAACTCCTTTTGTTAGTATAAAAAAAGTCCTTTACATATGCAAAGGACTTTTTTTATACTATTGGGATTACTTAATTTTAGAAACCCATTCTGCCATTTCTTCTGCTTTATCTTCTGGTACAAGATTTGGCGGCATACCGCCCTTACCTTTGGTAATAATTGTCTTAATCTGGTCTTTTGATAATTTTCCACCAACGCCTTTTAAAGATGGACCTACTACGCCTTGGTATTGGTCACCATGACAGCCAATGCAAGTGTTTTTATATATGCCTTCTGGGTTGGAAGCTGCAACAGTTTCTGTCTTTGCAGTAGTTGTACCACCCTTATCCTTGGCCTGATCTCTAGAATCTCCAAGACCTTTAAATGACAAACCAAACATTAAAACGACCCCAAAAACCATGATAATAATAAAAGGTATAACTGGATTACGATTCATGCAAAATTTACCTCCCTTATGTAAAATTTACTATTAAATAGATAACGTTACCAAACAATTTCTATTTTACTTGAAAATGATTTGAAGGAAAAGCCTAAAAGATAAATTATCGACAAAAAGTCTACATGTTTTCAAAATATTGAATATACTATCATAACTTATTGATAGAAAAAGCCTTTTCCATACGCAGGACTATTTTCCAAGAAAGGGAAAAATAGTCCATTTGCAAAATAAAAGATAATTCAGTAAAATAAAGGATAAACATAGAAAGCGGATACAAATAGTTATAAAAAAGAACCTGACCATTCAAACACAAGATCTTAGAAATTACTTTCAGCTAAGTTAGTGTTAATTGGAATGATCAAGCTCGTTTAGATAAATCTTACATTCGGATTGTTTATTCTAAAAAGTCCTTCAGACGTTTACTGCGGCTTGGATGACGTAATTTCCGTAATGCCTTTGCTTCTATCTGACGGATACGTTCACGTGTTACACCGAACACTTTGCCGACTTCCTCCAGGGTGCGAGTACGGCCATCATCCAATCCAAAGCGAAGCCGTAAAACATTTTCTTCACGATCCGTTAAAGTATCTAGGACATCTTCGAGCTGTTCTTTTAATAACTCATAAGCTGCGTGCTCTGCTGGTGATGTTGCATCTTGATCTTCAATAAAATCACCAAGATGTGAGTCATCCTCTTCACCAATTGGGGTTTCAAGCGAAACTGGCTCTTGAGCAATCTTTAGAATTTCTCTTACTTTATCAGGTGACAAATCCATATCCTCACCAATCTCTTCAGGAGTTGGTTCACGACCTAAATCCTGGAGTAATTGTCGCTGAACGCGAATAAGTTTATTAATCGTTTCAACCATATGAACCGGGATACGAATAGTTCTTGCCTGGTCCGCAATTGCCCTTGTTATGGCCTGACGGATCCACCATGTTGCATAGGTACTGAATTTATAGCCTTTATTGTAATCAAATTTCTCGACTGCTTTAATAAGTCCCATGTTTCCTTCTTGAATCAGATCTAAGAATAACATTCCTCTACCCACATAACGTTTGGCAATACTAACTACCAGACGAAGGTTTGCTTCGGCCAAACGGCGCTTAGCTTCTTCATCCCCATCTTCAATGCGTTTAGCCAGTGAAATTTCTTCTTCAGCTGATAGCAAATCGACACGGCCAATTTCTTTTAGGTACATCCGGACAGGGTCATTAATTTTGACACCTGGAGGTACGCTTAAATCATTTAAATCAAATTCATCATCATCTTCTTTTTCTAGTTCTTTACTATCAGGATCTTCCTCATCGTCACTATCACCAACTAATTCAATGCCTTGATCGCCAAGGAATTCATAAAATTCATCCATTTGATCAGAATCTAATTCAAAATTAGACATTCTTTCAGCAATATCATCATAGGCAAGGACGCCAGTTTTCTTTCCTAAAACAGTTAACTGGGCTTTTACTTGTTCAAAGGTTAATAACTCATGTTCAACCTCTTTTGAACGTGCTGATTTTTCAGCCATATGTCCCCCTCCTTCTAAAAATCAAAAAGAACAATTTAATTGGATTTATAACAATTTTCGCAACTCAATGATTTCCATCGCAATTGCAGCAGCTTTCTTATAATCCTTTTGCCTTTCCGCTTCCTTCTCTTCTACTTCTTTTTCTTTTATCTTTAACCATTTTTGATAATTCAACACCTGCTTGATATAATCAGCTAATTCTTGATCACTCAACTCGTCATTTACAGCCATCATTTCAATGTTGACCACAAGTCTTCGAAGTTTGTCATCTTGAATATAGGTTAAAAATGCACTAGGGTCAGGATCCGGGTGATCCTCATAAAAGCCAAATAAATAGGTGATAATTGCTTGATGTTCGTCAATATTAAACGTATTCCCCTGCAATAATTCCTGAACCCGATAGGCTACATCACGATCTTTCAACATATGGTTAATCAATCGACGTTCAGCCGTATAATGGGCTGGCTTTAATTCATTTACTTGCTTTGTTAGCACTAAAGGACTGGGGCTACTTTTAACTTGGTTTTGTCCCTTTGTTTTTCTTTTTTCAGCGAAGAAAATCTGTTTTTGCTGTTGTTTTAACGCATCAAGTGATAGCGAAAATTCTGTTGCTAACTGTCTTAAATAATGGTCTCTTTCAACAGCTTTCGGCAAATTGCTTATTTCTTGTAATATTTCTTCTATATAGGCAAGCCTATCTCCTTCTTGTTGAAGATTTTTTCCTCTTCGAAAATAAAGAAATTTGAACGACATCCAAGTTAAACTTGCACCAATCACTTCATTTCGAAATCGATCCGCACCATTTTTTTTTATATATTCATCAGGATCAAGTCCATCAGGCATTAATGCTACCTTAATAGAACACCCTGCGGCCATAAGAAGATTGCCGGCCCGAAAGGCAGCCTCTATTCCGGCTTTGTCTGAATCATAGCAAATGATGATCGATTGGACGTTCTGACGAATAAGGGATATATGTTCATCGGTTAGCGATGTTCCCATCGTAGCAATTCCGTTTTCAACTCCTGAACGATCTGCGGCGATCACGTCAGCAAATCCCTCGAACAATATTGCATGCTGCAATTTTCGTATCGATGGTCTTGCTAAATGAAAATTATATAAAATTTTGCTTTTATTAAAGATTGCTGTTTCGGGACTATTTAAATATTTGGGCTCGTTATCGGCCCCTAGTGTTCTCCCTGAAAAAGCAATCGTTTTCCCCTTTCGGTCAAAAATCGGAAACATAATCCGATCCCGAAATCGATCAAAATAAGATCCATCTCGTTCACGTTTTATAATTAATCCGGCTTTTTCCATCCATTCAGGCTTAAAGTCTCTTTTCGCAAGGAATTTATAAACAAAATCCCAAGAATTTAGTGAGTAACCGATTTGAAACTTATCAATTGATTCTCTTGTAAATCCTCTATTCAAAAGATATTCCAAGGCATGCTGACCGTCTTTTGTATTTACCAATAAATGATGGTAAAATTTACGCAAAAGTTCATGTGCATCCAACATCATTTGAATCTCATCGGAAACTCTTTTTTCTTTTCCTAAAAAGGATGAGCTTACTTGAAGATCAATATTTGTTTTTTCGGCTAACCGCACAGCAGCTTCTTGAAAAGATATGCCTTCAAGGTCCATTATAAAAGTAAAAACATTCCCGCCAGCGCCACATCCGAAGCAATGAAAAATTTGTTTATCAGGTGAAACGGAAAATGATGGGGTATTTTCTCCATGGAATGGACATAATCCGAAGTAGTTTCGCCCTTGTTTTTTTAGCTGAACATAGTCACTGATTATATCGACAATATCGACAGCTTGACGAATCTCATTTAATTTATCTTCGGCAATAAGGTCTGCCATGAAAACAGCTCCATTTTTTACTTAACGGGTATTCTAGAAATAACACTTAGATTCCTGCAAATCCCGACAATATTTTTGTTAATTCACTCATAAATTTTGCCCGATCCTTTAAGGTAAGTCGTTTTGAACCCTTCCCGTAGACTCCTTGTTTCCGAGCCTTCGCTTTTAAAAGTTTTTATTAAACAACGGGAAGCGATTTCGACAATTTCCTTTTTTACCGGGCATGAGTCGCATCAACCAAAATAGTTGGACTAGCATTTTTATAAGTATTAATTCTACATCACTCCGCATATTCCTTCTTGTATGATTAAACTTTTACCAAAAAGGAATAATGTCGAATTTTTTTGGTTGTGTTCCCTTGACATCCAAACAATAAATAGTTTATTCTTTCTGATGCAAGTCTAAACCTAAAAATGTATATTTTTATCACAATTTTTTATTATAGTACATTTATTTCATTTTTACCATTACTTTTTTTGACTTTTCCATACCAAATTATTTATATGTAAGTAATGCGAAGAAAAAACACATAATCAATGATTATGTGTAAAAAAGGTTATTTTTTTTGGATATGATGTAAAATAACTTTTGCTGTTTCTTCCACAGCCTTGTTTGTTACATCGATGACAGGACAGCCGATTCTACCTGTTATTTTTTCAAAAAATAATAATTCCTCTTTTATCCGCTCAATATTTGCGTAGCTTGCATTATCGTTTAAACCTAATGAAATTAATCGTTCACGCCTGATATTGTTTAGTTTATCGGGACTTATTTTTAAACCAATACATTTTTCAGCTGGTATTTTAAATAATTCTTCTGGTGGATCTACTTCAGGAACAACAGGCACGTTTGCTACCTTTATTCGCTTATGTGCCAAATATTGTGATAACGGAGTTTTAGAGGTCCTCGATACCCCAACCAAAACAATATCAGCTTTTAATATTCCGCGCGGATCCCTGCCATCATCATATTTTACTGCAAACTCAATTGCTTCTACTTTTTTGAAATAATCTTCATCCAGTTTTCGGACAAGTCCTGGCTCACACAATGGAGTTTTACCGGTAAAACGTTGAATTTCGTCCATTAATGGTCCCATTAAATCAATTGCGATTATATCCTCTTGTTCGGCCTGCTCCTTCATATATTTTCGCATTTCCGGCTTTACAAGAGTATATGCAACCATAGCTTGGTCCAGTTTTATGAGGGTGATAACTTCGGCAATATTTTCTTCATCTTCTACAAATGGAAATGTTTTCATTTTCATACCAGAGCCATTAAACTGTGTTATTGCAGCTTTTGTTACCAATTCAGCTGTTTCCCCAACTGAATCTGATACAACATAAATAATTGGCAAATTCATTCTCCCTTACCAGCTCCTCCTAAAACTCATTTACTTACTCTTTTCCCAGCTCTACAAAGGCCTTTGCAATGTTTGTTTTCGTTATTCTTCCGATTACTTCAATTCCCTTTTCTGACTTCCTTACAATGGGAAGCGCATCAATTTGCTTATCAATTAATTTTTGTGCGACATCGATCAATCGATCATCATTTTCACACATCGTAATATTTGGCATTCTTGTCATAATAATATTAACAGGGACAGAGGTTAGCTCCTGTTTGCCTATACTTGCCCTTAACAAGTCTTTTCTGGATAGAACCCCAACCAATAATGAATTTTGATCCACAACAAATAGTGTCCCCACATCCTCTAGGAACATTGTACAAATTGCGTCATAAACCGAAACATTTTCACTTACCACTACAGGAATTGATTGATAGTCCTTCACATAAATATTTTGAAGGTTTTCAGTCAAAAGAGCCGTTCCTGATTTTCCAGTATAAAAATACCCGACACGCGGCCGTGCATCTAAAAAGCCTGCCATTGTTAAAATAGCCAAATCGGGTCTTAGAGTAGCCCTCGTCAAATTTAATTGGTCTGCTATATGTTCACCTGTAATAGGACCATTTTCCTTTACAATTTGCAAGATTTTCTCTTGGCGTTTATTGAGTTCGATCTTCCTCACCACCCTTAGACATACAATTGTTTGGACTTTTTTGGTGAAATATCGTATCAATAGATCTTGCTGTTGATAAAATTATTATATACTAATTAGTCTAAACAGCAAGAAAGAAAAACGATCAGCGACCGGTTTGCGAAGTACACTAGGCCACTGGGCGCTGGAACTTGACAATAGAACACGCCACAGCCTAGAAATTCATAAGATGGACTCTCTGTGGCATATTGGGCCACTAGAGTCCATCTTATAGTTGTATGGCTGGATAGTCGCCTCACCTTAATAATTAAAAAGTCGTTCTCGATTTGTTTTTCTAAAAGACAAGTCTTTCCTCAATAAAGTTAACCAAATCTGTAATAGCAATCCGTTTTTGCTCCATCGAATCACGATTCCGAACTGTTACCATCTTATCTTCTTTCGAATCGAAATCAAAAGTTATACAGTATGGCGTACCAATTTCATCATGACGACGATATCGTTTACCAATTGAACCTGCTTCATCATAATCAACCATAAAGTATTTTGAAAGGAGTTCATACACTTCTCCTGCTTCCTCAGAAAGCTTTTTCGATAAAGGCAGTACAGCTGCTTTAAATGGTGCTAGTGCAGGATGCAGATGCATGACAGTTCTTGACGTGCCATCCTCAAGCTGTTCCTCATCATAGGCATTAATTAAGAAGGCTAACGTTACGCGGTCCGCACCAAGTGATGGCTCAATGCAATATGGAACATATTTTTCATTCGTCTCTTGATCAAGGTAGGTGAAATCTTCTCCTGAGAACTGCATATGCTGCTTCAAATCATAATCTGTTCTAGAGGCAACACCCCAAAGCTCGCCCCAGCCAAAAGGAAATTTATATTCGAAGTCTGTTGTTGCGTTACTATAATGTGAAAGTTCCTCTTCGGCATGGTCACGAAGCCTCAACTTTTCTTTGTTCATCCCAAGGGACAGCAGCCACTTTTCCGCATATTGCTTCCAATAATCGTGCCATTTAAGCTCCTCACCTGGTTTGCAGAAAAACTCTAATTCCATTTGTTCAAATTCACGGGTCCGGAAAGTAAAGTTACCCGGTGTAATTTCATTACGAAAGCTTTTACCAATTTGGGCTATACCGAATGGAAGCTTCTTGCGCATCGTCCGTTGAACGTTTTTAAAGTTAACAAAAATACCTTGGGCTGTTTCTGGGCGCAGAAAAATCTCATTCGTACTTGTTTCGGTTACACCCTGGAAGGTCTTAAACATAAGATTAAATTGGCGGATGCCGGTAAAATCATGACTTCCACAATCCGGACAAGCAATATTATGTTCTTTAATCAATTCTTCCATTTTTTCAAATGGCATCCCATCAACGACTAACTCCATTCCCTTTTCTTCAAGGGCATTTTCAATCAATTTATCCGCACGATGTCTTGCTTTACAATTTTTACAATCAATCATTGGGTCATTAAAGTTGCCAATATGTCCTGAAGCTTCCCATGTTTTTGGGTTCATTAAGATTGCAGCGTCTAAACCAACATTATATGGTGATTGCTGAACAAACTTTTTCCACCACGCCTGTTTAATATTATTTTTTAACTCGACACCTAATGGACCATAATCCCAGGTATTAGCAAGTCCACCATAAATTTCGGACCCTGGAAATATAAACCCTCTATGTTTTGCATGTGAAACAATCTGATCCATAGAAACTTTCATATCATTAGCTCCTTTTCTAAATAAAATAAAAAACTCCCGTCCATATGCGTAAGCATAGGGACGAGAGTTACCCGCGGTTCCACCCTAATTGCCGCCATTAGGCAGCCTCTTTTCATTACTAACCCGTTGCTCAAGAATGCCTTCCTTAGAGTTCTATACCTAGCTTCCACTATCCTAGGCTCGCTATAATAGAAAAGAACTAAGTACTCCTTTCTCTCACAGCAACTATATAACATAACGTTAAGGAAATAGTACCTAAACATAGAAAAATTGTCAATAAAATCTTATAAAAGTTGGCGAAATTGTTTGATCGAATCGAGAAATTTTTTGGATTTAAGATGTAATCCAGAATATTCATCATAATAAGTCCAAATAACCTTCCGTAATTCCGCCTTTGTTTCCTCTTTGATCGAAATAGTTCCCAGCCTTGATAAATCAAGATAATAAAAGATCCTTAAAAGTTTTACAGCCCCTGGTGATAGTTTTAAATGATACGGATCCTTATTAAGACAGCGATGGCAGAGAAAACCTCCTTCACGGATTGAAAATGAAAAATGTCCGTCAGTATGGCCGCAGACGGAACATTGATTTAAAGTGGGATATAGACCTAGAACATTTAAAATTTTTAGTTCATAAATATTCATTAAAACATCAGGATCATAACCTTCGTTTATGTAATGTAATGTCTGGTAAAGCAGTTCAAATAGGTACGGGTTTGTTTTTCTATCTTCAGTACTCTTATCTGTTAATTCAACTATATAACTGGAATAGGCTGTTAAAAAAATGTCTTCTCGAATCGAGCGCAGAGAAGAAATCATTTCCCCTTGCTGAAGGCTTCCTAAGCCTGATCCTATTTGCACAAGAAAATATCCATGTGTAAATAGCTGAGTGATGGCCGAAAGCCTGCTATTCGGCTTCTTTGCTCCTCTGGCCATCACTCCTACTTTACCTAACTCTCGTGTAAATAATGTGACAACTTTATTGGATTCGCCGTAAGTTGTGGATCTAATAACGATGCCCTCACATTTTTGCAGCATGATATTCACCCTCCAAATTTGAGGCGAAGACAAACTTCATGAAACAGGAAAATCAATTTGTGCTAGCTCATCATCCAGATTATCGGGTATTTCTTGTGTTTCCTTCTCCAATTCCTTAAAGAGAAGATATGTGTCAATATTACCTGTCTGGGTAAATACTTTCCAGGTAAAATCCAACATTGAAAACCCACCTTTCAATATTTAGACTAGCCTTTAATCAATCCCAAACCTTATCATTATCATAGCCTGTCTTGTCAAAATCATAAGTCTAAAAAATTGTTAATGTTGTCCATGCATAATCTAATCATAGCGCTAATATTTTATTTAGGGTTCTATAATTAGTACTCATCTTCATTAAAACCAAAATCGCGCAGCTGAGACATTTTGTTCCGCCAATCTTTCTGAACCTTTACCCAAAGCTCCAGAAATACTTTGCTGCCAAGAAGATTTTCAATATCTTTACGAGCCCGCTGACCAATTTCCTTTAGCATACTGCCCTTCTTACCAATAATGATTCCTTTTTGTGAATCTCTTTCAACAATTACCGTTGCCATGACATGAATGACATCTTTATTTTCCTGCCGTTCGATTTTATCAATGACTACAGCTAAAGAGTGTGGAATTTCTTCCCTCGTTAATTGGAGGGCTTTTTCTCTGATCAGTTCTGAGATAATAAATCTTTCTGGGTGGTCAGTGACCTGATCTGCTGGATAATATTGCGGTCCTTCTGGCATATATGTTTTAATTTGCTCTAAAAGACGCTCAACATTATTTCCCTCAAGTGCAGATATTGGAACAATTTCCTTGAATGGGTATTTTTCCCGATAGGATTCAATAATCGGTAATAAATCATCAGGATGAACCTGATCAATTTTATTAATAACTAGGAATATTGGTGTTTTAACTGTTTGAAACTTTTCTAAAATAAATTCTTCCCCACGTCCAAATCCTTCTTCGGCGTTAACCATAAACAACACCAAATCGACTTCTTTTAAAGTGTTTTGCGCTACCTTCATCATGAAGTCCCCAAGTTTGTGCTTTGGCTTATGGATTCCAGGGGTATCAATAAAGATAAGCTGTGCGTCATTCAGCGTTAACACGCCTTGTACTTTATTACGGGTTGTTTGCGGTTTGTCACTCATAATCGCAATCTTTTGACCAATAACACGATTTAGAAAAGTTGATTTACCTACATTTGGACGACCTATTATCGAGATAAATCCCGATTTATAGACTTTATTATGTTCATTATTGTTTACCATGCAAATCCTCCGCTGTAAAAAGCCATAGTTATCATTCTGCAATGCCAATGTTTTGTATTGCAGAAGGCTACTGCTTTCTTTATTTTACCTCAAATTCAACCGAAATTCATTAAATGCAGCAAAAAAATAATAAAAAATTTAGAATTTTCTCACAATTGAAAGATATCTAGAAAATTTCAACTCTAAATCTGTTCGGTTGTCCTAAGTACCTAGCAAAACTCGCACTAGAACAATCGCAATATATAAGGTCCAAAAATAATAATGCCAATAATCACTGACAAAATTGCATAACTAAAAACGGCTCCAGCCGCCAAATCTTTTGCCTGTTTGGCCAGCGGATGAAACTCTAGTGTGACTAAGTCAACTAACCGTTCAATAGCCGTATTCATTAATTCTAAAGCAATCATTCCGCCGATTGCGAAAATCACAAACAACCATTGAACTGTAGATATCGAGAAAGCAATACCCGCGACGAATACAACGATCGATACTGATAAGTGAATTCGAATGTTTCTTTCCTGTTTTATCGCGGATTGGATGCCATTTATCGCAAACGAGAAGGATTTCATTAACGGAATCGGTTTACGCTTTTTTTCTTTAGCGTTTGAGTCCATATTCATCCAAAATTTCTTTCTGCAAAGTAAACATTTCTTGTTCTTGCTCTTCAGTCATGTGATCATAGCCTAGCAGGTGTAAAAAACCGTGGACGGCAAGAAAGCCAAATTCACGCATAAATGAATGCCCATAGTCCTTCGCTTGTTCCTCCGCTTTTGCAATTGAAATAATGATATCCCCAAGTACCCGAGGTAGATCAGCACCAATTAACTCTACTTCCCCTTCACCGCGTTCCTCTAGGGCAAATGAAATAACATCTGTTACCGAATCCTTATTTCTATATTCACGATTAATTTCTTGAATTCGTTCATTGGTTACAAATGTTACAGAGACTTCACTACCTTCCTCAATTGCCAGTTTGGTTGCTGCAAAATTTAATAATTTTTCAATTTCTTCCCTTTGTTGATCAAGTACTGCATTTGTTTCATCTAAAAAATCAACTACCAAATTCATGCTTGTCTCACCTTCTGTTTTGTCATGTCTGGATATTCAATCCTTGAGTGAAAAATTCCCTTTACTGATTCACAGAGAGTATGCAAAATTATTTCTACCTCTTTTAGGGTTAGATCACATTCATTTAATTGTCCATCCTGCAGGCGGTTATCGATAATATTTTTCACCAAATTTTCGATTTGCTCAGGCGTAGGCTGCTTTAAGGAACGAACAGCTGCTTCAACGCTATCCGCAATTCCAACAACTGCAGATTCCTTTGTTTGCGCCTTTGGTCCTGGATAGCGAAACTCTTCTTCTTTTACTACTTGCCCATCTTGCATTGCTCGATGATAGAAATATCGTAATAAAGTGGTCCCGTGATGCTGTTCGGCAATTTCAATGATCTCTTTTGGCATACGATATTTTTTTAAAACATTTACTCCATCCTGGACATGTGCAATGATAATATCGGCACTTTTCTCAGGCGCTAGCCGGTCATGCGGATTTTCATTATTGATTTGATTTTCAATAAAGAAATTGGGTCTTATCGTTTTCCCAATGTCATGGTAATAGCAGCCCACCCTGGCGATAAGCCCATTTGCACCAATTGCTTCACAAGCAGATTCAGCTAAATTTGCCACCATTAGACTGTGATGATAAGTGCCAGGTGCCTCAGTTAATATTTTTCTCAAGAGTGGATGATTCGGATTCGATAATTCAATTAATTTCATTGTTGACAGTATTCCAAAGCTCGCCTCAAAAAAAGGGAGGAGACCGATTGTAAGGACCGCCGAAGCGAGCCCCGAAACAATTGCAGTTAAAAAGTGATAAACATATCCAAGCCCCGAGTATTGTCCATTCGATAGTAGCAATAAAGCTAAAATCGTTACTAAATTAATCACTGCTGAAAACAAACCAGCTTGTAAAATTTTTGAACGATGGTTTTGATTACTTAAATAAAGTATTCCAGCGAGAGAGCTGAGTAGGATATAAATTCCTTCTGAAAAATTTAATGTGCCCGCTACCCCTTCATTGAATAAAATACTTCCGCTAACAGCCATGATGATGGTTGTCAGAATCGCCATTTTATCATCGATTAATAATTTAATTAACATGCCACTCAAGGCTGCGGGAAAAAGGTAAGCAATTCCCATAAAATTAAAAGTTTGCATCAAGCTTATCATTTTCATGATTAGGATCGAAATGGAGAAAGTAATTCCGAATATAAGCATATTGGCTTGTTTTTTCTCCGCCGGCATCTTTATTTGGTAAAAATAATGGTAGATGGCGGCTAGAAAGATGGTAATGAAAATAGCCGATCCTAAAAATGGCTTAAATGAATTTGTAGTATTAAGAAGACCAACAAGCTTAAGCTGCCTATAAATATCTCTGCTTACCAATTCCCCTTCCTCAACAATAATTTGCCCTTGCAGAATTTTAATTGATTCAATACTTTCTGAAGCCTGCCTGCGAAGCTCCTTTGTAGCATTTGGATCATAAAACTCATTCTGGACCACAGCATACCTGCCTAAATCAATCGCTGTTGTTTTCAAATTACCGGACAATGTTGAATAATTTAATTCATCTTCAATTCTTTTTTTGGCATTTTCTATATCATTTGCAGAAATTCTATTTGCCATTACACTATTGATGGCTGTAATTGTTACGTCTTTAGCATTTGACAATTCATTAGGATCAGCTTGAACTAATACCGAAAAATTTTGGTCTGATAAATCCTTTACGACTCTCTCAGTTAATTTTGCTTTCAACTTATTAATCTTGTCCGTAACGCTTGGTTCTAGTGCCGGAAGGTCTCCACTACCTGTTTCGGCTCCAGCTTGATTTTTTATGTCGGCCTTTCTATCATTAGTAACCTCCAAGGCAGAATCAAAAATAGAGGTAATTAAATCAACCCGGTTCTGAGTGTACTCCTTTTTCAGAATATAAACATCCTTAACTTGATCAATTGCTTCCTTCCGCCTCTGTTCTGTGCTTTCTTTATCCTCTACCGTTATTGGAGAACGAATTGTTTTATCAGCAACAGTAAACAAGCTTAAACTAAGCTTTTCTGGTTTAACATTGGAAAACATGACTGCGAATAGTACAATCCCTAAAGCGACGAAAAATAGCACGCGAAAAAAAGTGATATCGAGCAGTTTTCGAACTCTATATAAATATTGTTGAAGTTTTTCCAAAAAGGCACCCCCAATCAGACTGATTTTACTATTATCAGTACCTTTCCTTTATTTCCCTAACAAGACCACTATAAAGAAATTCGGACTACAATATCTTCATGTAAAATCATAACAGTTTTTAACACAAGTTTCATTTATTTATTTAAGACAAGAGGTAGCACTAAAGCCCCTGCTTCTCATGTGTGCTAGATAAATAAATACAATAGACCGTTCAACTTATTGAACGGCCTTTTCTTTACTTTTTTCATATGCATGAATAATTCGACCAACAAGCGGATGCCGGACAACATCACTTTGTTCTAAAAAGATAAAGCTAATTCCATTTACATCCTTTAAGATTTTTTCAGCAACAATTAGTCCTGATTTTGCACCCTTTGGTAAGTCCACCTGAGTTTGATCGCCGGTAATCACCATCTTTGAACCAAAGCCAAGCCTCGTTAGAAACATCTTCATTTGGGCGTGCGTTGTGTTTTGGGCTTCATCTAAAATTACAAACGCATCATCAAGTGTACGGCCGCGCATATAGGCGAGCGGTGCAATTTCAATCGTACCGCGCTCGATTAATCGCTGCGTGTGTTCAGCTCCTAATATATCATGCAAGGCATCATACAATGGTCTTAGGTAAGGATCAACCTTCTCCTTTAAATCTCCCGGTAAAAAGCCAAGACTTTCTCCTGCCTCAACAGCAGGTCTTGTTAAGATAATCTTGTTAACCTGTCCATTTTTCAGTGCATTCACTGCCATTACAACAGCGAGATAGGTTTTTCCCGTTCCTGCCGGTCCAATCCCAAAGACTAGATCATTTTTCTTAATTGACTGAACATAATCTCTCTGACCGAGCGTTTTCATTCGAATCGACTTTCCCTTGACATTTTTTGCTATCTCTTCTTCATAAAGATGCTCAAAATAATCAAGCGTTCCTTTTTGTGCCATTTGAATCGCGTATAAAACATCTCTTTGGCTAATATTGACTCCCTTTCGAATCACAAAAATTAATCGATCAAGAATCTGTGCGGCCAAGCTGACTTTTTCTTCTTCGCCCGATAAACTTACTGATTCACCCCTGGTAATAATGGATACGTCGAGTTCTGTCTCAATGATTTTTAAATTAGTATCGGAATTTCCAAGCAGGGTTATGGCCTCAGTTGGATTTTCAAGCTGTACATTTATTGTTTTTAGATTTTCTGTCATTCATGAGTCTCCTTGGATAATCGGTTGTTCTTGCACAATCGGTTGTTCCTGCGCAATATTTTCGATTACTTTAAAATGGATATCTAGTATAACTTTACCATTCTCAATTACCTTGTGTAAAATTTTTTCATTTTTAATTTTAGCATCTTCATTAATATTATTTTTTATATCCTTTTTCGCCATATCTAATGCAATTTTTACTGCTTCCTCTTGATTATAGACTCGTTCAATCTTTTCACGTTCACGAATCGTCTTACTTTCAAAGGAAATGGGAAGATCCCATTTTAAGAAACGTATTTTCTTATTATTCTTTTCAGTTTCAAATTCTTTAAATTTAGGCTTACCAAACCCCCAGATGGGAATCTCAGCGTTCCCAGCCAATATGGAATATCGTTGCTGTTCTTTTCCATTATATACATTAAAATTTGTTTTTAACGGCAGCTCGACATGGCTTATATACCAAGTTTCTCCCCAAACCTTCCCCTTAGCTGCAATTGGTTTCTCTTCTCCTTCTTTACCAATTAAGCCAGAAACTAGGACTTGACCCGGGACAACCTGTTCATGAAGCTCAACTACTTTTTGACCAGTTTCAACATCAAATTTTACAATTGTTGCTTTTTTTGTAGCAACTAAATTTCTCGGAGTTAACTGTTTTGGCTCTTTCGGCTGCTTTTTTTCAACAACTTGAAGCTGATAGGTTGTCCCCTTTAATTCTACCCCTACCCATGTAAGGGCTCCAATGTTATTGGTTAGCTTTCTTTGTATCGTGTCCACATTGTCAATGAAAAATTGAACCTTCCCAATTTTAACCCCCATCTTGTCCAATTCTTTGCGAATTTGATACTCGGTTGCAGGCTTTGCTCCTTTAATCTCAATTCCCCAGACCACATTTGATAACAAGACGATTATACAAAAGAAGAGTAAAGCGCCGAGCAAGAACCCACTATTTTTCAATATTCTCCTTAAAAGGAACGGGGCTCCGTTCCTTTGCAGAAATGAAACCTCGCAATCACTTTTTCTTGCAAATTGCCTTATTTTAAGTGCATCTTGAACTCTCATTTTAAAAGTGATGGTTTCCGTACCATGCCGTTTCACATTCCAAATGTGAAGTCCACTTCTCGTCAAAACATTTAAAAAACGCTCAATTCCCTTCCCCGCTGCTTTTATGGTAACTTCTCCATATATGAATTCGATCCACTGGTTCTTCATTTTGTTCCTCCCGAATCTTCTTTTAGATATATGACTTGATCAATTTTCCCCTCCAATAAAATCTCTTCGGGTAAGATCGTTTTTATAACAAATGCTTTCCCTTTTATCAGCAGCTGCCCTTGCTTTAGGAGCAAGCGTAATTCTTTATCTGTAAAGGTTATAAGACCCCGATGATTTTCAACATAAATATGAATCTGACCAATCATCGTTATTCGGGGTAAATCCATCATGACATCTTGAGGAAGATCCATTTTTTTAGCCATCCAGCTACGGACACGCTGTCCCCATTTTTTAGCCATAAAAAAAGAACCCCCTTTCATCTCATATTTATGAAATTGTTTATAGATATATGTATAAACACTTGATATAATTGTCCCTGTGAGATTATATTCAGGAGGAAAATCAACTATGACAGTAGCGACTATGATAAAACACGTTGGAATATATCTCAGGATTTCAAGAGAATCAGGAGAAGGCAGAGACACCCTTCTTTCACATAGAACGATTGCAGAACGGTATTGTAAAGAAAAGGGATATTCATACAAAATTTACGAGGAAGTTATCTCAGGTGCTAAAGATATTGAAGAAAGAGAATTGTTAAACCAGTTACTAAATGATATTCAAATGTATGAAGCGATATTTGTAATCTCAACAGACCGTATCAGCAGGGATAATTATTACACTCAATATGTTGCAAAGGTATTAGCAGACAATGACGTTTACATTCTGACTCCCGAAAAGGTTTATGACCTTAATGGTGATGATAGGTTAATGTTTGATGTGTTGGGTGCAATGTCTTCCCAAGAGTTACGTTTAATTACTAAACGTCAGAAAAGAGGTAAACTTGAAGGTGCAAGACGTGGTGAATGGATTCAAGGTGTTCCTCCGCTTGGATATACAAGAGGAAAAGATAAAAAGCTTGTAATCGTTGAATCAGAAGCAAATATAGTCAAAATGATATTCAACTATGCTGAGAACGGTTATGGAATCCAAAGCATTGTGAAGAAGCTTGAAGGATACAAGACAAAGGCGGGAAAATCATTCACTGATACAGCAGTCCACACCATACTTCATAATAAGACCTACACAGGGAGCATCATTTACAATGTCAAAGACAAAAAGGGGAATATCACTGAAACCATAAAAACCAAGAATGCTCATGAACCAATCATCACAAAGGAACAATTCAAGTCGGTTCAGCAAGCTATCAAGGGACGTATGAGTGGTGATATGGAGACTAGAAACCGCTCCAAAGGAAGAGTATTGAGTATGCTTAAAGACCTTGTGTATTGCAAGGAATGTGGTCTAAAGATGGGATTCAGAAAAGACAGTAAGCAGAAGAATGCAATCTATCTCAAAGCATGTAAATGTGGAAATCGTGGTGTCGTTGAGCATCAATTAATAGAATCATTCATGAATGAGTTTTACTTCCTTCAAGGATTGCTACAAAGTGAATGGGAGAAAGCTTTGAATGCTCCTCAGAACGTTTCAAAAGACACTCTGCCCCAACAAGTTCAAGAGATGAAAAAGAAACAGGACAAGCTAAATACGAGACTCTCAAGAGCAAAGGATGCTTATCTTGATGAAGTCTTTACCAAAGAAGAGTATTTCACAACTAAGAGTAATATTGAAGATGAATTAAAGCAGATTTCCGCTACAATTGATGACCTACAAGAGCAAATTGAATCTTTGGACAAGGAATCAATCACATCTCAGTATAAGTCCAAGATTCAAAAGATAAATCGGTTCTATGAAGCGTATAATAAGGAAGCTTCTCAGAAGGATTTAGATGAATGTAATCGTATTTTGAAGCTGATAATCAACAAGATTCATTATGCAAGAGTGAATGAGAAAGTCACAATCACATCCCCACTTGAGGGATATATGGAAATCGAGCAAGGTGATTTTGTTGAGTTGAGAATAGAGTCAAAATGAGGGATATCCCGTGAATGAGGGTATCCTTCTTATATCTTTAACGACAGTTTGTATTTATTCGCTCTTTTTTGTAACATTCCAACTGGGACTATTTTTTGTTCCACATAGTTACAAGCATAATAATCACATAGTAAAAATAATAGCTTGAAGGTGATAAATTGAGTAGTAACGAAAGAGAGGTTTATAAGCAATTCATACCTTTAGATAAAAATACAATTAAAGAAAAATAACAGGAGAAATTTACGTTCGTACGTGGCAAAATGACCAATTAAACAAAAAATACAACTTTACTTTTGATGAGTATGCTCCCCATTTCGTAAAAATCGAATGGAATCTTTCACAGCTAGAAAATGAACACGAGTTAGAACAGAAGTACCCTTTTCTTTATAAGCTGATTAAGCGGAGATTACATTTCTTAACCACATTAATTGATTTTTCACGGGACAAAATTGTTAGTCGATTAGCAAGACACGGAGGGAATTACTACTTTTTTGTATCATCGAGATACTTAGCTTCTCAATTCTTTAGCAGTTACAATACATGGAATAGGAACATTTCAATCTTCTGTACGTTGGGATTATTAAACAAACTAATGTACGATGAAAGTAAGCGTATGGCAGAGCGTAAAGCAAATAGAAAAAGAAAAGCATTAGCCAAAAAAATGGGTATAGACCATAAAAAGTTATCACCCATTAATTTTTACACCATCCCTATCTACAATGATGAGTTGTTCACGGAAGCAAATCGAATTGCCAAAGTTCTTATAGATAATAATTTTCGTACCAATGGTTTCAGTAAGTTTTTCTTAATAAAGGTATTTGGTCAAGAGTTTGCTGATACAGTTTTCCATGATGAACGATATATATCAGAGTATAGCCAATATGTTCAAACACAGATTGAAAAGTTTATCTTAAATGATATCGGTCGTCATGGTTACACAACTAAAAACAGAATCCTAAGTTATGTTCAAATCAATTATTCTCAATTGCAGCCTTGGGAATACGGATTTAATAAAGAAAAGCAGAACAAAAAGGCAATACTAAGCAGAGAATTTGATAGGAGTATATCTGAAATCAAGGAAAAATATGGCTTAGAGTACAAAAAGGCTAATAAGGATTTGAAGGAAAGGTTCAAACTTGCAACAAGTAAAACTATCATTTATGCAAATGAGAGCAACCTTTAGGCTGTTCTCTTTTTACAGAACAGATGCAGAACGTATATTCCTATTAATAAAACTCGTCTTTTATTGATTGTTACAAGAAGCTATCTATATTGATTGTGAAATAATCTCTTAAGCTAAAGTTTAGTTGAAGAATGAATTTTTTTATGTTATCAGGAAGCTGATGAGCTTTTCAGTAGGAAATGGAAATTTCGCAAATAGTTTTTCAGAATTATTATAGATGACTGACCAAGCTCTATACAAAGCGAAACAAATTCCTTATCGTAGTCCCAATAATTTGGGAACAATTTTTATTTTTTCTCTAAAATGAATTTGTGCAATCAAATTTAATTACATTAATTCCCAAAGACTTTATAGGTAGAATGTACTATACTTTCTAAGGGGAAAATTATTTTGGGGGGAAATTAAAATGAAAAAAACTTCAACAGCATATATCTTATTCTTTGTAGCTATAATTGGAATCGCAGGTCTTAACCGTTTCTATACTGGAAAGATTGGAACTGGTGTCATCTACTTATTAACCTTTGGACTATTCGGTATCGGTTTACTCTATGACCTATTTACTATTCCGTCACAGGTTAGAACATACAACGCTTTAAACAATGCTTCAAATCAACAACGAGTTGTCGTAAATGTTGTTAACAATAATTCAATTAACTAAGGGATTGCCACAAGGCAGTCTCTTTTTTTATGGGTAGGCGGTCACCTTTATTAGGTAGGAAAGCCTTTAAAAGATTTCTTCCCACTGCCAAATTTATGTGTGTTAATTAAAAGATTGTAAAATGTTGTACTTAAACTACCGGGTAGCTTTTCTAAAAAATAACTTACTATGAAATCCATTCACATTAGAAGGATTAAGTTATCCCCTTTTTGTATCTTGGAGCGGATGTCTGAACATAGGGGGAGTTCAAGACATAACTGTACAAGGATTAATAAATCTGTGATTTTATTGTTTGTTACAATAAGCTATAGATTGTGAAAATTTGCACTTAA
>NZ_JAEVLT010000010.1 GCF_024494385.1 Bacillus sp. EB600
TGTTTTGTCTTACGCCAACCGAAATTCATCACCTCCCTAACCTTGGGCTTTGCCCTTCACAGGTTTGAGGAAGGGGAATTCTTTCGGGATTCGTTAAACCAAAATAGCTTAAGACCATAATTAATCCAAAAGTGTATTCAAGGTCAATTGCCGGCCTTAGGAGCAAGCTGTCAATTTTAGTTCCTACACATATCATTTAATCGAAAAATGCACATGAACTGAAAAAATTCGTGTGCATCACATTGCTAGGTTCGTATTTGCATCTCTTAAAGTGAACCCATTCTGTTGAAATAGCTGTATGTTTTTGCTTATCCTATTCCATCACTTTGAGAGACGGGCTAGTAGTTTTCTTGATTTATTGTATTTGCTGAAAAACCATCTGTAAAATCTATACGCTATTTGTAAAATAAGGAACATCGAAATCCAGCTCAAGAACACATTCCAATGGAGATATTTAATGTTATTCGTGTAACTTTCAATAATTCCTTCAAAAAGTATGATAACTGACGGAAAAGAAATGGAGTAAAGCAGTTTTTTTAGCCTTGTTCCATTTTTGGGATAGTACAGATTATAGAGGACACTTACCACAGGGAAAACTAAAAATTCAAATGTAATACTTGTTCGCGAAACGTAATTAAAGAAACGAATAGGATAGGAAATGAGCTTATAGTGAATGGTTATACAACTTAAAATAAAAGAAATAGATTGCATAAATAATAGACTTAGAATGACTTCACGAAGTTTGCTTCTCGGTGCCCCGAAAAACAGTAGTCCTAATGCAATGATCCAAGCTGCAAGTTCAATTATGTTTTCAATAGCAATATAAAACGCCCCCTTTAACTAACCAATAAAATTCTACAAAAAGGGCCATTTTCCTGCATAGACTAATAAAAAAGAACCATTACCTTTTTCTTACAATTTACAGTTGAAATTCCAATTCTGAGAACTCAAAAAAACCACTTTTCATTGGTTTCGTTTCCAATAGAAAAAGTGGTTTCTGATTAGTTTGTTGAAAGATAAGCAAAAATAAAACAAAATGATTTCGAAGGGTTCACTTAACAAAAGGCTCTAAAAGAACTAGTCCTATACCTACCCATCCACAAACTGTTTACCCTCAAAAAATAAGGGCTTCTTTATTTTCCCTGTTTATTCATGGCGTTCATCATTTGATTGATTTTCTTCTGGGATGGTTTCATACCCATTTGTGTCATCATCATCTTTAACATCTGTTCATTAATTGGTGGATTTTTCTTTAAATAGCTCATCATATCAAGGTTTCTAGGCTATATAAAGGAAAACCTTAACCACTCGTTTTTACCAATTCACTACCAAATAGACAGTCACATTTTCTTGAGAAAAGTTAACCATATTTTAGTACAATTTGTCAAGGAAAGTTTAACCTATTTAATAGATATTGGTTAAACCTTCACACTATTTTTCGGGTAAAAAGTGGTTGAAGTTTTCCGTATACATTTTTGAGGTTTATCGTACTGTTTTCAAAAAGTTTCCATTTTGGTTTTGTTGCGATCGAATAGATTTTAAGACGATTATGGGATATTCGTATGGATGGAATCGTAAAATATTGGGGTGTTGATTTCGACCTACCTCTATCTGTTTTGCTGTAAGGTACTTACGAAAACGTGGAAATTATTCCCCCCACATCAATTGCAAGCAAAAAAGAGGGTTTCCCCTCTTACAATTGTTTTGTTCTGTTCAGTGCAGTTACTTTCTTATTTCTTTTTCTCCCATTCAACATTCCTTTGCATCCGCATATTAATTTGCTGTTCCATTAGTGTCATTAGGTTAAGAACTTATAATTCTTTGATGTTTATGTTAATTGGGATTGCATAAGTTTTTTAAAATCACTAAAAATTAAATCAATTCAAGCTTTTAAGTTAAGTATTCAAGAGTCTCACTTGAATGACCTAAACAAATTCTTTCAGATCCTTACAGTTTCAATTTGTTCAGTGATTTCCTCGAGTACGTCGCAGGGGAATCTTAAAAAGAAAACTCCAAACCTTTTGATCAAGTTAATTTGGAGCTTTTTTAATAAGGTTAAACAACTTCTATTTCCAACTGACCAACAATTGGGGTTGGGAGGTTTTTAGCAAAAATTGTATATGAACAAGGAATTATTTTATCACTTGAGTTTGGGCTGAAAAATATCCTTAAATCTTCCCCAAAGGCTTCTGTATACTGATGATGTTTTAAATCACCTATAGTGCTTTCAATAATGTAAAAGCCTTCCTCTTTTTCTACATGAGGATAATGATAAGAAAAAGCAGGAACAGTTGCCAATGCTCGTTCAATACCAGAGACTGGCTCTTGATGAATTTTATCCATAACCATAACTCCCAAAGAAGGAATCTTAAACTGAATAGAAACGTCCTCCAAATATTTATCCCCATCATTTTTCAAAACCATGTTTAGCTTTTCAGATAATTCCTCGCCAATATGAAACAAATCATGTTCGTAATACGTTTCATCAACCTTCTCTAAATTTTCTCGTAATGTTTCTGTACTTCTGTCCTCGTAGGGAACGGATTTAAATGGAGAATAAAAGTTTGTCGATAATCTCAAACGATCAAGATTACTTAACCCTAACTTATCTTTAAACTTCCGTTCTTCCAAGATAGCTTCGATTTGTTGCTTTGCTTCTTGAGAGGGCAACATAAAATCCTTAACAGCACTAACAGTCAACTTTCTATCTAATTTCTTGTTAAATCCAATTGCAATTTTGCCATTGAATTGAAACTTTGACCTAAAGGCAAAAATTTCATCCAAGTCTCTCCTAGTCATTTTTTCTTGCTGGCTTCCCTTTCGGACAAAACAATCCCCTTTTTTAAGTTCTTGATAGTCTTTTTTCATCATGTATGGAGGATTATTACAGTTATCAATTTCAATTACCCCGAGCAAGTTTCCTTCAACTTCCACTGGATAATAAGTAAAATCAATACTTGGCTCAACATTTTCTCTTAATATTTGTTGATATGTAGCTTGGTCAACAAATTCTTCTTTTGGAATAGGAAAATATTGTTTATCTCCGCTTGGCAAATCCTTTACTCCTGTAATAAGGTATCTCTTGCCAACCCTTGTTGCATTTGCCATTGCCATAACATCCTTGATTAAATCCTTGTACTTTTCCTTCCGATACTGCTCCCTTTTAAAGTCCAGCAATGTTCCTTCTCGTTCATATCGAATAATAGACTCAATTTCACTCAAGAGCTTCTCCCCCAGTTTCGTTCTAATTTTTATCTATTAATAAGCTGCATCAAACATTATACTGTATATTTGAATTAATTTTATATTAATAATGAGGTCTTAATTCACTTGTAGAAATTAATGGTGTGTGACAGAACCAACTATGGGGTTTGTCCTGCCCATGACCCCAGTAAAAATGTGGAAGTACCCCATGCTTAGTTTGCTTAAAATTCCATAACCCTGTGATAGAATGGAATCAATTACCATCTAAATAGTAAATTATGTTTACTACTCTCCTCTTAATATAGTAGACAGATTACATACTTTGGAGGTAAAATCTACCTATATATAAAATAAATGAATCGGGGTGAATCAACATTAGTAAGCAGAATTACGAACTTTTTAAGGAGTTGTACTTCCTTGAATTAGATAACAAAGAGAAAATAAACTCCCGTATTTCTGTACCACTTAGTATTGTTACCTTACTCGCAGGAGGTTTTGTATTTCTCCTCTCAAACCTTAATGATATTAAGGGTGAAGTCTGGAAGCCGTTATTTTTTTCCTTTTTCTCCTTATTTACTGTAGCATTTCTTATTTCAATTTTTTATATGGGAAAAGCTTATTACAACTATAGGTATCAGTATCTTCCCTCATTAGCAGACTTAGATGACCAAGCACAGCAACTAGAACTCTATGTAGACAATCTTATTGCAAAGGGTGAGGTACAAGCAGAAAATAAAGAGGAAATCCTGGAGTTAGAAATACAAAGAAGTTTGTGCGAACAATACAAACAGATAACGGATGTAAATACTAATCTAAATCTAAAGAAATTAGAATATCTAAGAAAAGTAGGAATTTGGGTTCTAGCCTCTCTAGTTTTTGGTACAGCGTGTATGATTCCAGTTTTATTTGGAAAGTCAGATGAAGTTCAAAAAGTCAAAATTATAAAATCTATAGATAAGGCGGGGGGAAAAAATGACTGATTCAAATGAAAAAAAACAACCTCAAAAACCAAATGATAAACAGACTATTAATAGAAGCTATGGTAGACCAGCAAATCCGACAAGACGCCCTAAACCAAAATCTCCACGAACTGGACTTGAATATATAACAACTGATAGTATAAAAGGGTTTCTTAAGAAGCGATAGGTACATATTTTTATCATAGTTAAAGTTATGAACAAAGTCATACTTTCAAATGAAAGTATGACTCTTTTTATTAGTATTATATTCTCTTTAATGTAATCACTCATTTTTATTGTTGATTCTTCCTACAATAAAAAGTCCTTTCCTTATACTTATTATTGCTTCCACCCTCTAAAAGTATTTGTCTGAAGCTGGTGGTCTTCCCTTCTCTACAGCACTCTGTTTTTTCAATGCCTTTTTACGCCAATTCAAAGATTATTTTATTTTTCTTCGTTTCGGATTATCTGTGACGTGTGGATTAGGGTACACAGGGTATATTCTACATTTGACCCCTGCAAAAGTGTGGAAAATACGCCCCCACATCCTAAACCAAAAAGAAAGAGACCCCAAAGGGAGTCCCATTAGCTAGCTTCATATTCTTTTACCTTGCGATAGAATGTAGCCTTAGTCAAGTTCGATTTCTTCATGGCTTCAACTGCTGTGATATCCCCTGCTTTCCATTCCTTATAAGCCTGCTCAAATTCAGATGTGATAGATGTTCTAGGTCTCCCAAGGTGTTTACCCTGTGCCTTTGCGGAAGCTATGCCTTCAGCTTGACGAGTCTTAATCTTTGTTCTCTCTTCCTCAGCAACCCATGATAATACTTGTAATACCAAGTCAGCTACAAAAGAACCGATTGAATCATTGTATTTCCGTGTATCTAATAATGGCATATCAAGTACAACAATATGTGCTTTGATGTTCTGTGTGATATCTTTCCACTCGTTTAGAATCATGTCTTTATTACGACCTAGTCTATCTAAAGAATGAATGTATAAGGTATCTCCTTTACGCAAACGCATTTTCAAAGCTTGGTATTGAGGTCTATTGAAGTCTTTACCGCTTTGCTTATCGATATGAATATCACGCTCATCAATTCCAAGAGCATACATTCTATCCAATTGTCTTGCTTCATTTTGATCTTTACTGCTTACTCGTACATATCCAAATTCTTTGTTGTCCATGATAAATTCCACCTTGTTGATTGATAATATTATCATATCTAATGCGTATCATAAGGTCAACAATGTTTTTGGTACGTTTCAAAAGTGTATTTAATACCATATGAGACTATCCAAACCCTTATTGTACCGTTTGATGAAATACGTTGCAAAAAGTGTACCTTTTGAAACATATAGCTTATGTCCTTTTTGAGACGATATACGTCTCCAAACGGTATGCCTATATCAAATAACATCATTAGCAGTGACTAAAATGTTACACCACTGTTATCGGACATCATTATCGAACTTAAACAGATTTTTACTATATGATTTATCCCTTTAATGTGCTAAACCGAGGCGATTATTTGTTTCGTGTCGAACATTTGCCAAATGTTAGTTTGTGAATGAGTGTGGTTTCTGAATCATCAAGAATTGACCTTTTATCAATAGGCGATTTACCAAACATATGTACTTTATTGAAAAATGAGAGGTATATCGTCTCAAATTGGATTAGAAGATTAATCAGAGAACATCACAATACCATCTTTGGTAGGCTTACATAATGCCGTCAGATTTAACCTAAAGCTTAGATTAGAAGAAGGTTTTAGAGGAGGCTTTAATAAAGTGCCTATAAGAGCCATTATGAACGTCTCAGGGTGTGTGGGACTTACTCAATCATACTTCCGATAATAGGGTAAATGATAAACAAAATTGGAGAGGCTCTAACATGTCTTTTGTACTATAATTAACTTAGGAAAAGGGAGGGAAAAATTGGGAGGGGTGTATATATGAAAAGGAACTTTGTTATTTCTAAACAAAGCGACATCGAGGGTTTTAGTTCTTTTAAATGTTCGTTGTGTACTGAAGAATTCAAACTGAATACCACTGAAGTGCAAGAAGATGATGTTATTGAATTATTTTGTCCGAATTGTGGGATACCCAGTCCTATTCCAACCTACTACACTGTTGATATTATAGAGCATGCAGAGACACTTGCTATGAACGAGGCAATGGACATGTTGAATGATTTTTTTAAAGGCTTAGAAAGAACCTCAAGGAAAAGCAAGAACATAACTTTCAAAAGAGGAAAGCCTTTGCCCACTACGCAACCAAGAGCATTGTTTGAGAATGATGACTTAGAGCAAATTGAATTCATATGTTGTAATAGAAAGGCAAAACTCTCACTATTGTCCAAGACAATAAAGCCGTTTTGTCCATATTGTGGGGTGAATTAATTGGATTTGGTAATTGATGTAAAACAATTTAAAGTAATGTCTAGGCAATTTAGGAGAATGGCGGGGGATTTACTCAATGCTCAAGATACATATGAAGCAATGAGATTAGCAACAAGATTCAGTAAGTATATAGACAATGAGCCAATCCTGTTTGACTTTATAACAAAAAATAATGTGGTAAACTTTGATATGAAGGAAATCATTCAGTCACGGGGATTTAATGTAAAATTTGACATTCCTCTAGAAGTGAACGAGGAAATAGCCTTCATTTATCAACTTTTAAAATACACAACGGAGAACTTTGATAGATATGATACTGTTTCACGGGCATATGCAATGTACCGTGGTGCAAAGATTTCTGATAGTATTCGTGAGTTTAACAGGGAAGTTGTAAAACTATTGGTAAATCATATTACAGACTATTTAGAAGAGAAGGCAATCGAATTGGGTATAGATGAAAAACCAAATGCAAAAGTTTTAGTTCAAGGAAATGTAGGACAACTAAACTTTACAGAAACAGGTAACATTCAAGCTAACCAACAAAATAACAGCCAAAATAGTAATGAAGAACTTTTATCACTCGCTAAGGAAATTATTACCGCTTTGAAAGATGCAAAAATTGAAAATACTGCCGATAAAGAAGATGCTATTGATTTTGTTGAAGAAGCAACAAATTCTATTGAAGCTGGCAACCAACCAAAACCATCTGTTATCCGTAGAGCAAGGGAGTCATTAAGCAAAATAAGACCTGTGGTAGAGGATGCCTCCTATTTAGCAATGCAAATTGATAAGTTCGTCCAAGCAGTCAGTAACATACAATTCTAATAATGGACAAGTCTCCATGTTTATAACAGAAGGCTTGAGGACAGTAGTGTCCTCAAGCTTTAGTTTCATTTAGTTGTTGCTTCTTAAAAATTTGAAACTTTACATAGGCTTTGTAATCATCATCTTGACCATTTAAACAAAACATAAAAGCTTCTATAAAATCTAAATCCACGCTTGAAAGTCTACCCTCATGAAAGTAGCGAACAGTCATAAAAGTATCTTTATGTGAATTTAGAAGGTTGTAAAAGTCTATCTCTGATATTGGAGAATTACCACCATAGATTTCTGACTTAAAATTATATGCTTGTATAGTCCGCTCAACCATATCTATTCGAGTTTTTTGTTGCAGTTGATTAAAGAGTTTATTTAAATCATGACCTCGTGGTGTTTTACCACTCTCAGAATGTAAGATACTCTTCAATGCAAGTTCACAGGAAAATGCAGATACTGTGATAGCGGGTAAAGAGTATGCTGATAAAATATCACCATAAAAATTGCTTACTTCAACATGTTTATCAATCAAACATTTATATGACAAGAAATATGAATTTGCAGATGAATGTATAATCTCGCTCATTTGCTCCACTGAATCAACTCCTATTTATTATTGCTCATTTTCATTTAGTGACCTACGTCTTAACTTCAACAAAAAGATGTTCTTCTCCTTCTTTAAGGATAACACCCGCTTATTGAATAGTATTTTTCTTAATTTTTTCTATTTGCTTTGCTTAATCTTTATCAATAGGTGTACTTACCTGTTTAATTTCACCACCAAAAGACCATCCCTTACTTTCAAGAAATTCAGTAAATTCGTCTAAAAAGTCATGAATATGAATTGACTCCTTAAAACTACTTTCCAAAACGTTTCCTTCTATTTGTATTTCTACTATTTTCTTTTCATTGAGTTTTACTTCATTTTCCCACACTGGTTTCAATAAAGGGTCTTTTTCATAGTTACCTTTAACTACGTTGTTAAGATATTGTTTCTCACTAACTCCAAATCTAAGAAAGTTTCTTTGTGCTTGCCTTAAACATACACCATTTGCACCGCCCCAATAATCTGGGTTTTCATTCATCACATAATCATCTTCCCAAAAACAAACTTTACAAATTTCATAGCTGTCCCGTGTTCCTTCTGAAAGAGTTTTATATCCACAACATTGGCAAGTAAATAACCCCATTAAAACCACCAATCCAATCTTTATTTTTCTTTATTGTATCAGCTATTCTTCCACTACCCTTTAGCACATACAAAAAAGCGTTCCTGCCTGATACAGAAACGCCCAACTTACTTGTAGAACTATTCTCTTTTGATTTCAGTAACTATTGGTTCATCAAAAGAAATAATATCAATAATATGGTCTAAACATGCTATCTCATAATGAACAAATTGTTCCTCTGGAAAGACATCGGTAACAATAGTACCTTTGTTAATGAAGTCTAAATACCTTGATTTCTTAAAAATTCGAAAAGCATTTCCCTCAAAGATTTCATAATTGTCTAAAACAGTAAATGACTCATTAATGATGTTATAGGAGACATATGAATCAAATTCAATCTGTAATAATGGCAATTCTTCATCAACTTCTATGGGGAATGCTTCTGTTATAATATGTTCACCTATCTCAATATCTTCACTTCGCTGGCTTACTTTACATCTTTCAATAAAAATTCTTAACGAATTGGTTTCATGCTCAAATAAGCTATGTAGATAGAAATAACCTTTCAGTTCCATTAAATCTTTATATTCCATTCTATCACCTCTTCTTATCGAGATTTTTATTATCAATTCGCTATATACATCTTATTTCCTTCTTACACTAACACAAGAAGCGACTGCCCTTGTTGAGCAACCGCTTTTACCCTTATTGCACCATCCTTCACCGTTACTACAAGAATATATATTTCACAACCTATATAGTTTAGCTGCAATCAATAAAATCACAGTTTTAATAATCGTCGTGCAGCTATATCTTGATCAAACCTGCCCGTTACTGGAAAAGCGATCCTTCGCTATCGAAGAATCGCATCCAGTTAGTTTAAGTACAATATTGTTTAATTTATATAACGATTTATTGTTTTAGGATTAATACACTCATCAAGTTTAGAGAGTTTCTCTGCCACATCAAAATCAAAAATTGAACAAATGTCTCTGTAATCCCCCTCTAAACTATTCGTATAAATCTTTCCTTGCTCATCACAAAATATATAACCACTAACCCTATCACTATATTTAAATTTTTCAATCTTAAATTTCTTCTCTTCCTTATCCAAAAAGGTTAATGCACTATCAAAATCGTCATCACATATTTCAAACGTATCTTTTTTCTTTCTGGCAGCAGATAAAGGGAAAAACTGATATATACTCCAACTATATATATTTTCAAACTGCATTAAATATCTAAATATATCATAAATAGAATCTCTGTTTTGTTTTGTCAATATGGTATTTATTTTAATCCTAGTATTTGACTCTTTTAATGTTTGAAGAACAGAATTTACCTTAGTAAATAAATTTTTTGATTTCCTCATATAATTATGAGTTTCCCCGACTCCATCTAAGGATATTCCAATTAAATCTACAAAATTTTCGATAAAGGAAAAATCACTTTGAGTAATTGAAATACCATTTGTATCTACTTGAGTAAATAACCCATTTTCTTTGGCTAGTATGCACGATTTTCTGAAACTACTTTTACTAAAAGAATCACCACCACCAAAGGTAATCACGTCGAAATCCAATGATATTGCTCTTTTTACTACCTCATATGTTTTGTCTTCTATTTTTTGATGGTGAAAATTCACATAACAAAAATCACAAGTTAAATTACAGCTTTGATTGTAGGTGAGTATTATTCTTTTCATTTCTCTATAACCTCTTCGAATGATTCAGAAAGTTTCCAACAATTCTCGAAGTGACTTTTTAATATATTGTAATTACGGTTATCACGGTTGAATTCTATAGCAATAAAATTGTTTTCAATTCGGTCTGATGTTTTACCCAAATGATATGGGTCATAAATCATATATTTATCTGTAAAAAATAATGAACAATAAACCTGATCAGTAAACCTAATTTCTAAGTTCTCATATGTATTATTTAAAGTTACCAGACCTTCGATATTTAACTTTCTATCAATCCCATCATTATTATTTAGGTTATTTCTAACTTGTTTATTTGTGCAGTAAGGATTAATAAGTAGAACCTTAAATGATACTCCTTTATTTAATCTATCTTTTATATTCTTCCAATGTCTATCTGTTGGAATATCCAAGTATGATTTGCCGGTTTCAGCAAGTAGAAACATTTCGTTTGCCTCATCTATGACCTTTGCAGTTTGTGAATTTCTTTTATTTTTAGATTCATAATTATCCATAAAGTAATGGTTTGTAATGCCATTTCTCTCTATTTCTTTATTTTTTTGCTCTCTATTAATTGCAAGCTTAATTAATGGATTGAATTCTTTATTTTTAATGAAAATCTCAAGTAATATAGTTATGATTACAACTATTAATACCCACCAATATAATTTTTCACTTTTTAGAAAATCAATAATAAATACTGAAAGACCAAATAAAATTATTTCTAAGATCTTGATATATTTATATAGTTTACTCATAATCCACCTCACTTTTTTATTTTGCTCCTAAATAAAAACTAACAAAGGTTTTAATATATAAAAAAAATCTTCCATACTTGGTTGATTGTAGTATTATTCTATCATTTTGGAAAAAAATATAAAAGAAGTGAGATACCCCATACTTTTTTGTATACTGGCTTTTGTCATTTTCAAAACTGTTATCTCCTTAACTAACCTCCCATTACTTTAAGTACATTCTTTCACAAACTCTAGCTTATTGTAATAATTAAAAAAAGACGAGTTTTATTAATCGTTATGCACCTATGTCTTGAATTCAACCCTATATTCAATTAGCAACTCCAATACATAAAAATATCACTAAGGGTAATCCCTCAGTGACTTAGTCTTTCAAGACGTTTAACAACATCATCTAATTCTGATTCAATGACTTTAAAAGCATATCGTATAGCGTATTTATAATTAAATCCACTACCCCCATTTTTATGAATAGTAAATTTACCTTTTGCGTTACGAATATCAAATGCGTGTAATAGCTTTTCCTTTGACACCACCATTGCAACATAAATGGCTTTATCCGTATATCCTTTCTCGTGAAGGCGTTCAATACCTTCCGTAATATACCTAGTTGAGTTATTGTTCATTTCATGCAATCTAATAATATTATCTCTGAAATAATCAAAGGGTGTATTAATAATTTGTTAACCTCCTTATAATATTCAATTTTCTCTTTTTCATCGTTATTGTATTAAGCTATATAAAAAGAGAGGCTCAATGAAGTCTTTTCTCACTCTTCCAATACTCCAACCGCTCCGATTTTTATACTCCATCTCTTTAAATTATCCGCTACTTTAGTTCTAACCCCAAGTCCGTTAATAACATGGTTTAGCAGACAAATATTAACAAGTTTGGATAGTTTATTCTTTCCCATGAATCCCCTATGATATTAATGTTTCTTCTATAGCATTGTACAGAAATCCAGAGTGATTATGATAGTTGCCGTTCTGCACGAAGTGGAGAACGAGCAACTGCCGAGGAGTCACGGAGCGAAAGCGTAGTGACGGGCGTGGTCAACGCCTTCTTTTCTCTTTAAAAGCTTTTAGGCTTGTCAGCCCGTCACTCGTTCGTTCATCACTCGCTCCTCCCCGACCATGTGCTAATCTCCGCTACGCTGCGATTAGACACATGTATAAGATTCTTTTTCATCATCGCTTATGCGTTTTTTATATAATCTTCTATAAGGAAAATAGAACAAACCCCAACAGCCACAAGGGTTCAAAGAATCACTTATGCAAAAATTTAATATACCAAGTTTCAATCCTTCTACTATACAGTAAATACTTCATCTTTTTCAAACCATGCAACAGCTTCTCCATTTAAATACTTCTCTAATAACCCCCTCATTCTACTCGAAGGAATGTATAATTCGATTGGTTCTCCACGTCTTATTCTGCTTCGGAACAGCCATTGAATTAACTCTGATAACGCCCAGAATTCTTCATCAACATCAACTTTGTGGTATTGAAAAAACTTCACTTCAACTGGGTTCATAAATCGATTTGCAAGATATATACAAACTTCTTTATCTATATAATCATTTGTTGCTCTAGCAGTAAGTGTAACGAATTGCTTCTTTGCTGACTTAGGGGTTAATTTCTCTTCGAAATCCTTCAAGCATGTCCACATCACTTTTTCAGACTTTACTTTACATTTGTTCCAGTAAAAGTTATATGCGTGACTTTTAATTAATTTAACCATCTCTTTATCCTTCACATTCTCTGTCAACCAGTTATGACTGAATGCCCCTTTTTTATCTCCTACAGCGTTCATATCCTTTTCATTGTATCTAGTCGGATAATAAATATTGATGTTTTGTTTTAGGAATTCGACATTCTCTTGCGTTGGTTTAACATATGGAATTAACTCAAAGCGACCAGTTTCACGGTTTAATTCCACGGAATTGAAATACATTGGAACTTCAAACATTTTGAAATAATACCGCTGCGATTGTCCCCAAAACATATATGTGAGTATGAAAACATCCTTGAACGCTTTGAATACTGATACAGGAAATGTCCAAAACATGGCTGTATTGTTGAAAATCATAAGATTGTTTGTCTTGGCTAGCCTCTCGATTCGTTTAAACGTTCCATCATATTTTTCTTTTTTCCAAGCAACAAAACCATTTTCATCCACGGTTACGTATGGTTCATTCCCATCGTGACCAAGCAATAATTTAATGTCATCTTTCGAAATTTGTGCTTGTACAATGACATTAGCTACTTCATCTAGTATAAGTGTATATTTATGAGATTTGATAAAAGTTAATGTTGCTTCATCAATATTTGAAAATAACTCATGTGTACTGACAATGTCTTTCCCTTGCCTTACTAATCGCTTTAAACTTTCTAGTTTTGTAACGTTGTCTTTATCCACCTCGGGTTCTGAAAACTTTCTATTTGTAACAGAGTTTTTAACCCTTTTGACTTCAGATAAAAATGGAGTAATAAACATAAACCTTTCTGATTCATGAGCCTCGTTCATATATTGAATTGCCCAAGAAGTTTTTCCCTTTCCACAAGTTGCATCTATTATTCGAACTGCTTGGCTTTTTAATACTTTTTCCAATTTAACTCCCTTTTCTGATGGCTAGGTTTCGCTATTATTAGCAGCCATCTATTTCACTCCCTTCATGTTTTGGTTAGAAATTGAATCCAATAATGCTCAAAATTGTTTCATTTTTATTGATGTTTTAGACTATAAATTTCTGTACCGAATCGACCTCTTAATATATATAAATATTAGTACCCCGATTCGGTACAGTTTTTTTATCGCTCATTTAATAGGTATTTATTAATAAAACTAGGTACTTCCAACTCCATTTTTCAAATGGTCATTTATTGTACTAGTGTGATAATCTTCTCTTTTTCTCATTTTGATAGCTTCTGCGTCGGCACTCTTTTTGGTAACATCTTATACATAAATTATTAGTAAACACTCTCGGTACTGCTTCGTTGCAATAACTACATTTCTCCTTATATTGTTGACGCTTTTTAGCTATTTCGTGTTGATGTTGTTTTACATATTCCTGCTCAGCCTCGATTAATGCCTTGAATTCTTCATCTCGCATCTTTCCTTTGCGTAGATTGCATCTTCTGCATAAGATTTGAAAATTAGATAAATCGTTGCTACCACCTTTTGCAAGAGAGACAATATGGTCTACATGTGCTTTTGTTGGAGAATTACGTCCTACACCATATTTATCATGAACTTCGCATCCACATGCTTTGCAGATATATCCTTCCGTTTCTAACAGGTGTCTTCTAATCTTTGCTAAATGATAAGATGTCATAATCAAAAAATCCCCTTAATTTATTGTTTTAGTTCCTCAAAAAACACAAAAAAGAAGTGAACCTACACGCAACACCACCTCGTTAGAAAGCATACCCATGGTCAAAATAACAATGACTATTAGTTCGATTTTCAAATTCATCATTATACATCCCAATATATGTAACCTCTCCTTTGGTGTTATGGAAGAAGTTACAGTCCTGCTATTTTTTGTTAAGATGTGATAATAAAACCTTTAGCATGTGTATATTTTCATTTCCATTAACCCTCCGTATTTAATTTGTTGACTAATATTATCAAATCAAAATCCTACTGTACTAGAAATACAGTAAGGTGATATTTTGAGAAAAATAGAGTATGGAAGAGAAAAACGTAAAAATGTATTTAATTTTGAACTTTTTTACCGATTTAATCTTTGATGCTTTTAATTGTGATTTGTAGAGAGGTGCCATCCCAACCATAAAAAATAAGAGAACAGCCATGTGCTGCCCCCTTTTTCCCGCACTATACATCTAATGAATTTAGTGGATTATACTTGTCATTCTGCTCCCTTAACTCGTTCCCCCACATAGCAACATATTTCATAGTAACAGCAATATTTTGGTGTCTCATAAGCTTCTGAATTGCAAAGGCACTCATTCCGGACATAGCAAGTCGATGGCAAAATGTGTGACGGAAGGTGTGTGCGGATACCCGTATATCTTTAAAATTCATTTTTTTCCCTAGATAATTAAAAACTAACATAATAGAGTTCTCGGTCATTTGAGTGTTATCCCGCTTCACAAAAACGTAATCGCTGAATTTCCTCCAAATATTGTTTACAGAAATTTATAACTGCTAACGGCTCTTCTCGTATTCATCTTTAAACATCCACTTGTAGCCACCTGCTAATTTTCGATGTCCATTACAAACAGAAGATATGTGACCTATTCCTGTTTGTTCTTGTGCATCGCTAGAGCATTACTGTGTTGCCCTTAACCATTATGTCTTTGAAAGGGTAATAACCTTTACTTAGCAAAAAGAAAAAGAACAGTCATCGTGTGACTGCTCCCTTCAATTCCTTCTGTAACCCTTTTTTGTTATTTAATATGTTTTAACACTATCCTACAAATCAATGCCTAAGACTTCGCCATTTGGCTCAGATTCAATTCTGTCGTATAGTAGACCAATTAATCCCATGTTAGGAGGAACGCTCACAGTTGTATCGCATGTATCATACTTTCAGCTTTTTTCCAAAATTCATCAATGGACTAATATCAATACCTCTCTGAATCAATGTCTTATCATCCAATGTTTGAAGATAACGTTGTGTTGTAGACACGTCAGAATGCCCTAGTAGCCTTGAAAGCGTGTATAGGTCTTTCCCATTCAACAAAGCATTTACAGCGTAGTAGTGCCTAAATGTGTGCGGAGAAACCCTTGCATCTTCAACATTCGCTCTCTTCCCTGCTTCCCTAATGATATTCCATAATGTAGTGTGGGAGATTTCACCACCAGTATAGTTCAAGAAATAGTTATCTGCTGTTGATGCAAACTCTTTAAAATATTTTGCTTTTTGTCTTTCATATTTGATTAAGAATTTCTTCAATGCAGGAGTAATTGGAACGTGTCGCTCTTTATTACCTTTTCCCATGACTACTATATTATCTTTATCAATAATGGATTTATCCTTGAATGTACGAATCTCTATGGCTCTAAGTCCAGTGTCGGCAAGCATGGCAATGATAGCCTTGTTTCGAGCGTCTAAATACGTCTTAGTGCCAAATGAATCAATCATTGCCTTTACTTCATCATCAGTGAATCCCTTAAGCAAGAGTTTAGGTTGCTTCGGTCGTTCTACCTTGTCCATTGGGTTATGTTTAATGTACTCTTCACTAATGCACCAGTTAAAGAAAGCATTGACTGCCTTGAATGTTGTAAGAATTGTCTGGGGCTTATTGCCCCTGTGTTGTTTTGCTCTGAAATATGCCTTTAAATCATCCACAGCAATGTCTTTTAAAAGCTTGTCCTCAGTACCCCTTTTGTTTGTCATGAAGTTGCTTAGAAATTTGTATTCCTGTTTCTTATTTTTCATTGTTTTGGCAGTGTAGCCACATGCCTGACAATGAACTAAATACTCATCCATTGCATCAAGATATTTAATTTCTTCCATAATAAAAAGCCACCTTTTCTGTTGAATTTTTGATTAATCCTTCATCAGAAAATGTGACTAATTGGTATAAATTGCAAAATGAGTGCGAAGGTTTAAGCATTTTTTTACGTTTTTTCGGGGAAGGTTTCAGACTATGTAAAAATCTTATCCATTCATCCTAAAATTCCGTTCCGAGCAAAACACCCAAACCCTTGTCCCACCAAGGATAATAAGGGTTTCTTTATTTCCCCTGTTTATTCATGGCGTTCATCATTTGATTGATTTTCTTCTGGGATGGTTTCATTCCCATTTGTGTCATCATCATCTTTAACATTTGTTCATTAATTGGCGGATTTTTCTTTAAATAGCTCATCATATATTTACGAGCAATGAAAAATCCTAGTGCTATACCAACGACTAATGCTAGTACACCAACTAGAATAGTTGTAACCATTAGACTTCCTCCTTCATGTTGTCTACCATACAGTGTACTAAAATCCGCGCAACAATACAATATCTGCTTTCAATTAGATTAATTTTCTTTCTTTATATGGTTTTAACCATCCAAACCGGAAATGCTCCAAGTCAATTGCTAAAAAAGATGCTTCACTTTTTCGCAGCACTTCGAAAAAAACCGTTTCCGCTTCTAACGTTCCGTTTGCCTTTACTTCTAGCTTGTTTTCGAATACCCGGAGATAAGCAGAGCTTAGTTTTCCGCTTAATTCCATCATATATGTGCCGTAATCTTCCGTAAATCCGCGCACCTTTCCGAGCTGTTTTTGGATCATTTGATGTATTTTTAAAACTGGTATTCTTTTCGTTATATAGTTAATTTGCTTTTGTGTTATATCTTTAAATTCACCGGTCGATTGTTCATGTTCTTGAAAAAGCTGAAAAAACATTTGCTCTTTTCCGAAGTAATGTGCGGCAAATTCATCTTCTATTAAGTATAGCTGATAGTTCCTCACCACAATCTCCCTTTCACAAGACACTCTTTTATTTATTATAAAAAAGCAACAATAAAACGTCTGTCTTATCACGGCGAAAACTATAACTATTATTGTCGAAAAACAGAAAAGCATAATGAAATGACAAAAGGCACCCGAATATGCTTAATCAGAATGCCTTCCTTTTCTATTTCTGCTTTTTGCTCTAACACTTATTTCCACCTTCTTCTATATGATTGATGAAATGGTAATATTGTTTCGTTCTAACGTTTCTTTCATATATTTTGCAAAAGCAAGTGCATGTTCACCGTCCCCATGAATACAAACAGTATCTGTTTTTAAGGAAACTGGTCTTTTCTGTTGAGAGGTGACTCTCCCTTCTGTCACCATTTTCACCACTTGTGCAACGGATTGTTCTTTATCTTTTATTAAAGCATCAGGTTGGGATCGAGAGGTTAACGTACCATCCGATTGGTATGTACGATCTGAAAAAACTTCATGTGCGGTACGTAAGCCCAGCTTTTCTCCTGCTTTCGTCAATTCACTCCCAGCAAGTCCAAACAAAATTAATGAAGGTGAGACATCATATACGGCTTGAGCAATGGCTTCTGCCAACTTAGCATCTTTTGCAGCCATGTTATACAAAGCTCCATGTGGTTTAACGTGCTGCATACCCTCATTACATGTGGTTAAAAAACCTTGGAGAGCACCTATTTGATAAACCACCATATCATATGCCTCTTGTTGTGAAATTTTCATTTCACGACGGCCAAAACCATTTAAATCCGGAAGCCCAGGATGTGCCCCTATTCTAACTTGATTTTCAATTGCCAGTTTGACGGTTTCCCTCATGACACTCGGATCACCAGCGTGAAAACCGCATGCAATATTTGCGGATGTTACATACTTTAAAATTTCTTTCTGCTCCGCTAATTTATATCTGCCAAAACTCTCCCCTAAATCACAGTTCAAATCTACAGTAAACATTGTATTCCCCCTGCTATTTTTCTTTGGATATTGGCCGCTTAATTCAAGCTTTAAGATAAGCATTTTCATTTTGTTACGAATTAAGGAATTGTAGTTTTAAATTTCAAATCCATTCTACCGTAATAAATATCGGAGTAGACAGTAAGTACAAAATTTTCAAACTATCATAGGTATTATATAGAATTTACAGTTTGTTTTTTATTTTTTGACAATTATAATGATAATAGTCATGATATAATCCGTTATTTAAAACAATAGTTCCGATATTAATGAAACAATGGAGGTTTTGGAATGAGTTGTTCTTTCACTGAAGCCGTGATCAAACCATTAGGTGATTCGGCATTGATTGTACAGCTTGGCGATGAACTATCCCCTGCTATTCACCAAAAGGTTCAAGCTTTGTCAATGCTGTTAAATACTAATCCATTTGATGGTTTTGTTGAGTCGGTCCCTGCATTTACCAATCTAACAATTTATTACAATCCAATAGTTATTTACCATTCTATCATGGACTTTAATCACAGACACTCACGAATGACTCCTTTCCAAAAAATTAGTACTAAAGTGAATGAATTACTGCGGCAAATGGACGAAAAGCAGGTTTTTGTGGAAAGACTTGTGGAGATTCCTGTCATATATGGCGGCGAATATGGTCCAGATCTAAATGATGTTGCTGCTTATCATAAGATGACAGCCGAAGAAGTGATTCAAATCCACACAAAAAATGAATGTTTAGTTTATATGTTAGGATTTGCTCCAGGATTTCCATTTATGGGAGGAATGGATGAAAGAATTGCAACTCCACGAAAAGAAAGTCCGCGGTTAGCAATTGTACCTGGTTCTGTAGGAATAGCCGGAAAACAAACGGGGATTTATCCACTAGACACACCAGGAGGCTGGCAAATTATTGGCCGAACTCCATTCGATTTATTTCAACCCGACTTGACTCCGCCAACCTTACTTAAAGCCGGGGACAAGATTAAATTTTTCCAAATTTCTCTGGATGAATATAAGGAATATAAGGAGTTAACTCGATGACTGTTAAAGTACTTCATCCAGGACTGTTAACCACAATACAAGACTTAGGAAGATATGGTTTTCAAAAATATGGAGTCGTTGTCGGCGGAGCAATGGATCACTATTCATTAAGGGCAGCAAATCTGCTAGTAGGAAATAAAGAAAATGAAGGTGCTCTAGAAATTACATTAGTAGGTACCTCTCTTTTATTTGAGAAGGAAATGGTAATCTCCATAACAGGCGGTGATTTATCTGCTGTCATTGATGATAAAAAAGCAGGAACGTGGCGGCCGATATTGGTGAGAAAAGGCTCGATCTTACAATTCAAATCACCGTTAAAAGGTTGCAGAGCCTATGTTGCTTTTGCCGGTGGGATTGCTGTTCCAGAAATAATGGGAAGCAAAAGCACCTACCTTAGGGCAGGCATCGGCGGATTGAAAGGCAGGGCTTTGCAAAAAGAGGATGTAATTGAATTCAATGAAATGAATGAATTCAGTCAAGCGTTATTTACTAAATTGGATAAATTAGGAAAAGATGTCGCCTGGTCAGCAAATTACACCGCTTTAATCAATTTACAGCAAACGCAAACGATTCGTGTAATGAGAGGCACGGAGTTTAAACGCTTTGATCAAAACAGCAAAAGAAACCTGTTCAATCAACCCTTTACCTTAACGACCCAGGCTGATCGAATGGGCTACCGAATGGAAGGTCCTGTCCTCTCTTTAGCAGAGGAATTTGAATTATTGTCTGAAGGTGTAACAAACGGAACCATTCAAGTACCGCCAAGCGGCAATCCGATTATCTTAATGGCTGACCGGCAAACAACAGGCGGCTATCCGAAAATCGGTCAGATTATTACGGCTGATTTAGCTAGTATGGCTCAATTACAACCGACTGCAGTCATCCATTTTAAGGAGGTTTCACATGAAGAAGCAGAAAATGAATTAGTAAAAAAAGAAAAAATAATAGACGAGATAAAAATAGGCATTCGTTTTAAAGTACAAAAAAAAGGAGAATGAACTGCGCTCATTCTCCTTTTTTTAAAACTTATTCTATTCTTGCAGTAATGCTTTCACGCGTGCCACTACATTAGCTACACTAAATCCGTATTCTTCCATAACCTTTTCACCTGGTGCTGATGCTCCAAATGTGTCGATGGCAAGGACTTCTCCTTCATCCCCAACATATTTGTGCCAGCCAAATGATGCGGCCATTTCAATCCCGAGACGTTTTTTTACATTTTTCGGTAATACTGACTCTTTGTATTCTTTTGATTGTACTTCGAAGCGATCCCATGATGGCATGCTGACAACTGAAACATGGATACCTTCACTAGCAAGCTTCTGCTGTGCTTCTACTGCAAGTCCAACCTCTGAACCTGTTGCAAGTAGTAAGGCATCTGCTGTTTCTTTTCCGGCAGGTGAGATCACATATGCACCTTTGGACACACCTTCATATGCATTTTTATCTGTATCTTTAATAGTAGGTAAATTCTGACGTGTTAACACAAGAGCTGTTGGTTTTTCAGTCGATTCAACAGCAAGCTTCCATGCAGCAGCTGTTTCATTTCCATCTGCAGGACGAATAACAGACAGATTCGGCATTGCCCTTAAGGCAGCAATCTGTTCGACTGGCTCGTGGGTAGGACCATCTTCTCCTACAGCAATACTATCGTGAGTAAAAACATAAGTAACAGGAAGTCCCATCAAGGCAGCGAGGCGGATCGCTGGACGTAAGTAATCAGAGAAGACAAAGAATGTTCCGCCGAAAATCTTCACTCCGCCATGAAGTGCCCAGCCGTTCATGGCTGCACCCATTGCAAACTCACGAACGCCGAACCAAATGTTTCTTCCTTCATAGGATCCTGGCAAAAAGTCTGCTGATCCTTTAATTGATGTTTTGTTTGAGCCGGCAAGGTCTGCTGATCCTCCAATAAAGATTGGTAGGTTTTTAGCAATTGCATTTAGTACTTCACCTGATGAAGCGCGGGAAGCAAGGCTCTTACCTTCACTATAAACAGGAATATCTTTATCCCAGCCTTTAGGAAGTTCACCCTTTAATGCTTTTTCCAGCTGGTTCGCTAATTCAGGGTATTCCTGTTTGTATTGAGCAAATTGGTCTTTCCATTCCTTTTCTTTCTTCTCGCCATTTTCGACGATTAGTTTTTGGAAGTTATCATATACTTCTTGAGGAACATGGAAATCTTCTTCAAATGTCCATTGATATGATTCTTTTGTCAGCTTTAATTCTTCTGCACCCAGTGGAGCACCGTGTACATCCGAGGTTCCTGCTCTATTTGGTGATCCATAGCCGATCACTGTCCTTACTTCTATCATAGTAGGACGGTCTAAATCAGCTCTCGCTTCTTCAAGGGCTTTGGCGATTTCTTCAAGGTTATTCCCATCTTCAACACGAAGGTATTGCCAGCCGTAAGCTAAATAGCGATCCTTTACGCTCTCAGAGAAGGATTGTGACAATTTCCCATCAAGTGAGATGTCATTTGAATCATATAAAACAACTAATCGACCTAGTTTCAGATGCCCTGCCAGCGAAGAAGCTTCTGCAGATACGCCCTCCATTAAGTCTCCATCACCACAAATACTGTATGTATAATGATTGACTAGATCAAAACTCCCTTGGTTGTAAACACTAGCCAAATGGCGTTCAGCCATTGCCATCCCTACAGCCATTCCTATCCCTTGACCTAATGGTCCAGTTGTTGCTTCAACACCCTCGGTATGTTTGTATTCTGGATGCCCCGGAGTTTTACTGCCCCATTGGCGGAACTGTTTTAGATCATCAATTGTAACATTATAACCTGCTAAATGGAGCATCGAGTATAACAAGGCTGAACCATGTCCAGCAGATAATACAAAACGGTCACGGTTAAACCAATGTGGATTTTTGGGATTCTGGTTCATGAAACGGGTCCACAACGTATATGCCATTGGGGCTGCACCCATCGGCATGCCCGGATGACCGGAATTTGCTTTTTCAACCGCATCAATTGCAAGTGTGCGAATCGAAGTTACGGATAATGCATCAATAGAATTAAACATGATTTACATCCTTTCTCAAATCCTAATTACTAACTTCAAATTTAATATTATAATTCAGCAACGATTTATACAACAAATAGCTTTAAAATATGCCAAAAAAAAACACGTCATGATTATTTTATACAAAGAAAATTTACATATGTAAAAGGAATACAAAAATTGTATTCCTAATGTAGTCTATTCTTTTTAATTCTTTTTATTTTTTCTGGTGTTACATCATTTCCTAATGGATCAATTACCTTAACGTTGGTGATTGTATTTTCCATTGAAGAACGGAAGGCCGCAAGATACTCACTTCTTAATTTGGATTGTTCTTTTGCTTCCATTTCTGATAAACCGGTTTGCTTTGCCTTTTTCGCAAGCTCGTTAATTCTCGCAATTTTTTCTTTTGATAGCATTTGTTATAACCTCCTTACAGAGTTTCAATTCTTTGCAAACTTAAATGCTTAATATGACATTTGATTTTACTAGAAAAATGAACATCTGACAAGGTTATTGTTCTTCAAGTGAATCAAGATACTCTTGGTACCTTCTATGTACAGTGGCTTTCGAAACTTGATATCCGAATCCTCTTAAGGTTGCTGCTATTTCTGCAAAGGTTAGCTCGTTTTTTCGAAGCCGGACAATTTCTGTGATTGGAACTAAAATTTTATCTCGTCCAGAACTTTCTCCCTGGTTTTTCAGGTTCCGTTCAGGTTTATATCCATTTTTAACAGCACGCTTCATACCGCGTTTTATTTTACTATTATGAAGCTTGCGTTGGTATTCTTCCACAATCCCAACAATTTTTAGAACCATCGAATCCGATTCTGAAAGCTGGAGTTCCCCGTTATCAGCAATGCTGTAGAGCTTGGCCTTTTCTCTTAATATGCAATGCAGTAAGGCAATTTTCGCATTTCCTCTGCCAAGTCTTGTTTCATCCTGAATTAACACGGCTTGTACCTTATCTTCTTTTACCATGTCTAGTAATTCAAGAATTCCATCCCGATCCAGCTCATATCCACTAGCTTGTTCTTTAATAATCTTAACTATCTCCAATTGATGGTCTTTTGCAAGCTGGACGAGCTCTTCCTCCTGCCGTTGTAGAGAAGTTTCTTGCGTTTCCTTTGTTGTACTAACGCGACAATAGATAACTGCTTTCAATGTAAAGACTCGCTTTCTTTAGAGGTACTATTCAGCAGCACTCGCTAACTCATTCGTCACTTCTGGCTTGCTGCTGACCGGTATGACTATTTTTTCACCCGGAAAAATATGATCTCCTTCAATATGGTTATGTGTTTGGACCCAGTTAACAAATTGAACCTTTGATAAAGAATGCTCTTCAGAATAGTCCTCAGCAATTTTCCAGATGGAGTCACCATCGGAAACGGTTACTGTTTTATATTGTTTTTGATGAAAAGAATCGAATCGAATCGAAAGAAGGAATGCGGTAACAAAGCTTAAAACAATCAGTATAATAGCATATGAATAGTGATTCCACAATTTTTTCATGTAAAGCACCTCGTTTTAGAATGTATGTTCGTTTTTGTTAGTTCAATTATAATTCGAACATTTGTTTTGTGTCAACTATTTTTTCGAACTAATGTTTGTATAAAAATGGTTGCCATGCTATAATAAAGACAATAAAAACCATACGAGGTGCATCCTTATGACAAAATTATCGAAAAGGCAGCAGGATATCCTTGATTTTATAAAAAGTGAGGTCAAGAAAAAGGGCTATCCACCATCCGTTCGTGAAATTGGTGAAGCAGTTGGACTAGCCTCTAGTTCTACTGTTCACGGTCATTTAGCAAGATTAGAAAGCAAAGGTCTTATCAGACGAGATCCGACAAAGCCACGGGCAATCGAAATTTTGGAAGTTGATGAGAATGCACAAATTCCAAGAAGCAATGTTGTCAACGTACCAATAGTTGGTAAAGTAACAGCCGGTCTTCCGATTACAGCAATTGAAAATATTGAAGAGTACTTTCCACTACCTGAAAGATTGGCTCCTGCAGATGAAAATGTTTTTATGCTTGAAATCATGGGAGAGAGCATGATTGAAGCAGGAATTCTTGATGGGGATTATGTGATTATCAAGCAGCAGTCCACGGCTGAAAACGGTGATATTGTTGTCGCAATGACTGAGGAAGATGAAGCTACGTGCAAACGTTTCTTTAAAGAAAAAGATTACTTCCGCCTACAGCCGGAGAATTCTACAATGGATCCCATCATTTTACGGAATGTTTCCATTCTAGGAAAAGTAATCGGTGTTTATCGACAAGTTCATTAACACACATGAAGAGTGATTGAAATTTTGCATTTTACTAGATTCATGGAGAAAGCACCCAAAGTTGAGGTGCTTTTTTTTTGCATTCTTTTCCTTTTGGGGTTTGTGATATTTTGTGAAAGCTTTACATAGTCTTAAAACCGATTTAACATTTATCGACTATTCTTGATATGAAAGGGAGATATATCGGAGGAGGCTGTTATAGTGGTTAATAGGTTGGCTTTTTTGACAAGGTTTATTCTTTTAACTGTTTTATGCATTCTTGCTCCATAGCTAGTTTACAAACAATAGACATAACAAACTCATTTTTATCTTTTGCAATCATTTTTCTAATTATTCCTGATATCTAATTTTCATTTTAGTGCCTAGGAGCTCATTATTGATGAGGATCTGGGGACTATCCAAGATCGCAGCCGATTTCAGCCCAATTCCTATAAAAGAAGCCCTGACACCATTGGTATCAGGGCATTCTTCATTTATGGATTAATACATTTTCATGTATTGTTCGCGTTCCCATGGGTGAACGGCTGTACGGAACATATCCCATTCAATTTCTTTTGCTTCAATGAAATGTTCTAAAATATGTTCGCCAAGACCGCTTGTCAAGATTTCGTCTGCTTTTAATTCCTCTAAAGCAAGGTGCAATGTTGCAGGAAGATCAGTGATTCCTTCAGCCAATCTTTCTTCTTTGTTCATGACGTAGATGTTACGGTCAATTGGTGCTGGAGGAGTCAATTTGTTCTTAATGCCATCTAAACCAGCTTTTAGAAGAACAGCCAAGGCCAAGTATGGGTTTGCTGCCGGGTCAACACTGCGGACTTCGACACGTGTGCTTAAACCGCGAGATGCCGGGATACGAATTAACGGCGAACGGTTGCTTGAAGACCAAGCAACATAGCAAGGAGCTTCATAGCCAGGAACTAAACGCTTATAAGAGTTTACAGTTGGGTTTGTAACAGCTGTAAAGCCTGGTGCGTGTTTAAGAACACCTGCGATGAAGTGACGCGCATTATCACTTAATTCAAGGTCAGCGCTTGGATCATAAAATGCATTCTCTCCGTTTTTGAATAAAGAAAGGTTGCAGTGCATACCAGATCCGTTTACTCCGAATAATGGTTTTGGCATGAAGGTAGCGTGCAATCCATGTTTTCTGGCAATTGTTTTAACAACAAGCTTGAAAGTTTGGATTTGGTCACAAGCTGTTAAAGCATCAGCATATTTGAAGTCGATTTCGTGTTGTCCTGGAGCAACTTCATGGTGAGAAGCTTCAATTTCAAAGCCCATTTCTTCAAGTTCAAGAACGATGTCACGACGGCAGTTTTCACCAAGGTCTGTTGGAGCAAGGTCAAAGTACCCGCCATTATCATTTAATTCAAGAGTCGGTTCACCTTGTTCATCTAATTTGAACAAGAAGAATTCTGGTTCAGGTCCAAGGTTGAAGTTTGTGAATCCAAGATCCTCCATTTCCTTTAAGACACGGCGTAAGTTATTACGCGGATCGCCTTCGAAAGGTTTGCCATCAGGAGTATAAATATCACAAATTAAACGGGCAACTTTTCCTTTTTCAGCAGTCCAAGGGAAGATAACCCATGTATTTAAATCAGGATATAGGTACATATCAGATTCTTCAATCCGCACAAAACCTTCGATTGATGAACCATCAAACATCATTTTATTTTCAAGGGCTTTTTCTAATTGGCTAACTGGAATTTCAACGTTTTTAATGGTTCCAAGAATATCCGTAAATTGAAGACGGATAAATTTAACGTTTTCTTCTTTAGCCAAACGTTGGATATCTTCTCTAGTGTACTTTGCCATTTTACTACCTCCAAATATTCTAAAATTAATTAATTAATGAAGAAACGTGACATATTCCCTTGGCGCATGTTTGGCCGGTTGAATCTTCCAGCCTGAATGAGTTCATTACGAAGTAAATTTCGTAATTCATCGTCCGATAGGTTGCGCTTTGGCTTTTCCAATTGCGGTTGAAGGTCTTGAGGAACCAGCTGTTCTTCTTTGTCTTGGAATATCCGTTTAATGCCTGCCATGTTAATGCCTTGATCAATTAAATCCTTTATTTCTAGAAGCCTATCAATATCAATCAGGCAAAACATTCTTCTGTTTCCCTCTGTTCTTGCAGGAGAAATTAAGCCATGCTCTTCATAATAACGAATTTGTCTTGCGGATAATTCTGTTAATTGCATGACAATTCCAATGGGAAACAGCGGCATGGTGCGGCGAATCTCACTTCCACTCAAGATTTCTCCTCCCCTCTAACTAAAAGAGTTTGCAATAGTCCAACCCCTTTTGAACGTTTAACAGGGCGAACTGTACTCGTTTTAAAGGGATAATGATCGCTTTTCTGAATCTATTGTCATTATATTCTATGTTATATTTGTTGTCAAACATATGTTAGGTTATTTAACATCATTTTTTAAAAGAAAAATAGAATTGTTCAAAAAATTTTCTTAGTTCTTTTCCCATGTGTTCAATTCTATTAATCCTGTTTCAATTAACCTGTCCAATGCAATGCAAACAGCGATTTTGACATGTGCATAGGTTAAACCACCTTGGACATAGGCTACATACGGCGGTCTGATCGGACCATCTGCTGTTAACTCAATGCTTGCTCCTTGAATAAATGTTCCAGCCGCCATGATCACGTCATCCTCATATCCCGGCATATAGCTTGGATGTGGGGTAACGTATGAATTGATCGGTGAAGCAAATTGGATTGCCTGACAAAAAGCAACCATTTTATCACGGTTGTCAAATTGGACCGATTGAATTAAATCCGTGCGCTTAGCATTCCACTTTGGTGAAGAATTCATTCCTAGTCTTTCAAGCATGGCTGCTGTAAAAACAGCACCTTTTAATGCTTGGCCAACCACATGAGGTGCAAGAAAGAATCCTTGATACATTTCTTGCAGACTGTATAGAGATGCACCTGCCTCGGCCCCGATACCCGGAGAGGTCATTCGGTATGAGCATGCTTCCACCCACTTTTGTTTACCAACAATATAGCCGCCGGTTTTTGCCATCCCACCTCCCGGATTTTTTATTAAGGAACCCGCCATTAAATCTGCCCCAATATGGCATGGTTCCAGCTCTTCAACAAATTCTCCATAGCAGTTATCTACAAACACAACAACATCGTTTTTAATTTCTTTGACAAAAGCGATCATTTCCTTTATGTCCGAAATCGTAAACGACGGGCGTGTTGCGTAGCCTTTTGAACGCTGGATGCCAATCATTTTCGTGTTTGGTTTTATTTTTTGTTCGACAACTTGATAGTCAATTTTTCCATCCTGCTTTAGTGAAACACTATCATAAGAAATGCCGAACTCTTTTAATGACCCTACTCCGCTGCCACGGGTCCCAACGATTTCTTCGAGGGTATCATAGGGTTTACCAGTTATGTAAAGTAATTCATCGCCAGGGCGAAGCACTCCAAACAAAGCGATCGAAATCGCATGTGTGCCTGAGATAATTTGCGGACGCACAAGCCCTGCCTCACCGCCAAACACATCTGCGTACACCCGCTCGAGCGTGTCCCGACCGATATCATCATAGCCGTAGCCGGTCGATGGCATGAAGTGTGAATCGCTTACCCGATGTTTTTGAAAGCTTTTTAAAACCCGAAATTGATTTGCTTCGATCCTCGCATCAATCTCTTTATGAACTTCAGCAATTTGCTTTTCAACCTCTTCGACGATTGGCTGAAGCTTCTCCCCATTTTCTAACTGTTGAAACATGTTTTACTCCTTCTAGACTTTATACTTTTGTAGCTGTCCTGTTATTTGATGATCTTTTAGTGTGTATCCTTTACATTGATAAAATTGGTCTTCTTCATGAAAAGAAAGCTCGCGTAAAATCGTTTCATTCTTTAATTGCGATAGCAGCTTTCCTTCTGAAGCTGGGACTTCAACTTGGTAAGGATCCATTATTTCAATCATAACATCCTCAATTTTTTTCTTTAGCTTCTGACGGTCTTCTTTTTCATAAGCAGTGATAAAGATTGTTGGTGTTTGGGCTGTCGGAACAAAATCAGGATGTTTTATATCCCTTTTATTATATACCGTTAATTGGGGAATTTCCTTTACTTCCAAATCGTCGAGCAGCTTATTAACTGTTTTTTCATGTTGAAAATAATCATGGTTTGACATATCCACTATATGAAGCAGCAGATCGGCTTCCCTGACCTCCTCTAAGGTTGAGCGGAAGGCAGCAATAAGTGATGTTGGTAGATCTTGAATAAAACCAACTGTATCGGTAATAAGGGTAATAAAACCACTTGGCAAAATAAGTTTTCGCGTCATCGGATCGAGGGTAGCAAAAAGCTGGTTTTCCTCATAGGAGTCCGCTTCAGACAACCTGTTAAAGAGGGTTGATTTTCCGGCATTTGTGTAGCCAACAATCGCCACCTGAAATGTTTTGTTTTTCTTTCGTCTTTCCCTGTACCGTTCTCGGTGCTGAACAATGACCTCCAGCTGTTTCTTAATATCATCAATGCGGCGGCGGATATGTCGGCGATCTGACTCCAGTTTCGTTTCACCAGGCCCTCTCGTTCCAATTCCTCCACCAAGTCTTGACAAGGATGTTCCTTGTCCGGCAAGACGAGGCAGGATGTATTGAAGCTGGGCAAGCTCTACTTGAAGCTTCCCTTCTTTAGAACGAGCTCTTTGTGCAAAGATATCCAAAATGAGCTGAGTTCGGTCAATGATTCTGGCATTTAATTCAGATGCAAGGTTCCGTTTCTGACTTGGGGACAGTTCATCATTAAAAATAACCAGGTCTGCTTCAAGCTCTTCTACAAGGGCTTTAACTTCTTCCACCTTTCCTTTTCCAATATAGGTGGCCGGGTGGATTCGATCGCGTTTCTGGGAAACAGACAGAAGCACATCTCCTTGAGCTGTTTCGGTTAATGAAACTAGCTCCTCCATTGAATATTGGAATCGCAAATCATCCAAATCTATCGTTTGACAACCGACAAGGATTGCTTTTTCTACTTCTTTTTTTTGTTCCAAGCAGCAACCTTCTTTCTCTTTTTGTCATTTTCATCATACCAAAAATAACATTGATACTCTAATTTTCCCCGACTCTATTCTTTCATAAACAAAAATCAGTAACAAAAAAGACCCTTTCATGGGCCTAATCTTCATCAAACACTAGATCATTACTTCTTAGTGTCATGAGTTCATGTCTGTCATAACTATTTTGCATCAAGATCCGCATTGCTTGAGAGCGAATTGATTTTTCAATAACATTACGGACGTAGCGCCCATTCGAAAAACTATTTGGGTTCAAGATCGCCTTTACCCAAATTAAATGGTCCCTTAACTTCTTTTCTGCTTCGTGGCTGAGTGTATATTCGCGCTCCTTTAACATCCGGGAGGAGATTTCCATCAGTTGTTCAATATTATAATCGGGAAAATCAACGACCAGAGGGAAGCGGGAATGCAATCCGGGGTTCAAGGTTAGGAAATATTCCATTTCACGGGAATAGCCGGCCAGGATTAATATAAACTCATGTTGTTTATCCTCCATATGCTTTACAAGTGTATCAATCGCTTCTTTGCCAAAATCCTTTTCTCCCCCCCTTCCTAATGAATAGGCCTCATCAATAAACAAAATACCGCCTTGGGCCTTTTTAACGAGGTCCCTTGTTTTTTGGGCTGTATGACCAATGTATTCCCCAACAAGATCAGCGCGTTCCGCTTCAATGAGATGTCCCTTTGAGAGGACATTCATTTTTTGAAAGAGCTTTCCAATTAGGCGTGCCACTGTTGTTTTGCCTGTCCCAGGGTTCCCTTTAAACATCATATGAAGGGCTTGTTTCCCTGCCTTCAATCCCATTTCTTCACGTTTTTTATTTACATAAATCCATGCATATATTTCCTTTATCATTCGTTTCATTTCGCTCATGCCAACTAACGTCCCGAGATCTTCTTCAATTTCCTTTAATGCTGTATGCTCGGGGGGGATTTCCTTTGGAGCAACTTGGGAATCCGGCAACTCTTTTGTTAGCACTTTTCTTTGTGAGTTAAGGACGATGCTGATTTGACCATTACTTTTCATTCGAATCGGTTGATCCAAAGCCTTCACCTCGCATTTCTGCAACAATATACGCTTGTGAGTTTTTATTTGTGACAATTGCCCAATTTATCTTTATTGAAAAAATTTACTTTAAAAGGATGACGTTGAACCTTTAAACATCAATTTTTTACTTTCAAAGATTATGCGCTTTCCTAGAAAGATTCGTTCATACTATGTGTATTCAGTTCAAATGAATAGTATTAGTGTAAATAGAGTTTTTAAGAGGAAAAGCGAATGCCGGTCTGAATGCGTGTCCCATTCGTACTGGGAAAGGTTAAAAAGGCTTGAGCCGTCTGAATTTAAGTCCTAAGTCATAACTTCCCTCACATGAAAAAGAGCCTGTATATACAGGCTCTGGAAAGTGAATTTATTGTGGGTCTAAATCAAGATGAACATTTTTTTGCGGTGCGAAAGTTGAAATCGCATGTTTAAAAACGAGCTGCTGTTTTCCTTCTGATTCAAAAAGCACAGTAAAGTTATCAAATCCCTTAATTTGACCTCTTATTTGAAAGCCGTTTAATAAAAATACGGTTACATTAGTGCCATCTTTTCGCAATTGATTTAAAAATTGATCTTGAATGTTTATAGCTGTTTTCATTTGGTAAATCCTCCTCTTTAGTCTCTACTAATATGTATTCGATTTTAATTGTAGCTTTCCTTCCACATAACGAGAAATTCCGATTATTTTTTTTTCTAAATCAGCTGCTTCCGTTATATCAAACCATTCTACATCCATTTTGTTACGAAACCAAGTTAATTGCCTTTTTGCATAATGACGTGAATTTTTTTTCAGGTTGTCAATGGCTTCATCCAGGCTTAGTAAGCCATCCAGATGATCATAAATTTCTTTGTAGCCAATCGCCTGAATGGATTGACAGTCACGGAGCCCTTGATTATAAAGGTTTTGTACCTCCTCGACCAATCCTTGTTCAATCATGATATCAATGCGGGCATTTATCCGGTGATAAAGTTTTTCACGATCCATCGTCAGGCCAACCAGCGCTGTTTGGTATAGAAGTTCCGGCTGCTGATCTTTCTGGGTCTCACTCATTGTTTTACCAGTGCTATAGTAAATTTCTAATGCCCTTATGACCCTTCTAATGTTATTAGGATGGATTTGGCTGGCGCTTTTCGGATCAATTTGGGTTAATTCACGATGCAATGCTTCGCTGCCAATCTCCCTTGCTCGTTCCTCCAACTGCAAGCGGAGAGCTTCATTGGCAGGTGCATCCGAAAATTGATAATCATAAATAACAGACTGAATATACAATCCAGTGCCGCCGACAATCATCGCAAGCTTTCCTCGATTTGAGATATCAGCTATTTTCACGCGGACAAGCTCTTGAAATTCCGCAGCCGAAAAGCTTTCATCCGGATTCTTAATATCGATTAAATGGTGCGGAATCCCTTCCATCTCATCTGCTGTTATTTTTGCAGTACCAATGTCCATTCCCCGATAAATTTGCATCGAATCACCGCTAATGATTTCACCATTTAACCGTTTCGCGAGTTCTATACTCAGCTTGGTTTTTCCAACTGCAGTTGGTCCGATTATAACCAATACCTTTTGTTTTTCATCCAATTTTTTCACACTGCCTTTTCATTTGGGCTGAACATGCGAAACCACTCTACGGGTTTCTCAGCCTTATCGTAACATACAAGTAAGTAGCAGTTGAACATCAAATAAGTATAAACAAAAAAAATCTAATCTATGCATTATAACTACATTTTTTAAATAAAGGTTACAAAATTACAAAAGAATAACGATTCGTTTACATTCGACAATCTACCCCCAAATTCGTGTTACCCTTATATGAAACTTATTATGTATGAATCTATAGAAATAGGGTGAAAACATGTTATCAGCTGCTGAGATTGGAATTGACTTAGGAACTGCAAATATATTGGTATATAGTAAAACAAAGGGAATTGTTTTGAATGAACCTTCTGTTGTAGCAATCGATACCGTAACAAAAAATGTTTTAGCTGTAGGACATGAAGCGAAAGAAATGATCGGTAAGACTCCCGGCAAGATTGTTGCCATTCGGCCATTAAAAGATGGCGTCATTGCCGATTATGATGTGACCACCGAGTTGCTAAAAAATGTTATGCACAAGGCTGCAAAAAAATTAGGCTTTGCGATGCGGAAGCCAAACGTGATCGTGTGTGCACCATCAGGTTCGACAAGCGTCGAGCGTCGAGCCATCCAAGATGCGGTTCGAGCAGCCGGTGCGAAAAAAATTCTTTTGATTGAAGAACCAGTTGCGGCCGCAATCGGCGCCGGTCTGCCTGTTGATGAACCTGTTGCGAACGTGGTCGTAGATATCGGCGGTGGGACCACGGAGGTCGCGATTATTTCCTTTGGCGGAATTGTTGCCTGCCATTCGATTCGGGTTGGGGGGGACAGGCTTGATGATGAAATCATTCAGCATGTCCGTAAGGAATACAATGTGTTAATTGGCGAAAGAACAGCGGAGAATATTAAAATGGAAATTGGCAATGCCGTTGTCAACCATGAAGAAGTTTCTATGGATGTTCGCGGGCGTGATCTGGTTACCGGCTTACCAAAAACCGTTACGCTCTCTTCCCGTGAAATTAATAGAGCAATGCGGGAGTGTCTATTACAAATTCTGGAAGCGATTCGAGCAACCCTCGAAGACTGTCCGGCCGAGTTAAGCGGAGACATTGTTGACCGTGGCATCATTTTAACTGGCGGTGGTTCATTACTAAACGGAATGGAGGAATGGTTGAGCGCAGAAATTATTGTTCCAGTTCATCTTGCCCCAAGTCCGCTTGAATCTGTTGCGATCGGCACAGGAGAAGCCCTTCAGTTTATTCATAAACTGCCCGCTGCGGTTAAATAAGATAGAGATTACAACTATATCGAAACAAAAAGAGCTGCTGGGTTTTGCAGCTCTTTTTATTTGATCATTCTTTAAAAATCTTCCATTATTCAAGTGAATAACGAGCATTATTATAAAAACAAATTCATAAGAATTTCCGGTTAGGATCGATCTTTTTTAAAAGATAAATAATATATTTATGAAAGCAATTTAAGGTTAAATATATAGACGGATACATCAGTAAAGAATAGGCAAGCTTCCAATTATTGTAATAGTATGTCTTAGTCCACAAGAAAATACATTCCATTACACAGGCAACAACTTCCCAGGCCAAAAGATAAATAAGCTTGTTTATTACTTTCTTTTTATAGGGAAAATAATTTAAATACACAATATTTACGGCAGGGTAAATTCCCAAAAGGTAAATTAACGACCTAAAGTCAGGTCCTTTTTGAAAATAACCATATAAATGATATTTTAAATCCAAGAAAACATCTGCATTTACTTGTAAATACATCGCGAATAAAGACGTTGCTGCTATTTCAATTCCAGTCAACCGTTTCGGTATAAAAATGGCAATAACATTAAATAGAACAACAATAATGATCAGGATCAGCATACTGCAGCTCCGTTCTACATAAATCGCTGCTTTTATTCTTCCCCAATTGGTAAAGGTTTATAGTATTTTTGGAAATATTAATGGCGAATTATTCCGGAGAATTTACCGCTTTTGAATGGTGTTAAATAACTTGACGGATAAACAAAATGTAAAGAAGGCAAGCCAGTTTATGCGGCTTGCCTTTATCTATATCATGAAATTTTATAAATTGCAGCAGATTGATTATCCGCGTCTTCCGCCTCTGCCGCCCTGTTTTGCGCCAGTGTTACGTTTAAGGGTAGACAAATTCTCTTCACTAGTCTTTAGATATTTAGCGATTTTATCTTCAAAATTTTCCTTTGGTTTGAAGTTGCCTTTTGGCCGGAAATCTTTAGAACGGTTATCCGTTCTTCCTTGACGTGGTGGACGTTGTGAATATGAAGAGGTTTGTCCTTCAGGCTTGTCTATAGCCTTTTTGATAGACAAGGCAGTTTTTCCGTCTTTCTCACTAATCACTTTTACTTCAATCACGTCGCCAACTTTGAGATAGTCATTAACGTCTTTTACATAACTGTCTGCAACCTCACTGATATGCACAAGACCAGTTGAGCCTCCTGGTAATTCTACGAATGCTCCAAAATTAGTGATACCTGTTACTTTACCTTGTACTTTGCTACCTACTTCTACTGACATAAAAATAATGTTCCCCCTCAATAATGTTAAAACAAATTAATTATAACAAATAACTTACGATAATAGCAAGTGAGTTTATTGTTTCCAACATTTTTCTCGTTACTCCGTTTAACATATTTCTTTAAAAAGTTCATCCAAATTTATTTGCATATTCAAAAATCAGCGATAGTATTTAAATGAGCCATTACGAGAAAAAAATTTATCCCAACTTGATGTATTATACTCATTCCTACAAAAAACGACAACTTACCTTTAGTACGTGGGAATGGTATACTATTATTAAGTATGACTGGATAAAAATAAGCAGTACTGTCAAACTTAAATTATAATGTATCTTTCTATATGAGCGATAAACTTAATTTAAAAAACTTAATTATGTACGGATACAAGAGAGGGTGGTAAAATGAAGAAAAGTATGTTTAGTGTCGGAGAAGAAGTTACTATCAAATCATCTGGTGAATCAGTAACAATTATTAAATCACAATATGTAGAAAATATGAAAAGGTACTCTTACATTGTAGATGAACATCCAAATACCTTTTTCTTTGAAGAAGAATTATCGAAAGAAGAAGAATAACCTCTATTCAATATTGTTTTGATCACGAAAGTTTTTTTACTGGCACTCCGTTTAAAGATAAGAAATAATCGGTATCCAAAGGAAAAAACCTCCTTTATGTCGAAAATTATATACAAAGGGGATGATCCCAATGAATAAAGTTGGATTACTAAAAAATTTACAAAATGCCAGTCGAGGTAATTTTTTTTCAATAGAGATTCCTAAAGCTACAAAAGAAGATGAAAAAAAGATTGAAGAACTGGTTGGGGAATTAGAAAGAGAAGGAAAAATTAAATTAAGAGAATGTGTCCAACGAGATTACTCAGTTTATTTGCATGGAATTATTAAGTATGCATCCGAATGATCGGATGCATTTTTTTGTGTTATATTTGAGTTTTTCAAACTAACAATCGCAGTCTAAGAAAAAAGCTGCCGAAGCAACCTGTCTTACTTGTACTATTGCAACGGTTATGTCGTTGGGATGCCTCACCTTTGTTCGTGCTGGTGACCATTCATTCTTCCGGTCTTTTAACACCCTTGCTTACATAAGGCTTGGCACTCTTGGCTTTCTTTGCACTCGCCTGCCACCGATTCCAGCCCTTCTTATCTGTTCCTCTACCTGTTCCACCTTTACCCTTTGCTTTACTCATATCATCACTCCATTATCATTAAATACCCGAGTTCCTATGGATTGTTAGTTGTGTCCATTTTACTTTGTTCGTAACCAAGCACGATGATACCATAACAAGGTTCCGAGGATACCATTCAAAATAGCATAGCATTTTCCTAAAGACAATACTATTTTTTGTTGAAGAATAAAATAGTAGATAAATTTTTAAAAAATGAAAATAGAGGAGGAAATCAAATGTGATTTCCTCCTCTATTTATGTCGTTATTAATGGTGTTGATACCTTAACCGTTCATCATTTTGGACATAACGTTTCTTACATTACACGTTTGAACATTTTTTCCATATCGTACGTCGAGTAATGGATGATAATCGGTCTTCCATGCGGGCATGTAAATGGATCCGAAGCCTTTCGTAAATCATTTAGCAACGTCTGAATTTCATCGTTACGCAAATGGCGATTGGCTTTGATTGAGCCTTTACAGCTCATCATAATAGCCGCTGCTTCACGAAGCTTCTTGATGTCGACCTTCTTCATCGCCAGCAGCTGTTCAATCATTTCCTCGATCGTTTCTTTTTCTTCACCCTTTGGAAACCATGTCGGGTGTGAGCGGACAATAAAGCTGTTCCCCCCAAACTCCTCCAGAAATACACCAACTTTTTCAAGCTCGCCCTTGTTCTCGATGATCTTTACATATTCATCGGTTGAATACTCGAGGGTTAATGGCATTAGCAGGTCCTGAAGATCATTCTCAACCCGCCCTACTTTTTCACGAAAATACTCATATTTAAGCCGTTCCTGGGCTGCATGCTGATCAATAATGTACAAGCCCTTTTCATTCTGGGCAAAAATATAGGTCCCGTGCATTTGACCGATTGGATAAAGCGGTGGAACCCTGCTCTCCGTTTGGACAGGACTTTCTTCTGGGACAAAAGAATTTGTTTCTGGTTCAAAAGAATATGTTTCCGGAACAAAAGAATGTGCTTCTGTTTCGACAGCCTCTGTTCCTGATTCGAAGTTCTCAAGCTCCCAACCTGCTCCCGCCGCCTCGTTTCGAAAAGGCTCTCTTGCAGGCTCGACTTTTGTTTCGAGAACGGGGCGCCGCTCTTGAATGCTTTCGGGAAAAACGGGCGGTTCCCAGTCTACCTCATTTTTCGGTGGGGGTGGCGGCATAAAGGATGGCTCGTTATCCAATAATAATGCCGTTTGTTCCGATTTTAGCTGTTCTTTTTTTACTGGTGTGAAGCCGGTTGGAATAAGCTGCCTGTGCTTAAATGCATTTTTTATCACGGCTGTGACGAGCTCATTTAGGTCTGCTTCTTTACTGATCCGCACTTCCATTTTGGCTGGATGAACATTGACGTCAACAAGAATCGGGTCCATAACAATATTCATAAGCACAAGCGGGAACCTGCCGATTGGCAGCAAGGTATGATATCCTTCCTGGATCGCTTTAGCAAGCGGATAGTTTTTGATGAATCTGCCGTTAATCATTGTTGATATATAATTCCTTGATGCCCGCGTTACTTCCGGCATTGAAGCGTAGCCGCTAATTTGAAAGTCAAGCGACTGACCTGAAATCGGGACCAGCTGTTTGGCAATTGCTAACCCATAAATGGCGGCCAAAACCTGGCGGACATCGCCATTTCCGTTTGTTTGCAAAAGCTTCCGCTCATTATGAATCAGCCGGAAGGCAACCTCTGGATGAGAAAGAGCTAAACGGTTCACGACATCGGTAATATTCCCAAGCTCCGTATGGATCGTTTTCATGTATTTTAAGCGGGCAGGAGTATTAAAGAACAGGTCCGTTACGGTAATATCGGTTCCTCTTCGGCTTTGTGCTTTCTCACATTCGGTCACTTTGCCGCCCTCGATCAGAACCCTGTTTCCTGCCCCCTCACCGGTTGAGGTTATCATTTCAAGCCGGGAAACAGAGGCAATACTTGGCAAAGCTTCACCGCGGAATCCGAGGGTCCGGATCCGGAATAAATCGGTCTCATCCTTGATTTTGCTGGTTGCATGCCGTTGGAATGCTGTTAAAACGTCTTCTTCCTCAATACCGTAGCCGTTATCGGTGATGCGGATTTTTGCAAGACCCGCTTCTTCGACTTCAATTTCGATCACGGTACTGCCGGCATCAATGGCATTTTCGACAAGTTCTTTTACAACCGATGCCGGACGTTCAACAACCTCACCTGCTGCTATTTTGTTGGACAATGCATCATCGAGCTGGATGATTTTTCTCATTGTTTCCACCTCCTAGCTTTTCAGCTTTTTATGCAGCTCATACAAGGTATTCATGGCCTGAATCGGTGTCATATCTAAGATATCAAGAGTTTTAATCTGCTCAAGAATCTTCTTCTCTTTTGCAGAAGGCTCCTGTTTCTTCGTTTCCTTCGGTTCGTCAAAAAAGGAAAGTTGTGCCGTTTCTTCTAAAATACTAGGCTTTTCAGGAATCGACTGTGCCTCAGACTGTTTTTCGTCCTCTTTTACTATTTTAACCGTTTGTTCAACTGGCTGTTCTTCAAGCTCTTTTAAAATTTCAGCAGCCCGGTTGATGAGTTCTTTTGGAAGCTCAGCCAATTTGGCCACATGAATACCATAGCTTTTATCGGCAGGACCTTCTTTTATTTTATGAAGAAAGACAACCCTGCCATTATGCTCAATGGCACTGACATGGACATTTTTAAGTTTGGCAAGCTCTTGATCCAAAACGGTTAATTCATGATAGTGCGTTGAAAACAACGTTTTTGCGCCAATTCGATTATGAATATATTCAATAATCGCCTGGGCAAGTGCCATGCCGTCATAAGTTGATGTTCCGCGGCCAATTTCATCGAACAAGATTAAGCTGTTTTGCGTCGCAAACGTGATTGCATTATTTGCTTCGAGCATTTCGACCATAAATGTACTTTGCCCGGAAATAAGATCATCTGCCGCACCAATCCGAGTAAACACCTGGTCGAAAATTGGCAGCACTGCTTCGGTTGCCGGAACATAACAGCCAATTTGCGCTAAGATGGCTGTCAAAGCAATTTGACGCATATACGTACTTTTCCCTGACATATTTGGTCCGGTTATCAATAAAACTTCTCGTTCATTGTCCATGAAGCAGTCATTTGGGACATACTCTTGTGCATTGAGGACTTTTTCAACCACTGGGTGTCTGCCCTCTTTCAACGCAACACGGCGGTCTTCGGAAAATTGTGGTTTCACATAATGGCGATCCTCACTTACTTGAGCAAAGCATTGCAACACATCAAGGGCACTGACCAATTTTGCTAAGCCTTGTAGTCTAGGAATATATTCTTTCACCGTTTCGCGAATTGTGGCGAACAAATCATACTCAAGCTCGCCGCATTTTTCTTCGGCCTCTAGAATAAGTGATTCTTTTTCCTTTAACTCTGGGGTAATGAACCGTTCTGCATTCGCTAACGTTTGTTTTCGTTCATAGCGGCCTTCCTCTAATAAATGCAGGTTCGCCCGGGTAACCTCAATATAGTAACCAAAAACTCTGTTGTAGCCAATCTTGAGTGATTTAATTCCAGTTTTTTCTTTTTCTTCTCTTTCCAACTGAGCTATCCATGTTTTTCCGTTTCGGCTTGCGTCCCGATATTGATCCAGTTGTTCATTGTAACCATCACGTATGATATTGCCTTCTTTTAATGAAAGCGGCGGGTTATCGATGATCGCTTGCTCCAATAAATCTGTTACTTCTTCACAAGGATCCAGTTTCTCTGCTGTTTCGACCGCTTCCTCATCCCCAAGTCCATTCATCAGCTCTTTTAACAGCGGAACTTGCTGCAACGATCTTTTTAATTGCACTAAATCGCGGGCGTTAACATTTCCAAACGCGACACGGCCTGCAAGCCGTTCCAAATCATAGACTTCCTTTAATTTTTCACGAAGGTCCTGACGTTCAAAAAAGTGCTGCAGTAAAATTTCGACCATGTTCTGACGGCGTTCAATCTCCTCCCGGTCAATTAAAGGCCGATCAATCCATTGCTTCAGCATCCTACCGCCCATCGCCGTCATCGTTTCATCCAAGAGCCATAACAGTGAGCCTTTTTTACCCTTTGAGCGAATGGTTTCGGTGAGTTCTAAATTTCGTTTTGAATAGTAATCAATTTTCATAAATTGCTGGATTTGATAGGTTGAAATCGGCTGCAGATGATCAAGGCTTCGTTTCTGGGTTCGATATAAATAGTTAAACAACCTTGCTGAAGCCTGCTTTAATTTGTTTTGGGTTATATCCTTGAGCAAATGGGTAAAATTATCGCCAACCGCATCATTGTCTTCAAAGGATATTGCAAGAATATCGCGCTCGCGCATTTTCTTTTGCAGTTCTCCGTCAAAGTCAGTTGCAACGACAACTTCTTTTGCACCTAATACCGCTAATTCATTTAAAACTTCTTCAAATTGGCTTGAAAGTAACGTAACCCGGCTTTCACCGGTCGAAAGATCGCTGTAGGCGAGTCCAAACGTATGGTCAGGAAATACAGTTACGGAAGCAAGATAGTTGTTTTCTTTGTCCGACAATCCGCGCCCTTCCATAATCGTTCCTGGGGTGATTAATTGGACAACTTCCCGTTTCACCATACCTTTTGTCAGCTTCGGATCTTCTACTTGTTCGCAGATTGCCACTTTATAGCCTTTTGCAATTAATTGTTCAATATAGCCTTGGACAGCATGATAAGGAACCCCGCACATTGGAATTCGCTCTTCACCGCCACCATCCCGGCTTGTTAAAGTTATTTCAAGTTCCTGGGATGCATTCAAGGCATCCTCAAAAAACATTTCGTAGAAATCTCCTAGTCGAAAAAATAAAAAGGCATCCTGATACTCTGCCTTTACGGTTAAATATTGTTGTATCATCGGCGTATAACCAGCCATAATTTCCTCCAACATTCGCATTATTCATTTCGTGTAGCTTCGACAAATATTATATCATAATTGGGAGGTTTCTTGATTTAGAAGTAATTGGTTTCTGTCCAAAAATAGACGCTGCTGTGGCTGATGTTGAATTTGCCTATTGACCTTTTTTGTTCTTCTCGATATAATAATAGACGTTCCTTAAAAACTGAGGAATTAAATTAATATGTCCTAGTAGCTCAGCACGATCGAATACGCTGCGAAGGATTACTTCAGCACACATGCCGAGCCGCTGCTTGAATAAGCTTTCTGAGGCAGGTGTGGGATTTTTCACCGTTACATTATTTTAAGGAAATTAACTTTATATGTCCCAGTAGCTCAGCAGGATAGAGCAACAGTTTCCTAAACTGTAGGTCGGAGGTTCGAATCCTCTCTGGGACGCTATCTAAAGAAAACGCTATGTTATGCGATTTGTTCACCGTCAATCATTACTGGACAATCACGTGACATAGCGTTTTTTCGTGTAGCTTTAGGACGTGGTTTTGATGACTGTAGGACTGACTCCGTTAACTGTAGGTCACTTCGGCTCTAACATGGAAGGAGCTAAAAAACGCATGAAAAGAAGATTCATCGGAGAAAGAGGTCTTAAAGACACACCTGATGTCCCACAGTTTAGGGATGTCTCATATTCATTTTTGGAGTCTATTGACATCTTTATTCGGGCTAAAACCGCAGAAGGATTACGTCCAGGGACCATTAAAGGTTACCACGATATTTTCCGTTACTTTCGGCAATGGTTGAATAATGACAAAACGAATGTCAATGAAATTACTACTGATTCAATTCGCCAATACATCAATTATCTAAGAACGGAAAGAACGCTTTATGCCGAGGACCCAATACGAAAACGGGAAGATAAAGGATTATCCGTTTATACGATTAACATTCGTTATTCGTGGTCTAAGCACGTTTTTTCGCTTTCTATTAACGAGGGTATCCTTCCGACTAATCCTATGAAAAATATATTCCAAGTGCGTGACGATGCCCACGAAGAGGTTCCAGGTATACCTGACGAACAAATTGACGCCATCATATCCTCTTTTGACGACAGGCAGTTTGCACAGTGGCGCGATAAGACGCTGATATTATTGTTATTGGATACTGGTCTTCGAATAAGTGAAGCACTATCATTATCTGCGGATCAAGTAAATTTCAAGGAATTATCGATTATTGTACCATCTCAGATCGCAAAGAATCGAAAGTCAAGTGAGATACCGATTAGCCGTGAGGTTGCTAAGAGGTTACGCCAATTGTTAGATGAAACCGAGCAATATTTTGGAGAGGGGTGTAAGTTATTCATGAACCCATATGGTGAGGATTTTACCGATGACGCCTTTCGTCGCAGATTAAATCGATTAAAGCGGAAATTAAATATACCGAAGCTGCACCCGCATATGTTCGCGTTCTTCTTCCATTCACCTTACGTTGAACTTGCGTTATCTATAAATTTTCGATTATGTACCTTATTTTTCCTGCTATGTGGAGGCGACTGTAATGAATCGAGTCGATGCCCTTGGTCGATAAAACGTTTTTCGATGCGTCTCAGAGCCTTTCTCTGCGCTTGCTAAGAATGGACAAAATAAAAAAAAACGCCATTTAGGCGACCTTGCTATTTACACCAAAGCACCCGTTCCTAATAAGAAATATTACACAGTAGACCCAAAAAGCGACATATTGATATAAAACAAAAACGCGTATAATTGTTGTAAAAAACAGGCTTGGAGGAATCAACAATGAACTCTGAAGAAAAGTTAAAGGAATTAGTGGATTACATTGCCGCAATGACGAATTACTATATGAATGTTTTATCAGAAGAAAAGACGGATGACAAAAGAGCCTATATTAAAGGAAAGCTGAATGCATTAAGTGACATAAGAAAAAAACTTAAAAAATTAGATAAAGGATAATGCACATTTTGAAGAAGTTATGCTTATTCAACTATCCGCCAGTTAGTTCAACAAGAAAAAGGAACTTCACAGTATGACCCTCGAGATTTTTCAACTCCGAAAGAATTTTTAAAAACGGATTTTGCTATTTGTACCGACCGATTTTATAGAGGGGGGTAGCGTTCAGCTCGTCAAGGTTTCGAGATTTGACGTTCATGTTTGAGTTACAACAGGCAAGTGCCGATATGACATGGTGGCTTTGTTCGTGATAGGGTGGCGGTGGCGCATTGTCCAAAAGAAAGACCGCTCTATACGTAAGAAACGGTCTAAACATGCTTATTCAAACGTTAGGCTACTTTCGTCACTGCTTTCTTCTTCGTCATCATCATTATGATGGCCAGAAACGACTATGAAGTCTTCATGGCGGAAAAACATAGTTGCCTCCGAGAAATCTAGTGAACTTCCATCAGATGAGAATCCTCCTGTGACACTGATCTGAATCTTATTCCCTGACTTTTCAACGTCTCCGCTTATGGTGACTATCAAAGCACGTGGATTGCTTGATGCTGTTGTACTAGTGGCCGTTGAGGTCGCGTCTATGAACAGCGGTTGATTAATCCCTGCTGCTGTGTTCGGGGGCAAAATGAAATTCGTTGGAGGTACAACTACTGGAGGCTTGACGACCTGGTCGATTCGTACCGTGGCGGTAAGTGTCTGGTTGGTCTGGTTACTTAGCAACACGATCACTACGTTGCAGTGACTGTATGGATGATGGGTAAAGTTAGGAACAAGAAAAGGTCCTGTACTTAAAGTCGCCATAAAAAACACATACTTTCCATAAAAAGTCTTTCTGTCCATTATATTAAATGCAAAGGGTATTTGTAACGGACAAATCACGGAGTTAATCTGTACAATTACTTATGTTGAACACTAAGGGTTTCGAGTTCACTTCGACTGTGCTTCCCACCAGTTGTAGTTTATAAGGAGTATGGTCGATCTTGATCGTAGGTGGCATACCCTAACCTGCTTTATCGTTACTATGAGTAATCAACCAAACGTAAAGCGAACCGTCATCAGTTCGCCTGTTTCTCCTCGTATTCCTTAACTAATTTATAGAACGTTGTCCGCTTCATATCCGCTCTTCTCATCGCCTCTGTTGCAGTGATCTGCCCCGCTTTCCACTCCGTATATACCGTAATGAATTCATCCGTTAGTTCCGCTTTTGGTCTGCCGAATTTTACTCCATTTTTAAATTTAACATCAATCCCTTCTCGTTGAGGCTTCTTGATCGGTTCTCTTTCCTCTTTAGCTAACCATGATAGTATCTTTAATACAGGGTCTAATCCTAAAGCTCGATCAACAAGTATCTTCTTCGTCAATGTTGTGAGATTTGACGTCCATGTATGCGTTACACCAGGCACATGTCGATATAAAGGGTGGGCCTTCGTTTGTGATAAGGTTGCTAGGTAAGTAGCTATTGTTCGTTTTAACTAAATAAGGAATTTAAAGGGTTTTGGTTTTGGCATGTTGTTTATTATAAAAAAAAGATCGTCGAATGACGATCGCTAATTTCTCCGAATTTTATAAAACTTTTCAAACAGAATTTAGCTCTTTGGACCGAATGATTTTAGTCAATTGCGGGTTCAAAACGTAAGCGATATTTTTTACGTATAGAGAAAAACAAAATAAAAAACGGAGAGTGATTTACTCTCCATCAGCTACAACGATTTCATATCCAAATGGTTTAAGATTTTGCTCATATACTTCCCGTGAAACGATATAGTACGTTTCTCCACCGTTATCAGTAATCACGACTTCACTCGGACTTTTATCTATTTTAGCTTCAATTAAACTATCATATGGAGCTCCTAGAAATTCCGTTAAATTTATCATTTAAACACCCCCTGTTGCGAGTGATTCTAACAGAATTTTGTGAAAGACGAAAGAGGGAATTTACATTTATTAAAGATTTAACTATATTGACCCATTCGATATTCGATCTATATCCACTCATTCTCCACAATCACCTCAATAACATCTTCAATTGATATCCGTTCATTCTCTCCAGGCTTTACTTCAATGCTTAGCTGATGAGTTATTGGATCAACGTAAGGAATGCGACCAATCACTTTCTCAGTAAATCCATCGGTCCATAACGTTAACTTTACGGTTAAATTACGTTCCATCGCATAACATATACGTTGGTCGAACTCTTAGGCCTCATATTCGTCATTAAACGGCTTAGGTTGGCGTTCTTGATCCTTATACATCGAGCGTTGCATTTCGAATGCTAACGGTATAAAAGAAGCTGGTTGCCATTTAATTTTACCGCGGTCACGTATAGTCATATTAATCACCTCACATTTATCATAAACGAACGAGTGTTCTGCATGGAAGTAAAAAAAGAACCTACATAGGTCCTATTATTTGCTTTCTTTAACAACTTTTTTATCTTAACTCTATTTTACAAAAGAGGGTATTCAAAGCAACCAAATTTATATGGTCGTTTTGAAAATTTATCTATTTACCCCTTCTTAGGGAGTAGGGCAGGGTTCTGCTGGTGGAAATATGGTTGGACATTGTGGCGGGAACATAAGCGCCGGACACACGAACGGTAATTCTGGACGTGGAGCACAGAATTCTGCAGTAATTTCAAGTTTTACTAATGCTTCCATTTGAATGTTTTGGCACATATTAATTGAAATATCAAGCTGTTGGAATGTAAATAACCCAGGTGAAGCACCAGGACGGCAAATTAGGTTTGCGTCACATTCAAAATCTGTAATTTCACATTGTAAGAATGTACCTGGAGGTGCGCAAAGGAAGAATTTTTCAGCTACTGCAAATGGAATTGGCGTAGTTTGGCAAAATACTCCCTGAGGGTTCGTTACGCGAACAACCACAAAACCTTTCTTCAATACTTTTACTTTTTGAAGCGTTACAGTTTCACAAGTTGGAAGAGTGAAAGTTCCAGTTGCACGTCCTTCTGGCTGAGCAATTTCAGTACAAAGGATTGAACCGGGTGCAAGCGGGTCTACTGGATTACCTTCCTCATCTGTTACGAAGCAATCAACTGTAAAAGTGTTGCCTAAAACGGCACAAGGGTCATCGGATAATCCTGGAGATGGGGAGACACCGCCAGGGCAGTCAAAGAAAAGTGTTGTTCCCAGGTCGCTTGCATTGAAGCTGATCAGGGGCACATCTGATTGTCGAGTAACCCAGTCATACACTTTGTTAACTTTAATACAAAGAGTTTCCTGACCGCCATTCACTGATCTAAAATCCATGAATAAAACCATCCTCTCTTAATTAAGGTTACTAATTAGTCAAATGACATTGTTATCATATGTGTTGAATATGTAATGTTTACTTAATTTAACTTTACCCACTATTAAATTCGTTATTTTCACTAAACATCAAACGAAACATATTATGAAATATTCCATGAATAAAACCTCTTTAAAAAAGCGGGGACAGTTTGTGTAAGGGAAGCTTTCATCTTCTCGTTAGGCTGCCCCGTTAACAACGAGCCAAACTAAAAAAACGTCACCAATTAAAGTAAGGTGACGTAAAATAATTGATATTTAAATACGTAATTCAACGGTAAGTGTAAATATGTTGATTCTGGAAGTCTATTCGTCATTTATACATGCTCGCTTCAATAGAGATACATAATTCCATTTTGCATCTACAGTCCTTCGAATCCCTTTTCAATTGCATCCTCTAAGTCCTTTCCGTACATCTCTACATAGCGCCGTAAATTTTCTAACGACTGGTGACCCGATAACCGTTGCAACACAAAAATATTCGTACCTGCCTCGACCTTTAACCGGCAAAGTGTTCTTCTAAATGCTTCGAATCCTCTCTGGGACGTCCAAAAGCCCTTGCGTAGCAAGGGCTTTTTCTGTTTTTACTGTTATAGGTATTAACTAAGGTTCCAAAGTATTTTATTACTCCTGAAGACAGGTGCATCTTACGAGAAATGGAGTCAAGCGTATGCTTAAAACCACCTTTTTGATGATAAAAAAGATCGTCTTCTTTTTACGATTCTATTCAAAAAAATTACTTTTTTCTTTTTATTCCTTACGGCCCGCAGCTTTTTCTTTTGCGGCTTGAGAAACTTGTTGTCCATGGTTGTTTGTCGTTGTAGTTGTTGTCGTTGGCGCAGTCGCAGCAGCAGATTTCGTGCTTGAAGCTCCTGTTGAAGTACTATTCGACTTTGACGTAGTGCTCGTTGTAACCGCTATTTTCATTGCAGGCGCCGGGTTCGTTACAGGTACAATACCAGTAGCAGGTGCTGTGTTCGTTATAGGCGCAATGCTATTTACAGGTGCTGTATTGGTTGCAGTCGCTGTTGTATTGACAGTCGGTGACGCAGTACGAATGGTAGTCGTATTCTTTTCATTCACGTTTATGTCCTGATTACTCTTATTTTCATTTTTGGAAACCGCTTGCGGAGCTGAATGATTATCAGGTAGAGTGGTTTGCACGTCTTTTACATCTGTTGTTGGTGTTTGATCTTTCACTATTTTTTCTGCTTGGTTACTGCCATTTGCCGTTTTGTGATGTCCGGAATTGATAAAAGTATTTCCTTGTGTTGATAGCATACTAGAATGATCGGCTAATAAGGCGTTGGTGACAGAAAATGTAATGGATCCCACTAACACCATAGAAAGGGCTCCTTTAGTAAGTTTGTTCATGTTTTTCCCCTCGTGTCTTTTTGTGCTCGATCGCAATACAAGTATTCGTCCAACCCTATGTTGTTTATGGGGGTATTATGTCACTATGTGTAATTAGGCCGTATGATTGCAATGATTGCCCTCAATTGATTTGTCTCCAAAAGGATTAGGAGACTTATTCCGGCTTTTCTTCTTTAAGAAGAAAAGAAGTTTTTCGTACTGATCAATCAAAAGTGATTTAAGACTAATAAAAACCAAAAATATACTCCAGTACCATTAAAAAATTAACAACATTTTCACCCTACCCCCAAAATTCTAAAATGACTTCCTAACCTTTTGTTGTTATTCATTTTTTGTCGAAAAAACATCTGTACGCTGATGCAGACGTTCAGGATCCACTGATCGGTTAACCGCGCCTGTTACCGAAATGTAATGTTTTTAGAGATTTTAATGGTATAAAATCAATCTATTAAGTTATAATTATACATTTTTCGACACTACATCTATAGGGAGGGATCATAGTGAATCGAGTTTTTAAATGGATTGTTAGATCATTGTTTGCACCTGTCACGGGAAGTGGAGGAGCGGTTGCGAGTACACTTGGTTTTTTCCTGGGCTTTTTACCTTTATATAGTTTAAGAATCCCATTAATGCTTGTTTTTTCACTTTTGTTTCGTCTTAATATTGTCGCTTTATTCCTTGGAACGTTGTTTACGATTTTTATTCCTATCATTCATCAATTACCATTCCTGAAGTTACATGTATTGGAAAGATACTTTCCAATACATGCTAGTATTAATAACTGGTCATTTTCTACCCTCAAACATAAAGTACCATTTTCAACAGGGGTCCTGGGAGGCTTAATCGGTCTTGTCTGCTATTTTTTCTTCTACTGGGTTTATAATTTAGGACTAAAAAAAAGGGAGCGGAATCAAGAACATGTTTTTCTTGATCCCACAAAAAGACGCTGGTCGGTTATTAAACGGATGAGTTTAGGCTTTCTAGTGTTCTTTGTTTTAGTATCGACTATTTTTATTGAAAGCCTTATTACTAACCCGGTATTTCCTAACCTGCAATTGAATAAAAGCGCAGCATCGAGTGGGATTGTACCGATTAATCAAAGTTTCAGTGATGCTCAACTTGCATCACAGCTTCAAAAAACGGAGCCTTCCCCTGTTGTTCAAAAAAATCTATTGAACAAAAATCAAGTTTCGGATAAACAAGAAGTTTATGGCTTTTACGTCAATTGGGACCCAAACAGTAAAACTTCTTTTAAAAAAAATATCAATTCAATTACAACCTTAATACCGGAGTGGCTGCAGCTTACTCCTGACCTTACCTTTAAAACCAGCACTGCCTCTGCTATTTCTACAGAGGCAAAAGCACGTCATATCAAGGTTCTCCCATTAGTTAATAATTTCATTAATAATAAATGGGATGGAGATACTCTTCACCGGTTATTTACTACTCCCGGAGCGGAAGATCTTTTTATTAAAAATTTGTTGGCTTATGTGAGAACAAATGACTTTGCCGGTATCAACATTGACTTTGAAGAAATCAATGAGAATGATAAGGCTAATTTTACTCGATTTATGGATAAGGTATCAGAGCAATTTCATCAACATGGTCTTATGGTAACAATGGATGTTCCGCCAAAGAACAATAGTTATGACTATGCTTCATTAGCAGCTGAAGTTGACCGGATGATTGTCATGCTATATGACCAGCATACCGCCCTGAATGCTCCGGGACCTTTAGCTACATCTGATTGGGTAAAAGAGAGCTTAAACCAGCTCAATATTCCATCCCAGAAATTGATTGTAAGTTTGGGAAGCTACGGTTACGACTGGGAAGAAAACTCCAATCAGCCCGCAGATACGATGACGTTCGGGGATATAATGAATCTTGGAATTGGTACAAACCTGCAAATCCATTGGAATAGACAAGCCGGCAACCCTTATCTTCGTTACAAATTAAACGGAGAGAACCATATTGTTTGGTTTTTAGATGCTGCTACATTTTATAATCAAATGAAACTGGCGGTAAACAGCGGTTCAAAAGGAATCGCAATTTGGCGTCTCGGTTCTGAAGATCCTTCTATCTGGAATTACATGAATAAACCGAAGGAAATACAAAATCCATCCAATGCCCTTAAAACCATAGTCAGTCCTGAGCCTGTTCACTATACAGGTGCCGGCGAGATTTTAAAAATTGTTTCTTCATCTGAAAAAGGGAAAAGAACGATTCAAACCGATTCGGATGGAATTATTCAACAAGAAACCTATGCTGCATTACCAAAGCCTTTTGAGGTGGTCCGGTATGGCAAACCTAAACGTAAAGAAGTCGTGCTAACCTTTGATGACGGTCCGGATCCAACCTATACACCACAAATATTGGACATCCTAAACAAGAATCATATAAAAGGAACCTTCTTTATCGTTGGAGAGAATGCTGTACTGCATCCGGAACTGATTCAAAGGATGTATAAAGAAGGCCATGAAATAGGCAGCCATACCTTTACTCATCCCGATGTTGCATCCACCACACCATTTCAAACGAAGATGGAGCTAAATACAAATCAGCGCTTATTTCAGGAAATTACGGGTCATTCGATGAACCTTTTCCGCCCGCCGTATGAAGCGGATGCAGAACCAAGCACTAGGAGTGAACTTCTTCCTGTTTTAAGGGCACAGGAAATGGGATATACAATGGTTGGGGAGCTAATTGACACCAACGATTGGCAAAGACCTCCTAGTAGTAAAATTGTAAAACGCGTAATTGACCAACTTCCAAAAGGAAATGTCATCTTGCTCCACGATGCTGGCGGTGACCGCTCCAACACTGTAAAAGCTTTGCCGATCATTATTAATGAGCTCAAAAAACGCGGCTATACCTTTACCACCGCTGCTCATCTTATTGGAAAAAAAGATAGTCAGGTTATGCCTCCTGCTGTTCAGGATAGCCCTTATTTAATCTATGACAAGGCTGTATTTAAAGTCATGCAATGCTGGCGATTAGGATTAAGCGTCCTGTTTTACTCAGCAATCATTTTAGGAATTCTTCGCCTGATTATCTTCTTTTTTCTTTCCCGAAAACAGGTAAAGGCTTATAAAGAGACCAAGATTGACCCTGAGTTTACACCTTTTGTAAGTGTTGTTATTGCGGCCTATAACGAGGAAAAAGTAATTGGGAAAACGATTGATTCTATTTTAGCCAGCGATTACCAAGCTTTTGAGGTGCTGGTTATCGACGATGGATCAAAGGATGATACTGCTGATGTTGTTCAAAAAACTTATGCAGACCATTCCTTAGTCAGATTACTAAAAAAAACCAATGGAGGAAAATCTTCCGCTGTTAATCTTGGTTTTAAAGAAGCAAAAGGGGAAATTGCGGTTGCTCTTGACGCTGATACACTCATTGCTGATAATGCCATCTCACTGCTTGTTAACCATTTTAAAAATGAAAATGTTGCTGCTGTTTCAGGTAATGTTAAGGTCGGCAATAAAGGGAACCTCCTGACAAACTGGCAGCATATCGAATATGTGACAGGCTTTAACCTAGAGAGAAGGGCCTTTGCCGCTCTCAATTGCATTACGGTTGTACCGGGTGCGATCGGTGCATGGAGAAAGACGGCCGTAGAAGATGCAGGATACTTTAAAGAAGATACACTGGCAGAAGATACCGATATCACTCTTACCCTTTTACGCCAAGGGAAAAAGATTGAATTTGAAGAAAAGGCTTATGCCTTTACAGAAGTGCCGGAAGATATTAAAGGTTTGGCAAAACAGCGTTACAGATGGGTTTATGGTACCCTGCAATGCTTATGGAAACATCGGGAGGCTTTATTCAATAAAAAACATAAATCATTAGGATATATCGGCCTTCCAAACATGTGGCTTTTCCAATATATTTATCAAACAATATCACCTCTTGCAGATATCTTGTTCATTATGGCCCTTTTTGGCGAGCATCCCGGAAAAGCATCCATTGGCTTTATCCTGTTTTACTTGCTGGATTTCGCTTCTTCTCTATATGCGTTTCGATTAGAGAACGAAAGTCCTAAACCACTTGGTTCCTTGTTCCTGCAGCGAATTTTGTACAAGCAGCTTATGACTTATGTCGTGATAAAATCCATCTTTTCGGCAATAAAGGGAGTAACCGTTGGTTGGAATAAACTAAAACGAAAAGGTAATGTAACCCAGGAAACTTATATCGCAAAGGTTAAGGAAAATATGTAATGGAATATCCGCACAAGTCTTTCCCATTTGGGGAAGGCCTTTTTTATATTGATTTATAAGTGCTTTACCTACGGGCGAAAAAGCATTACGTATATGATGCTCATGTCCATGTTGAACCACATTAACTCCAATTAAAACTTCAAATCATTTTATTAGAATCAGCCCGAAACTAGCCCTCAAATTATAAATCTGAGGGCAAAAGAATGGAATACTTTATTGCTAGTAAGGACCTATATTAACTTAGTCTTTATCAATTACAACATTTTGTGCACGATTGGATAGATCACTTAAAATTGATAGGAATTTATTCGCCTCACGAGTAACATGATCAGCAAGAAGGGGATTAATCACGCTTAATATTTTACATTGTTCGATTAAATCTCGCGCATCTCGTTTAAAGTTACGAAGATCAGTGGTAGCTCTTTGAGCATCTTCAGTAAAGCGCGTTAGTACATTGAAGAAGGAAGGTTCCGTTTGTTTGACCATTGATTCTAAATCCCGGGCCTGTGCTAATAATTGATCAAACTCATCTGAAAAAGTACTTGCAACGGTAATCAGTTTCCGTTCTGATTGGTCAAGTAATGAAGCAATAAACTTACTGTGATCGGCCATAATTCGAAGCCAAAAGACATTTTCATCAACGATTCGATCTGCAAGAGGTTCACGCCTTCCTTCGTTCAGCCCCCTCAAAGTTTCAACAAAATACCCGGCTTCACGTGCAATGTGATCAATTAAAAGTGGAAAATTAAATCCTCCAATTTTACATTGGATAATTAATAATAAAACCTTAGATTTAAACTCTCGAAAACTCCGTGCAAGTAAAATACTCTCTTCATTAAATTTTAATACCACATCAGGGTCGCGACGTAATTTGGCAACTTCCATTAACCGTTTATCAAATGCAGCGAAAAACTGATCTGCCTGTCTGATCAAATTTTTATCATTTCTGTCAAAGCCCTGTGACATAAACAATGCGTGTTCCTTCATGATACGCAGCCAGAAAAGATTCTCATTAATTGACTCTGTAACAAAATCCATCTCTGTTAATTCTTCTCCCACCCATGTACCCCTCTCTTTTTCTAAATTTAGGCGTTATCCCAAAGCCTGTAGTTTTATATATGTCATAGCTTCACAGAATGGTACTAGCCATTAACTATCCTATTATCCGGGACAGGTAAATAGAACCTCTTTTGCTCACTACTTCCCAATTACTTGGATAATCATAAAGAATGATTGAACTGTCATGATTGTTAGTCATTTTAATTGGGCATCATTCCAAAGTAAATCCGGTAACAGCTGATATGCGTAAACATACTATGAAATGCCAACATCTAATTGAAAGGGGCAAATTGTTTATGAATCAGTCATTCCCTATTTTTTGCTATACATTTGCTCGTAATTGTCCGGAACCTGATACCAGTATTAATTTAGAAGATTTTATTGGTAGTTCTGCAAAAATTACTAAACTTGAGAATGTACTTGGAGAACAGCTACGTGATGAATTGAAACGCCTTGGAGGTAATAAACCTTTACCGGCTATACGTAAATCTAAAAAACGGCCGTCAATTGAATGTCGAATTTTAAGCTATAAGTAATTATTCAAGATGAAAAAAGAATTGAAGTTTTAGGAGGATATTCGTTTATGAAGAAAAACCCTGATTTTTCCTTCTAGGAAGTAATCAGGGTTTTCTTAATTCTTAAGTTATTAAAATTGGATTTTTTCATTAATTTCCTAGGTTCAATTTCACTTCTCCATTGCCATTACTCCAGTACGCGACAATTGACATATGCCATAGGGAATAAACTGGTTTACAGTTGCGTTAATCTTTTCTGAATCACCCACTGCCTGGATAATCATCGTTTTTGTGCCGATGTCTAATACTGTTGCCTGAATTTTTTTGACAAGATTAGTCATCTCTTCAAACATACTTGGCTCCACGTTAATTTTCAAAAGCGCTAATTCACGCGTAACTGTTTCTTGAGGACTTAGAAGTGTTGCTTCGTAAACGTCAATTAATTTCAATAGTTGATTTACCATCTGATCCACTTGGCTGTTGTCACAGGTTGTAACAATAACAATTCGTGATAATCCAGCTTCTTCTGAGGCTCCAACCGTAATACTTTCCATATTATATCCCCGCCTGGTAAAAAGACTTGTTATTCTCTGCATTACCCCCGGGTGATCTTTTACTAACAGCGAAATTGTTTTTTGATTTTCCATGACCATTATTCCTCCATCTTCATTTCACTAAGGGATTTACCCTGTAATACCATTGGTAGGACTGTCTCACTTTTCGGTACAACAAAATCAATTACTACAGGACCCTGTGTCTCTAACGCTTCTTTCCATACAAGCTCAGCTTCTTCTTTTGTTTGTGCTCTAAGCCCTTTTACTCCATACGCTTTAGCCAATTGAACAAAGTCTGGACTTCCTGATAAATCTATGTGACTATATCGCTCTTCGTGTACAAATTCCTGCCATTGCCGGACCATACCCAATACCTGATTATTAATAATCACCACTTTTACAGGGATGTTATGAATTGCACAAATGGCTAATTCCTGGGCACACATTTGCATGCCGCCATCACCATTGATGGAGATGACCAAGCGGTCTGGATTTCCCATTTGCGCTCCGATGGCGGAAGGTAATCCAAACCCCATCGTCCCCAATCCCCCTGAAGTTATTAAAGATCGAGGATGATTAAACTGGTAGAATTGGGCTGCCCACATTTGATGCTGCCCTACATCGGTGGTGATAATTGCTTCACCTTTGGTCGTTTGGTGAATCATTTCGATCACATATTGCGGCTTTAGCACTTGCTCTTCATCCTGATACTTCAAAGGAAACTTCAGTTTGTTTTCCTTAATTTGCGAAATCCATGCTTCCGATTGAGCAGGCTTGGCTATTTCATTCGCCATTCCAAGTACGGACTTTATATCACCAACACAAGGGATATGGGTCTTAACGTTTTTTCCAATTTCAGCAGGATCAATATCGATATGGGCAATCTTTGCATGGGGTGCAAATCCCTCCAAATTCATCGTAACCCGATCATCAAAACGGGCACCGATACTAATCAACAAATCACTATTTTGTATCGCTGTATTCGCGGTATACGTCCCATGCATTCCCGGCATTCCCATCCATAATTGATGGGCACTTGGGAATCCATCTAATCCCAAAAGCGTAGTCGTAACAGGGATTTGTGTCTTATTGACAAATTCCAAGAGCTCCTCGTGTGCTCCCGAATGAACAACACCTGCTCCTGCCAATATTACAGGACGTTTTGCCTCCGAGATGGCTTTTACTAATTTTTCAACTTGTCGTTTGTCAGGTGATTTATTCGGTTTATAACCACGGAGTTGAATCTCCTCCGGATAGGTAAAGGTTGTTTTATTAGATGATACATCCTTTGGGATGTCAATCAGTACAGGACCTTTTCTACCGGTGGATGCTATAAAAAATGCCTCATGAATAATCCTTGGCAAATCCTCAACATTCCGAACTTGATAGCTGTGCTTTGTAATGGGCATCGTTATACCCATAATATCTGCCTCCTGAAAAGCATCCGAACCAATTAAAGATGTAGCAACGTTACCAGTAATAATAACAAGTGGAACGGAATCCATATAAGCCGTGGCAATTCCCGTAACAAGATTTGTTGCTCCTGGACCCGATGTAGCTATACAAACACCCACCTTGCCTGTTGACCTTGCATAGCCATCCGCTGCATGGATCGCTCCCTGCTCATGGCGTGTTAAAACATGTTTAAAATCCTTGTTCCCATACATGGCATCATAAATGTATAATACAGCCCCACCCGGATAACCGAAGACACAATCTACTCCTTCTAATAGCAAGGAACGAAGCAAAATTTCTGAACCTGACAGGTAATCAGGCTTTAATAATTTTTCTCGTAGATTTCCCTGAGATAAAACTGTTGTACTTTGAGTATCCATTCGTTATCCTCCTTCAAAAAATACATTCTTTAATTTAAATTTAAAAAAACTCCTTCATCCCACCGCACGCAGTATGTGCGAATCGGGACGAAAGAGATTGCTTCCGTGGTACCACCCTGTTTTGTTACATGCCTCACAGCATATAACCTCAGCAGGTCTCAAACTACTTGAAACCTTTAGCACAGTAACGTGTGCCATCCGGTTTTCCTTATTAGCGAGTTGTTTAACCACAATATTCAGGAAAACTGCTCAGAGGTGACTTCGAACCAGGGGTTATGGCAAAGGTTCCAGCAATTCCTTTGCTCTCTGTACATAAGTGCCCTGTATCTTGATCCTCGTCATAGCCTATCTTTTTTTCATTTTCTTAATTTAACCGTAATACATTGTTAGATACAAAAAACCTCTTTCATCTCGACACACGCAGGAATTGCGTATGTCGGGACGAAAGAGGTTGACTTCCGTGGTACCACCCTGTTTTGTTATATGCCTCACAGCATATAACCTCAGCAGGTCTTTAACTATTTAAGACCTTTTGCACAATAACGTGTGCTTATCGGTTTTCCCTACTAGCAAGGGTGTTTAATCCCTATTGTTCAGAAAAACAGCTCAGAGGTGACTCAAAACAATGGTTTATGGCAAAGGTTCCAGCAATTCCTTTGCTCTCTGTACATAAGAGCCCTGTTTCTTAATCCTCTTCATTGCTATATATTATCAACTTATTGCGAATTTTATTATAATTAAGAAAAAATGTCAACAGTCTATTTAGCCTAAAGTGAAAAATGTTCAGCAAAATTTATACATTTTGGTGGTATTTCGTACATGACTTGATACAATCATTTTTTACTTTACACAAGTGTAGACAAATGCTTATTGACATCATATTCAATTAATTCTTCACCATTTTTGATACGATGCAGAAAATCAGGATTAGCAATCAATGGACGTCCAAATGCAGCTATATCGATTGTACCCTCTTTTATTGCTTGTTCAGCTATTTCTGGATTTAAATGCCCTACCCCCACAATGATGTCATTCCAGTATTTTCGCACCAGCTGATGCAGCGTTTTCCCATCTGCTAACACATCCCTAAAGTCCTTCATTGCAGTGGATGGGTGGACCATTTTCACACCAACCTCTTTGAAAGCTTCAATAAATTTACGAATAGCTTCCTCTGGATTCGACATGATGTTGTCAGAAAATCCGCCTTTCATAAGAGAAAAACGGATTAACGTGCGATCCGCACCAATCTCATCGATGACTGCAGTTAATACTTCTTTCATGAAAGTAAGTCGTTGGGCAAAATCTCCCCCATAGCGGTCAGTCCGCTTATTCGTGAGATCGGAGTTGAATTGGTCAATCAAGTAGCCATGTGCTCCATGGATCTCTACTCCATCGAAGCCGGCTGCTCGTGCATTTTTTGCAGCCTGGGCAAATTGTCGTACCACTTCTTGGATATCTTCTATCGACATCTCTTCAGGAACATCATAAGGTTTGCGGAAGCGATGAACTAATCCTTCTGCTTGAATAGCGGAAGGGGCCTGGGGAGGTAGACCGCCTGTTAGTTCGTGATGTGTAAGTCTTCCAACATGCCAAATCTGCGCAATAATTGTGCCCCCTTCGTTATGTACAGCTTCGGTCACATTTTTCCATGCTGTAATTTGTTCTGGAGAATACAAACCTGGGACCCCCGGATTCCCTTTCCCTTGTGGGCTAATTACTGTTCCTTCCGTAATAATAAGACCGATACCATCGGCTGCGCGTTTCCTGTAATACTCGACCACATCTGGGCCGACAACACCTGTCTGGTCATCAGCAAAGCAGCGTGTCATCGGTGCCATAGCGGTACGTGTTCTTAAGTTCCAAGCTCCAACCTTAACAGTCTCAAAAAGTTTCTCTTGTACTGATTGTTTCATTGTGGTTCCTCCTGTTCTACATGGCTTTACACCATAAACTTCTATGTTGATCCTTTATTTGTTCTATAGTTCGAATATATTCGAACTATTTAACGGTATCACATTTTTATGTTATCATGCAATTATGAGAACACTATTTCATCCCAATTGCTCAGATATTCAATTAACAGCTGTATTATACGCTTTAAGTGATCCCATAAGGTTGAATATTGTCAGAAACTTGGCAGGCAGTAAAGAACTAACCTGTGGTGCTTTTGATATATCTATCGCTAAATCAACACTTTCACACCATTTTAAAGTGTTGAGAGAATCCGGAGTGATAGAAATAAGACTAGAAGGAAGGCAGCGTTTAATCTCTCTTCGAACTACTGACTTAGATAATCGTTTTCCCGGATTACTAGAATCGATCCAAACAGCAACTAAACCTTTTTAAAATTCTACTCAGCCTGAACAATTAGGTAGGATTTTTAGCTTTTGTAAATAACCAAGCAAAACTTCTGAAACCATTTTAGTTTCCCCGTTTTTAACCTCTTTATGTTAAAACGTTCAATTTTGCTTGTCGTTTATACATTCGCTGAAATGAAGGTGATTACCATGCCTATAATGGGTTTTCCATATAGACGCATCAATTCAGTTACACCACCAAAAAGAAGAGACTAGCAGCTAGTCTCTTCTTTTGTGTTTTCAATATGTTTATTTTGTTTTATTAGCTAATTCTTTTAAGGCATCTGTAAGTTGACCATTCAAATTACCTAAAGCTTCCTTATCAAGAGTAGCTGCTTCTGATCCGGCAATGGTTGGATCAAGATATTTTTCAATTTTTTCATAGCTGTCTTTATTGTCTTTTTTCACTTCATCTTCAAACGAAGACCATTGATCTTCCAGTTTAGGACCAACCTCTTTTACCTTTGCCTTGTCTCCGCTGTCAATTGCTTTTGAAAGCTGTTCGGTTGTATCCAACATTTTATTTACTCCAGCAGAAACTTTACTATTCTGTGAACCGCAGCCTGCTAAAAGTAATGCACTGCCAAGACCTACTGTTAATATCATTGAAGTTATCTTTTTCATTTTCTCTCCTGCTTTCTAATTTAATTTATTATCAGCTGTTATTAGCTTTTGAACTTTAAATTTCTTGAATAAAACAATAATCCCAGCAGCTAAAACAAGAACTATTTGAGGAATAGTGCTTTCCCACGATGGGTATAGGGCGAAAAACTCCACGCTTGGAATACTTTCGGCATTCGTTGTTGGAATCAGTCCTGCTAATTGCAGGCTGTGTATACCCATTCCGGTAAACTTAATGCAGAGGTAAAATACAATGACACTTGATACCATAAAGAATGGCCTTAGCGGCAGCTTTAAGCCAACAAACACCATTAAGTAGGCGATGATCCCGAGAATAACAGCTCCGATCAGAAAACCTATTAATAGGGATTGCAGTTTAATTTGGCTTGCCATTCCAATATAAAATAACACGGTTTCCGTTCCCTCACGGAATACTGCAAGGAAAGCAAGTACACCTAAAGAAATGAGTTTTCCTGTTGATAATGCCGTTTGACTTTTTTCACGCAAATAGCGGTTCCAATCAGCGATATTCGATTGGCTGTGGAGCCAATAGCTCATATACAATAACATGACGGCTGCAAATACGCCTGTCCACCCGCCAATAAGAGCATTATTATTACCAAATGCGCCGGATGAAATCACAAACTTAACGATCAGAGCCAGAATTACACTCACTCCAAGTCCACTAAGAACACCCGTCCAAATCCATCTTTTCCCCTTTGCTGATTCTGATTTTTTTGCAAAAGACATAAGGGCAATGACAACGAGTAATGCTTCCAGTCCTTCTCGAATTAGAATCATTGCTGCATCCCAATAAGTATATTGAGATTTTTGAGCTAATGGGGTAAGGTAATTAACCATATTCGTGATCGTCTTTTCAGCCTGTTGATAATTTGTTGGATTAGCAGTAAGCATAGCTTGAATAGAAACTAAATCTCTTTCAGAATCACTGTAAACAGAGGCTGACTGTGCAACCACTACGCCTTCCACGCTCAACCAGCTGTCACTAGCCTTCTTAATGCTTACAAGAGCTTGGCCTTGGTTTTGATTACTAACTTCCTTTTTTGTTTGCTGAAGTAGAATAATAAAATCGTCTAAAGAAAGATCCTCTTTCTTAAATCCTGGCTCCTTTGGGTAACCGCCACTTGCAAATTTTTCATTTACAGATTTAAGAGATTGCAACTCCTGTACTACCTGGTCCTGCTTTTTTAGAGTAAAAGCATAAACAACCTTGCCCATATTTGATTCAATATCCCGGTAAGCCGTTGCTGAATCTGCTTTTACTCCCTCTTCGATTTGCCGCCATTTTTTATTAAATTGATCATAAGACTTCTGTGATTCTGCAAGATTTCCTTTTAAAGCAAAATCAATTGCTTTATCAACAGATTCTTTGGCCTTCTTCATGTCTTCATTGGAATTTCCAGCAGCGAATGCAGGAGCAGGAATATGTATTCCAAACCCAATAATGATTAGAAAAGTGAGGATCTTGAGTAATAAATTTTTTTGCATATTCCTTCTCCTTATTGTAATATGTAAGCCTTTTAATTGATAATGAATTTCATTTATGAATCTATTATTATTCTATTTGTAATGAAAATGATTGTCAATTAGACTTTTTTTGTTTTTATTACAATAATGTGAACATTTTTTTATGGTACTGCAAAAACTTCCGGTTTTAACAAGTGCTACCCACAGAAGGAACTGCTTTATAACTCCACTGAAGTTTACCTTGCTCGTTGCAATGGCCTATAATCGAATCCAATCAGCCTTTTGGATTCATAATTCTGTGCCTTCTTTTTTATTAAAAACTGGCTTCCTTTTATTTTGTCTAATTAAAATTTAGGGGAAAATTGAGAGTGGGTTTCCTTTCAATCCAAACAGAGGGAGAAGTATTCAATGAGCAACGAAAGCCACAATGGCAAAGGACTAGGAAAAAAACTAATAAATAGACTAGCCGAATATGCAAGAGACGAAACTAAATATATTGTCCCTGTTTGTCCTTACGCAAAAAGTGTCCTTGAAAGTAAGGAAGAGTATCAAGATGTTCTTGCCAATTGAAGGATTTTTTGGTTCCTGTTTCATCATTAGGAAAACATTTTTAATCTATTCTTAAAAACTTTTTAACCCTCAATTTTTAAAGAATGTTAACTTGTTATTAATAATTTGTTCATTTCTAGTTGGTAAGATTAAAGCATGAAATCGGAAAGCTCTTTTTCATAAGACCCCCTTTTAATTAATTTTATTTTTCCGGCAAATTTTGTCGGAAATTTTTTTGCTTTTATGTGGGAAAAATCACTTATTTTTATCCAAAAAAATGTTAAATTGATACATGTACTTTGTAAAAAAGGAGATAATTTAGTGATTTCATTGCATAAAAAAATTGATAACCCATTTCTCAATAAAACAATTGAATTCCTTCGGCAAGAAATGATTCGGATTGGTATCCAAGAAGGACTTACAAGTGAAAAAACAATTAGAATCAGTCAAGAGCTTGATACTTATATCGCCAAATATCAAATGATGAGCAACAATTAGAAAATTAACTCCAGGCAATTCTCGTAACATACATTTGCAAATGATCTCATAAATTGTTAATCATATTTGGCGCTCAAGTACAACTTTCCATTTTCCTCTTTTGTTGAAATAATATAATAATTCTATTTAACTCTAATCGTTTTTCCGATGTAAATCGTATATCTCCTGTCTAATTTGTTCCATGCTTTAATCTGCGAACTCGATGTTCCAAACTGCTGTCCCAGTTCTGACACGGTATCCCCTTTACGGACAACATGATAGACTGCTTTGGAGCTTCCTGCCTGTGGACTAACAGTTCCTGTTATTTTTAGTACCTGGCCTGTTCTAATAAAGTTTACATTTCTTATATTATTTAAGGATGCTAAAGTTCTAACTGTGGTACGGTATCTTTTGGCAATCGAAGATAAGTTATCCCCTGATTTAACTTTGTAGGTGGAAGTATTTTCCTGAAGCGGAGGTGTCGAATTACCATTGATGATCAATTTTGAGGTATTCACCTTCGCTGGTTTCACACCACTTTTAAGTTTGGAAAGTATCGCCAGGTTTTGGGAAGAAGTTCCACTATATTCCATAATCCCATATTGTTTTGCAAGCTTGGAGCGATTATCGTAAGATGAGTCCAAGCCATTTGCTTTCATAAAATCAACTAGGGAGGTTGTACCTATTTGTCTAACCTCTAGTGTGGAGGATTTAACTTGATTAGTGTATTTACCGGCATAATCTTCATTTACATCAAAATCCCCGTATTCTCCCATACCAATAAACCTGTAATCTGAAGCCCACTGCCAGGCACCTAGACCGTTAGAGAAATTTGCCGTTGGCTGCCCTTTTAGCGGATTGGCCGGATAGGACGCTAACCAAGGATTACTGATGCTTAACGTTCGAGGTGTTAACCTAGTATTGTAAAAACTCGATCCACTGTAAATATCAACCTTTTTATATCCAAGCCTTTTCATTTCAGAAATAAATGTATTTGTAAATTCTGTGAGTTTCGCAGTATTACCTGGCAAATTAGCGGCCTCCACATCCACAACTACATAACCGTCTGTAGATTTATTAAAGCCAACAACCTGCAGCTTTTTATCAAACCATTGCGCTTCTTGTTTGGCAGAATTATTACTTGTAAACCGGGCAAAATGATAGGCACTTACGACCATTCCAGCCTGCTTAGCATTAGTGATGTTTACCGATGCCGCCGAGTCCATGTAATAATATCCCTCGCTGACCTTTACGACAACACCTTTTACTCCGCTGTTTTTAATTGATTGATAGAATGCGAGTGGTAGTCCAGCTTCATTGTTATAATGTGATACATCAATAAAGTCTACATCCGGTTCCTGCGCAAAAGCCGAAAATCCATAAGTGAACGTTAGAAATATTGAAAGGAAAAGTATACTTGCTGATTTAAATAGGTTTTTCACTGTATTCCTCTCCCTAAAAAATTTTGTATTAGCGTATGACATATAGAACCATTGAGTGAACGGTCGCTTTAAAAATCCTCCAATAGTTATACAAATAGGTAGTAAACTTAATAGCTGGACTGAAACTTTCATATTGAGAAATAACTAAAAGAAGGGAGGCTTCCATTTCCATGCTTTGATAACTTTTATAAAGACAGAGTGGTGTTTGATTTTATGAAAAAATGGCGGGGATCTGCTATGATGAAAAGGTGAAAATCTTTGAGGTGATAGTATGGAACAAAATCAAGAACCGAAAACAAACGGCTACGCTACTGACATTGTTTATGATTTTAAAGAATATCCCGACAAGGTCAGCGGTATCTGTGATAACTGCGGCAATACGTCATTTAAATCTTCCGTTTCGCATGGTGTATTTCTTAGAGAATGCAAAAAATGCGGGATGAAAAAAAGTATTTAGTGTTTCTATTGATTTACCAAGTAATTAAATTAAGCCATTCAACATTGTTTGAATGGCTTAATCGTCCTTTAAATTAAACAAAACGAAGATATTCTAATTCTTGTACACGTTCTTCTTTTAGTGATATCTTTGGATCATACACTACATGTTTGTACAAAAAAACCATTCCACATTTCATTTAGTGGAATGGTTTTTTGTACTATTTTTAATGAACAGTTCTTTCTGTCTCCTCAAAGTAAGGCTGAAAGAGGCCTGGCGGCTTACTTATGAAATGATTCGGATTTTCCGGGTCTTCAATCACAATAAATTGTGCTTCAATCCCATTAATAATTCTAACCGATTTGTCTACAACTTTAACAACGTAACTTGGCTCATACTTATGAGTTTTCTCCAACCTTAACAACATTCCTTTTTCAATCTCATTGAAAGTCATCATGTGGCATTCCCCCATGATGCCATTATATTCCTTATAGAAAGAATTAGCATACTTTTTTTGGTGGAAATTCACACCAGTTTTTTATTTTTCTACGGACTGCAATCTTGAAAGCATTGGCCGGCCATTTTTCCAAGAAACATCTACGGGAAGATCGAAAAATCGTGAGAGTATTTCACTGGAAATCAGTTCGTCCGTATTCCCAGTAGAAAAAACCTGCCCGGATTTTAAGAGTAATGTTTTAGTAAAGACAGGCAAAATTTCCTCAACATGGTGGGTGACATAGATAATCGTCGGGCCAATTGGATTTTTTGCAATTTTATCAATCGATTCCAACAAATGTTCACGCGCAATGAAATCAAGGCCATTGGCTGGTTCATCGAGAATAAGCAGCGAAGGGGCTCCCATCAATGCCCTCGCAATCAGGACACATTGCTTTTCCCCTTGTGATAATGTTTCGTAGGCTTGGTTAGCATAATGGAAACATCCCATCTCCTTTAGCAGGGAAATAGCCCTCTCTCTCATTTCATCTGTAGGAGTTTCATAAAGGCCAATCGAAGCAAAACCACCACTTAATACAATTTCAAATGCATTATCAACTGGATAAAATTTTTGTTGAAAAGAGGAGGAAACAAACCCAATTTGTTTACGCAGCTTTTCACCTAGGTAGCTTTTGCCAAATTCTTTTCCAAGAACAGTCACTTTCCCCTTCGTTGGAAAATATTCTGCATGCAGCATATTTAAGATAGCTGTTTTCCCTGCTCCATTTAAGCCAAATAATACCCAATGCTGGCCTTTTTTGATCTGCCAAGTCAAATTTTGTAAAATCCATTTTCCGTCTCTTTTTAAAGAGACCCCTTCTAGATGTAAAACCATCCCGGTTACTCCCCTCATCTACTAAAATTTTTAATATTGAAAATCTTATTTATTTCTATAATACCATACGTATAATAGGATGAAGCTACTAATGAATTAGATCAAATCTCCTAAAACCCCATTCTGCTTTTTTCCAGCGGCAAATATGATTTAGCTGATCATAAGACAGTAAAGACTAATAGGAAGACTTTCACTTCTTTTGATCTTCATCATCTATTCCACATGAAAGTCCTCAGAGAAAAAAAGTGAAGCAATAACAAGAAGCCATTTTTCCTGTAATAAAATGGCTTCTTTTATTGCTTCTTGGCTTTCTATTTACATTTCATTCTTACTTATTCCCAAACGATTCTCGCTTTCGGGTTCCCATAAGCGACGTATAATTATTTTTTCTGCGTTATTCATGACCTGCGACCACCTGGAACAGTTCTTCTTGATCAATGTAGCTTCCAGTGAATTCGTGTGTTAGCGTGCCAGTTTGATCAAATACAAGGGTTTTATTATCATGAATGACTTCAGCATCTTTTTTTTCAAAATGTTCTCCAAGAGGATTCGTTACTTTTACTATTTCCGATAAGTCCCCTGTCAGCATTTTCAAATAGGAGGTATCAAAGTTCATTTCCTGTGCATGTTTTTTTAAAACTTTAGGGGTATCATTCTTAGGATCAATCGATACCGACACAAGTAATATCCGGTTGGTAGGAACATTATTCGCTTTTATTTCCTGCTGCAGCTTACTAAAGTTTCCCAATAAAACAGGACAGGCATTCGGATCTGTGCAGTTTACATAAGTGAAGGTCATTGCCACAGTTTTTCCGATAAGATCCTTTTTAGTAACCTGCTGGCCATTTTGGTCAATAAGCGCAAAATTAGGCAGTTCAACATGCTTCGTCACCTTGTGTGCGCTTTCTTTCGTTTTAACATCAATTGAAAACGATTTGTCTTCCTCATCACTTTTCCCACCATGATCCACCTTAACGGTTGCAACCCAATCTCCATTCATCATTAGGTTTGCTTGTCCCACATACATCCCATCTCCAATTTCTTGGGTTACAATAGAAACAGTCCCATGATCCATATTTTTCATATTTAGATCGGCCGTCACTTTCGCCCCTGTTACGGGAGTTCCTTTACTATCTAAAATTTTAAATTGCATAGCAAAAGGTTGACCAGGAGTAAATGTTTTTGGTGTATAAAGCTTAATCTGTACATGATCTGATCCACAGCCTGCAATAAAAAAAAGCAACAGGCTTACAGCGAAAATAGCAACCCGTTTCATCAATATCAACCTTTCCGATGTAAATCATTTGAATTATTCAATCCTAATCATCTATGCGCTTTTATCAAATAAATGCACAAGGTTTATCATCTTTAAGCTTTGGTAAAGCCTATTTTATCGACAATTTCCTCTACTATCCATTATATTGTCGAAAAACAAGGAGTGGAGTGAAGAAAGTCACCTTTCAAAAAATATTCAGAAAAAAGCAGGAAGTCAAGCCATGAAAAGGTCTTGTCTTCCTGCCTACTTACTTGTCGATCTGTTCTTGGAATTTAACTACTGTTTTGCGTATAATTACGAATCTAACGTGCATAATTTAAGTAAGGACTTGTAGCTCAATGGTCAGAGCAGCCAACAGTTTCATCGGTAACTGTTGTGCCTTTTGTGGGTTCGATTCCCACCAAGTCCATAGAAAAGCGGAAGCGTCTTATAAATCCTTGGACGCATATCCTAAGCGTTGGGAAACCCTTGTGCCTACCTCAATTAATTTATCCTTAATCGCAGCAATTTTATCATCATTCATTCTCAATGCAGTACCTGATATACTTATCGCACCCGCAATTTCACCGCGATGATTAAAAATTGGAGCCGCAATACAGGTTATTCCAGTTTCATTTTCTTCTCGTTCAATTCCATATCCTTGTTCTTTAATCATTACTAGGTTTTCTAGTAATTCTTTTTCAGTTGTGATCGTCTTATCTGTATGTCTTGGTAATCCAGTTTGTTGAATAATCTCGATTGCTTCATTTTTTGGTAAATTTGCAAGAATGACCTTCCCAGCACTTGTACAATGCATAGGAGCTCTTCTGCCCACCTGAGAATGCATTCTCAATGTTTCGTGGCCTTCGAGTTTTTCAATATAAACAGCTTCTTTTTGGAAATAAGTTACCAAATGAATGACTTCATTCGAAATTTCCTCTAATTCTCTTAGGAATGGAATCGCTTCCTTTCGAATATCAATGGATTCCAATAATTTTGTGCTTAATTCGAGTACTTGATACCCTAGCTTATATTTCTTGGTTTCTTTATTTTGTTCAACAAAACCATGGGCTGTAAGTGTTTCCAATATTCGAAAAATAGAGCTTTTATTTAAGCCTAGTTTGTTTGCTAGTTCCGTTACCCCAATTCCTTCTTTGCGGGAACTAACTATTTTAATAATTGTTAATGCCCTGTCAACCGATTGGACCATATTCAACCCTCTCAATCCCAAATTTCCATTTCATCTTTAACTTTATCTTCTCTACAACCAATTATATCATCCGATCCCACACTTTAATTTATCTTCCTCTTAAACTTTTTATAGATCCGGTAGCCCTTGCGGATGCCATCAACAATTGAAAAAGGGATCGGTGGATGGTATTTTCCGATAAAAGGTTTATAAAGTTTGAAATATCCCTTTTTCAAATCATCCCATTTGCTGCAGTAGCCATCCTTGTAGAAGTCAGAAATATCGACTATATAGCCGCGCCCATTTTTCATGACTACATTTTTACCATGGACATCGTATGGATTCAAGCCCACTGATTTGGCATATGCCAAGCCGTTATCAATGTCCTTGATGACGGTTTCAGGAATGTAAACTCCCTTCACCAATGCATTAAATAACGTAATTCCCTCAAGCTTTTTTAATACTAAGAATTGATCTCCATATCCATATAATGTTGAATAAGCTTTATGGCTGCCTAGTTGTTTATAGACATCAATCTCTTTTTTAAGCTCCTCTGGATTTCTGCCATAAACCTTGACCACCCAATCTGGTTTAGATGGATGGACAAAAACTGCTGCATAATTGCCGACTCCAACCGTTTTCCATGTCTTTGATCCATTTTTTAGGCTAATGGGGTCAAAGGGGTTGTCCGATTCCAATTGAATAAAAGGCAATAACTCATGATCTATTAACTTTAAGTATTCATTTATTTCCATATTGCACCTACTACTAATCTTTTCCTAATTTAGAATGATAAGACCCACTGCAAACATGTCCTTATTTCCATTTATTTTACTACTGTAAACCCAGACAAACAAATTTTGGGTGAAAGGCTGTTTTTTCATAAACATCGTATCAAAGTTAAAGTAAAGACGCCAGAAAAGGATATTTCTGGCGTCTTTACTAACCATTATTCTTCAAAATAGTCTCTGAAAGCATTAGGATCTTTTGTGTTTTTAGCTTGGTAGTACGGGTTATTTTCTGTGGAGTCCTTTGGGTCAAGGTTTGTTTTAATAACAAGCATTGGCTCAGACTGTGTTTCAATAATCAAGCGATCAGTTAATTCGTTAAAATCAGGAATTTGTTCATTTCCGGGTTGTTTTGGCTTCATTGTAAAGCACACCTCCTAAAAGTAGGATGCAGCTTTATTAAAGTATTCATGCTATTAAAAGAAAAACTAGGGAAGTAAGTTCTCCCTAGTATGGTTATTCTTCTTCTGAACCGACTAAAAAATCAGGATTCAGCTCTTCAAATTCTTCATCGTCTACATCCATTCCCCACTCGTCATCTTCACAGGAACATCCTTCAGGATTAATCGCTACGCAAACTTTTGTTTCACCGATTACCTCGACAAGGAATTCTCTTTCAACATGAACGATGATTTTATTGCCATTAGGGGAAATAACCGCTTCTACGCAATTAGGCTGCTGAAGTACCTTTGCAATAATTTCGTTATCCTCTAAGACATCCTGATCCCGATACTTTAACTTTATGACATCAGTGTAAGTAACACGTTCGGTAACTACCTCTGTTTTTGTATTATTGTTATAAGAGTACCAAACGTTAATGTCATAGGAGCCATGTATCTCTATTGTTTTACCGGCTTTTTTCGCTTCGTATTTATGGTTGATGATCCAACAGCCTAGAATACTTGTTGGATTATGCGCCGGGCAAATCGTATGATTAGACTGCGTGAATTTTCGTCCTTTCGCTACGACCGCTTTAGTGATAATCTCTCTGTAGTCTCCCATTTCGAGCGAACCCTCCTCATTCATTTTCATTTCATCCTATGCTGATTTTTAGACTAGTGTGCGATATATTTTTGGGAATACTGGTTAAAAGTTTAGTCATAATTCATTTTATGTGGGTGTTTGTAGGATGTTCCTGCGTGGCACTAATTAAGGAGAAGCATCATTTTCTTTAAACTTTGCAAAAAAAAAACCAGGCTTGCAAATAAGCCTGGTTGATAACTTAGTGGTCGTGGTGGTCGTGGTGGTCGTGGTCATGGTCATGGCCGCAACCGCATGCTTCGTCATTTTCTAGACTAGCACCTGTTTCTCCTCGCAAAAGATCTCCGCCTGTTGCGATAATAATTTCATCTGTTACTGTATTTGAGATGGTTGAAGCAATAATTTGCAGTAATTCGTTTACTTCAAGCTGAGATTGTTTAAACTCCTGAACAACAGGAATATCATCCAATTCCTGTTCGATCGTGGCAATTTTGTCCTCTACTTTTTTTTGGGCTTCTGGTTTCCCATAATGCTGGAGATTTACTGCTTGTTTCTGTAACCCTTTAATATCAGCTATTAATGTACTTACTTTTTGGTTTCCATGAATTTGCGCTTCTGCCCGTTTGAAAAAATCTACTTCTTCTGTCTCCGCAACCATCTGCGCCAATTCCTTTGCGCGTGCAACGATTTCATCTTTTGTATACTTGGCCACATTACTTCACCTCTACCCGTTCTACTACTTCAATTAATTCTCCGTTTAAAGACCATGTTTTAGCATCAGTAATTTTCACTTTTACAATTTTGCCAATCGCTTGTTTAGGGCCTGTTAAATTCACAAGCTTACTCTTACTTGTATATCCGGCTAATACATCTGGATTGTTTTTGCTTTCCCCTTCAACCAACACTTCGACGATTTGATCCTGATACTTTTTCATTGCTTCAGCAGACGATTCATTAACTAGATTATTGAGCCGCTGCAGGCGCTCCTTCTTCACTTCGATTGGAACATTATCCTGCATTTGTGCCGCTGGAGTTCCTTCACGCGGAGAATAAATGAACGTATAAGCAGATTCAAATCCAACCTCACGGTACAAAGATAAGGTTTCTTCAAATTGCTCTTCCGTTTCATTTGGGTAGCCTACAATGATGTCTGTTGTTAAAGCTACATCAGGTATCGCTGCTTTAATCTTTCTAACAAGTTCTAAATACTGCTCTCTTGTATACTTTCGAGCCATGATCTTTAAGACATCCGTTGATCCTGACTGAACAGGTAAATGGATATGATTCATAAGGTGGCCGCCTTTTGCCAGAACCTCAATCAAATGATCATCAAAATCACGCGGATGGCTTGTTGTAAACCGAATCCGTGGAATATTAATCTTGCGAAGCTCATCCATCAAATCCCCAAGACCATATTTTATATCTTCAAAGTCTTTTCCATAGGCGTTTACATTTTGACCAAGAAGGGTAACTTCCTGATACCCTTGTGCTGCTAAATGACGAACCTCTTGGATAATTTCATCCGGTCTGCGACTGCGCTCTTTTCCTCGTGTATATGGAACAATACAATACGTACAGAATTTATCACAGCCATACATGATGTTAACCCATGCTTTGATATTCCCACGGCGCACCTTTGGAAGATTTTCAATAACGTCTCCTTCTTTAGACCAAACTTCTATAACCATTTCCTTTGACATATATGCATCATGTAAAATGTTTGGCAAACGGTGGATATTATGGGTACCAAAAATCATATCAACAAAATGATAGGACTTTAATATCTTATTGACGACTGATTCCTCCTGCGACATACAACCGCACACACCTAAGAGAAGGTCAGGGTTTTCCATTTTAAGTGCTTTTAAATGACCTAGCTCGCCAAATACTTTGTTTTCCGCATTTTCACGTATTGCACACGTATTTAAGAGAATGACGTTCGCATCTTCGACATCTTCTGTTGGTTCATATCCGAGAGCCATAAAGATCCCAGCCATGACTTCCGTATCATGTTCATTCATCTGACATCCATATGTGCGAATGTAAAATTTACGGCCTTCCCCCATGCCGCGAAATTCTTCAGGGATTGCAAAATCATTTTGGTACTTTACTTCCTCTTTCCCACGTTTTTTTGCATCTTTAAGGGAAGGAGCCGTGATTACTTTTTCAAAATACTTACTGTAATCCTTGGCGGATTTTTTGTCCGAAGGATTAGCTAAATTTGCTTGCTGACTTTCCAAACGTTGTTTTTCATTCATATTATGAAACTCCCTTCTAAAAAAATAGGCTTTATTTCATCTTTTGTAATCTGATTTTCCCACTCTTATATAGTGGGAAATAGTAGTGCCCAAATTATCTTCACATTATTATAGTATAAAGGTTAGAAGGGTTGAAAACAAGATCAAAAGCGGAAGCACGTTTAGGGAGGAACAAGGCAGTAGAGTTAGATAGCATAGAAAATCCCGCGAGGTAATTCGCGGGATTTTTATTTTCTTACATAAATTCGTTTACTAGTTTATCAAAATAGGCCTGATCAAGAGTCAAATCAGCTTGTGATAATGGCGTTTTTGCATAGTGAGGAACAAGTTCCTGATAGGAAGGTCGCTCCGTATTTTGATAAACAAGACCTGTAACAAGACCTTTATGTTTTAATAAGGTGCTCATTGCTATATCCTTACTTGAAGAATCATAGCCATCGACATCACTTAATTTCATTAGGTTTTCTTTAAACCAATCATAAGTGTTTACTTTATTGTAAGTTACACATGGGCTGAATACATTAATGAAAGAGAAACCATCATGATTAATTCCAGCCTCAATTAAAGCAGTAAGTTCTTTCAAGTCAGTCGAGAAGCTTTGTGCAACAAATGTTGCCCCTACTGATAAGGCTAATTTCATAGGAGAAATGGCTTCTTCAATCGAACCTTCTGGCGTAGACTTTGTTTTAAAGCCCATCGCAGAACGAGGTGAAGTTTGGCCTTTTGTTAATCCATAAATTTGGTTATCCATTACGATATAAGTAATGTTGATGTTACGGCGAATTGCATGAACAGTATGTCCCATACCAATTGCAAATCCATCGCCATCACCGCCGGATGCAATAACCGTTAAATCACGATTAGCCATTTTAAGACCTTGAGCGATTGGTAATGCACGGCCATGAATACCATGGACACCATATGAATTAATATATCCAGATATACGGCCGGAACAGCCGATACCAGAAATAACTGCTAAATTCTCTGGCTCTAAACCAACATTTGCTACTGCGCGTTGTATTGCTGCTTGTACAGAGTAGTCGCCACAGCCAGGGCACCAGTTCGGTTTTACATCGTTTCTGAAATCTTTAAATGTGGCCATTTAGAACAACTCCTTGCATTTGGTATAAACTTCATTAGGAAGGAAAGGGTTCCCATCATATTTAACATACTTAATAATCTTTTGAGCGTTTCCTACATTCATTTTTATAATATTTGCCAATTGACCTGTTGCGTTGTTTTCAATAACCAAAACTTTTTTGGCTGATTGAACAAGCGGCAATAATTCATCTGTTGGGAACGGATGGATTAAACGAATCTGAGCATGGTTAACTTTCATTCCATCTTTTTCAAGACGACCAATTGCTTCTTCGATTACACCGCGAGTTGAGTTAAAACCAACAAGTAATAGATCAGCATCTTCATGTGGCGCATATTTGTAAACTGGTGTATCAAAGCGAATATTTTCAAGTTTACGGAAACGTTTATCCATTTGAGCAATCCTGTTTTCTGGACCCTCAGAAGGCTTTCCTGTTTCAGCGTGCTCAACACCAGTAACATGGTGAATCCCATTTTTCATTCCTGGGATAGGACGAGGAGAAACACCGTCTTCTGTTACAAGGTAGCGCTTGTAATAGCTTCCCTGATGGTTTTCATTTTCTACAATGTCGTGATCGATGAGCTTCCCACGTCTAATTTCCACTTTACTGGAATCTAACGGTTCCACTGTTTGTTTTCCTAATGATAATTGAAGATCGGATAACACAATGACAGGGCATTGATATTCTTCCGCAAGGTTGAAAGCTTCAGCTGTATCATAGAATGCTTCTTCAACCGTACTTGGAGCGATAACAATTTTTGGGATTTCTCCGTGTGTTCCATAAATCATTGCCATTAAGTCTGATTGCTCTTGTTTTGTTGGTAACCCAGTAGAAGGACCTCCACGTTGAGTATCAACGATAACGATTGGTGTTTCAGTCATTCCTGCTAATCCAATTGCTTCCACCTTTAATGACATTCCAGGACCAGAAGATGCAGTTATCGCACGAACACCGCCATAATTGGCACCAATTGTCATTGTAGCTGCAGCAATTTCATCTTCTGTTTGAATAACCGCTCCACCAAGAGCTGGAAGTTTTTTAATTAAATATTCCATTATATCAGAAGCCGGTGTGATTGGGTATGCTGCCATGAAACGGCAACCTGCAGCAATAGCACCAAGTGCAATTGCATCGTTTCCAATCATGTACATCCGTTTTTTACCATCTGCTTTTTCAAGCTGCATGGTTTCAACACTGCCAAGCTTTTCTTTTGTATACTCATAACCCGCTTTGATTGCTTCCATGTTCTTTGCAACCACTTGGGCACCTTTTTTCCCAAAAATTTCTTGAACTACTTCTTCAAAAACGTTAATATCTAAATCTAATACAGCAGATGTAGCACCGATTGCAACCATATTTTTCATTAGGGAAGTTCCCAATTCTGTTGCAATTTCCGTAAATGGAACCGCATACAAACCTGCTTCGGTATCATCTGGTTTCTTTGGACTAAATTTCGCATCGGCTAAAATAACACCGCCTCGATGCAATTCTTTGTAGTTTACGTCAATCGTTTCTTGGTCAAAAGCAACAAGTATATCAAGGTCATCAGAAATAGTTCTTACTTGAGTTGTGCTTACTCTGATTTTATTGTTTGTATGACCACCTTTAATCCGAGACGAAAAGTGGCGATAACCATAAAGATAATAGCCTAATCGGTTAAGCGCAATTGCAAATATTTCCCCAGTACTCTCGATACCTTCGCCTTGCTGTCCTCCAACTTTCCACGAAAGTTGATTGATCATGACTTACACCCCTTTAGATATGTAAAAATTGTGTAAAGCAATTTTATCGTTAATATGTTAGTCCAATCCATGTAGACCACGAGAATTTAGCGATTCAACATGTTCTTTCTATTAAAAAATAGATTAATGGATATGTACTAAACGCTTACAATTCTAGACCTAAGTGTAAAAAATTGCAACCCTTAAGCCGCAAATTTTGTCTAAAATATGAATATTTTTTTACTATTTAAAAATTACTAGCTATTTCGCTAAATTCATATAATAATTTCCATACCTTAGCCCAGTTATTATAGGGTTCCATCCCTTATACAACTGGAAAGATTCCTTCTATTATAATTTAAAAACAATTTTATTCTATTTTACTATATTGTTGACATTTACCAAAAAGATTCTTTTTGTAGTGCAATTCCCCGGACTATAGAAAAAGCCTGCTTATTTCACACTCAAGCAGGCAGTCAATACTATTCGTTCTTCTTTTTATCGAGGTTCCACAATTAATTTTATAGCTGTGCGTTCTTCCCCATCAATCAGAATATCAGTAAACGCCGGGATGCAAATCAAATCAACTCCGCTAGGTGCTACAAATCCCCGAGCAATTGCTACGGCCTTTACGGCTTGATTTAATGCCCCTGCACCGATTGCCTGAATTTCTGCTGCACCTCTTTCTCGCAGAACCCCGGCAAGTGCACCAGCTACAGAATTAGGATTAGATTTTGCTGAAACTTTTAATATTTCCATTCCTAGCTCCTCCTTGTATATCCCGATCCCGCATGAGCAGTTTCATGAACTAATCAGGAATATATAATATTCCACTGCTACTATATTCGGACGGCAAAAGACTTATGCCGGCTTGGACAAAAAAGAGCTAGTAAATAGGAATTTTTTGTTTCAGTTGTTAGAATCGTTAGCGCCTTGTTTTGGGATTGTAGAGTTTGAAAATACTCCCATTATGAATAAAACGGATGATCATCGTTAATTACTATCGTTTCCATCTTTTTCGTATGCCCCGTTTTACGATCAAGTTCAATGAAAACAGCGCTAAGCTGTGTTCTTCCTGTAGTTGACACTTCAAAACGGGAAGGAAGACCGGTTAGGAATCTTTTAAGAACAGCCTCTCTTTCCATACCCAAAATTCCATCGTAGGGACCTGTCATACCAACATCTGTTAAATATCCTGTTCCCCCAGGTAATATTCGTTTATCCGCAGTTTGAACATGTGTATGGGTGCCTACGACTGCACTGACTCTCCCATCTAAATACCAGCCCATTGCCTGCTTCTCACTTGTTACTTCTGCATGAAAATCTACAAAAATAAACGGTGTCCTCACGCGGGCCTGGGCAACTAATTCGTCAGCTTTTTTGAAGGGGCAATCAATAGGGTTCATAAATGTACGACCTTGCAGATTAATAATTGCTACTTCCAAATCATTGATTTTTACATATACAATTCCTTTTCCAGGTGTACCTTCTGGAAAATTAGCAGGCCGTACTAAATACTTCGCGCCGTTAATAAATTCAAAGATTTCTCGGTTATCCCAAGTATGGTTACCAAGAGTCACAGCCTGTGCGCCAACCTCTAAAAATTGCCGATAAATTTTTTCCGTTATCCCTCTTCCAGACGCGGCATTCTCGCCATTAATAACTGTAAGCTGCGGACGATACTTTTCTTTTAACTTAGGGACATACTCTTTGATCATGTCACGGCCTGGTGAACCGACAACATCTCCAATAAATAATAAATTCATTTAACTTCCCTTTCTTAACTAAGCTATTTTTAATGGTAATTGTAGCATACCTTTTTCTTTTCTCTAATGGAATAAAGGCACTAAAAAATAAAGCAGTGCATAAGCACCGCTTTATTTCGCATATTCTACAGCTCGTGTTTCACGTATAACTGTAACCTTTATATGACCTGGATAATCCAGCTCATCTTCAATTTGTTTGCGAATATCTCTTGCCAGTCTATGTGCTGCGAGATCATCAATTGCTTCAGGTTTTACAATAATCCGTACCTCACGTCCAGCTTGAATTGCAAATGACTTCTCTACACCTTCATACGATTCAGAAATTTCTTCAAGCTTTTCTAATCTTCGTATATAGTTCTCAAGAGTCTCACTTCGCGCTCCCGGTCTGGCGGCTGATAAAGCATCTGCAGCAGCAACAAGCACCGCTATAACCGATGTTGCCTCTGTATCACCATGGTGCGAAGCAATACTGTTTATGACGACTGGGTGTTCCTTGTACTTAGTTGCAAGTTCAACCCCAATTTCAACATGGCTTCCTTCCACCTCATGGTCAATGGCTTTACCAATATCATGAAGCAAACCTGCACGTCGTGCCAATGTTTCATCTTCCCCTAATTCAGCCGCAAGTAAACCGGTTAGCTGTGCAACCTCAATAGAGTGTTTTAATACATTCTGACCGTAACTTGTACGGTACTTTAACCGACCAAGTATTTTAATTAAATCCGGATGGAGTCCATGAACTCCTACTTCAAATGTTGTTTGTTCTCCTACCTCACGGATATGATCATCAACCTCGCGACGAGATTTTTCAACCATTTCCTCAATACGCGCAGGATGTATCCGGCCATCTTGGACTAATTTTTCAAGCGCCAAGCGAGCCGTTTCACGACGGATAGGATCAAAACCAGAGAGAATGACTGCTTCAGGTGTATCATCGATAATTAAATCAATCCCTGTTAATGTTTCCAGGGTACGAATATTCCGTCCTTCACGGCCAATAATCCGGCCTTTCATCTCATCATTTGGAAGGTTGACAACAGAGACTGTTGTTTCGGCTACGTGGTCAGCAGCGCAACGCTGGATTGCCAGCGATAAAATATCTTTCGCTTTCCTGTCAGACTCTTCCTTAATGCGGGTTTCATTTTCTTTGACCATTACCGCTAGATCATGCGCTAATTCTTTCTCTGTATGTTCTAGAATGATCGTTTTAGCTTCTTCGCGGTTTAAGCCTGAAATCCGTTCAAGTTCAGCTTGTTGTGATCGTACCAACTCGTCCACTTTGCTTTCCATCTCTTCAATATGTTGTTGTCTTTGATTAAGAGAATCATCCTTCTTTTCCAAAAGAGTTTCGCGTTTATTTAGCGATTCATCTTTTCGATCTAAATTCTCTTCTCTTTGCAATAAACGGTTTTCTTGTTTTTGGAGTTCATTTCTTCGATCGCGAACTTCACGTTCAGCATCACTCCGAAGTTTGTGAATTTCATCCTTTGCCTCTAGCAGTGCCTCTTTTTTCATAGATTCTGCTTCTCGTTTGGCATCATCAAGAATTTGATCTGCAGCACCTTTAGCTCCCGCTATCTTAGCTTCTGCAATGGATTTCCGTATAAAATATCCAACAACTGCACCGACGAATAGGCCAAGCAAAATGGAGATGATTGTAATTGGTTCCATCGTTACACCTCCTCTTGCTATGAACTTTTGTTACGTTTTTTTAAGTGTCGGCATGTACATTGGTTTTGATTTCAACATACAGCAAGCACTAGGGCTTTTAAGCATTGTAATATTACCAAAAATGTAAAATATACATATTTATTGTAAAGGTGCACATATTTATTGTCAAGGGTTAGTCTACGTGCCATTTTCTAATAATTAGAAAGTGTTTATAAAACAATTATGTCAAGAAATTGGCGGATTGTTGCAAATGCTTTTTTACGTATATGATTGGAATGTTTAAAAAGAGTAAAACCCCAAATGGGGGCTTTACTCTTTTGGTTTAATCAAGCAGTTCAATTTGGTCAGACTCATCTACTGGACCAGTAACTGCTTTATCCGAATCTAATTCATAATGATCGCGGATTTTCTGTTTAATTTCTAAACAAACTTCAGGGTTTTCCTTCAAAAACAGCTTAGCATTCTCTCTTCCTTGACCTACGCGCTCGTCATTGTATGAATACCAAGAACCGCTTTTTTGAACGATATCTAATTCTGAACCAAGGTCAATAATTTCGCCTTCAATAGAAATTCCTTCTCCGTACATAATGTCAACTTCTGTAGTCCGGAACGGAGGTGCGACCTTATTTTTTACTACTTTGATTTTGGTTCTGTTTCCAACGATTTCATTACCTTGCTTTAATTGTTCGGCACGGCGCACTTCAAGGCGAACAGTTGAGTAGAATTTGAGCGCACGCCCGCCTGGTGTTGTCTCAGGATTTCCAAACATGACACCTATTTTTTCCCTGACCTGATTAATAAATACAGCAATTGTGTTTGATTTGCTGATTGCACCTGAAAGCTTACGGAGCGCCTGTGACATTAACCGCGCTTGTAAGCCCATATGAGAGTCACCCATTTCTCCTTCAATTTCTGCTTTTGGGACTAATGCTGCAACGGAGTCAACAACGATGATGTCTACTGCACCGCTTCGAACAAGTGCCTCTGCAATTTCAAGGGCTTGTTCACCAGTATCCGGCTGTGATAACAATAACTCATCAATGTTTACACCCAGGTTATGTGCATATTTTGGATCAAGCGCATGTTCGGCATCGATAAACGCTGCTTGTCCTCCCTTTTTCTGAACTTCTGCGATTGCGTGTAAGGAAACTGTTGTCTTACCTGAACTTTCAGGTCCGTAAATTTCGATAATCCGTCCTCTTGGATATCCACCTACACCAAGAGCAATATCTAGTCCTAATGATCCGCTTGAGACAGCCGAGATCCATGTATCTGTTTTCTCGCCCATCTTCATTATTGAGCCTTTGCCAAATTGTTTTTCGATTTGCTTTAGCGCCATTTCTAAGGCCGCCTGACGATCACTCACGTATTTTTCCTCCTTCATTTATAAAAAGCACAAGATGTTTGCGATAATCTATCAAATTAAAATCCTATTTATAATATAACTTCTTTTCGTTCATTTGTCGAGTAAAAAAACGAACATCTATTCGATTGCTTTCAACTTCATTTTACGTTGAAAAACGTGAAATCTCAAGGTTATTCTTGTTTTTTGAAGTTTGATTTCCAGCAGTTTACCTTTAATTGCTTGTTGTCAGACAATTGAGATTATAAAAAATATCTTCTGCTAACGTTGAGGGGGACTGGGCCTGCCTGCCTTAAGTGGAGATTTGTACTTTTTCAAGCAATCTACTTATTTTTTAAGAGATTCTATATAGATGTATTGATATTCTACATGTTTGATGCCCGATTAAACACGCTTGAGGTCACGTTCTACATGTTGGCACCGTATTATTCTACATGTTTGAGTCCATATTCTACATATTTGCCTCCACATTCTACATACTTGCCTCTACATTCTACATGTTTGAGTCCATATTCTACATATCTGCCTCCACATTCTACATGTTTAGGGCTACATTCTACATATTTGCCTCCACATTCTACATGTTTAGGGCTACATTCTACATACTTGCCTCTACATTCTACATATTTGGCCTATGATTCTACATTTAGCCAAATTCCAAGTGCCCGGTACAGGCCGCAAAATCAAAAATAAAAAAACACAGAACCTATTTAAGCATTCTGTGATTCTTGAAGTTTTTTCAAAAGGAAATAGCAGCCATATTTTATCGTTCGAATCCGATTGGCCGCCCGTGTTCCGCCTAGATTAAGCTTTTCAACAACCACTGGCTCACCCTTTATAGCCATTCCAATATAGACGGTCCCAACCGGCTTCCCTTCAGACTCATCGGGTCCAGCCACACCAGTAAAACTGATCCCAATATCCGAGTTTGTAAGCTCAGCAACATTTTCGGCCAGTTCCCTTGCACATTGCTCACTCACAACCCCATAGGTTTCAATTGTTTCCTGCTTAACATGTAAGACCTTATGTTTTACTTCATTTGTATAGCAGACAACTCCACCCTTTAAAATAGCACTTGTGCCGGGAATCGAAGTAATCTCCTGCTGAAACAAACCACCTGTTAAGCTTTCTGCCGCTGAAATGGTTAATTTTTTTTCTTTTAGCACCTTTACTAATTCTGCGACCAGTGAGCTATTATCATAGCCATACAAAAATTCCCCGACTTGTTGTCGAATCTCTTTTTCAATACCATCAAGCATGGATTCAGCCACAGCTGCATCCTCATGCTTTGCTGTCAGCCTTAAAGTAACCTCACCATCTGCTGCCAGTGGGGCAATTGTTGGATTGCTCTGGGCATCAATTAAATCCTCAATCTTTGTTTCCAACGCGGCCTCACCAATGCCAAAAAAGCGCAGTACCCTGGAAACGATTTTTTCAGATGATTTTATTTGGGTGAAAAGTGCATCTCTTCCATATTCGAAAAACATTGGTTCCATTTCTTTTGGAGGTCCAGGTAAAAGCATATAGGTATGTTCATCAGCAGTGAGCATCATTCCCGGCGCCATTCCATGGTCATTTGGAAGGACATGTGACCCAGCTAAAACAAGTGCTTGCTTCCGGTTATTTTCCGTCATGATCCGATTGGTTGTTTCAAAATAAACCTTGATTGACTCCAATGCCTCCTGGTCAAAAACGAGTTCTTTGCCAAGGTGCTTCGCGATCGTTTCCTTTGTTAAATCATCCTTTGTTGGACCAAGCCCACCTGTGAAAATAATCAAATCAGACCGTTTTTCAGCGATTTCAACGGCTGATTTTAGCCGATCAGGGTTATCACCCACTACCGTATGATAAAACACATTTATTCCCATTTCCGCCAAGTGAAGTGATAAAAAGCGGGCATTGGTGTTCACTATTTGTCCGAGAAGTAACTCTGAACCAACTGCGATGATTTCGGCATTCATCATCCATCACATCCTTTTAATCAATTATTTTCAAATCAGCTAAAAAAGGATTTTACTTTGAATTTTTAAAAACGTGCATGTTTTTCGCAAAGTAATCCCACCCTGACCAGATGGTAAAGAACATCGCAACCCATAAAGCTAATTGGTCAAATGGAAATGAGATTGCTTTAAAAATAATATTATGTAAAAGCAGTGCTGATATCGCAATAATTTGCGTCCAAGTTTTAATTTTACCAAGCATGTTTGCAGCGACCACCTCTCCCTCGCCTGCAAGCAGCAAACGAAGTCCAGTCACAGCAAACTCCCGGCTGATAATTACAATGACAATCCATGACGCTGCATAGTTCAAATCAACTAAAACAATAAACGCAGCAGAGACAAGGAGTTTGTCAGCCAGCGGATCGAGAAATTTCCCCATGTTTGTTACCAGGTTATATTTACGGGCGATATGGCCGTCAATCCAATCGGTTGTAGATGCCAAAATAAAAATGAGCGCACCAACTAAATGGGTAACTGGAAGAGTAGTCCACAGCAAATTGATTTCACCCCATTTAAAAGGCACAAGCATGACAATCATGAACAATGGGATTAAAAAGATCCTTGATATTGTTATTTTATTAGGTAAATTCATTTTTCCTACTTCCTCCAAAAAATTTATTAAACGCGAAAAATAGCCATCTTTAGATGACTATTTGTTCTTCGGAACATATTGAATCGTAATGTCCTGACGAACTACTTGCGTCGGTGGAACAGAATAGTCAAGTTTTTGATCATTCACGTATATATCCGTATCGATCGAGTTTCCAACCACGATTACTGCTTGGCTCTCAGTTGATAAATCTACTGTTTGACTATCTGTGCCTCCGGTTTTAAGCATTCCCTGGAAACGTGAAGCACCATGGCTATCTTTTACATTTACCCACGTATTACCCCTTGAGGAAACTTTTACAACAAATTTTTCTGCATTTGTTACCTGGTATGTCGTCTTGCTTCCCGCGCTTTGAACTACAGAGATCGCTTGCTTCGGTGCCTCCGATTGCTTAGCAGTCTCAGTTTTCTGTTTATCTTTCTTATCCGTCGTATTTGATTTCTTGCTCTGATCTTCGCTAGCTTTTGCCTGTTCAAGGTTTGTTGATTTTTCATACTGTACAGGTTCAGTTTGCTTAGTAAGCGATTCATTTGCATTCGTTCCTGCATTATGCTGTAAAAAATAATAAACCAAGGCAGCGGCGCCAATCACTAAAACACCAATTAAAATTTTCGGAAGAAGGTCGAAAATTTTCGGACTACGATCCGAGAGCCCTTTTCTCGTTTTAACCCGAGATAGCTGTTCTGGTAAATCATCATTATGTGCTGCTGGGATCTCATCTTTATAGGTTTCAAAAATTTCATCTGGATCTAACTGAACCGCCTCAGCAAATTGTTTAATAAACGCCCGGACATAAAAATTCCCGGGCATGGTTGAATAATCTCCCTCTTCAATACCAATTAAATAGCGCTTTTGTATTTTTGTGATGGTTTGTAAATCATCTAAACTTAAAGCTTTGGCTAATCGGGCTTCTTTTAGTCGATTACCTAATTCCGTCACGCTTTACACCTTCCAATATCTTTAAAAATCAAAATCTCCAAAATCCGATCCAGAAAATAAATGCCCTTCATTAACCAGATCATATGTAATTTCCTCATTCTCATCATTGCGCAACTCAATAATATAATCAAAATCATCAAGAGAGTAATCTGTATTTTGGACGAAAATATCAGGGTGTTCAACAATTTTCGTTGCCGGAAGGCACATGATTTCTCTTACTAATTGTAAATGCCGTTCATTTCCTCTTCTCGTCGAAACAATGCCGTCTAAAATAAATAAATTATCTGCATTATACTCGTCTTCAATTAATTGATTCCTAAGAGTTTGTTTTAAAAGAGTTGAAGAAAGAAATAACCAGCGCTTACTAGCACAAACACTCGCCGCTACAATGGATTCCGTTTTTCCAACCCGAGGCATCCCCCGAATTCCAATCAGCTTATGGCCTTCCTGCTTAAACAATTCTGCCATAAAGTCAACGAGAAGACCAAGTTCGTCCCGAACAAAGCGGAACGTTTTCTTATCGTCTGCATCTCTGTGAATATACCGACCATGTCTAACCGCTAGCCGGTCCAAAATTTTTGGTTCCCGGAGCTTGGTTATTTTTATTGTGTCCATCGTCTGCAAAATTGACTCCAACCTTTTAATTTGATCGTCATCTTTTGCTAAAATCAACAAACCGCGTCTTCCTTCATCCACCCCGTTAATCGTTACAATATTAATAGATAGCATCCCAAGAAGCGAAGATATATCCCCTAATAAACCAGGACGATTTTTTTGAATCTCATATTCAAAATACCATTCCTTTTTTCCCATAAAAAGCCCTCCATCGGTTCCCGGTTCCTGTTCAACAAGAAACGACAAAATTCTTATGTACTTTTTCTATCCCTTATATTAAATGATTTTGCTAGAAGATGAAAGGAAAAACAAGGAGAAAGATTATTTATCCGAAAAACAGGACGAAAGACTGGTAGGTAATTCAATGAAAAAGGATGATCGTTAACAGCTCTTTATGCTCTTTATGCTCATTTGAGAGCTGTTCATATTCTTGCCGTCCCATTGGTCTACCTTGAACTAAGGGGATTGGTCATCCTGCCAGTACCAGTTGGGCCGACGACAAATAAGTTGCAGCCTGATTGCTCAACTGATAAACCAAATTCCATTGCCCTCACGGCTCGATGCTGCCCAATTATTTCATTTGGCATCCGCTCAAGATCATCTGTTGTTTCAAAGCAGAAAATTCTCGAGTCAAACTCTGGACGCAGTTTTGAGAATGGAACTCTATAGATGGAACGAACATTTTCATATTCTTCTGTTTTCATAGAATCAGCCCTCACTTCTATTTGACGGAGCACTATTTTTGCCATTCCCTACTATATTTGCCATTTTTTTCAAATTACCTTTAAATTTACTAAACGTTCAAAAAAATTTAATAAAAACACCTCCTCATTTGGAGAGATTCTCTTACTTTATGTATATAGATAACATTGATAATTTCCTTATGGTAAGGTAAAAGGATGACCCCTGAATAGAGATCATCCTTTTTACTAGTCATTTTTATGCAACAAGTATAATTCAACTAGTGCATGCAGCACCTACTGTTGCTGTGTCCCGTTATTTTGTATCAGCTTTACCATCATGTTTGCAATTGCACGCTGTTCATTGTCATCTGCAACAGACCATAGATCGGCAAGCACTCTTTGCTGCTCGTTTTTTGGATCAACGTGATCTTGCAGGTAGCCGCCAATTTGGTAAGCAAGATCAGTGATATGATCTTGATCCATTCCAGCACTTTGGGCGTGATGCAGGCGATCTGCTAAAAAGTCTTCCCATTGCTTCCAGTTTTCTACAACAGACATATTTTAACCTCCCTTTAAAATGGTACAGCTTTATTTTGCGATCAGGAGGATTAAAATATTCATTCATTTTTAATTTAAATGTACCAGCCGCCATTAATGGCGAGGACCTGCCCAGTAATGTAAGATGATTCTTCTGAAAGTAAATAGGAAACCCCATCCGCAATTTCATCTGGGTGCCCCATTCTTCCCATCGGAATTTCTTCATTAAGTGCAGCTACTTCCTCGCTCGTAAATCTCGCCATCATCCCTGTTTTTACCGCACCGGGGGCAATCGCATTAACACGGACTCCACTTAAGGCAACCTCTTTACTCAAAGCCTTTACAAACGAGATTTGCGCTCCTTTTGCAGCAGAATAAGCAACTTCACAGGATCCGCCTGTTTGCCCCCAAATCGATGTAATTACAACAATTGAACCCGAGCGCTTGCTGGTTAATTTAGGTAGCAGCTCCTTCGTTAACATGATTGGGTTAATCACATGAATACGCATTAAGCTTTCGACTTCCTCAAGCTGAAGATCAACGAACATCCCATATTGACTGTTTCCACTGCAGTGAACGATCCCATCCAGAGAAAAGATTTCCGAGGCGATTTTTTTAAAGCCTGCTAGTGTATCTAAATCAGCCTGAATAGGAAGGTACTCTCCTTTATAATTGTCCAGTTTATCGATCAGCTCTTTTATGGCAGCCACATTTTGATTGTAATGTAAATATAAATGGTATCCCCTTGAAGCAAGCTTTAACGCAACAGCTTGTCCGATTCCCCCGCTTGCCCCTGTTATCAGAACATATTTCTTCACTTATACTTCACTCTTCCTAAAAAGAAAGCGCCGCTACCCGACGCCTTCTTCGACTCATTTCTTTTTTGGTACTACTTGGCAAACCGAGAACCGCTCCTCTGAAATAACCTCAGCTGCCAGAGAAGTTACTTCCTTTAAGGTGATTTTCTCCAATGTCGGAACTACTTCAAATAAGTTCATATCATTAAAAGCGTAGCGGGTAAATTGGTTTGCAATATATTCCGGTGAATTGATCGACCGGAGAAACGCACCAATTTTTTTCTTTTTAGCCCGCTCCAATTGTTCATCCGTAAAGGACTTGCCGTTCTTAGCTTCGAGAAGCATCTTTTCAAGTGCTTCAGCAAGTTTATTTGGCTCAGGGGTATCACCGCCAATCATAGCAAAACCAAAGCCCTGTTCCTGCGTGTAATCAAAGGAAAAGGTCTCATCAATAAGACCTTCGTTATAAAGTTGGTCATAATTTTCAGAGCTCTTTCCAAACAATAAATCAAACAGAACATTCATAGTAAGCTCCGTTTTCAACATTTCCTCACCCGATTGATCAGCATGCAAGGCTTTAATTCCAACTAGGCATTTGGAGGTTTGAACATTCATTTCGAGAATCCGCTTCTTTTCAGCGGCTTCCGCAGGCTCTTCATCGAATTTGCGTTGAATCTCAGGCTGATCCTTGTAATCCTTTTTCGCTTGATTATCTCTTACTTGGTCCATAATTGCTTTCGGGTCAACAGGGCCGACAATAAACAAGAGCATGTTGCTAGGATGATAAAATGTATTGTAGCATTCGTAAAGTAAATCCGGTGTAATATGGGAAATGGATTCTATCGTTCCTGCGATATCAATTTTAACAGGATGGTTTTTATATAGATTATCGATGAGGCCAAAATACAAGCGCCAATCAGGGTTGTCATCGTACATCGTAATTTCCTGGCCAATAATTCCTTTTTCCTTTTCAACTGTTTTTTCGGAGAAATAAGGATCTTGAACAAAATCGACTAACGTTTCAAGATTTTTTTCTACATCAGACGTACTTGAAAAAAGATAGGCTGTACGGGTAAAAGACGTAAACGCGTTTGCGGAAGCACCTTGACGACTGAATTGCTGAAAAACATCGCCATCTTTCTTTTCAAATAACTTATGCTCCAAAAAGTGAGCAATTCCGTCTGGGACCTTCGTAAATTCCTGCTTTCCAAGTGGTACAAAATGATTATCAACCGAACCATATTTGGTGGTAAAGGTAGCAAATGTTTTATTAAAGCCTTTCTTGGGCAGTATATAAACATTTAGACCGTTCGGCAGTTTTTCATAAAAAAGCTCCTCTTGCAGCTGGTCAAATGAGAGTTTTTCCATTATTTACTTACCTCCGTTCCCGTTAAAAAATAAATCGTGTCCAGCTCAATTTTCTTCCCGACCTCAACCACGTCTTGTTTCGTAGCTTTATTGATTTCACTTAAATAATGATCAAGTTTTAAATCAACATTTGCCACGACATTATGATAAAGAACCTCTACCAAACCGCGTGATGTATCAATGGTTTCCAGCATTTGGTTTTGAATGACCGCTTTCGTTTGCTCTAAATCTGAATCTGTGAAGTCCCCTTTTTTCATCGCATCCATCTGCTCATGAATGATTCCGACAGCCTGGTCATAATTTTTCAAATCGATTCCCGACATAACCATCATTAACCCTTTATGGCTTTCTACCCTGCTTGCTGCATAGTAGGCAAGGCTTGCTTTCTCCCTAACATTAATAAAAAGTTTTGAGTGGGAAAACCCTCCGAAAATTCCGTTAAATACCTGAAGCGCATAATAATCTGGATCACCATAGCGGATATTTGTCCGGTAGCCAATATTAAGCTTCCCTTGTTTAACATCCTGTTCTTCTTTTATTTCATTAACTTTTTCCACTTTCTTGCTACCATCCGGTTTACTTCTCTGTGGTTGTCGATTTTCAAAATGGAGAAGCTCGGAGGACAGTTTTCTAACCTCTTCCTCGTTCACATCACCAATGACGAATAAATCCATTTCATCTTCTTGAAACGCTTTTTGATAATACGAGTATAGTTTCTCTGCTGTAATCCCATCAACATCTTCCATCTCACCATTGACCTGCAAAGCATAGGGTTCGCCTTTGCACATTTCTTGAACAAGACGAAAATTGGAGTAGCGCATCTTATCATCATAAACAGACTGGATCCTTTGCTTTAAGGTACGCTTTTCTTTTTCGACTGTTTCCGGGTCAAACGAGTTACCCCTTGCATTTGGATTCGTTAAAATCTCTGCTAAAAATTCAAAGCCTTTCTGTAACAGTGGACTAGGGTCATTTAAAAACTTTTCATTCGCAATTTCAATCGAAAAACTCATCACATGGTTATCACCTTTTTTCCCTAAATCCACAAAAAAAGTAGCTCCATATAAATCATCCAAATAGGAACGCAGTCGTGTAGTAGACGAATATTTTGCTGAACTGCTTTGCAGAACTTGTGGTAACAATGCCCGTAATGTAACATTTTCCTTATTTAGTGGCGCTTTCATTTTCCAGACAAACGTATTGGTTTTGTATTTTTCCGTTTTAATTACATGGAGTTTATAACCTTGCATTTCCGTTATTTTTTCCGTCAACAAATCCATTTGCAATCCTCCTTCAAAATTAAAAAGCCCTATCAACAATATGTATACACTGATGAGGTTATTTTATATCTTTTCCTTTCTAATAAAACGCTATTCTCATCATAAGTGGTAATGCTCCTACGATACAAGCGATAGGTAAAACCCCAGCTTTTTTTGCTAGGGTTTTATAAGAACTGTCCAGCTTCAGCGCCCAGCGGCTAGTGTCCTTCGCTCTTCTCCCTACGATAAGTCAACATCGGATCGCTAACGCTCCCCGTGTTTCCTTTGCCGCGTATTAACGGGCAGTAGATTCTCAACTGCCCGTATATACGCGGTTGGCTCAACTAACAATCAGCGAGAAAAACATTCGCTGATTGAAGGTTCGCCTTATCTCAGTCGAAGCGCTCCAGGCCATACGCCGCTAAACGGGCGCTTCCGCCTTCTGTTACCTGCTTCCTTTTATATAATGAACACCATCTGCTTTTGGTGCTTCGGCACGGCCGATGAAGCCAGTTAAGGCTAAAATCGTCAGTACATATGGAGCAATTAATAAATAAACACTTGGAATTGTTTTTAAGAATGGTAAGCTCGAGCCGATTATACTCAAACTTTGAGCAAAACCAAAAAACAATGCCGCTCCCATCGCTCCAAGCGGATGCCATTTTCCAAAAATCATCGCTGCCATAGCCATAAAACCCTGTCCACTGATGGTGGCATGGCTGAAATTAGACGAAATGGATTCAGCATAAATACCGCCGCCAATACCTCCAAGCGCTCCTGAAATCATTACGCCCAAATAACGCATTTTTGCCACATTGATTCCCATTGTATCTGCCGCCATCGGATGCTCGCCAACAGAACGAAGCCGCAAGCCAAATGGAGTTTTGTAAATCATGTACCATGCTATAAACGCAATAAATATTGCCAAAAAGGAAGTCCAATACGTATTTTGGAAAAATAACTTTCCGAGGATCGGAATATCCTTTAAGATAGGGACATCAATCTTATTAAAACCTCTTTGGATAATATCCGTTTCACCTTTATCATAAATAAGCTTTACCAAAAAAAGCGTTAGCCCTGAGGCCAATAAATTGATTGCCACCCCTGAAACTGTATGATCAGCACGGAAGGTGATGGCTGCTACCGCGTGAAGTAATGAAAATAGTAGCCCGGCAATCATCGCCGCCAGCAAGGAAACCCATGGTGTTAAACTTCCAAAAGTTTGCACAAACGTCAAGTTAAAAACAATCGCAGTAAATGCTCCTATCCACATTAATCCTTCAAGACCAATATTTACGACACCAGACCGTTCTGAGAAAACCCCGCCTAATGCTGTGAAGACAAGTGGGGCTGCCCAAAGCAGGGTCGAAGGGATGATAATCATTAATAACTCCATAAGGCTCACTTACTTCACCCCCTTTTTACTGATCCGATCAAGAAATAATCGGATAATATAGCTTGATGCCACAAAGAAAACAATCAACGCAATGATAATATCGACAAGTTCATTCGGTACACCTGAGGTAAACGGCATGTTTAATGCCCCCACCTTTAATGCACCGAAAAGAATAGCCGATAAGAATACACCCAAGGCCGTATTTCCACCTAAAAAGGCGACAGCAATCCCGTCAAACCCGACTCCGGTAAAAGAACTTTTTATGGCTATATAACCAAATGTACCTAATCCCTCCATTGCACCAGCTAAGCCAGCGAATGCGCCGGAAATCACCATTGAGAGGATAATATTCTTATTTACACTCATCCCGGCATATTGGGCCGCATGCTGATTAAAGCCTACTGCTCGCAGCTCGAAGCCCCGCGTTGTTTTTTCTAATAAAAACCACATAATGAAGCAGCAAACAATTGCCAAAATAATCCCCCAGTGCAGTCTGGAATACTGGGTCAAGCTTTGCAGCCATGGTGAAGCAAGAGAGACCGAGTCAGGAATATTCGGGGTCCTATCCTTATTATTGGTAATGACGTTCTGAATCAAATAATTTGTTACGTGTAGGGCAATGTAATTCATCATAATTGTCACAATAACTTCATGAACACGAAACCGTGCTTTTAACAATCCAGGGATATATGCCCAAACTGCCCCTGCCACGATGGCAGCGATAATTGCCAGCGGCAAATGAATGATCTTGGGAAGGTGGAATGCCAGACCAACCCAAACTGATGCAAGCCAGCCGACAATAAATTGCCCTTCAACCCCAATATTAAACAAGCCAACACGAAAAGCAAAAGCTACCGCTAAACCGGCTAAAATATAGGGGGTCACTTGACGGACCACTTCCCCGATATAATAAGAATTGCCAAATGCTCCTTCCCATAATGCAGTTAAAGCAGCAATCGGGTCATACCCGGAGACAAGCATAATAATAACCCCTACTATTATCCCCAGTAATAAGGCGATAATAGGTGTTGCTATATTCTTAAAGCGTTTAGACATGTGTTCCTTCCCCCGCTTCTTTTCTTCTCGAACCAGCCATTAATAATCCCAGCTCTTGTTCAGTTGTCTCTTTGGGGTTAACGACGGCCACAATTTTCCCTTCATAAATAACGGCAATCCGGTCACTTACATTCATAATTTCATCCAGCTCAAATGACACGAGCAGCACAGCTTTTCCATGATCACGCTGCTCAATCAAGCGTTTATGGATAAATTCAATCGCACCAACATCGAGCCCCCGCGTCGGCTGGGCCGCAATTAACAAATCAGGGTCCCGGTCAATTTCACGGCCGATAATGGCCTTTTGCTGGTTTCCCCCGGACAGGGAGCGGGCAAGTGTATATTCGCTTGGGGTACGCACATCAAATTCACGGATTAACTTCCTTGCTTTATCGTAGATGGCTTTAAAGTTCAAAATCCCGCCCTTAGAAAAAGGTGGTTTATAATAGGTTTGTAACACCATATTTTCGGCAAGGGGATAATTTAAAACCAGGCCATGCTTATGTCGATCCTGCGGGATATGGCCGACACCGGATTCAAACACTTTCCGCGGTGAAAGATTAACGATTTCTTTCCCATTTACCTTTATACTGCCGCTGTCTGATTTACGCAAACCGGTTATCGCCTCGATTAATTCAGTCTGGCCATTTCCGTCAACTCCGGCAATTCCGACGATTTCACCAGAACGCACCGTTAAATCAAGACCGTTAACAGAAGTAACGCCGCGTGTGTCCTTCACAACTAAATCTTTAATTTCAAGTACATCCTGTTTAGGCTCTGCCTGCTTCTTTTCTGTTTTAAAAACGACTTCACGTCCAACCATTAAACTGGCTAATTCATTCTCATTTGTTTCACTGACATTCAGTGTTCCGATTCCTATTCCTTTACGAATAACGGTACAGCGGTCGCAAACTTCCATAATTTCCTTCAGCTTGTGGGTAATCAGAATAATAGATTTGCCCTCTTTTATCAGTGTTTTCATAATTTGAATAAGTTCTTTTATTTCCTGAGGGGTAAGAACGGCTGTTGGTTCATCAAAGATGAGGATTTCCGCACCGCGGTAGAGTGTTTTTAAAATCTCCACCCGCTGCTGCATTCCAACTGAAATATCTGCAATTCTTGCTTTTGGATCGACAGAAAGCCCATAGCGTTCTGAAATATCACGGACCTCTGTTTCAGCCCGTTTCAAATCAATTCTGCCAGCCTTTGTTGTTTCTTTTCCGAGGATAATATTTTCTGTAACGGTAAAAACATCGACCAGCATAAAATGCTGGTGAACCATTCCGATTCCCAGATCATTTGCAATATTAGGATTTGTTATTTTCACTGGCTTTCCTTTGACGCGGATTTCTCCTTGTTCCGGCTGGTATAAACCAAACAAAACATTCATTAAAGTGGATTTTCCTGCTCCGTTTTCACCAAGCAGTGCATGGATCTCTCCTTTTTTTAACTGAAGCGTTATGTTATCATTTGCAACTATACCTGGAAATTCCTTTCGAATGTTGAGCATCTCGATAACGTATTCCATTTGTTTTCACTCCTTGCAATAAGGTAGAGGAATTCAAGTAAGCTATGTATGTAGTAGGATGTAAGATGACAGACCTTAAATAAACAGATAAAATCTTAAGTGAAAAACAGAAAGCTTCTGCGCTTCAATTAAGATTCTAAAAATTGGGAGGCGGGCCAAAAGCTGCCCGCACAAATCCCATAATTTTATTCTTAAAGGTTTTTTATTTACCCGTAAAGTTTTTCAATTCTGCACGAGTGGATGGAACTTTTACATCACCGGATTTGATTTTGTCAGACCAAGTCTTCACTGCTTTTTCAATATCAGCTTTGTTTGGAACACCATCATTCATTGGTGCTAATCCGACTCCATCTTCCTTTAATCCATAAGTTGTGGTTTTGCCTCCAGGGAAGTCGCCATTTTTGGCTTTTGTTGAGATATCAACTACAGCATTATCGACACGTTTCATTGCTGATGTTAAGACTACATTTTCTTGTTTCCCGTTTACCGTTACAATTCCTTCTTTAGACTGGTCAGAGTCTACGCCAATAGCCCAGATAAGCTTTGTCGGGTCTTTACTCCTGCGGTCACGTGCTTCTTTAAAGAGACCATTACCAGTTTGACCAGCAGCATGGAATATGACATCATCACCAGAAGAGTACATAGTAGAAGCAATAGCTTGTCCTTTATCCGCTTTATCAAACGCTGCTGCATACTGAATATCTACAGTCGCATTCGGATTTGCAGCTTTTACCCCGGCAACAAATCCGGCTTCAAACCGTTCAATAACAGCACTTTCCATTCCGCCGATAAAACCAATTTTATTTGATTTTGTTACCATTCCGGCAGTAACCCCGGCAAGGAAGGATGCTTCATTTTCTTTAAATAGAACGCTTGCCACATTTGGCTGTTTTACCTCAGCGTCAATAATCGCATAATGAGATTTCGGCTGCTGCTTAGCAATTTTTTCAATATCATTTTGCATCAAATAGCCAATCCCATAGATTAAGCTAAATCCTTGATGTGTAAGTGTATTTAAATTAGTAGCATAATCGGCATCAGATTTAGATTGAAGATATGTGTACCCGCCAGCACCTTGTTTCATGTTATTCTTTTTTCCGAAATCCTGTAGACCCTTCCAAGAAGATTGGTTAAAGGATTTGTCATCAATACCGCCAATATCTGTTACCATTGCGACAGTAAACGTTTTGTCTTTGTCTTTACCGCCTCCGGCATTTTTATTGTCATTTGTTTTTCCACATGCACCTAAGAGCGTTCCGGCAGCAAGAACCAATGACAGCGCTAAACCAAGTTTATGCCTTTTCAAAGTTTAACCCCCTATATAATTATTGTTGATTAAGTAGAAATTTTCGAAAACAGGACTGTTTTTCTTTTTCATTATGCAATAAAAAGCGTGATTATATTCTTTTTCGAAGCACACGAAAGCTAAATTTGTCCGCTTTAAAATAGTTTACCGAATAAAGGATGGGTTCATCCATTTCATCATAATGCATTTGATTTAAGACAAGTAATGCTGTCTCTGGTTCACATTCAAGAATGGGAGAGATTTTGTCGTGGTATCCGATTGGTTCAATTTGCGCAACTGCGTATGTAATTTTCCGGTTTGCTTCCTCTTCTAAAATAAGTAAGAGTGATTCTTCCCGGTGGGGAAAGATTTCTGGCAAGATTTTTTTAGGAACCTTATCAATACAATAAACAACGGGCTCGCCATTTGCCGTTCTAACCCTCTCAATTACGAATATGCTCTCTTCTGGTGAACATGAAAAACGACGAATATCCTCTTCGGTTGGATCTTGTGTCGATGAACTTAGGAAAATCGTTCCTGGTTTCATCTCTGCCTGCTCAATCATTTTTGTAACGCTGTTAAGTTGTTCAATCCCAGATGTAAATAATGGCTTTGTGTTAACAAATGTTCCAACACCATGACGCCGGGTAATGACATTATCCTCTTCAAGAATCCGTAATGCTTCTCGAAGCGTTGCCCTGCTGACCCCAAGCTTCTTCGCAAGTTCAAATTCAGAAGGTAATTTTTCTTTTTCTTTATAAATACCCTCTTCAATGTCTTGTTTTAAGTGATCGATTACTTGTAAATACAAATGCCTATTATCTGCTCTAATCGACATACAGGTTCCTCCAGCATTTTTTCCTTTAACATCAGACCTCTGATGTATGATCATTCCTACTAATCGAAAATACTATAACATTTTTCATTCGATAAATAAATAGGGTTTGCAACTTTTGTCGAAAGATGAATTTTAGATAATAGTAAGTGCTCTCGATTATTCGCATAAAAGCACCAAGCTCGTGCTTGGCGGCTTCTTTTAAATGAAACTTCTTAGTGAATTTATAATGAACTTACATCATCCTTTGGCTTCGCCATCAGGACAACACGCGGCTTACTGCCTTCGTATGGTCCAACAATCCCCCTGGCCTCCATTTCATCTATTAGACGTGCTGCCCTAGTGTAACCAATCCTAAAGCGGCGTTGTAGCATAGAGACAGAAGCTGTTTGCATATCCACGATCAAATCAACCGCATCCTGATATAATTCATCATCAACAGCACCTTTTACTTGGGGAACATCATCTGGGATCATATTCTCTTGATACTGTGCTTTTTGCTGACCGATGACAAAATTAACAGTTTCCTCAACCTCTTCATCTGATACAAATGCTCCCTGAACACGAACTGGCTTCGAAGCACCCACAGGCAGGAATAACATGTCTCCTCTTCCTAATAGCTTTTCTGCCCCGCCCATATCAAGAATCGTTCTTGAATCTGTTGAGCTTGAGACGGCAAAAGCAATCCTTGAGGGGATGTTTGCTTTGATGATCCCTGTTATGACATCAACAGATGGACGCTGTGTGGCTATAATTAAGTGAATGCCTGCAGCCCGGGCCATTTGCGCCAATCTTGTAATCGAATCCTCAACATCTGAGGAGGCAACCATCATTAAATCAGCCAACTCATCGACAATTACCACAATAAACGGTAAAAATGGCTGCTTGTCATTTTCCTCTAGATTATGCTTTTTAATATGTTCATTATATCCTTCTATATTCCTTGTTCCGGTATGGGAAAATAATTCATAGCGCCGTTCCATTTCACTAACTACTTTTTGTAGGGCTTGGGAAGCCTTTTTAGGATTTGTAACGACTGGTGCCAGCAAATGCGGAATCCCATTATAACCATTCAGTTCAACCATTTTGGGGTCAATCATCATCAGCTTTACTTCATGCGGCTTAGCCCGCATTAAGATACTAGTAATGATTCCATTAATACAGACACTTTTTCCGCTTCCTGTTGCTCCAGCAACGAGTAAATGAGGCATCTTATTTAATTCAGCCAAGACTGCTTCACCGGTAATATCCCTGCCTAAGCCAATTAAAAGCTTTGATTCCGGTTTTTCGTTTTGGGTTGCTTCTAGTACCTCTCGCAGCGAAACCATCGCAACCTCTGAATTTGGCACTTCAATCCCAATCGCAGATTTTCCGGGGATTGGTGCTTCCATCCGAATATCTTTAGCCGCAAGTGCTAATGCTAAGTCGTCACTCAAACTAACAATTTTACTTACTTTTACACCAACATCGGGGTGGACCTCATATTTTGTAACTGCCGGGCCAAGGTGAACCTGGGTAACCCTTGCTTTGACGCCAAAGCTTTGAAATGTCCTTTCAAGTTTCGCTGCATTAGCATGAATTAATTCATATTCACCGCTTTGATCTGTTTTCTTTGGCTGTTTTAATAAGCGCAATGGCGGTAATTCATATGCTGCATTCTCTACCTCCGTAAAGGTCATTGGCGTTGTTAAATCTTCCTCTTCCTCAACATGTTGTTCTGCTGTTGTCTGTGTTTCCTGCGGGATGTGATTTCCTTCATTAGCAGCAGTTCCATCAGGATAGGCTCGATCTGCAAAGCTGGAAATAATCGGTTCCGTCGTTATCACTTCATCTGATGGAAGCTGATTCTCCTCAAGCTGAGTAGGAGAACTTGATCGGGTACGCCTAGTTTCGCGAGTCTGCTGCTGCTGATTCCGCTTTTGCTCTTGCTTTTCTTGTTGTTTTTGTTTCCAATCGGCTAAGTCTGTCTTAAAAGCACCCCATTGATTTTTGGAAAAGCCAAAAACTCCTGTCATTATTTTTCCCACAAAATCACCAAAGGACTTTCCTGTGATCAAAATAAAGCCAATCAAAATAAACACAAAGGCAATGATTTTGGTACCTGTTTCGGCAAACAGATAATAAAAGAGTGCAAATAGAACAGCACCGATCATCCCGCCTCCAAGGTCATGGGTCGTTGTCTGTCCATTTACTTCCATCATAAACATCTCCCAGGTGTTTTTAATAACACTTGGGTCTGTAAATTTTCCATTTTTCAAAAGTAAATGAAAGAGTGTTACATGACTTAATAAAAGAATGGATGAAATAATCAAATATGTCCCAATTAATCTTGGACTAAATAGAAATGGAATGGCACGCTTCCAAATCAAATAAATACTTAAAATAAACAGACCGATCAGGCTAAGGATATACCACTCACCCATCCAAAATCGGAAAAATAAAACGGTCGCTTTTCCAACTGCCCCAAGTTTAGCAAATGAAATAATTGATAATGATAGCAAAACAAGTGCCGTTAATTCATATTGGAGTGTACTTTTTAATTGATTATCTCTTTTTCTTGAAGTCTGCCGCCGCTTTTTTTTTGCCATTTAATCACCTATATTTTTTATAAATTATGGATAGAAAGGAAGAAAGCAGCCTAGAATGGCTGCTCTTAACTTTTTCTTTATATAGCATATTATACCATAAGAAAGCTTAGGTTGAGGACATTCCTTCCAGGTTAAACAAAGAAATTTTTGTTCCTGGTGAGAACCGGTCATCCAAAAAGTGCTGTGGATCACTGCTCAACACCCTGACAATCTGCATCGATTGCGGATCCGCACAATCTACTAACAGTGGGACACCGTTATAGTTAATCGTCTTTTGTCTGTCGAAAGATTCCATATCATCCGGAAAGATCAGTTCATATGGAACCGTTGTATAGAGAATCATTGCACCAGCCCCTCGCTGTTTTCTTTGTGCAAATCAATAAGTTCATTTAGTTTTTTCATTGCTTGACCAAGTCCGCCAACCTCATCAATAAGCCCCATTTCAACCGCTTCAACACCGATTACATTTGTTCCGATATCTCTGGTTAGATTTCCCTTTGCAAACATTAAGTCTTTAAATTTTTCCTCGGTGATATGGGAATGCTTTGTAACAAATCGGGTAACCCGCTCTTGCATTTTATCAAGATATTCAAATGTTGCCGGAACGCCAATAACAAGCCCTGTTAATCGAATCGGGTGAATTGTCATCGTAGCGGTTTCTGCGATAAATGAATAATCGCAGGAGACTGCAATTGGGACCCCAATTGAGTGCCCTCCCCCAAGTACGATGGATACGGTTGGTTTTGATAGAGTTCCAAGCATTTCGGAAATGGCAAGTCCCGCTTCAACATCTCCACCCACCGTATTCAGGATAATCAATACCCCTTCAATTTTGGGATTTTGTTCAATGGCAACTAATTGCGGGATAAGGTGTTCATATTTTGTTGTTTTATTTTGGGGAGGAAGGGCAAGATGTCCTTCAATTTGTCCAATAATCGTTAAACAATGTATTTTAGAATCTACTGAGAGCTGTGGAACATTGGTCTGTCCTAGCTGCTGAATTTTTTCGATTAACGCTGAGGAAGGCTTTTCTTCTTTTTGCGGTTCCTGATCTTCATTTTCCATTTGATATGGTTGTAAATTCTTATCCATCCTTTGTTCTCCCTTCAGGCATGATATTCACTAGTATTCTCAAATTGAATCATTTCATCCTTCAGGCAAAAGAAAAAAGCATCGGGGAATCCCAATGCTTTTTTAACATAAGAGAAGATATTTGACTTTGAGAATTGTCTAGCTTCGACGCACAGGACGTGCTAGTGCCTGCGTTGCTGCCAGGACGGCGGCGCTTTTAGTCGTCCAGCGCCCAGCGCCTAGTGTACTTCCGCTTTTCTATACTTCCATGATTATAGGTAAAATCATTGGACGGCGTTTTGTTTTTTCGTATAAGTATCGGTTTAGGTCATCGCGAATATCTTGTTTTAATGATGACCAATCAAATGTACCCTTTAATCTGTTCTTCTCTACAATCTCTCGAACCAATTTTGTTGAATCATCCATTAATTTTTCTGATTCACGGACATAAACAAATCCTCTGGAAATAATTTCAGGTCCCGAGATTATTTTCTTTTCGTGCTTGGTTAATGTTACAACAACAATTAAAATTCCATCCTGTGATAATAGCTTTCGGTCACGCAAAACAATATTACCAACATCACCAACGCCAATTCCGTCAATAAGAACGTTTCCAGAAGGGACTTTCCCACCGGGGGAAAATTTGTTATCCTCGATTTCAAGTACTTCTCCCCGATCAAGAATATAAATCTGATCCTCTAAAAGACCGCATTCTTTTGCAAGTTTGCTATGGGCCTGCAGCATCCGATATTCACCATGCACAGGAATGAAAAACTTTGGATTCATTAAATTAATCATGAACTTAAGTTCTTCCTGACTTCCATGGCTGGAGACATGCACCATTCGTCTTCCAAAAATGACGTTAGCCCCTACCCTAAACAGCATGTCGACTGTTTTCGTAATAAAAAGTTCATTACCTTTATAAGATGATCCTGCAATGATAACCGTATCACTAGGCTGAATATTTACCTGTTTATGGGTTTGTTTAGCCATTTTTTGCAGACCTTCGATTGGTTCACCTTGATTCCCAGTCATTAAGATAACAATTTGATTGTCTTGAAATTTGTTAATTTCTGAAATTGGAATAATACATTTATCTTCTACTTTTAGATATCCTAAATCAAGAGCAATATGAAAGACTCTTTCTAAGCTTTTACCTACTACCGCAACTTTTCGTTTCGTTTCTTTTGCAGCATCAAAAATATGCTGGATCCGATTAATATCAGATGCAAAGCATGCAGCGATGATCCTAGCTGGTGCATTGTAAAAAGAATTTGACATTTCCCGAGCGACCGTAGCTTCGGAAGTTGTATAACCAGGTTTCTCTGCTTCCGTACTATCAGAAAGCAAGCAAAGTACGCCTTGTTCACCGATTCTAGCCATTTTTCCAATTTCCGGTTTATAAAGGTCTGTAGCCGATTGATCAAATTTAAAGTCTCCGGTATAAACGATCGCACCTGCAGAGGTATGGATACATACTCCAACGGAATCAGGAATACTATGATTTGTTCGGAAAAAGCTAACTTCTACGGAATCCATGTCAACAATGGAATCCGAATGAATCTCGATCATATTTGCCGGACCGTAATAGTCCTGTTCCTTTAATTTTGCACTTGCAAGCGCTAACGTTAATCTCGTCCCATATACGGGTACATTCATTTTTCCCAAAATATAGAATAACGCTCCTATATGATCCTCGTGGCCATGGGTTAGAAAAACAGCTTTTACTCTTTCTTTATTCTCTACTAGGTAGGAGATATCCGGAATAACAATATCAATGCCAAGCATTTCATCCTCGGGGAACATTAAACCGGCATCAATAATGAATATATCCTTATCCACTTCGACAAGGTACATATTTTTTCCGTTTTCTCCTACGCCACCTAGAGCAATTAGCTTGATGGAATTATTTTGTTTCTTTATCAATTGTGTTGAACCTCCTGTATTGATGTTAGGCCGACCATAGATCAGTTACGCTTATTATACTTGATATATGAAATTTATTACAACCAATATCCAACAGTGAGCTCTCCATTCTTAAAAAAATAGATAAAAAAACCCAATCGAAACTTCATTTCGATTGGGTTTTACAATACTAATTATTAGTTAAAAGTTTTCCTAAAGTGGTTCGCTCTTGTTCTGTAAGCGGAACAAGCGGCAGCCTGACCGATCCCACATCCAGTCCCTTTAATTGAAGGGCTGTTTTCACAGGAACGGGATTTGGAGCTGCAAATAATCCTTGCATAATTGGCAAATACTTTTGGTGGACCTCTGCTGCTTTTTGGGTATCCCCATTTAAAAAGGCTTGAACCATTGCTTGAAGTTCATTTCCGATCACATGCGAGGCTACTGATATAACTCCAGCACCGCCAATTGCCAGAACTGGCAAGGCCATGCTGTCGTCTCCGCTGTATAAGTCAAAATCCTCAGCAGTATTAGCGATAATCTTCGTCATTGCATTCAAATCACCACTTGCTTCTTTTACAGCGACGATATTGGGTATTTTTGAAAGCTCAATAATCGTATTTGGATGGATGTTAACAACCGATCTCCCGGGAATATTATAGACCATGATTGGAAGCTTTGTAGCTTCAGCAATTGCTTTAAAATGCTGATACATCCCTTCTTGGTTTGGCTTATTATAATAAGGACCCACGACCATAATCCCGTCTACACCAAGCTGTTCTGCTTTCTTCGTCAACTCGACAGTTGCGTACGTATTATTGCTGCCGGTACCTGCAATAACCGGGACCCTTTTATCAACTGCTTTAACCACATGTTCAAATAGCGCGAGTTTCTCTTCTTTAGATAAGGTTGGTGATTCTCCGGTTGTTCCCGCAACAACAAGCGACTCAGTTCCATTCGCAATTAAGTAATTAACGAGTTTGGTCGTTTTAGCAAAGTCAACATGTCCTTTTTTATCAAAAGGAGTTACCATCGCTGTTGAGACACGCCCAAAATGAACCATTGTATAATGCCCCTTCCTTACTGATAACAAACAGCAATCATTATTTTAAGGATAATTCATTAAATCTGTTTAATCATTATTCAAGTGTCTCTTCTTCTAAATGAAAGGCATCATGTAATGCATTTACAGATTTAACTAAGTCCTCCTGTTTGACAAGAACCCAGATCGTTGTATGACTATCTGCCGATTGTAAAATTCGAATTCCCTGATCGGACAAGGCAGTGACAATTTTTGATGTCACACCCGGAACTCCAGCAATCCCGGCTCCTACTACCGAAACCTTGGCACAATTACGTTCCACTACAGGCTCATGACCAAGCTCTCTTAGAACCTCAATCGCGTGATTCGTCATTTCATCTGTTACTGTATAGACAACACCATTCGGCGAAATATTAATAAAATCAACGCTTATTTTCTCATTTGCCATGGCTTTAAAAACTTCGGCCTGTAAATTATATTGCTCTTTTTTAGCAAAAACTTTTATTTGCGTGATAGTTGAAACATGTGCAATTCCTGTAACTAGCCGTTCATTGATATCGCTGCCGCGATTATCTTTGGTAAGAGATGTAACAAGGGTTCCCAGTTTATCGGAATACGTTGAACGAATTCGAATCGGCACTTTGGCCTGCATCGCTATTTCTACAGCCCTTGGGTGAATGACTTTTGCCCCCTGATAGGCCATATTGCAAACTTCTGTATACGTAACAACCGAAAGTGGCCGGGCATTTTCGGCGATCCGGGGATCGGCTGTCATAATACCTTCTACATCGGTAAAAATATCAATCCATTCGGCATTAAGTCCAGAGCCCAGAGCCGCAGCAGATGTATCGCTGCCACCCCGTCCGATCGTTGTTACGTCTCCATTCTTTGCCATCCCTTGGAAACCTGCGACAACGACAACATCTGACTGTTCTAATTCACGGAGAAGTCTTTCACATTTCATTTCAATTATTTTGGCATTGGTGTGATCATTGTTCGTTCGGAAGCCTGCCTGTGCTCCGGTTAAGGATGTAGCATGAATACCGCTCTCTAGTAGCATATTGGTAAAAACAATACTAGCAATTGATTCTCCGCAGGACAACAATAGATCCTGTTCCCGCTTTGAAATTTTGCTCAGGTTCCCATTCACTAGCGAAAGAAGAGTATCTGTTGCATATGGATCTCCCTTTCTACCCATAGCAGAAACCACAACGACAACCTTGTAGCCATCAGCTAACGCTTTTTCAACGTGACGCTGTGCATGTTTCCTACTTTCTTCATCCTTTACAGATGTTCCACCAAACTTTTGAACAATAATTTTCATGGGTGATTAAAACCTGCCTTTTCGACTATTCCCGAACTTTTACCAGCCCTAATTTGAGTAAGCTTTCGGCGATTTGGACTGAATTCCAGGCAGCACCTTTAAGAAGATTATCAGATACTACCCACATGTGAAAGCCACGCTCTTCATCAAGATCTTTACGAATTCTTCCAACAAAAACATCATTGCTGCCTACACAGTTTGCAGGCATTGGGTAAATTTGATTTTCAGGATCATCCTGAAGAACAATACCCGGTGCATCACTTAACAATGTTTTGATTTCGCTCGCACTAACACCCTCTTGCTCAACTTCAAAATAAACGGATTCTGAGTGTCCAACTGCAACCGGCAGGCGAACACATGTGGCAGCTACAGCTAATTCTGGCAAGTGCATAATTTTCTTTGTTTCATTAATCATTTTCATTTCTTCATAGGTAAAACCATTTTCTTGAAACACATCTATTTGTGGGATCGCATTAAAAGCGATTTGATAATGCTTTTTAGCTCCCTTTACTGGTAAAATTTTTGGTTCGAAGCTTTCCTCATTTACAATTGCTTTTGTTTGCTCTTTTAATTCTTGGATAGCAACTGCACCTGCACCGGATACAGCTTGATAGGTTGAAACAAGCACTTTGTTTAATCCATATTTTTGACGGACTGGTTCTAATGCAACAACCATTTGGATCGTTGAGCAATTTGGATTTGCAATAATACCATTGTGTTTATGAAGGTCGTCCTCATTCACCTCGGGAACAACCAATGGGGTATCTGGATCCATTCGAAAAGCGCTGGTGTTATCAATACACACTGCACCACGTTTAACTGCTTCCGGTGCTAATTCTTTTGAAACGCTCCCACCTGCTGAGAATAAAGCAATATCAACACCTTCAAAACTCTCAGGCCTTGCCTCCTCAACTGTATATTCCTGACCTTTAATCAAGACCTTTTTTCCTGCAGACCGTGCTGATGATAATAAGGTTAATTTTGCGAAAGGAAAGTCCCGTTTGACTAAAGTATCGATCATTTGTTGTCCAACTGCTCCAGTTGCCCCAACTACAGCAACATGAAGTCCATTTTGTTGATTCATTTTCTAGTGCCCCTTCCACTCTCTACATTTATTGATTTTCGGTCATCTCATTTTTAAAGGAAATGGAATTTTCACTTACCAGATGACAGAAGATCTTTCAGTTTTTCAAGTAAAATTTTACTGAATTTCATGTCCTGCATCTTTAAAAGAAACCGAACGAATCTACATCTTCATCCGTAGGCACGAAGTCGCCCACGGATGACAATGTGATAATTCATTTTACCATATTCCTAGAAAGAAATAACCCTTTTTACTTTGTTTGAGTGAAGGAAAATTAATCACGATACCTTTCGACTAGTACAGGCTGGATCTGTTTTCCAATGATTGCACTTTCAATTGTTTCATACATCATTGGCATTCTTGCTACCATCGAGTTTGGCTTTTTCACAGGGTCATCCTGGCCAAAAGGAATAAAATAAATATTCTTCGTTGACATTAATCTCATTAAATTAACTCCATTAAGTCCCAAAGCATCGTTTGTGGAAATTCCTAGGACGACAGGCTTTCCGTTTCTTAATGTTGCTTTAGCCGCCATTAAAACAGGGCTGTCTGTCATTGCATTGGCAAATTTACTCATTGAGCTGCCTGTTATTGGGGCTATTACCATACAATCAAGAGGAATCTTTGGTCCGAGCGGTTCCGCTTTTACAATCGAATCGATCGCTTTATTTCCTGTTAATTCCTCGATCCTGTATACCCAGTCTTCCCCTTTGCCAAATCTAGTTTCCGAGCTTTTGACCGTAAAGGTAACAACAGGAATTATTTCAGCACCAGCCTGAACTAGTTTCTCAATTTCCGGAAATACAGCATCATAGGTACAATGGGAACCTGTTAAACCTAAACCGATTCTCTTGCCTTTTAAACTCATTTTGTATTCTCCTTTCGCATTGCGTAATCATCCTGAAAGAGTTGAGCGAGAACATCGGCAAGAATTTGCCCTGCTGTTTTTGGTGCAACAATTCCTGGCAGACTAGGAGCAAGCAATGCTTTTATTCCACGTTTTTCAGCGTAACGAAAATCTGTCCCACCGGGTTTTGAGGCAATGTCAATAATGAGTGTATGGGCCGGCATCTTCGAAATAACATCCGCACTTACAATTGGATATGGGATGGTATTGATTAAAATATCCGTGTTGTTTACTTCCTTCTTAAGATCATTCAAATGAAATGGGGTTAACGCCATTTCAGTGATCCTAGCCATATGTTCGCTTTTTCTTGCTCCGACCTTTACCTTTCCGCCGAGGAGATGAAATGTTCTTGCCACACTCATTCCGCATCTTCCTAAACCAAGAACGACAATGTTAGAACCATGAATGGTAAAATCGGTATGCTGAATGGCCATCATAATCGTTCCTTCTACAGTTGGGATCGAATTATAGATCGCCACATCATCCCGCTCAAATAATTTGACAATTTTTCTGTTTACCTTTTCGGTAATTCCATTTAAATAGGGGTTACTTATACCGGAATAAATTGTGCAGTGATCTGGAGTTTTTGAAAGTACTTCTTCTGTTAAAAGGACCTTTTCATTGGAGAAAATGGTCTCAACATGTCCTTCCAAATTGGTACCAGCTACAGGTAAGATAAAGGCATCTATATTCGTAAAGTCGACTTCGTCAATTTTTTCCTTAACCGCACCTGGAAAACCATGGTCGAGCTGCTCGAATCCAATTAATGATAGTTTGGCATCTAATTCGGTCAGCTTTCGGATAATTTCCAGCTGTCTTGCATCTCCACCAATCACGGCTATCTGCATCCCTGTCAGCATGAAAACATTCACCTTCTTTTATTAAAAAATCCAACCATGAATTATTTCTTCTTTTTACTTCACCATCTTATGTAAAAGGTGACGAATCGGTGAGTGTTTCAAGCTGTGTAAATCAAAAAGCCCAAGCAAGTTGATCCTGCTTGGGCTTTCCGTGATTAATTTAAGTGCTTTTATTCTTCGGGAACATCAATCATTATCATATCAGTGCCAATTTTTTTGATATGCTGCCAGGGGACGCGGATTTCTTGACCTTGTTTTCGCAGTCCAAACCATTTTACAGAGGGAATCAGCAGGGCTTGGATTTGTCCAGTCCCTTCATTTATTTCTAGATCCGTTTGTCCAAGTACGCCTAAACGTTCCGCCTTCTTTACATCAACAATTTCTTTCCCGCTTAATTCACTCAATCTCATTATAGGTAGGCTCCTTTCTTCTATATGTACTAGTGTATAAGCCTGAATAGAAAATTAGACTAAAAAATAAAAGCGGAAGCGCCCGTTTAGCGACGTACACTAGTCGCTAAGGCGTTGGCCGAATAAAAGCGCCACCGTCCCGTCCTGGCGGCAACGCCAGCACTAGCACTTCCTGTGCGTCGAAGATAGACGATAAAAAAACAGCCCGGCATTATCTGCCGAACTGTTTTTTCTATTTTATATAATGCTTTTTGGAAATTCTCCTTCAGGACTGACTAACGAGAGGGAGTATTGATCCGTAAACACCGAATCAGCCATATTGTTAACACCGTTCATGGTGACCCGGTCAATTTCCTCGATGATTTCATCCAAGGAACGATGACGTTTTAAGAGTAGTTCATTTTTTCCGTTCCGGCTCATCCTGCTATTTGTGCTTTCCAAGCCTAACATTAAGCCGCCTTTTAACTGTTCCTTACTATTATTTAGTTCTTTTTCGGTAATTCCTTCTTGCTTTAGCTTTGCCAGTGTTTCTTGTATGGTTCCATACAAAACATCAAGCTGCTTAGCACCTGTTCCGCCATAGATGGTTACAATGCCACTATCCTGATAAGCTGAATGATAGGAAAAAACAGAATAAGCTAAACCACGCTGCTCTCGTACTTCCTGGAATAAACGGCTGCTCATGCTTCCACCCAAGATATTATTTAGAATAATCAACGTATAAATATCTTCATGGCCAACCTGTAAGCCATTATATCCAATACATAAATGAGCCTGTTCTGTGTCCTTCTTACGGGAGATCCGATTCGTGTGGAAGAACGACTTATTTTCTGATGGTACACTGCTCGCACCTTCAAAGGCACCAAAATACTTTTCAACCTCGCCAATAAATGTTTCAGGAATATTGCCTGCGATCGAAATCACGACATTCTCAGGAGTATACCTTTCACCAATATACTCTTTTAATGTTTCAGTAGTAAATGTATTAAGTGTTTCTTCTGTTCCTAAAATCGGATAACCTAATGGATGATTTTCATAAACAGCCTTGGTTAATAGATCATGGACAATATCATCAGGCGTGTCCTCATACATTTTAATTTCTTCTATCACTACATTTCTTTCCTTTTTTAATTCTTCTCCCTCAAAAGTCGAATTAAAAAACATATCTGCTAAAACTTCTAAGGCATAATCTGCATGTGTATCAAGGACTTTAGCATAGTAGCATGTATATTCCTTCGAGGTAAACGCATTAACCTGACCGCCAATACTATCAAATGACTCGGCGATATCCCGTGCCGTCCTTGTGGTTGTCCCTTTAAAAAACATATGCTCTAAAAAATGGGATATCCCGTTATTTTTTGGGTTTTCATCTCTTGACCCTGTTCCAATCCACACTCCAATTGCGACGGAACGCACTGTTGGAATCTGCTCTAGTACAATTCGTACTCCATTTTGGCATGTATACTTCTTTATCATCGAACTCCTCCTGTTCATAAACAGCTGCTGCTAGGTAACACATTCTCATTTTTCAATTAAGGTTAGTGTTTCCTTTATGGTGTAAAAGTTTCTCATTTTCTTTAATGATTCGATCTTCATCCATTAAATCTGTAACGGTACCAATTGTTAAATTCTTCTCTTCGATTAACGTAATAAGTCTGTCTAATGCTTTAGCAGTTGATTCTGTAGGGTGCATTAGGATTAATGAACCGTTTCCCACCTTTGTCATGACACGCTTTATTAATACATCCGGTGACGGCTTTTGCCAATCGACTGTATCAACTGTCCACATGACAGTCTCCATCTTTAACCCATGGGCAATTTTAACTGTTTCGTCCCGGTAACTGCCGCTCGGCGGGGCAAACCATTTGACGACTTTACCTGTGGTGGCTTCAATGACCTCATTTGTTTTGAGCATTTCCGTTCTTGCTCTGTCCGCTGATAAACGTTTCATATCGGGGTGGGAGTAAGAATGGTTTCCCACTTCATGTCCAGCATCTACGATCATTTTGGCTAAATCTGGATTTTTCTTTACCCAATTTCCTTCTAAAAAAAAGCTTGCAGATACGTTATGCCTCTTAAGCGTTGCGAGCATCTCTGATAAATATTCATTTCCCCATGCAACATTAATAATAAAGCTGACCATAGGTTTATCGGGATGGCCTCTGTATATAGGAGATGGGGGTAAGTCCTTCAGATGTACCTTTGGGATTATTTGCTTAAAAACTAGACCCTTCTCAGTAAACTTTCCGATCTTTTTCATTTTTTGATAAGAGCCTGATATATCAACCTTTAGGCCATTATAGCCCGGAATCTTTTTCCATACTCTATCTATTGTAGCATCTGAGGGCTTAATTTCATATTTTGGTGCTTCTTTACTTATTTCTTGATACAGAGAACCTGTTTGGTTTGCAACTGAAAGTGTTTGTTGTTTTTTTATAAAATTTACATATGTACTTACTGCGGTATCATTAACAGTTATCAAAGCACCAATCAAGAAAAGCAACATTATCCCGATCTTCGTCATTTTTCAACCTTCCCCTTTCAAATAAACATTATGTATAGAAAGGACAAGATAGAACTAAAAGCGGAAGCGCCCGTTTAGCGACCTACTCTAGTCGCTGAGCGCTGGAGCTAGATAATGAACCTAAAGGGATTAGCCTGCTTTAAGGGTTACTAGCACAGCAATGGTTGCTTGTTAGCATCATTGGCAAAGACCAAACTTTCTAAACCACCCAGAGCGCTGGAGCTAAACAGTTCTATGCGTTTGCACAAAATGAATCTTAGCATAGAAAAAGCCAGGGTTTCCCCTGACTTACCTACTTATATTTACTGCATGGCTTCCTGATTACGGAAATTAATGCTTTTCTTCTACTTTTTCACGCTGTTCCTTTAAGACCGCCTTGCGCGAAAGGTTAACACGGCCTTGTCTATCAATTTCGGTAACCTTTACTAAAAGTTCATCTCCAATTGAAACAACATCTTCTACTTTGCCGACACGCTCTTCAGCAAGCTCAGAGATATGAACTAAACCGTCTTTACCAGAAAAGATCTCAACGAAGGCACCGAATTTCTCAATCCTCTTAACCTTCCCAAGATAAAGCTGTCCAACTACTACTTCACGAACAATATCTTCAATGATTTTTTTGGCTTTTAGGTTCATTTCTTGATTCGTTGAAGCAATGAAAACAGTACCGTCCTGTTCAATGTCAATTTTGACACCTGTTTCTTCAATAATCTTATTAATATGTTTGCCACTTGGTCCAATTACATCGCGAATCTTATCTGGTTTAATGGTCATTGTCAAAATTTTAGGAGCATAAGCAGAAAGATCTGTTCTTGGTTCTGAAATGGTACTTAGCATGTGACCTAAAATTTGCATTCGGCCTTTTTTAGCCTGCTGCAAGGCTTCTTCTAAAATTTCTCGAGAAAGACCTTCGATTTTAATATCCATTTGCAGAGCCGTAACACCTTTCGCTGTCCCAGCCACTTTAAAGTCCATGTCTCCAAGGTGATCTTCCATTCCTTGAATATCAGTTAAAACCGTAGAATTATCCCCAGACTTCACTAGTCCCATCGCAATTCCGGCTACAGGTGCTTTAATTGGCACCCCTGCATCCATCAATGCAAGCGTACTTCCGCAAATACTTGCTTGTGAAGTGGAACCATTCGATTCTAATACCTCAGAAACTAAGCGGATTGTATATGGAAAATCCTTTTCAGATGGAATAATTGGTTCCAATGCACGTTCTCCAAGTGCCCCATGACCAATTTCGCGCCGACCTGGTCCGCGCATTGGTCCTGTTTCCCCAACACTAAACGGTGGGAAGTTGTAGTGGTGCATAAATCGTTTTTCCTCTTCAATTCCAAGTCCATCAAGAATTTGGACATCACCCATTGCTCCTAGCGTACAAATGCTTAATGCTTGAGTTTGTCCACGTGTAAACAAACCAGAACCATGTGTACGAGGCAAAATTCCCACTTGAGATGACAATGGACGAATTTCATCAATCTTTCTGCCATCCGGACGGATTTTTTCCTCTGTGATTAAACGGCGCACCTCGCCTTTGACAATCTTGTCCAAAATTTGTTTCACTTGTTTTAGATCATCATCCGTTGCTTCTTGTTCTTCATATTTAGCAATTACTTGGCTTTTCACTTCTTTAATCGAATCCTCGCGGGCGTGCTTTTCTTGGACTTGAATCGCTTTGAGCATGTCCGATTCGCACATTTTTCTTACTGCTGCTTCAAGCTCCGGATTGATTTCATATAAAGCAATTTGCATTTTTTCTTTGCCAATTTCACTTACGATTTTTTCTTGAAATTCAATTAAACGCTTAATTTCTTCATGTCCGAACATAATTGCTTCAAGCATGATCTCTTCAGGAACCTCGTTTGCGCCCGCTTCAACCATGTTAATTGCATCTTTTGTTCCGGCAACCGGTAAATGAATATCGCTTTTTTCAGCTTGTTCTACGGTTGGATTAATCACAAATTGACCATTAACACGACCAACAATGACTCCTGCAATCGGACCTTCAAACGGAATATCAGAAGTGCTCAGTGACAATGATGAACCGAACATAGCTGCCATTTCCGTTGAACAATCCTGATCGACACTCATCACGATACTGACAACCTGAACATCGTTACGAAAGCCATCCGCAAATAGCGGGCGGATCGGACGATCGATGAGTCGGCTTGCCAAAATTGCTTTTTCACTTGGACGGCCTTCACGTTTAATAAAGCCTCCAGGTATTTTTCCTACTGCGTACAACCGTTCTTCATAGTTAACTGTTAACGGAAAAAAATCCAGTTTCTTTGGTTCCTTGGATGTTGTAGCTGTACTTAAGACAGCTGTATCACCATAGCGGACTAAAACGGCACCATTAGCTTGTTTCGCTAATTGACCAATTTCAACAGTCAGCTCTCGGCCTGCCCAATCTATGGAATAAGTGTGTTTATTTTGATCCATATCAATTATTACCCCTCTCTAACCTTATTCGCTTTGGAGGATGATGCGAAAAAAAGCTTTCGCTATTATCATCTTGCTTTATGTTCAAACCATAACAGGTAAATATATAAAAATGAGTATATTATAGTATGCACTTTTTTGAAGCAACTTAAAATATGTATGAAGATTCTTTATCTTTTTTAAGCTAATAAAAAAGCGGGAAAAATCCCGCTTCTGTTGATTATCGACGTAGGCCAAGCTTGTTGATTAACACGCGGTAACGTTGAACATCTTTGTTACGTAAATAAGTTAACAAATTACGGCGTTTACCAACCATTTTCAAAAGACCGCGACGTGAGTGGTGATCCTTTTTGTGAGTACGTAAATGGTCATTCAGATTGTTAATCGATTCTGTAAGGACAGCGATTTGTACTTCTGCAGATCCTGTGTCGTTTTCATGAGTTTTATACTCATTAATAATTTCATTTTTACGTTCTTGAGTGATTGCCATCCTGATTCACCTCCTATTTAGCAAACGCTCAGCACTGCTTTTAAGCAGCTGCTGCTTTGCTTAATTTCAATCGCCTGTTACTGAGCAAGCGTCGGTGACTCGACTTGCCAAGCAAAGGTTCGTATTAGTACGAATATAAGAATACACTTTTTCATGTTAAAATGCAAGTGTGTTATCAATGGTGGCTAGACTTTTTTGAATGGTTCACTTGGAAATATTGAATGGCATTTTGCTTATCCTTTTCTATTTGAGCAACGAGCTCATCAATTCCGGAAAATTTTTGTTCATTTCGTAAGTATTGATGCCATTCAACTTGAACTTTTTGACCATAAATATTTCTGTTAAAATCAAAGAGATGTACCTCTATTGATTTGGCAGCTGCTTTGTTTTTAAAGGTCGGTCTGTAACCAAGGTTGCAAACTCCATTAAACCATTCACCCTCCACTTTGAACCGAACAGCGTAGACCCCAACAGGTGGAACGATATATTCATCATTTAGATCAACATTTGCGGTTGGAAAACCAATAGTTCGCCCGCGTTGATCACCATGGATAACACTTCCAGAAGTGGTATAATATCGGCCAAGTAAACCGTAAAGTTGTTCGGTTTGTCCTTCTTTTAGGAGCTTTCTGATCCAGGTCGAGCTTACTTTTTCATCTCCACATGTAAACTTTGGTACAGTTGTGGATGTAAATTGCCCTCTTGAGTGGAATGGCAATGATTCCATTGTCCCTTTCCCCATCCGGCCATACGTATAATCAAATCCGGCTACAACATGCTTCACATTTAGGCCAATGATATAATGGTCAACAAATTCCTGCGGGAGCAGATTAGCAAACTCCTCCGTAAAGTGAACAATATATAAATAGTCGATACCAAGATCCGCGATGATCTCCATTTTCTCACTTAGCGGGGTAATATAATGAACGTGCATATCATTTTTCCTTAATACCACTGAAGGATGGGGATCAAATGTCATGACAGCGCTATTGAATCCAAATTTCTCGGCGCTTCTCTTCGCCTCAAGAATAACCTGCTGATGTCCACGATGAACTCCATCAAAATAGCCTAATGCTATGGAAAGTGGGGGAATCTCCTCTTTATTCATATGAAGGGGGAAATCGAGCATTTTTATTTCCACAATCAAACTCACCTTTTCTCTATGTAACTATCTTACATTTGATTATTGCGCAATACCTTAACAGGTTTGATGAATCCAGGTTTGTTTGGATGCATCGCATAGATAGCTAATGCTATTTCTGCTTCAGTTTCAACAACAATTGGTCCATCCCAATTTTGGCTATCAGTTGGGAGTGGTAAGACCGCACCATTTTTCACTTTCTCTGCTACTTTATCATTAATACGGTATTTGGGCAAATGAGAAATGGCCCTTTCAAGAGGGTATAAGGAATTTTCAATTGTCCCCTGTTCCATTTTTTCCTCTATCTGCGAAAATGTCAGACAATCCGCAAGTGAAAAAGAAGCTGCCCGAATTCTTTGTAAGCTTGACATATGGGCAGGAAACCCAAGTTGTTCCCCAATCATAACGGCTAACGTCCTAATATAGGTACCTTTACTACAGTCAACCTGAAACCGAAACGTAATCGTTTCACCAGAAAACTCTTGGCGGTCGTCAAGTAATTGGATGCTATAGATTGTCACTTTTCGAGCTGGACGCTCCACTTCGATTCCAAGCCTCGCATATTCGTAAAGACGTTTCCCATTTACTTTTACTGCTGAATACATAGGTGGAGTTTGTTCAATTTCACCTGTTAATGAAGTTAAGACGGAGAGAATTTCATCTCTTGTTATGAGTCTGTCCACAACTTTTTTGGCAACAGTATCCCCTGAAGAGTCTTCCGTTGTTGTCGAGAAACCGATCGTGACTTCGCCTTCATATGCTTTGCCAGCATCCGTTACATACTCTGCCACCTTTGTAGCTCTACCGATACAAATAGGAAGTACTCCAGTAACATCTGGGTCAAGGGTGCCGGTATGGCCAACCTTTTTTGTTTTCAATATTTTTCGTAATTTAAACACGCAATCATGTGATGTAAGCCCAGCCGGCTTAAACAATGGCAAAATACCTTCCATACTATTTCCCCCCATTGGAGTATTTCAGAAAAAAATGGATAGACAGTGTCTATCCATTTACTCTTCACTTTCATGCTGATGTTCATTTTCTTCCGTATGCAATTTGTTGATAAGCGTCTCAATTCGATTGCCATAATCGATTGATTCATCAAATTCAAAAATAATTTCAGGTGTTTTGCGAAGGCGAATTCGCTGGCCAATCTCTGATCGAATAAAGCCTTTAGCTTTTGCCAGCCCTTTTAGGGTATTCTCCTTTTGCTCATCATCACCTAAAACAGAGATATAAACCTTTGCCTGTTGAAGGTCGCCAGTCACTTGTACATCTGTTACGGTAACGAATCCTATTCTTGGATCCTTTATTTTACGGCCGATGATGTCACTTAATTCTTTCTTCATCTGCTCCCCAACCCGGTTTGCTCTGTGGTGGGTCATTTGTATTCACCTCTTATTTTAAAGCCATTCGATGTCGGTGATCGTTCTTTCTATTTCCGGAAACGAGTCGATTAACTTTAAAGCATGCTGGATTTCAATTTCAACGGAAACCCGGACAGAGGCAACGGACGCAATCGCAATTTTTGTCCTTTGCCATACATCCTGATAGTCAACCTCTGAAACAGACACATTATACTTTTGTTTTAGCCTGGTTAAAATCCGCTGTAGGACAGCTCGTTTTGCTTTCAATGAATGGGCGTCATAAATGATGCATTCACAAGTGGCTACGCCTACGATCATTTACGTTCTATTTCTTCCATTACATATGCCTCAATGACATCGCCTTCTTTTACATCATTGAAGTTTTTAATGGTGATTCCACACTCATAGCCTTGGGCTACTTCCTTTGCATCATCTTTAAAACGTTTTAAATCATCAATTTCCCCTTCGAAAATAACAACTCCATCACGAATTAAACGAATACCGCTATCGCGTGTAATTTTACCATCCGTTACATACGAACCGGCAATTGTTCCAACTTTTGATACTTTAAATGTTTGACGAACTTCTGCTTGACCAATAATTTTTTCTTCAAATTCAGGATCAAGCATCCCTTTCATTGCTGATTCAATTTCTTCAATTACCTTATAAATAATCCTGTGAAGACGAACATCGACTTTTTCAGCTTCAGCAGCACGTTTTGCATTTGCATCCGGACGTACGTTAAATCCGATCACAATTGCATTTGAAGCAGCTGCTAAGGTGATATCAGATTCATTAATAGCACCTGCGGCACTGTGAATGATCTTGATGTTAACCCCTTCAACTTCGATTTTTTGTAAGGATGCAGCAACAGCTTCTGCTGAACCTTGAACGTCCGCTTTAATAATAACATTAAGGTCCTTCATTTCCCCTTGCTTCATTTGTTCAAACAAGGTTTCCAGACTGACACGAGATTGTCCACCACGATGTGCAACAAGTGCTTGTTGTGCACGAGCTTCACCGACGTGACGTGCTGTTTTTTCATCATCAAACACAACGAAACGGTCTCCAGCTTGTGGTACATCATTTAATCCCGTTATTTCAACTGGAGTAGATGGGCCTGCATCTTTCACCCTGCGGCCTTTGTCATTTACCATAGCTCTGACACGGCCATGGGTGCCCCCAACAACAATTGGATCTCCAATGCGAAGTGTTCCATTTTGGATAAGCAGTGTAGCAACTGGTCCCCGACCTTTATCCAAACGGGCTTCAATTACCGTACCAAGAGCATTTCGATTTGGATTTGCTTTATATTCTTCCACTTCGCCGACAAGAAGAATCATTTCAAGCAGGTTGTCAATTCCTTCTCCAGTTTTTGCAGATAGTGGAACAAAAATGGTGTCCCCGCCCCACGCTTCTGAAACTAAGCCAAATTCAGTCAACTCTTGCATAACACGATCTACATTTGCAGCTTCTTTATCCATTTTATTAACGGCAACAATAATTGGAACTTCTGCTGCTTTTGCATGGTTGATTGCTTCTACGGTTTGTGGCATAACACCGTCATCTGCTGCTACAACAAGTATGGTAATGTCGGTGATTTTGGCTCCGCGAGCACGCATTGTTGTAAACGCAGCATGTCCGGGAGTATCAAGGAAAGTAATTTTCTTTCCATTTTCGACAACCTGGTAGGCACCGATATGCTGAGTGATTCCGCCCGCTTCGCCTTCAGTAACCTTTGTATTACGAATCGAGTCAAGTAAAGTAGTTTTACCATGGTCAACGTGGCCCATGATCGTTACAACAGATGGTCTTTCAACAAGATCTTCTGGTGCATCTTCAGAGAAATAAACCTCTAAATCTGTTGCATCAATTTTGATCTCTTCCTCAACCTCGACACCATACTCACCTGCAATTAATTCAATGGCATCTTTATCTAAATCTTGGTTAATGGTCGCCATTACACCCAATAAGAAAAGCTTCTTGATGATTTCAGAAGGTTCACGATGTAGCTTTTTCCCAAGCTCTGCTACCGTTAATGATTCACTAAACGTGATCTTAGCAGGAAGTTCTCTCTCTTTCCTCTTTTGAGGCTGTTGCTGTGCTTGCTGTGCGTGTGCCTGAGGCTTTTTGTGATTGTGGTTTCGATTTTGCTGCCCAGGCCTATTAGTAGCTTTTCCTTTATTGAACGCTTTATTTTCTTTTGATTGAAAATCTTGATCGTGTTTCTTGCCTTCCTTTGCTTTAGGAGGAGACACTACTTTCACCTTTGTTTGCACAGCTACTTTCTCATCATCGTCTTCATACGCCTTTGCTGAAGTTTTTGGCTGGACTTGTGGCTTTTGAGGTTGACTAGCCTGTTTTGGACTTCCATTTTGGCTCTGCTGCTGCCCAGGCTTCGCTTGTTGTTGCGCTTGTTTTGGAGCTTCTTTGGCTTCCTTCTTATTATAAATAGCGTCAAGCTTAGCTATATCTGCTGCTTCAATTGTGGCCATATGATTGGAAACCTCTATATTCATTTCCTTTAATTTTGTAATAACGTCCTTACTAGAAATATTGTATTTTTTGGCATATTCATATACACGCGTTTTACTCATTCTTTCACCCCCGCTAGATTTAATCGAGCAACGTTACCAGTTTCTTAGCAAACCCATTATCCAATACAGCTACCACAACGCGGGCCTCTTTCCCAATTGCTTTCCCAAGAAGATAGCGGTCTTCCACAACTTTATATGGAACTTGGTACGAATGACATTTATCCGTAATTTTTTTGGTTGTATTGGCAGATGCATCTGCCGATAATAAAATGAGTTTTGCTTTTCCGCTCCGGATCTCCTTCACGGCCAGCTCCTCACCTGATATAAGTTTCCGCGCTCGATTGGCCAAGCCAAGCAATGACATCCATTGATTTGATTTCATCTGGATTGTCAGCTCTCCTTCTCTATAAGCTCTAGGAGCTCATTATATATCTTGTCATCGATCGTAGCTTCTAAATGGTTAGCTAAGGTGTTTTTTTTCTTGGCTAAGAGAATTGCTTCTCTGTCTCTAGATAAGTACGCACCTCTGCCCGATTTCTTTCCTGTTAGATCAATCGATACGTCGCCTTCCTTAGTGCGAACGATGCGAACGAGTTCTTTTTTCGGCTTCATTTCACCGGTTGCCACACATTTGCGCATAGGAACTTTTTTAGGTTTGTTCACGATCATTCACCCCATTTATTAATCGATTTCTTCTTCTTCTAATTCATGATCAAACACAACATCATCTTCGAAAAGCTTGATCGTTTCCTCACGCGGATAAATACCAAGTTCACGCGCGTCCGTTTCTGACTTAATGTCGATCTTCCAGCCTGTTAATTTGGCAGCTAAACGAGCATTTTGGCCTCTTTTACCAATTGCTAATGACAGCTGGTAGTCCGGAACAATAACAGTTGTGGCCTTGTCATTTTCATTGACAATCACGTCTAAAACCTTTGAAGGGCTCAGAGAATTGGCGACAAAAACAACTGGGTCATCAGACCATTTAACAATATCAATTTTTTCTCCCTTTAATTCGTTCACAACTGCCTGTACCCTTGAACCTTTTGGACCTACACAGGCACCAACCGGATCAACCTCAAGCTTGTCGGAATGAACGGAAATCTTTGAACGGTCGCCTGCTTCACGGGCAACTGATTTTATTTCCACAGTGCCATCATAAATCTCAGGAACTTCAATTTCAAACAATCTCTTTAAAAGTCCAGGATGTGTTCTTGACACAAAAATTTGTGGACCCTTCGTTGTTTTTTCTACCTTTGTAATAAACACTTTAATTCGATCATGAGGTTTATAGCGCTCATTAGGCATTTGCTCATTTACCGGTAAAAGGGCTTCAATTTTCCCAAGGCTGACATAAATAAATTTGGAATCAAGCCTCTGAACAATACCTGTCATAATGTCTTCTTCACGGTCAATGAATTCAGAATAAATAATGCCTCGTTCTGCTTCTCTTACACGCTGGGTGACAACTTGTTTTGCTGTCTGCGCAGCAATCCGTCCGAAATTCTTTGGCGTTACTTCCAGCTCAACAACATCTTCTACCTGGTAATTTGGATTGATCTGCTTTGCATCTTCAATTGAAATCTCCAATCTTGGATCAAAAACTTGATCAACTACTTCTTTTCGAGCAAAAACCCGCATCGAACCTTTATCTAGATTCAAATCAATACGTACATTTTGGGCTTGATTAAAATTACGTCGATAGGCCGAGACAAGGGCTGCTTCCATTGCATCAACTAATACATCTCTGGAAATTCCTTTTTCTCTTTCTAGTACATTTAGAGCATCTAATAATTCGCTGCTCATCTGATCATATCCCCCTTAACTTTTAATATAAAAGCGGTGTGAGCAAAGCCGGGCCTTACTGCATACTAGCCGTAAAATGTTGATATCCCTCAATATTCAATATTGGATAAACCGATACTTTTGAGCACTCCGCCCCTTTTCCTTTATGAAAAACTTACTGCCAGCCGTGCGCTTGCCACTTTTTCATATGGTATTTCAACCATTTTCTTTCGTGTTTTTATTTTCGCTTCGATTGAAACCATGTTGCCATCAAAGCTTGTTAAAATTCCTTCGAAAGTTTTTTCGCCATCAATTGGCTCATATGTTTTGACAAAAACGTTTTTGCCAATAACTTTCTCAAAATCCTTTTCCTTTTTCAACGGTCTTTCGGCACCAGGAGAGGATACTTCAAGAAAATAATTATGGGGAATCGGATCAATTTCATCTAGTTTTTCGCTAAGCTTTTCACTTACAAGCCCACATTCTTCAATATCAACGCCATTGTCCTTGTCGATATAAACACGCAAAAACCAATTTTTTCCTTCTTTTACATATTCAACTTCAACCAGTTCTAACCCAAGCTCGCTGGTGATTGGCGCAGCTAGTTCTTCTACTATTTCTGTGACTTTGCTCATGCTTAACCCCCTTTTTCAAAATTTTTCACCCTTATTTTACGTATTAAACGGGAAGTTCTTTCAATTTACCATGCAGCTTTTTTAAGCAATCGGTTTTAATTTTCCGTTTTTTTCTATACACAAGACAAAAGAGCGGGTTGCCCCACTCTTGATCACACGAGAGTATATCTTAGTATTTCCAATAAAACTATACCATAACCAAATAATAGTTGCAAACCATAAAAGCGGAAACGCCCGTTTTGCGGGCTTAAGTCAGCCCCGTTTTAAAATAGTGACAATTGGTTTTGATCCGGCAAATCAGCAAGGCAGCCTTGGTTATCCAAGTATTCAATTATCGTTTTGGATACTTTTCCACGCTGCTGCAAATCTTCTTTTGATAAGAACTCACCTTTTTCCCTTGCTTTAACAATATTAAGGGCAACGTTTGTCCCAAGACCTGGAATGGCATTAAATGGAGGAATCAACGTATTTCCCTCAATTGTAAAATCAGTGGCAGCTGATTTATATAAATTGATTTTCTGGAAGGAGTAGCCTCTTTCCGTCATTTCAAGTGCAAGTTCTAAAACGGTTAATAAGCTCTTCTCTTTATTAGAAGCATCAAGGCCTTTCGCATTGATTTCGATAATCTTTGCACGGATCGCTTCAGAGCCATTTGCCATTGCTTCAACATCGAAATCCTCCGCACGAACTGTAAAGTAGGCGGTATAGTAAAGCAGCGGATGATGGACTTTAAAGTAGGCTATCCGAATCGCCATTAAAACATAAGCAGCGGCGTGGGCTTTTGGGAACATATACTTGATTTTTTTACAGGAATCAATGTACCATTCCGGTACTTCATTTTTCCGCATTTCCGCTTCCATTTCGTCTGTTAAACCTTTCCCTTTACGGACAGATTCCATAATTTTAAATGCAAACGACGGGTCAAGCCCTTGGTAAATAAGGTAAACCATAATATCGTCACGGCAGCCAATAACCTCGCTCAGAATACAAGTGCCATTTTGAATTAACTCCTGGGCATTGCCGAGCCAAACGTCTGTCCCGTGTGAAAGCCCTGAAATCTGAACTAATTCCGAAAATGTCGTTGGCTTGGTCTCTTCAAGCATCTGCCGAACAAATCTTGTACCAAATTCCGGAATCCCCAGTGTCCCGGTTTTACACATAATTTGTTCCGCTGTTACCCCAAGTGACTCAGGACCGCTGAAAATTTTCATGACATCCGGGTCATCTGTTGGAATTGTTTTTGGATCAATGCCGCTTAAATCCTGCAGCATTCTGATGACGGTTGGATCATCATGTCCCAGAATATCAAGCTTTAATACATTATCATGAATGGAGTGGAAGTCAAAGTGTGTTGTCCGCCATTCGCTTGTCCGATCATCTGCAGGAAATTGTATCGGTGAAAAATCATAAATATCCATATAATCAGGGATAACAATAATACCGCCTGGATGCTGTCCAGTCGTTCTTTTTACACCCGTGCAGCCAGAGGCAAGCCGGTCAATTTCGGCACCTCGGTAATGAAGATTGTTATCCTGCTGGTACGCTTTCACGTAACCAAAAGCCGTTTTGTCAGCAACCGTACCAATGGTTCCAGCGCGGAAAACATTATCTCCGCCAAACAATACTTTGGTATAATCATGGGCAGTCGGCTGATATTCACCTGAGAAGTTCAAGTCAATATCCGGAACTTTATCTCCTTTAAAACCAAGGAAGGTTTCAAAAGGGATATCATGGCCGTCTTTCCGGTATTTTGCCCCGCAGTTTGGACAATTTTTATCAGGTAAGTCAAAACCTGAGCCGACCGAACCATCGGCAATAAATTCGGACGTTTTACAGTTTGGACATACATAGTGCGGCGGCAATGCATTTACTTCAGTGATGTCTGACATGGTTGCCACGAGTGATGAACCAACCGAACCACGTGATCCAACCAGGTAGCCATCATCAAGAGATTTTTTTACAAGTTTATGGGCAATTAAGTAAATAACCGAAAACCCATGGCCGATGATACTGTTTAATTCCTTTTCAAGCCGTGCTTCAACAATTTCCGGCAAAGAATCACCATAAATTTTTCTGGCCCTCGTATAGCTTAGCTCACGCATTTCTTCTTCGGCGCCTTCAATTTTTGGAGTATACAATTCTTCCTTTACCGGTGAAATTGCATCAATCATATCGGCAATTTTATTGGTATTTGTCACAACAATTTCTTTTGCCTTCTCTGCACCTAAAAATGAAAACTCATCCAGCATTTCATTTGTAGTCCGGAAATGGACATCCGGCAGTTTGTGGCGGTTAAGCGGATTTGCACCGCCTTGTGAGTTAATTAAAATTTTTCGGTAAATCTTATCGTTTTCATTTAAATAATGAACATTTCCTGTTGCGACGACCGGAATGCCAAGTTTATCACCAAGTTTGACGATATTTCCGATTATTTCTTCTAACGCCTTCTCATCACGAACAAGTTCCATTTCGATCAATGGTGCATAAACAGGCTTTGGCATGACTTCAAGATAGTCATAAAAACCGGCAAAAGCTTCAACTTCTTCAGGTGACTTTTGCATCATCCCTTCAAACACTTCACCCTTGTCACAGGCTGAACCGACAAGGATCCCTTCTCGATACTTTTGAAGGACCGACCTTGGGATTCTTGGAACCCGGTAAAAATATTCAAGGTGAGCAATCGACACAAGCTTAAACATGTTCTTTAGGCCAACATCATTTTGCGCTAGCAGCGTACAATGATAAGGTCTTGCACGCTGAAATGCGTTTCCTTTTCCCATGTTTTCATTTAACTGATCATGGTATTCAATTCCTTTTTCAAGGGCATCCTTTAACATTTTCAACAGTAAATAACCAGTCGCCTCGGCATCATAGATCGCACGGTGATGCTGGGTTAAATCGATATCGAATTTCTTTGCTAATGTATTTAAACGGTGATTTTTCATTTCAGGGTAGAGAAATCGCCCAAGTTCCAATGTATCGATAACAGGATTCTTTTCCTTTTCAAAGCCGATCTTTTTTAAGCTTGCATTCAAGAAGCCTATATCAAACGAGGCATTGTGCGCGACTAGAGTATCATTTCCTATCCAATCAGAGAACCTTTTGATTACCTCTTCGATATCAGGCGCAGTTTGAACCATGTCATCGGTGATGCTTGTTAAATTGATAGTTGTTGCAGATAAGCGGTGGTGCGGGTTAACAAATGATTCAAAGCGGTCAATCACTTCGCCGCCGCGTATCTTTACCGCCCCGAGTTCAATAATCGTATTATAATAAGCTGAAAGCCCTGTTGTTTCAACGTCAAAAACAACAAACGTTTCTTCAGCTAAGAGGCGATGTGCCTCATTATAGGCAATCGGTACTCCATCGTCGACTAAATTTGCTTCAATTCCAAATAGAGTCTTGATACCATTCTTTTTACCAGCACTATATGCTTCTGGAAACGATTGAGCAACAGCATGGTCTGTCACCGCAATCGCTTTATGTCCCCACTTGGCTGCCTGGGCAACAAGGGCTGCTACCGGAGTAACAGCATCCATTTGACTCATAGGAGTATGAAGATGCAGTTCGACCCGTTTTTCATTTTCCGGTGCCGTATCCTTACGGCCAGGTGCCTTTATCTCGTTAATATCATTACCAATCATAATTAAATCTCGTACAAATGTATCATTTTGAATGCTGCCTCTAACCTTCACCCACATGCCTTTTTTTACACGCTGATAAAGAACAGCATCCTCTTTATCACGTGAAAACATTTTGACAAGGATAGAGCTTGTATAGTCGGTAACTTTAAAGGTTAACAACGTCCGCCCGCTTCGAAGCTCTCTCGTTTCAGCATCAAAAATGTACCCTTCAATTGCAATTCGTCTTTCTTCATCGACAATATCGATCAAGCTGCGGAATTCAGCATCTGCTTTAATCGTAAGTCCGATCGTAAGCGGACCTTCACTCTCACCCGCATTATGATCTTTATCCGCTTCCTTCTTCTGCAATTCGACCATAGCCTGCATGGCTCGTTCTTGGTCTTCTTTTTGCTTTGCGATGAGGAATTGATTGTACTCATTATTTTTTTCTTCTATATTAACAACTGTCTCGAATGTAACAAGTGGAAAACCAAAAGCTTGATAAATAGTTGCGACCATCCCTGCATATTTACGCTTGATTGTCAGTCCCTCTGTCTCATTTCGAACGGATATTGTTACTTTATTTCCCTGAATACTAGGAATCTGTTCGTTGAGCAGCTTGAGTAACGGCGGAGCAATCCCGTCCAACTGCTGAATGGAAGCATTCCAATAATCGGCAAATAGCTCGGGTGAAAAGCTTTGGTCAGAAACTTGAATATGATATGAAATTGCTGCAATATTTGAAAAAGCCCGTTCTAATAGTGAAGTAAAACGATTATATACTCGGAAGGGTAAAATCTTTTCAAATAAAAATTGAAAATGCCATTTTCGTGCTTTTTTTTCTACTACAAGTTTTTCAATTTGTGCATTTTGAAAATGAACGACTTCAGTATCATCCGTCATTTGGATTTGCTGGAGCAAGACATTAAATCGCTCTCTATTGCTTAAAGCATGTTCGCTCATCGCTCTCTCTCCCATCTCTCAAATCTTCTCTCTGTTTAATTGTTATCAAGAAGTAATTATATCATATGACAGGATTCATTCGGGGATTTTCGACAGTTCCATTTTAAGTAAATAAGGAGGATGACCCAGTATGGATCACCCTCCTATCGTGTTATTGTGCTGTTAATAACTCATTAATTTTTTCAAAAAGTTCTGCTTTAGGCACTTCAATCATTTCACCTGTTGTGCGAACCTTCACTTCGACAATACCTTCTGCAGCTTTTTTACCAACGGTAATCCTAATTGGCAAGCCAATAAGATCCGAATCCGCAAATTTCACACCTGGTCTTTCTTGGCGATCGTCAAATAAAACTTCATATTTCTTATTTAACTCTTTATAAAGAGTTTCAGCTAGTTCAGCTTGTGAATCGTCTTTCATGTTAATAGCAATTAAGTGCAATTGATATGGAGCGATGTTTGCCGGCCAAACAAGACCGTTTTCATCATTAAATTGTTCTGCTATCGCGGCAACCGTACGTGAAACCCCGATCCCATAACACCCCATTATAAATGGCTTTGCTTTCCCATTTTCATCAAGGTAGGTCGCATTCATCGCTTCACTGTAGCGTGTTCCCAGTTTAAAGACATGGCCGACTTCGATTCCTTTGGCAAACAAAATTTTTCCTTCTCCGTCTGGTGATGGATCGCCTTCTTGAATAAAGCGTAAATCAGCGTAGGAGTTAACCTCAAAATCACGATCAGGGTTAACATTTAAATAGTGATAGTGTTCTTCGTTTGCACCGCAGACACCATTGACAATTGCTTTAACTGCATGATCAGCAACTATTTCTACATTTTTTACACCAATTGGGCCAAGGGAACCAACTGTACAAGCCAATATTTCTTCCGTTTCTGCCGGTGAAGCTAATTCGACAACGCCAGCCCCTAACAAGTTTTTAAGTTTAATATCATTAACTTCATGGTCGCCTCGAACAAGTACAAGCACATACTTATCGTCTACTTTAAACAGCAGTGATTTGATTATTCTTTCAGCTTTAATTTGCAGGAAGTCAGAGACCTGATCGATCGTTTTTTGGTTTTCTGTTAAAACTTTCTCAATTTCTTTGGCAGTTTCGTCCATTCTTTGGTATTCAATATTGACTGGAGCCATTTCGATGTTTGCTGCATAATTGGATGTATCGGAATAGGCAATCGTATCTTCTCCGATCTCCGATAAGACCATAAACTCATGTGTATCCTTACCACCCATTGCACCGGAATCGGCAATAACAGCCCGGAAATTCAACCCGCAGCGTCTGAACACATTTGAATAGGCATCAAATAAGTCTTGATAGACTTCATCTAAGCTCTCCTGATTGGAGTGGAAGGAATAAGCATCCTTCATCACAAACTCACGGCCGCGCAGCAACCCAAAGCGAGGGCGCTTTTCATCTCGAAATTTCGTCTGAATTTGGTATAAAGTTAGCGGCAATCTTTTGTAGGACTTTACTTCATCACGGACAAGACTCGTGATGACTTCCTCATGTGTTGCACCAAGGGCAAACTCACGCTCATGTCGGTCCTTTAAACGCATTAACTCGGGTCCATATGTATACCAACGGCCAGATTCCTGCCATAACTCTGCAGCTTGAAGCGCTGGCATTAACAATTCTACTGCGCCGGCATTATCCATTTCTTCGCGGACAATGGCCTCAACCTTTTGAAGAACTCTTTTGCCAAGTGGCATATAACTGTATACCCCGCTTGCATTTTGCCGAATAAAACCTGCTTTAAGAAGAAGTTGATGGCTTTTTGTATCCGCATCTGCCGGAATTTGTCTAAGTGTTGGAATAAGCGTTTTTGTTTGTCTCATTTTTTCATTGCACCTCATTTACGTTTACTTCACTTATTATAATGGCAAACCCCCGTTTTACAACAGGGGTTTATTAAAACTGTTTAGCTCAAGCGGCTTGAGTACTTCCGCTTTTTTTATTATTTCAGAAAAAATCTCTGGATGTCATTCCATGTAACTACAAGCATTAATAGCATCAGAAGGGCGAAACCAATAAAATGCACCATACCTTCCTTTTGCTTATCAATCGGTTTTCCCCTTAATCCTTCGATTGCAAAAAACATCAGCCTGCCGCCATCCAATGCTGGAATTGGTAAGAGGTTCATGATGCCAAGGTTAATGCTCAGAACTCCGGCCCATTTCATTAAGTAGTATATTCCTGATTTCGCGACGGCATCAGTAGACGCATAAATTCCAACCGGACCTGAGAGCATATTGATGGAAAATTGACCTGTCACTAATTTTTCAAGTGAAACAAAAATTTGCTTTGTCCAAAAATAAGTCTCTTGAAAGCCTGACTTAACTGCCTGGACAGGTGACTTTTCAACCGGGCTATATACACCTATCAGCCCAATTTTTTCACCTTCAACTTTTTTTTCAATTGGTGTGACCACAATTTCCATATCCTTGCCAGCTCGATTGATTGTAAAATCAAGCTTTTTATTCGGATTTTTACGAATCAATTCAACAACATCTGCCCAACTGGAAATTTCCGATCCATTGATGCTTTGAACAATATCACCTTGTTGCAAACCAGCTGCTTTTGCGGCACCATCTGGGGTAATCTCCCCAAGCTTAGGATCGTTTGTTGGCACGCCCTGCAATAAGGCAATGATAATAAATACTACAAATGCTAAGACAAAGTTCATCAAGGGTCCAGCAAAAATCGTCATTGTCCTTTGCGCCAATGTCTTGTACCCAAATTGACGGTCAACTGGTGCGATTTGGGTTTCAGCACCATTTTCAACAATGACCGCTGTTGGGAGAACTGAAAAGGTCTCCATATTGTCTGGATCATCTTCGGGGAATCCTTTTATGAATAAATCCTTTTCAATATCTGCTTGTTCTACTTCGACAATTCGGCATTTAGGATACTTTTCCTTATTATTTAAGATAAGTTTCGTGACTTTGTTTTCTTTATCAAATAGCAGGCCAATTCGATATCCTGGCTTAATTTCAACCACTTCTGGATCTTCTCCAGCCATTCGGACATAGCCGCCAATCGGCAATAACCGAATATTATACGTCGTTTCACCTTTTTTATGGGAGAATACCTTTGGTCCAAATCCAATTGCAAATTCACGGCATAATATACCTGCTCTCTTTGCAAAAAAGAAATGGCCCCATTCATGAAAGAAAACGAGTGCGCCAAAGATTACAATAAAGGCAATAACTGTACTCAAATATATAACCACCTTTTTTTATAGAAGTGAATGTACATACTGTCTCGTTTCTTTGTCAACTTCCTGTATGAGAGCAAGGCTGGGATTTTCAATTGTCTGATGGCTGATGAGTGCCTTTTCAACAAGGTCTTCAATTTGCAGGAAGCGAATTCTACCTTCCAAAAAGGCCACTGACGCTACCTCGTTGGCAGCATTTAATACAGTTGGCATTGTCCCGCCTTTTTTACCTGCTTCATAAGCAAATTTCAGACAGCGAAACCGCTCAAAATCCATCTCTTTAAAGTGTAACATGCCAACTTCGGCTAGATTTAACCGTTTTGCCGATAAAAGCGGCAAGCGATCGGGATAAGTGAGTGCCAACTGGATTGGCACCCTCATGTCAGGTGAACCTAGTTGAGCAATGATGCTGCTATCATGAAATTCAACCATGGAATGAATAATACTTTCTTTATGAAGCAGTACATCTATTTTTTCATAAGGCATATTAAACAGCCAATGTGCCTCGATTACTTCCAATCCCTTATTCATCATCGTCGCTGAATCGATCGTAATTTTTGCTCCCATCGACCAATTAGGATGATTTAAGGCTTCTTGAACTGTCACATTTTCGAGCTGATCACGGGTACGGTCACGAAAACTCCCGCCTGAGGCAGTAATAATAAGCCGTTCAATATTTTTCATTTTCTCGCCTTGCAACGCTTGAAAAATCGCCGAATGCTCGCTATCGACCGGAAGAAGCGGAACATTATTTCTTTTGGCAGCTTCGATAACAAGATGTCCTGCTGTTACCAATGTTTCTTTGTTGGCAATCGCAATTGTTTTGCCGCATTCAATGGCTTGAAGCGTCGGATTTAGACCAACACTTCCAAGAACAGCATTTACGAGGACCTCTGCTTTTTCATAAACAGCTACCTCAATCAATCCATGATCGCCATAAGTAAAATGTGTACTAGGAAATTCAGTTTTTAGTGTTTCAAACATACTCTTTTCTTGAACAGATACAAGCTCCGGCCGAAAGTCTCCAATGATTTTTCGGGTTAATTTAATGTTTTTCCCTACTGACATCGCCACTAATCTAAACTCTGCGGGATGCTCTTTAATGATATCCAATGTCTGTGTGCCAATTGATCCTGTAGCACCCAATAAACTAATTAACTTCAATATTTGTCAACTCCAATAAGAAAAGCGTAAGCTCCTGGTCAGCGAAGTACACTAGTCGCTAGGCGCTGGCCGACTAAAAGCGTTGCCGTCCTAACGGCAACGTCGGCACTAGCACTTCCTGTGCGTCGAAGCTAGACATTAAGAAAAGTGCACTGTCGTGCTTCATTAAATAATATGAAAAAAATGCAACAAAGGCCAAACAAATAATAAACTATCAAAACGGTCAAGAATCCCGCCGTGGCCAGGCAAGAGCTTACCTGAATCCTTGACATTAAAATGACGTTTCAATGCCGATTCGACCAAGTCACCAAGTTGTCCAAAAGCAGAAAGGAATAGGGTAATTCCTAATAATGACCAAAGTGTTGCATCAATATCCGTTAAGAAAACAAACAGAGCCGCAATGATCATTGCACATACAATTCCACCAATTGAGCCTTCAACCGTTTTATTGGGACTAATTTCTGGCGAAAGCTTTGTTTTCCCCATCGCTTTTCCTATAAAATACGCACCCGAATCGGTTGCCCAGATCATAAATAAAGAATAAAAAATATACACAAGACCTGCTTGGCGGGTTTCCATAAAAAAGTAAAAGCCTATTCCAACATACACTGCAGCTAAAACGGAAAAGGCAACATCATCAAATGTAAAGCGGTTTTTTGTAATGACTGTATAAGTTAACAATAATAAAACCATTGCAATACCGAGTTCCATTTTCGAATAATTTAAATAGGCCAAGACATCCTGATATTGACTTGGGAAAAGAATCACCCAAAGCAATAAATACGAAAGCAATCCTGAAACTGAAAAGAGACTTAACTTACGCATTTTTAAAAGTTCATATAAGCCAATGCTTGCAAGTAAATACGTTAATAAAACGACTGGAAGGCCGCCATAAAAAACAATTGGCAAGAATAGCGCTGCTGCTACAACTGCTGTTACGATTCTTGTCTTCACTATTATTCAACACCTTTTTTAACGTCCTTTGCAAACATCCCTATTAAGGATACATGCAAAAGAACCCAATACTCAACACCTAATCATGTTTTTAAGTTCAGCTATTAACCCCTCCAAAACGTCGCTGCCGTTTTTGGAATGCTTCCACTGCTTCGAGGAAATGCTCTTCACTAAAATCAGGCCATAATACTTCAGTAAACCAAAATTCAGTATAAGCCAACTGCCATAGCATAAAGTTGCTTAACCTGATTTCTCCGCTTGTGCGGATTAAAAGGTCTGGATCAGCTAAATTTGAAGTCATTAAGTATGATGAAAATGTATTTTCGTCTAATACACTCTCATTCATTATACCACTTTTGCAATCTTTTAAGACGTGTTTCACTGCGTCAATAATCTCTGCTCTACTTCCATAATTAAGGGCAAAGTTTAAAATAAGGCCATCATTGTTTTTTGTATCATCAATTGCCTTTTCAATGGCATGAAGTGTATGTAAAGGAAGTTGGTCTTGATAGCCCATCATTTGCACTTGAACATTTTCCGAAATTAGCTCAGGAAGAAAGGTTCCTAAAAATTCTTCAGGTAACTTCATTAAATAATCAACTTCAATTTTCGGTCTTTTCCAATTTTCCGTTGAAAAAGCATACAATGTCAGAGCATTAATCCCTAACACATTTGCCAACTTCGTTATTTTGCGAACAACCTTCATTCCCTCATGATGGCCGGCAATTCGGGGTAAAGCTCTTTTTTTTGCCCATCTGCCATTTCCATCCATAATAATCGCTACATGCTCTGGAATAGTTACCTTTTTAACTTGTTCTATCCTGTCTCGGAGTGGGGAAGAGGTATTTTGTTTCTTCCAAAGCCTTATTTTATTTAACATGACAGCGCTCCTCCAATAATGTTCATTTCTTCCTCCGAAAAAAGAGTATTGCCCAATTATAGATGTAAATGTTTTTTTACATGAGACTATCATACCAAAAAAGAAAAAAGATATCTCTATTAAATATTTTATGTATAACAAAAGGATAAAAGAATTGGGTAAAAAGAGAAAAAACCCCCTAAGAAGAGGGTCTATGCTAGACTTCCATTATTTCTTTTTCTTTATCTTTTGTAATTTGATCAATTTTAGCAATATGTTCGTCTGTTACTTTTTGGATGTCATCAGAATAGCCTCTTAATTCGTCCTCCGTAATTTCACCGTTTTTCTCAAGCTTCTTTACTTCTTCATTTCCATCACGGCGAATGTTACGAATAGCGATCTTTGCTTCTTCTGATTCTTTCTTAATAACTTTAACAAGTTCTTTACGTCGTTCCTCTGTTAGCTGAGGAATGGAAAGTCGAATAATTGAACCGTCATTTGAAGGATTTAAGCCTAAATCAGATTTAAGAATTGCTTTTTCAATGTCACCAAGAATCGTTTTATCGTAAGGCTGAATTACTAGTAAACGAGCCTCAGGTGTACTAATTCCCGCTAGTTGATTAACTGGTGTAGGTGCACCATAGTAATCAACCATTATTCTGTCAAGTAATGAGGCACTTGCCCTGCCGGCACGGATGCTCGCAAGTTCACGAGTATACGCTTGGATCGCTTTTTTCATTTTTTCCTTTGTATTGGCAATCACTTGTTTTGGCATTATTATTTCCCCCTCACAATTGTTCCAATTTTTTCACCCATAACGGCACGCTTGATATTGCCTTTCTCCATTATCGAGAAAACAATTAGTGGAATATCATTATCCATACAGAGTGACGATGCAGTCGAGTCCATTACAGCCAATCCTTCCTTGATTACATCAAGGTATGAAAGCTGGTCATATTTTGTTGCCGTATTATCAAGACGAGGGTCAGCTGAATAAACACCATCGACATTATTTTTGGCCATTAAGATGACGTCTGCTTCAATTTCAGCTGCTCTTAATGCGGCAGTAGTATCCGTTGAAAAATAAGGATTTCCTGTCCCAGCAGCAAAAATGACAACACGCTTTTTCTCAAGATGGCGGATCGCCCTCCGTCTAATATATGGTTCTGCAACTTGGCGCATCTCAATTGAGGTTTGTACTCGTGTTTCAATCCCCAATTGTTCAAGGCTGTCCTGTAGAGCTAACGAGTTCATAACCGTTGCAAGCATTCCCATATAATCTGCAGTAGCACGATCCATGCCCATTTCACTGCCAGTTTTACCACGCCAAATATTCCCGCCACCGACAACAACAGCAATTTCTACACCCAACTCGGCTATTTCTTTCACCTGACCTGCTATCGATTTAATAACAGTTGGATTAATTCCAAAGCTGGATTCTCCGGCAAGTGCTTCTCCGCTCAATTTTAATACAACGCGTTCGTATTTAGGGCCGCTCATAAGAACCTCCATATGTAAATTCGTTTAACAAAAGAATATATATCTTTGAAATTTGAGTATCTAGCTACAGCTCCCAGCGACTAGTGTACTTCGCCCACCTCCCTACGATAAGCCAAGCACGAATGCGCTTCCGCTCTTCGTGTTTCCTTTATCTTAGTCGGTGTGCTCCAGTCCTGTCGTGCGCTAAACGGGCGCTTCCGCTTTAAAAAAGGGGAACACACTGTGTTCCCTTTAGATTTATTGCAATACATTTACTTCGTTTTTTATATTATAATTATTTCTTAATTTGGTTCATAACTTCTTCTGCAAAGTTTTCTTCGCGTTTTTCTAAACCTTCGCCCACTTCATAGCGGATAAATTCACGAATCGTAGCACCCTTAGATTCAACAAATTGGCGAACCTTTTGATCAGGATTTTTCACGAATGCTTGGTCAAGTACGCATACTTCTTCAAAGAATTTTCCTAAACGGCCTTCAACCATTTTTGCAACAATCTTTTCTGGTTTGCCTTCGTTTAATGCCTGTTGAGTCAATACTTCACGTTCATGCTCAACTTCCTCTTGTGATACTTGGTCATGAGAGACGTATTTAGGGTTTAATGCAGCAATATGCATAGATACATCTTTCGCTGCAGCAGCATCAGTTGTGCCTTCAAGGACAGTTAACACACTAATACGGCCGCCTGCATGCAAGTACGCACCAAACGCATCGTTATCAGTTTTTGATACTACAGCAAAACGACGCAGCGAAAGTTTCTCACCAATTTTTGCAATAGCAGCATTAATATGATCCGCAACAGTTGCCCCATTTTCCATTGTTTGAGCTAATGCGTCTTCCACGTTCGCAGGTTTGTTAGCTAATAGATGCTGAGCTAATTCTTTTACAAGTGTTTGGAAGCCTTCATTTTTTGCAACGAAGTCTGTTTCAGCGTTTACTTCAAGAATAACAGCTTCATTTCCTTCAGTTAAGATATTTGTAATACCTTCTGCAGCAATACGATCTGATTTTTTCGCAGCTTTTGCAATTCCTTTTTCACGAAGAAGGTCAATTGCTTTATCCATATCTCCATCAGTTTCTGTAAGTGCCTTTTTGCAATCCATCATACCAGCACCTGTTTTTTCACGTAATTCTTTTACCATTTGGGCAGTAATTGCCATAATTACACATCCTCCTTTAATTTGTCCAGCTTCTGCGCCCAGCGACTAGTGTACTTCGCTAAACGAGCACTTCCGCTTTTCCCATTCCTATGTAGTCTACACCATATCTTTGCCAAATTAAGTAAATCTAAACAATCTTTAAAAAAAGGTGATAAAGGGGCTCCCTCTTATCACCTTTTTTTGTGTTTCCTAGCAGTTTATCCCTTATTGTGCAGCTACTTCTACTAATTCTTCGCCTTGCTTCGCTTCTAAAATAGCATCTGCCATTTTACCTGTTAATAATTTAACAGCACGAATTGCGTCATCGTTTGCAGGAATAACAACATCGATTTCATCTGGATCACAGTTTGTATCAACAATTCCTACGATTGGAATGTTCAATTTATGAGCTTCAGCAACAGCGATCCGCTCTTTGCGAGGATCAACAATGAAAAGAGCATCTGGAAGCTGTTTCATATTCTTAATGCCGCCCAGGAATTTTTCTAGACGTTCTTGTTCTTTACGTAATTGAACAACTTCTTTTTTAGGCAGTACATCAAAAGTACCATCTTCAGCCATTCTTTCGATGTCTTTTAGACGTCCGATACGCTTTTGAATGGTTTCAAAATTTGTTAAAGTTCCGCCTAACCAACGTTGGTTCACATAATACATACCTGAGCGAGTTGCTTCATCTCTAACAGAATCTTGGGCTTGCTTCTTTGTACCAACGAAAAGCATTGTACCACCGTTAGCAGAAAGTTCTTTCACCCAATTGTATGCTTCTTCTACCTTCTTAACAGTTTTTTGAAGGTCGATGATGTAAATGCCGTTACGCTCGGTGAAGATATATTTCTTCATCTTAGGGTTCCAGCGACGCGTTTGGTGTCCAAAGTGCACACCAGCTTCAAGCAATTGTTTCATTGAAATGACTGACATTTTGTTTCCTCCTAGGTTTGTTTTCCTCCGCCCATCTCATTTTTGACAGAAACTGTTCACCAACAGCACCAACTGTTCAAATCCATGAGCGTGTGTTTTTAACACCATCAAATACTATAGCACATAGAGCATTAACAATCAAGATAATGTTTATGACTCTAGCCAAATTTCAATAATAGCTCAATCTCTGTTTTTCCTTTATTAAGCTTTTTGGCAATTTCAGCGGTGGATAGTCCCTGGTTTTGCAATATCTTCACTTGGTTTATAAATAAATCCCGATAGATTTCTTCATTTTCCACTTCTGGTGGACGATTCTTGTTCTCAGTCTGTTTTACAGTTTCTTGCAGCTCAGCAGTCATGCTCTCGTTCCTATTTGCAATTGTCTTTTGATAGACCTTAACAGCTTCCTTTTTAAAAGCTTGACCCGTTGTTTCAACCCACTCCTTTGGTACTGATTCATCCATTTTGGCTGCCATACTGCTTGGAGGTGCAGCAGGTTTCTGTTCTCCGTTTAGCTGGTCAACTGTTAGATTAGCATTTGGATGTTTTGCTTTACTTACCTGTTGTAGTCGTTTTATAAATTCCTCATTTTCTTCCTTCATTTCAAAAAGAAAGGCTGAAATCTCATCTTCCATGCCTTTTTTGAATTGTTCCTGGGTTTTCTCAACCTCTAGTAAGCGGTTTTGTCTAGTGTATAAAATAATAATAAAATAAATAGAAATTCCATTTAACAGGAAGCTGATTGCTAATAGAAATGTAGCCATGGTATCCCTCTATCCGCTTAAGTTCTTCAAGCTCTTTTATTAGTTTGTTAAAAAATGACTTTTTCTAATGAGTGTCGGAGCTTAAAAAGGGCTTTTGAATGGATTTGTGAAATTCGTGATGTAGACAGATTTAAAATTTTACCAATTTCCGTTAACGTTAATTCCTCCTGATAAAAAAGACTAATGATTAGCTGTTCTTTTTCTGATAAACCTTCAATCGTGGCCGCAAGCTCCCCCAGCAATTCCTGCTTCACGATTACTTCCTCGGGTATTTCCGCTTTTTTATCCTTTAAAGTAAAATAATGATTGTCATGATCATCAGTGTCAAACGGCATTTCTTCCATTGATAAAATATTGGAAAAAAACTGTTCATTTATGGTCGTATATACTTCATCTTCGGTCATGCTAAGTTCATGAGCTATGTCAGAAATACTTGCTTTTCCCAACTTTTCCTGTTCCAGCTTTTCAATCGCTGCATCAACTTTTTTCGTTTTATCCCTTGTATTGCGGGGAAGCCAATCTTCTTTTCTTAACCCATCTAAGATTGCCCCTCTAATCCGAAATGACGCATAGGTATCAAATTTCAAATCTCTTGATTGGTCAAATTTCTCCAAGGCATCATAAAGCCCCAGCATTCCAAAGCTGCGTAATTCTTCTCTTGATACACTTTTTGGTAAACTGACTGAAATTCGTTGTACATGGTAGGATACAAGCGGCAAATACTTTCTAACAAGATAATCCCCTGAATCTGAATCACGGGTTTTTATCCATTTTTGCCAGTTTAAATGCTCTTCCAATGTAGCTGTCTGCGCCATAGTTTACCCCCTAACCATCCTGAAAAAATCGTATAAACGTAGCTTTCCTACTTTATAGTTTGTTTAAGACACACTCACTTGAAATGTGCTGGACTAGATTCGTTTCGTTTCTTGATGAATTGTTTTAATTGATAAAAATCCTTTATTAGGGTCAAATTCAATTGTCCTTCCGCTACTTCCACCGACATCTTCACTTACTAAATGAATCCTAAGCCGGTCTAATTCTTTTCTTACAGCTTCAACATTCCGCGGTCCAATCCTCATCATTTCACTGGCTGAAGCAAATTGAAACATTTGTGCTCCGCCGGCCATTTTCGCTTTTAATGCGGATTTTCTTGCTCCATTCGTGATCAACCGTGAAACCAGCACTTCAACTGCAGTATCTGCATATTTTGCAGGATTATAATCAGTTACTTTTGATAACGAAGATTCCGGCAGCATCACATGTGCAAGGCCTGCTATCTTTTTTTCAAGATCATAAATAACTAGTCCTACACAGGATCCTAAACCTGAAGTCCGGATATGATCGGGAGTTTTTACTAACTTCATATCGGCAATGCCAACTTTTTCTACATATGTGTCATTCGGCATTTCCGTTATCTCCCAAAATCTTAAATAGAATTTGAAAAGAATCAGGATCAGGCAGTAAAAAGAAATGGCCGCGCAAACTATTAGAAATACCGATGTCTTCTTCATTTACTGACGTATCAATGACAATCACATGGTCACTTACTTGGGAAGGCTCGATCAGTCCGAAGCTAATGATGGCTCCAACCATATCAATCCCAAGGGCCGGCACGGACGGGTGCAGCGAAAGGTTGGTGAAATCTGCTAGTGCCGTTAAATAGGAACCGCATAAAATATTGCCTAATTCTTGAAGGGCAGAAAGAGCCAGTTCATTATAGGGTGGTTCCGAAAATGTAAAATCAGGATCCCCAATCATTTTACTAATAAAATGGGCTGCATGCGGAAGGGAAAGAACAAAAAACATGCTGCCCGGTGCATCCCCTTCAATCCGTAAAAAAACACTGGCCACGACCTGTTCCGAACCGCCGGCCATTTCAACCATTTCATCAAAACTAACAATTTCTACTTTTGGAACGTTCATCTCGATTTTTTTATTAAAAAGCTGGGAAAGAGCCGTTGCTGCATGTCCTGCTCCAATATTTCCAATTTCTTTTAAAAAATCAAGATGTAAGGATGTAAATTGATCCATAAACGCCATCGTCTTTTACCCTAGTACCCTTCTACAATTTTTTCATTCAGAACTTTTTCAAGATCTAATAAAATTAACAATCGTTTTCCTAATTTAACAACACCGTTAATATACTCAACTTCCGTTCCGCTGACAATTTCTGGCGGGGGCTCAATTGAATCCTTTGAAATATCAATGACATCATTTGCTGCATCGACAATTAGGCCTACATCCAGCCCGTCGAGAACTGCAATAATGATCCTGGTATGGTCTAGATAATCGCCTTCATTTAGTCCAAAGCGATCTCTAAGATCAACAATCGGAGTCACGACACCGCGGAGATTAATCACACCTTTTATATAGGAAGCTGTACCCGGAACTCTTGTAATATGCTGAATTTTTTCAATTGAGCGTACCTGTTCAACCGGTATCGCATACTCTTTTTCTTTTAGTTGGAAGACAATGATTTTAAGCTCTGAATTCAAGGTTTCCCCCACACCGTTCACTCCTCCATACTTCTTTTCTAATCTGGATTTGAATTTTTTCTATTGTCCAGCTCCGACGCACAGGACGTGCTAGTGCCGACGTTGCCGCCAGGAAGGCGTCGCTTTTAGTCGGCCAGCACCCATCGACTAGTGTACTTCGCTAAACGGGCGATTCGCTTTTCTTATTTAATTAACGCATTACAATCAATGATTAAGGCAACTTGTCCATCTCCGAGAATGGTCGCTCCGGAAATTGCAAATACATTCGTTAAATAGTTTCCGAGTGATTTCAGCACAATTTCCTGCTGACCAATAAAGGAATCAACCACAAGTCCTGCTAGCCTGTCCCCTTTTCGAACCATGACTACCGAATAGAAACTAGCAGAATCATCGATTACAGGAACTTCGAATATATCCTTTAAGAAAAGAAGCGGGACCACTTTGCCACGGTAATCAATCACCTTTTGACTATGAGCATTTAAAATATCAACTTTTTTTACTATTGCCGTTTCTATTATAGAAGACAGTGGAATCGCGAATTTTTCTGCCTGAATTCCCACAAGCATTGCGGAAATAATCGACAATGTTAATGGCAGTTGGATGGAGAATATCGAACCCTTTCCCAAAATAGAATCAATGGTTACTGTTCCTCCAAGTGATTCAATCGTATTTTTAACGACATCCAGTCCGACTCCACGTCCAGAAATATCTGAGATTTTTTCTGCGGTGGAAAAACCTGAGGCAAAAAGCAATTCATAAACCTGCTTATCCGTTAGTCCTGCAGCAGCCTGGGCTGAAATAATTTTATTACTTATGGCTTTGGCTGCAATCTTTTCTCTATTAATACCGGCTCCATCATCTTCGATTTCAATAAAGACATGATTACCGCTATGATAGGCTTTCAGACGAACGTTCCCTTCTTCAGGTTTTCCGCATGCCTTGCGAACCTCTGGTGTTTCAATCCCATGGTCAAGAGCATTGCGAATTAAATGAACGAGTGGATCGCCAATTTCATCGATAACCGTCCGGTCCAATTCCGTTTCAGCACCAATAATCTCAATGTTAATTTTTTTATTAAGGTCTCTTGCCAATTGACGAACCATGCGTGGAAACCGATTAAATACTGTCTCCACCGGAACCATGCGCATATTTAAAATGATCGTTTGCAGGTCACCTGATATTCTTGACATTCGCTCGACTGTCTCTTGAAGCTCTTGATTGTTTAAATCTCGGGAAATTTGCTCGAGTCTTCCTCGGTCAATGACAAGCTCCTCAAATAAATTCATTAAAATATCAAGCCTCTCAATATTGACACGGATCGTTTTACTGCCGACATTTGCTTTTCCAGCAACTGGCTTCTTATCAACTTCATGTTCATCAGGCTTTTCTGCTTTTCCGCCTGTCTCTTCCACAAACTGCCCACTTTGGGATGGTTCATCCAAGACTACTTCTTCTTGATTGGGGAAAAACCGGTGAATTCTCTCAGTTAAAAGCGGTAGAGCTTCTACCCGTTCTACCTCAGATACATTCAGGATCGATTGGACAATCTTCGTTTCTTCTTCCATTGAAACCAACGTTACCATAAATTGCTGGTCAAACTTTTCTTCTTCGAGCTGTTCAACAGGCGGGGTGCTTTTAATCACTTCACCAAGTGACTCCAGCACTTCAAATACCATGTACACCCTGGCTCCCTTTAATAAACAGTCTTCTCTTAACGTAATCGTAATTTCATATGTATGAAAACCTTGCTCCATTGCTTGCAGCAGAATGGTATATTCATATTCATCATAAGTATTTATCACTGGTTGATTAACAACTTCTACAGCAGCTGCACTTTCAGCCTTATCTGCTAAAACATCGGGGCTCTCCCCTTTTTCAATCAGCTTAAACTTTTGAATCACATCAGAAACATCGCATTTCCCGTCACCGCCTTCGGAAATGGAGACGATCATTTCTTCCAAGTGTTCGGTTGCCAAAAAAACAATGTCCAACAATTCAGTTGTTACCATTAGCTTCTTTTGGCGGATGGCATCGAGAACATTTTCCATCTGGTGTGTCAAGCTGGCAAGATCCTCGTAGCCCATCGTGGCAGACATGCCTTTTAACGTATGCGCTGAACGGAAAATTTCGTTTACAATGGTAAGATCATCAGGACTTTTTTCCAGTTCCAACAAATGTTCATTGCATGCTTGCAAATGCTCTTTACTTTCTTCAATGAAAACTTCTAAATATTGACTCATATCCATGCCCAATCACCCCTCGACATTAAACATATTTCAGAATCGTTCCTGCGATGTCATCAACATTCTGTACCTCGTCAATAAAATTTGTTGAAATTGCTGCTTTTGGCATTCCGAATACGATCGATGTTTCTTCTGATTCAGCAATGGCTTTGAGTTTACCCATTTGATGCAATTGGATTAGTCCCTTCTTCCCATCTGCGCCCATTCCCGTCATAATCACGGCTATTTTTGCATAGCCAGTTATTTCGCTGACCGATTCAAACATAAGGTCAACTGAAGGACGCAGGCCATTTCTCAATTCAGATTGATCAAGCTCGACCGCTAATCGGTCTCCCATTTTTTTTATCTTTAAATGATATCCTCCAGGAGCAATATAAGCAGTTCCGTTTTCCAGCAATTCTCCGTTCTCTGCTTCTTTAACTGTAAGCTTAGATAAAGAGTTTAGCCTAATTGCAAGTGATCTTGTAAATCCCTCCGGCATGTGCTGAACAATCAAAATCGGTGCCTTAATTGTCGCTGGCAGCTTGCTTAATACAGTTTGTAATGCCCTAGGCCCACCTGTTGAAGTACCAATACAAATTAGCTTTTTTGCTGACTGTTCCCACTCAGTTGCTGATTGGGTTAAAATGTTTGAAGAATCTAGTTCTATTTTACTACTATTTTTGAAATGGGTTGGAAAAAGATTTTTCCTAGGTTGAATCATCGAGAGTCCTTTCAGATTTGCTTTACTAGCAGCAAGTACTTTTTCAATAATTTCATCACTTATTTTTTCCAAATCCAATGAAATCGTACCTGAAGGCTTAGCAATAAAATCGAAGGCACCATTTTGCATCGCTAAAAAGGTATTTTCCGCTCCCTCCCTCGTTGTGCTCGAAAGCATTACAACTGGAACTGGCGATTCCTTCATAATAATTTTCAAGGCATCGATTCCGTTTATGACCGGCATTTCAATATCCATTGTCACAACATCAGGCTTAAGCTTTTTTATTTTTTGAATTGCGTCTAACCCGTTTCTAGCAGTCCCAGAGATTTCAATTCTGTTGGAAGTTAATAGAATCTCCTGGATCAGCTTGCGCATAAATGCCGAGTCATCAGCGATAAGTACTTTTATTTTCTCCATTCTAGTCACTTACCTTTCAAACAGGAATTTCTTTAACCTTGAAACAAATGAAACAGATTGATTTGCTGGAATTTGCCCTACTCCTTCGATATAACGGCTCACAAGTTCCTCCAAAGCAAGTGAGGCTTTCGATTTAGGATTAAAGGTCATAAACGGGATTTGCCTGTTAACGGCTTGTTGGACAGAACGATCATCCGGCAAGACTCCGAGCCAAACAGGCTCCATATCCAAAAACCTTTTGACTACCTTGGTTAGCCTGTTTAGCGTTGCAGATCCTTCTTGAACTGAATTTGTTCGATTAGCGACAAGCTGAAAAGGGAGTTTTGCATCCGCTAAATGCAAATATTTAATAATTGCATAGGCATCCATCAATGCTGTTGGTTCTGGTGTTGTAATCACGATAATTTCATGAACAGATAATAGAAACTTTAAGGATTCTTGACTGATCCCGGCACCCATATCAAAAATGAGGTAATCATATTCTTCGAGAAAAGTATCCAGATCATCAGAAAGTGTCCCTAAACGGTCCTGATTCACTAACTGCCCTAACCCAGTTCCGCCGCCAATAAATTTAACTCCTTCTGGGCCCTCCATAATAATGTCTGTAATCCTAGAAGTACCTGTTAAATAATCGACAATCGTCCTTTCGGAGGATCTGCCCATTAATATATCTAAATTGCCCATCCCTATATCCATATCAAACAATAAAACGTTTAATCCCCGTTTTGAGAGAGAAATCGAAAAGTTCAAGGAAAAGTTAGACTTACCTACCCCGCCTTTTCCGCTAACAACAGCAATCGCCTTTGTTTTTGGTTTCAATCCATGCCTTCTCTGTAATCTCAACCTTAAGCTCTCCGCCTGGTCTTTCATGTTATTTTGCCCCTATTAATAAATTTGTTATTGTGTTGGGACTTGCAATCATAACGTCATCCGGAACATTTTGTCCGGTGGTAATATAGGCAACACCTATTTCATACTTTTCAATCATGTTCATCATTGACCCAAAGACCGCCGTTTCATCTGCCTTTGTAAAAATGAATTTATCAATCTTTATCGAGGAAAACTGCTGAAAAATAGCTTCCATATCTTTCTGCTTTCCGGTAAGTGCCAGCACAAGGTAAGTTTGTATATCAATCGTAAAATCGATGACCCTACTTAGTTCATTCACGTATTGTTTGTTTCGAAAATTTCGCCCTGCCGTATCAATAAGAACAACATCATAGGGTGCGAATTTTTTAACTGCTCCCTGAAAATCCTCGAGTGTATAGCATACTTCAAGTGGTATATTTAATATTTGAGCATACGTTTTTAATTGTTCAATCGCTGCAATCCGATAGGTATCCGTTGTGATGAAAGCAACCTTTTTATGATGATTCAAGATACATTCCGCGGCAATTTTAGCCAGCGTGGTCGTTTTTCCAACGCCGGTCGGACCAATCACATTTACAAATTTTTTCGTAAATGTGATTCCGCCAAAGGGTTTATCATTCAGATACTTTAAGATTTCTTCTTTTAAAAATCCCCGTAATTCCTCAGCTGAACAATTCATTCCAGCTGCAAACCATTTTTCCATTAAACCGGCTGTATATTTTTCCATTAAGGAAGCGGAGAATTCCTGTTCATTCATCCAATCCAAGAGCTTTTGAACAGGCTCAGGGTATATGCCTTGAATTTGTGCAGATTGAAAGGATTGGGATTGAATTAACTCCTTTATATTGGATATTTCCTTTAAAATGTCAGCTGACTGATTAGATTGTAAAGGAGATTCTTTGATTATGTCCCGTTGATTGTCTAGTTGTGTCTGCGTTTGCTTATTTGGTATCGGTACGAAACTTGGTTGCTTTTCTTTAAGTATTGGTTTTGATTCATGTTTCGCTACCTGATCAACAGCAGCAATGATTTCAATATTTTTTTTGCGAAAAAATCCTAAAAATCCACTAGTATAAACAATTCGGGAATTTAAAATAACAGCCTCGTTTCCCAATTCATTTCGGACGCTCTTCATTGCATCCGGCATTGACTTAGCTGTGAATTTTTTTACTTTCAATCGACATTCACCACCCCAACACTTTGTACTTCGACATTTGCTTCCAACTCATTATAGGATAGAATCGGCACCTTCGGAAAATAACGCTCGGTCAGCTGCCTTACGTACATGCGTACTGCGGGGGAGCAAAGCACAATTGGTGTTTGTTCCAACATTGAAAATTGCTCGATGTTTGCAGCAATGGATTCTAAAATTCTTTGGGAAATAGACGGATCGAGTGCTAAATAATTGCCATGCTCAGTCTGTTGAATGGCATCAGCCACTGATTTTTCAGCCTTTCCTGAAAGCGTAGCAACCTTTAATGTCTCACCTTGTCCCACAAATTGATTAGTAATTTGTCTTGCCAGAGCTTGCCTTACGTATTCTGCTAAAATATCCGTATCACTTGTTACTTTGCCAAAGTCAGCCAGCGTTTCAAAGATAACCGGCAGATTTCTAATTGAAACATTTTCTTTTAGTAGCTTTGTCAGTACTTTCTGAACTTCACCAACTGAAAGGGGATTTGGCGATACCTCTTCAATCAGAATTGGATAGCTTTCTTTCACATGATCGATTAGCTGTTTCGTCTCCTGCCGACCTAACAGTTCGTGAGCATTTGCCTTTATCACTTCTGTCACGTGTGTCGATACAACGGACGGAGGGTCGACAACGGTATAACCAAAAATCTCAGCCCGCTCTTTCATTTCTTCTGTAATCCATTTCGCTGGAAGACCAAATGATGGTTCAATCGTGTCAATTCCTTCAATTGAATCATCCTCGATCCCAGGGCTCATTGCTAAATAATGGTCAAGAAGAAGCTCCCCTCTTGCCATTTCATTCCCCTTAATTTTCAGCCGATATTCATTGGGCTGAAGCTGAATATTATCGCGAATTCTCACAACCGGGATGATTAAACCTAGCTCTATTGCCAGCTGGCGGCGAATCATCACGATTCGATCCAATAAATCTCCACCTTGGTTTGTGTCTGCTAATGGAATGAGACCATATCCAAATTCAAATTCAATCGGATCCACATTTATCAGACTAATGACACTCTCAGGGCTTTTCATTTCATCTGTTTGCATTGATTCTTCCATCTGCTCCAATTGCAATTTGTCTGGTTCCGGGACCTTCGAGAACATATAGCCACCAAAAACAAGCATCCCCGCAACTGGGATGGTTAATGTATCATTGATCGGTGTAAATAATCCTAATAGAAAAATGGTTCCTCCCGCTACATAAAGCAGTTTAGGATAGGCTAAAAGCTGTGAAGTAATCTCCTGACCGAGATTTCCTTCTGAGGCTGCTCTTGTTACGACAATCCCCGTCGCTGTCGAAATAAGCAATGCCGGAACTTGGCTGACAATCCCATCACCAACTGATAACAAGGAAAAGTGCTTAGCTGCATCTGCTAATCCCATTCCCTGCTGGAGCATGCCAATAATAATCCCAGCAGTTAAGTTAATAAAGACAATGATGATACTTGCGATAGCATCACCCTTTACAAACTTGCTGGCACCATCCATTGCTCCATAAAAATCTGCTTCTCTGCTAACTTTCTGACGTCGTTCCCTTGCCTGTTGTTCCGAAATCATTCCAGCATTTAAATCAGCATCGATACTCATTTGCTTACCTGGCATGGCATCTAGTGTAAAGCGTGCTGCTACTTCCGAAACACGTTCAGACCCCTTTGTAATGACAATAAATTGGATGATAATCAAAATTAAAAACAAGATAAGCCCGACAACAATATTGCCTCCAACAACAAATGTCCCAAATGTTTCAACGACACCGCCAGCGTCTCCATGAGTTAGGATTGCCCTTGTTGTCGATACATTTAAACCAAGCCGAAATAATGTCAGCAATAATAAGAGAGAAGGAAATACTGAAAATTGGAGAGGCTCTGTCATATTCATCGAAACAAGAATAACCAACAATGCTAACGTGATATTTAAAATAATTAAGATACTAAGAAGCCAAGTAGGAAATGGGATGATTAACATGGCAATGATTAAGATGACACTTATTAATACGGACAGGTCTCTTGCTGACATTCTTCTCTCTCCTTTCATACGGCTTCCTAATTTCATTCTATTCTCTATGTTACATTTTCTTTTTTGCACGATAAACAAACGCAAGAATTTCGGCAACAGCCTTAAAAAACTCTTCCGGGATGATGTCACCAATTTCAGTCTGGCTATACAAAGCCCTTGCTAACGGGCGATTTTCCACCATCAGCACTTCATTTTCTTTTGCAATACTCTTTATTTTTTGGGCTGTAAAATCGACCCCTTTGGCGACCACGAAGGGAGCATCCCGTTTTGATTCATCATACTTGATGGCGACTGCATAATGCGTCGGATTTGTGATTACCACATCGGCCTTTGGCACTTCCTGCATCATTCTTTGCATCGCCATTTCCCGCTGTCTTTGCTTAATCCGCGATTTGATGAGCGGGTCCCCTTCCATATTTTTATATTCATCCTTAATGTCCTGTTTTGACATGCGTATACTTTTTTCAAAATCATATTTTTGATAGAGATAATCTAGGAGCGCCAAAAAAAGGAGCGCTCCCGAGGCATATAACCCCATCTGAACAGTTAAACTGCCTAACGTAACCAGGGCTGTGCCGACTGATTTTTGTGAAAGGACCAGAATTTCCGGCATCCTCTTCCACAACACTGCAAATGTTACAATCCCAACAAAACTAATTTTCAGGAGCGATTTTATTAGCTCAACAATGGATCTCATTGAAAAGATTCTTTTAAAGCCGCTGATCGGGTTAATTTTTTCAAGTTTCGGCATAATCGCCTCACTTGTAAACATGAAGCCAACCTGAGCAATGTTTGCCACTACTCCTGCTGCTAATGCAACTAGTAAAATCGGTCCAAGATACAGGGCTAGTTCTTTCAAGATCGTTAAAAAAATAACACGAAGGTTTCCTGGTGTAGCTTCCATCAACATATATTCTTGGAACGAATTTTTAAACAAGGATAAGATTCCTGTTAATAAATAATTTCCGGCCATCATCAAAAACAGAAAAACTGCAAGTAACACAACCGCAGTATTAATATCCTGACTCTTGGCAGTTTGACCCTTTTTTTTTGCATCCTGACGCTTTTTAGGTGTTGCTCTCTCTGATTTTTCACCGGCAAACAATTGCAAATCAAGCGACAAAAGCATTTAATTAGAACCTCCAAGCAGCTGCATCATATCGCGCATTGTCACTAGCATTGTTTCTGTCAAATGGGAGACAAGCGTCAGCATGACACCCATAACTGCCACAATGACAAGAAAACTGACAATGATCTTGACCGGCATCCCAACCACAAATATGTTTAGCTGCGGAACCGTTCTGGCAACAATTCCGAGGGCGACATCTACAAGAAAAAGACTTCCTACGATAGGAGCGGACATTTGGAATGCGACCATAAACATTGAGCTAAACGAGCGGACAAAATAGGCTACAACATTGCTGTTTCCAAGCGGCAGCCAAGGCTGAGTGATGGGAATAAACCGATAGCTGTTGTAGATCCCATCAATTAATAAGTAATGTCCATTAAAAGTAAGTAAGAATAATAGTCCAAATGTATATAAATATTGACCCATTAACGGGCTTTGTGCACCTGTCTGAGGATCGATTACATTCGCAATCGAAAATCCCATTTGAAAATCAATTAAGCCGCCAGCAATTTGGATGGCAGATAAAATCATATAAGCGGTAAATCCAATCAGTAATCCAACTAATGCCTCTTTCATAATAAGTAAAAAATAGACTCCGTTTATTTCGAGCACCGGTGGCTGAATCGCATAAAAAATCAGCCATGATAGGAAAAATCCTAAGCCAACTTTAAGTGCGGACGGTATTGTTCTATAGGAAAACAATGGCATCATTACAAAAAACGACGTCACTCTTACTAGGATTAAAAGGAAAGCTGGAAACTTCGGCAGCAATTCATTCATTTCATCAGCCTACAAATCTAGTTAAATTTGAAAATATTTCAGTTGCATATGAAAGCATATGACTTAGCATCCACGGACCAAAAACGACAAGACCGATCAACACTGCAACAATTTTTGGCACAAAGGCAAGCGTCTGCTCCTGAATTTGTGTAGTAGCTTGAAAAATACTTATAATAAGTCCGACAACCAATGCCAGTAGAATTATCGGACCGCTGACCATTAAAACAGTATATATTCCTCTTTCTGCGATCCTAATAATCATATCTGGATTCAATGAAACTCACCTCTGTTTAAAAGCTTTCCAGAAGCGATTTTACTACCAAATACCAGCCGTCTACCATGACAAATAATAGAATTTTGAACGGCAGTGAAATCATCACTGGCGGCAGCATCATCATTCCCATTGACATTAAAACGCTCGCGACGACCATGTCGATGACAAGAAATGGGATAAAAATCATAAAACCTATCTGAAAAGCAGTTTTCAATTCACTAATAGCATAAGCGGGAACGAGTGCTGTTAATGGGATATCTTGAATCGTTTTTGGCTTTTCCACCTTAGCGTAATCTAAAAATAGCTGGAGGTCCTTTTGTCTTGTATGAGCACTCATAAAATCTTTAAATGGACCTGCAGCTTTGTCATATGCCTGTTCAAGGGTAATCTTTTCATTAAACAGCGGCGTAAGAGCTTTTTGGTTAACTTCCTGAAAGGTTGGTGCCATAATAAAAAATGTTAAAAATAACGATAATCCAACGATAACTTGGTTCGGTGGCATTTGCTGAGTAGCAAGCGCTGTTCTGACAAAAGAAAGCACAACGACAATTCTTGTAAAACAGGTCATTAAGATTAAGATGCTGGGAGCTAACGAAAGTACAGTTAACAGCAAAAGCAATTTGACAGATGTTGATACATTTTCAGGTGAATTACTGTTGAAAAACTCCATAAACTGACTCATTCTTTGTTTGACCCTTTCTGCTCCATCTCTTCAAATAGCTTTTTTCTTCCTTTTGAAAGCTCGTCCAGCTGTGCCTTAAAAAAGGATGTAAATTCTGCATTTTCCTTTTTAGGTGTTTGCCACTTCTTTGTTTTCTCAATTACCTTTGTGACAATATCGCTTGGTTGAACAAGCTGTTCCAGCTTATTGTTATAGTCTGAGAGAATCTGCTCACGTTCATTTGGATCGTCAATTTCCTCCAATAGCTGGACATTCTCTCCTACACCAATGATGAAAAGCCTGTTTGCTATTTTGACAATTTGCACGGAACGATTTGCTCCAAGTACTGTTCCCCCTAGATTTTCAACAAGCTGGGTGGATTTAAAGTTCCTGCTTTTTTTATTAATAAACTTCAGCAGAAAGTAGAGAAGCGCCACTACAAAAATTGTGGCTAAAATCATTCGGACAAAATCCCAAATTGTGATTCCAACTTGACCTGCCGTGTCTTTTTGACTGACACTTTGTTTAGCTGCAGAATTATTTGAATCCTGACATTTTTCTGGATGCTGCAGGCAGTCTTTCACACTATTATTCAATTGCTCTGCAAAAGCAATCTGCTGTGTACTGATTAGTGCAAAAAAAACTATGAGTGCTGCCGTTAACCATTTTTGAATATTTACCAAGGCACTGCACCTCTAATTATAATTTCCTTATCCTAACGTTTTCGAAATAGCCTCAAGGACACGATCAGCTTGGAATGGCTTCACGATAAAGTCTTTTGCACCGGCTTGAATAGCATCAATAACCATTGCTTGCTGCCCCATTGCTGAACACATGATCACTTTAACATTTGGATTAACCTTTTTAATTTCTTTTAAGGCACTGATTCCGTCCATTTCTGGCATGGTTATATCCATTGTGATCAGGTCAGGGACGGTTTCTTTATATTTTTCAATTGCTTGAATCCCATCAGCCGCTTCCCCTACCACTTGATAGCCGTTTTTTGTCAAAATGTCTTTAATCATCATTCTCATAAATGCTGCGTCATCCACAATTAAAATCCGATGTGCCATAGCTCGATTGCCCCCATTTTTACCTTAATTTTTTAAGTCGATCACTTTGACTAATTATATCTGTCACCCTAACACCAAAATTCTCATCGATTACGACTACTTCACCTTGAGCAACTAATCGATTGTTAACAAGAATGTCAACAGGCTCCCCCGCCAGCTTGTCTAATTCAATAATTGAACCTGATGAAAGCTCTAAAATTTCTTTAACAGATCTTTTCGTACTCCCTAGCTCAACCGTTACCTGCAATGGAATATCCATGAGCATAGCTAAGTTTTTCGGTTCTGTACCTTGCTGAGATTGTGGTTCAAAATTTGAAAAGACTGCTGGTTGGATGTTTGGCTGTTCGCCTCCTGGAAAACTTGTACCCATGTGCTGGTACCCTTGCTGCTGTTTCTCGGTAGCAGGCTTTTCGAGCGTTGCTGCTTGTGCCTGACCAGGATAACTTGATTGAGCAGTAGCTGCCTGCTGCTGATAACCGGTAACAGCTTGATTGGGTAATTGGCCTGAACTAGTTCCCAGCCCATTCTCGTAATAAGAAGGAATTGTTAATGGCTGATCAGGTACCTTTGAAAGTGAATCATTCTGATTGCTTTTACCAGGGTTCATTAATTCTTCAACTAGCTTAATCGAAAAATCAAGCGGCAATAACTGCATAAGCGATGAATCGATTAAGCTGCCTACCTTTAACCGAAAAGAAACCTTTACAAGTAACTCATCATCAGGAATTTTTTCTGTTCCTTGACCATGTGGGATATCAATTAAATCAATTGACGGTGGTGAAATATCAACCCGTTTATTAAAGACTGTTGACATTGATGTAGCTGCGGACCCCATCATTTGATTCATTGCTTCCTGAACGGCACTTAACTGAATCTCATCCAACACCTCTGGAGGATTGGAGCCATCCCCACCTAACATTAAATCAACGATAATCGCTGCATCACTCTGCTTTATAATTAATATATTGCCCCCGGTAAATCCTTGGGTGTAATTGACCTGAATTCCGATATAGGGAATTGGAAATTCATCGCTGATATTCGCTTTTTTGATTACAGTAACAGTAGGTGTTGTTATTTCCACCTTTTGGTTCAACAAAGTGGACAATGCTGTTGATGCACTGCCAAAAGAAATATTGCCAATTTCGCCTAACGCATCCTTTTCAATTGGGGACAAATAATTTTCTTCTTCTAGGTCAATTTGGTTAAGACTGTCATCATCTGTTCCTCGTAATAAGGCATCTATTTCATCTTGAGAGAGCATTTCATCACTCATCATCTTCTTCTCCCTCCTGCAAAGTATCCAATACCTGGATGGCTAGTTTTTTGTTAACTTTTCCCGGTTGACCAATAAATTTAGGTATTCCGCTAACTTTTATGGTTAGTGGCTGGTTGATTAGTTGATTTAATTCGATCACATCCCCGATATCAAGCGTCAGAAATTCCTGAATTGAAATGTCAGAGGTTCCTAACTCAACCGTTATTGGCAGTTCCGCTTTTTGAATACTTTTTTCAATGACTGCTATTTCTTTTGGCTGTTTTTCCTTTTGTTCTGCTTGAATCCAATAATGGACTGAGAGCTTAGGCATAATTGGTTCCAGCACAATGTGTGGAATACAAATATTTATCATCCCGCTTGTCTCGCCAATGACCGTATTTAAGGAAATGACCACTACTGTTTCATTCGGCGAAACCATTTGCAAAAACTGCGGATTCACTTCAAAGGCTGTTAAGATTGGATCAATTTCTTCCAAATCCAGCCATGCCTCACGTAAATTTTCAATTGCTCGCTCAAACGTATTTGACATGATCTTTGTTTCAATTTCCGTTAGGTTATGAATTTTGTTCACACTCATTCCCCTGCCGCCCAATAATCGATCTAACATGGTATAGGCGATATTAGGATTGACCTCCATTAAAATTCTTCCTTCTAACGGCGGTACCTCATATACATTTAGAATCGTCATATTGGGGATGGAACGAATAAATTCCTCATATGGAATTTGGTCGGCAGAAGCGACCGTAATTTGCACATATGTTCGTAGCTGTGCTGAGAAAAAAGTTGTTAACAGTCTTGCAAAATTTTCATGGATTCTTGTTAAACTTCTAATCTGGTCTTTTGAAAAACGAAGTGCTCTTTTAAAATCGTAAACTCTTACTTTCTTCTCTGTATGTTCTTTTTTAAGCTCGTCTGCATCCATCTCTCCTGTTGAAAGGGCAGACAAGAGAGCATCTATTTCACTTTGCGACAATACTTCTCCAGCCAAACCTTCCCACCTCCATTTTTAATCAAACTTCATTTAATTAGGCTATTACTGGAGGAGAGAATCGGTTATATACACTTGCACTACTTTTCCATCCTGCATAATTTGATTGATTTTATTTTTTAGTGTTTCTTCTAGCTTTACTTTCCCAGTTTTTCCTTGTATGTCCTCTTCTTTTGTATCTGAAAGCTCCTCAATCATAATATTACGAACTTGAAACTCCCGTTTGGTCAGTTCATCTTTGGCCGCTTTACTATCTGTCTGAATTTTAAAGGATATTTTGATATAATTGCTTGTTGCTAGATTCGTAGTCAAGTCGGAAATATCAACAGAGGTTTTGACCACGTCATCAATGCTAGGCTCCTTACTCTCACTTCCGTTTTTTTGTAGAAAGTAATAAACGGCACCTGCACCAGCAAGAACGATGACGACAATCATGATCAACATCGTTCTTAATAGCTTTTTACTCATCATCTTCCTCCCCTAACGGATGAGTTCCGATCAAGGTAATGGAATGGTAAAATTCCTTTACCATTCTTACTGCTTGCTCCTCCGTCTCCTTGATAACATATTTCCGGCCATTTGTTAGCGTAATCGTGGTGTCTGGAAAAGACTCAATCGTTTCAATGTAAATGGCATTTAATATAAAAGGTTTCCCATTTAGTCGCGTTAGTTTAATCACAAGTTTATTCCAGGGTCAATGGTCCAGCCCTTGCCCCTGTCTCCTTCCTGGACTATCGTTTTAAGTTCACTAATTCCTGTAAAATCTCATCAGAAGTGGTTATTATCTTTGTATTGGCCTGAAAGCCGCGTTGCGCTGTAATCATATCAGTAAATTCCTCAGACAGGTCCACATTGGACATTTCAAGTGAACCGGCTGCAATCGTGCCCCGGCCACTTCCAGGTACATTGATGTCAGGGGTACCGGAGTTGATTGTTTCTTGGAACATGTTGCTGCCTGCCCTTGTCAATCCGGAGGCATTACTAAATTTAGCTAAGGCAATCTGACCGAGGACTTTGATTAGCCCGTTTGAATACACGCCATTGATTTCACCTGTTGACCCAACGCTGAAGCTTTCAAGCTTCCCTTCTGCATTTCCGTCCGGAATTACCTGTGCTGTTGATGGATTTGTTACTTGCGTAAGCTTGGAAAAATCAAGATCTACTAATAACTTGCTCTCGTCTATAGCTGTTGTGGTGTCATTGACTTCGCCTGATGGAATGAAAATTCTCTCATTTGTTTTTTTAGCGTCCGTTGAGAGGATTTTTCCATTTGTATCAAAGTGTAAAGTATAATCTTCTGCAGTTGGTGCTGTTACTTTAATACTCCATGTACCAGTTGGTATAGCGGAGCTCGCGGCTGAAAAAAGCGATGGATCCGGTAATTGTATCTCTAAACCATCCTTGGTAAATTTATTGTTTATGATATTTGCTTTTAGGATTGGCCGAGGGCCTCCGCTGCCAGTATCAAACATAAATTGGGAATTTGGATCTACCTGCGTACCGTCGTAAGTGATCGTCCATGTTTGGTTCGATGCCCCAGTATATTTGTCAGGATTGGTTACTGAAACATCACCTGTAATATTTGTACTCGGATCCCGCTTCGTTTCAACCTCTGATGGATTTGGCTGGTTATTAATAAATACACCCCATTCGCCCGAACCAAGCTTTTTAAAATAGATTGTTGAAGCTTGCGGGTTGCCATTTTCATCAATTGTTTTTATTTGTTGAGAATAAACGGTTCCATCGTTTGCATTGGAAGCTAAATTACCTGAAAACTGAATATTCTTCGTCGTAATCGGAGGAAGGACCGCATTAACATTCACATTGATGTCCCCGTAATTATTCATTAAGCTTCCATTTGAATATTGGTAAGCCTGCACCTTTAATCCGTCTGCATTTACCAATGTCCCATTATTATCTAAATAAAAGTTCCCAGCACGAGTGTAAAATTGCTGGTTCCCCTGCTTAACGATAAAATAGCCATCGCCTGAAACAGCAAGATCAAGGGCACGTCCGGTAGTTTGTAAACTAGCCTGTGTATCAACGGTATCAATCGAAGCAACCGCTGATCCTAACCCAACCTGCATTGGATTGGTTCCGCCCCGGCCATTTTGCGCTGCACTTGCACCGGCAATCATTTGATTCATGGTGTCTTTAAATGTGACACGACCCTTTTTAAAACCGAAAGTATTGACGTTCGCAATATTATTTCCAATTACATCTAATTTAGTTTGGAAATTTTTCATTCCGCTAATACCTGAGTACATTGAACGAAGCATTCGATTTTCTCCCTTCTTTTTTAGCCGCTTCTGTCGGTCCGCAGCTAATGGCCTCCATTGAACAGTCCAGCCATTTGTTTATTCTAAAACAATCGTTCCATTAATGTTTGTGAAAATTTGTGAAGCTGCTTCTTCCCTTCCTAATGCTGTAATGACAGTTTGATTTTTTGCACTGACAATTAATGCTGCCTCAGGCAATAACACTAAAGAGTCCGTTATCCCCAGCCTTTTTGCTTCGGATACTTTTTCTTCAATTTTTGTCCAATTCTCACTCGTTATGTGAATATTTCTTTGCTTTAAGCGTTCTTGGGCATGCTTTGAGACCATTAATTTAGGTTTCGATTGAATCGCTGACTGCAATTGTGCTGAAAAAGATCCATTATTCGCTTGCTTTGCCTTCGGTTCTTTGTATGGATTATCTGGTACGAAAGCTGTTCCGATTAGACGAAATTGGGTATGATCCATTTCATCACTTCCACTTCATTATTCGATTTTTGTTATTTGCCCTGAGGTAATCGTTGTTCTTTGGGCGTCATCCAATTGAAAGCTTGTGCTTCCATCCTTAAATAACACAGATTTTACGACTGCTGTATTCTCGTTATTTTGGTCATCCGAGTACGTCACTGTTTTACCAATCATAGACGAAGCTTGCATAAATTGATTTTGCTCCACCGATTTAATAAATTTATCCATTGAACTGTTTAAATTTGTCATCTGCTCCAAGGATGAAAAAGTTGCCATTTGTGCAACAAAATCTTTATCCTGCATCGGATTAAGCGGATCCTGATTCTGCAGCTGGGTCATTAAAATTTTTAAAAAGTCATCTTTCCCCAGTGTACTATTACCTGTCTGTTTAGCTTGATTTTGATAGTTACTTAATAAATAAGTTGAGTCAACAGTATTTGTCATTGATATCACCTATACTTCCTGATTAAGAAGAGCTGCTTCAAGTGTGAGGGTAAAGCTGTCAGAAGAATCCTCATCCCCACTCGTTTCTTGCCTTTGATGCTGTGGATGTTCCTGCTGGTCCCTTTCGCCACGATTGAAGAAGTCCTCTTGCTGTGATTGCTGCCCGATTTGTACGTTATCAACCTTTATGTTTTGGGCCTCAAACGCATGCTTTAAATTATGTAAATGTGATTCGAGGGCTTCCTTTGCCGCTTCAGTTGTCGCTAGAATCCTTGCTGTAATCATTTGATCTTTTTGGATAAGTTCAATTCTGATCGAACCTAGACTTTCTGGATTTAGTTTAATAAACAATTTTTGAATGCCGCCATTTTTCGAAAATTGGCTTTTAGATAAAATTGATTCAAATTGCTGAATCAGGTCGTTAACCGATACCGATTTTTGCGTCCCGTTCATCATTACCGCCAGCTGTTCAGGCTTTGACATTTGCTGAAAAAATGGACTATTGCCATTCCAATCCGTTAATCTGTTGACCGCCTTCAATCGATTTTCCTCAGTAGAACCCATTGTTTTGGCATTTATATCGCTTACAAGCTGTGAAAATGTGTTCTGAAGATACATTAGCTTCGACTGACTTTGGCTAGTTTGGTCAATTTCTTGTAAATGATTGGAGCTTGAATCAAGCAATCCGGCTAAATACTGCTGCTGACTATTTTGATTGGAAAGCAAGCTGTATAGCTTAGCAGCCTTTAAAAATAGAGTCATGTTATCATTTAAACCAGAAAGTCCTACGTTGATTGGATCATTCTCAGCAAGCTTGTCCTTTGGATTTCCTTTTATTTCCCCCATGATTTCTGACCATTTTTTATCACTGATACCGAGGAGGCTTTTGACAATTTGTAATAAATCAGTTTGTGGCATTGACTGCTGATCACCAATCACTTGGATTCCCTTACCTTGTATTGCATCCGTTACTTGCTTAAGGTCATTATTTTTCAGGAATGAAAGTAATCCTTCTGAATCCTTAGTTTCGCTTTTATCCTTGGCAGATGGATTCATTCCTTGAGGATTTTTTTTATTAACAGCCTTATTTAACACTTGCTCAAAACTGGAATGCGATTTACTGGATGCCATTTTTTCCTTATTTACAGGTATAGGGTTGTTCCTAATCCCAGTTATCTCCATTTATTTACCTCCCTTCACGTGTAGGTTTTACGGTGTACTTTGTTGGCTTATTCCATCAGTATTTGTCATTAACTCGGTGAACCTCGCAGCTTGAGTTGGATCCATATTTTCCATAATCCCCGCGAGAACCTCTGGTTTGACGCTTGTTAATATTTTCAATGCTTCTGAATCAGTCATTTTCGCAATTATCGGTGCTGCTTTTTTAGGAGACATGGTTTCATATGTACTTACGATATCCTTTAAGGCCCGTTTGGCTTCTTTCTGGCTTGCTATTAGATCTGTGTTGTTCTGCTGTAAGCTGCTGTTTTCCAATTTTGCCTTTTGCAGTTCCTTGTCGCTATTATCGAGTTTTTCCTGTAGCTGGGAAATCTCTGCATCGCGATCCTTAAGTTGGGACTGCAATTCATTTACATTCTTTTCAATTATTTTTACACTTTGGGCATTTTCTTTTTGAAAAAAGCTTCCTGCAATCGGAATTTTTTGACTTATGACCTTTGCTTGATCAAAGACATTTACACCTGCTGCAGTAGCGACAATCAATCCTGCTGTTATCAAAAATAAAAGGGGAATGAATACAATTAGTAAAAATTTCTGTAAAGGCTTTGCTTTCTTACCTTGCATTTCTTCGTTCTCATTTTCCATTTGCTGTCCCACAGTTAATTCCCCCGATTCATATATTGCTGAATCGAGACATCATCCATTTGTTTTGCCTCTTGAAACTTTATTCCGTCAAGATAATGAAGTAAATCTTTTTCCTTCATTTTTGCGTACTTTTGGACTTCTACATTCGTTTCAATCAGTCTTTCCTGTTCGTGGTTCATTCGATTACGGGCATTTATGACCATTTTTTGATAGTATTCAATGCTGTTCTGTAAATTTGAAATAAATTGCTGATGGTGACGGACTTCTTGTATGGCCAGCCCTCCTGAAAGCCGCGAAGACTGATAACCTTCTACATCCTCTTTTTTCTTGAGAAGCTCATAAAGTTTTTCCCCAGCCTCCTCAAACTTCTGGACAGCAGTATGATAAGTTGCTAAAGCATCGCCTTTTTCCTTTTCTTTAACATGAAGGATTTTTTCGAATTTATATTGATAACCCACAGTTTACTCACCTTTTCCTATTAACTGAAATAACCGATTGGCCCCTTCCTCCATTGAAACCTTTTCCTCCGTACCTTGCTTTAGAAAAGAGATGATTTGTGGATACATCTGGATGGACTCATCTATTTCCTTAGAAGACCCTTTTTTATAGGCTCCGATATTGATTAAATCCTCCGAAGTCATATAGGTGCTGAGCAAACCCCTTAGTCTTTCAGCTGCTCGAGCGTGTTCTTTTGGAACAATATTATTCATGACCCGGCTAATACTTTTCAGTACATCAATAGCTGGATATTGTCCTTTATTCGCTAGTTCACGAGATAAAATAAAATGCCCGTCAAGAATTCCCCTTACCGTATCTGCAATTGGTTCATTCATGTCATCACCATCTACCAATACAGTATAAAAAGCTGTAATCGAACCATACTTGTTTGTTCCTGTACGCTCAAGCAGCTTTGGAAGGATCGCAAAAACCGATGGCGTATACCCTTTTGTAGTTGGCGGTTCTCCGATCGCTAAGCCTACCTCTCGTTGGGCCATGGCAACACGTGTAACGGAATCCATCATCATCATGACGTTTAGGCCTTTATCACGGAAATATTCGGCTATTGCAGTTGCTGTAAATGCACCTTTAATTCTCATTAACGCTGGTTGATCGGAAGTAGCAACAATAACGATTGAGCGTTTTAAGCCTTCCTCTCCAAGATCCCGGTCAATGAATTCCCGAACCTCCCGTCCCCGTTCACCAATCAAAGCAATTACGTTTAAATCTGCTGTTGTATTGCGGGCAATCATCCCAAGCAAAGTACTTTTTCCAACACCACTTCCTGCGAAAATACCAACCCGCTGACCATTACCAACTGTCAGCAGACTGTCAATTACTCTTACACCCACTTCAATTGCTTCTTTAATTGGCGGACGCTGCATCGGATTAGGAGGTGATTGTTCAGTTGGTACACTTGTTAACCCCTTCGGTAAAAGCGAGCCATCTAAGGGCTGACCGAGTGAATCAATGACATTACCGATCAAACCCGTACCAACCTTAATTTCGAGTGGCTTCAACGTCGCCTCTACTAAACTGCCTGGAGAAATATCCTGGATTGATGTGTATGGCATTAAGATGACGTCTTCATCCTTAAAACCAACAACCTCTGCCTGGATTTTCCGTTTTTTCGTTGTCCCGACGTGGATAAAACATACATCACCGATCGAACTTTCCGGTCCCTGTGATTCAATCATTAAGCCAACAACTCGTTTTACCCGGCCATAGCGCTTAAAGGTATCAATTTCATCTAAGTGTTCAAGAAGGTTCGCTAAGCTCATCAGCTTTCACTCTCTATCAGGTCAAGAAGTTTCCGTTTCAGTTCCTTCAGCTGACTATCAATACTCGCATCAATTCGGCCATTTGCTGACTCGATTAGACAGCTTGTTTCAGCTAGTTCATCATTTGGATAAATATAGATGTCGGTTTCTTTAGGAAATATAACTGTTAATTCGTCTTTTCTTGATAAAAGAAACTCATAGTGGCAAGGATGCACATGGAGCTGCACATCTCGAGATTCCCGCGCTTCCTTCAGGGCTCTTTTTGCAATGGCTAAGAATCCATCTTCGCTTTCGTTCAGCTTTTCTCCGAGAATTTTTTCGGCTGCACTTATTCCAATTTTAAGAATTACCTTTTCTGCTGAGGCTACTTGGTGTTGATAATCTTTTTTTGCTGTATTGACGACCTCTTGAGCAAAAAGAATAGCATTATGGTATTCCTGATAGCCCTGTGCTTTTCCATCAGCTACCCCTTTAGAAAACCCTTCCTCCCTGGCTGCTTCAGCCAAGGAAGCTTTTTCCTGCTCCCAGGCCATTTTTTCCCGTGAAATTTGCTCCCGAATGGACTGTACCTGTGATTGCGCCTCTTTCACAATCATTTCCGCCTTGGAAGAAGCTTGTTTTAACAGGTACTCTTGCTCAGCAGCATACAAGTTCATGTCAGGTAAAGAATCAGCATTTTTCAAAGATTCCAGCATTTTTATAGAAATGATTTTTTCGTCGTAGATGGATTGTGCCCACCCTGACTTGATTACTTTAGACAATAATATCATCTCCTCCACCACGGGCTATGACGATCTCACCAGCATCCTCTAAACGGCGGATGACTGCGACAATTCGTAATTGAGCCTCCTCAACATCACGTAATCTTACTGGTCCCATGTATTCTATTTCATCTTTAAATGTCTCTACCATCCGCTGTGACATATTCTTGAAAAGAATTTCCTTGACTTCTTCACTAGATACTTTAAGTGCAAGTAAAAGATCTTCATTTTCACAATCGCGGATAACCCGCTGAATAGCACGATTATCAAGGGTAACAATATCTTCAAACACAAACATTCTTTTCTTGATTTCTTCGGCCAATTCCGGATCTTGAATCTCTAGAGCATCCAAAATCGTTCTTTCAGTAGAACGATCTACCCCATTTAAAACTTCTACCACCGTTTCAATCCCACCTGTGTGGGTGTAATCCTGTGTAACTGTAGCAGAAAGCTTTCTTTCAAGAATTTGTTCCACTTCATTAATTATCTCAGGTGAAGTACTGTCCATAACTGCAATCCTTCTGGCTATATCAGCCTGAATTTCCTGGGGCAGTTCTGATAAAATTTGTCCGGCTTGAGCGGCATCGAGATAAGAAAGGATCAACGCGATGGTTTGTGGATGCTCATTTTGAATAAAATTTAAAATTTGGGCTGGGTCTGCTTTTCTTGCAAAATCAAACGGGCGGACTTGCAGAGAGGATGTTAAGCGATTTATGATATTCAATGCTTGTTCAGCACCTAGTGCCTTCTCAAGAATCGTTTTTGCATACCCGATCCCTCCTTGGGAAATGTAGTCCTGAGCAAGGGCAATATTATGAAACTCTTCTACTATTTCCTCTTTGGTCAATGAATCTACTTTTTTCACTCCTGAAATTTCCAATGTTAACTTTTCTATCTCTTCTTCATTTAAATGCTTATAAACATTCGCTGATACATCTGGCCCAAGTGAAATGAGGAGGACGGCTGCTTTTTGTTTGCCGGATAGCTCTTTTTGGTCTCTTCTTGCCATATTGTCTCTTCCTCCTCTTGTCTAGTCTTCAGCAATCCATGTACGCAGCAACTTTGCAAATTCATCTGGATGTTCTTTAGCCATTTTCTCTAACTGTTTGCGCCGTACCGTTCCTTCATTCTCTTTTTCCTCATTTACATCAGGAACATATAGGGCCTCAGCTTGAGAGACATCCTCGCTGTCTTCATTAATAGTTGGTTTACGTAAACGCAAAAATAATAATAGTAAAACCAGTACTGCTGCTACGAGGACACCTCCAACTACAAATATCCACCATGGCAGTGATGCTTGTGTAACTTTTGCAGTGCTTATCTTACCGTTAAACGGTTGAACAGAGACCACAATTTTATTTTGAACATCTTGATTGGTTAATGGCTTTCCAGTGCTGCTTTTATCGATTGTTGTTCGAACAATCGTCCCTAGTATATTGGATATATCCTTTACCGTAGATTTGGAAAGTGATTTTGGATCGTTTGGTTTCGGAGGTTCGACCATCACCTGAATGCCTAAATCTCTTATTTTATATGGACTTTCAACGATCTGTTTTCGAACACGATTTACTTCGTAATTTACTTTGTCATCTGTTTTTTCATAATCGCCATTAGATCCGCTTCCAGATAGGTAACTTGAGCCTAGCGAATCGGTAGAAGTTCCCGATTGGGGAGTACCGCCGGCTTGACTCCCATTCCCCGTAAAAGCTTCTTTAATATTTTCAGCACTTATTGCAATGCCCTTCATATTATCCTTGTCTACTGGGGTAACAAGATTTTCCGTACTCTTTTCCTGGGTAAAATCAATGTCAGCAGAAACAGATACTACAACCTTGTCTTGTCCTATCATTGTCGCAAGCATGGTTTGAACTTGACGCTGAATATCCCGTTCCACCTGCTTTTTAATCTCATTATTTGTTGTAAAGTTTGAACCAGCTAAAGAATTTTTGTCATTATTTAAGTCAAAGTACTCAAAAAATTGATTCATGATGACGATATTATCTGTAGGAAGGTTCGGGACACTTTTTGAAACAAGCTGATACAGCCCTTTTATTTGGACATCGCTGAACTGATAGCCTGGTTTCGTATTCACGACGATAGAGGCTGAAGCAGCTTCTCCTTTATCAGTTACAAATATCCCCTTTTCCGGCAGGTTAATCATGACCTTAGCGTCCTGAACGCCCTCGATCCCTTTAATTAAGTTGGCTAGTTCTGTTTGCATTGCATCAAGTTTAATCATATTAAATTCGTTGTCAGTTGTTCCAAGACCAGCATTTTGGCTAAAAAAAGAATAGTCGATACTGCCTGTTTTCGGGAGACCCTCAGCGGCAAGCTGAACCTTTAGATTATCAACGACATCATCCGGAACCTTAATTGTGGTACCACCATCTGCTAGTTCTGATTTCACACCTTTTGTATCAAGGCTTTGTTTGACAGTACCTGCCTCAGATGGAGAAAGATTACTGTATAAAGGAACAAACGTTGTCCGATTGATAAAAAAAGAAGAAATCCCAATTCCAGCAATCAGAAACAGCAGTGAACCTAGATAAATTCCTTTTTGTTTTTTCGTCCGGCTTTGCCAGAAACTTTTTATACTATTTGCGTATTTCTTCATCATTTCGTTCATGCTATTCCCCCGGTTATTCTGTCTTGTCCTCGACAGCGATAACCTTTTCTATTTATGTAAACTTTCTTAGCCTAAACTTGCATTCTCATCATTTCTTGATAGGCTTCAATCACTTTGTTGCGAACCTCTAATGTGGCCTGAAGCGTAATATTTGCTTTTTGCTGAGCAATCATCACCTGGTGAAGGTCCACATTCTCACCGTTAACCAATTTAGTTGTCATGTTATCTGCTTCATTCTGAGAATTATTGACTTGATCAATTGAATCCTTTAATACGGACGCAAAACTTTTTTTTGGTTCGAATGATGTAGTAGAGTTCGATACACTGTTATTATTTGTCGTAAAGATCTGTTGTACAGACGGAAATGATACATTAGCCATTTAGTATTCTCCTTTATTTGCCGATTTCCAGTGCCTTCATCATCATTCCTTTTGAAGCATTTAAAACCGTTACATTTGCTTCGTAGGAACGGGTTGCACTAATAAGATCAGTCATTTCCCGAAGGGGGTCTACATTCGGAAGTTCTACATATCCATCCTGATTGGCATCAGGGTTTCCAGGATCATAGACTGTTTTAAATGGTGTAGCCGTATCATCCTTTATTTGGGAGACGACGACACCATTCCCTGCTGAATTTGCTCCATCGCGATTGATCGCAGATTGCAGATATGACGAGAATGACCCTTCTTTTGGCTGTAGAACGACTGTTTTCCGTGTATATGGCACCCATTTCCCATTAACAAGCTTTCCATGGGCTGTATCAACGTTTGCCATATTAGAGGAGATAACGTCCATTCTAAGCCGCTGTGCTGTTAACGCAGATGCCGTTGTATTCATACTTTGAAAAATTGACATGTTTATTTACCTCCGCGAATAACATTTTGAAGGGTAGCAAACTTACTATTCTCTTGTTCGATGAGGGCATCATAGTAAATTTGGTTTGTTGCTAAATCTGACATTTCCTGATCAAGATCCACACTGTTCCCATTATTGTTGTATTGAACATTTGGCCGGGTAACAATTGAGGGCTGTGTTAGTGGATTATCAGAGAAGTCAATATGGCGATTATCCGTACGGTTTGTCGTAAAGTTTTGAGACAGCTCATTTTGAAGGATTGCTTTAAAACTGACATCCTTTGCTTTATAGTTCGGCGTATCGGCATTCGCAATATTTTGCGAAATCACCTTCTGCTTTGAGGATGAATAGTTTAGTGCTTGTTCCAGCGAAGTGAAAGTATTCGAAAATAGTTTCAAGAAATACACCTCTTTCGACAAAATCAAAAAATATGGAGGATTATGCTGAATTTACTCGGAAAACAACAATCTCTTATTTATTGTAATGAATCTGCAATAATATGTCTATGAAGGTTCAAGTAAATTTTTATGCATATTTTATCCAGAAGACCTTTCTTATTACCCTATAAGCATAGTGGAAATATGTCGAATCTTAGCTAATTTAAATGTCACTGTTTTCATAGTATTATATTTTACGAAAATAAAATTGGGCATATATACCCAAAATTGTTTACAAAAATAAAAAAATCCCTAATTGGAAATTCTTCCAATTAGGGATTTTTAATGTAACTGAATTTTCTAAAGGAT
>NZ_JAEVLT010000100.1 GCF_024494385.1 Bacillus sp. EB600
TAGGGCAAGGTTGTGTCCGAACAGTATAATCTACGCCTGTGGAGATTGTGTAAGATATATTGGGAAAACCCCACTATGCTACGGTTGATGAATCAGGAAGCCCCTTCTTCAAAACAACCCGAAAGGGTGTTAAGGAGGGGTCATTCACGGTGCTTGTTTCAGTAGGCTCCTTGTGGCATGTAAACCTCTCCTTTCTTGTGTTACTTCATGAACACAGTTTATTATTGCCCTGGCCTATTTGCTTTAGCCCCCAAAAAGCATCAGAATATATTTCTGCCTGCAATCTAATAGAGAAAGTACTTATTAATTTAATTAAAAATGGGAGAAAAACAATATTATATAAGGTGCCCTAGGCAATACTGATGGACAAAATCACACAAAATATCTTTCTGCGGTGTCTGACTCCAATTTTATGTGACATATTAAAACTGGAAATCTATATCCCGTTTTTTACAATAAATTGGTAACCCCCTACTGGGAGCCAGGCACCAAAGTTCAAGACCTATTCGATGAATTAGCTGAAGAAGGTATTTTTCAAATGGTGATGAAGACATCTATGTAAGTAAATAAATTGAGAAATAATGGATTAAATTATCACCGTGTTTCACTTAAAAAGTGGAGGGCGATAATGGTAGTGGAAGAATGAAGTTGATGGTGAATCAATTTATTGCATGTAGCCGCAAAAGTAAGTGTTCCAAAGGGGGATTTCGTAATTGAAGAAAGGCATTTTTTTAGACCGGGATGGAGTCATCAATGAAGTAGTAAGTCATCGGGTAAAGTATGTGAACAAGCCTCAAGAATTCTATCTATTAGATGGGGTAGCCGAGGCGATCCGCCAATTAAACGAAACGGGTCTTCCGACGTTTGTGGTCACGAATCAAGGGGGAATCGGACTTGGATTCATGAAAGAGACAGCCTTACATAGGATTCATGAAAAAATGAAGAAGGATTTAGCGAAAGAGGGTGCTGCCATCGACGATATTGCCTACTGCCCTCACAAACCAAAAGCGGGATGTCGTTGTCGCAAACCTGAAGTCCAAATGCTGCAAGATTTAGCCGAAAAGCATGACATCTCCTTACCTGACAGCATTATGGTAGGGGATAGGGAACCTGATATTTCAGCCGGGAAAAAGGCAGGATGCAAGACCGTGTTTATTGGAGAAAAGAGAGATAATCCTGGAGCGGATGCCGTGTTTCCGGATTTGCTGTCAGCCGTGCCGTGGATTTTGGCGAACTAAACAAATAAAGCCCCTCGTTGTAGGGGCAATCTGCCTTTGAAGAGCACAAGCAGTTTCATTTTGAATATAATTTTGGGGTTTCATAGCTACATGAAATTCTTGTTGAAAAAAAGTTATCTTTTTGATAATCCTGAAACCTGCTGTAGTAGAAGTGTAACAACACCTGTCGGACCATTGAGGTGCTGGGTGATAAAGAATGAAAAGAACATGCATCATAATGTAAGACCAAGATTCTATATTGCATGATTATAGAACCTTTGCTGATAATGAGACAATGCTAACAGTAGGAATATATAACGGTAGCTATCATAATGGACGTAGAAGTGCAGCCTAATGATCTTTGGATGATTAGGCTTGCCGGTTATCCTGTAAATATTTTCAATGTTGCTAACGTCCATGCCGATAATATAGTCGAACTTCCAAAAGTCTTCTTTCTTTAGGTGGCGTCCAACAAGTCTATCAGAAGAGATATTGTATTTTTTTAGAATATCAAGAGTTCCTTCGTGCGGAGGAAAGCCGAATTGCCATGAACTAGTTGCAGCGGAATCAACTGCAATTTTGTTAGTCAAATTTTCTTTTTTGACTAAGTGGCGAAACAAAGCTTCAGCCATAGGTGAACGGCAAATATTCCCCAGGCATACTTTGGTTATAGGACTAGACCTTTGTCCTTTTTAAATACATTTGTAAAATTAAGAGTAAAGGAATGATTAAAGAACATATCTGTTTTAACAATTCTGAAACTTCGAAATTAAGAATATACTAATAAAAAAATGACTGAAGGTGAGATTGTCAAAAAATAGCTGTTTTTATAGGTAGTCTAACTAGCAATTGCATTTCTTGCGAATGCTTTGATTTTTTTCATGGTTGGTTTAGAGGTTTCTCGAATAGGTTTTTAAGGGAAATGGAAAATTGTTAAAGTTAGCATAGTAATTGTTGTTTTTCACGAATTGTGGCTGTGTTTGCGACTCTTTCATTTGATCGAACGGTTTCATTTTCATGGAAGATTGTTATTGGTACGGAGAGAGGCAAAATCGTTCGTCTCAGGCCTTCTCTTTACAAGTCGAAGCAGGCATTGAATTTTTACCGGATCCATCAATAGCGGCTTCGATCCATGAAGAATGGACTCCACGACTCAAGCCCATAACAGGTTAATCCATGGCTTGAATTCCTTAAAGATGAATATAACCAAATGCCAGATCAATCAAATATTACTGCCTTTTATGTTTCCTGAATCAAGGTACGGCAAAGGGAAGAACTTTTATTTAAAAGGTGCATTTTTTTTCATTAAAAATTAATTCAAATCTAATCTTATAATAACTCAACTTTCGCACACTGAAATAGGCAGGTATACCTTGATATAGCTGGGCAAGCCTGCGATCCATTGTTGTAGTTTACTTTTGATTAACTTTTGAATTTTCTTGTTACTCTCTTTAAGGGTATCTTCAAGAAGCTCAATTAATTGCTGAAGTGCAATAGCCCAGTCGAGGTCACTGATTTCATCACAAAGTTCATAAAACATTCCGCCTAGTGTTCTTTCGTCCGTGCTACATCGGTTTTGCCAGGAAAGCACAATGTATCGTGTAAAGACGATCGTTGTATGG
>NZ_JAEVLT010000101.1 GCF_024494385.1 Bacillus sp. EB600
AAAGAACAAGACTATTTATCATCGCCTCAGAAGCGACCAATTCATTGTAGCATTTCAAGTTATTGTTGTCAACAACTTTCAAAAATAAAATCCGTCACTTACGAAAGCATTTTTAAATGTTTCGCAGCGACGTTTATGATTATAACAAGTATTTTAATATAGGTCAACATGCATTTGTATTTTTTTACGATAATTTTTCTTCCACTCGATAATACCTATGTAAGACCCCTTTGCCCTTTGTTTCTACTCTAACGATTTCAACTAAATGCTTATCAACCAAATATTCAAGGAGCATACCCAAATCTACCGAATAAGGAATTAATTCTGGTTCATTCATCATTTCGTTTATAGACCAATGTTCCTGCCCCTCTAGCACATCTAAAATGTGTTCTGTACCTACATGGGTTTTGGAATGGATTAGAAACTCACTTGCCAAAAATAATAGCTCTAACCTTTTTTCAAGCGTTTCCTCACTAGTGACTAGTTCTTCATATAGCTTAAAAATCTCAGGCTCAATTTGTTTTACCTGATGCCAAACGGTTAATTCCGGATGAAGTCCGTTATCTATAATTGCAAGCCTTGCTAAATGATGCAGTGAATGAACAATATGATTATAAGCATCCAGAAACTGGTGTCCTTCAAAAAGCGCCTTGCCATCAGTATACCTGCGGATTAACTTTGCAAATTCTATGCCCATTTTAAGCTTACGTCCATAAAATGGAAATTCGTTAAGTTCCTTTTTCAAATTTACAACATACTCATTCCGATCGAATAGAATGAATGAATTATCAAGCCATTCAAAAATTTTTCGATTTGTTCCTAATAAAAGCCATTCTTTTATCTGTTCCTCAGCAATTACATGCAAAGCGGCTTTCTTGTCATTAAAAGTATAGTGTTTTATAAATAATGGCTGTTCAGCCTCTTTGACAATGACGATTAAAATCACATCGAATGAATCAGTCAAATGATTTGAGTTTTGTTTTTTTTCAACCAATAATACACCTAGAGTATTTGCTTGGCTGGCCCTTTCTTGATAAATAGGTCGAAGAATATCTTCCATTTTCTTTTCCTCCATTTTTTCCGATAGCACTATATTTTCGACAATAATAAAAAAATATCCTTCTTTATTTTAAGACAAATTTCGACATTCCCTTTCTCACTTGCTAATTTTTCTCTTTATATAAATGTGGTATAGTTTTTTTAGGAGGGATTCGATGACTAAATATTCAAGTAAAATAAATAAAATACGCACGTTTGCACTTTCCCTTATCTTCATCGGCTTCTTAGTTATGTACGGAGGGATTTACTTCCGCAATCATCCGATGGTCATGACTGTACTCATGCTATTTGGATTTCTGTTTATCATCGCAAGTACGGTTGTTTATTTTTGGATTGGTATGCTATCCACCAAAACAATACAAGTAGTATGCCCTAACTGCGGAAAACAGACAAAGATCCTTGGAAGAGTGGATATGTGTATGCATTGTCGGGAGCCTTTAACACTTGACAAACACCTCGAAGGCATAGAATTTGATGAAAAATATAATAAAAGATCAACAAAATAAGCTACCTCAATTGAGATAGCTTTTTTTATACGAAAGCTTATTAGTGAACTTCAGTATTTGCACAGTCAGGACAAATTCCATATATCTCCATACGGTGATGACCTACCTTAAATCCAGTAACGTGTGAAGCCAATTGCTCCACCTCATCAAGTCCTGGATAATAGAAATCAACAATTTTCCCGCATTTCTCACAAATTACATGATAATGTTCAGTTGTGACAAAATCAAATCGAGCTGAAGCATCTCCATATGTCAATTCTTTAACTAATCCTACTTCACGAAATACCCGTAAATTATTGTAAACTGTCGCCACACTCATATTCGGAAATTTACTTTCGAGTGATTTATAGATTTCATCTGCTGTTGGATGTGACATAGAGTTTATTAAATATTCAAGTATTGCATGACGTTGTGGGGTTATCCTTACTCCCGTGTCCTTTAAGGTTTCCAACGCTTCTTTTAAGTGATTTTGGGTCACCGCCATGCCCCTCTTTTCTAAAAAATATTATTAGATTATAATTGTTATAATTAGTTTACTAACTCAATAATACATTTGTCAATATTGCAATATCAGAAACAGTAACTTATTTGTTACCATTTGTTTTCATGAAGTGTTTTTTCGTTAACACCAAGGTGGAGGTTGACAAACCGAGCAGTTACAAATAATAAGTCAGAGAGTCTGTTTAAATAAGCCAAAACAACGGGGTTTATTTCATCTCCCAATGACACCGCACATCGCTCTGCTCTTCTTGCTGTTGTACGCGCCACATGGAAAGCGGCACCGGCCGAATGTCCACCTGGCAGAATAAAATTGGTTAATGGAGGAAGTACTGCATCCCATTCATCTATTTTTTTCTCTAATTCCTCCACATCTTGGGAAGAAACAGCCCATTTTACATCTTTCCCTTTTGGCGTTGCAAGTTCGGCTCCTACATGAAATAAGATTGTTTGTATTTTATGATACACTCCTTCCAGTTCTTCCTTACAAGGAAAGTTTTCCCTGTTTAAAAAACTTAACGCTAGGCCGATCATTGAATTGGTTTCATCGCAGGTTCCATAAGCTTCAACCCGTTCATCATTTTTGGCAACTCTCACTCCATAAATAAGCGAAGTTGTTCCTTTATCCCCTGTTTTTGTGTAGATTTTCATGTGTACCTCCTTTTTATATTTACTATTACTTCACACTTTCGTCCCACTATTTATATACAATTCATTAATGAAAATAACTCAATCGAAAAAGAAGATGAGAACATGTAATATTTCTT
>NZ_JAEVLT010000102.1 GCF_024494385.1 Bacillus sp. EB600
GCAGGTTTGTTGGAGAGCAACTACATAGAAGTTTCATTTTTTGGATATTTTAGCAATTAGGGAGTGACTATAAGGAAGGAGTTGTTTTTAAGTATGCCAATTAAAATTCAAAGGTTTCTAAATCTTGCTATGGTCGTACTAGCATGGATTACATTACCTTTTTTGGGATTTAATAATATAAAAAGATTCTTTCCGGCTTCAGTCCTAATTGTATTTTTAGAATTTATACATGTTCTAATTGGGAAAAGACGTAAATGGTGGGTTTTTTATAATAAACCAAATTCTTATTTATTTAACGAATTTCCTTTTAATATTGGTCCGTTTTGGGTAGGGTCTATGTGGATATTAAAATGGACATACGGAAATTTTAAACTCTTTATATTACTTAATGCCTTAGTAGATGGTTCATTTACGGTAATAGGAAGTTTAGCAAGCAAAGTAAAATATTTTACAAATGTTCGGTTAAATAAATTTCAAATTTTCATTTATTTTTTTTACAAGGCATTTTTACTTTATGTTTTTCAATATTACTTTGAAAATAAAAAAAAACATTCTAATAAACAATAAATTAGATAAAAAATACACGGTAAAAAGTTTATTGATTATTGTTAATCACTACTTTTACTAAAAATTCTTATTCAACTAATGTGGCGGATATATACAGTATCAGTAAAAAAACATTGATATGATGCACCTTTTATCATTGTTTATATGTAACCGAAGAATGGTGTTTAAGGACTTGACTTGGAGCCTCTATGGGTACGATTTGTCTTGAAAGGCTGAAGAAGTTGTTTCATCAGGCAATCATACCCACCTCTCCAAGTAAAGTCCTATCGTTGTTTTCGTTGAAAACTATAATTACTTACTGAAGATAACAAGTAAACAAAGATAGAAAAGGGCTGTTTTTGTTTCGTTATTTACGATGATTACGGTCAAAAATCATACTGTATATATGGGGGCTTTAGTTTAATAAGGAGTACACAATAAAAACAGCCTGTATCCACGATTACTTAGTAATCAAAGATACAGGCTTTATTTTCCCATTATTTTATACACTTATGACATTTAATGATTGGCGAAGACCTTCTAGAGCAAAATCCTTTAAATATCTGTAGATGAATAAAGCTACAATTGGTGAAATATCAATAGGACCAAGAGAGGGGATAAACCGCCTAAAGAAGCCTAAATAAGGTTCGACTAGCTTGGTAATCCAAATGCCAAACTTTGTTGATTGAAAGTGAGGAAGCCAGGAACCAAAAATAGAAATTAATATTAACCAATAATAAGCCTCAAAAACATATTGTCCAAATTGTAAAATGTAACTGCTCAATTTAAATCTTCCATTCTATTCATATATTTTAAAAAACCATACAGATCTCGCGGATGTTTATATATACGACTAAGGACTAAAAAGGTTTCAATATGAGGTAATTATCCTGTTAGAATTTTCATTAGTCATCTCCACGTTTTTCAAAAAAATTACACTTTTATATGAAGATTTTCATAACGAACACTTAATTAACGGTTTTGATTTTAATTTAACCATATTTTTGGGGATCTTATTCAGGAATAAAGATTGTGAAATATTACACTTCAACTAAATGGGTAGATTAGTTCAATTAGACTTTCAGAATTGTTTTTACTTAAAAACACAACAAAATGATATTATTTTAAGTATACTTTAATTTTAATATCTAACTAAGGGAGGGATTATTTTGAGTAAATTAAGAGTAGCTTTACTGCACTTACTACCAATCGCAGGTAATATAAAAAAAAATCAAAGTCTTATTGAAAAAGCTGTTAAACAAGCGGCGGTTCAAAAAGTAGACTGGATTATAACTCCAGAATTAGCCGTTAGTGGCTTGCAATTTTCTCAAAGGATTGGAACTAATTGGATTAAGCAACAACCCGATGAATGGATGACCAAATTTTTATCGTTAGTTAAATCTTTGAATACTTACGTATTACTTGGTTGTCCTGAAAGGTCAGAAAATGGAGAGCTTTTTAATTCAGTATTTGTTATTAACCGAGATGGTAAACTAATAGGAAAACAAAGGAAAATCACAAGTTTCATTGATGATTGGTCTACATCTGGCGATTTCATTGAACCAATAGATATGGGCAATGTTAAAATTGGTGTTTTAATATGTGCAGATGCCTACAATAAAAGTATTGCAGACACATTATTGGCTAAAGGAGCAGAGGTCCTTGTTGCACCATCAGCCTGGGGTCCAGGGTTATACGGTCCTAACGGTGAGTGGGAACAAAGAACAATGGATACTGGACTATGTTTATTTGTTTGTAATCGTACTGGGGAAGATGATTCAGTTACCTTTTGGGAATCTGAAAGTCTGATTATTAAGAATGGTAAACGCCTCCTTTCACATAAGTCCAAGCAATCTGCAATTCTAACTTTTGACTGGGATTTTGAAAAAATGGATTTAATTACTACTGACTTTGATGTTGAATATATATCTTAGGTATTATTTTAAAGGTAATTATTCTTAAATTACAAAGATTGTGAAGAAATATACTTAAAGTAAAGGGGTGCTTTAATAGCATAAGGTACGATCTAACAAGCCAAAATTATGCAGATTTTCATTCAAAAATTGTTTATTTTTGTTTTTTTTGAATGCTTGTTTTGGAATAAAGATATATGAATAAGGGTAAACACTTTAAAGAATTTCAAAGACAAAACTAAGTGAATAATATTTAGGAATAATTTTGGTGGAATTTGCTCATTTTAATGATTGATATATGTAAAATGG
>NZ_JAEVLT010000103.1 GCF_024494385.1 Bacillus sp. EB600
AGGATGCTTTCGTTGAAAAATCGGGTTGACGGCAGCCCTTTTTCTTGTTCCACTAGTGGGAGTTTAGTTGAACTAAAAATGTTAAAATAATGAAAAAACATTTTATATAAAAGGGGTGGTAATGTAAATGAAAAAGATAATAGTTGTTTGGGTAGTTCTACTTGGGGTAGTGCTTTCTGGATGTGGAAAAACGAACGGTGAATCAACCAAAACTTCCCCGCAAAGTTCGGGAAAAAATACAAAAACAACAGAAACGACATCACATAATTCCGAACAAAAAACAAAACCTGCAGTAAAGACATCATCATCTAAAAGTTCAACATCTTCTGAAGTACCACAGGCGAGTGTTAAAGTCAGTGGTGTTTGGCTGGCAACGGGAAAACAGGATGGTGTAAGTAGCATTTGGTACTTTAACAATGGGCAATTAACAGTCAATTACGTGTACCATTTTTCTTATGTAATCGCTAAAAATAAAGATCCTCATGGGTATACTGTTGTAACGATAAAAAATAACGAAGGCAAGCAGCAACATGCTTTGTTATTGAAAAGAAATGGCAGTAATTTTGAAGGTATAACTGTTGAAGGTGTGGCTTACAACAAATACTTAGCAGATGGTACAGTGCCAAAAGGACAGCAGCTTATCGAATTTACATTCCAAAAGAATGCATGGGGAAGTATGGATCAAGCAATCGATTTTTATGAGAACACATATAAGAATACGAATAATGTGATAGCTAAAGATATTATATGGGAAAATTATCGAAGGAATTTATGGAGTATAGTTAAGGAAGGAACTTCAGGCAATACGATAACATTACACTGGTCGAATATCAGCGGGGCTGGGGGAAGCTTTAATCAATTTGTTAAAAATAATGATGGAACCACAGTAATCACCTTCTTCGATGGAAATGTTGGGTATCCAAATCATCCTACCGAGAGATATACGGTTCGAAATTTAGATTATAAAGTCATTAGGACAGAAGATTTGTTTTAGCAATAGTTAGGGCATATTAATCTTTACTTCAATTAAAAACCGTCTCACGACGGTCTTTTTTATGTCTTTTTTGGTTTTCCGGCAATGATTGATGCAGCGGTCAATTTGCTTTTTGAACTAAACCAGCTAATAGTTTGTCAATATTTTTCAATAAAAACTTAAAATATCTCATGCTATACTAAAAATGTGCATACCAAATAACCTTCCGTTAGTCTGTTTTTGGAAAGTTTTGTGTTATCTAGTTTATTTTTGGTTCTAAGCTATATCTTGGAAAGTTGTTCTGTTCTTTAAAAGGGCAAATATCCAATGTAAGAGCTTATTTACACATGCTATTACAGCTACTTTAAAGGGCTTTCCTTCTCCACGTTTCTTGTCGTAAAATTCTCGCATTTTCTTGTTGCGAGGGATGATTTCATCCGTTGTTTTCTTTTTACGGCAATCACGGATCGCACAACGAACAGCCATATATAAGGCGTGACGAAGCCTACTTGACCCTCTTTTTGTGATTCGATTCTTTGTGGCTGTAAATTTACCAGATTCGAATACACTAGGATCAACTCCAGCGAAAGCTACCAGCTTTTTAGGATCAGTAAATCGATCTATCTCTCCAATTTCTGAAATGATCGTTGCAGCGATTTTTTCTCCGATACCAGGGATAGATTTGATAATATTATATTCTTCAATTTCTTTAGCAAGGGCATCTATCTCCGACTCCAACTTTGATAGGTGCTCTTTGTATTGAAGAATCATTTTAATATACATACCAAGGCTTAAAATATGACTCTGGTAGACTGTCTTTTCAAAAGGGTTACGAGCTGCTGCAGCCTTAAGTTTAACCGCACTTTCTTTTGCCCACCTGATTGATCGACTTTTACATAATTCATGTATCTTGTCTGTAATTGTTTCCTCACTTGCTTTAATAATATCCTCAGAAGAGGGGAACTCTGAAAGCGTTAAGAGTGATACCACAGAATATAAATCGCCAAAAACCCCTTTATATTCGGGAAACACTTGTTCAAGTATAGCCTGAAATTGAAGCTTCGTTTGAATTGTGACTCCAGTAATATTTTCATGTTGTCTTGTAAGATTACGAAGGTTTAATAATTGGACACCACGCTTTTTATAAGGCTCTAACTCCTCTTTATAGAACAACTCACAAAGAAGATAGGCATCTATGGCATCTGTCTTTACTTTTCTTAAACTTGAACCTCTTGCCTTGTATGAAATCAACGGATTGATAATAATCAATAAATATCCTCGTTCTTCCAAGTAATGAACAACAGGAGTTTGATAATGCCCTGTAGCTTCTAGAATTATTGAAGGCTTCTTACCAGACTCTTTTTTCACATCCTCCAGAAACGTTACAAGATAACTAAAACCCTCAACAGTATGAGATACTTTAAAACTCTTACGGTATGGTTTGCCTTTATCTAAAAATGCTTGAACTTGACTTTCCCCTTTTGAAATATCCAGACCAACGACTGGACTCATTCTAAATCCTCCTCCTAAACTAGTAATTTGCCAGTACCCCTAATTCCTCCATGCAGTGTCACAGCTTCGCTTGTTATACGAGATCTAAGTCCCAACCAGCCTCAATCATGTTTCTACAAGTAGGGGGCGAACCGTTTAGCTGACGGGGTCGAAAGCCCCACGGGCAGTTACGTTCTACCCTGGCTACTGATATAATAAGACCAAATAAAAAATGGTCAACCAGAAAT
>NZ_JAEVLT010000104.1 GCF_024494385.1 Bacillus sp. EB600
AGGAATATTGAAAATAACGAATGTACTACAATAATGGCTCCTCAGTTATTTTACTAAAGCCTATCATCCGGAATCTGGAACAAGTACAAAGTTTGATAATCAGCAGCTGAGGCTTGAACTTATGTGCTGTTTTCCGAAGCTTCTCCTTTTTAACATAAATTCCAATCGATCCCTGGTATCGGTGAAAAAATCGCTGCCACGATTATTTCTGAAATTGGGGAAATTGATCGTTTTAATCACCCTAAGAAACTAGTTGCATTTGCCGGAATCGATCCAAGTGTCTTTGAATCTGGAACATTCAAAGGTACTTTAAATCGGATTACCAAAAGAGGCTCTAGCAGACTACGACACGCCTTGTATATGGCCGTTAAATGTGCCATTCGTGATTGTCGCAAGAAGAAAACGACAGATGAAATCATTCCTCGTAACAAGCGATTACGAGAGTTTTATGATAAGAAACGTGAAGAAGGAAAACCCTTTAAAGTAGCTGTGATAGCCTGTGCCAATAAGCTTTTACATTGGATTTATGCACTTTTAAAAAGCAAATCAAGTTTCCAAGATCTAGTCTAATTTAAAAATATAACTAAACGGCCCAAAACTTTCCAAACACCAAACCTTGGAAGGTTATTTGGCATGTCTAAATTTAGTATAGCATGAAGTATTTTATGTTTTTAATGAAAAATATTGACAAACTATTGGCTGGTTTAGTTGAACAAGAAAAAGGCTTCACTCCATGTTGAAGTAAAGCTACCCTTTAGTGTACGTACAACCCTTCACAAACTTTGTTTTTTGAGCAAAAAAAGCTGCCAATGCAACCGGTTCTTAAGCTTTTCCACCCATTTATTCACCTACTAAGCCATCACCATCTCGATCATCCATATATTTATAGAGCCATGAATCACGCGTAATTGGCATTTTAAAGCCAGCAGCTTTGGCTTCAGCGATCGTAACACTCCCGTTATGATTGGTATCCACTTTACTAACATCTTCATTACTATTTTCCGTTTCGGTTGCAGGTACATTGTCTGTTTTCGGTGGCGTACTGCTCGTACCTGTCGTTTTCCCTAAATTTTTGTTCACTTCATCTGGGTTTACATTGTCAAATTCATCTGTAATGGATCTGCCCTGAATTTTGTATGTGAATTTGTAATGGTTCGGAATTTGCGTCTGAGTATTTGGATATTGAATCACTGCTACGAAGTCAGTACAACCTCCTGCATCTCGAATCACTTTTTCCATATAAGCTTGATCGCCGTGCCTATTGAGAATGCTGTCCTGAGGTGTAATGTTATATGCGTTTGATACTCCCCCAAGCGAGTCAGCAATCACATGCCCTTTATCCAAGGTTGGACTCTCTGTACCAGGAACATTTGCTTCATCAGAGTAATATCTACCTGATGACAAAACATGATCAGTATTCGGATTTTGGAGTGTTATATTTTTTGCCTCAACACGAATTAGCTGTCCGTATTCATTTGTAAAAGCCCAATATTCCCTGCCGCCAAACCCGATATCAACTCTTACATTCGGCTTTCTATATCCTGACATATCTCCGCCATCTACTGCAATTAGTGTATATTTACTGTAGTCAAAGTCACCATTAACACTTGTTATCGTTGGTGTACTAGTGGCAGGAACGCTTGGACTAACTGCGCTTTCACTAGTCGTTTTTTCGACTTCATCGTCAGGTGTATTTTTTTGGCTTTCAACAGTGGCTGCTTTCTTTTTGCTTACTTCTTGAGTTTTATTTATTTTGATTTTTTCCTCTTTGCTAGTTGTTTCATTTGATGAACAAGCTGCAAGGAAAACTAATAAAAACGCCATAAATAAGTAGGTTAATTTCTTCATAAATTGTCCCCTTTTTGTAAATATCTGTAGAAACACCAATACTATTATACTACTAAATTACTTCAAAAAACGAATAAATTTATATAATTTAAAAAGGATTCCAAGCTAAAGCTGAAACCCTTTAATCTTAACTCCAACAAATTTATATTCCCCATATGATAATCCTAATGTTATTAACCTAGTTATGCTAAAACTCCTTATTCCATTAAACTGCCACGTTCGTATTATAAGATCACCGGATA
>NZ_JAEVLT010000105.1 GCF_024494385.1 Bacillus sp. EB600
GTAGCCAATATAATCAACTATCAAAAGAACTTGATTCCGTTTTTTCAGAGTTTAATATTAATAAGCACTTACGTCATGCAGGCATTAAAAAATCCTTTGGATTTAGTTGTTCATATTTGTTTCAACTTTTTTTTGTCTGATTTTCCAACACAAGAATTGGTTTTCTCTTCTTCAGTTAAAGAAAGCAGACCAATTCCCCGCCAAGGATACCGTATATCGTTTCTTAAACCAATCGACATTTAACTGGCGACGTTTTTTGCTTCTCTTGAGTACATTCTCTATTCATAAAGTAGAACGTCTAACAGACAAACGCCGTCCTAAAGTCTTTATTGTAGATGATTCATCATTTGATAGAAACCGTAGTAAAAAGGTGGAATTGCTGGCACGCTGCTTTGATCACGCCTCTCTTAAAATGCGCTTTTATAAGGGCTTTCGCATGTTGACTTTGGGTTGGTCAGATGGCTACACATTCATGCCAATTGACTTCTCTTTACTCAGTTCCAAGAAGTCTCAGATTAATGGAATCTCAGAAGAGATTGACAAGCGTACTTACGGTTATAAGCGCCGGAAAAATGCGTTGCAGTCAGAACCTGAACAGATTCCTGATATGATAAAGCGTGCTCTAGAAAATGGAATAACTGCCAGTTATGTGTTAATGGATTCTTGGTTTACCCTGCCTCCACTTGTCAAAGCCATTGTTGCACAAGGTTTAGACGTGATTGGCATGGTAAAAGAAACAAAACAGCGCCTTAAAACAGACAAATAAGAAATTCAAAAAGTTAATTCAAAGTCAACTTGAGCAGTGGTTCTCTTGCTTGCCTATTTATATCAAGGCTTATTTGCCAATTTCACTCTGCGAAAGTTGAGTTGTTAAGTTAAGCATTTTTACTTCTTAAAATTGCTTAACGTTGTAAATCCGCATTTTCCTGACCTCCCACCAACATTAACATAAATATCTATAATAGTACTGAAAACGACCGTTTATGGGACCAGAAATAAAAACTACAAAACTATCATAAAAAGTTCTAAATTTAGGTACCAAAAACCATGTCCGAAAACAAAGTTTCTTTATAAATTAAATTATCGTTTATGGTACCATAAATATGTTAATTTATATACAATTCCATAATATGCATGGAATGTCTTAGGCTACCCCAGCAAAGAAGGGAAGGAAATCATATATGGATTACACATCTCCTTCAACTCAATTCACTTTTGATGTAAATGCAAGTCCCTTTTTTAAAAAAGATAATCAAAATTATATTAATGTAGTAGGTGTCAAACAGTTAAATACACTGGAATATATGTCTTTACTGGATATTTTCCTAAGTACTAACAATATTGTAGAACCACATTATCACCAAAACGCAGCAGAGCTAGTGTATTGTATTTCTGGAGCAGTTTTAGTTTCATTACTAAATCCTTTCACTAAACAAATTCTCAATTACCAGCTCACACCAGGTCAGGTTGCAAATATTCCACAAGGATGGTGGCATTATCAAATGGCTACTGTTGATAACACACACTTTTTATCAATCTTTAATGCACCGTCTCCTGAGGTTATTTTTGGTTCCGATATCTTAAGGTTAACGCCTCCGGATGTTATGGCTCATACCTATGGACTTGATGTCAATCTATGGCGAAAAGCAATTGAACCAATTAAAGCCTCAACATATATAGGTCCTCCTAATAACAAAAAATTTGCAAGTACCACTTATCAAAATCCACAATATAATCAGTTCTATCAAAATCCTTTTTAGCAATATTAGCAACATCAATATTGGGATAGATAAATAAAGCGATTTTTTTAAGTATGGAAAATTCCATACTTTTTTATGTCGCCCTTTTCATCAAATGCTTCCTATTATTAACTAATCCCCGTTCAAAAAAGAAGCCACCAATTTGGCAGCTAAAACTTTACCCCTAGGGACCCTTCAGTCTGTCATAAAGGAACAAAAAGGGGTAAGTCCGAGATAAGTCCAAAAACTCATGATAGATAGAAAAAATGTAAAAAGGGCTCAAAGGCCCTTCATTTAAGCTGTTTTAAGTTCTAACCCCAACTTTCC
>NZ_JAEVLT010000106.1 GCF_024494385.1 Bacillus sp. EB600
CGCAACACTAGTGACATGACTTCAATGAATAAACCATTGATAAACAAAGGTTTTCTATATACGAGTTAAGATAAACGCGGATTTACAACGATAAAGAGATTTTCATCCATTAAAAAAGGCGATTTCTTGAGACTGGAAATCGCTCCTTTTCACAATCTATGTAATTTAGAGATGGCTTTAAAGATATTGTAAAACAACAATCATTTAATGAGAGTGTCAAATTCCGCAGCGTATTTTGATGGTGTAAACTCTATTAATTCATAGTCAGCAATATCATTTGAGTAAAATGGGTCTTCTTTAATTATATCTATTACTTGTTCTTTAGATGGCTGATTAATTAAAATAACACCACCTGTAGGAGGATTTCTTCTACCAGCGATTATAAAATTCCCTAATTTAAAATTTTTTTCTAAATAAAGACGATGTTCTTGTAAATATTCATCTACTTTTTCTAAAGGCTGTTTGTAAGTTAACAAAGCAATAAACAATAAGACCATTCCCTTCAAGTTTTTCCATTTCAGTTTAGTATAGACAAACAGACTACTTCAACTAAACTGCCCATGCGAAGTAGAAACCCTTCACAATCTCAATAGAGTAAAGTCTATTTAGACATAGTGAAATCAACGTTTTAAATGACTCTTGACTGTCTCATAAGACTTGTATCAAATGCTTATCATTGTAAATCCGCATTTTCCTGACTCCACCCCAATTATTAAAGGTGCGAACTATTTACTAAAATAAAGCAACGGCAAAAAAGTGTACAGGCATCTTTTACCGTTTTTTTATTTGTTCAATGTAAGCCCCCAATCAAACAACACATATAAACACGTAGCGCCTCCTGGTACTATAAATGTATCAATTTAAGGAGGTGCCTTTTTATGCCACAACAAAAACTAACGATTGTCCCCGTTACATTACATACCGAAAATGAAAAAGCTTCTGCAACTAATCCAGCAGTGGCTTCCCCAAACCCTACATGCACGATCAAAACTGGCAACGCTGAAATATCCTTCTACAACGGCGTAGATGAGCACATCATCCAAACGGTCATGAGGGAGTTGAAAGATCAGTGAAACACGATTATACAAGTGTGAAAAACATTTATATCATTTGCGGTAAAACAGACATGAGAAAAGGAATCGATGGACTGGCAACACTGATTCAAGATTCTTTCGAACTTGATCCATATGGCGATTCCATTTTCTTATTTTCGGGATGGAGTAAAGACCGTTATAAATGTTTGTATTTCGATGGCGATGGCTTCGCCATGCTTTATAAACGTTTGGATAACGGCAAGCTGCAATGGCCCAAAGACGAAAATGAGGTGCGCAAACTTTCTCAGCAGGAAGTTCGATGGCTGCTCGAAGGGTTATCAATCCAGCAGCCAAAGGCGATTCAATCATCATCAAAAGGTGTGTTCTAAATTAAATAAGTCACTAATTTTATCTTTATTCCGCTGTTCGAACTAGTTATAATAAGAAGAACGAAAACGAACGAAAAGTGGTGAATGATGTGGCGAACGCTTCTTCTACGAATGAAAACAAAACCAAAAAATTAATTCGGCTGCTCGAAGAGCAATTGGCTCATTCGAATCAACAAAACAAGGAATTATCGAAACAAATTGAAGCGTTAACCGAGCAAGTTCGCCATTTAACTAAGCTTTTATATGGATCAAAAACTGAAAAATCGAAATACAATACACCGGATGGGCAAGTATCACTATTTGAAGATGACCCGGCTTTTAATGAACCTGAGCACACAGGAGAACAAAGCTAACAGACGATTTCTTATACTGTTGTACGTAAAGTTCAAAAGAAAAAACGAAATGATTCATTGCGTGATGGTATTGAAGTAGAAGCTGTTCACCATCATCCAAAAAATACGATCTGTGACTGTTGTCAAGGCCAATTGATTGAAATTGGC
>NZ_JAEVLT010000107.1 GCF_024494385.1 Bacillus sp. EB600
CAATAGGTGAAATAACCAGGAACGCTTTTTCCTTATCAAGTAAATAGCAGCATTTAAAAAGGAAATAGTCATTCCAAGAGAAGTGCTTTATTGAACAAACGGATGCTTGAATTCAATTAGTTGGTTGCTGGGGCGTTTACATATGGTATGGTGTATTACTTACAAAAATACGGAATCACATCTTTAGTACGATTGAAAAAAATCAATTTAATATCAATAATTACTTTGAAAGCTTTACTCTTATATGGTTTTCAGTATTTTAATGAAAAATTGATTAGGAGAAATAAATGGAGTACCTAAGTGATGAACAACTGATTGGTTTTTATCTCAAAACGCTACAACTGGAGAAAGAGGATCAAGATTTTAAGAAGATGTTAGAATTGGAATTAATGAAAAGGGATCTTCTTTTTGAAGCATTGGACCGAAATGATAATAAAAATGGTAAGCAAGTGGGGATGGATGCCTAGCATCAGTCTCTTTTTATTTTGAGATTTTTTTATGTTATTCTTACCAATTAACTAATCAGTGGGATTTTGTGAAGAATTATACTTAAAGTAACGGGGGCGATTGTTCAACGAGAACAGTCATAAAGAGGAGGAAATGATGTTTAAGAAAATTCTAAAATCGTATGATTATTCTTTAGTTATTGCGATAACTTTATTATCTCTTTTTAGTTTAGTCATGGTCTATAGTGCAAGCATGGCTACTGCTGTACAAAGGTATGGTGTTGCAAGTGATTATTTCTATCAGAAACAAAAATTATTTCTAATAATAGGTGCTTTTTTCTTTGTTATCACTTCCTTATTCCCTTATAAAGCTCTGAAAAACCGAAAAATACTTATATATATGGTTCTTTCATCCATTGTTGTTTTAATGGCTCTTTTTGTCTTTGGTCATGTGGCTGGGAATGCACAAAGTTGGTTTAAAATTGGGCCGATTAGTATTCAGCCTGCAGAATTTGTTAAGCTTTGTGTGATTGTTTATTTATCTGCTATGTATGCTAAAAAGCAAGAATATATAAATAAATTTAATAAAGGGGTTGTCCCTCCGTTAATTTATTTAGGAATAGTTTGTTTATTAATAGCCATTCAACCAGATTTCGGGACAGTTGAGCTAATTTTATTATTTTCTGGAGCAATCATCATTTCGTCAGGCACAAGCATTAAGAATTTAACCAAACTAGTTACACTTGGCGTTATAGTACTGTTACCATTTGTTCTTCTTTTTTATAAGAAAATTTTTACATCTGTTCGTATGAATCGATTTGAAGTCTTAAATGATCCGTTTAAGTTTCAACAAACATCGGGCTACCATCTTGTAAATTCATACATAGCAATTGGTTCTGGTGGAATAAATGGCTTAGGATTGGGAAAAGGTATCGAAAAGCTTGGTTATTTGCCAGAATCACATACAGACTTTATTATAGCTGTTATTGCTGAAGAGTTAGGAATATGGGGTGTTGGTTTTGTTATCATTACATTAGCGTATATTGTGTTAAGAGGGATTTATATTGCAATGCAATGCAAAGATCCGTTTGGAAGTTTACTAGCAATCGGTATTTCAAGCATGATCGGCATCCAAGCTTTTGTTAATCTTGCTGGTGTCTCTGGCCTCATCCCACTTACTGGTGTTCCTCTACCATTTGTCAGTTATGGAGGTTCTTCCCTAATTCAATTAGCAATTGCTGTAGGAATTTTGGTCAATGTTTCAATGTTTGTTAATTACGAAAAG
>NZ_JAEVLT010000108.1 GCF_024494385.1 Bacillus sp. EB600
TTCGTATTATAAGGTTAGCCAGAATGCTAAATATTTCTGGTTGACCTTATTTATTTTGGTCTTATTATATCAGTAGCCAGGGTAGAACGTAACTGCCCGTGGGGCTCGACCCCGTCAACTAAACCGTTCGCCCCCTACTTGTAGAAACATGATTGAGGCTGGTTGGGACTTAGATCCCGTATAACAAGCGAAGCTGTGATACTGCATGGAGGATTAGGGGTTACTGGCAAATTACTAGTTTAGGAGGAGATTTAATAATGAATCCAGTCATTAGTCTGGATGTTTCAAAAGGAGAAAGTCAGGTTCAAGCATTTTTGGAAAAAGGTAAGCCATATCGTAAGAGTTTTAAAGTTTCTCATACTGTTGAGGGTCTTAGTTTACTTCTAGAATTTCTGGAGGAAGTAAAGAAGGAAACGGGGCAAAAACCACCTATCATCCTAGAAGCAACGGGACATTATCATTCCCCAGTTGTTCAATACTTGGAAGACCGTGGGTATTTATTGATCATCATAAATCCACTGATTTCTTATAAGGCTAAAAGTTCAAGTCTCAGGAAAGTAAAAACAGATGCGGCTGATGCTTACCATCTCTGCGAGCTGTTTTATAAGGAGGATCTAGAGCCTTATAAAAAGCGAGGAGTCCAACTATTAAACCTTCGGAATCTTACAAGACAACACGAGAATATTACTGGAGTGTTGATCCAAACAAAGCTACAATTCCAAGCAATTCTGGACCAGGTTTTCCCCGAATACCGAGGAGTTTTTGGGGATTTATATTCTGTGGTGTCACTTTTAACTCTTTTAGAGTTCTCCTCTACCGAGGATATTTTAAGGGAAAGTGAAGAAACAATTACAGATAAAATATTTGAATTATGTAAAAGTCGGTCAATAAGATGGGCAAAAGAAAAGGCCATTCAATTAAAAGCTGCGGCAGCTCGAAACCCTTTTGAAAAAACAGTGTATCAGAGTCATATACTAAGCCTTGGAATGTATATAAACATCATTCTTCAATATAAAAAGCACCTATCCAAGTTAGAGTCTGAGATAGATGCCCTCGCTAAAGAAGTTGAAGAATATAATATTATCAAATCTATCCCTGGTATCGGAGAAAAGATCGCTGCAACGATCATTTCTGAAATTGGGGAGATAGATCGATTTACTGATCCTAAAAAGTTGGTAGCTTTCGCTGGGGTTGACCCAAGTGTATTTGAATCTGGCAAATTTAGAGCCACAAAAAACCGAATTACAAAAAGAGGATCCAGCAGACTTCGCCACGCCTTATATATGGCTGTTCGTTGTGCTATTCGTGACTGTCGTAAGAGCAAAACAAGCGATGAAATCATTCCACGTAATAAGAAATTACGTGAGTTTTATGATAAGAAACGTGAAGAAGGAAAACCTTTTAAAGTAGCTGTTATAGCCTGTGTAAATAAGCTCTTACACTGGATATTTGCCCTTTTAAAAAGCAAAACGACTTTCCAAGATATAGCTTGAATCCTAAATTAAACCAAATAGCACAAAACCTTCCAATAACCGACTAACGGAAGGTCATTTGGCATGCACATTTTAAGTATAGCATGAGATTTTTTAAGTTTTTATTGAAAAATATTGACAAACTATTAGCTGGTTTAGT
>NZ_JAEVLT010000109.1 GCF_024494385.1 Bacillus sp. EB600
TGGTTAGCTAGTCTGAATCGGTCGTGCAATAACACATATGCTGGAGATTAATTATTTACTATTCGACATTTGCACTTAGAATGAAAGAAAACACATATCAACAGGTTCTGTTCTTTACTTTTGGTAAGTAATCACAGGTTCTTTGTTGGGTTGTTATTAATTGTATAACTTGCCGTTATCGTTGAGTTTAATGAATGGGCAACTGAACAGTACTTATCCTTTGATAATTGAATGGCATGAATCACCTTTTCATCAGGCAATTCTCCTTCTAAAACATAGTGAATGTTTATAGCTGTAAACCGTTTAGGATCTTCTTCTGCACGAGATCCTTCCACCTCCATATGAAAAGAAGTTGGATTTAAACGCATTTTGTGGAGAATCGAAATAATATCTATACCAGTGCAGCCTGCAACAGCATTTAGCAACAATTCAGTCGGCCTAGCTCCACTATTCGTGCCTCCCACTTCCTCTGCTGCGTCCATGTTAATTTTATGACCTGAAGGAGTAATGCTTGAAAAACTCATACTTCCTGTCCAATTTATCGTTGTTTTCAAATTTTAAGACTCCTTTACTTATTGCATTTAGTTACCAAATAAAGTACCCCTTTTTTTAGGTAATCATTACACTTACTAGTAAATATAACACTAGTAATGGTTTTAGACATACAATAAGGAACCAGCTTTGGAACTGGTTCCTTTATCACAATTTTAGCTTATATTATTTTTTCAGTGCCTTTTCATTTAGTTCGTCTAAAATCCCAAAAAGCTTTCCTAAATGATTAATTTCATAAGTAGGAATAACTTCGTTACGCTCTTTATTGTGACGATTGATCCACACTGACTTTATTCCAGCTCTGCTCGCGCCAAGAATATCTGTCATTAAATTATCCCCCACCATAATTGCTTCGTCTTTATTTAAAGACATACGTGACAATGCATGCTCGAAAATCGATGGATCCGGTTTTCCTTTTCCAAAATCACCTGAAATAACAATCTGGTCAAAATAGGGAACTAGTTCTGGTGTTATTGCAAGTTTTGTATTTTGCAAATCTGGTGATCCGTTTGTTAAAAGCAGCAGCTGATATTTCCCTTTAAGTGCATCGAGCGTTTCAAAGGTATCCTCATAAACAAACGGAAGCTTCCGGCGCTCCTGTGGAAAACGTTCACCTAACTCAGACCCAAATTCTTGGTCATCAATCCCCATCGTCTTTAATCCCATCGTCCAAGCATCTCTTCGATATCCGGGAACAATTTCTTTCATTTTTCTAAACTCATCTTGATTATCTAAAAAATTGCCCCAAAGTCCTTCAAACGGATTAATCCCAATCATTTTTGTAAATTCGTAAGTTTCATAGGAGGAATATAGATTTCTTGCTGCTTCGCGAACCACTTCTTCAAATTGATTTGGATCGATTCCATACCGGTCGTGTGCTATTCTACATGTTGCAACAAAGGCTTCCTTTATACTTTTTTGATCCCATAGAAGTGTATCATCTAAATCGAAAAAAATCGCTTTTATCATTTTGAGCCTCTCTTTTTTAAGATTTGATTATTAATACTAGTTTTACATAATAAAAGTA
>NZ_JAEVLT010000011.1 GCF_024494385.1 Bacillus sp. EB600
GATCAAACTCTCCAATAAAGAGTATGAGTTAGCTCATAAATTTTACGTTGGCTAGTGAAGACTCGCTTCACTATATTGTTTATTGTTGACGTTTTTGCTTGTTTAGTTTTCAAAGATCAATATCGCCGTCACTCTCAAGCGACTTTATTATTATATTACTTAAGATCTAAGATGTCAACATTTTTTTATTTATCAACTTAAAAATAATAAATACCGTTTGTCGACTTAATGAGTATATCAGTGCTTTGACACAATTTCAACATTTTTTTACAAAAACCTCACAATTTAATTCTTACCTTCTTTAGATATGACAGTTTCTATATATACTTGTCGGTTCTTAGTTAGCTGGATGATCTCCTCGGTATCAGTTAATTTAATGAGCGGACGCGTTGGTGACTTTTCATCTACAAACAGCACCTCTGCAACTCTTCCATTAGAAAGTCTTAGCTTGTCACCAATTGAAAAATCAATAATGGCTGAGGTTAGGGTTTTTAAGATTCTAATATCAAACTTTCCAAAGCCGTCTTCTAGAATCATTTCTAACACTCTATAGGGGGACTGCTTGCTCCGATACAGCCTTTCAGATGTCATCGCATGAAAGATATCAGCAATTCCAACTATTTTTGCATACTGTGGAATTCTTTTTCCACTTTCTCCAAATGGATATCCACTCCCATCTAGCCTTTCATGATGTTCAAGAATAGCAAGCTTAACCGCCCTTCTTAACACTGGTATATTCCTGACCATTTTGTAGCTGTAGGCCGGGTGTTTTTTTACTTCCAAGTATTCCTCTAGAGTTAATGGTGCCTTTTTATAAAGAATGGTTGGATTAATTTTTGCCATCCCGCAGTCTGCCAAACAACCAGCAAAGGCAGCCTGTAACCAATCTCCTTTTTCCAAATGCATTTTCATGGCAATGAAACCGCTTATTAAGGCAACTGCAATTGGATGCTGATAGATATAGGTATCTTTAGTCGAGTAGCGGTGCAAATTAAACACCTCATGTGGGTAACTCTCCATTTTTTCTAGAAGAGGCATGATCAAATCTCTAATATTTGCAATATCAATTGGAAGACCAGATTGCCACGAATGAAATTCCTTTTTATATCTAGTGACAGATTTTAAAAATAGTCCAATAAACCCTAATTTGTTAAGGATTATATTTGTATCCAACTCCTCTGGTTGCAACTCATTTGGGTAAAGCGGGACTCCATTTACGAGTACTTTTTCAACTTCAATTTCCTTCACATTAAATGCAGTTAAAACATTAATATGTAAATTTGTAACTACAGTTTTTTTGGGGACGATTGGTTGATTCGTTCTACTAAAAACATCCGCCGCTAGAATACAGCCTTCTTGAATTTCACCGAGCTTTATACGCAAATAATGCACACCCCAATCTTTTATTAGATTTGCTTTTCTATAGGTCTATTTTACCAAAAAAAAAAGGGAACACAGCTGTGTTCCCTAAAAAAAGTTTTCGCTTTATTCTTCTTTATCGTCTATACTATTTGGATTTTCATTTACTTCAGTAGTCTCTTCTTTACTTTGGCCTTCGCTTACTTCCGTAGTCTCTTCGTTACTACCTTCTTCATTTTCCGAAGACTCATCTTCATCTTCATCTTCCTCTTTTTCTACCTTTGCAACGGTAGCAACAAACTCATCATTTTCTTTGATAGTGATCAATTTAACGCCAATTGTATTTCTGCCCATCGAAGAAATCCCATCAACCGCGATTCGGATCAGTACACCGCCAGTTGTAATGAGCATTAAATCCTCTTCGCCCGTAACAGCTTTCATAGCAACTAAATCGCCGTTTTTATCAGTAATATGACAGGTTTTAATTCCTTTTCCGCCTCTGCCTTGAATTCGGTATTCAGAAGCCGGCGTACGCTTGCCATAACCGTTTCTCGTTACAATCAGGATATCGGTATGATCTTCAAGCACTTCCATGCCGACTACTTCATCCGTATTGTCTAAGGTTATCCCTTTAACACCGGTGGCCGTTCTTCCCATTGACCGTACATCAGTTTCCGGGAAGCGGATCAACATTCCATTTTTCGTTCCAATAATAATTTCTTTACTGCCATCCGTTAACCTAACAGAAATAAGCTCGTCATCTTCCCTTAGGTTCAAAGCAATAAGTCCATTATTCCGGATATGGGCAAACGATGATAGCGGTGAGCGCTTTGAAACTCCATGCTTTGTTGTAAAGAACAGGAACCAATCGTCAACAAATTCCTCCACAGGGATAATGGCATTTACCCATTCACCTTTGTCAACCTCGAGTAGGTTAATAATCGGAAGACCTTTAGCTGTCCGGCCATATTCCGGTATTTCATACCCCTTCGAACGATATACCTTTCCTTTATTGGTAAAGAATAGAATGGTGTCATGAGTGGAGGTGGTAATTAAATGTTCGACAAAGTCATCTTCATTAGTTCCCATTCCTTGTATCCCACGGCCACCTCGTCGTTGCGAACGGTAGGTTGAGACCGGAAGTCGTTTTATGTAACCGTTGTGTGTTAAGGTAATAACGATATTTTCACGCGGGATCAAATCTTCATCTTCAATATTTTCAATTCCGCCGGTAACTATTTCTGTCCGGCGCTTATCGTTAAAACGCTCTTTAATTTCAAGTAATTCTTCCCGGATAATTTCGAGAATCTTTTCATCATCAGCTAAGATAGCCTTTAATTCGCTGATTAGCTTGACTAAGCTTTGATATTCATCTTCAATTTTTTCTCTTTCTAAACCTGTTAACCGCTGCAAACGCATGTCGAGAATCGCTTGGGCTTGCTTTTCACTAAGGTTAAATGTTGTCATTAAGCCTTCTCGTGCAATGTCAGCTGTCTGCGAATTTCGGATTAAATTAATCACTTCATCAAGGTGGTCAAGAGCAATTCGTAAGCCCTCTAAAATATGTGCACGTGCTTCGGCTTTACGCAGTTCAAACTCTGTTCTCCTGCGAATAATCACCCTTTGATGATCTAAGTAATAAACTAAGCATTGCTTTAGATTTAAAACTCTTGGGTGCCCATCAACGAGGGCTAATGTATTAATTCCAAAGCTTGTTTGAAGCGCTGTTTGTTTATAGAGGTTATTTAACAGGACACTTGAATTTGCATCCTTGCGTACCTCAATAACAATTCGCATCCCTCTGCGGTCTGATTCATCTCGAAGGTCGGTTATGCCCTCAATTTTTTTATCGCGGGCTAATTCTGCAATTTTTTCAATTAACTTTGCTTTATTTACTTGGTATGGAATTTCATTGACAATAATAACTTCTTTCCCATTTGCTTTTTGTTCAATTTCTACCTTGGCTCGAATTGTTATTGATCCTCTGCCTGTTTCATATGCTTTGCGAATCCCGCTCCTGCCAATAATTATCCCGCCAGTTGGAAAATCTGGTCCAGGAATAATATCCATTAACTCTTGAATCGTAATGTCCGGATCATGGCTGACAGCCAGCACTCCATCAATAACCTCACCAAGCTGATGCGGAGGAATATTTGTTGCCATTCCGACAGCAATTCCTGTTGTTCCATTAACTAACAGGTTGGGGAATCTCGCTGGCAAAACAACCGGTTCTCTTTCTTCGCCATCATAGTTATCTTGATAATCGATCGTATCTTTATTGATGTCCCGCAGCATTTCCATGGAGATTTTGGACATCCTCGATTCTGTGTACCGCATGGCAGCGGCGGAATCACCATCCACGGACCCAAAGTTTCCATGGCCGTCGACGAGCATATAGCGGTAATTGAAATTCTGTGCCATCCGAACCATAGTTTCATATACCGCTGAGTCACCGTGCGGGTGATATTTCCCAATTACATCACCAACGATACGAGCAGATTTTTTATATGGTTTGTCCGCATGAATTCCAAGATCATGCATAGCATAAAGAATACGACGGTGAACTGGTTTCAACCCATCCCGTACATCTGGCAGGGCACGGGAAACAATAACGCTCATCGCATAGTCAAGAAAAGAAGATTTCATTTCCTGACTAATGTTTATCTCTTTAACATGAGACTCTGGTGTTTCAGCCATATTTGTTACCTCCTATAGGGTTTAGCTAAGCCTTGATTAATCACCGTAAAGGCTTGAATAAAAGAAAAAGGAGGATAGCGGTCAACCCTCTACCCTTTTTTATCCACCCTTAATTAGGGCGTCTCCGCTTTTCTATTTGTCTAGCTCCGGCTCCCAGCGACTAGTGTACTTCGCCCACTTCCCTGCGATAAGTCAACATCGAATCGACTTGAGCTCCGTGTTTCCTTTATCTCAGTCAGTGCTCTCCAGTCCATACGTCGCTTAACTGGCGCCTCCGCTTTTCTAGATATCCAAGTTTTTAACGTATTTTGCATTTTCTTCAATAAAGTTTCGACGCGGTTCTACCTTATCACCCATTAACATTTCAAAGGTCTCATCCGCTTCGATAGCATCCTCAAGGTTAACCTGAAGCATGGTCCTACTCGAAGGATCCATGGTAGTTTCCCATAATTGTTCAGGATTCATTTCACCTAAACCTTTATAGCGTTGAATATTAGGCTTTGGACTGTTTGGCAGCTCTTGAAAAATCCGGTCAAGCTCCTTGTCATTGTATGCATACTCAATACGTTTACCCTGTTGAACCTTATAGAGTGGTGGTTGAGCTATATAGACATAACCAGCCTCTAAAATTTTCCTCATGTAGCGATAGAAAAATGTTAATAGGAGGGTTCGAATATGTGCACCATCAACATCGGCATCTGTCATAATAACTACTTTATGATAGCGTGCTTTAGCAATATCAAACTCTTCCCCAATTCCTGTTCCAATTGCAGTAATCATTGCCCTGACTTCGTTGTTGGAGAGAATTCTATCTAAGCGTGCTTTTTCAACGTTCAGGATTTTTCCTCTTAATGGTAAAATAGCCTGGAAATGACGGTCACGTCCTTGCTTTGCTGACCCACCCGCTGAGTCACCCTCAACAATATATATTTCACTTTCAGAAGGGTCCTTTGATGAACAGTCTGCCAATTTTCCAGGTAAACTGGATACCTCTAGGGCACTTTTTCTTCTTGTTAATTCCCGCGCTTTTTTCGCTGCGAGCCTTGCCCGCGCTGCCATTAATCCTTTTTCAACAATTTTTTTAGCAACCATAGGGTTTTCTAATAAAAATTTATCTAAATGACTTGAGAAAACAGCATCTGTTATTGTTCGAACCTCTGAGTTTCCGAGCTTTGTCTTTGTTTGTCCTTCAAACTGCGGGTCAGGGTGCTTAATAGAAATAATTGCTGTCAGTCCTTCACGGACATCTTCACCTGAAAGATTAGTATCATTCTCTTTTATAAGCCCATTTTTTCTTGCGTAATCGTTGATGACTCTTGTTAAAGCTGTTTTAAATCCAGATTCATGTGTACCGCCTTCGTACGTATGAATATTATTAGCAAATGAATAGATACTCTCGGTATATCCTTCGTTATACTGAAGGGCAACTTCAATGGAAATTCCATCCCGTTCTCCCTCTAAGTAAATTGGTTCTTCATGAATAACCTCTTTTGTGCGGTTTAAATGCTCAACATACGATTTAATCCCGCCTTCGTAGTGGTATTCATGTTGTTTATTTTCAACGCGCTTATCTTCAATCGAAATATTAACGCCGCGGTTTAAAAAGGCAAGCTCCCGTATCCGAGTAGCAAGAGTATCATATTCGAATTCTAAAGTTTCTGTAAAAATCTCACTGTCTGGAACAAAATGAACCGTCGTACCAGTATAGTCCGTCGTACCAATTTTTTTTACATCCTCGACAGGGACACCACGCTCATATTTTTGGAAATAAATATTCCCGTCACGGTGAACATAAACCTCAAGTTCGCTTGACAAAGCATTAACGACCGAGGCTCCAACGCCGTGCAGACCGCCTGAAACCTTATATCCCCCGCCGCCAAACTTACCACCAGCATGGAGAACCGTCATGATAACTTCTACTGCCGGTCTGCCCATTTTTTCCTGGATATCAACAGGAATGCCGCGCCCGTTATCTTTAACCGTTATACTATTATCTTTTTCAATGGTAATACTTATTTTATCGCAATAGCCCGCTAACGCTTCATCAATACTGTTATCAACGATTTCCCATACTAAATGATGAAGACCCCTTCCACTGGTTGATCCAATGTACATACCCGGGCGTTTTCTAACAGCCTCAAGTCCTTCAAGAACCTGTATTTGATTGGCATCATATGCTTGTTCTTGGGCTTCTTTCTGTTCCATTGTCAATTACGTTCACCTGCACTCTCTTTACTGAAATAGTCTATTTATCATGTTATAGGTCTTGTGTATTCATAAAATCTGAGCGCTTTTTCAAAGTACTGGATGCAAAGGGGGATAAATAAACGTGCTTATTTGTAATAACTATCGATTTAAATGATTTCTTTGCTAAGTTAATTAGGTTCCCTTCATGCTTCTTTAGAAATTCTTTTACTAGTAAGGATGAGTCGCCACTCTGTTTATCGACAATAGCGATGATATCCTTTGACCTAACATTAAAATCCTCTCCAATATGGATATACATGAAGTCACCTCAATGGACTTGTTTAATCTTTCCAGCATCCACTTTAAAAGTTGATGCTTCTTTTAGTGTCTGATGATCAATCCCGTCAACGCTGGTTGTGGTTACAAACGTTTGAACCTTACCTTGTATCGTATTGAGCAAATGGGACTGGCGGTAGTCATCTAATTCAGATAAAACATCATCAAGCAGTAAAATGGGGTATTCTTTCATTTCGGAATGAATTAATTCTATTTCAGCAAGTTTGACGGACAAGGCAGTGGTCCGCTGTTGACCCTGCGACCCATATGTTTGAACATCGTGCTCATTAACAAAAAATTGTAAATCGTCACGATGTGGCCCAAACATTGTCGTACCGCGCTCAATTTCCCTTATTTTAACTTTGTTAAATTTTTCCTCAAAGGACATTACCATTTTCGACACATCTTGTGTTTCTAATACATCCACGGATGGTTTATATTCAATTTTTAATGTTTCCAATCCTCTTGAAATGCCGGAATGAATTGGTTGCGCCCAGTTTTCAAGCATGCGGAGAAATTCAAATCGTTTGATTACAATTTTAGCAGCAACTTGAATAAATTGTTCTGTTAAAATTTCTAGAACCGTATGGTCAGTTTGCTTTTTTGTTTGCAGCATTTTTAGGTAATGATTCCGTTGTTGAAGTATTTTTTGATATTGACTCATATCATGCAAATAAACAGGGGACACTTGACCAATTTCCATATCAATAAACCTGCGTCTCACTTGAGGGCTGCCTTTAACCAAATAAAGGTCTTCCGGTGCAAACATAACCACATTGAAATTTCCAATATACCTGCTCAGTCTTTGCTGTTCAATATGATTGCATTTTGCTTTTTTTCCTTTTTTTGAAATAATCAGCTCCATTGGCAAAGAACCGTATTGTTTCTGAATTCTACCTTCTATTTTAGCATAATCTTCATCCCAGCGAATAAGTTCTTTATCGCTCGATGTGCGGTGGGACTTAGCCATTGCTAAAACATAAATTGATTCCATAACATTTGTTTTTCCTTGCGCATTCTCACCTAAAATAACATTCACTTTATTTTCAAAAGAAACACTTAGTTCTTGATAATTTCGATAATTCCTTAATGATAACTGCTCTATATACATAGTAGGTTTCCTCACTAAAAAAAGGGGAAGTGCCTTTTTCAAGGGCTTAAAGCCTAAGCTTTGAGCTTTTTTTCACAATACATGGATTGGTTTCAATGAAGATCCGCTTACACGATCAGAAATTCCCCAAAGCCAGGAACTTGAACCTTGTCACCATGGTAAAGCTTCCTTCCTCTTCTTTGATCTTGTTCACCGTTGATAAAGATCTTATTTTCACTTAAAAACCATTTGGCCATTCCACCAGATTGGATGATTTCAGCCAATTTAAGAAATTGTCCTAGTGCAATATAATCAGTCTCGACCTTTATTTCCTTCGGCATTACATTCACTCTTTTCTGAAATGGTCTCTAAAGTTCTATTTTACTAAAAAATCGTTTAGGTTACAAATAAACTTAGAAAAGTGGAAACGCCCGTTAAGCGACGTACACTAGTCGCTGGACAATAAAAAAGTGGAAGCATTCTAGTCAAAAGAAACCCAAAAGCACACTTGAAGTGAAACAAGCCGCCATCCATTGGCAGCTTGAAGCCCGATTAGTATGTTCTAACAGGCAAGATTAATTGTAGAATGGTTTGATCATGAAGCGGTCGGATGACAAATGGGCGCATAGCTCCGGTAAAGCTTATTTTAATATCGGTTCCATCTATTGCCTTAAGGGCATCCATCATAAATTTTGCACTAAAAGAAATTTTAAGGTCTTCTCCCTCAATTGCATCACTTTGAACTTCTTCAATAACCTTCCCAATTTCCGGGGTATTTGAGGAAATTTCAATTAGGTTATTCTCGATTGTCGAAAATTTAACGACGTTATTTCTTCCTTCTCGAGCAAGTAATGAAGCACGATCAATAGCTTGAAGAAATTCCTTAGTATTTACAGTCACGTCAGTTTTGCTTTCATTGGGAATCAGTCTTGACGTGTCAGGGTAATTGCCTTCTAACAATCTCGAGAAGAATAGTACATGCTTTGTTTTAAATAAAATTTGATTTTCAGTAATAACAATATCAATTAACTCATTGGAATCGTCAATAATTTTATTTAATTCATTTAAACTTTTTCCTGGAATAACAACATTATAGTTCCCAGGATTTTCTGTTTCGATTTTTGCCACTCGTAGTGCAAGTCGATGACTATCTGTTGCAATACAGTTTAATTCGTCATTTTCAACTTTCCAGTTGACACCTGTCAACACCGGCCGTGTTTCTGAGGTGGACACTGCGAAAACAGTTTGGCGGATCATTGCTTTCAGCAAGTCTGCAGCAATATGAAACGTATTGTTTTCCTCAATCTGTGGAAGGTGTGGATACTCTTCTGCATCAAGGCCGTTTAAACTAAACTCCGATTTTCCTGAACGGATCACAGTTTGCAAGTGACCCAAAACCTCAATTTCAACAGTATCCGTAGGCAGTTTTTTTACAATCTCACTAAAAAATCTTGCATTTAGTACGATTGCGCCGCTTTCTTTTATCTCGACAATTTCATTTCCATCTTCTTCTCTTGGAATGAATGTTTGAATTGAAATATCAGAATCACTGCCAGTTAAAGTAACTCCTTCATTGGAGGCAACTATTTTTATTCCTGTCAAAATGGGGATGGTTGTTCTTGATGTTACAGCCTTCATGACATCTTGGACGCTTTGGACCAAATGATCTCGTTGGATTAAAAATTTCATTTTATAAATCCTCCATTTAGCATATTTTTTGTATTGCATACATATATTAATAAGATTTAAAAAAGTAGTAGAAGTACTAGTAGGGCCTGTGGATTTGTGGATAACTAGCTTTATTTAACGGAAATACAGTCTATCCACATGTGGATAGACTGTGTATAAACTAGTCAAACTTATCAACAGTTTTTTATATTATAAACAGGTATAAATTTTGACCGGAGACCACTGTCTAGATCGTACTTCGCTAATCTGGCGTTTCCAGCTTATATTTTCAACAGTTCATTTAATTCTTTAACTTGCTTTTGCAACTGTGAATCAGATTGTAAAAGCTTTGCGATTTTTTCATGGGCATGAATGACAGTAGTATGGTCCCTGCCGCCAAACTCTTCTCCAATTTTCGGTAATGAATAATCTGTTAACTCACGTGATAAATACATTGCGACCTGTCTTGGAAACGCAATTGACTTTGTCCGTTTTTTTGCTTTAAAATCTTCAAGCTTAATATTGAATTGTTCGCCCACGGCTCTTTGAATATCATGAATCGTTATCATTTTAGGCTTCGAGCTTGGAATAATGTCCTTCAATGCTTCAGCAGCAAGGTCAGCATTAATATCTTTATTAATCAATGATGAATAGGCGACTACGCGAATTAATGCCCCCTCAAGCTCACGAATGTTTGAATCAATTTGATTTGCAATATAGAGCATGACCTCATTAGGAATATCTAAACCATCGGCCTTTGCCTTTTTTCGAAGAATCGCGATTCTAGTCTCTAAGTCGGGAGGAGTTATATCCGTGATTAATCCCCATTCAAACCTGGATCTGAGACGATCCTCAAGGGTTGGTATTTCTCGTGGTGTTCGGTCACTCGAAATGATAATTTGTTTATTATCCTCATGAAGAGTATTAAAAGTATGGAAAAATTCCTCTTGTGTTGATTCTTTTCCGGCTAAAAATTGAATATCATCAATTAGCAGAACATCTACACTTCGATATTTGTTGCGAAAATTCTCCGCTTTATTATCACGAATCGAGTTAATAAATTCATTTGTAAATTTTTCAGATGATAAATAAACTACCTTCGCAGATGGGTTATGTTCTAAGACATAATGACCAATCGCATGCATTAAATGCGTTTTTCCCAATCCCACTCCGCCGTATATAAATAATGGATTATAGGCTTTTGCTGGTGCTTCCGCAACGGCAAGCGATGCTGCATGGGCAAAGCGGTTGCCTGAACCGATGACGAATGTATCAAATGTATATTTAGGAATTAACATACTTTGCGGTAAATCAGTATGTTCATCATCCTTTTTCGTTTTCTTTGGAGGTGCATGCATATCAATTTGGTCTGCATCTTTGTTTTGCGGAATGATAAATTTAACAGCTAATTCTTCACCCGTTATTTCATATAGGATGCCGGCAACCAATTGAGAATAGCGTTCTTCCAACCAGTCACGGGCAAATTCATTTGGAGCTGTTATGACAAGCAGGTCCCCCTTTAGGGAATGGGCCTTTGTCGATTTTAACCAGGTATCAAAACTTGGTTTGCTTATCTTTTTCTCTATGTTGCTTAAAGCAGCGCTCCAAAGATCCGCAATATTTTCCAATTAGTATCCCTCCTTTTCATGTTCTTTATTAAGATCACATGTATTTTTAAATATCTTTTTTCATTTCGTAATTGTATATAGTTTTGTTGCCAAAATGTATGTTTATACAAAGGATAAAAGCTAGAAATCTATAAATATACGAAAAGGTGTTTGTGGATAAAATATATAATAAGGTAAATAAGTGGGTTTTCGACAATATCCACTTATTGTGGATAAGTTTATTTTTACATCATGAATAACTGTCCACATGTTATCCACAGTTTGTGGATAACTTTATTTTGGAATTCGGTTATCAAGAGTGAAAACACAAATATAATACCAAATTTAATGAAGTGGTGCAATGGTTTTTAGAACTTTATCCACAAGTGTAACAATCTGTGCATAATAATTGTCCACAATATATGGGTTTGTGAAAAACCTGTCGATAAAGCTTGTGGATAGAAAAAAATTGTCGATAAAGTTATCCACAAACCCAAAAGTGGAGGTATTCGGTTACCGGCGTGCGGAATGGACTACACCGACTGAGGTAGAGGAAATGTAGATTCAATGTTGACTTATCGTAAGGGGGTTGGCGAGGTATACTAGTCGCTGGACGCTGGTTTTACAAAAGGTGCCGCCGGCCTGGCAGCAACATCGATGAAAAGCGGAAGCGTCCATGCTTAATTTTTGCAAGCGGAAGAACGATGAATTAAACTTTAAAGTAGGAGATAATATTTTTGAGACAGTTGACAATTTCCACTAGTGGTCTTTATAATATATAAGACTGTCTTTAACAGCTATTCCTCAGGGAGGTGTCATATATGAAAAGAACTTACCAACCAAATAAAAGAAAACATAGTAAAGTTCATGGTTTCCGCAGCCGCATGAGCAGTGCAAATGGTCGTAAAGTATTAGCTCGTCGTCGTCGCAAAGGAAGAAAAGTATTATCAGCATAGACCACTGAAATTCCTCAGTGGTCTTTTTTTACAAAAAGGCGATCAAATTTCACTAAAAGTATTATTTACTATGACTTCAACGACCTCGCATGTCGCTAAAGTCATAGTAAAAGAAAAATGCCATTCTCTAAATTTAAATTTTTACATATAAAGATTTTGGAATGGGGAAAAATATTCGTCATTAAAAAATTGAAGGTGTTTTTTCCATGAAAAAAGAACTAAGAATAAAAAGGAATAAAGATTTTCAGGAAGCATTTAAAAAGGGACGTTCATTTGCAAATAGACAATTTGTAGTCTATGCCTTGCAAAAAGAGGGACAAGATCCCTTCAGGATCGGTCTTTCCGTTAGCAAAAAGCTAGGGAATGCTGTAACAAGAAACCATATAAAAAGATATATTCGTCAAGCCGTTTTTGAATTAAAAGATTCCATGGAAACAGGGATGGATTATGTAATTATTGCTCGAAAGCCATTAGTAGAAATGGATTTTTTTGAAGTGAAAAAAAGTTTGACACATGTTCTTAAAGTTGGAAAGGTTTTAAAGAAAGAGAATTCCAGCAAACAGAAAAGAATGTAAGTACTAAGGCTCATAATTGTAATCCTCCCTCCATTTCCCACAAAAAAGTGATAAAATATGTTTTAAAAAATCTACATAAAATTTGCCAAAAAAATTTAATAATTTTTATATAATCAAGTAAGGGGGAATATTCGGTTGAAGAAAAGAATTACTGTTTTGATTGGCATACTCTCCTTGTTTTTGCTCTTAGCAGGGTGTAATCAGCTTAAACAGCCTATTACACCAGAGAGTACGGGAATCTGGAACCAATACATTGTCTACCCATTATCCTGGGTGCTAAAAGAAGTGGCACACATGCTTGGTGGAAGTTATGGGTGGTCGCTGATTGTTGTGACAATTTTAATTCGTTTAGTCATCCTGCCGCTTATGGTCAAACAAACGCGAAACGCCAAAGCTATGCAGGTATTGCAGCCCGAAATAAAAAAGCTGAAAGAGAAATACAGCTCAAAGGATCAAAAAACGCAACAGAAATTGCAGCAGGAAACAATGGCCCTTTTTCAAAAACATGGTGTTAACCCAATGGCAGGCTGTTTTCCATTACTGATTCAAATGCCAATTTTAATTGGCTTCTACCATGCGATTTCAAGGACGAGTGAAATTGCACAAGATAATTTTCTCTGGTTTGACTTAGGTGTAAAAGACCCATATTATATCCTGCCAATTGTTGCAGGAATTACAACATTTATTCAGCAAAAAATGACAATGGCTGGAACCGAACAAAATCCGCAAATGGCTATGATGACTTGGATGATGCCGATTATGATTGTGGTTTTTGCTTTCAATTTCCCGGCAGCTTTATCTTTGTATTGGGTAGTCGGAAATATTTTTATGATTGTTCAAACCTATTTTATTAAAGGACCGGATCTGAAGAAGGAAACAGTGGCCGGTAAAGCGGGAGGAGCAAAAAAGTGAAACAAATAACTGCTACAGGACATACTGTCGAAGAAGCAGTAGCACAAGCTTTAGCTCAATTAAAGACATCAATGGACCGCACAGATGTTTCTATTATTGATAAAGGAAAAAAAGGAATTTTTGGCATCTTTGGCTCGCGTCCAGCAATCGTTAAGGTAACCGTAAAAGCAGAAGATCCGCTTGAAGAAGCGAAAAGCTTTCTTTACCAGGTTAGTGAGAAAATGGGAGCATCAATTGAAATTGAAGTGAAAAAGGATGGCAAGCAGTTGTATTTTCTCTTAAAGGGTGAAAAAATTGCCCTTTTAATCGGGAAAAGAGGCCAGACGTTAAATTCACTTCAGTATTTAACTCAATTAGTTGTCAATCGGCACTCTGAACAGTACCTGACGGTTATTTTAGATGCTGAGGATTACCGAAATAGACGAAATGAAACGCTGATTCATCTTGCCCATCGACTTGCGCAAAAGGCGCTTAAAACTGGAAAAGATGTTTCACTAGAGCCAATGCCTTCGTATGAGCGAAAAGTTATCCATACTGCTTTAGCCGATAATAAACGCGTAAAAACATATTCTGATGGTTCTGAACCACATCGGCATATAGTTATTTCACCAAATAATATAGATAGAAATGCAAAAAGACATTCAGCTGGATAAGCTGGATGTTTTTTTTATTGTTCTTGAATTTTTATAACTGCCTAGTTTCGATGCATAGGACGTGGGGGTTTTTGTCGACGGTCCTATGCATCGGGTGCCTCCGCTTTTTTTGTTTGTGGATAACGTTCGATACTTGTTTTATTGTTATTCACATGTGGATAAGTTAAAATAATATGAGGTATCATTATTCATTGTGGATAAATGGATAGGGTGGGCTGTACACGTTAATAAAATATGGTATTCTAATAATTTGGGACAAAAATTTGCGAATTTATATAGATATTTGTGTTGAGTGAGGTGAAATCATGGAATTTGATACAATTGCAGCGATATCGACACCATCGGGTGAAGGGGCTATTGCCATTGTTCGTCTGAGCGGAGAGAATGCAATTAAAATTGCGGATAAAGTATTTAAAAGCGTAAAAGGAAAAAGATTACATGAGGCTATGACACATACAATCCATTACGGTCATTTAGTTGATCCAGTTAGTGGACAAGTGGTAGAAGAAGTAATGGTTTCTATCATGAAAGGCCCTAAGACCTTTACAAAAGAGGATGTAATTGAAATCAATTGCCATGGTGGGATCGTTTCGGTCAATCGTGTTTTGCAGTTAGTTTTAAAAAATGGGGCTAGATTAGCAGAACCTGGTGAGTTTACAAAGCGGGCCTTCCTAAACGGACGGATCGATTTGTCACAAGCTGAGGCAGTCATGGATTTGATAAGAGCTAAAACCGACCGGGCAATGAATGTAGCCTTGGGCCAAATGGAAGGGCGATTATCAAATTTGATTCGTAAACTGCGTCAGGAAATTTTAGAAACACTGGCACAGGTTGAGGTAAATATTGACTATCCTGAATACGATGATGTTGAAGAAATGACCCATAAAATGTTAATGGAAAAGGCCAAACTTGTGCGGGAAGAGTTGAAAAAACTGTTACAAACATCAGAACAAGGAAAAATTCTGCGTGAAGGCCTTTCAACTGTTATCATCGGCCGGCCGAACGTCGGCAAATCCTCGTTACTAAACAGCCTTGTACACGAAAATAAGGCGATTGTTACGGATATTCCAGGTACAACACGTGATGTAATTGAAGAATACGTGAACGTAAGAGGTGTCCCGTTGAGACTCTCGGACACAGCTGGAATCCGGGAAACAGAGGATATTGTCGAACGCATAGGTGTAGAACGTTCAAGAAAAGTGTTAAAAGAAGCAGATTTACTTTTGCTGGTCTTAAATGCTGCTGATCCACTAACAGAAGAAGATGAAAATCTTTTTAAAGCAGTTGAAGGTATGAATGTGATTGTCATTGTTAATAAAACAGACCTGCCGCAGCAAATTAATATGGACAGGGTAATCAAGCTTTCGGCCAATCATAAGCTTGTCGCAACTTCACTGCTTGAGGACCGTGGTGTTGACGAGCTTGAAGAGGCGATAGCATCTTTATTTTTTGCGGGCTCGATTGAAGCCGGTGATTTAACATATGTTTCAAATAACCGGCATATTGCTCTTTTAAATCAGGCACTTCAAGCAATTGAAGAGGTGATAGAAGGAGTAAATTTGGGGACTCCGATTGATATTGTTCAAATTGATTTGACTCGAACATGGGAATTCCTTGGTGAAATAGTCGGTGATAGCGTGCATGAAAGCTTAATTGACCAGCTATTTTCACAGTTTTGTTTAGGCAAGTAACATCAACTTGGTAGCCAAAAGAGCTCATTAGTGACTAAAAAAGGATAAAAAGATTAAATTGCGGAAATGAATAGAGCTAATTAGTGCACGAAAAGGAATAAAAAGTTCAACCAGGGTTACGAATAGAATCCATTGAGAATTAAACTGAGGTTTAGTTTTTTAAAGACTTTTTAGGCTCAAAAGGAGGGGCAAAATGGAATACGAAGCAGGAAAGTTTGACGTTATTGTCATTGGTGCCGGTCATGCCGGCTGCGAAGCAGGACTTGCTGCGGCGAGGCTTGGCGCCAAAACACTGATCATAACGATAAATCTTGATATGGTGGCATTTATGCCATGTAATCCTTCTGTCGGGGGTCCGGCAAAAGGGATTGTTGTAAGGGAAATTGATGCACTTGGTGGAGAAATGGGTCGAAATATTGATAAAACCTATATTCAAATGCGGATGCTCAATACTGGTAAAGGACCAGCTGTTCGGGCATTAAGGGCCCAGGCTGATAAATTTGCTTACCAGCATGAAATGAAGAAAACAATTGAAAATGAACCGAATGCGACGTTACTTCAAGGTATGGTGGAGCGCTTGATCATCGAGGATGGATTGTGCCAAGGAGTCATTACGAAAACAGGCGCAATTTACCGTTCAAAAACAGTAGTTATTACTACAGGTACTTATCTTCGCGGTGAAATTATCATTGGCGAATTAAAATATTCCAGTGGTCCAAACAATCAGCAGCCTTCTATCAAGCTGTCTGAGCACCTGAAAGAGCTCGGGTTTGAATTAGTCCGCTTTAAAACGGGAACACCACCACGGGTAAATAGCAAAACCATTGATTATAGCAAAACAGAAATCCAGCCAGGTGACGAAGTTCCTAGAGCCTTTTCTTATGAAACAACACAATATATCACCGATCAGCTGCCATGCTGGCTAACGTATACAAATGAGCGGACACATAAGTTGATTGATGACAATCTTTATCGCTCACCGATGTATTCCGGAATGATTAAAGGAACAGGTCCGCGTTACTGTCCTTCTATTGAAGACAAGGTTGTTCGGTTTAACGATAAACCTCGCCACCAACTTTTCTTGGAGCCTGAAGGCAGAAATACTCAGGAGGTTTATGTACAAGGACTATCAACGAGCTTACCAGAAGATGTTCAAAAGAAAATACTTGAAACAATTCCAGGACTTGAAAAAGCACAAATGATGAGAGCAGGCTATGCGATTGAGTATGATGCTATTGCGCCTACGCAGCTTTGGCCAACACTTGAAACAAAATTGATTAAAAATCTTTATACAGCAGGTCAAATTAATGGGACCTCTGGATATGAAGAAGCTGCCGGGCAAGGGATCATGGCAGGAATCAATGCAGGTCTTAATGCATTGGGAAAAGAGCAGCTTGTTCTTAGCCGTTCGGATGCTTATATTGGTGTGTTAATTGATGATTTGGTTACAAAGGGAACAAATGAGCCATATAGATTGTTGACATCAAGAGCAGAATACCGCTTGCTTTTGCGTCATGATAATGCTGATTTAAGACTGACTGAATATGGTCATAACATTGGACTCATTTCAGATGAACGTTTTGAAAAATTTGTCGCGAAAAAAGAAGCAATTGAGGCGGAAAAAAAACGTTTAATGTCAACATTTATAAAGCCATCTAAACAAGTTCAGGAACTGATCAGCAGTCTTGGAGGAAGCGAGTTAAAAGATGGAATTCGGGCGGCTGATCTTTTAAAAAGACCTGAAATGACTTATGATCATATTGAAGAATTATTACCAAGTGAGGTTTCATTAGATAGTGAAGTCAAAGAACAGGTAGAAGTTCAAGTCAAATATGAGGGCTATATTGAAAAGTCGTTGCAGCAAGTGGAGCATCTTAAAAAAATGGAGAATAAAAAAATTCCCGAAAACATTGATTATGATGCAATCACAGGAATTGCCACAGAAGCACGACAAAAATTAAAGAAAATCAAACCATTATCGATTGCCCAAGCATCAAGGATATCTGGTGTAAATCCTGCAGATATTTCCATCCTTTTAATTTATTTGGAGCAAGGTAAAATTGCTCGGATTGCCAATTAGAAAGCAAATCGTGTAGAGGAAGATGCGGATGAAGAATGAACAATTTGCAGCAATGCTAGCAGAAAAAGGAATCAGCCTTTCCCCAATGCAAGTAGAGCAGTTCGAAGTGTATTATCAAACCTTGGTTGAATGGAACCAAAAAATGAACTTAACCGCGATAACGGAAAAAGACGAGGTGTATCTGAAGCATTTTTATGATTCAATCTCAGCTGCTTTCTATTTTGACTTTTCTAAACCCATTCAATTATGTGATGTTGGTGCAGGGGCGGGATTTCCCAGTATTCCTCTAAAAATCGTTTTTCCGTCAATTGAAGTAACGATCGTTGATTCGTTAAACAAGCGGATCACGTTTTTAAATCACCTTGCTGATACATTAAAGCTTGACCATGTACATTTTATTCATGATCGCGCTGAAACCTTTGGAGTAAATCCAAATCATCGGGAAGCTTACGATGTGGTAACAGCAAGAGCAGTTGCAAGGATGTCTGTGTTAAGTGAATTGTGTCTCCCACTCGTCAAACCAGGAGGATTCTTTATTGCCATGAAGGCATCCCATGCCAGTGAAGAATTGGATACGGGTAAAAAGGCTATCGCTCTTTTGGGAGGAATAGTTGAAAAGACTTATACATTTACATTGCCGATTGAAGAAAGCGAACGAAATTTAGTTGTTATAAAAAAAATAAAACAAACACCGAAAAAGTACCCTCGTAAACCGGGGACACCAAATAAAATGCCTATTGAATAGTGACAGCAATTTTTGGTTTTTATTGTTCTTTAATGGCAGGAACTTGTCATTTATACAGAGAATTAGTAATAGGGAGTTTCGTAAAGGTGGTGTTGGGGATGAAGCATACAATTACACGCTTTTTTGGCCTCGGCGAAAAGGAACAACAGGTTGAGCTAGATACTATCGAGACTGAGGTTGAACTTGATAATATTGAAATGATAGACGAGCGGAACGAGATAAAAAAGATCCCTATAGACAGTATTGTTCCAAACCGCTTTCAGCCTCGGACTGTTTTTGATGAAGCAAAAATTGAGGAATTATCACGAACCATTCATATTCACGGAATTATTCAACCAATCGTTGTACGAGAGTTTGAAGCCGGAAAGTACGAAATTATTGCTGGTGAGCGGCGCTGGAGAGCAATGAAAAAACTAAGCTGGGATCTGGTTCCAGCTATAATTAAAAATCTGTCGGATACAGAGACAGCCTCCGTTGCATTAATTGAAAATCTACAGCGTGAAGAGCTTTCTCCAATTGAGGAAGCAATTGCCTATGGAAAATTACTGGAGCTCCACAATTTAACTCAGGAGGCGCTTGCCCAACGTTTAGGGAAAGGACAATCCACTGTTGCGAACAAGCTGCGGCTCCTAAAATTACCAGAAGAAGTGCAAAATGCCTTATTGAATAAACATATTACTGAGCGTCATGCTCGGTCCCTTATCCCACTAAAGGATTCAGAAAAGCAAATCAAGCTTTTAGAGGAGATAGTCGAAAAAAATCTTAATGTGAAGCAAACTGAAGAACGTGTTGTTCGCTTGTTAGAACAAAAAAACGGAAAGCCAAAGCCGAAACGAAAGGCTTTTAGCAAGGATATGAGAATTGCAGTAAACACAATTCGCCAGTCATTGTCAATGGTGTCAAATAGTGGAATTAATTTAGCCTCTGAAGAAGAGGAATTTGAGGATTTTTACCAATTTACGATTCGAATTCCAAAGAAAAAGTAAATTGATAGTTAAATATAGGAAACCTAAGGAACCTGCTACAGTCATGTCAGGTTCCTTTTATTTGTGACAAAATGCCCTGTAAATTTTTCTCGAAAAAAAACTCCATCGATTCAGTTTCATGATAAAATAAATAACATGGCTGTTTCTTTCCTAGTTTGTTAAGATACTAGTCTAGTAAAGTAAGGGTAGGTGACACCGTGAGCAAGGTTATTGCAATTGCGAATCAAAAAGGTGGTGTCGGCAAAACGACAACCGCTGTTAACCTAGGCGCCTGCTTAGCATACATAGGAAAACGGGTTTTACTAGTTGACATTGACCCTCAGGGAAATGCAACAAGCGGGATTGGAATTGAAAAGGCAGAAGTCAATCAATGTATATATGATGTTTTAGTAGATGATGTCGAAGCAAAGGAAGTCATTAAATCATCATCAATTGAAAATTTATATGCTATACCGGCAACCATTCAATTAGCAGGTGCAGAAATTGAGCTTGTACCGACGATCTCGAGGGAAGTTCGTTTAAAAAGGGCGCTTGAAGAAGTAAAAAACAGCTTTGACTATGTTGTTATTGATTGTCCGCCATCATTAGGATTATTAACAATTAACGCTTTAACAGCATCTGATTCGGTACTCATCCCAGTCCAATGTGAATATTATGCTTTGGAGGGGTTAAGCCAGCTGTTAAATACTGTTCGTCTTGTTCAAAAGCATTTAAATCATGACTTGAAAATTGAAGGTGTTTTGTTAACAATGTTGGATGCACGAACAAATTTAGGCCTTCAAGTAATTGAAGAAGTAAAAAAATATTTCCAAGATAAAGTTTACAAAACAATAATTCCTCGAAATGTCAGGCTAAGTGAAGCTCCTAGTCATGGTGAACCAATTATTACCTACGATCCTAAGTCACGTGGTGCAGAAGTATATGTAGAATTGGCGAAGGAAGTGGTTTCAAATGGCTAAAGGCTTAGGAAAAGGGCTGGATGCTTTTTTTTCTAATATTGATGCTAATAAAGAAGAGCTTATTCAGGAAATTAACCTTAAGGATTTGCGGCCTAATCCTTATCAGCCGCGAAAAATCTTTGATCAGGAGGCCATTGCCGAATTAGCAGTATCAATCGTTGAGCATGGAATTCTTCAGCCTTTAGTTGTTCGCAAAAGTATCAAAGGCTATGAAATTGTCGTTGGCGAAAGACGCTTTAGGGCAGCGAAGGAAGCAAAGTTGGAAAAAGTTCCAGCTATTGTCCGCGAGCTTTCCGAACAGCAAATGATGGAGTTAGCTGTATTGGAAAATCTTCAAAGGGAAGATTTAAACCCAATTGAAGAAGCGATGGCTTATCAAACACTGATTGAAAAATTAAATTTAACACAGGAAGAAGTGGCAAAACGTCTGGGAAAAAGCCGTCCCCATATTGCCAATCATATTCGTCTTCTCTCACTTCCTCCAAAAATTCAAGAGCTAATTTCATCAGGGAAAATTTCAATGGGCCATGGACGTGCTCTTCTTGGACTGCGCCAAAAAAATAAACTACCTGCTATCGTTGAAAAAATAATCAAAGAAAATCTAAATGTTCGTCAACTTGAAAAATTAGTCCAGCTGTTAAATGAAAATGTTTCACGTGAAACAAAAAAAACTGAGCAGAAAGCAGATGTTTTTTTGAAGGAGCGGGAAAGTTCTTTAAGGGAAAGATTTGGAACAACAGTAAATATTAAACAATCAAAAAACAAAGGTAAAATTGAAATTGAATTTTTTTCCAAAGAAGACTTGGAGAGAATTTTAGAACTTCTCGATGAGGATCCATCCTTCTAAACCATCAAAGATGGTTTATTTTTTTGACTTATTTGCTGTTCCTTAATGCAGACACCACGTTTTGATAGTGACTTGCGCTTTTAAATTATACATGATAGTTTAGGTCTATTGAATAATTTGACAATTGAAAAATAGGTGAAAGTAAATGTTTTTATTAGGAACACTTGTAAATGGCGGGTTAATTATCATCGGTTCGTTGCTAGGAAAGCTGCTTAATCGGATTCCTGAAGGAATGAAAGTTACAGTAATGTATGCCATTAGTCTTACTGTAATGGCCTTAGGATTACAAATGGGCTTGAAAAGTGACAACTTTCTTATTGTTATTTTAAGTATGGTGATTGGTACGGTCATTGGTGAACTTATGCAGCTGGAGGAAAAGTTGAACGACCTCGGAGGCTGGTTGGAAAAGAAACTTGGATCCCCTGGAAAAGGGAGTATTTCTGAGGGATTTGTAACGGCAACGTTAATTTTTGTGATTGGGGCAATGGCAATTATTGGGGCGTTAGATAGCGGAATTCGCGGTGATCACGCTGTATTATACACGAAAGGGATTATTGATGGATTTACTGCCCTTATTTTAACAACAACCCTTGGAATTGGTGTTATCTTTTCTGCTGTTCCTGTTCTGTTATATGAAGGAATCATTGCAGCATTTGCCACGCAGATTAATCTGTTTGTTCCCCACGCATTAATGAATCAATTTATTACGGAAATGACATCCGTTGGTGGAATTATGATTTTTGCAATCGGTTTAAACTTAACCGGGAAAATCAAAATTAAAGTAGCCAATTTTTTACCTGGTATTTTGGTCACAGCGGTGATTGTTACTGCTATGTATTATTATCATCAATTTTTTTAACAAAAAAAGATATAGGCAAGAACCTTTTATAGAAAATTAATGTAAATATCTATAAAGGGTGCTCGCCTATTTTTGTTATAATTTATCATTTAAATCTTTGAATTTTGATAACCTTCTAGCTGCAGCACCCAGCGACTAGTGACTTCACCTATACGTGCGCTTTCGCTTTTCCTAATTCATACTTCTTTTGCAGAAGATGCTTCTTTAAAATCAAGCCAATTCATTTTCTGCGGGTAACGAAGGTGTGCCTTTTCAATCCCATTTGCAATTGTTTTAGCCATTCTTAGGACAAGATTTAATCGTGTATTTTGGAGGACAAAGAACTCCATAAAACCACTCACATTTACAATTCCGGTGATATGGATTTGACCAACGGCAGGTAATTCTTTATTTACTCCTGCACCTGGTTTAACAGGCCCATTACCTATTTCGATAAAGCCGACACTTTTAAATCTACCTAAACAGGCATCGATGCCAATGATAAAAGGATGAAAATGCTTTTCGTTAATTTCCTTGAGCTTTTCTTCGAGATTAACGGCATGAATGGGATCATCAAGTGTTCCATAATAGTAAAAGGATTGGAGCTTTTTTTCCTCTAGTAATGTACCAACAAGTGGTCCTAATGAATCACCAGTAGATCGATCAGTTCCAATGCAGACAAAAACAATTGGGCGGCTTGTCATTACTGGAAAAAAGGAAAGCAATTCTTCAGCTAGATTGTCTGCGGCCTGCTCTTCACTGTGGAATACTCTGGTACTAGCCCTCCTGTCAAAAAAACCAGATTTTAGATTCATTTAGTCCACTCCCTAATATTAGTATTAACAGTATACGAACATTTTAAATAATCTATACATTTCTTTAAAAACTTCTATCTATGAAAAAAAATTGTTAAAATAGATTTTGAAATAGATGGTTTCAGGGGGAGAATAAACTATGGATGTTTCAAAAATGGGTATTTCGCAAAGTGTCGTCAATGAATTTTTAAATGAAAAATCTTGGCTGGCTATTGGTACAGGAATCATCAAGATTGTTATCATATTAACTGTTGCGAATATCGTTATCCGGATCGGGAAAGTGACGATACACAATATTTTCAAAATTAGAGACCGTTCCCCATTCCGAACTTCTGAACGCCGTGAAGAGACTCTTGCAAAGCTGCTTGATAATGTCCTTTCATATGTGATTTATTTTATTGTCTTTATGATGATTCTTTCCGTGATGAATATTGATGTGAAAGCATTGCTTGCCGGGGCGGGAATTGTTGGTTTGGCGATTGGTTTTGGTGCCCAAAGCTTGGTTAAAGATATTCTGTCAGGATTTTTTATCATTTTTGAAGACCAGTTTTCTGTTGGTGACCATATCCGTGTCGGGGAATATGAAGGCGATGTAGAAGCCATTGGCCTGCGAACAACGAAAATCAAGAACTGGACAGGCGAGCTTCACATTTTGCCTAATGGAACGATCAATCAAGTAACCAATTTTTCTTTAAACAACAGTGTTGCAGTCGTTGATGTTGGAATCGCATATGAAGAGGATATTGAAAAGGCAGAGGGTGTCATTCAGGAGCTCCTTAATAAACTTCCTGGGCAATATGAGGATTTAGTTAACGTACCCGAACTCTTAGGAGTTCAAAACTTAGGTCCTTCTGAAATTGTTTTAAGAATCGTAGCAGAAACCCTGCCGATGAAGCATTTTTATATTGCAAGAATGATTCGCAAAGAGGTTAAAATGAGACTTGACGAAAATGGAATTGAAATTCCTTTTCCTCGCCTTGTCATGTACTCGAGAAATGCTGTAGAGAAGAAGGAACCGAGTGTTTAAAGGAGAGTGTGCATATGGAAGAAAAAGAGTTTGCACTCAATGATATTGTGGAAATGAAAAAAGCACATCCGTGTGGAACGAATCGTTGGAAAGTTATTCGGATGGGAATGGATGTTAGAATCAAATGTGAGGGCTGTTCCCATAGCGTCTTAATTCCAAGAAAAGAATTTTCCCGGAAAATGAAAAAAGTTTTAGTAAAGCATGAAGACTGAAAAAGGGTTAGTCTCATGCTTCTTTTTTAATAGAAAAGCGGAAGCGCCCGTTTAGCGACGTATGGACTGGAGCACACCGACTGAGATAAAGGAAACACGAAGAGCGATAGCGATTCGATGTTGACTTATCGTAGGGAGATGGGCGAAGTACACTAGTCGCTGGGCGCTGCAGCTAGACAATAGAAAAGCGGAAGCGCCCGTTTAACTTTATACTGATCTTTAAATAAAAATTTTTGGGGGTGGAGAATTTGGCTGAAACTCATCAATCAGCATGCCCATTAAACTGCTGGGATAGCTGCGGTTTTCAAGTAACCATTGAAAATGGGAAAGTTACAAAGGTGGATGGTGACCCCTTCCACCCCATCACCAAAGGAAAAATTTGCGGCCGCGGCCGCATGCTTGAAACGAGGGCCAATTCCTCCAAGCGGTTACTGCAGCCATTAAAAAAAGTAAATGGTGAATTTAAACCAATCTCTTGGGACCGGGCAATTGATGAAATCGCGGCTAAATTAATGGAAATTAAGAATAAATTCGGTTCAACAGCTGTACTTCATAGCCATGACTATGCCAATAATGGAATACTGAAGAATGTGGATCAACGTTTTTTTAATTGCTATGGAGGTGTCACGGAATTAACAGGTTCGCTCTGCTGGGGTTCTGGCATTGAGGCCCAGCACTGGGATTTTGGCAATGCCCATGCACATGCCCCCGAAGATCTCGTAAATAGTAAAAATATTATCATTTGGGGAAGAAATGTTGCCCGCACAAATATGCACTTTTATGAAAATCTTCTTGAAGCAAAGCAACGCGGTGCTAGAATTTTTGTGATTGATCCACTTTTTAATGGTACTGCAAAAATAGCTGATCAGTTTATTTCGATAAAACCAGGCATGGATGGACTGCTAGCTGCGGGAATTATCAAGGAAATCCTGCGACTGGGGTTAGAGGATCACAGTTTTATAGATCACTATACTTATGGATTTACTGATTTACTAGAATTACTGCATGAAGTTTCTTTGGAGGAAATTAGTCGAATGACAGAAGTTCCTATCGAGATAATGACCTCTTTAGCTAAAGTCTATGCTGATAAGCCGACATCAACCTATATGGGCCTCGGCATGCAGCGTTACAGTAATGGCGGCAACACGATTAGGTTCATTGATGCAGTTGCCGCGGTAAGCGGAAACATCGGCATTCCCGGCGGCGGGGCCAATTACGCGAACCTTCAAGTCGGTCAGAGCTTTGTTTTTGAAGCACTAACACTTCCCGGACGTAAGCTAAAAAGTAGACAGTTTTCGATTATGAAGCAGGCAGAGGATATAATAGCTGCAAAGGATCCAAAGATAGAAATGATTATTGTTACCTGCGGCAATCCGCTTACCCAAGTTCCGGACTCGTCAGTTGTTAAAAAAGCCTTTTCCTCTGTCCCTACGCTTGTTGTGATTGAACAATTTATGACCGATACGGCGCAAATCGCCGATTATGTATTGCCAACGACAATGGCTTTCGAAGAAGAAGATTTATATTACTCATCGATGTATCACCATTACGTTAATTATGGCCCAAAGCTTATTGAGGCACCTGGGGAAGTAAGGTCAGACTTATGGATCTGGACGGAGCTTGCGGGCCGGCTTGGGTTTGGAAAGAATTTTGCTTTTTCCAGAGAAGAATGGCTGCAAATGTGTCTGGAGCAGCTGGCTGAAAAAAGGATCAGTCTTGAAAGGCTGAAAGAACTGCACACACTTGAATTACCGGTTAAAAAAGTGCCTTGGGCTGACCATCATTTTGATACTCCAAGTGGAAAATATGAATTCACTTCATGTTTAGGTCAAACTAAGAGCGGAAATGGGTTACTGCAGCTATCCCTCCCTCTTGAATCAAAATGGAGTAGTATAGAATTGGCTAAAAAATATCCTTACAGTCTGCTGACCATTCATCCTTTACGGTCTAATCATTCGCAAAATTATCATCTATGGAAAAATGAGCCGGTTGTAAAAGTAGAGGTTGCGAAAAATATTGCTGAATCTCTCGACTTGCACAATGGTGACCATGTCAGAGTATGGAATGACCGCGGCGAAATAAAGGGCGTGGTTTGGATTGGAATCAAAATTCATCATGATACGATCAATATTGATGAAGGAATCTGGAGCAAATTTGGCGGGCCTGTCAATATCCTCACATCAAGCCGTCCATCAGATAACGGTCTTGGAAGTACACTGTATGATTGTCTTGTTACTATTGAAAAAATTGAAGCATAAGCAGCTGTCAATACAGCTGCTTTCTTTATGACAGCTTGTCTTTTTCCCTTTAAATGCCTATAATTGTGTGAGGCTTTTTATTATTTTTAACATAATGAAAACTTATGATAGATAACTTTTAAGAGGAGTGACATAGGAATGGCTTTAACAGCTGGTATTGTTGGTTTACCGAATGTTGGTAAGTCTACATTATTCAATGCAATTACCCAGGCAGGAGCAGAGGCTGCCAACTATCCGTTCTGTACGATTGACCCAAATGTAGGAATCGTTGAGGTTCCAGATGAGCGCTTAAACAAGCTGACAGAGCTTGTACACCCGAAAAAAACAGTTCCTACCACCTTTGAATTTACGGATATTGCGGGAATCGTGAAGGGTGCAAGCAAAGGTGAGGGATTAGGAAATAAATTTCTTTCTCATATTCGCCAAGTAGATGCCATCTGTGAAGTTGTTCGTTGCTTTGAGGATGAGAACGTCACCCATGTAGCCGGAAAGGTAGATCCCATCTCTGATATCGAAACAATTAACTTAGAATTAATTTTGGCAGATATGGAAACAGTGGAAAAACGAATTTCCCGTGTTGAAAAGTTGGCTAAACAAAAAGATAAAGAATCAGTGGCTGAATTTGAAGTTCTTTCGATGCTTCGTGACGGATTTGAGGCTGAAAAACCCGCACGTGCAGTGGAATTTACTGAAGAGCAATTGAAGATTGCAAAAGGACTAAATCTATTAACGATCAAACCTGTTTTATATGTTGCAAATGTCAGTGAAGATGATGTAGCCGATCCTTCAGCAAATGAATACGTTCAAAAGGTACGTGACTTTGCCACAGCTGACCAAGCAGAGGTCATTGTTGTTTGTGCAAAAATTGAAGAGGAAATTGCCGAGCTTGAAGGTGAAGAAAAAGCAATGTTTTTACAGGAGCTGGGAATTAAGGAGTCAGGTCTTGACCAATTAATCCGGGCTGCCTACAGTTTGCTTGGACTAGCTACCTACTTCACTGCAGGTGTTCAGGAGGTACGGGCATGGACATTCCGGAAAGGAATGAAAGCCCCACAATGTGCCGCTATTATTCACACTGATTTTGAACGCGGGTTTATTCGTGCTGAAACAGTTTCCTATGAGGACTTACTGGCTGGTGGAAGTATGGTTGCTGCCAGAGAAGCAGGTAAAGTAAGACTGGAAGGTAAAGATTATGTAGTAAAAGATGGAGATGTCATGCACTTCCGTTTCAATGTATAAGAAGAAAAGCGGAAGAGCCCATTTAGCGGCCTGTATCAAAGGTGGAAAAATTATAGCTCCGCAGATTGTACTGCGGAGCATACTTCATTTACCGGGAAATACTTTTAAAACCTAATAAGTATTGCTTTTAAGGAAAAGCTATGCTATACTTTTAACTTGTGAGTAATGAACAATTGCTCCTTGCCCATTTAGGGCCGTTTAGACCAAAAGGAGGTGACAGTGATGAGAAAGTACGAAATTATGTACATCATCCGCCCGAATATTGAAGATGAAGCGAAAAAAACTCTTGTTGAGCGTTTTAACACAATTCTTAAAGATAACGGTGCGGAGTCTGTAGAAGCTAAAGACTGGGGTAAACGCCGTCTTGCATATGAAATCAATGATTTCCGTGATGGTTACTACCAGATCGCAAATGTAACAGCTACTTCTGCTGCGGTTGAGGAATTCACCCGTTTAGCAAAGATCAGCGAAGATATCATTCGCTACATCGTAATTAAAGATGAAAAATAAGATTTGATATAAATTTTTCCGGAAAGTAAATGTTTCACATGGAACATTTACTTGAAGAAAAGGAGTTGATTCTGATGATGAATCGCGTCGTACTTGTTGGCAGGTTGACCAAAGACCCTGACTTGCGTTATACGCCAAATGGTGTTCCGGTTGCGACCTTTACTTTAGCTGTGAATCGTACCTTTACGAATCAGCAGGGTGAACGGGAAACAGATTTTATTAACTGTGTTGTTTGGCGACGTCCAGCTGAAAACGTAGCTAACTTTTTGAAAAAGGGAAGTTTAGCAGGTGTTGATGGCCGAATCCAAACCCGCAACTACGAAGGACAAGACGGAAAGCGCGTTTATGTGACAGAAGTTTTGGCTGAAAGTGTTCAGTTTTTAGAACCTAAAAATGCTGCCGGTGCCGGTAGAGGCGACAATGATCATTTTAATGCACCAAGGGAACAAAATGCTCCTTATGGAGGCAATAATAATAATCAGAATCAACGGCAAAACAATAATAATCAAGGTTTTACTCGAATGGATGATGACCCGTTTGCAGGAAGCGGTCAAATTGATATTTCTGATGATGATCTTCCATTCTAATAAAACCTTTATCCAATAATGAAGGAGGGAATACCAATGGCTATGGGAGGACGTAAAGGCGGACGTGCAAAACGCCGCAAAGTGTGCTATTTCACAGCAAACGGAATCACACACATCGACTATAAAGATGTTGATTTACTAAAAAAATTCATTTCTGAACGTGGAAAAATTTTACCTCGTCGTGTAACGGGTACAAACGCAAAGTACCAACGCAAATTAACAGTTGCGATTAAACGTGCACGTCAGATGGCATTATTACCATTCGTTGCAGGTGAATAAGTAATATTTTTTAAAAAACAAAAGGCAGTTAGGGAGATTCCCTGCTGCCTTTTTCTTTTTTAGTTGAATCAAAGAGACTAACTAGCTACAATATAGGGATAAGGGTTTAATGATATAGGGGTGAAAAATTGAATAACGTACGTAAGTTAACTGAGGGAGCTATCCTTTTAGCTGCTTTTACTGTTTTATTATTAATTACGATCTATGCTCCAGTAATCGGTGTGATTGTAAACTTTGTATTGCCTCTGCCGTTTATCTTATTCGCTGCAAAAAATGATTTGAAAAGTATCCTTGTTTTTACGATCGCTTCCCTATTGATTTCGTTTATTGCCGGTACAATCATCGCTTTACCACTTACACTTACATATGGACTCACCGGGGTAATAATGGGATACTTAATCCAAAAAAACAGAAGCAGAACGGCTATTTTAATTGCTGGTTCCATTATCTTCCTATTGAGCCTTGTAATCCAATATGTCGTTAGTGCAGCTTTATTCCATTTTAATTTTATAGATGAACTGATTAAAACTATGCGTGACTCCCTATCCATGTCATCGGACATTCTAAAGGGATTTGGCCAGCAGAAGGAAAGCCAGAAGGCTCTAAAACAATTTGAACAAGCTTTAGATTTAATTAAGACTCTAGTTCCGAGTTTGTTTGTCATGTGGTCATTTGTCTCTGTTTTCATCATTCAGTTACTTTCCGTCCCTATTTTAAAAAGGTTCGGTATCCAGATTGGAAACTGGAAGCCGTTTAGAGAGATCAGTCTGCCAAGAAGCCTTTTATGGTACTATCTGGCTGCAATGATCTTAGGGATGCTAATTCATCCGCAAGCAGGTACCTATTGGAATGCAGCGTTAACCAATCTTAATTATATTCTGCAAATGTTTATGTTGTTTCAAGGTTTAACCTTCGTCTTTTATTACTTTCATCAAAGAGGGGCAGCCAAGTCCCTGCCGATTATCATTACAGTTATGGCGTTTATCATGCCAATTCTTCTTTATATTATAGGGATATTAGGTATAATTGATTTAGGCTTTGGATTACGAAGACGTGGTGAAAAAAAACAGTAACAACAATTTTTAGGAGCTGAAACAATGCCTACATTTATAGAAAAGCGGTCAATTCGGTATCCCTTTTACGGGTTAACAGGCATTACAGTAGTGCTTCTTATTGTCTTGTTTTTGTATAATTGGATATTAAGTTTAGCCGGGCTGGTTGCAATCATTTTGCCGATCTACTATATGTTTTTAATTGATAAACGGCAGAGAAAGGAATTAGAAGATTACATTGCTACCCTGTCATACCGAATTAAACGAGTTGGTGAAGAAGCCCTGCTTGAGATGCCCATTGGGATCATGCTTATAAATAATGAGTATGTAATCGAATGGACCAATCCTTTTCTAGCATCGTGTTTTGATGAGGATACACTTGGTGGCAGGTCTCTCTACGATGTGGCAGAATCACTTATCCCTTTAATTAAACAGGAAGTTGAAACAGAGATTATTAAGCTCCACGATCGAAAATTCCGTGTCATTTTAAAACGGGATGAGCGGCTTCTCTACTTTTTTGATATAACGGAGCAGGCCGAAATAGAAAAAATGTACCTGAATGAACGAACAACCATTGCAGTCATCTTTTTAGACAACTATGATGAACTAACACAAGGCATGGATGATCAAATGCGCAGCAATCTGAATAGTCTTGTGATTTCCATTTTAAATAAATGGGCACAAGAAAATGGTATATTTTTTAAAAGGGTATCGTCCGAACGTTTTATTGCTGTTTTTAATGAGGGAATCCTGCAGGCTCTTGAAAAGAGTAAGTTCTCCATTCTTGACGATGTCAGGGAAATGACATCCAAACAAAATGTTTCTTTTACGTTAAGTATTGGTGTTGGGACTGGCGTCTCCTCTTTGCCTGAATTAGGAACACTTGCCCAATCAAGTCTTGATTTAGCATTGGGCCGGGGCGGTGACCAGGTTGTCATTAAGCAGGCGGATGGCAAGGTGAAGTTTTATGGAGGTAAGACCAACCCGATTGAGAAACGAACGAGAGTAAGGGCAAGGGTCATCTCTCATGCTTTAAAGGAATTAATTAATGAGAGTGATAAAGTCATTATAATGGGGCATAAAAATCCTGATATGGATGCGATTGGGGCTTCAATTGGAATCTACAAGGTGGCCCAGATGAATCAAAAGGATGCCTATATTGTTGTAAACTTTCAAGAAATTGATAAAGGTGTACAACGGCTTGTAAGGGAAATTCGCCAAAATGAACAGTTACTTTCGTACTTTATTGGACCTGAGGAAGCATTAGAAATTGCTACCGATAAAACTTTACTTGTGGTTGTTGATACGCATATATCAGGTCTAGTTATTGAAGAACGACTCTTAAATAGCATCGACAAGGTTGTGGTAATTGACCATCACCGCCGCGGCGAGGATTTTATCAAAAACCCTCTATTGGTTTATATGGAGCCATATGCTTCATCTACTTCAGAGCTTGTTACAGAGTTGTTGGAATACCAACCAAAACGTGGAAAAATCGATATGCTTGAAGCTACTGCTCTATTAGCGGGTATCATTGTTGATACAAAGAGCTTTACGTTACGGACAGGCTCACGGACCTTTGACGCGGCGTCATACTTAAGAGCTCAAGGTGCTGATACTGTTCTCGTTCAAAAGTTCCTGCGTGAAGACATAGAGTCGTATCTGAAAAGGTCCAAGTTAATTGAGACCGTAGAATTTTATAAAGAGGGAATTGCCATTGCTCATGGTAATGATCAACAGTTTCATGATCAGGTTTTAATTGCCCAAGCTGCAGATACATTGCTGACTTTAGATGGTGTCATTGCTTCTTTCGTCATCTCCAAGCGAAGCGAGGACCAGATTGGAATTAGTGCAAGATCACTTGGGGATGTAAATGTCCAGGTCATTATGGAACACCTTAAGGGTGGAGGCCATCTTACGAATGCGGCAACCCAGCTTTCCGGTGTAACTATTGAAGAGGCCGAAGCACAGCTGAAGCAGTCAATTGACGAATACATTGAAGGAGGAAAAAAAGAATGAAAGTAATTTTTTTAAAGGATGTTAAAGGTAAAGGCAAAAAAGGTGAAGTTAAAAATGTTGCTGATGGCTATGCTCATAACTTTTTAATTAAGCAAGGTTTGGCAGTTGAGGCAAATCAATCAAGTATAAGTGTCCTCTCCGCCCAGCAGAAAAAAGAAGAAAAAGCAGCAGCTGAAGAGTTGGCTGAAGCAAAAAGATTAAAAGAAGCATTGGAAAAGGTAACTGTGGAGTTGACGGCAAAAGCCGGTGAGGGCGGACGCTTATTTGGATCGATTACTACGAAGCAAATATCAGAGGAACTTCAGAAAAAACATGGGATTAAAGTTGATAAACGAAAAATGGACTTGGAGGATGCAATTCGCACTCTTGGCCATACAAAAGTACCTGTTAAGCTTTACCATGAAGTTACAGCCGTTTTGGATGTTCATGTCAAAGAAGGAAACTAATTTTTGTCGTTCACTTTAACAATAAACGTGATAGAATAGAAAAGGTAAAATGTGATCGGTACTAACTGGTCACTTTTTCTCTTTTCCAAGGAAAAGTGGCGGAGCGCGCACTAGGTATACAGCTGATCGTAGAGTACAGTGTATAAAAGCTTTGTTCAAACCACTTGTTTGGATTAGCTTCGCTCACACCGCCTTTATTTATTTGATTATAAATGATTCCTCTTAGAATAGGAGGTTACTACTATATGAGTGATTTATTTGCAGATCGGATTCCCCCACAAAATATTGAAGCAGAACAGGCCGTTTTAGGTGCCATCTTTCTTGAACCATCTTCCTTGACATTGGCTTCCGAAATTTTAATTCCCGAAGACTTTTACCGTGCTGCCCATCAAAAAATATTTAATGTCATGCTAAAATTAAACGATGAGGGCAAAGCCGTTGACTTAATTACTGTTACCGAAGAGCTGGCAGCTACCAAGCTGCTGGAGGATACTGGCGGTGTCAGTTATTTAAGTGAGCTTGCTGCCTCTGTTCCTACAGCTGCAAATATTGAATATTATGCTAGAATCGTAGAAGAAAAATCATTACTGCGCCGTTTAATTCGAACGGCAACGAGCATAGCCCAAGATGGCTATACCCGTGAGGATGAAGTAGAAACATTGTTAAGCGAAGCAGAGAAAAACATTATGGAAGTAGCATCGCGAAAAAATGCGGGTGCCTTCCATAATATTAAAGATGTACTTGTCCGGACTTATGACAATATTGAATTAATGCATACCCGTGTCGGTGATATTACCGGGATTGCGACTGGATTTACCGAGCTCGATAAAATCACAGCAGGATTCCAGCGCAATGATTTAATTATTGTTGGTGCCCGTCCTTCTGTTGGTAAAACAGCCTTTGCGTTGAATATTTCCCAAAATGTTGCGACAAAGACAGGTGAAAATGTCGCGATTTTCAGTCTTGAAATGGGTGCGGAACAATTAGTGATGCGGATGCTGTGTGCGGAAGGAAACATCGATGCCCAAAGACTCCGGACGGGCTCGCTGACAGATGAAGATTGGGGCAAGCTGACAATGGCCATGGGAAGTCTTTCAAATGCGGGGATTTTTATTGACGATACTCCTGGAATCAGGGTAAGTGAAATCCGTGCCAAAAGCCGGCGTTTAAAGCAAGAGCAAGGCGGGTTAGGAATGATCTTAATTGATTATTTGCAGCTGGTCCAAGGCAGTGGCCGGTCCGGTGAGAACCGTCAGCAGGAGGTTTCAGAAATTTCCCGTTCATTAAAAGCCTTAGCTCGTGAATTGGAAGTGCCTGTTATTGCCCTTTCCCAGCTTTCCCGTGGTGTCGAGCAGCGGCAGGATAAGCGGCCAATGATGTCCGATATTCGTGAATCAGGTAGTATTGAGCAGGATGCCGATATTGTTGCCTTCCTCTATCGGGATGATTACTATGATAAAGAATCAGAAAACAAAAATATCATCGAAATAATTATCGCCAAACAGCGTAATGGTCCGACTGGAACGGTCTCGCTTGCTTTTATAAAGGAATATAATAAATTTGTAAACCTAGAAAGACGTTTTGATGACTCAGCTATGCCTCCAGGCGCATAGAAAAGCGGAAGCGAATCGATGTTGACTTATCGTAGGGAAGTGGGCGAAGTACACTAGTCGCTTGGCGATGGAGCTAGACAGTTATCTAAGTTCAAAGTTATTAATTAGAGGGTTAGCCAGATAGATGGTTAATCCTTTTTGCTATATTACTATATTCTATTTTACGAACATAATTTAATAGCTTAATATAAATTGTTCGTGTTTTATTGACTTTACTACAGTAAAATTGGTAAACTGATTCTGGGTTAAAAATTGATATTGAGATGTGTTTTAATAAATTCGGAGGTGCTCTAAATGTCATCTGTAGTAGTTGTTGGTACACAATGGGGAGATGAAGGAAAAGGAAAAATTACCGACTTTCTTTCGGAAAATGCAGAAGTTGTTGCCCGCTATCAAGGTGGAGACAATGCAGGTCATACAATAGTTTTTAATGGTGAAACGTATAAATTGCATTTGATCCCATCTGGGATTTTTAATAAAGAAAAGATTTGTGTCATTGGCAATGGAATGGTTGTTAACCCTAAGTCACTTGTTGAGGAATTAGCAGGTCTCCATAAAAGAGGAGTATCAACAGAAAATCTTCGCATCAGCAATCGTGCACACGTTATCCTGCCTTATCATATAAAGTTAGACGAGGTCGAAGAAGCTAATAAAGGTGCCAATAAAATTGGTACAACCAAAAAAGGAATTGGTCCTGCTTATATGGATAAAGCAGCCCGCATGGGGATCCGGATTGCCGACTTACTTGACCGTGAAATTTTTGAGGAAAAGCTTGACCAAAACATAAAAGAAAAGAACCGCTTGTTTGAAAGGATTTATGAAACAACCGGCTTTACAAAGGAAGAAATTTTAGACGAATATTATGAATATGGGCAGCAGGTTAAGCAATATGTTTGCGATACTTCTGTTGTGCTCAACAACGCATTGGATGAAGGCCGCCGTGTTCTTTTTGAAGGTGCACAAGGTGTTATGCTTGATATTGACCAAGGTACATATCCATTTGTCACCTCTTCTAACCCTGTTGCTGGCGGGGTAACAATTGGTTCAGGCGTTGGACCATCTAAAATAAATCATGTTGTTGGTGTTTGTAAGGCGTATACATCACGTGTGGGTGACGGACCATTCCCAACGGAATTATTAAATGAAATTGGAGATCAGATCCGTGAAGTTGGCCATGAGTATGGTACCACAACAGGCCGTCCTCGCCGGATAGGCTGGTATGACAGTGTGGTTGTCCGCCATGCCCGCCGTGTTAGTGGAATTACTGATCTATCTCTCAACTCAATTGACGTTCTAACTGGGTTGGAAACAGTGAAAATTTGTACAGCTTATCGCTATAATGGGGATTTAATTGATGAATACCCTGCGAATTTGAATATTCTAAAACAATGTGAACCTGTTTACGAGGAACTTCCAGGCTGGACGGAGGACATCACTGGCTGCAAGTCATTAGATGAGCTACCTGAAAATGCCCGCCATTATGTTGAACGTGTCTCCCAACTAACTGGGATCCCATTGTCAACCTTCTCTGTCGGACCTGCTCGCGAACAAACCAATATTGTAAGCAACCCTTGGAGACTCTAAGGATTTCGGAAAACCAATGCCCTCCTTTTTGGAGGGCACTGAAAAAGTCTTCTTAAATGTAAGGGTTCTTTTAACCTTGTCTGTTGATTTGCGCTCCAGGCGCTTCGCTTTCCGCGGGCGGTCCGGGGAGCCTCCTCGGCGCTATCGCGCCTGTGGGGTCTCCCCTGCCCCGTATTCCCGCAGGACATTGGATTACATCCTTGAATCCGCCCACGCACGAAGGAAATGCGTTAGCATTTCCGAGGAGTCTTCGCGCCTTCCGCTCCAATCAACAGGGTGGTAAAATCATTAATTGGAGCTTTAACATAGTTCATGAAAAAAAGGTATAATACCCTATTATTGAGGGAATTATACCTTTTTTTCTGTATAATTAGAGTATCAATTACAAACGGTGAGTTAATTAATTTTATAATTTTATAAAAAGTTTTAAAAAAGGTATTGCACACTATTAGATACTTATGGTAATATTAAAAACGTCGTCAAGGACAAGACGAAATTGGTACAAGAACCAATCTGTTCCACTTATATTATGTGCCATTAGCTCAGTCGGTAGAGCATCTGACTTTTAATCAGAGGGTCGAAGGTTCAAGTCCTTCATGGCACATCACCATTTACTTTTTTAAATGGCCCCTTGGTCAAGCGGTTAAGACACCTCCCTTTCACGGAGGTAACACGAGTTCGAATCTCGTAGGGGTCATCGGCATTAGGTTGGTCGGTAAGTGACTGGCAAGGACGGTTATCTTGCTGACTACCTTATTATAAAAATAAATTTATTGGTCCGGTAGTTCAGCTGGTTAGAATGCCTGCCTGTCACGCAGGAGGTCGCGGGTTCGAGTCCCGTCCGGACCGCCACTTTCATTTTAATATGGCTCGGTAGCTCAGTCGGTAGAGCATGTTGCTCACTCCATCGATTAGACTTCTGCAGCAACATGCGAGAAAGATCGCGAGATCTATTGAGCAAAGGACACACGAAATAAAAGATTAGTGAATCATTTTAATTATGGCTCGGTAGCTCAGTCGGTAGAGCAAAGGACTGAAAATCCTTGTGTCGGCGGTTCGATTCCGTCCCGCGCCATCTAAAAAGAGAACTTGCATTTGCAGGTTCTCTTTCTTTTTGAGCAAGCGTAATAAAAATGTAATAGTACGCCCTTTATTTAACAAGTGAATGCAACAATTGTCATTTTTTGTAGAACTAAATCTATTATCCTTAAAAACTGATATATATGGGTTTGACAACACAAAATCACCCAAATGAAAAAATCCTCCCTAAAATAATACCCAGAAAATATACAATAAATGTAGTAAAATGTCAGTTTTTATACATTTATATTACATTATCTAAACATTGACTAATTCTATATCAAAATATGGTAAAGTAAAAAAGCCAAATAAAACGCTTTATAAAGAATACTATTTTTTGAGATTTGTTTCCGTAATATAGGGAGGATACGTAATGAAGTTTTTGAAACAAAGATTGTCCCATCTTGCGGACAAAGGAAAAAAATTAATGAATTCCCCAATAAAAAAATCTGTTATTACAACCGTAGTTATTGCAGCGTTTGCTTTCCATACTAATCCAATTGCCTTCGCAGATAATTCAAATCTTTCAACTGTGTACCATGTTTATTTAAATAATACATATCTAGGCACAGTCTCCAAAAAAAGCACTGTTGAAAAGGCAGTTGCAAAAAAAATTGAAACAATGGGTCAATCCTATAAAGATATCAATCTCCAACTTGGTTCAAATATTATATACATACCTGAACAAGTATTTCATCCAACAGCTGAAAATGAAAAAACGATTAATTATCTTGAAAACGCTATTGAGGTTAAAGCGGAAGCAGCCGCTATTATGATTGATGGAAAGCCTGTTGTTTATTTAGGAAATAAAAGCACCGCACAAGATGTAATCAAAAAACTCAAACTTCAGTATGTTAATGAAGATCAGTTAAATGAATATGAAGCTAGAAGTACAACAACTGCTTTGCCTCCGCTAGGAGAAAATGAAACACGCATCCTTGATATCAATTTATCAACTAATGCTACAATTGAAGAAGCAAAAGCTGCTCCAGATCAAATCTTGCCGCTTGATCAGGCTGTGAGTTTTTTACAAAGAGGAACATTGGAAGAAACAAAATACGTGGTTAAGGCTGGCGATGTGCTTGGCTCAATAGCCAGCGAACATCAGTTGAAAATAGCTGATTTACTCACTTTAAACTCTGGATTAACAGAGAACTCTGTCTTAAAACCTGGTCAAGAGTTAAATATAACCGTTCCAAAGCCATTTGTTAAAGTTGTCATTAAAAAGGAAGTCAGTCAGCATGAGGTAATACCATACCAAACAGAAGAAACAACAGATTCAACAATGGCAAATGGGGAATCAAAGGTTAGTCAAGAGGGTAAGGATGGTCTTCAAAATACCACCTTGAATGTTACTGAGGAAAACGGGATTACCATTAATAAAGAAGTTACAAAACAAGATATTATCAGCCAGCCAATTAACCAAATTGTCGTCAAAGGAACGAAAGTCATTCCATCCCGTGGTGAAGGCAGTTTTGCCTGGCCTGCTGTGGGCGGTTATGTTTCGAGTAAAATGGGGTACCGCTGGGGTAAGATGCATAAGGGAATCGATATCGCAAGGCCAAGCAATTCAACTATTAAGGCCGCTGACAATGGTGTTATCGTATCTGCAGGCTGGGATAACGGCGGTTATGGGAATAAAATCGTGATTGACCACCAAAATGGGTACCGGACAGTATATGCCCACCTTTCTTCAATTGGAGTTTCGGCCGGCCAAAACGTGGCAAAGGGAACTGCAATCGGTGTAATGGGTGCAACAGGCGATGCAACAGGTGTTCACCTGCACTTTGAAGTGTACAAAAATGGTGCACTTGCAGATCCGTTAGCATATATAAAAAGATAGTAAAAACACAAGTCTCTAGATCTGCTAGAGGCTTTTCTGGTTTTCTAAATGTTGGCAATTATATCGCCAAATGTTTCTAAAAGGTGAATTACACCTTATAACATGGTAAAGTTAGATAGAGTGAAAAGAAAAGTGAAAGAGCCTGTATAGTCGAATTCACTAGTCACTGTGCGTTTGCTGGCTAAATGTGATGCCCCCACATGGCGGTGCTAACGTCGGCACTAGCACGCCATGTGATTCGAAGCTAAAGTAATCAAATTTTTAAAGACATATTTTTTAGTAAAAACAGAAACGCTCGGTTAATAGATATTTTTTTTGAAAAGGAGCAGTGGATATGGAGAAAAAGGTTCTTGTCGTAGATGATGAAAAACCGATTGCAGATATTCTGCAGTTTAACTTAAAAAAAGAGGGCTTCGAAGTTTATTGTGCCTATGATGGAAACGAAGCGCTTAGCATGGTCGAGGAAATTCAGCCTGATATTATTTTGCTCGATATCATGCTTCCACTAACGGATGGAATGGAAGTTTGCCGTGAAGTTCGTAAAAAATATGATATGCCAATTATAATGCTGACAGCAAAGGACTCTGAAATTGATAAAGTCTTGGGTCTTGAACTGGGGGCGGATGATTACGTCACAAAGCCTTTTAGCACAAGGGAATTAATTGCCAGGGTGAAAGCCAATTTACGGCGCCATCAATCACTTACAGCTCCTGCTGCTACAGAAGAAGAATCGAATGAAATTGAAATAGGTTCACTTGTGATCCATCCGGATGCATATATTGTTTCAAAACGCGGTGAAACAATTGAATTAACTCACCGTGAATTTGAGTTGCTTCATTATCTTGCCAAGCATATTGGACAAGTCATGACAAGGGAACACTTACTGCAAACGGTTTGGGGATACGATTACTTCGGTGATGTCCGAACGGTAGATGTTACAGTCAGAAGACTCCGTGAAAAAATCGAGGACAGTCCCAGCCATCCAACTTGGATCGTAACCCGAAGGGGAGTTGGTTACTATTTGCGGAATCCTGAACAGGAGTAATCCCTTATGAGAAGGGTTGGCTTCTTTCAATCTATACATGTTAAATTTGTGATCATTTACGTATTGCTTATTTTGGTTGCTATGCAAATTATTGGCGTTTACTTTGTCAAACAGCTGCAGTCAACCTTAACGACAAACTTTGAGACATCGATAAAAGAACGGGTCAATTTACTTGCTTATAACGCCGTAGAACAAATGGAGAAGGAAAGAACACCGCAGGACCCGACCCTTGAGGAGGATATTAAAAAAGTTCTTCGCGACTTTTCAGCTGTTGATATTTCCGAAGTACGGATCATTGACCGGTCGCTAAAGATTTTGGGAACATCGGATCCAAACAATCAGGGAGTTGTTGGTCAAAGAACAACAGGACTAAGAATCAAACGTTCACTCTTGTTGGAGGAAGATCAAAGTAATATTTTAATTGACCCGCAAACAGGACACCGAATTTGGGTGTTATCATCGCCAATTAAATCTGGTAAAAAGGTGATTGGATCTATTTACCTTGTTGCAAAAATTGAAAATGTGTTTGCCCAGATGAATACAGTTAATAAGATTTTTGCTACTGGAACGGGCATTGCCTTATCCATTACAGCCTTATTAGGTATTTTATTAGCGAAAACAATCACTAGGCCAATATCAGATATGAGGAAGCAAGCTTTGGCAATGACAAAAGGAAACTTTTCTCGAAAGGTTAAAGTATACGGCTATGATGAAATTGGAACATTGGCCATTTCCTTTAATAATTTGACGAAGAAGCTCCAGGAAGCCCAAGCAATGACAGAAGGGGAAAGAAGAAAGCTCTCCTCTGTTTTGTCCTATATGACAGATGGAGTTATTGCTACTGACCGGAAGGGGCGCGTCATTTTAATCAATGACCCAGCGTTAGAAATGCTGGATGTTTCACGTGAAACAGTTCTTACTCAGCCAATTGTCACTTTGCTAGGATTGAGTGACACGTTTACCTTTGAAGAATTAATAGAGGTTAATGATTCGCTTATTTTGGATTACAGTACAAAAAATAAGCCCTATATTCTACGCGCTAATCTTTCTGTTATCCAAAAGGAAACTGGTTTTGTGAATGGTTTAATTACCGTGCTTCACGATATTACTGAGCAGGAAAAGATCAATATGGAAAGACGGGAATTTGTTGCAAATGTATCGCATGAACTGAGGACCCCTTTAACAACGATGAGAAGTTATTTAGAGGCCTTAGAAGATGGTGCGTGGAAAGATGAAGAAATTGCTCCTAATTTTTTAGAAGTAACCCGTAATGAAACAGAGCGAATGATTCGCCTTGTGAATGACCTCCTCCAGCTTTCAAAAATGGATAGCCCTGATTACAAGCTCTCAAAAGAATGGGTTAACTTTGTGAAATTTTTCGATCGGATTATCGATCGATTTGAAATGACGAAGGAGCAGCATGTTACCTTTAAAAGAAATCTTCCGGATGAGGCAATTTTTCTTGAAATTGATGAAGATAAATTAACACAGGTTCTTGATAACATTATTTCGAATGCAATGAAATACTCGCCTGAAGGCGGTCAAATTACATTTTCGATTAAACAAGAAGATGATCAAATTATTGTCAGTGTCAGAGATCAGGGAATGGGAATTCCAAAAGAGAATGTAGGAAAGATTTTTGAACGTTTTTATCGCGTAGATAAGGCAAGATCAAGAAAATTAGGCGGAACAGGCTTAGGACTTGCGATTGCGAAAGAAATGGTCCAGGCACATGGCGGAAACATTTGGGCAAAGAGTGAAGAAGGAAAGGGAACAGAAATTTTATTTTCTCTTCCGTATGAGCCTACTGAAGAGGATGAATGGGCATGAAATACGAAACAATCAAAACTACCATGTTAACCATTTTAGTATTGTTAAGTGTTTTTTTAACATGGAATCTTTGGACCTACCAGCCTAAGTACGCAACAATGGAAAAAAACAATGTTGTTGCTGATACGATGAGTGAAAAGCAGGAAATAAAAAAAATTGTCAGGCCTGATATGGTGTTGTATCACAAGCAAGGTCAATACTATGGTACAACAAGAACGGATGAGCTTGATAAACTGATAAAAGAGTTAGGGCATTGGAGCTTTACTGACGTAAAAATCTATGCTGATAAGCCAGAAAATCTTAATGAATTGACACACGGAAATGGGAAAGTGGAAATTGTTTTTCCAGCTGAAGTCCCGATTGAATTATATCAAAATGTTTTAAAATTCACGGATAAGAAAATCCCCTCATTTAACTTTGACCGCATTATTATTAATGCTGAAGGTCTAGACAAAGGCAATGGAATTGTTTATTTTGTTTCGACAGTAAATCAAGTGGTATACAGTAGTCATATTTCTGCTTCCTTTTTAAACGACTTTAAGCGGGGCTTCTATAAAGGTGCAGGCCGATACCCAAGCTACATGAGCTATAATGTTAATGAGAAGCGGACGATCTTCTTGCCTGAGAACCCGGTTGAAATGATGGTCTATAAATATTTACCTGTAACCCTTAATTCTGAAAAGTTTAAAGATGCCCTCTTCAATGATCCCAATTTCGTCCAAAAAAGCATTGTTACGAAAGGCGAAGAATATACAAATGGATCAAGTAAAATGAATATTAATTATGACAAAAATATGCTGCTTTATGTAAATCCAACTGCAAAAGGTTATTATCTTGAGGATTCAAAAGGATTAATGAAACGAAGCATTGATTTTGTCAATGGACATGGCGGCTGGACAGACCCTTATCGGTATGTCGAAAGAGATGATAATAATCATCAGGTTACATTTCGTTTGTATAGTGAAGAAGGATACCCGGTTTTTAATGAAGATGGACTTTCGGAAATCAGTGAAACCTTTGGAAAAAATGAAATTAATAAGTATATTCGCCCGAATATATCAATGGAACTTCCAATAAAGACCGAAATGCAAAAAATAACAAGCCCGTCGGGTCATACAGTACTGCAGTTTATTCAAAGTCAGAAAAACTTTAAGCCCGAGCTGCTTCAAAACATCGTATTAGGTTACGAAATGGGAAGAGATTCAAAGGAATCTAAACTTATCATCCTAAAACCTGTATGGTTTTATCAATATGATAACAAATGGAAGCAGATTTCGATGATGGAACTGGGGGGAATGAATAATGGATTGGAGTAAAATTAAAACAATCTTTATTTTAACCTTCCTGATTTTAGATGTTTACCTCTTTTATCAGTTCATGAAGATTCGAGATGCCAATAAATTTGAATTTATAACGGAAGCAACCTTTGAGGACAAGCTGAAGGCCGATGAAATTAAGTATATAGAACTTCCAAAGGCACCGATAAAGGACCAATACATCAGTGCTAAGCCGAACATTTTTACAAAGGAGGACATAGCCAAATTAAAGGGGCAAACGGCTTATCTTAAAGATACAAAAACGATTGAAGCTACTTTAGAAAAGCCTGTCCAACTAGACTCCAAATTTGATGCTAGTAAGGTCACCTCCTTCCTAAAAGAAAATGTTCTGTATGGTGATCATTATAAATTTTTTAGCAAGAATGATAAAAAGGATACGATAACGTATTATCAACAATTTGATGATAAAGTATTCTATAAAAATAGAAGTGGAATGGTCACGCTCAATCTTAATAAAGAAAACCAAGTTTTTTCCTATGACCAAACCTATCTTGTTGGAATAGAAAAGATGAATAAACAAGAGGATGTTCTTCCTCCGTTAAATGCTATTGAAACCCTGCATCAAAAGGGGCTGCTTAAACCAAAAAGTGAAATCACTACTATTGAGTTAGGGTACTCTACTCTAGTCCAGCTAGCAGCTTCACAAGTTTTAGCACCAACGTGGCGAATCGTCGTAAATGATAAAGACAATTTGTTTGTTAATGCTTTTGAAGGACAAGTAATTAATTTTAAGAGTGATGAAAATAAGGTAGTGGAGTGAATAACATGTCATTGCAGTTTAGTGTATTGGCAAGTGGGAGTACAGGGAATGCTTTCTTTGTTGAGGATGGACAACATTCCTTCCTCGTTGACGCTGGATTTAGCGGCAAACAAATGGAAGCACTTTTTCAACAAATCGACCGGGACATCAGCAAACTGTCTGGCGTTTTTGTTACTCATGAGCACAGTGATCATATAAAAGGAATAGGGGTAATCGCCCGCAAATATAACCTGCCAATCTATGCAAACGAAAAAACATGGAATGCAATGGACGGACATATTGGGGAGATTCCAACGGAGCAGAAGTTTATTTTTAATATGGAAAGTGTAAAAAGCTTCGGATCAACTGATATCGAATCATTTGGAGTATCCCATGATGCCGCAGAGCCGATGTTCTATGTATTTCATAATTCAGGTAAAAAGATTGTTCTCATCACAGATACCGGTTATGTAAGTGATCGAGTAAAGGGAATCATTTCAAATGCGGAAGCGTATGTGTTTGAATCAAACCATGATGTTCAGATGCTGCGCATGGGGCGTTACCCATGGAATATTAAGCGAAGAATTCTAAGTGATGTTGGACATGTTTCTAATGAGGATGCAGCCATTGCGATGAGTGATGTCATTGGCGATCATACAAAAAGCGTGTACCTCGCCCATCTAAGCCTTGATAATAATATGAAGGAACTGGCGAGAATGGCAGTGACCCAGACACTTGCTGGAAGAGGTTTAATCGTTGGCGAGCAGTTTGATATCTATGACACGGACCCTAAAATACCGACCATTTTAACGGCAGTTTAGGTTTATAAGAAATGAATATCGGAAATACAAAGAGTAAGGGTGCCTATATAAATAAACACCCCTGCTCTTTTTTTCGCTATGAAAGTCTCTTATTTTTGGTATTATTTTATGTCTTATAATCAACATTAATTGTAGACAATTCGGGTGCGTGCTTATGTCTATAAGTAAAATAATCCAAAAAAAGGAGAAGGAGAATACATACGTGTTCTTGCAGCATTTAATAAAGATTTTGCTGTTACCGCTTGTTTTTATGCTCTTTCTAGCACCATACACAAGTGCTGACTTAGCTGATGAGAAACCAGCCGGTAATCCAGGAAGACTGATAACAAGCATTAATGATCATTGGAAATTTCATCAGGGTCCCCAAGGCACAAAAGATCATAGTATAGTTAATTTTAATGATAGCAGCTGGAAGCGGATTAGTCTTCCTCACACGTGGAATGTAAAGGATGGAACCGACGGAGGAAATAACTACGTTAAGGGCGATGGCTGGTACAGAATAGAATTACAGATTCCTAAAACCGCTAAGGGAAAGACTTTATATTTACAGTTTGCTGCTGCAAATAAGGAAGCTGAAGTATTTGTTAATGGCAAGGCAGTACCGTAAAGGCAGATTACAGCAGCCGGGTGTATTTGTTTGGGATAATGTAGAACTTAAAGCAACTGAAAATGTGGTGATTGCTGCAGCACAAAAGGCAGATGGAACGAAGGTAATCAACCGTGTTATGAATTGGAAGGTTCATTAGCGACCCCCTGCTTTTTTTTGAATCTGTTAAAAGGACATTAAGAGTGGCTGTTGAATCTAAATCTTTAATGATAAGAGTATAAATGTTTTAATAAAGCCAATCTATACATAGCAATCTTTTTTTGAGAGAGGAATGGTGTAAATTGGGTTATTATGATGATCATTCACAAGGACGTTTTAAAGGAGATCAAGGCGGAAAAAAGAGCGGTTATTTTTTTGCTGGCCTAGTCGGGGCTATATTAGGGGCTTTCCTTATTTTCATAGCACTTCCTTCATTAACACACCGTGATGTTATTCCGAATAATCAACCTAGTAATAATGCAAACGCAAACCTGAATACAAACACCAAAAATGAGGTTATTCAAAAACAAGTGGCATACGATGTCGATACCAGCACAACCAAAGCTGTTCAAAAAACAAGTAGTGCTGTTGTTGGAGTTACCAATATCCAATCATCGTCATCTAATTTATGGTCTGACAATGCGACAGGCAAAAATAGTAATGGTGAAGAGGCAGCAGGGACCGGTTCAGGAGTTATTTATAAAAACCAAGGAAACAGAGCATTTGTCGTCACAAACCATCATGTTGTTGAGGGAGCCACGAAGCTTGAGATCAGCTTAGACAATGGAACGAAACTTCCTGCAAAGCTTTTAGGCAGTGATATCTGGACTGACTTAGCGGTGCTGGAGATTGACGGCAGTAAAGTAAAACAAGTTGCTGAATTTGGAGATTCTGATCAGTTAAAAATTGGTGAACCGGTTATTGCCATTGGTAATCCGTTAGGACCGACCTTTTCAGGGTCTGTGACAAAAGGAATTATTTCCGGGTTAAGGCGGACAATTCCCATGGACATAAACCAGGACGGCGTTATGGACTGGCAAGCAGAGGTACTGCAAACCGATGCAGCGATCAATCCCGGTAACAGTGGTGGGGCCCTCATTAATATCGATGGCCAAGTCATCGGAATTAACTCAATGAAAATTTCCCAAGAGGCAGTAGAGGGAATTGGCCTGTCAATTCCGATTAATTCAGCAAAGCCGATTATTTCCGACCTTGAAAAATACGGAAGTGTGAAACGGCCATATATGGGAGTAGATCTAAAATCCGTGTCGGAAATTCCAGCCTATTATCAACAAGAAGCATTAAAGCTCCCAACTAATGTAGCTTATGGCGTAGCGCTTCGGCAGGTAGTTCCAGGCTCCCCGGCTGACCGGGCAGGGTTAAAGGAACTGGATGTCATTGTTGAAATGGATGGCAAAAAAATTAATGATGTCATTGAGCTGCGGAAGCATTTGTACCAGGAAAAGAAAATTGGTGACCAATTAAATGTGAAATTTTATCGGAGTGGAAAATTGAAAGAAACTTCTTTAAAATTGGTATCTGATCGTACACAATAGGAAAAAAAGCGGGAAGTTATCAACAAAGGACTTCCCTGCTTTTTTTTGTGTTATGATACCAAGAGATTCTGCATTGAAAGGTGAAGAAAAAATGAAGATTTATTGTTGTGAAGAGTGTGTGGAAATTGCGTTAGATACAATTGTGGATAAGTGTGAGACTCCTCCCCTATTTACCAAAATAACTGGGGATAACTTATCAACAGCCTGTGAATACTGTCAAAAACAAGCTACATATGTTGTGGCGAACGAGTGATCTGCCACAAAATGTGGATAAAAATTGTGGATATGTGGATAAGTTCTGTGGATATCTTGTTTGTAAATTGTTTGTAATCATTTTGTAAAGGGCTGTGGATTGTGAATATCTCGATTGTAACGGTCGGAAAGTTAAAGGAAAAATATTTAAAGCAAGGAATAGATGAATATTTAAAACGATTAACCTCCTATGCAAAGGTTGAAGTAATTGAGGTTGCAGACGAAAAGGCACCGGAGGAACTAAGTGCTCTGGAAATGGAACAGGTTAAGCAAAAAGAGGGCGAAAGAATTTTAGCTAAGATCAGCCAGGATGCCTATGTGATTGCCTTGGCCATTAATGGGAAAATGGAATCGTCTGAACAGCTGGCTGATTCCCTTGATAAACTAGCGACTTACGGCCGAAGTAAAATTGCGTTTGTGATCGGCGGTTCATTGGGGTTAAGTGATGAAGTAGTAAAACGCGCAGATGAACAGCTCTCTTTTTCCAAAATGACCTTCCCCCACCAATTAATGAGGCTGATCCTTGTGGAACAAATATATCGGGCTTTTCGGATAAATCGTGGTGAACCGTACCATAAGTAAATGAGGTTTTTCTTATCCTTTAGATATGGAATATTATAACAATAGAGAAGTCGATTACCAACTAATGTAGGTTAATAAATGTTCTAAATTAATTGTTGTTAGCTTTTCATTTTAGTCTAATGCTAATAGCATTTACATTATGGTAATATATAATTGTTCCATAATAAATTTTTATACAGGAGTGGAATATGTGAACAATATTTATCAACAAGGCAAAGATTTTGCAAAGTCCTACATACTGCCTTACACTGAATTGACTGACAAGGAGTCGAGATTTCCTGAAGAAACCTTCAAGGAGCTAGGTGAAAAAGGCTTTTTAAAACTGCTTATACCTAAAGAATATGGCGGATTTGGCAAAGGACTTGAAGAGCATGCCCAGGCTTGTTTGGCATTTGCAGAGACCTGCACGACTACAGCCCTTTGTTACATGATGCATAATGTCGCATTGATGTGTGTTTTAACTCATGGAAGTGACGAACTAAAGCAGATGATTTTTACAGATATTATAGAAAATGGGAAATTCATGGCGTTAGCCTACAGCGAATTCGGAACAGGAACGAACTTCTATATACCGCAAATGACTGCTGAGGTTAACGGGGACAACACGACTTTTACCGGAGCAAAAAGTATGGTCACATCTGCCACATATGCTTCCTACTATCTCGTTCTTGCACCATCTGTTGAAGAAGGAAAAATAAACAACTGGGTATTCCCTCTGGAAACAAAAGGCTTATCCTTTGATATGTCAAAATGGAATGGTTTTGGATTGAGGGGTAATTCGTCTTGCCCAATGCATATTGATCATGTAACCTTGGATTCATCTTTTCGCATTGGTGCTGAAGGTTCAGGCCAAGAGCAGGTATTCAACGTGGTAGCTCCATTCTTCGTCACAGGGCTAGGGGCAGTTTACAGCGGTACGGCCATGCATATGTTTGAAATAACCAGCAACCATGCTGTGGGTAGGAAATATCCTGATGGAAGGACCCTTTCTAATATTGAAACAGTCCAAGTGCATATTGGAAATATTTATAAAAATGCAGCAGCCGCAAAAGCTATCACTTTAGAAGCAGCGAGGGCAGGTGCAAACGGTGAGGCTGATGCACTTGCAAAGATTCTGGCGGCAAGAATCTTTGCTTCAGAAGCGGCAATCGAATGTGGAAGGCTTGCCATGAGAGTTGGCGGAGGAAAAGCTTACAATAAGTCTCTCCCTACGGAAAGGCTTCTGAGAGATGCTTATGCCGGACAAATTATGGCACCAAATGCCGACGTTTTGGCTATTTGGCTTGGAAAAGCATTAACAGGTCAGATGATTCCATAAAGATAAAGGAAGGAGTGGGCATATTGAGTAACGATAGAATAAAAGTCGGGGCTGTTATTTATGATCCGAGGGTTACCGTGATCTGGGGGATCATCGCTGATTTTTTCAAAGAGGAAGGGCTTGAAATTGAATGCCTTTTCTATAAGGATTATGAAGCTCAGGTTGACGGATTAATGAACAAGGAAATAGACATTGCTTGGAATTCGCCTCTAGCATGGTTGGACGCTTATTTGAGAACCGATGGAAAATGCCAGATGGGTTCAATGAGAGATACGGACAGAGACAGAAAGACCTGCTTCATTGTCAGAAAAGACAGCGGCATCACAAATCTCGCTGAGCTACGGGGCAAGACGATTGGCTTTGGAGCCATCGACTCTCCACAAGCAAGATTGATCCCAATCAACCATTTGCATAATAATGGGCTTGAATATGGAGCAGACTACATGGAGAAAAGGTTCGATATTGGCGTTGGCCTTCATGGTGACCACATCGGAGGAGAACTGGATGCCATTAAAGCATTGTTGACAGGCACTGTAGACGCCTCGGTAACGCTGGATTTGAACTGGGACGCTTGGAAGAAGGATGGTACCGTTGATGAAAATCAATTGGTATGCATTGATACAACGGCTTTGTTTGATCACTGTATTTTCGTTGCTCATCCTGATTTTCCAACTGAAAGGTTCAAAGAATGGCAAAAGGTGCTTCATAGAATGGACTATAACAATGAGGCCCATAAGAAGATGATGGATATGGAAGGTTTAAAGGAATGGGTTGAAGGCAGAATCACAGGATTTCAGCAATTACGTGAAGCCAATGATTATTTGAATTTCTTTTCATAAATAAATGCCAGATGAATGAGTTACAAGATAAATTATTCCTATTAGGCTTGTTTAGTTAGAGAAGCATGTTTTTTTTCGCTGCTTCTCTTTTAAATTTACATACATTTTGGGAGATGAAAAACATGAAAAGACCATTACCGCTATTTCCCACTTCCTTAATCGGAAGCATGCCAAGATCAAAAGAGGTTCTAAGAGCCCTCAGAATGATGAGAAAAAGGACGATTGATCCAAATGACTTCAACAAGCTTATTGAGAGGGAGACTCAAAAGGTCATTAAGCTGCAGGAGGATTTAGGGATTGATATCATCACAAGTGGAGAACTTGGACGGGATAACTATGTGTCCTTTGTTTCCGATAAAATTGGCGGCGTTAGAATGATGAGCATGAGTGAAATGCTCGATTATATTGATGATAAAAAAGCTTTTGAGAATATTTTAACCACGCTCGATGTTCCGGCAGTCAGCATTAAAAATGCTATTTGTGTTGGTAAGTTGCACTACAATGGTGATATTGTCGCAAATGAGCTGATGATGATGAAGAAGTTTACCGACAAACCCGTTAAGATCACAATGCCGGGTCCCTATCTTCTCACCAGATCAATGTGGCTTCCTAATCTCTCGGGTAAGGTTTATGGGAGCAAGGAAGAACTTGGGCAAGATGTTATCAAGATCATGAAGGAAGAAATAGACAATCTTATCAACATAGGGGTCGATGTGATTCAATTTGATGAACCGGTTCTGACCGAGGTTGTTTTCACAGAGGGAAAGCCAAGGTCATTTATGTGCGCAGCTCTATCCGAGAGAAAGGATCCAACAGAGGAGCTTGAATTTGCAGGATCCCTGATTGGACAGATTATGGAGCATATAGAAAAACACAAGACAGTTTCTTCTCTTCATGTCTGCAGAGGCAACTGGAGCAAGAATGAGAGTATTTTATTGACAGGTCCATATACACCACTGCTTGAGTTATTTGCAAATGTGAATCCGGACCTTTTAACACTTGAATTCTCAACGCCAAGGGCTGGGGAGTTAAGCTCAATATTGACTGAGTCAAGGATTGTTGAGGATACCGCACTTGGTTTAGGAGTGATTAATCCACGTACAGATGAAATGGAGACATTGGACTCCATCCTTACAAGAGCGGAAGAGGCCATGGCTTATCTTCCAAAGGAAAAATTATGGCTAAATCCTGATTGCGGTTTTGCAACTTTCTCAAATAGTCCAGTTAACATACTTGAAAATATCTCGGGCAAAATACACTCATTGACAGAAGCAGCATCAGTACTAAGGAGCAAATATGAATAAGCAGTCGAAAAGAGAAATAAACACATTATATGAGTCCAGGATTTTTGATATGAACTTTAGGGGGACATCAAATAATCTCTCATCTGTGAAAATATTTACAAACAAAAACAGCTTTCAGATCGAAAAGCAAATCAGCTTTGACTCAGAAGACAAACAAATCAGCAGTCTTGAATATTTCGCAGGATCCGTTTTAAGCAGCATCATCCTGACGCTTTTAGAGCAGTCGAAAAAAAGGGGTCCAATGATTGAAGAAATTGAAGGGGTTTTGAACCTTTCACTGGAAAACCCTCTATCCTTGGTTGGTGTAAAAGGGTATGATGAAGAACCGTTTATCAGCAAAATAACCTTAACCGTTTTTTTATTTGTTGATCTTGAGGACAATGATTTTGATGATTTTTGCGTCAATGCGCTTAATAATTCTCCTATTTACAATACGTTAAAAAGATCAATGGAACTTGAGGTCAAATTTAAAAGGCTTGTATAGGTGCCATATTCAACATATACACAATATGCGATACCACAATACCATAGACATACCCAAAAATCTTAGTTTAATTCAACAATATTCTTATTCATTGCTTTATGTTGATTATGGAAAATAAACCTCATTTAGACCCATCACGGTGAACCGTACCATAAATAGAGGCCGTTTTTTTGAATAAGTTATAAATACCCGGAAAAGGTTTCATGAATGAAGGACATTATGCGGTTAAAAGAGATAATTTTGTCCTTCATAGAAGGGGTGAAGGACATTTTCTAGGTTCAGAGGGGTATTTTTGTCCTTCATTGAACGGATGAAGGACATTATGCGGGTTCGGAGAGGTGATTTCGTCCTTCATAAGGCAGATGAAGGAGATTTTGCTCGCTTCGAGAGAGGGTTTATCAATAAGATTTATATCTAAGTTTTAGAACATGGATTTTGGTCAGGGGAATCAATAAAGTCAATAATTTCTCTAATATCTTTTATCCTAAGTACTTCTGCAATTCGCTCAATATGATTGGAACTAATTATTTGCCTCTTGTTGTTGGCCAACTCCCATAGCGTGGCGTACTCAATACCTGATAGATTGGATAAGTCCTCAAGTGAGATCTGATTCTTTTTAATCAGTTCTTTAATTTTAACAACGGTTTTTTTACTCATTATAGTCATCCTTTGTTTTCATGACAGTTTATTAATTATAATACAAAAATATCATTTTAAAATAGAAAAAAGTGGTACGCTTATACGTAACGACAACAGATTAAAGAATATTTTGGATGCCCTGTATTTTAAGAACAACAAATGGATTTATCCGTAGGTATTCTTGCTGCGAGAAGTGAAATCTTCCCTTGAATTCTTTTAACTAAATCCTTTTTATATTCTTTTGTTTCAACTGAAGTGAAATGCTGACTTTGAATATTATTAAATCCTTCCAAGGCCTGTTTAGTCCACTTTATTTTCATTTATAGCTCACCTTGCTCAATCATCTCTAAAATTTCATCAGTAGAAAAAACTTTGCATTCTGCAATGTCCCCTTTTGTATATAATAATTTTTGCTTTAACTCCGGGTCAAGTTCAACATCTTCTACTCCTGTTGTTTCCGGCTCTGCGCTTAATAAACGCAACTCCTTTTCTACTATTTCCGATTGGATGTTGTGCTTTTGGATACAGGATGTTCAACCACAATCTTTGATACGGATGAAGTTGAAGAAGTAGAACTTATCATAGACCGTAAACTTCTTCATTTTAATCATTTCATATAAACAAACAAGAGCAATCTTATTGAAGAAAAACGTCTGTTTTCCTTAAAAGGAGATTGCTGCCATTTTATTTTTTCTCAGTTTTTTGATTCATTCATGTGCTTTTGTAGCTAGATTGGTTAAAGATTTTTATAATAGTCAACATGCTAACAATAAAAGAAGCTAACAACCTATATGTGGTCGTTAACTTCTTTTTCACTTTTAATGGACTGGTGTTCTTATGATTCGCAATAGCCGCAGACAACTTGTCCAACTGCTTTTGCGGCCACTAAAAGAGCATCTTCATCAATGTCAAATTTTGGATGATGATTAAAATAGACATTTTCTACTCCTTTTGGCCTACATCCAATGTAAAAGAAACACCCAGGAATTTTTTCAAGATAATAGGCAAAGTCTTCTGATCCAGAGTTCATTGGTCCTTCATAGATTTCCTTAATATCTTGATCGTCTATATTTTCAATAAAGGATGTAGCAGCTGCTGTTATTGTTGGATCATTGTATAATGGCGGATAATCTGCAGTATATGTCAACTCACAGCTAACCCCAAACTCCGCTTCAATCCCTTTTACAATGCGGTGAACTTCTTTTTCAATCAATTGTTGTGTTTCACCTGTCATGTAGCGTACATCACCTTCAAGTTCAACGCTATCTTTAATGACATTGAAAGTCCCTTTTCCGTCGAAAGAACCAATCGTGACAACCCCAACATCAAATGGATTTAATCGACGGCTAATAATCGTTTGAATAGCTGTTACAAAATGTGCTCCAGCAACAATTGAATCATTTGCCATATGAGGAGAAGAGCCATGGCCGCCAACCCCTTGAATCTTCAGTTTGAAATAGGTTCTACCAGCCATCGCATATCCACTGCGGAATCCAATAGATCCTGCTGGCTTATTAGGGAATAAATGAATGCCAAAAATAGCATCTAGGTCGTCTAATAGACCAGATTCCACCATTCCTTTTGCTCCACCTGGAGGTGCTTCCTCTGCATGCTGATGAATAATTTTAATCGTCCCGGCAATCTCAGCTTTTAATTGGATCAGACAGTCAGCAAGAACTAAAAGGTAAGCGGTATGTCCATCATGTCCGCACGCATGCATAACACCTTCATTTTTTGATTTAAAAGGTACATCCGTTTCTTCCAAAATGGGCAGTGCATCAAAATCTGCACGGAATCCGATTGTTTTTCCCGGTTTTCCTCCTTTAATGGTTACGATCATTCCATAGCCATTTCCAACATTTCTTTGAACCTCTACATCCTTTCCACGATAGAAATCAGCAATGAATTGAGCCGTTTTTTCTTCATGAAAAGATAACTCAGGATTTTCATGTAAATAACGGCGAATTTCGATAATTTCATCTTTACGGGATTCTAACATTTCCATTAATTGATTCTTCATGTTACTATCTCCTTTTCGACTTAATTCGATCAGAGTGCGTCTATGCAACACTTTTTACATCACTTGAATATTTCTTTCTAGAAATGGAATAGGATAACAAAATACATACCATGGATAGTAAAGCGGTAACGGTTAATCCAATCCATGCCCATGTATATGAACCCATAACATCATATACTGCCCCAGTAATTACTCCACCTAAGGCCATGCCTACCTGAAAAGCGCTATTTGTTATTCCCATCATTACCCCCGAATTGTTAGTCCCGAATATATGACTAGCAAAAAGAGGAATTGAAACACTTGCAACAGCATTTCCAAGTGCAAAGAAAAGGGCCATAATGATTAGAAGGGATTTATGTTGTCCAAATAATAAAAGGATAAAGGATATCGATATAGCTAAGTAGCCGATTGCTCCAGATTTAATAATACCAAGTTTATCACTAAGCCATCCAAGAATTAATTTACCGAAAATCCCTAATAAAGAATATATCGAAACAATTGTAGCAGCGTAAGCCATTCCATGCATGTCACTGACATATGGATTTATTTGTTGCAGAGAACCAGTTGTAAATAAACCAATGGTAAAGATTCCAACCAGATAGATGTAGAAAAATGGTTTTTTCTTTGCTTCAGCTGGGGTAATGTCTACCTCTATTTCAGCCTTTGGATTTTCGGATTGATCAACTTCATCTGCTCCATAGGGATTTAAACCAATCTCTTCAGGAGTTTTCTTCATGATAAACAATGCAATAGGTAGCCCTACAATTAAGATAACAAGTCCCATAATAAAATAGGTTTGTCTCCATCCATAGTTCATAATGAGATTTGCGATTATAGGGCTCAATATGAAACCGCCTAAACCAATACCAGAAATTGCGATACTCATTGCTAATCCTCTACTTTTTTTAAACCAATTAACAATAATGATCTGTGTAGATAGGTTTCCACAGAATGCGAAGGATAGACCAAGAAAGGCTGCTGAAATATACAAGTGATATACGGATTGAGCTAATCCATAGGACATATAGGAAAGAGCAAACACACTAATACTTATGGATAAGATCAATTTCACATTATATTTTTGAACCATTTTTCCTACAACTGGAGATAATAGAATACCGCATGCAGCAATGACAGTAGTCGTTAATGTAAAGGCACTTCGCGGAATATGGAATTCCTTTGTTATAGGAATCATATAGAGACTAACTAATGCACTTGTAAATGGAACTGTTATAGTTATTAATAAAAGACCCGCTAAAACAACCCACCATCCATAAAATATTCCTTTTCTACCTGGCATACTAGCTCCTCCTATTTATTAAAACGTGTGGTAATCGCTTACATTTTAAGTTAGTATCTCATTAAATTCTGTTCATAAATCCATCTTGTAGTACTAAAATACAAGGTAATTAATATTCAGCTGAACTATAAATATATTGTACTCAATTTGATAGCGCTTACGTAATGTTAAAACTTTTAATATTTAATCGATAAAATGAAATTTTTTTCACAAAACAGTATACTACAAAAATGAGATAGTCTTTTTTGGGAGGCAGGTTCCACAAATCAGTTAAACAGCTTGAGTAAAATTTCTAACTTTAATCGATTTAATGGATCCTCTAAATCTAAATGAATTCTATCCTTAATACTCTCTATTCTCTTTCTTACCGTATTGATATGAATATAAAGTTTCTTTGCAGTATGGCTATAGTTCATTTTGCAATCAAGATATACTTTCAAGGTTTCCACTAACTCCATGCTATCCTCCTGATTAAATATCTCCTTCAAATCCTTAAGCATAATTTCGATTTCATCCTCTTGAATCTCCATCCATGCAAAAACCCCTAAATCTGAGTAAACAAGGTAATTGTTGTTAGGAAATAGAATTTTACCATTAGATATAGTCTTTTCACATCTTGAATAGTTTCTTTTAATTTCAAATATTGTATCGCTTATATCAGAAATCCCAAACCAAAGACTTATATTTTCTACTTTTTTTTCTAATCTTACGCATAGTTTCTTGAAGTACTCTTTAATTAGTTCTAAGTTTTTTTCAGAAGAAAGGGATTTATCTTCTGGAACAAGAAAAATAAAGCTATTTTCATTAACGATAGCCGCCATTCTGATACCTGAGTAATGAATACTTGTATAGAATGTATTCTTCACGATATCTTTATAACTTGATAGTTGTATCTCTCTGTTATTTTGCGTCATTAAAATAAAATAATAACTCTGACCTATATCTATATTTAATTCTCCGGCACGCTTAGCGATCAATTCATTATTTGACAGGTTCCCTGATAAGGAATCCGCAATAAACTTTTCAAAGCCTGCGTCCCCAATATTCTGTGCCATTAGCATTTGTTCATATAGCGATTGAAGTAATACAAACCCAATCCGTAAAGCAAATTGGTCAAAATAGTCTATAAGACCTGTAGCTTCAACCACTACAAAGTATGCCTTTATCTTGTCACCAACTGTAATCGGGACTGTAATCCAACTATATGGTCTGTCATACTTTTCATCAAAGAATCGAATTCGAACCATGCCAAGATTATTACAGAGCATTTCCTTCTTGTAATCAAATGAAGGCTGCCAAAAGTCCTCCATTTCAAGATGACCAGATAGCTTTTGAAAAGCTGGAGAACTATAATAGGCTTTTTCATTATGTAAATCATACAACATGGCAGGAAAGTTCATTTGTTTTTCGATCTGGGATAGTATTTTATAGATTTTTCTCACCTGATAGGACAGGTTAGAATAGTTGTAAGGATTAATATTTCTTATATTGAATTGTCTAATGCTTCTATTCATAACAAGAACATTTAGTTGATTCATGATCTCCATCCAAGAATACTCAAATGGAATACTGATTAGGGGTATATTATATTCATTAAAGGCTTCTAAGACATGATTTGGAATGCGATTTATGTATCTTCCTAATTTAATACCTGCAGCTGATACTTTTTTCAAATCACCTGATTCGATTATCTTTTCGATTAAACCTGGATTTTTATAAAATACATAACCCGTTGATATCAGCCATTCTCGACCGTGATGCCATCCAAAACCATCTGGAGCGTCCATTGTGGCTAAACCTTGAATTTGATTGTCAAGCCCTCCGTGACCTGCTAGTAGTTCGAAACCTTTGAAGAATTCCGAATTAAGCATATCTCTAACACAAATACCCATGATTTCAACTTCTTTCTTTATAAAATCTATTAGTTATTTTTTAATCAATATCAAGACATAGTATAAGAATGAATAAAACTAAATCTAGGAATTATGATTAGTGTATGATAATGACCAAAAATATTATCATTTATTGTTGACTTATTATTTGGATTTAAAGGGAGGCTTGCTGGAGTGCATCATACAGTAGAACTGGAGATAACAAACTTAGTGAAGCCCTAAGTAGTACTGTGCTTAGAAAATTACGATGCGGAAGTATTCATGGTTTAAATATAAAGACCAACCGTTTCTGGCATTGCCGCATTCGTTCCAAAGATTGCAGCTGCCATCATGCAGACACCAGTCGTAGAAAAATAATGATAAAAAGTACCGACAGAAACTCCCGCATTTCCGCAAGTCTCCTCGATTGTAATATTCTGAAAGTCCTTTTCTTTTAACAATTCAATTGCTTTTTCGTATATTTCGCTTTTTTTATGAATGGCTTGCAATTGCCGTTTTGTTAACACTTTTTCCTTCGTCAAAGACTCTCCAGACTATTTGATAAATTTATTTAAATTATTAGGCAAAAAAATACCCATGTCAAATTAGCATAAAGAGTTCATAAAATGATTAAAGTTAGTGAAATAATTCACAAATTATCCACTGATTTTTAGTTTAGACGAGAATATAATGAACTCATTCACCGAATCCATTCAGTGAGATTTTTGATAAAAATTTGGAGGAATGGGTAATGAACGAAAAATACAAAGTTCTTTTTGAACCAATGAAAATAGGAAAATTAGAAATTAAAAATCGCTTTGTTATGGCGCCGATGGGGCCAGCAGGCTTTGTTCATGAAGACGGAACCTTTAATGAACGCGGAATAGAGTATTATGTTGAACGGGCTAAAGGCGGGACTGGACTTATAATGACTGGAGTTACCATGGTAGAAAATGAAATTGAAAAATGTGCTCTGCCTTCCATGCCTTGTCCGACATTAAATCCGTACCATTTTATTAGTACAGGAAAAATTATGACAGAACGAATTCATGCTTATGGGGCAAAAATTTTCTTGCAGCTATCTGCGGGGTTTGGCCGTGTCAGTATTCCATCAATCGTCGGAAAAACAGCGGTAGCTCCATCACCAATTCCCCATCGTTGGCTGCCGGATGTCATATGCCGTGAATTAACAGTTGAAGAAATTAAAACATACGTAAGGAAATTTGCAGAATCCGCAGCGATTGCCAAAAAGGCAGGCTTTGATGGTATTGAAATTCATGCCGTTCATGAAGGATATTTACTCGACCAATTTGCCATTTCATTTTTCAATCACCGGGCTGATGAATATGGCGGCAGCTTAAGAAATAGATTGCGATTTGCCTGTGAAATAGTTCAGGCTATAAAAGCCGAGTGTGGTGAGGATTATCCAGTATCCCTTCGCTACAGCATTAAGAGCTTCATCAAGGATTGGAAAGTCGGCGGGCTGCCTGGTGAAGAATTTGAGGAAAAAGGCCGTGACATTGAAGAAGGTATGGAAGCTGCTTTGATTTTGGAAGAAGCAGGCTACGATGCCTTTAATGGTGATGTTGGCTCCTATGATTCTTGGTATTGGGCACATCCGCCAATGTACCAAGAAAAAGGCTTGTATTTGCCATATAATAAAATTTTAAAAGGCATCTTAAAGGTTCCGGTTATTACGGCAGGAAGAATGGATGACCCAGACCGTGCCAGCGATGCCATCATTAACGGCCAAACGGATTTTGTTGCCTTGGGCAGACCATTACTGGCAGATGCGTTTATTCCAAACAAAATTCAAGCAAGCCAAATTGAAAAAATCCGTCCTTGTCTATCCTGTCAGGAAGGTTGTATGGGACGACTTCAGGACTTCGCTTCGGTTTCCTGTGCGGTTAACCCGGCAGCAGGGCGTGAATTGGATTATAGTCTAGCGCCATCCTCCGTTAAGAAAAAGATCTTTATTATTGGCGGCGGTGTTGCCGGTTGTGAGGCTGCAAGGGTTTCGGCGTTAAGAGGACACCATGTAATTCTCCATGAGAAAAAGGCTAGATTAGGAGGAAATGTTATTCCTGGCGGGACTCCGGACTTTAAAGAGGATGACCACCTATTGGCAAAATGGTATGAAACCGAGCTTGCAGATTTGAATATTGAACTTCATTTAAATAGTCAAGTGACCAAAGAAATGGTTATAGAATCTGGCGCCGATGTAGTGATTGTTGCTACTGGTTCGACACCGAAAGTATTTACGATTGCAGATGCTGATAATGTTTATACTGCTGAGGAAGTGCTTGAGGGTAAAAAGGATACAGGGGAATCTACCGTGATTATCGGCGGTGGACTGGTAGGATGTGAAACAGCCCTCTGGCTTGCAGATCAAGGTAAACACGTAACACTGGTAGAAATGCAAAGTGATATTCTAAAAGTCGGCGGTCCATTGTGCCATGCCAATACAGATATGCTGAAGGCTCTTGTTCCATTTAAAGGTATTGATCTTCGAATTAATACCGTTGTAACCGGAGCAGCCGAAGATGGCTTCATTTTGAAATCCGGCGACCGTGAAGAAATAGTTAAGTCTGATTCTGCTATCCTTGCAGTAGGCTATAACTCTCAAAAGGATTTATACGAAGAAATTAGATTTGATCTTCCAGAAGTACATCTTCTAGGCGATGCAAGACAAGTACAAAATATCATGTATGCTATTTGGGATGCATATGAGGTAGCAAGAAATATTTAATAGATAGATTTTATTAAAAATGAGGATGCCCGCAGCAAGAGGACATCCTCTTTCAATCTTTAAGTGAACCGTACCACAAGTAAATGAGATTTTTGCGAAAAAGGTAACAGCACCCTCTAATTTATGGAAAGGTGCTGTTTAGTTATTTGAATGCCTAGATGAACTTTTGTTGCATGAATGCTTGTTTTTGCTCTTGCATTAAATTTAATTTTTTTGTTCAATCAGGATTTTCATATCCAAATGAAAAAAATGACCAAATACAAAAAATGGCTGGATTCCTCCACTTGCGCTTTTGTCTTACTCTAATATTCTCCTTTAATGACAAAATACGAGCCCCGAATTGTTCCAGCTAGTTTAGACTTCTGTCTAGCAAACTTAAACTTCCCTTCTAACTCCTTTGGTACCTCCATCCCCTCAGAAAGCTTAAAACCAACGGCCCTCTTCTTAGTGTCATCAACCGTATACATGACGTTGACCGAAAGACCATCCTCATAAAAGACGTAGGCTATTTTGATATTTTCCACTTGAAAACGCGACGTTTCTAAAGGTTTGGCCGCAAACTCAATATCACGTTCTTCCTTCAAAATTCGGTTCACATAATCAAGGGTCTCACAGGACTCACTAGCCGGTACAACCGTAAACTCATGCTTGTATTTGTTCATAAAGTAACGGGCTTCATTCGCACGTAAACCAGCAAGCGCTTCTACTACAGGTGAAGACTCTAACCCAACCGTAGACACATTTTTAAAATCAACGATATAGGACATTTCCGTCCCTCCTTTTATCTCTTTATTTCTTAGCAACAGGAATCCACATTTCACCAAAAACTAAGCCGTTTCGCTGCCCCATCTCAACCGCTGCATTTGGTCCGCCAACATAGGAATAATTCTTTGCTTCCGGCAAGACTTGGCCAAAGGCAATGCCAGTAAGCTTATTATTTAATTCTTCAGCCGTATTCCCTTCCCCTTTAACAATCAGGTATTCCCCCTTAGGAAATTGGATCACTCTGGCTTCTTCTGGTGCCGCCGATTCCTCTGCCATGACACCAGCATAATGCATCATCTTGTTATTCACCGCTTCGTTCACGGCAAAAATATATTCATTTACGGCCATGGCTTTTAAAGTGTCAAGCCTTCCATCCTGGCTGACAGCCTGCCAAAAATCCGACTTTTCCTTGTTTAAGCCAGTAAAGTCTGTGTAATGGCTTTTAAGCTCAGTTCCCAAACCTATAACGATAAAGCTGTCTTTTTCTTCTAGTGTATACTCTGCCATATTCAAAACCATCCTCTTTTTTATAGTAATCAAATGACTTGTCTTCTTCACTTGATGGGTATATCATAGCCTTAAATCATGTCAAAAAATGATACTGTTTAGGAGTCCCGATGAAAAAAGTTGAGCGGATTAATATCATCATGCGGTATATCAACAACCGCGCCCACTTTACAATTTCTGAAATCATGCGAGAATTTAACATCTCTCGTTCGACGGCTATTAGAGATATCAGCGAAATTGAGGCCATGGGGATGCCTCTTGTCGCTGAAGTTGGAAGGGATGGGGGTTATTTTGTAATGCCCAACTCTGTCCTTCCCGTTGTTCGCTTTACCGATAATGAGGTCAAAGCTCTTTTTATTGCCTTTATGGCCACAAGAAATCAACAACTCCCCTATCTAAAGAGTCGTCAGTCTTTAGCTGAAAAATTACTAGGCCTCATCTCAGAGAACCAGCAGGATGACATTGTTCTTTTAAATCAAATCTTGCTTTTTGAAGGGACCAACCCCAAAAATCCCGACCTGCTTGATCTTTCAGACCTCCCCCATCCCATGTTAGAAAAACTCATCCAAATCCTTCTTTTGGATCGCTATTTATTGATTACCATCGAAGAAAAGAAGGTAATAAAGTCTTATCCAATTTATCTCTTGCACCTTTATCATGAAAAAAGCCTTTGGCTGATTGAAGGCTTTGACTTAAAGGAAGAAAGGAAGAGGATTCTTCCTGTTGACCATCTTATCAATGTCAAACCCTTCCCGACGAAAAAAAGAGTAAGTAGGAAAGAGATTTTAGAAAAACTAAATAAGCAGGAAGAAGTAATCAACCTTGTCCTTGAACTCGGTCCAAAAGCGATTGCCCAGTTCAAAAAATACCATCCTTTAAAAGTATCAATTTCCTATACGAATCCTTACCAAACCATAGCCATTCTAAAGACTTTTATCAATGTTAATAATCTCGAAGAATTGACCGAAATAACAAATTGGCTGCTTTTCTTAGGTGGGGATATCAAGGTCAGGGAAATGCCAGATGAAGTTTTAGAAGGTTTACAAGAGAGATTACGCTTATACTGCCCCTAAGTAGTGCAAGTTAAAACCCAAAAAAATTTTGAGCTTGCCCAAAAGGATAGAAGTTTTTGTTCAAGTAATTTAAGAAAATTATATTTTTAAAAGTCTGTATCTTCACAAAATTGTTTGTTCTTCATATTAAATTCAATGCAATCTGTGTAAAATAAGAAGTAGAAAAGAATACTTGAATGAAGTGAAAGTATGGAGTACTTGATTTTTAACTGACAACTATATCGATTTATTATGCATATGATTGGAGACCGTATGAATGTTTAGAGAACAGATAAGATATTCTCGGCTTGCGGATATAACAAAAATAATAAATACAAAGTTAGAACTGCGTGAATTATTGCAGCATGTAACAAGAGCAATCTCCGAAGAAATAGTTCAATGTGATGCTGTTGGTATTCTTTTACCCAATGAAGATGGAACTTTCAGAGGTTTTGCGGGGAAACCGGAAATTATGAGTGGTATGACGATCGAAACACAGGTAATTGATCCTAAAGAAGACATGCTGGCCAGGGAAGTTATTGCAACAAAAAAGACCATCTACATCCCCGATACCTCTAAGGATAATCGACCGTATCCGCAATCAGTTGAAGCCTTTAAAATTAAATCCATATTAGGACTGCCCATATCATTTGAGCAAGAGCTATTTGGTCTAGTTTTTTTATTTGATCATGGAACTCCAATGAACTTAACAGAGCCAGAAATTCAAAGTGTTGAAGCTTACGTAAATATGGCAGCAGTCGCAATCCAAAACGCAAATAATTTAAAAAACAAGGAAAACCTTATTGCCGAGAAGCAGTTGTTACTTGATGTTACACGTGAACTATCTCTGTGTTCCTCACTAGAGGAAAGTCTCGATAAATGTTTTCTCTACTTAGGAAAGGTCTTGGATAACAATAATATTGGCGTCCGCTTACTTGATCCTTTAAACGATAATAGATTTAAAAGCGCAAAGGTAAGTAAGGAAAGTGACTGGGCAGAAGAGGACTGGATGGAGACACATAAAAAGATAAAAATTGACCAAAGTAATGACGTCCTGATTCAAGAAGTTAGCAAAACAAAAAAAGCGATCCTTATCACAGATGTATTTGCAGACGAAAGACTAAACCATGATGTTTGTCGCAATTTTGGTATTAAAGGTCTATTTATGATTCCAATCGTTTCAATGGGCGAGGTTTTAGGAGTAATATCTGTTGTCAATTTGAAAGAAAAATTCCTTATAAACTCGGAATCGCAAATTCAGCTGGCACAATCTATAGTTGATGCCACGGCCTCTACGTTATCAACCTTGCTATATATGAACCAACTTGAAAAAATGGTGGCAGAGCGGACAAGGGAACTAGCTTCTGCTAATGATAAAGCTACTAGTGTTATTGAAAGTATTACGGATGGATTCTTTGCTTTAAACAAAGAATGGGAGTTTGATTACGTAAATCAACATCAATATTTACCTCAAAAGAAAACAGCAAAAGATGTGTTAGGCAAGAATATATGGGACATCTTCCCGAAAGCAGTTGATACAGCCATGTATAAAGAGTTTCATCGGTCGATGATAGAGCGAATTCCCGTCCATTTCGAAACCTACTCAGCCTATGGCGATTATTGGCACGAAGTAGTTGCTTACCCGTATGATGAGGGTATCTGTTGTCTTTTTAAGAATATATCAGAAAAAAAGAAATATGAGAAGGAATTGAATAGGTTATCAAGCCTAGATTTAATAGGGCAAATGGCTGCAGGTATCAGTCATGAAATAAGAAACCCATTGACAACAGTACGGGGATTTTTGCAATTATTAAACGAAAAGGATGAACTTGCGAAATACAGACATTACATAAATTTAATGGTCGAAGAACTTGACCGTGCGAATTCTATTATTACGGAATTTCTCTCAATGGGTAATACAAGGACATCCGATTTACAGATGTTAGATTTAAATTCAATTATTCGTGATATTACACCTTTAATTACGATTGATGCAACTAATCAAAATAAACTTATTCAAGTTGATACTAAGACGATCCCAAAATTACTTTTAAATCGTAATGAGATACGGCAATTGTTAATAAACCTATACCGTAACGGCTTAGAAGCGATGAACCAAGAGAAGGTCCTAACGATAAGAACCTACAAAGATGATGATTGTGTGGTTCTTGCAGTGCGTGATCAGGGAAAAGGGATTAAGCCTGAGGTATTAGAAAAATTAGGTACTCCATTCTTTACAACCAAAGATAATGGTACTGGCTTGGGATTAGGTGTATGTTATGCAATCGCTGCCCGTCATAATGCAAAAATTGAAATTCAAACAGGACCAAAAGGCACTACTTTTTTTGTTAAATTTAATTTTTAAAACAAGGAAGTGAGCAAATTTATTCATCTCTAAATAATTATCAGTTGAATAGTTTTTGTGTTACATTATTTTCCAACAAACTAAAGCGTGTATATATGGGTTCTCGTTAAATCAATTACTTCATGGATAAATTCCTCTTGAGATTCTTTGAGGTCATTTGTAATCCAATTCAGAAGTAGTCCGTAAAACTCATAGGCAGTATAACGTTTAAAATAATCCGTGTTGGCTTTGATTATTATTAATTCCTTTCAAGGAACTACTGGAGTTGAAAAAGTAAATATAGGAAAATATATCCTTAAAGGGTCGAGGGTCTATGTCAATATTGAAGACTTAGGGAATGAAATCCTTCTTACCTTCAAGAAGCTTGAAACATGTGCCTAGTCACTCCCCGTATTTTGTCAAATCCATCGACATTATTCGGGAGTGACAAAGGCACTGTTATTTTCAAGCTACATCAATTTATTTTGATGATTGTGCAGGATTAAAAGCAAGGCTCAACTTTTCATAAACTGGTAATGTCGGTGCAATAATAACTTTTCCTGTACCTCTAAATGTTTGAAGCAGGCCTTCGCCGGATGCAACAGAACCGAAAATGCTTTTTGTTGATTTTTCAACGGTAAAATCAATGTTACCAAGTCGGAAAAGAGTGAAATTCCCGTCTACTTGTACCATTTCATTTTGAAGCTCAAACTCCACAAGTTCATCCTCTGGAACGGGAATTTCAAATACGCAAAATCCGCTTCCGGATACTTTTGTTTGAAATAATCCTTCACCGCCAACAATGGCCGAGGAAACATTTTTCATTGCCTGTGCAGAAACAGAAACGCTGGATTCACAGCAATAAAATAGACCCTTATCTGCAATGATTTCTTCGTTGGTAAGTTCTACTATCATAAAGTGTTTAAAACTTGGTTCAAGGTAAATAATCCCACTGCCTTGGTATTGTGGTTTAATTGCGGATTCATTAGTTAAAACACTGGAGGCTAATCCTTTTAAAAAACCTTTTGCACCAGTTCCTCCTAAACCTTTTAGCGTAATACTCCCTTTCATAAACTGCAGTGCACCAGATTCGGCAGTAAGGGAGCCGTTTTTAAGTGTAATCCTAACTTGTCTCAATTTAATATTTGACTTTTGCGCGAAAAATAGCTTTTCAGCAACGGAAAAATTATCATTCCCGCCTAAATTTTGATATTCTAAAACCTCAATTTTGATATGTTGATTTTCAACGAAACTAACTACTTGATATGCCTCAGACATGGCAATTTCCCCTTTTTATTTTATTTTGAGTAATTTTAGCTGAGTTTTCAAGACAAAAAAGGCCGTTAGCTTCTTTTTGACTTTTCATGGACCTTTCAGTTCTCTTGGACAAAGTGTCTGCGTCATGTTACTGCAATAATTGAAAGGCAGATTGGACCATCCATTTTACACCGACCTTGATGGCTTCTTCGTCGACCATAAATTCTGGATGATGCCTTTTTCTTCATTTCTTGAACCTAGCCATACGTAGCATCCGGGTATTTCTTTTTGATAGTAGGAAAAATCCTCACCGCCCATGGTTGAATCAGTCAGAAGGGTATTTTCCTCCCCAACTACTGTTACAGCTACGGAGCGAACAATTTCTGTAACTCTCGCATCATTTACGACGGCTGGAATTAAAAATTGATAATCAATTTCAATTTCCCCGCCGAGTGCTGTTACCGTATTGGTAACAATCTTTTTAAATACTTTACTCATTTGCCTTTTCTTCAAGTCCTACTTTTTTAAGAAGCTCTGAACCTTTTTTCTTTGCCTGATCTTTGGTCATTTTTTTTAGTAAAACTGGTGCTTCGATAATATTTTCGATCACTGTCATATGAGGAAATAAATTGAATTGCTGAAAAACCATGCCGATTTCCTGACGAAGTTTATTTAATGAAGACTCTTTCGACTCTACTACTTTACCATTAATAGTGATTGTTTCGAAATCAGCCGCATCTAAATAATTCATGCAGCGAAGAAACGTACTTTTCCCTGAGCCGCTTGGTCCAATAATGACAACGACCTCACTGGGAGCAATGTCTAAATCTATGCCTTTTAAAACTTCTAGGTTATTAAATTTCTTTGTTATACTTATACATGAAATCATTCGTATACACCTACTTTTTTCTCAATTCTCCCTACAATATAAGACATAATGGTTGTTAAGAGTAAGTAGATATAACTTTAGTACTTTATTTATTTAGTATGATAAAGTATTCTGATAGAATTTATTTTATTGAAATAATTGGGAAAATGCAAGGTGATTTTATTATATTACTAGTTTCCTAACTATTGGAAAATATTATTCCTATATACATAGTTGAAATTAATTTACACTAGTGAGTATGAATAATAAATTTTGAAAGCGCTTAAATTTTTGATTGACAGGGATAACATTTGAGATTATTCTTAAAAATATAAAAATATATGTGAGTGAAGGTTGCAGGAGAGTGTTTATTTATAAGCCGCCGAAGGAGCAAACTCCAATAAGACCCTTGGAGCGAATCTCTCAGGTAGAAGAAACTGCAACTGGACACAACCTCTGGAGAGAGCGTATGAATACCTACGTCACCAAAGGGGAATGGCTCCATTGAGCTAAACTCTCAGGTAAAAGGACAGAGAAGGGCAGAGAAAAACACACTTTTTTCACTGTCTTTTTTGCTGTGCCTGCAATTCATGAGAGTATCATCTAAGAAAACACATAGTTAGTTTAATGGATCGTTAACCAAAAGGGGAGGTTTACCATGGAAACAAGCTATAAAGGTAATAACAGAATGATAACAGGGATTGTATTAGGGGTTCTTACTTATTGGCTATTCGCACAGTCACTAATAAATGTAATACCGGAAGTTCAAAAAGATATGGGAATTTCATTAGGGCTTTTGAATACAGCAATTAGTTTAACTGGTTTATTTTGTGGCATGTTTGTTGTAGCAGCTGGAGGAATATCTGATCGAATTGGGCGCAAAAAAATTACGAATATTGGTTTACTATTAAATATCATTGGTTCACTTTGTCTCATCTTTGCACATGATACGGCTCTCTTAATTATTGGGCGTGTGATTCAAGGCCTCTCGGCAGCATGTATTATGCCTGCGACGCTTGCTTTGGTGAAAACCTATTTTGACGGTGCTGATCGCCAAAGAGCCTTAAGCTTCTGGTCTTTTGGATCTTGGGGTGGCGGGGGGATTTGTTCGTTTGCCGGGGGTTTAATTGCTACATATTTGGGATGGCGTTGGATCTTCATTTTTTCCATCATTTTCACTTTGTTATCTTGGTTCTTGATTAAAGAAATACCAGAGAGCAAAGCAAAACAAATCAAGTCATCAAAATTTGATTATGCTGGCTTAGTTGTCTTTGCCCTTGTGATGCTTGCCTTAGAAACTGTTATTACACGTGGAGGGGACTTCGGTTGGACAAGTCCTATTTCGTTAACGTTAATGGCTGTTGCGGTCATTGGCGGTGGGGTATTTTTTAAAATTGTAACGGGAAAATCTAACGGATTTATCGATCTTTCTTTATTTAAAAATAATTATTTTACTGGCGCTGCTGTGTCAAACTTTTTACTAAATGCTGTAGCTGGAGCACTCATTGTTGCGAATACGTATGTCCAAGTAGCAAGAGGATTCAGTTCTTTTCAATCTGGGTTATTATCGCTTGGCTATTTAGTTTGCGTATTATCGATGATTCGTGTTGGTGAAAAATTATTACAAAGACATGGTCCAAGAAAGCCGATGATCATAGCTTGCATTTTGGTAATATCCGGGATTTCATTAATGACCTTAACATTCTTACCAAATCTAATGTATTCGATTGTTGTTGTTATTGGTTTTACAGTGTATGGAATTGGACTAGGTCTTTATGCGACACCATCTACAGATACAGCAATAGATAATGTTCCGGCAGCGAAGGCAGGAGAGGCAGCAGGTATTTATAAAATGACTAGTACACTTGGCGGCTCTTTTGGTTTGGCAATATCTGTTGCTGTTTATAGTGTAGTTGAAAAGATCGGAAGTATGGAAGTGGCTGCAAGTACTGGGTTGGTGGTAAATATTATTTTTGCCGGCCTGGCTTTACTGGCTATAGTAACGGCGATTCCAAAATCACGTGTCCCGGAATCGATAAACGAGAGGAAGGCAAGTTAATAACCTGCTCTGTGGCATTAAAATCAATAAAGCTTTAACTTAGTCAATCTAAAAAAGGTATAATACCTCATAAATTGAGGGAATTATACCTTTTTTTCTGTAAAATTGGAATGAATGGGGACGGTTCTTACGTCACTAAGGAAAAATGCAAGAGAAGAACCGTCCACTTGATCTTACCCTTAATCTCATCGCTAACTACACTTTTCTATCTACTGCTTGAGGAGGTTGTTCAAACCATTTTTCTTTTATTGCTAAAAGTAAACCTAATCCATAATACTTCTTCATATCGTCTGAAATATTACCTAATTTAAAAACGATATCGGTTCTTAAACTGGAAGTCATAGCCTGGCCTACCATGGCAAAACAGAATATTCCCAAACAGGTATTCACAAAAAACAACATTAACTTATCGGAAAACGGAGACATCTCTCCATCGGAAATTTGATAGTCCCCTGATGCTGAGATCGGAATATTTTCTTTCTCAAGAACTTCTTGAAGTGAATCTAATATTTTTTCGATCCCATCTCTACCTTTACCAAAATGTTGTTTTAGCTCTTTTGTTTGGGCCAATTTACTAAAAGTTACAAAAACCATTTTTGAAAACTGTGCCCTATGTATAATCCTTGATACATTAGCGATTTCAGGGGCATTTAAAGGTCTTGAACCACCAAAAAAGCCATTAAGATACATGAAGTTGTCAGCAAATTCGACCTCACTATCTATCGCTACTTGTGGAGGTTTCAAATATATTCCTTGTGATAACATTAAGTCTACAATTTCATTCTGAACTTTTACAGAAAATGCAATGTTTACTTGAAAATGATCTCGAACATCTTTTCTCGTGCAATCTGATAATGCAATTGGATATGTACTAAACGAAAGGTGTGTTAGATCAAAACAAAAATACAAAATAAACGTATCGGAAAATACTTTGGGTACGTCAGTCCTTACATCTTCATGGGTAAAACCAAGAGGAATTGTAAGATTTTCTTTGATAAAAATCTCCTTAAGTTCATTTATATTTTTTTGAGATTGAGTTAACATCGTTTCTATTACTTGTTTTATTGAGCTATCTTCTGTGCTTGCAAAAAAATATTCAAACAGTCTTTGTTCCATACTGCTCTTTAAATAGGAAGACCATAGGTTCGATACTTCATTTGCCGTTAATTCTACGAAAGGCATAGTGCCTTTTGTATGAGCCATTTTATCCACTCCTTCCTAATTATTGTCACTCGGAAATTGATATTTATTCAAATTGGTATAAGCAAATTAAGTATGAAGGTAAAGGGATTTCTCGTTTGGAAAATCAATAATGTTGTCCTCCTCTGGAGAAAAAAGCAGTAATCATTGACAGTTAAAATGAAGAAGCAGGAAATCGGATCGATTTCCTGCCTGTTTTTGGTACAAATAGAGTGACCAATAATAGAATGCTATTTCTTAATAAATGACAACCGGTTCGTATGTGCTGAGATTGTCATACACGGTTTTCATAACACTTGGCGGGGTGTTGACGCATCCGCCTGATCCTGCTGCAATATAGGCAGTATTTGCCCAGTTTGTTCGCCAGCTGGCATCGTGGAAGCCTTGACCATCGTTTGTAAATGGAGCCCAATAATTTACTGGAACTGCATATGCTCCTCCATGGCCAACTGAGGTTCCCCTTAGTATGGAAGGTGATTTTTTATAAAGGATATACCACACTCCTGGATGCGTATCCTCATTGGTGTTATGTCTGCCGGTAACGACATTCGTTGTGAGTGCTAATTGTCCATTTTTGTAAATCCAAATACGTTGTTCTGCAATGGATACTTCGGCATACGTGTCTCCAATGCCATTGTTTGCCGTAGTTTCATAGCCAATGCCTTCATTGCTCCAGCCATTTCCGTAAACTGCAGAAGCAGGGATCGATTTCTCCCCTTTTTCAAAAGCTTCCTGAATCCGTGCTGTTTCCTTTTCAACATTTAGTGCCCAGCCATAGCCTTCTCCTTTTACCGATATGACCGAACCTGAGTGGGTTTTAAATGTAAAATTTTTATTTAATGTTGATTGAGAGCCATTAATTTCAGCAATCTTGTTCTTAATATCGCCAGCATCAATTGTAACCTTCATTTCCTTTGATACAGATGCATTTTTAATTAAATCGCTGGCTTTTAAAGTATAAACTTTGTCCTGTACCGTATAATCAACGGTTTGCAGAAGAAGAGTTTGCAGCATCTTTTCTTCATTTTTTACAATCGAGCTATCCTCTTTTAAAGGTTGTATGAATTGGGGATTCAGGCGAATTTCGCTATTGTATTCCTGCTTTTGGAAATCCTTTAGTAAACTTGCGACATCATACTGCTCCCCACTAATGCTTTTGGAAACGATAATTTTCCCCTGTTCCAAGTGGGCCTCCGCATCTTGGGGGGCTTTTAAGCTCTTATTCATTAATGTGAGCTTTTCCTCTACTTGCTGTTTGATTGTTTGGCTGCGATCCTGGTTTCTTTTGCTAGGCATCAAAGAAAAAGTCTTTGTTTTTGGGGAAGGAAAAAATGTCCATTGTCTTTTTAATAATTTCTTGACACTAGGGAGATCTTCATTTGTAAATCCCATCTTTGTATCTTTACCATCCAGTATTCTTTCTTGTCCGAGATAGACCTCATTTTTTGATATAGAGGATTCTAATTTTTTCATTGCTTGATCAGCAGTCAGTCCACCGACATTTGTATCATTAATCGTGATATGCTTATTAAACCGAGTTGCTTGAAAATAGCTAATTCCTGCAAATAGAAGTCCAATAATAATGAGAATGAGGATTATCGTGAATTTCCTATTGCTAAACCGTTTTGGTGAGTCGTCCCGTTCCTTCTTAACTTCTTCAACTACTGCATTTACTGTACTTTTCATATACATTCCCTCCGCACCTAGTTACCCTGCCATCAATATCTGTCGAAGTTAAACCCAAATTTTGTTTCCAAACCTTTTCAATTTGTTTACCTTTTTCTTACATTATAATATCATTCTACTAATTGTACTGTGTGAAATTTGTCATAATTTGTATAGAAGGTTATCAAATTTTTTTAATTCTACATGAGACGCTAAAATTTAGGGGAAGTGCAGGGACGGTTCTTTTGTTCCCCGGGGGGAACAAAAGAACCGTCCCCTTTAGTTTGAAGGCAGCAAAGAGTTATTTTGAAATTTTATCTACATATGTAAAAATAGATAGGATAGATTATTTCTAAAAAAAGGATTGAGAAAATGGGATCAGAAGTGAAAGTAAAGGTAAACTCAACATTCGTTACTAAGTATAAGGGGGGTTATCCCCTAATACTGAAAGAAGTGATTAACAGCATAAATGCCTTAACTGAAGAGGGTGAGCTCATTAACCTTGTTGACCAAGATAATAAATTTATAGGAAAAGGTTATTATGGTAAGCAAAACAAAGGATATGGCTGGGTGCTCACACATAATGAAGATGAAGAAATCGACCAATTGTTTTTTGAAAGGAAGATTAAAGCTGCAATAGACAAAAGACAATCTTTTTTTAAAGATCAAGAAACTACAGCCTTTCGAATATTTAATGCGGAAGGTGATGGAATCGGTGGCTTAACAATTGATTACTTTGATGGCTATTACTTAATCAATTGGTACAGTAAAGGGATTTATAAGTATTACGACTATGTACTTGCTTCACTAAAGAATCTAGTTGATTATAAAGCAGTTTACCAGAAGAAGCGCTTTAGTGCAGAGGGAAAATATATTGAAGAAGATGGATTTGTTGATGGTGAAAGAGGACAGTTCCCGATTATAGTGAAAGAAAATGGGGTTAATTTCGCCGTATACTTAAATGAAGAGGCAATGGTTGGGGTTTTTCTCGATCAGCGCGATGTGAGGAGAACGATTCGTGATAAGTATGCCAAAGGAAAGACAGTATTAAATACGTTTTCTTATACCGGGGCATTTTCTATTTTTGCAGCGTTAGGCGGAGCTGTAAAAACAACGAGTGTTGACCTCGCTAATCGTAGTTTGCACAAGACGATTGAGCAGTTCAGTGTGAACGGAATTGATCATGAAGCGCATGATATTATTGTTGAAGATGTGTTTCACTATTTTAAATATGCAGGTAGGAAAAAGCTAACATTTGATATGGTCATTCTTGATCCTCCAAGTTTTGCAAGGTCAAAGAAGTATACCTTCAGTGCAGCGAAGGATTATAAAAACCTTCTGAAGGAAGCAATCGCGATTACTGAGAAGAATGGTGTAATAGTGGCGTCAACCAATTGCGCTACGTTTGATATGAAAAAGTTCAAAGGGTTCATTGATGCAGCATGTAAGGAAAGCAACAAGAAATATCGCATTGAAGAGGAATTTTCGTTACCACAAGACTTTAGAACAAGTAAGCAATATAAGGAAGGCAACTATCTTAAAGTTGTATTTATTAGGATGGTTAATAGCTAGGATAAATGTTTGAACTACTCGGTACTTAGTGACGAGTAGTTCAAAACGAGTCTATCGTAACAAACTCCATTTTAGAAGTTTCACGTGGAACTGTAAATGGATTTCAACATAAAACGATCGGACAGCACACAGGCTTGTCCCCACTGTTTATGTTTAGATGTTTTTTACAGAAATCTTCTTCCTTTCCTTCTTTAAAGTAAATCTCCAAAAAAGCCTCTCCAGAAAACAGTCAAGATATTATCCGCAGTTTCTTCAATGGTAGAAAAAAATGAGGCGCCATCCGTCTGTTTGTAATTTCCCACTTGGGCTAAGGCAATATAGGAATGAGCCGCAAATTTGGCATGGACTTTGGGGATTTCCCCATTTTCGATCGCTTCCAGGAATGCTTGTTCAATACTGACAAACATATTTTCCTCAGCTAGTTTCATTTCTCGGACCTGATCATTTGTAAGGACTGTTCGAGACTCCCGCATAAATCCTTCTAAATCCAGACTTGCTGTTGACTGTAAATGTGCGATTGCCACATCCAAAAGGCGTTCATATAAAGGTTTGTCTGAACTTAACAACAGGTTAATCTGCTCCTTTATCCGCCCCATTAACGCGACCATCGCTTCTTTAAAGAGTTCTGCCTTTGTTTCAAAGTAGTAATACACGGTTGCTTTTGTCATGCCAGCTTCTTTCGCGATTTCGTCTACTGAAACCTTTTGAAAGCCATTTTGTAAAAAGAGGAATGTAGCTGTATGTAAGATGACTTCTTTTGTAGGTTTGTCATCTTTTACTGCTTTTGGTCTGCCAGGGGACCGACTGCGATTTGAATTTTCCATTTTTGCCCTCCTGAAATAAATGTTTTGATAATTAACTAACCAGTATATATAATTAATTTTATAAAAAATGTTACAGAAATACAATTCCTTGGGAAATGAGGCATAGTGATGAAAAATTCTTTTATTCATTTGGTTGAGGCCGTCTCAAGTCGGAAAGGAAGATGGGTAACATTGGCCATATGGGTCATATTGGTTGGTGTTCTTTCTTCCGTTTTTCCAAACGTTAATAAAGTTTTGGATAATGGAGCTGCCAATTTACCAAAGAATGTCATGTCTGAACAAGCTGTCCAAGTGGCAAAAGAGCAGTACCCAAATAACACAGGAACACCATTGCTCCTTGTTTGGTACCGTGACGGCGGCCTGACGGATCAAGATTACCAATTGGCCACTGGGCTGTATAAGCATTTAGATACCAAGCCATTATCAGCGCAGAACTTTATTCCGCCAATTGGGAATGTGCCAGCCCAAGCTTTGAAAGCCTCCGCTTCAAAAGATGGTACAGCCATTGTAACACCTATTTTTATGAATAAAAATGCCAGTACCGATGAATTAACAGTCAATCTGGCTGGGTTAAAAAGCTATATGGAAAAACAGGAGTCAAAGGCTATCTTTGAAAAAAAGCTTAGTGACGCGGGCTTACATGTCCGCTTTACTGGTCCGGCTGCGATTGCAACAGATGCAACGGCCCTGTTTGGCAAAGCGGATGTCACATTATTAATTTCGACAGTCCTAATCGTGTTAATCTTGTTGATTCTTCTTTACCGATCACCCATTCTTGCGATTGTACCGCTGATTGGAGTAGGATTTGCAAACGGCCTGGCCGGGCCTATCCTCGGGCTGCTGGCTAAGGAAGGTATTATCATAGTCGATTCGCAGGCGACTTCGATTATGACCGTATTATTATTCGGAGCGGGAACCGACTATTGCCTATTTTTAGTATCAAAGTACAGGGAATGTTTACTCGAGGAATCTGATAAATTCAAGGCTCTTCAGATGGCAATCAGACATTCCGGCGGTGCAATCCTTGTCAGTGCCATTACTGTTGTTTTAAGCTTATGTACACTTCTATTGGCTCATTTTGGTTCTTTCCAGCGGTTTGCGGTTCCATTTGGTTTAGCTATTCTGATTATGGGTATCACGGCCTTAACATTACTTCCGGCATTGCTGGCCATTTTCGGCAGAGCTTCCTTTTTCCCGTTTATTCCGAGAACAGAAGAAATGATAGTTGCTTTGGAGGCGAAGAAAGGGAAGAAAGTTCGTAGACATGTTGCCCATGGCAAATTTAGTAAAAGGCTAGGAAACCTTGTTGTTGGAAAGCCATGGACAGTTATTGTATTGAGCATTGTGGTATTAGGCGGACTCGCACTGTTTTCTCCCAAGATTCACTATACGCAAAATTTACTTGATTCATTTCCAAAGGATATGCCTTCCCGAGAAGGTTTTCAATTGATGGCCGATCATTTTTCACCTGGTGACTTAGCTCCCGTTCAGGTAATTGTTAATACAGAGGGAAAAGATCTTCAGTTAAAAGAGCAGGTAAGCAGCCTTTCTTTCGTTGATCATGTCGAGGATCCAATAAAAGGAAAAAATGAAGACTATCTATCCTTTAATGTTATTTTAAAAGGTAATCCGTACGATTCAAAATTAGTAGATAATATTCCGGCGATAAATAAACAGGTGTCCGACTGTTTAACAGAATCAGGGATCAAGCCTGACAGCCATTATTGGATTGGCGGGGAAACATCAAAGCTCTATTATACAGAACAAACAACTGACCGCGATATGAAGGTGATTGTTCCAGTTGTCATTGCAATTATTGCGGCACTATTGCTGGTGTATTTACGTTCAATTGTTGCGATGGTCTATCTGATTATCACCGTTTTACTATCCTATGTAGCTGCATTAGGTGCAGGCTGGCTGCTGATTCATTATGGATTGGATATGCCGGCGATTTCAGGCTTAATACCGTTATATTCCTTTGTTTTCTTAGTCGCTCTTGGTGAGGATTACAATATATTCATGATCTCAAGTATATGGAAAAATAAACGGACTCAGCCGCACCGCCAGGCAATTGCGAATGGCGTTAGTGAAACGAGCAGTGTCATTACCTCTGCCGGCCTAATCTTAGCTGGTACATTTGCCGTATTAGCGACACTGCCGATTCAAGTGCTGTTACAGTTTGGAATCGTAACGGCCATTGGAGTCCTCCTCGACACCTTTGTGGTTCGTCCCTTATTGGTTCCTGCATTAACAACGGTACTTGGACGCTATGCCTTTTGGCCGGGAAAACTGTGGAAAAAGGATGAGGAAGGTTCAAAAGGTCAGGCTGGTTTATAGAATTTTTCGAGGGCGGTCCCTATTCCAGGGAACTGCCCTTTTTTCATTTAAGAAACACAGCGCAAAAGCCAACATTTTATAATAAAAGATAAGTATTTATCGTAAATCAATAAATACTTATTGAAAATAGGTAAAAGTGAATGTATGATGGTTTTGTACTAAATTTCAGGAGTTGATCAAATGGAAACCAATTTTTTGGCTAAGCTTTTGAACGTGCTGGTGACGATCTTTTTAGTGTTAGTGGTGATTACATTTTTTACGCTTCCGCTAGTAGTTGATAAATACATCGAGATAGCAGGAGTTCAAGGATCAAACACATTTTCGTTAAAAATATTCTTATATTTGACGGCAATTCCATTTTTCATTCTACTTGTTATGGTAAAAAAGTTATGCAAAAACGTCTTACAGAACGAGGTTTTTTCGGTAAGCAGTGCAAAATTGCTAAATGTCATTAGTATCTGTGCATTTTTTGATTTTCTTCTCTATACCATAGGAACCTTTATTCTTTTGAGGAATTTGTTTTCACTGACCTTGATGGTTGCCGCTTTTATGATTGGGCTAGTAAGCTTAATTTTATCTCAACTTATTAAGCTGGCTATCGCGATTAAAGAGGAAAATGATCTTACAATTTGAGGTGAAATGATGGCTATCGTAGTAAATGTTGATGTTATGCTGGCGAAGCGAAAAATGAGTGCCTCAAAGTTGGCTGAAAAGGTAGGGATTACGCTTCCGAATTTATCCATTTTGAAAACAAATAAAGCAAAGGCCATACGCTTTTCAACATTGGATGCAATATGCAGAGCACTGGAATGTCAACCTGGTGACATCTTAGAATATAAAGCTGATGAATAAATTAATTAATAGAAAGTAAGGGATAAACTTATGATAATTGCAAAGAAAATGTTTATGTATTGGATCATTATCATGTTTGTGATTACTTTTGCCTGTTCGCTTACGTATCTCGTAACACAACAAGCATTGCGGCTTGGGGCAAATGAGCAGCCTGCACAATTGGCAGTAGATACTGCATTGAAACTTCAAAATGGGAAAAACCCCGCCTCTATTGTTCAAGGTGACACAGTAGATTTATCAAAAAGCATGGATACCTTTGTGATGATCTATGACCATAACAAGAATCTGCAGGCTAGTTCTGGAATGATAAATGGCAGTAAGCCATCCTATCCTATAGGTGTATTAGCAAACACAGCTAGAAATGGTGAGGAAAGAGTAACATGGCAGCCGCAAAATGGGCTTCGTTTTGCCACAGTTGTTTTAAAATATGACAATGGTTATATTGTTGCTGGACGTTCCTTGCATGAAACGGAGAACCTAATCGATGCGATAGGAAAATTAGTTTTATTAGCATGGGCAGCCTGCCTGCTATTTTCAACCATTGCTCTCGTGATTGTTTACTCATTTGTAAAAAAATACTTAAAGCAGAGTTGAATCGAAATCCTTTTAACAACCACCTTCAACTAATTCGCGTGATATTTATTAAATTGTCATCTATCCATGGATAGAGACTTTTTTTTTATAATTCTATCCTAAGTTAGTCGATATATAAAAAGGAAAGAGGTAAATTATAAACATCAAGAATATGATTATTTAATACTATTTTATAGGGAACCGAATACCACAGTCGCTGATCAATATAAAAGGAGGAAGGAATATCCATGAATCAGAATTCTTATACAATGATCATTATCATCGCTCTTATTCTATTTAGTATTTATAGGCGTGTCCGTCGCAATATAGGCTGGCAGCAGTTGAATCAAGGAAATCTTCTGTTTAGAACCGTGTTATTCTTGATTGTTGGACTGATCTTTCTTGCTGGGGGAGTTTTCCACCCTATCAGCTTGATTTCAGATATTGTCGGAATACTAATTGGCATTACCCTTGCTTATTATGGTTCAAATACAACGAGCATCGAAAGCCGGGACGGGCGTTTTTATTACCGCCCGAACACTTTGATTGGCAGTATTGTTACCGTCATTTTCCTTGGCCGGTTTTTCTACCGCTTTTATGGAGTATTTACAGGGGGGACACTAGAAGGTTTACAGCAAGGACAAACAAGTGGTGTGCAAAATTTAAGTAACACTGTAGGTAATTCATGGACAGCAGGACTCATGCTGATTATGTTTGCTTATTATGCTGTGTACAATACGATCTTACTGCGAAAACAGAAACAATTTTTGCAGACAGAGAAAAAAACCACCGACTAATATTTTCAGCCTCACTGTAGGAAAAGTAATTAAACGCACTAACGTACCATATTTGTTATTTCAAAGGGGAACAGTACAACCAGGAGGTCGTACATTTAATAATGAGATATGTTGAAAGATAAGTAGTCTGAAAGAATCGAAATCGACATAACTCAACAAAATAGTTGGTAAAAAAGTATCTTCTAGTTGAATATTGATAGAAAATTTGGTAAAATGAAATAAATCAAAAGGCTGTATGTGACTGGCGAACGCGGATAACCGTGAGGGAGCATATAGTGTCGAATAGCCGTTCGCCTGGGCAGAGGTAGGGAAGCAGTCCTTACCTCTTTCTTTATAATAGGAGGGGATAGGTAAGAAACGAGGAGCTCGCTTGTTTTACCCCGGTTTAGAAGGTTTAGTCAATAGTAGGGTTCAGCACAGAATTTTAAAAAACTATAACTATATAAAAAGGAGAAACCAAAATGAGCACAGTAACTGCAGACAAAGTAAAAACAATAAAGACATTAAACAACATTGCAGAAACAGGCCTAAATGTATTTAATACCGATGATTATAAGATCGACAATAACAGTGAAAACCCTGATGCTATCATGGTTCGCAGCTTTAACATGAATACCTTGGAATTCGACAAAAATTTAAAGGCTATCGCACGTGCCGGTGCTGGTGTTAATAATATTCCAGTTAACAAATGCACAGAGCAAGGCATCGTTGTTTTCAATACGCCAGGAGCAAATGCGAACGCTGTTAAAGAACTTGTTCTAACTTGTTTAATGGCCTCTTCCCGTAACCTTTTTGAAGGTGTGTCTTGGGCAAAAGCGTTAGACGGTAAAGGAGAACAGATTCCAAAGCTTGTTGAAGCAGGAAAGAAACAATTCGTTGGAAAAGAAATTAAGGGAAAAACCTTGGGAGTTATTGGTTTGGGAGCAATCGGCGCACGTGTAGCAAATGACGCTCTTGAATTGGACATGGATGTTATCGGATTTGACCCATTTATCTCTGTTGATACGGCTTGGAATTTATCTCGTACAGTAAAGCGTGCGATGACAATTGAAGAGTTATTTGCTAACGCTGATTTTATTACTGTCCACGTTCCGTACATGGACAGCACAAAAGGGATGTTCAACGCAGAAGCTTTTGCAAACGTGAAAGACGGCGTTCATATTTTGAATTTCTCTCGCGGCGAACTTGTAAATGAACAGGATATGGAAGCTGCACTTGAAAGCGGAAAAGTTGGTAAGTACATTACAGACTTCCCGAATGAAAATGTATTGAAAATGAAAAATGTCGTTCCAATTCCTCATCTTGGTGCTTCTACAGAAGAATCAGAGGAAAACTGTGCGATTATGGCTGCTCGCCAATTGAAGGATTTTCTTGAAACAGGAAACATCAAAAACTCAGTGAACTTTCCAAATGCTTTCCTAGAATATACAGGAAGACGCCGTGTAGCAGCTTTCCATAAAAATGTTCCAAATATGGTTGGGCAGATCACTTCTGCGATATCTAGCTATAATTTGAACATTGCTGACATGGTTAACAGAAGCCGTGGAGAATTCGCTTATACAATGATTGACATTGAAGACAAAGTAAACGGCGAGGTTATTCCTGGCTTAGTGGAAAAAATCAATCAAATTGCAGACATTGTAACAGTTCGAGTTATTTAATAAGCAGTTTGAGAAAATTAAATATATGAGTAATAGGATGTCCCAAAATGAAAATCTTGGGACGTTTTTTTTTGAAGCTTGTGTGTTTTTAGGGCAGAAAAAAAAGGAAGACACGAGTATCTCCCTTTATTGTTTTCGCCAATAGTATTAACGCAATGTTTTTAATACGCCGCTCCAAGCGATCACTTGATCTAACATTGCATTTACATTCGTAAGATGTAATTCAGCTGGTTTGAAATCAGCTCCGTTTTCAAAATCTGTGAATAATGATAATGTTGGATGTACGCGAACGTCAGCAACTAGTAATTCTCCTAAGATTCCACGTAAGTGTTCAGCTGCACGAGCTCCACCTGTTGAACCATAGCTTACGATCCCTGCTGCTTTATTGTTCCATTGTGCTTGTGCTGAATCAAGAGCATTCTTTAATGCACCTGTAATGCTGTGATTGTATTCTTGAACAATAAATACAAATCCATCTAAAGAATTAATTTTTTCTCCCCAAGCTGCGATTCCTGGTTCTGAGCCATCAGTTGTAAATACAAATGGTAAATTGAAATCTGCAATATCAACGATTTCATAGTTTGCATCGCCGCGTTTGTCAGCGATTTCCTTTACCCATTTGCCTACCTGTGGGCTAACGCGTCCTTGACGTGTGCTTCCTAAGATAATACCAATATTTAATTTTTCGTTTGCCATTGTTTCTTCCTCCTTGTTTGAACTGCCAAATAACTTATCTATAAGACCCATTTCTTCTACCACCTATAGTTATTTTGAGATTGAACCCAACTAATTGTCTTGATATAAAATATTTTTAATTCAAACCAATTGTAATCTATTAAATTTATACTGTCAACAATTATTCATATTTCTTTTGATTAAATTTCAGAAAATGTGATACAGAGTTACAACCACTATTTTAATGTTTCATCTTTGAATAAGTAGGCTTTTTATTAAAACGTACTTTATAAGGAACGTGTAAGTACTGTATAATGAATAGTTAGAGGGTAGTTGTTTATGGAGGGAGGGCTTTTATGTTGGGTAAACGAATTAGGGAACAAAGGATAGAAAAAGGGATTTCATTAACCCAGTTTGCCAAACAGTCGGGAATATCTAAATCGTATTTGTCTAACCTAGAAAGGGGTCTTCAACAAAACCCTTCAATCGAAGTATTGAAAAAAATTTCTGAATACTTAAATGTAGATATAGAGATTTTAATTAATGAAATTGGTATTACTAAACAGAACAAAGAGGATTACCAATAAATAGCTATTGGTAATGGTGAGAATCGTCTCATCTACTTTTTTTATCTAAAGGGTAAATAAGAAAAGCACACTCGTCCTAAATGAGATGTGCTTTTCTTATTGTAAGAGTGTGTTAACGTGTTCGAAGTTAATTGAAGTATATATAACTAGCATGAAGCAGATGGATAACACGATCCTTCTGGCTTCTTGTTGTTTACAATTATGAAAACACGTTTACCTTATTGTTTACATTTGTGTACAAATTTGTTTACTTGTTTACGTTACAGTATACATGACTTTCTATAAGAATTTTGAAGTATCACTAATAAAAAAACAGTCCGGAACATGGTAAAGTTAAGGTTGCTTTAATTGTAGACTTAAATGTAAACTTGTTTACTATTTGATTTCATATGTTTACCGATATGTTTACTTATTTACACATATGTACACATCCATTTAATAAAAAGTGTATGAGTGACTTTCATTCATACAGGTTTATAATTTGAATACAGGAATTTATTTTTTATTTTTATGGAGGGTTATTGCGGGTTAGTTTTATTGACCGCTGATGTCCCCCAATAACTAGGACTTTATCAACCAAAGCTTTTGAATTTCCAAGTGAAAAAACATGGTTAAATTAAGTTTGTATTGCTTGTATACATAAATGTAAACATGTTTACTATTTGTTTGCGATCGTGTACGTATTTGTATACATGTTTACAATTGTGTACACGAGTTTGTAGCAAAGGAAGTATACAGATTTGTCATATAAGTAAACAAAATGTTTACAAACAGGAATAAGTTTACAAATTGTTTACAAGATTACACTTTGATTACTTTTCATGATGTTTCATTGAAGGTTATCTGAATCTCTTATAATCTTATGTTATACTTACAAGATACATAAACACATTAAAAATAATAGAAAAAGGATGATGGTAATGAGTAATAGAATCGCTGCAATTGATGTTGGAAATGACGCTGTTAAGGCCATTTTTGGGAATTTAGAATACGAACTGAATATCCCCAATATTGTTGCAAGGGATACAGAGGATCGGCCAATTATCGGAATAGAAGAATTAAACAGTAAAAACCCATTAGATGGAATTCATATAAAGGTCCACTCTCCTGCATTGAAAGAGAATAATGTCATCTATCGTGTAGGCAATTTAGCAACAAAAAGCAATAATGGTATGGAATTGGATCCAGGCAGCAGTAAATCAGAAGAAGATCAAACATTAGTTATGCTATTTACGACAATAGCTTTAGACGCTGTAAGAGAACAAAACGTAACTCTATTTAAACGGTCAGGAAATATCATTGATGCTCATTATACGCTAGGCACTGGCCTCCCCCTTCGTGAAGTAAAGGAAGGTAAAGATGCCGGCTACCGCTCAAAATTACTTGGTTCTGTTCATCAAGTTGAATTTCTGGTTACACCAAAGTACCAAGGCTTAAAGGTGAATATAAAATTTGATGAAGTAAAGGTATATCCGGAAGGGTTTGCAGCTTACATTAACCTAGTGATGGATCATAATTTAAACATTATTAACAAGGAACTAATCGATAAAAGAATCCTTATTCAAGATATTGGCGGATTATCGACGGATATCGCGGTTATTAAGAATCGCAATGTTGATGACGATAAGGCACAGGGATTCAATCTTGGGGTATCAGAAGCATTAGAGGCCATTAGGGAAGAAATTAGAATAAAGCATGGTGTGGAATTGGACAGCCGACGGGATGTAGTCGAAATCTTGACGAAAAAACATGACCGCAACCATATTATGGTTAAAGGGAGCAGGACAAGCGTTCACGATATTACAGATCGAATTCTATTAGATTTGGCAAAAAAACAATATCGTTTATTACGAAATGTTTGGCAGAAGAACTCTCAGACGGAAATTTGCTACTTTGTTGGAGGCGGAGCCAACGTATTGAAGGATTATCTTAAAACACTGAATAATAATTTAGAAGGTTATAATATTGACTTTTTTGAGGATGAAAAAGAAAGCATTTGGATGATGGCGAATGCTTATTATAAGCTAATCAAAGATTTTATTAGAAAAACAGACAAGCAAAAGGAGCAAAAAGTAGATCAAGATAAAAAGCCTGCTGTAAAAAACTAAATAAGGTGATTATATGAAAAAAATTGCCTCAAATGAGGTGAAAAGGGGTCAAGCTATTTCTTTCAGAGTTCCCTCGGATACACCTGATCATCTCTTAAAACAGCTGCAAAGATTAAAGGAAACAGAAAGAAGAAACTTTTCAAGTAAAATGGCTGAGTTTGTCATGGAGGGGCTAGGCAATTCTCATGACCGGGAGCGTGAGACCATTACGATTCCACTCCCGCAAAAGCTGACGAAAGCACAACGTGATTGGCTAAAGCATGAGCACTCAGAGGCATTATTGGGAAGTATTGTTTATCAACTTATTTCTGACCCAATTCGGTCTACATCAATCCTTGCAACTTTAAATAGTAACTCATTGGACATTGATGAGGCATTGTACCTCCAGGAAACGGGAGCAGGCAGTGAATTTACTAGTGAAGAAGTGGCAAAGATGGAATTAACTCTGCCGCAGGATGACGGGGAGCAGCATATCGAGGATGACCTAAGCGGCTTTGATTGGGAGAAGGCCCTTCAAACGGAGCGAAGCTTAAAAGAAGAAAACCTTGAGGGAAAAGAACCGGAAAACGAGGTAGAAGATCTGCTAGGTGGATTCCTAGCCAGCATGAACAAATAAATTGGCAACCTAAAAAAACCTCCAGCCCATATTAGCGGGTTGGAGGTTTCCTTTTTTGGAAAGGGTTTTAGTTACCCATATCCATTGCCATATGATCATTAACATCCATGGCCTTTTCCTGTATACCACTTTTCAGACGGTCTGCCCGACCTGCATTGATGGCGTCTGCGTGTTCCTGTGTAATAGTTCCTTCCTTTACAGCTGCATTTACCATTTTTGAATCGAAATCAGCCAATTTTTGGGCAAATTGCTGTTCGGATAAACCTTTTTCCTTAGCAATTTGCACTAATGTTTTCCCTTTTTTCATTTCGTCTATGATGGCAATCGGTAAAACATTAAGAATATTTGCAGCTTCGCCAACAATATTTTGTTGCTTAAGACGGCTTTTGCGAATAGGTTCCACTGTGCCTTTTTTGGTTGGTGCTGAGTATTTTGCCATGGCCTTTTTAGCATCGAAAGCAGCTGGTTCATTTTTGGCATGTACTGATTGACTTTGCAAAACTGCTGCAGCTGTCCCAAAAGTGAGGATGACAGCAAGTGCAGAAACTAGGAGAAATTTTTTTCTCATTCCTTTGCCTCCTTTTCTAAAAAATGGTTCTTGGAGAAACATCCATGTACAGAGGACCGATTCTAGTCGGTCTAGAAGGGTCCTCGTACATATTCATTGTCTTACTAACAAATTGATTATCATGGTGTTTTCACAGACTTAGAGTTTGACCAAGCAGACGTACCGTACTGGTTTACCGCCTGTACTCTAATGTAGTAGGTCGTACTCCTAGCTAGTCCCGATTTTGTATAAGTGGTAGTTCTGTAGTTCGTTATATTACTCGTTGCGACAATTTGCGTAAAGGCTGCATCGGTTGCAACCTGTACGTCATAACCTGTAAGCGTAGAAGGTCCACGATTCCAGAAGGATGAGAGTGAAGCTGCAGCTCCTACTCTATAGGCTCTCACCTGCAATCCCGTCGGAGTAGCTGGAAGCAGGGATGGAACAGTTACTTTAGCTGTTCTTGAGTAGCTGGATGACGTAACCCCGTCCATCGCTTTGACTCGATAGGTGTATGTGTTGCCAGGAGCTACAGTTGTATCAGTGTAGTTTGCTGATCTTCCTGTTCCACTTCTTGGACCAACGGTCGTAATTGCTGTGAAGTTAACGTCATCTGTTGAGCGTTCAAGCACAAATCCTGTTTCATTTGACGCATTATCCTGCCAGCTTAGGTAGACACTTGGTCCAGTCCTCAAGGATGCATTAAGTCCAGATGGTGCCCTTGGAGCAGGTGGTGCTGGTATATTGTTTGTAACTGTAACACTAGCTGTATTCGAATAAGCAGATGAACCAACTGCGTTTACAGCTTTCACCCGATACGTGTATGTTCCAGCTGTTAAGCCTGGATCAGTATAAGTAGTTGTGTTTGCACCAAGAGTTGGAAGTGCTGTAAAGTTTGTGCCGTCTGATGAACGCTCGACTACATACCCGGTCTCATCTGTTGCATTGTCCTGCCATGTCAGTTGTGCATCATTTGCATTTGTGACAGATAGGACGGCTGTTAAATTAGTTGGTGCTGCAGGGACTTGTGGAACTGCCCCGATAATAACCACATTCGATGGTGTTCCGCCATTGTACATTGATTGTGGATCAGTTGAATTTGCTTGTGTTGCCGCGTTAAACGCATCAACGCGATAAGCGTAGCTTAGATTTGGGTCAGCTGCAGGATCTTGGAAAGAAATATTGTTTGCTAAAACTGACGAAATCTTTTCAAATGTACCGATCACACCGTTAACAACCGGCGCCCGCATTACATTGTAGCCAACTTCATTTGCTTTATTACCAAGGGTAGCAATATTGGTAATATCAACCGGAGTAGGGTCCGTCCAATTCAGGTTGACCAGACTTCCATTTGCTCTTGCCCCGCTTAATGTAGAAGCACTCGGCGCTAACGGATTGAATTGGAAATTGTATGACCGCATCATGTCATTTTCTTCATGACCCAATAGGTGGCAGTGCCATACATATTCCCAGCCGAAATTCGTCATTTTGTTGGTAACCGTAACTGGGTTTCCAGTGGTTGGATCAACGTTCATAAACTGTCCAGTTGAGCCTTCTGGCATCGTTGGGTCTAATAGTCGAATACTATCAGGAAGTCCGAACGGTAATTTTGGTGCAACTGGTCTAAGTGCGACAATACAGTCCTCAAGCGGATTCATCCTGACTGTATCTTTCCATCCGCGTTCATTTTCATCAGGCATTCTCACGGATCCATCCCAACCGACTCGGTTGATAAGTTGAACATCAAATAAATGGAAGTGAATTGCATGGGTATCAACCCCGTTATGGGTGATCTTCCATATCTGTGTCCCATCACCCGTTTCACCAATTGGTGCAATCGAGTCTGTCATGTTTTCGGTTGTCGGATCCACATACCCGAGCATGATGGTCGTTTGGTTCTGGAAGTTCGTATTCGGCATTTCTGTTCCAAGGGTGGCATTCATCCGCCCATAATTTTGCTCAAATTCCTCGGCAATTGCTTTTGGCGTTATGTCCATCGTGATATTCTTCGAAGTTCCAGGAATATTAAAGGTGGTTTTGTTATCTTGAATATTGACCCATTTTCCATTAGGATCGTTGTTAGGATCTTTTTGGCCATAAACCTTATTATTATAAATAAGTGGATTCTGACCTTTATCAAATGCTGCTGGAATTTCAGCATTTAGTTTGTCCAAAGTAGCTTGTGTGGTATCGGCTGTTGTCGCAGGGTCACCCGCAACCTTGATTTGCATAATTGTCCGCGTATTTGGGCCATAACCGGGTTGGGTCGTTGGCGCACCGCCTGTTCGATCATCTGGATTTGCCGCATTCATAGATTGGTCAGGGTCACCAGTGTAATAATCGTAGCGTGGATCAAATGCTGGTACTGGTGCTGCCGAATCATTATAAAGGATGAGCGTCTGGCCGGCATATTTACTAAAGTCTACCACGACATCCGCTCTTTCAGCAGGTCCTAAAAGAAGCGTCTTGCTCGATACGTTAAGAACGGTGATGCTTCTGCGTCCATACTCATAATCGATCGGCTGATTAGGGAGTACCGCTGGTTTTGGTAAAAAGCCACTTTCATTGGCAATCTGAACCATTTCTGGTCCAGCAGCCGCAGGATCGGGAACGCCGCCAGCCCTGCCGTCAGTTGGCCACGAATCTGGAAAACCGGCTGTTTTAACAGCAGGAACCATTGGGACTTCACCGGCATCTGCATTATTTAATGTACCGTCTGAATTCCACATTTGCGCGCTTGACTTAGCTTTATAAAACTGCAAATTCCACATTCTATCATTGGCTCCATTCAAGATGCGGAATCGGTAAGCCTTCGGATCAATTGTTATTGAAGGGTACGCGGTACCATTAACAACCGGAGTATCCATAAAGGCCTCAGGTGTAGTAGATATATCTGGTGTACCAGGATTCATCGGTGCTTGTCCTGGTTGCCCCGCTAATGGGTTCGCCATAGCTCCATTTTTTATCCCTGTGTTTGGCGGCCAGAACCAAGGTCCATAGTCCCAGCGACCGATTGGGTTCGCGCCAGACATGTCATAAGGGTTTTGGTTCGGCATATAAACATGTGGGAACCATAGATTACCCATGCCGCCCCATTTAGTTTTATCCCAGGTAGGATCGGTTGCAGCTAATTGATTGTCAGAAGGAACGAAGGTCTTATCTTGTATAACTAACGGAATATCATGATCTTTATCCGGAATAATTCCCCTTTTAATAAGATCCTGCTCAACATCATCTGTAATCATATAACCCGAAGCTTCACCAGCATAAACATTTAATCGCGTAATCCCATATGAGTGATCATGATAAAACATTAATCTGGCACTCTGCTGATTCGAGTAATAGAATGTCTCCGAGCCATCGCCTGGATCTGGCATATCAGGTACATTCCGAACGCTGACCCCTTTTGGATATTTGGTGTTTTCTCCAGCTGGAGTAATCCATTGATGTGGAGTTCCGTCACTAATCCATGGGGTAATTCCGCCATGAAGGTGAAGTGTAGCCCGGTTTTGGGTGTACATACCGCCATCAGGACCCATTCCAGCACCCATCAAGGAAGTATCAACTGGTAAGAATAAGTCCCCGCCAGCCCCAGTTGGAAGTTTATTTGTAAACTTGATCCTTACAGGACGGTCCTTGTGAGCAATAATTGTCGGGCCAAAATAACTTGGTTTATCTTTAACAGTAGGATCAGTGGTGTTTGTTTGTTCATACCCGCGCAGCTTTGTTGCTGGCAGGTCAGAGTGCATTTTCTCTGTGTACTCGACAAGTGAAATTTCATAGTAGTCTGAACCTGGATACGTCGTTGTATCAGGAACAGCTATCGGAATGTATTGACCAAGATTGTTTTTATTTTTTTCACCTAGCCCAGGCAATGTGTCGACGAATTTTCTCATCCCTGTGCCTTGTTTAATAGTGCCATCTTCATTAATTTCAGGCAGCGGACTATTTGCATAGTTTGGCGTTGTCCAGTAATCCGGGGTGCCACCCGGCATACCTGCCATTGCAGCCTTTGCGTCAGTTATATCTGGGCCACCTGTAAAAGGAATCGAGGCAACAACGATCAACCCTGCAATGATGCCCATTTGAATTTTCTTACTAGCAACCTTTAAATTCTTTAAATGCGTAATCCTACCCATTTCTCATCAGCAGCTCTCCCCCAAATTTTGTACCAATATAAAGAACAATCAAACAAGCTTAAATATGTAGGGTAAATGGCCCGCTACACTGAAAGCTTTAATCTAGTATCTTTTTAGTAGATTGCCCCCCTTGACACTTACGAAATCATGACGCTACAGCTGAAAATCCTGTTAACCTCCTAATTGGCAAACACTTCCTTTCTTATAAAGCACATTATAGAGAACGTTTTATCCTTGGTAAAGAACGTATCTTGTCGAAAAAAATATTTTTGTAAAAAATAGTAAATTAGGTGATTTTCATGTCTATTTTACTAGCTAATTATCACTAGTAATGGCTATTTTTATCGAATAAAAAGGCTAACCACGGAGGTTAGCCTTTTTAGAAACTTGGTATTTATAAGTAATCCGATAACACCTATGACTTCAGTTGGAGGATGAAACGGCTTATGCTTTCTGCTCAAGTAACTTGGCGATTTCAATTATTACGTTTGTGGCCTTTACCATTGTTTCGACAGAAACAAATTCAAATCTTCCGTGAAAATTCTCCCCGCCGGCAAATAGATTCGGGGTAGGCAGCCCCATATAGGAGAGCTGAGAACCATCTGTACCCCCGCGAATCGGTTTAACGACCGGTTCGATGCCGACATTTTTCATTGCCTCATAAGCAATGTCGACAATTTCTTTTACAGGTTCAATTTTTTCTTTCATATTGTAGTATTGATCCTTTAAGTCAAGAATGATGTTGTTTTCACCGTACTTTTGCTTTAACTCATTAACAATTCCCTCAATTTTAGCTTTTCGGTTCATGAAATTATCTTTATCAAAATCACGAATAATGTAATGCAGGTTTGTTTGTTCAACATCACCATTGATCGACAGTAAATGATAGAAGCCTTCATGGCCGTCGGTCATTTCTGGTGATTCCTCATCTGGGAGCATGCTGTTGAACTCCATTGCGATTTTTGCCGAATTGACCATTTTCCCTTTTGCTGAGCCTGGATGAATGTTTCGGCCTTTAATGGTCACTTTTGCTGCAGCAGCATTAAAGCTTTCGTATTCCAGTTCACCGAGTGGTCCTCCGTCGACGGTATAGGCATACTTTGCGTTGAATGCACCAACGTCAAATTTATGCGGTCCCCTGCCGATCTCTTCATCAGGTGTAAAAGCCACCCGTATTTTTCCGTGTTTGATTTCTGGATGTTGAATCAGGTAAGCCATTGCGGTCATGATTTCCGCAACACCCGCTTTATCATCAGCACCAAGCAGGGTTGTGCCGTCTGTCGTAATCAGTGTATGTCCTTTATATTTGGTTAATTGCGGAAAGTCCTTCGTTGCCAAAACAATATGTAAGGATTCATTTAAGGTGATATCAGCTCCGTCATAATTCTCAACGATTTGCGGATTCACGTTTTTTCCTGTGAAATCGGTAGCGGTATCAACGTGGGATAAGAAGCCGATCGTTGGTACTTCTTTGCTTGAATTGGCAGGAAGTGTAGCCATTACATACCCGTTCTCGTCAATGGTTACTTCCTCCATCCCAATCGCTTTCATTTCCTCAACAAGCATATGGAGAAGCGTCAGCTGCCCAGGTGTGGATGGACAAGTATCACTACTTTCGTTTGATTGAGTATCCACTTTTACATAAGAAGTAAATCGTTTAATGATCTCATTCTTCAATTTTTTCAACTCCTTTTTATTTATCTTACCATAAGTAAATTTCCACATAATAACAAGATATATGTAACAGACTTTAACGCCAAGTGCTAAACTAGCATTAAAGAAAATCTCTAAAAATGCTTTAATGTAATTTGGAAGAATCTATTAAATATTTCTGTAAGGGGGCTGTAACCATGAATGTAATTGAGATCAAAAATCTTACCAAGACGTATGGCCAAGCAAGGGGAATCTCTGATATTAGCTTTAGCGTTGAAGAAGGAGAAATTTTTGGCTTTATTGGACCAAATGGTGCTGGTAAATCAACGACAATCCGCACCCTTTTATCACTTATTTACCCGACGAGCGGCAGTGCGGTGATTTTTGGAAAGGATTCTGTTAAATATGCCCCTGAGATTAAAAGAGAAATCGGTTATTTACCATCAGAAGTATTTTACTACGATAATATGAGGGTGAAGGATTTATTAAAGTATTCAGCCAGCTTTTACAAAAAGGATTGTACAAAACGAATCCATGAGTTAGCCGAAATTATGGATCTTGACCTTAATAAGAAAATAGACGATTTGTCCTTTGGCAATAAGAAGAAAGTAGGAATCGTGCAAGGGCTGCTGCATGAACCAAAGCTGATCATCCTTGATGAACCAACCAGCGGCTTAGACCCGCTCATGCAGCAGAAGTTCTTTGATTTATTAATTGAAGAAAATAAAAAGGGTACAACGATTCTGTTTTCTTCACATATTTTGAGTGAGGTCCAAAGGCTCTGCAACCGTGTCGCCATCATTAAAGAAGGCAGGCTGATCAAAGTTGAAAAAATCAGCACGTTAAGAGAAACCAATCATAAACGGTTTAAGCTCGAAACTAACCAGATCATTGAAAAAAGCTATTTTACTAGCTTGGGGGTCAGTAATCTGGAAATAAAGGACAACATGATCACTTTTTTGTTTAGCGGGAACATCAACAATATGATGAAAAAGCTTGCTGAAATCGAACTTACAAACCTGTGGATTGAAGAGCCCGATCTTGAAGAAATCTTCCTGCATTATTATGAAAAGGAGGACTAACGCATGAATATTTTCCTGCATGAAGTAAAGATTTACCGCAAATCGACGATCATTTGGACCGTGTCACTCATTTTAGTGGTTGGCTTCTTTATGTCGCTTTATCCCGCGATTGCCCATGATGCCGCTCAATTCAAAAAGCTGCTGGAAGGCTATCCGGAGGCAGTGCGAAAAGCAGTTGGGGTTTCAATTGATTCAATTACATCACTATTGGGGTTCTATAGTTATGTCTTTATGTACATTGTTCTATGCGGTTCAATTCAAGCGATGAATTTAGGCCTTTCGATCATTGCCAAGGAAGTACAGGAAAAAACAGCTGACTTTCTGTTTACAAAACCAGTTACAAGAACGGCCATCATGACAGCAAAGCTGCTGGCTGCCTTTTGCTCCTTACTCATTACCAATGTGATTTACAGTGTTGCAGCAAGTATCATTGCCACGAAGGTTTCGAAGGAAGCAGTTGATATGAAGGTGTTTCTGCTGATTACCGTTACGGCCTTTTTCGTGGAGCTTATGTTCATGGCACTTGGTGTGATTGTTGCAGTTATTGCCCGGAAAATTAAAGCAGTACTCCCGTTGTCATTAAGTATTGTTTTTGGTTTCTTTATTCTCAATATGTTTGGATCAATTATTGGAGAAAAGGCAATTCGCTATCTGACGCCATTTAAATATTATGATACGGCCTATATTATCAAGCATTCTTCCTATGAGTCTATCTTTATCATCATTGAAGTACTATTTATTATTACAGCGATTGCTGCGAGTTACCTCATTTATACCAAAAAAGATATTCATGCGGTTTAGGGGGTGGATTAGATGAATTTATTTTTAAGAGAAATGCGAGCAAACCGAAAGTCATTACTTATTTGGTGTATCGGGGTTATTTTTATGGTGACTGCGGGCATGAGTAAATATGGAGCCTTAAGCGGATCAAAACAATCATTGGGCGAATTAATGGCGCAAATGCCTAAATCCCTCCAAGCTATTATGGGGATTGGTAACTTAGATTTATCAACTGCGATTGGCTACTTCGGTATCCTTTTTCTATACCTTGTTTTAATGGCAGCGATTCACGCATTAATGCTCGGGGCCACGATCATTGCCAAAGAAGAACGGGATAAAACATCGGAATTCTTGCTTGTGAAGCCTATTTCCCGTAAGCAAATTGTGACCGCAAAGCTGGCAGCGGCACTCGTTAATGTTGTGGTCTTTAATTTGATAACGTTGTTTACATCACTCAAGATGGTTGCTTATTACAACAATGGGAACGGACAGACTAGTGATATTTTATTGCTAATGGTTGGAATGCTGCTTTTACAATTACTATTTTTGTTTCTTGGAACAGGCATCGCCGCGATGAGCAAACAACCAAAAAGAGCGGTCGCGATGGGTACAGTTATCTTATTGGTTACGTTTATCCTTTCTATTCTGGTTGATCTAAATCAAAATCTAGAGGGGCTGAAATATCTGACGCCATTTAAATATTTTGAGGCAAAGAATCTGCTAGCTGACAGGGCACTGGATCCAACTTTTGTAACACTATCCAGTGTACTTATTGCTATTCTCGCTTGTTCCACTTACATTTTCTTTACTAAAAGAGATATGAGTGTATAGCATTTCAAAGCGGTAGCAGTTCAGAGACACAAAGCCCATCCAGTGAAAAAGCTTGGAGTAATTTTCTAAATAATGCGCTTGAATCCGGATTTATCAATGAAAAGATTTTGAAGGAGATCATTCTATCAATGCATAAAAACATGTACATGCAGTCATATAAATACAAAATATACAAATACAAATCATAATGTGTTTTTATGTTTTTTTTATTTCCAACTTGTATATGGTAAAATATAGATGTTCAAATAAGGAGGAGTAAATAATGACAAATCAACAGCAAAATGCGGGTTTGCCGCCGAAAACATGTTCAATTGACCGTCTTGTTACAGTCAAGGAAGATGTTCAAAAAGTACTTGAAGGAAAGAAAACAGCCACCCGCAGGAATGGAAGATATGCGGATATTGGTGAGGTTATGACACTAGAGGGCAAGAATTTTGTCGTGGAGCGCGTCTATTCGCAATCGCTTGGGGAGTTGACAGATGAGCAAGCCCGTCAGGAAGGCTATGATAGCTTGGAGGACTATAAACAATCGATCCTTTCGATGCACCCCGGGATGCCCTGGCTTCCGCAAATGAGAGTTTGGGTTCATGAATTTCGCCCTGTTACGGATTAAGCACTAAGTTAAATGGACTTGCTATACCGTTTCCTCTTATATATTCATATCTTAAGTGTGATTATGTCGATTGGACCGTTTTTCATACTGTTTCCGATCATTAAAAAACTTCGGGAGGCGAAGGATGAGGTCCAAACGGTTTTACTGGATTCCTTTCGTGTTGCTGTAAGACTAACCAAGCATGCCGGACATTTACTCGTAGGGTCTGGTATCCTCCTAGTGATTTTTAGCGGTTGGACTTGGAAAACATCGTGGATTGTGATAACGATTTTGATCATGGTAAGTTCGTTGTTTTTCCTGGCACGAGCCTTTTCTCCGCTGCTTCGTAAATTCACTGATAGTAAGCAAGATAGGGAAATGCTAACGAAAAAGCTGATGCGGACAACTCTCGCCTATCTTTTTCTCCTGCTAATCATGCTTTGGTTCATGGTAGCAAAACCAGCACTTTGGTAAAAATAGTGAAAAGCAACCGTTGCTGGTGTAAACGGTTGCTTTTTTTATAAAACCCACCCTCCGAAAGAGTTTAAAATTTGTTTAATCCCCCAAAACATAATTATAATATAGAAGCCAACCTGTTGAAGGTGCCTTTCAGATGGCAGATGCCTTCCAGAAAAGGGAAAATAATTTACCGAGAAAAAGGCCGTAAAGGTGGAGTATACGATGCAGTTTTTGCGGAAGTATGTGAGAAAGTATTGGAAGCTATTTAGTACGGCGGTTTTATTTTTAGCATTGGAAGCACTTTGTGACCTTTTGCAGCCAACCATTATGTCAAAGATCATTGATGTTGGTGTTGCAGATAAGAATATGCAATATGTATTAAAAATGGGCGGTGTTATGCTGATGATAACCGCTTTTGGAGCGGTCGCCGCATCACTGCGAAGTACAATCGCAAGTATTGTTTCACAAAACTTTGGAGCAGAGCTGCGCTCCGATTTATTCCGGAAAATCCATTCACTTTCCTTTAAAAGCATTGATAAATTTGACCGGGCGTCACTTGTAACCAGGTTGACCAATGATGTTACGCAGGTTCAAAACTTTGTCAACGGTTTAATGAGAATGTTTGTAAAAGCCCCTTTATTGGGGCTGGGTGCTTTAATTATGGCGGTTCGCTTAAATCCTCATCTTTCTGTCGTCTTGATCGTGGTTGTTCCTGTTGTGGCTGTATTAATTATTGCCAATATGCGATTGGGATTTCCTCTTTTTATGAAGGTTCAAAAAGCACTCGATCATGTAAATGGAATTATGAGGGAGTATTTATCAGGTGTCCGCGTTGTCAAAGCGTTTAATCGTTTCAGTTTTGAAATAAATAAATTTGGTAAAGCAAATGAAGATTTTCAGGTAAAGTCTATATCTGCTATTCGAATCATGTCGATTTTCAGTCCGGCTATCTTGCTGACCGTTAACTTTGGAATTGTTGCCGTTTTATGGCTTGGCGGTATTGGGGTAAACAATGGTAGTATGCATGTCGGTCATATTATTGCTTTTATTAATTACATGACGCAAATATCCACCTCTCTTATGATGATTTCAATGGTTTTTAATATGTTTGTTAGAGCCAAAGCTTCAACGAGCAGGATTGGTGAAGTTTTTGTTATCGAAGATAAAGTCACTTGGAGTAATGAAAACAGCGGAGAAACGATTGAAAAAGGACGAATTGATTTTGAAGATGTTTCTTTTTCCTATGACGGGACAGGTGGAGAGCCTGTCCTAAAAAATATTAATCTGACGATTTTACCAGGTGAGACCGTCGGGATTATTGGTTCAACCGGTTCTGGGAAAAGTACGCTGATCAGCTTAATCCCTCGTTTTTATGATGTAACCTCAGGAACTATAAAAGTGGATGGTCAAAATATTCAAAATATGAATCCGCAAAGGCTGAGAGAGAAAATCGCGATGGTTCCACAGAAAAATATCCTATTTACCGGAAGCGTTGCGGACAATATTCGCTGGGGAAAGGAAAATGCGGGAATAAAGGAAATCGAAAAAGCAATAGCGATAGCTGAGGCGCAAGACTTTATTGCCGCCAATCCGGAAGGCTACGAAGTGGTGATTGGCCAGGGCGGCGTCAATTTTTCTGGAGGGCAAAAACAAAGGATTTCGATTGCTCGAGCCCTGGTTCGGAATCCGGAAATTCTTATCCTGGATGATAGTACAAGTGCCGTAGACGTAGCGACTGAAGCTAGAATTAAGGGTTCCTTGAAAAAATATGCAAACGGACTGACCTGCCTTCTTATTGCTCAGCGAATCACCTCGATTATGGATACAGATAAAATTATCGTTTTGGACCATGGTAGGATCGTTGGCATGGGCGCCCATGAGGAATTATTAAAGAATTGCGGAGTCTATCAGGAAATTTACCAATCGCAAATGGGCAAGGAGGTGTTGTAGGATGGCGGGCCAAGCGGAACAAGCGCATGATCATAAAGGAAACCAAGCAGGACCCGTATTGCCGGGACCGGGGCTCGGGCGTCCCGGTGGAGGACCAGCCCGCTTCAGAGGACCGGTAATTAAACCGAAGAATTTTAAAGGGACATTGAAACGGTTATGGCAGTATTTTGGTAGAGAAAGAAAAGTGTTATCAATCATTTTTGCGTTCATTGTTATTGATTCAGCAGTAACATTGTTAGCTCCTTACATGATTGGTAAAGCTGTTGACGCGATGAGTCTACATGGCAGTAAGGTCGACTTTGGAATACTGGAGTGGATGATCTTTATTCTTATTGGAGCTTATCTTGCTGATGCTCTGTTAACGTTCTTACAGGGTTGGTTGATGGCAGGAGTATCGCAGCGGATTGTTAAAAGTCTGCGCAACCACCTTTTTCAAAAACTTCAAAAACTGCCTGTCGCCTTTTTTGATACGAGGACGCACGGTGAGCTTATGAGCCGCCTTTCGAATGATATTGATAACGTCAGCAACACTATTTCCCAATCAACAACGCAGTTAATGTCAGGGGCAATTGTGATTGTAGGTGCTCTCATAATGATGCTTATTTTAAGCCCGATTCTAACACTGGCGAGTCTATGTACAGTTCCTCTTGTATTTTTACTAACTCGGACGATTGCACGAAAAACGAGTATTTTGTTTAAAAATCAACAAGTCCAACTCGGTAAATTAAATGGGCATATTGAAGAAACAATCTCGGGCCTGCAGGTTGTCAAAGCGTTTAATCATGAGGAAAAAGCGATTGAAGAGTTTGAAGAAGTGAATAAAGAGCTGCGCGAGGTCGGCCTTAAGGCGCAAATTTGGACCGGCTTCCTGATGCCGATAATGAACGTCATTAATAACCTCTGCTTTACGGTTGTTGCAGTGGTCGGAGGGATCCTAGCGGTCAAAAGCATAATCACGGTGGGGGTCATCGCCAGCTTTTTAACATACTCCCGCCAATTTGTCCGGCCGCTGAATGATTTGGCCAATATTTTTAATATTTTACAATCAGGCGTGGCTGGTGCGGAGCGTGTTTTTGAAATTGTCGATGAACAAGAAGAGCCTGCTGATGTGCCAGGGGCCGTACCATTAGAGGCTCCAAAGGGTCATGTTATATTTGACAATGTCAGCTTTGGTTACCGTCCGGATGTTCCAATTTTAAAAAATGTCAGCTTTGAAGCTAGCGATGGCACAAGTACAGCACTAGTGGGTCCTACTGGGGCAGGAAAAACAACGATTGTTAACCTGCTGACCCGATTTTATGATGTGACCGAAGGCCGGATCCTGATTGATGGCCGGGATATTCGTGAATATACAAGAGACAGCTTACGAAGAAGCTTTGGCTTTGTGCTTCAGGATACGTATTTATTTTCAGGAACAATCAAGGAAAATATCAAGTACGGAAATCCGGAGGCCAGTGATGCTGAGGTGATCGCCGCAGCGCGGATGGCAAACGCGGATGTCTTTATTAACAGGCTGCCAAAGCACTATGACACCCTGCTGTCGGAAAATGGCGGTAACCTGAGCCAGGGCCAGCGCCAGCTCCTGGCGATTGCTAGGGTAATTCTCGCTAAGCCGGCCTTGCTTATTTTAGACGAGGCGACGAGCAGTATCGATACCCGGACAGAGCTCCATATTCAGGATGCACTCTTGTCGATTATGAAAGACCACACGACATTTATTATCGCGCACCGCTTAAATACGATTCGTGATGCTGATACAATTATGGTCATTGACCATGGCGAAATTATTGAAAAAGGCAGCCATGATGCATTAATGGCCGAGCAAGGAAGATACTACAATATGTTTTTTAACCAGTTTAAAAATGTTGAAGGTGCATTGGATTAAGATGAGAAAGCCCGGTTCAGGAAGAATCGGGCTTTTTGAATGTGACGGTGTGGGCTAGGCTAATCATTCCACTTCAAGAGGTGGACCGAGCCAAAGTGGAACGAAAAGAAGCTAGCTTTTTTTAAATCTATTTTATTTTAATAAAAACATATAATAGTGCATTATTATTCTGCTCATTTTGCTTTTCAATCCCGACATTTTGGACAACAATGGCCATTTTAGCCCTATCACTTTCGACTTTAAAAGTTGCCTCTTTTACTGACATTTGGCCCTTCGCGGTACTGGTGGAGTTAGTAAACCGATCAAAGATTTTTTTCGTGTTAAAGCTAAGTAGCCTATGATCATTTTCTCCAATTAGGGAAATCTCCGTATGGTCATTTTTAAACTCTCTTAACAAGGTAAAACGTTTGCCTGCTTTTTCAAAAGTGACCTTTCCACCGCTATTTTTCTGGCCCATAAAAATATCAGTTTGAACAAAAGTATCATAGCCTGAAATCGTTATGGGTGCTGGCTGTTCCAAGCTAAGGTAAACCGAAGGATTGGGATTCTCCTGTTCTTGATAATATTCTTTAAAGCCAAAGGTTTGATAAAAATCATCGTATACATAGTTCTTCGGCAGCCAGTTTATCTTTTTGGTATATTCCATCATCGTTAAGTATTGAACGGCACTTGTTATCGTCTGCTTATCCTTATTGGAAATAGAGACATTAGGCTTAATTTTATTATTTACAAGCATATTGTTTTTCAAAAGAACATTTTTAAGTGTATTAGTCTGACTAGTGCGGCTTATTGTGAAGGCATCCACAGGGGGCACAATTGATATGACCGAAAATATAATTAACAAGGCAGCAATAACCCCATTTTTACGTACCGGTAAAAAGCTTAATAGAATACCAGCAATTGCAGCAAAAATGCCAAATAATATGACGTAATAACGAGTATGTGTGACACCTGTATCAGCTAAACTTAAGATTGAGGATGTAATCTGAAAGAGGACAATTGGCACGAGCACTTTTGGAATAATCCTTCTGAAAAAAAGCGCAAACTTGTTTTCGATTTCACTGGCAAGTATATATACCAAAATAACGGCGATCGCATAGGAAACGAGCATTGGCTCTAATAAGTTGTCCGTCCAAAATTTCCCGCCAATATTTTTTAAAATGTAGATTGCTAAGATTAACGTAAACACTGCAAGTAACGGAATAACAATATAGGAGATAAGAATTTCTAAAAACTTCGGACAATGTGCGGCCTTATCGATGGTTTCTGTTTGATGATTACTAGTTTCTTGAGTTTTATTTTTATCTTTCTCTCCCAGATAGACTGGAATAAGTGAAAGAAAGTACATTGGTGCAAAGATAACAAAAACAATATTTGAAGTATGCGGATAGGCTTTATAATCGACCGGAAAAATCAACTGACTAATGGCAGCAAGGATAATACTGATGCCTCCGAAAATAATGGCAGAGAAGAATAGGGAATTAAAGAAAGATTTAAAAGTAATCATAAAGCTTTTATTAAAGCTAATTTTGCTTTTTATGACAGGAACCCAAATGAAGGCAATCAGCAGGGTAAACAGGGCAACTGCTGTTCTAATTTCAATTTCCATGCTTAGCTCAGGAGCTGGCATAATAATGAGGTAGTACCCCGCCGTCAGCAAGACAACTACACCCATTAAAACGAAACGGGTGGACACCTTCGAAAAATGCCGTTCATAAGCAACTTGAAACACCGCACTAAGAAATGCACCAATGACAAACGTTAACAGAAGTTTTGAAACACTCTTTTCTGTACTAATATCATAAGCATTAATCATTGCAGCTGCCAAAAGGAATAAAGTCGTTAAGGGAAAACGGGCTATGGCATCGGTCAACCCAGTCAGCCTGTCAGTAAGCTTTGTCATCCATTTCATCTTTATCAAGCCTCCCTTTCTATTATTATTATTATTATTATTAGAATCGTTCCAATAGTTGTTTTTATAATTTTCAGTTAATTTATTTCCGTAATTCACTAAATAGAGCTGGTATCCTGCATTTTTTTGACTCTCTCTTTCTATTTAAAGCATACCATTTGTCCTATTTTATGTCGATTCAAACCAAACTAGATATGGAATTAATAAAATCTTTTCTTGGTAAAAAAGAAAAAAGACGTGTACGCTGGCACACGTCTCTTCTCCTCTTATCATAAGCCTGTATTGGCTTTGACAAGGATTTCATCAAACTTCGTCTCATCGACTTTTTTACTCGAAAGCACTGTCCCGAGATAGGCACCGATAAAGCCCAGCGGGATTGAAACGATACCTGGATTGCCAAGCGAGAAGAGCGGCTTTCCGACTAGAATGGCTTTGCCTGCTTCTGGTGACCAAATATTAGGACCGATCGCCACGAGGACGAGCGCACTGACAAGTCCGACAACCATTCCGGTGATGGCACCGGTTGTATTAAACCGCCTCCAGAAGATGGTGAATAGTATAATCGGCAGGTTGGCGCTGGCTGCAACGGCAAACGCTAAGGCAACTAAGAATGCGACATTCATTTTTTGAGCAAACAAAGCAAGGATAATCGATAAAATTGAAACTCCGATTGAAGCGAAGCGTGCCGCGATAACCTGTTGTTTTTCTGTTGCCTTGCCATGACGGAGGATTTGACTGTAAAAGTCATGAGCAAACGCAGAGGCAGCAGAGAGCACCAGCCCGGCTACCACCGCAAGAATTGTTGCAAATGCAACAGCGGATATCAAGGCAAACAATAAATCCCCGCCTAACGCTTGAGCTAATAACGGTGCGGCCATGTTACCGGCAGCATTGGCGGCAACAATTCTATCATAGCCAACAAAGGCTGCAGACCCAAAGCCTAAAAAGATCGTCATTACATAGAAAATTCCAATGATCCATGTAGCGTATACAACTGATTTGCGGGCCGTTACTGCATCCTTCACGGTAAAAAAGCGAGTAAGGATGTGAGGAAGACCCGCAGTTCCCAACACTAAGGCGAGGTTGAGCGAGATGGTATCCAATGGATCTTTAAACTTATTGCCAGGATTCAAAAACCCTGCTCCGAGCGGTGTAGCTGTTTTTAAATGTTCAAACATTTTCATTACACTAAAGTCAAACTTGGCAAATACCATAAAGGAGATGAGGATAGTACCAGCCATTAATAGCAAAGCTTTAATAATTTGCACCCAGCTGGTTGCCATCATCCCGCCGAAGACAACATAAACAGTCATTAAAACGCCGACAATTAATACGGAATAAATATAGTCCAGGCCGAGCAGCAGTTTGATCAGTGCGCCGGCCCCGACAAGCTGGGCAATCATATAAAAGATTGAAATCGTGATCGTATTTAAGGCGGCAACACCGCGGACATTTTTTTCCTTAAACCGGGCTGCAATCATATCAGCCACCGTAAATTTACCAAGGTTGCGAAGCGGCTCAGCAACGATGTATAAGATAACTAAATAGGCAACCAAAAAGCCGATGCTGTAAAAGAAACCATCGAAACCAGACAGGGCAATCATGCCGGCAATCCCGAGGAATGATGCTGCTGACATGTAATCACCGGCAATTGCCAACCCGTTCTGCCAGCCAGTTAGACTGCTGCCTGCTGTGTAAAAATCACTTGTAGTTTTCGTCCGTTTCGAAGCTAGATACGTAACAATGAGTGTTAGTCCAATGATAAGTAGGAATAGTGTAAAGGCCGTTTTGTTCAACGTTTATACCCCTCCCTTTGTTACCGATTGTTTAATTGTGTCAACTGTTTGATCAAACTTGGCAGCTCGCTTGGTATAAATGATACATAATGCCCATGTCATAATAAATTGAGCGGAGCCAAACACCCATGCCCAGCTAATTGAGCCAAATGCGATTTTATTCAATACAGATGAATAAGCCGTTAAGATTGGAAGTGCAAAGTAAAAGACTAGGAAGAAGATGGACCATGGAATGATAAAATTGCGTTTTTCACATAGAAGCTGTTGGAATGTAGAGGATTGGACAATTTTTGAATAGTCAATTGGTGCAGTTTCCTGAATAGGATCAGAGCCTTTCAGAGCGTTTTCATTAGTAGCCAATAAAAATACCCCCTTTTAGAATGGACTGCCACCTCCGTCTGTCCCCCTTTCTTTTTCGTACAAGAGTCATTATACAATTTTAAGAAAATTATGTAAATTGTGTAATTACCATTTTTTCTCTTTTTTTATCGACACCCTTACGTCATAATTTGTTAAATATTGTGGGATAATCATAATTAAATGAAAGATATATTGTTGTTAAAATCAAAATCGTGAATAGAAAATTACTGAGAGTTGTCTGAAGTCGTGACAAGTGTAAAGACATCCGGTAGAATAAAAGGGTAGTTTTTCATTTTATCTTTTAAAAAAGGAGACTTCATTGTGAGTGTTTACGAGCAAAGGGCACATATCACGAATAAGAAAGAAATCTCAACAAATAAGCTGCTTGGTATCGCAGGAACGGGCTGGATGTTTGATGCGCTTGATGTAGGAATTCTTTCTTTTGTCATTGCTGCTCTGAAGGTAGAGTGGAACCTATCGACACAACAGATGGGGTGGATTGGCAGTATTAATTCCATCGGAATGGCTGTAGGTGCATTGATTTTTGGTTTAATGGCAGATCGAGTCGGCCGTAAAAATGTTTTTATTCTTACATTATTATTATTCTCAGTTTGTAGCGGTTTATCAGCATTTACGACTTCACTAACGTTTTTTCTCGTCTTACGGTTCTTAATTGGGATGGGCTTAGGCGGTGAACTTCCAGTGGCCTCCACTCTCGTTTCAGAGAGTGTTCCAGCTGAAAAGCGCGGCAGAATTGTCGTCCTGCTAGAAAGCTTTTGGGCGGTAGGCTGGCTTGTATCTGCGGTCATTTCCTATTTTGTAATTCCAACATATGGCTGGCAGGCTGCAATGATTATCACTGCCATTCCCGCCTTATATACAGTTTATTTAAGGATGGGCTTGCCCGATTCGCCGAGATTTGCCACTCTACAGCCTAAGGAGAAAACCACCGTGCTAGAAAGCATTGCTAAGCTTTTCTCAAAAGACTATGCCCGCCAGACCATTGTTCTGTGGATTCTCTGGTTCTGTGTAGTTTTTTCCTATTACGGAATGTTTTTATGGCTGCCAAGCGTCATGATCATGAAAGGCTTTAGTTTGATAAAAAGCTTTGAATATGTCCTCATTATGACACTTGCCCAGCTTCCAGGCTACTTTACGGCTGCATGGTTTATTGAAAAATTCGGTCGGAAATTTGTCCTCGTAATTTACTTAATCGGTACGGCGATCAGCGCCTATTTATTCGGGACAGCAGTCTCCACAACCCTTTTACTGACATCTGGAATTCTGTTATCGTTCTTTAACTTGGGTGCATGGGGTGCCTTATACGCCTATACGCCTGAACAATATCCAACCAATATTCGTGGCAGCGGATCCGGGCTCGCTGCAGCTATCGGCCGTGTTGGTGGGGTGCTCGGACCATTATTAGTTGGCTATCTTGTCGCTCAAAAAACGTCAATTTCAATGATTTTTATGATTTTTTGTGTGTCAGTTTTAATTGGTGCCTTGACGGTTTTATTTGTTGGAAAAGAAACAAAGCGAAAAGAATTAATATAATTTCGAAGGGTTCCGGTTAGTGGGAACCCTTGTTACTTTTTTATTATGGAAATAGTTTCAAAAAGAAAGCCTTTTCAAAAATAAATTAAATAATCTGTCATCAAATATATTTACAAATATTTTAAATTATATTAAAATAACGAAAAGTAATACTAAATGAAAGTAAGTTTATTTTGAATAATGTTTTCAGAATATTAATTTTATTAGAAACACTCCAATAATTGGTAATGGAAAATCCAACCGGTTCCGACTGTTTCTTTTAAACAAAAAATGGGGGGTAAACAATGAAAAAGAAAAAAATTGCAGGAGCCATGATGTCGTTTATGTTAACGGCGGGCGTTATGGCTGGATGCAGCTCACAAGGTTCAAATAATAGTAGCGGTGATAGTAAAACGATCAAGATTGGTGTCAATCTTGAATTATCAGGAACTGTTGCTTCTTATGGACAGTCACTGAATGATGGATTTCTATTAGGCGTAAAGGAAATTAACAAAAAAGGAATTGACGGAAAGAAAATTGAACTGGTAAAGGTTGATAATAAATCTGATGCAGCTGAAGCAACAAACGCAGCCATTAAGCTGATCAGCCAGGATAAGGTTTCTGCCATTGTCGGTCCTGCTACAAGTACAGACACTATTGCTGAGGTTCAGGTGGCAACTGACAATAAAGTTCCAGTCATTACTCCATCTGGTACAAGCCCTGATATTACCGTTAAAAATGGTAAAGTAAATGATTTTATCTTCCGGACTTGTTTTATTGATCCATTCCAAGGAACCGTTGCAGCTAACTTTGCAGACAAGGATTTAAAACTTAAAAACGCGGCAATCCTAATTGATAGTTCCAGCGATTATTCAAAAGGACTTTCCGCATCATTTAAAGATACATTTAAGAAAAATGGCGGTAAGATTGTCTCTGAAGGAGCATATGTAGCAAAGGATACGGACTTCCATGCAACATTAACACGGATTAAAGCAGCCAACCCTGAATTCATCTACCTGCCAGGTTACTATGAAGAAGCAGGTTTAATTGTGAAGCAGGCCCGCGAGGTCGGTCTTAACGTTCCGATTATCGGCGGCGATGGCTGGGATTCTCCAAAGTTAGTTGAACTTGCTGGTGCTGCGGCACTTAATAATACGTATAGTACGAACCATTACTCTTCACAAGACAAGGATCCAAAGGTACAAGACTTTGTTAAAGCTTTTAAAGCAGAAAATGGAAAGTCACCTGATACCTTTAATGCCCTTGGTTATGATACTGCATACGTACTTGCTGATGCGATTAAGCGTGCAGGTAGTGCCGATCCGCAAAAAATTCAAAAGGCACTTACCGAAACAAAAGACTTATCACTAGTAACTGGTAACTTAACGCTAGATAAGAACCATAACCCAATTAAATCAGCCGTTATTCTTGAGTATAAAAACGGTCAATCTCAGTTCAAAACAAAAGTAAATCCTTAATATTATGTTGTGAAGCTGGACAAAAAAATAGTTCTATAAATCAATAGGGAGAATTGATTTCTCCCTATTCCCAATTTATCTAGTCCAGTTAAAGGAGTTGAAAGCAATGGAGATCATCCAGCAGTTGGTTAACGGCATTTCCCTTGGCAGTATTTATGCCTTGATTGCCCTTGGCTATACGATGGTATATGGAATCGTTAAATTAATCAATTTCGCCCATGGCGATGTATTTATGGTAGGAGCATTTATTGGATTTTATTCAATTACAGTATTTCATTTAAACTTTTTCCTCGCGTTAATTATTTCAATGGTGGCTTGTGCAATACTAGGAGTCGTTATCGAGCGAATTGCCTATAAACCACTAAGAAATGCAACAAGAATTGCCGCACTAATTACTGCTATTGGCGTATCATTATTGATTGAATATGGGACCATTTACATTCGCGGTGCCCAACCTGAGGCCTATCCGGGTAACGTACTGCCATCGGAGGCCATAAATCTTTTTGGTGTTGAAATCAACAGCCAGTCATTATTTATTCTTTTAGTTTCCGTTGTACTAATGGTCATTTTACAATTTATTGTTCATAAAACGAAAACAGGAAAAGCAATGCGTGCGGTTTCTGAGGATATGGATGCCGCAAGATTGATGGGAATCAACGTTGATAATACCATTTCCGCAACGTTTGCGATTGGCTCTGCGCTTGCTGGTGCAGCCGGGGTTATTTTCGGCGTGTATTATACAAAGATTGAACCGCTTATGGGTATTATCCCAGGACTGAAGGCGTTTGTTGCAGCTGTCCTAGGCGGAATTGGTAATATTCCCGGAGCGATGGTCGGCGGGTTATTGCTTGGTGTGATTGAATCACTTGTCAGTGCACTCGGCTATTCGTTATGGCGTGATGCCGTGGCATTTATTGTTTTGATCTTAATTTTGATTTTCCTTCCATCCGGGTTGTTTGGTAAAAATATTAGGGAAAAGGTATAAGGGGGACTAGAGCGATGAATACATTAAAGCATACGAAAGGCTTCTGGTCCTCAATCGTTTTGGCTGTGGTTTTTTCAGTTGTTGTCCAATTTTTAATTACTGGTGGCGGGCTGAACCCCTTTTATATTAATACCTTGTTTTTTATCGGCATTAATATCATTCTTGCGGTAAGCCTTCATCTTATTATTGGGATTACTGGTCAGTTTTCGATTGGACACGCTGGCTTCCTTGCAGTTGGGGCCTATGCCTCTGCGATCATCACCATGAAATTACAGCTTCCATTTGGGCTGGCCATATTGGTCGGTGGTTTGGCGGCAGCCGTAGCGGGACTGATTATCGGGATTCCATCATTACGATTGAAGGGTGATTATTTAGCCATTGCTACGCTTGGCTTCGGTGAAATTGTCCGCATTGTCCTTCTCAACATCGATTATGTCGGCGGGGCTAGCGGGATGCAGGTTTCTCATTTGACAACCTGGCCTTGGCTTGCTGGTTGTGTAATTGTCACGATTGTCGTTATCACTAATTTTACAAATTCGACCCATGGACGGGCATGTATCGCGATTCGTGAAAATGAGATTGCGGCCGATGCAATGGGGATCAGCACTACTTTTTATAAGGTAACAGCATTTGCAATTGGGGCCTTTTTTGCCGGGGTTGCCGGTGCATTGTTTGCCCACAACTTTTACATTATTCAGCCATCCAATTTTGGCTTTTTGAAATCATTTGATATCTTAATATTTGTTGTACTTGGTGGATTAGGAAGTATGTCCGGTGCAGTTATTTCCACCATCCTATTAACGATTATTTCCACCTTCCTGCAGGATTACCCTGGGACAAGGATGATTATCTACAGCTTGGTGCTAATCATCATGATGCTCTACCGTCCACAAGGCTTGCTGGGGACGAAAGAATTAACTTCATTCTTTAAAGGACGTAAATCCGCTAAAGGAGGAAACGTATAATGGAACCAAATACTCCACTTCTTAAGGTCGATAAGGTTGGAATCCGCTTCGGGGGCTTAAAGGCTGTGTCCGACTTAAATGTAGAATTAAAACAAGGTGAGCTTGTGGGCTTAATTGGTCCAAACGGTGCTGGGAAAACGACATTCTTCAACCTTTTAACCGGCGTTTATGTCCCTACAGAGGGAACGGTGTCATTAAGTGGTCAAAGGTTGAACGGCCTAGCACCCCATCGGATCACGAGAAAAGGAATTAGCCGGACATTCCAAAATATTCGGTTGTTTAATGAGCTGTCTGTCCTTGATAATGTGAAAGTTGCATATCATTCACTTGCCAAGCATTCGATGCTTAGTTCAATTCTTCGTCTCCCTTCCTACTTTTCTGGAGAAAAGGAAATGGAAGAGAAAGCAATTGAATTTTTGAAAATATTTAATCTTGAAGGGTTCATTCATGAAAAGGCAAAAAATTTACCGTACGGCCAGCAGCGCCGTCTTGAAATTGCCCGGGCCCTGGCGGCCAACCCGAAATTGCTGCTCCTTGATGAGCCTGCAGCCGGAATGAATCCACATGAAACTCATGAATTAATGGAGTTAATCGCCATGATCCGAGAAAGATTTTCATTAACGGTATTGCTGATCGAACATGATATGCAGCTTGTTATGGGTGTATGTGAACGGATCTATGTCCTTGATCATGGACAGTTAATTGCCGAAGGTACCCCGGAAGAAATTCGCAACAATCCAAAGGTTATCGAAGCATACCTCGGAGAGGAGGTTTCATAAATGTTGAAGATAAATGAAGTCGATGTTTTTTATGGAAATATTCATGCGTTAAAGAATGTTTCCCTGGAAATTAATGAAGGAGAAATCGTAACGTTAATTGGTGCCAATGGGGCTGGAAAGAGTACATTGCTAAAAACAATTTCCGGTTTACTGAAACCGAAGAATGGCGAGATTACCTTTGAAGACGGGTCAATTGCCGGAAAGGTAGCCCAAGCGATTGTAAAAAAAGGAATTTCCCATGTTCCGGAAGGACGCAGGATTTTTGCCGGTATGTCAGTTGAGGAAAACCTTGAATTAGGCGCGTATTTGCGTAAGGATAAGCAAGGAATTCGTGAGGACTTTGAAAAAATTTATAGGCTATTCCCACGTCTGCTCGAACGGAAGAAACAGCAGGCAGGAACATTATCCGGCGGTGAACAGCAAATGCTGGCAATGGGACGAGCATTAATGGCAAGGCCGCGTCTGCTTCTGCTAGATGAACCCTCGATGGGGCTGGCTCCGCTGTTGGTTAAAACCATTTTTGAGATCATTCGGGAAATTAACAAAACAGGGACAACCATTTTATTAGTAGAACAGAATGCAAATATGGCTTTATCAATTGCTGACCGGGCCTATGTAATAGAAACGGGAAAAATTGTCGCTGCAGGGACAGCCGAAGAGTTGAACCAAAGTGATCAAATCAGAAGCGCCTACCTTGGCGGTTAATAACGTGATGAGAAAACAGCGAGCATGGACCGCTGCTGGCCGCAGGCATAGCAAATATAAGAAAGGGGTACCGACACAAACAATCGGGACCCCTTTCTGTTTTAATAAGATAAGTATGACAACCTTAACGCTACTAAATGAACGCTACGCTTTTCTATTGTCGAGCTTCAGCGCCCAGCGGCTAGCGGACTTCGCCCACCTCCCTGCGATAAGTCAACATCAAATCGCTAACGCGCTTTGTGTTTCCTTTATCTCAGTCGGTGTGCTCTAGTCCATACGCCGCTAAACGGGCGCTTACGCTTTTCTTGCCTCTATTTCTAATTCCACTTGTTCACGTTTTTTCGGACTTAACCTTTGCCTGATTTTTATAGCATAATCTTCATAAAGCTGTTCCAAGCCGACCAAGGCAAGGGAAAAGAAGTTAGCATAATTGTTCTTAACCTCCCACTTTAATTCATTTTTTCCGCAGATACTATAGCGATTTAACTCTTCAATCTCCTTTTTTACTTTGACTAATTCCGCCTCGTATTCCTCTTTAGGGAGAGCTAAAAGTTGATCAATTCTCTCAATATAAGCCTTTGATTTTTCGATTTTTCTTTGAATATCTAGAAATGCTTCATTTTCAATTAGCGCGTACTTTAACTTAAATTCATTTAGCAGATTGGCTGCATCATAGGTGGCATCCACAATTTGGTCCCTTGTCATATCCGTTGTTTCATAGCTGAGCATATGCTTCCAGGAAGGCTGTGTGATCGCCGCGCGGTGGTCCTCAAGGGTATGACAAAATTTCTTGTACCCGAATTTTTCCGGATTTTCAAAAGCGGGACTGGCCGGATCAAGAAACGGTGCAAGCGGTGAGATAAAATAAAACAGCCTTGGGTCGTTGCCGCAGTGATTGTGGATCATTTCACAAAAGTTGATGTTTTCTAAGGCACTTTGATACGTTTGTCCAGGAACGCCAACCATGAAAAATAAGTCAATTTTTTTACAGCCATATTTTAAGGCAAAGTTTATTGTATCGATGACTTTTTCGTTTGTGCAATTAAACTTGCCGTTTAGCTTTCTTAATTTTTCGTCATGGGTTTCAAGCGTAACTTCCATGCTATATTTCGGAACAGCCTCATTTATTTTTTCGAAAAATTGTTCATCGGCGTACTGAAACAATTCAAAAACAAGTTCATTCTTTAGCTTCATATTTTTCAGCAGGGTTAGAAATTCATCGACATACTCTGGTCCACCCTGGCGGATATCATGCAGGATAAAAATAGGTGCGCGACTGAACCGCTGAATAAATTGGATGTCTTCAGCAAGCTTGACAGGAGACCTTAGTGCAAGTGACTTTCGATTACAGTTTTGTTCATATGCATCCTTCGAACCGCCGCAAATCAGACAGTTTTGCGTACAGCCCTTTGCGGTCAACAGTGCGGTGTTAGGATATTGAAGCCAACCATTATAAGGGAGCGGATCAAGAAAATTTTTATATTTGAAAACGGACCGAATCGTATAGCGGTAGCCTGGCATATCGAATTCATCCAAATCCTTGGGTACATATGTAAGTGGATTATAGCCGATCTCCTTGCCTTTTTTCCACGTCAGGTTTGGAATGTCACTGTAATAGGTGCTGCCGGATTCCAATTTATTCATAAGCAACAGCACCGGTTTTTCCGTAGAATCCCCGCGCATAACAAAATCAATAAAAGGATATTGGATTAATTCTTTATGATAGTATGTTGAAGATAACCCTCCAAATATAATTGGGGTCTCAGGGTGAAGCCGTTTGACGATTTTGGCTAATTCAATACTCCCGTGGGCATGTGGAAGCCAATGCAAGTCAATGCCAAATAGCTTTGTCCTGATTTTTTTTAATTTTGCTTCGACATCGAAGTTTTGGTCCATCAGCATCCGATTGGCAATGTTGATAATTTTTACCTTAAGACCAAACTGTTCTAAATAATCTGCAATGCTTGTTAAGCCCATCGGGTACATTTCAAACACAGGTGATGATGGGACAACATCACTAATTGGACCGGCGAGTAACGGGTTTTTGCGAAAATCGTAAACACTTGGTGCATGAAGAAGAACTAAATCGTATTTCATTCTAAGCACACCTCTTATTCAATTTGGAATGTTACTATTCTATATAGGACTATTATCACATTCAAAAAGTAATAAATTAGGATAATACTTCCATTTAAGTTTACAATAAGTCTTCCATTATAGAGTGACAAACGGGTGACAAATTCATGGTGATTTCGTGTATCACGAAAAGTGTACAAACTAGGAGAAAAATGATACAAAAAGTGATAGAAGCTAGATGGAAGGGTGAAGAAATGACAGCCGTTAAAACGAATGCAATGCGTATACTTGATGCGAAGAAAATTCCCTATGAGGTCCTGACCTACGATAACAAGGATGGAAAAATTGATGGTGTGTCAGTGGCGGCCAAGGTTGGAAAAGATCCTCGTGAAGTATATAAGACACTGGTAACGCAAGGGGCGAGTAAAAATATTTTTGTGTTTATCGTCCCGGTTGAGGCCGAATTGGATTTGAAAAAAGCAGCAAAGGCTGCCGGTGAAAAGAAGATCGAAATGATCCATGTAAAAGACATTCAGAAATGGACGGGCTATATCCGTGGCGGCTGCTCGCCGGTAGGGATGAAAAAGGAGTACCAGACCTATATAGATGAAAGCTGTCAGGCGCTGCCAGAGATTGTCGTCAGCGGTGGAAAAATTGGCGTGCAGATTGTGATTAACCCGCAGCTATTAAAGGAAGTGACCGGAGCAATATTTACAGACATTACCAAGGAAGCATAGGCATTCACCTAATTTGCCGGTATGCATACGATAAGTTGTGAAAGAAACAGCTTACAAAATGTATATCGTAAAAGGGAGTGCAAGCAAGTGACAGGGAAAATTAAAAATTACTTTGCTGGCGGAAATACAGCCCGAGGTTTTCATAGCCTGTATGAGTCAAATCTTCAAGGTCTTGAACGATTATTTATATTAAAGGGGGGACCAGGGACAGGGAAATCCTCTTTAATGAAAAAAATAGGGCATCAGTGGGTGGAACGAGGCTTTGATATTGAATTTCTTCATTGTTCATCAGATAACGAATCCATTGATGGTGTGTTAATTCCAGCCTTGAAGGTAGGCGTTGTGGATGGAACCGCACCGCATATTATTGAGCCAACTGCACCTGGTGCAGTGGAGGAATATATTAATCTTGGGTCAGCATGGGATAAGCAAACCTTAAAGCTGCAAAAAACCTTGATTCAAAGTCTAACAACTCAAATCAGCAGAGCGTTCCAAAATGCATACGCTACCTTTAAGGAAGCACTGGAAATCCACGATGATTGGGAAAAAATTTATATTAGCAATATGGATTTTAAGAAAGCTGATCAATTGACCACGAAGCTAATTGAAATGTTTTTTGGGAAAATGAGATTAAACAAACAGGCGGATATCCGCCATCGTTTCCTAGGAGCGGCGACTCCAAAAGGGGCGGTTGATTTTGTTCCAAACTTAACCGAAGAAGTCTCAAAGCGCTACTTTATTAAAGGACGCCCTGGCTCTGGGAAATCAACGCTGCTAAAAAAGCTTGCCGCTGCAGCAGAAGAACGAGGCATTGATGTCGAGGTCTATCACTGCGGCTTTGACCCCCATAGCCTGGATATGGTCATTTTCCGTGAACTGGGCATTGCGATCTTTGACAGTACCGCCCCGCATGAATATTTCCCAAGCAGGGATGGGGACGAGATTATTGATATGTATGAGCTGCTAATTACACCAGGAATCGATGAACTCTATGCGGATACAATTAAGAATATTGCTGCTAAATATAAAACCAAAATGGAACAAGCAATTTCCTACTTAGCTAAAGCAAAGCAGCTGCATGATAAACTTGAAACCATTTATGCTTCTGCTATGGACTTTTCTAAGGTTGAAGAAATCCAATTGCAAATTGAAGAAGAAATTAACACCTTAGCCGGTGTCCATCAATTCGGCTAAGGGTTGGTTAGTTTAGTCTGAAAAAAAGCGGAAGTGCCCGATTGACTTCAAACGGGAGCTTCCGCTTTTCTTAAAAGATATTATTTGACTTTGAGAATTGTCCAGCTCCAGAGCCCAGCGGCAAGAGCTCTTCGCCCATCTCCCTACGATAAGTCAACATCGAATCGCTGGCGCTCTTCGTGTTTCCTTTATCCCGTATTAACGGGCAGTAGATTCTAACTGCCCGTTAATACCAGATCGGCTCAACTAACAATCAGCGAGAAAAACATTCGCTGATTGAAGTTTCACTTTATCCCAGTCGATGTGCTCCTGGCCATACGCCGCTAAACGGGAGCTTGCGCTTTTCTTATTTATGTGGATTGGTTTTGCTTTGCTGGCTTTTATTGCGCTTATTTCCCTTGCTGTTATCACCGCTGACAAACTCAGTGGCAAACTCGGCCTCAGCATGCCCTGCCTGCGGTGAATTTTGATTATTGCTGCCACGGTTATATTTCTTAGTCATTTCATTGCTCCTTTCGATCAGCTAAAATTAGTATGGCAAGGTGGAAATGCTTTATACATATTCGAAACTGGGAGGTATTATGGAAAATAATATTGCTAGCTTAATACAATTATTTGAAGAAAACCGAAATGAAGTCCAAGTTGGACCAATGGAAAAATATATGAAGAATCAGTTTCCTTTTTTAGGAATTAAGAAACCACTAAGGAGTGAGCTTCAAAAGCAATTTTTTAAGAAGACAGGGGTTTTGAATGAACCATTTAACCATGAATTTGTTTTAGCATTGTGGCAGAAGGATGAAAGAGAGTATCAATATGCCGCTTTATCATACATAGAAAAATCATTAAAAAAACTGCAAAAGCAGGACCTGGCCTTAATGGAAACGTTGATTACGACCAAATCATGGTGGGATACCGTTGATACGTTGGCCGCAAAGCCGGTGGGAACAATTGCCCAGCAGTTTCCTGAGGTCATCGAGGAACACTTTGACAAATGGATAACAGCTGAGGACATATGGCTCCGCCGCACGGCGCTCCTTTTTCAATTAAAATACAAACAAAGCACAAATGAACACCTGTTATATGAATACATCCTGAAAAATGCTGAGCGAAAAGAATTCTTCATTCAAAAGGCAATTGGCTGGGTATTGCGGGAATATTCGAAAACAAACCCAGCATCGGTAAAGGAGTTTTTGCAAAATCATCAGGTTTCTCGCTTAAGCTATCGGGAAGGAAGCAAATATTTAACCTAAGCAAAAGAGAAATAGTATTCAAAAGCAATTTGGGAAGTACTAAAGGAGAGGTGGGGTAATCATAGACTTTTGTCTATGATTACAACTGTAAAAAGTACATTCGCGGAATAGTTGCTGTTTTTTACGGAATAATTATAAGTTTTGGAGGATTAATTTAAAATTTGGCGGAATTAATGGCAAGACTAGCGGAATCACGATCAAACTTGACCAAGTGAACATTTAGGGAACTTAAATAAGTAGAAAAAGGAGGAAGACGCTCCAGGTCTTCCTCTTTTCAGTTTCTCTTTCCAATTCCTTTTAAAATAACCTGCACGAGTTGGTCCACATCAAGGGAATCATCCCAGTTTAAAGTTGGAAATAAGGCAAAGCGGACCATAAAGTAGCCAAAGACCTGGGTCAGCACCGTCCGAATCAAGGTTGGATTGGGAAGATCAACTAATTCCCCGCGCTGCTTAAAGGTATCTAAAATAGCTGATATATGCTGGTACGGGGCCTGCTGGAAAAAGGAAATCAGCTGCTCCCGCAATTCATCGCGATGCAGGAGCTCGACGACAAGTATTTTAAAGATCTGTTTATTTTCGCTAACGAACTCCAAGCGGTTCTCAATCAATGTCGCTAAAAAGCTCTCAAAGCTGTGATAGGGCTTCGTCAGGACCTCATTAATAAATTCATCCGCGACGACAGGGACTGCATCAAGCAAAAAGGGCAGAATGACGGAGAGCAGCAGGTTCTCCTTTGAGCCAAAGTGGCGGAAAATGGTTCCCTCTGCTACACCGGCTGCTTTTGCAATTTCATTTGTTGAAGTCGAAGCATAGCCTTTTTCAGCAAACATTTGGATCGCCGTTTCTACAATTTTTTGCTGCTTTTCAGTCATCTTTTTGTTATTCTTTGCTTGAGCTAGAGCTAATTCCATCAAACTTTTAGCAGCCAATTTTGTCTCATCACCTTTTAAAAAAAATTACTTTCCTGCACTGAGGCATACTCGTGAAGGCGTTGCAGTCATGTACAGCTGCCCACGATATGCCTCTTCATTTATATTTTCCGATATTTCTTAAGAGCAAATACATTCAATACAATAAAGACAATCGCAAATCCTAGCAGAACAAGCAGGTCGCCGCGAATGTCACTCCAGCCTAAGCCTTTATACATTACAGCCTGAAGCGCATCGCCGCCATAGTACATCGGCATACATTTAGCAATAATCTGGAGCCAGTTGGCCATTCCTTCAACAGGCAGGATGCCGGCAAAAAAGATCTGTGGAATGATCACAACAGGGATAAATTGCATCATTTGGAATTCTGAATTGGCAAAGGCTGATAAGAGGATTCCGAGTGACAATGCAACAAGAGCCAGCACGAGATTAATTAAGATTACATACCAAATTGAGCCCATAAGTACGATATCTAATACTTTAACTGCAAAAAAGACAACAATCACCGTTTGCACAATCGCAAATAAGCCATACCCGCTCAAATAGCCAAACACAATGTTATGTCTGCGGATTGGGGTCGCGAGTAAACGGTCAAGCGTGCCTGTAGTCCTCTCGCGCAATAAGGCAATTCCGGAAATAAGAAACACAAAGAAAAACACAAAGAATCCGACAAGGATAGGACCTAACAAGTCAAAAAGGCTAGTGTCCTTACTGCCATAAAGATAGTTAGTGCTTATTTTGGGAGCGCTAATGGTTTCTAGCTTCAGCTGCGGTCCGACTTGCAGCTTTGTTTGCAGTGCCTGCATAAACGTTGCTAAGCGGGCCTTTTGTTTTTGAGCGGTTTCGGCTGCAAGTACTTGTTGGATTTTCATTTGCAATCCTTTTGCGGCAGCAGGGTCCGAGTTTTTAAGCGTAAGCTTGTAGGTTTCTCCGCTAACAGTAAGAAAACCATCTAATTTGTCAGTGATGATTGTTTTTTTGATCTTGTCAATCTTTGTATATTGTTTTACGTCTATGTCTTTATCCTTCAGCTGCTTAACAGGGTATGATTACCGTCAGCAATACCTAGCTTTGGGTTGGCTGTATCGCTGGTAAATAAAAAGTTCATTAAGGTCATAATTACCAGCGGGGCCACCATCATCAATGCCAGCGTCCGCTTATCCCGGAACATTTGCTGGCTAATCCGTTTAATAAAGGCAAGAGTTATCATTTGATGCCGCCTCCCGCTTTTAAGAATACTTCTTCTAAGCTATGAATCCCGTATCTGTCTTTGAGCTCAGCAGGGGAACCGCTTGTGATCAGTCTGCCATCCCGGATCATTGCAAGCTGGTCGCATTTTTCGGCTTCATCCATCACATGTGTTGTTACTAAAATTGTTTTACCATCATTCTTTAAACGGTAAAGCTCCTTCCAAATTGATAAGCGCAGTTCAGGGTCAATTCCTACGGTTGGTTCATCTAATACAAGCACCTGTGGATCCTGGATAACGGCAATCGCAAGCGATAGTCGCCGTTTCATCCCGCCTGAATAAGCTTCAACCTTTTTTCCTAATTCGGAAGTAAGATTGACTAACTCAGCAGCATAAGCGATCCTCTTTGTTTGCTCTTTCTTTTTTAATTTAAAAAGTGATGCAAAAAAAGCGAGGTTTTCTTTTCCAGATAAATCGTTATACAAAGCGTCGGCCTGGGCCATGTAACCAATTTTTTGCAACAGCTGCAAATTAGGAACAGCTGTGTCCAACACACGGATATCCCCCTTCGAAGGTCGGTCCATGCCGACAATCAGCTTGACTAAGGTCGTTTTTCCCGAGCCGGATGGTCCAATTAAGCCATAAATTTGCCCAGGGACGACGGTTAAATCAACATCTTGAAGGACTTCCTTTTTACCAAAGCTTTTACTAACTTGGTTCACAATAATGGATGGTGTCATTGACAAGCCTCCTCATAAAAGTGAGTGATTACTCACTTTTATTATAACCGTTTTACGTCAGTGGTCAAGATTAAAATGTTAATAGGAACCATTTTGGGGAGCGTATGAACGATTATGGAGACGTTTGTAATAGTTATGACTGTGTTACGAATGTCTTTTCCGGATTTATGAACCATTTCAGGTAGGTTATGAACAATTTTTTTAGATTTATGAACGATTTTCGATAGGTTATGAACAATTTTCAGTAAGTTATGAGCATTTAGCCATTTTTTGTAAAATACCATCAGAAAAATAAGAATAAAAAAAGACCAGGCAAGCACCTGGTCTTTAGAAAACTTCAATCTTTAATGAACTCATTTGCGAGACAAGCAGGTCTTCATAGTTTTGCTGTGCCTGGTAATTGATTTCCTGGTCATTGACTTTTGGGTTTTCCGCTTTTGTTCGTGCAATTACATCTGCCTCTACTTGGTTAGCGAGGACTGCGTATTTGTATTCCTTTTCAGCCAAGGCACTGAATTTTGTTTCGCCAAACTGTTGGATGAGCTGCTTAGCCTCGGGATATTCGTTGTATTGAGCACGATCCTTGGCAATCGCTGCCTGAATATCAGCAGGGGTAGCATTGTGCCCTTTTTCCTCAGCTAGAAGCGCCATGGCGCGAATCCGGATAATCTGAGTTAACAGCTGATTTTGATCGGCGGCTGCTTTTTCCTGTGTATCAATATTGGTGAGCTCATCTTTTAACACATCACCTTTATACTTTTGTTTTGCTGTTACACGATTGATCTCAAGCTGAAGCTTATTAACGAACTGATAAAAATCAAGGTCGTCTTTTGTAATCCATTTGCCGTTAATTGTAGCTAGACCCTGTGCTTTTTTTACAGTATAATCGATCGTTGTTTCTGATTTCACTTTTGCCTTGGTCATTGTAAAAGTAATTTTATACTTTCCGTCCATCGGCAGCTTACTTTTTCCTGAATAGTGCCCGCTGTCACTTTCCTTAAGCTTGGCAGTTTCTGTTCCATGGTCCATATTGGCCATTTCCATCTCGGCTGTGACCGTTAGACCTTTGATTGCTTTTCCTTTTTCGGTTACCTTGATTTCAAATGGGGCTGCTTTATCTTTTACAAAATAGAGCGGCTTTGTTACATCCACCTTATAATCAGGACCCGAGCTGCAGCCGGCAAGCATTGCGGCCATTAGCAGCAATACAAGCAGAATCGACTTTTTCATGAGCCCATCCCTCCTAAATTCACTGTTTTTAAGAATTCATCAACGGTATACTTTGTCATTTTTCCATTATCTAAATAGGCAACATGGGTGCAAATCTGTTTAATTTCATCAAGATGATGGGAAGAAAGCAAGATTGTTTGATCGTGCAGCGCCTTCAGCACCTCTAAAATTTCCACCCGTCCAATCGGGTCGATTCCGCTTGTTGGTTCATCGAGAATAAGTATGCTCGCATCTTGATACAGGGTGACCGCAAGACCGAGACGCTGCAGCATGCCCTTGGAGTATTTCTTAATTTGGACGTTGCGGTCGTCCCAGAGCCGGACTGACTTCAACACAGATTCAATCCGCGCTGTGTCCGCCTTTTTGGAAAGGGCCTCGGCAAAAAATGTGATATTTTCCTGGCCGGTCAGGAGTGGATACAGCATGAATTTTTCTGGTAAATAGGCAATTGATTTTTTCCATTCCCGGCTCTTGTTCGTGACGGTGCAGCCATTAATAGCGATCTTTCCCTGATGAACGGGAAGCAGACCGAGCAGGCTGTTGATAAACGTTGATTTACCAGCGCCGTTGCGGCCGACAAGGGCACAAATTTCCCGTTCTTTAATATCCAGACTGATATTATCTAAAACGATTTTCTTTCCAAAACTTTGCGTTAAATTTTCTACAGTAATCATTCGTTTGCCTCCTGACGGTGAAAAATAACAGCGGCCCCAAATGAAACACATAGCCAGAATACAAGATCGCCGATCAAAAAGTAAACTGGTTTTGTCCACATAAACGCTTGCAGCAGCCTCGACATATGACCAAAGGAATAGACGCCAATGCCTGTTTCCAGGAACATCCTTACCGCTTCAAGCGGATTTATAAAGTACGCAATTGAAAACCAGGTGACATTGTCATGCGAAACGTTTGGCAGAAAGGAAAGTAACAGAAAGTCATGCAGGAAAAAGAAATAAAACCAAACGAAAATGGTATAGCCGACAATCTGCATGCGCGAGCGGCTGAAACTGCCAATTGCCGCCCCCATCTGCAGGAATATAACCGCCATGAGAATAATCGAGAGTACAAAAATGAAATAGCTGCCACCGTCAAGTTGAAATTTGAATTTACTAAACAGTAAATAGATGAAAAACCAGCCTATTAAGGGCAGAAGAACAACCGTATAAAGACTAAGGCTTTTTTTCCATAAAAAGCTTTGGTAATTTTCCTTTTTGGTTAACAGCATGATCAGCGTTTTTTGTTCTTTTTCCTGAAAGATTGAAAAGGCGCCGATAAATAAACAAAGAATCGGGATGAAATAGATAATCGTATCAAATAAATTAAGTAAGAGAACATAAAAGCCTTTAGCAAATGAAAGGGGTGAGGAACGAAACAGAATACTTAAGCTAATCAGACCAATAATGCTTAACGAGAGCCAAAGCCCTTTTCCTCTTAAATTTTCCTTCCATTCCTTCCAAATGTAATGCATAGTCGATGTCTCCCTTTTATTAGACTCCAGCTTCGGCGCCCAGCGACTAGTGTACTTCGCCCATCTCCCTACGATAAGTCAAGCACGAATGCGCTAACGCTCTTCGTGTTTCCTTCATCTCAGTCGTTGTGCTCCAGTCCTGTCGTGCGCTAAACGTGCGCTTTCGCTTTTATTAATATCAACAGTGCGAAGATGATGATGATTGTAACAATGACGGTTAGCAGATGATGATTTGTCTTTGTTACGAGCGGATGTGAATCCTTGAACATGACTTCATCGCGCTCAAGCAAACTATTCATTTTTTCATAAATTTTCAGTGCAGGGCTTTTTAAAAAGAATGTTGTTAATTCCTGATCCTCAAGCAGCTGATGGAGGGAAGAGTGATAGACAACCGGAAAGTCGCCAATCCCGTTTTGGTCCAAATCAGTGAGCGGAAAGCTGCTGCCCCAATCATTGCCAATCCCGTTCTTGCTCCACGAATTGCCCACACCTTTACCGGCAACCGTTACGGCCGGAATGGTATTGTCGGTAATCTGGTTTTGCGTAAAGATTTGTTCGTTGGAGCTGGCCCACATTTCAACTCCGATTTGGTTCTGAATAATCTTGTTTTTTAGAAATAGGTTTCTTGTTGCCTGATCGAGATAAATGCCGCGTTGGTTCATGTAAAACGTATTGTCTTCTATATGATTATCATTGGCCTGCAGCAGCAGTAACCCAAACGATTGATTTCCATAGTTAAAAATAAATTGATTGTTTTTTAAAGTAATATGATTGGAATTCATAATGGCGGCTCCGCCTATATTCATTGTGAATATATTGTTTTTGAAATAGTTTTGATCGGAATACATATAATGTAAACCGTATCGAGTGTTGCTTATTTGATTTTCCTCAATTCGATTGTTGTTAGCATAAACGAAGAACATTCCATCACGAGTCTTTTCAATTTTATTATGTGATAAATGATTATAATTCGCATAATAAACCTGAATGCCATTTCCTTGTCCGGCAATTTCACCTTTGCCCATTCCAACAATATTGTTATTGGAGATTGTATTGTGATGGGCCTGGCTTAGATAGATCCCGTGAAAGGAATCGCGGACTTTGACGTGATCAACCACATTGTTGTTTGTATAAAGCTTGATTGCTGCGTATTCTTCGGAACTGTCGCGGCTCATGCTGCTATTTGTGACAGTAATATTGCTTAATCTTACATGCGGCGCTTTTACCGAAATCACATTTCCCGTCCCGTCCCCTTTAATCACGGTATTCTCAGAACCAATAATCGTTATACTTTTACGGATAACAAGATTTCCCTCGTATGTTTTATTTTCAAGCTTCACAACAGCCCCCTCTTTCATGGAGTCGACCAGCGATTGCAAGTTTTCGGCTGCCATATTTTTCTCCGGCTTTATGATGAAAAAAAGCGAAAAAACCAAGAGAAAGAGCGTTATTTTTTTCATTTTTTTCGATCCTTCCATAACGGAATGAGTGTCAGGATAAAGGCGACAATAATCATATAGGTTCCTTTACCTAAGTAACTGTAGGTTGTAAAGTTGGCAAAATGGTTTTGACCAACAACAGGCGGTACGAAAGGCTTAATTTTAATTGGTGCTTCAGGGCTAAGATTAGTTCCGAAAGTGTTTAACCAATGAAATAAATCATAGACTCCGAGTAAGCCGCCGATTAAAAAGAGACAAATTAGGATATATAAATAAAGTTTTCGTCGCAGGAGGGCCACGATAAACGTAAGCGCAGCAAGTCCGCCGATGACGTAGCTAAGATAACTTAATTCTGGGAAGCTTTTTTCACTAAAGTTGGACATGCCAATATAATGGTTTAAGTTATTAATAACATCAAGCTGTCCGTCAAGCTTATTGGGATAAACAATAATACTTAATCCCTCCGGATATTGCGGTGCATACAAAAGCAGCATCCACCATGGGAAAAAGATTGAAACGGCAATGATGATTGCCGAGCAAACCAAAAGCACGGAGGAAACAATTGATAGTCTTTTAGCAAACAAGTTCATCACACCTTTAATCGTAAATTTATTAAGGGAGGGTATCAATGAACCATTGATACCCCACTCCAGCTTTAATTCTTTGGTTTTACAAGGAAGTAGCCTGTCATTTCCTGGTGTAATGCTGAACAGAAGTTTGTGCAGTAAAGCGGGAATGTACCGGCTTTATCAGCAACGAAATCGATTGTGTTCGTTTGTCCAGGCTGAACTTCCATATTCAAATCGTATCCGTTGATCGCAAAGCCATGTGTAATATCCTCATCAAAGTCGATGTTGGTTAAGTGGATATAAACATGATCGCCTTGATTTACGTCAATCTCGTCAGGGCGTTTTTGCTTGTGGTCAAAGGTAAATCTTGAGCGCATCGCCGTTCCATAGACATCAACGCGATCACCACTGCGAACGATTTTGGTATCCTCTTGTTTGTAAACTGCATCTTTATTGTTCGGATCCTTCTGATAAACATTGATTGGATGGATTTTATCCGCCTTTATCATTTGTGCATAGTGCGGCTCCGGATTGGACGGTACCGTATCAAGCAGGTGCATCTTATCTTTGCTGATATCAATCAACTGCATCGTTTCAGGGTGTGACGGTCCTACGGGCAAGAAATTATCCTTGGCAAGCTTATTCAGTGAAATCAAGTATTTTCCATCAGGTGAAACCGTATCACCTTCTGCAGATGCAACGTGTCCCGGTGAATACTGAACAGGGATTCTGTCTAATACTTCACCTGTTTTATAATTCCATTTAACAATTTCTGAAGAAATGAACATGGATGTGTAGGCATTTCCTTTGTCATCAAATGTTGAATGCAACGGTCCAAGTGCATTTTCAGGATTTACTTCCTTTTCCATAACTTTTTTATACTGCAGTACAGGAATGCCGTTTCGTTCGCCGGCAAATTGTTTATTTTTGATTGCTTCAAAAGCTTTTTCAAACGAGAATACAGTCATCGCAGGTGCAAGCTTTCCGGAAGCGATGAAGTATTTGCCGTCTGGCGTTACGTCAACGCCGTGCGGCGACTTCGCGGTTGGAACTAAATAGATACCGCCTTTTTCTTTTTCAGGAAAAATCATTTTTTGACCATTTACAGTTTCGTATTTGCCATCCTTCACCATTTGCGCTAGTTCTTTCCAGTTGAAAAGAACAACGTAATCGCGGTCAGCTTGGGAAGCATTAATTTCAAGTGTTGATGTTGCTTCTTCCGTATTGTATGTTGTCATAACAGCCCAGTCGCCGGAGCTTTTCTTACCGGCATCGGACAAATCATAGGACCATGGTGGAAGTGCTACTTGATAAGCGATATTTAGCTTTTCTTTTTCCTGGTCAAGTGTTAATGCCGACATTACGCCGCGGTATTTTTGACTGTATTCATCGAGCGATGCATATTGGCCGCCAAGCGGAATGGAAAAGCGTGTTGGCAGGAATACATATTCTGTGTTTTGGGTAACGAAGGCTGCACAGTGTGGTCCGCTTGTATTTGGCACTTGAATAATGTCTTTTGTTGTAAAAGTTTTTAAATCAACAACAGCTGCGCGGCTGTTTTCAACATCGGTTGCGAATAAAAATTTTCCGTTATAATCTCCGTTTGTTTCGGAAAGGGCCGGATGGTGGAAGTCACCCATTTGAAGGCCGCCAAGCATTTTTTTCGATTCAGCATCAAAGCCGTAACCGGTTGCAGGATCTGGTGAAAAGATCGGAACAGTCCGAATCTCCCGCATGGATGGCACACCATAAACAAACAATTGTCCTGAGTGGCCGCCGGAGGCAAATAAATAATATGGATCCTTTTGCCCCAGTGGAACATATACCTTTTCGGCATTGCTGTTTCCGGAGCCTGCGGAAGTATTGCCAGCAGCTGTTTTTGGCTGGCTGGGACCAATATCACCGAAGGCCACTGTTGCTGCAACAAAGCCGCAAATTAGTCCCGTAATCGCCGGAACTATTTTATTCTTGAACATGTTAACACCGCCTTTTTAATTATTGTTTTGCTTCAGATGCTTTTTTGAGCAGTTCTAGGACTTGTTTACGCTGATCGTCTGTTAAAGGGTTTTTCCCAATAACTCCTGACATTACAGCAGAAGTCGGCTGCTTTAAGAATTCCTCAATAGGCTTTCCGTGCTTACCTTCAACAGTTGTATATGCTTGTGATAAGTCCGGACCAACCTGCCCGCCTTTAATATTTAAAGACCCGACAGAGTGACATTGGATACATCCTCTTTTTGCAATAATATTGTTTTCATCAACTGCAGTAGCTTTATCAGCAGAACCCTGTGTGCTAGTGCTTTGATCTGCAGCTGTGCTAGTGCTTGAGCTCGGTGCTGCGGCAACTGGCTCTTGCGGAGTATTTCCTGTTCCGCCCAAAAGACCATACAGGACGTAACCAATACCAAGACCAATTATTGCACTTATGACGAAACTAAAAATCGCCTTGTTCATCTTCGCCCCCCCTTATATCTGGTTAATAACTAAATCCTAAACGTGAAAACGCATAAAAAGCGTGATGCAAATCACATAGTTTACTAGTGATGTGAACGTTCTGTGAAACGGGAGATAAAATATGGAATTGTAAGGGTTTTAAAAAATGAACATTTTGTGAATCTAATCACTTCATAAAGGGGGTGAGTTTTGTATGATGAAGGTACAACAAGTCAAAGGGAGATATTTCAAAATATGGAGTGGTGGAAAAAATGAGTCAATTTGAACAGGCGGTGGAGCCGCGGCAAAAGAAGTTTCAGATGGAAGATTTTTTGCAGAAAATGATATTTTTGGGAGAGTTAACAACGCGATCCAAGCAAGAGCTTGAAAGTAAAATTCAAACCTTTCCGTTTAAAAAGGGCCAGCGAGTTATTTCCGAGGAGGATGAGGCAAGGGGCGTTTTTTTTGTACAATCGGGGGTAGTGAAATTAACCAAACAGGATGTTGATGGCAATGAGATTATTGTTTGTATTAAGCAAGCAGGAGATGCCTTTGCTGAAGCCTGTCTGTTTACAAGTACAAAACCATTCTATCCTGCAACCGCTACAATGCTTCAAGATGGAATGCTCCTTTTTTTGAGTAAGGTAGAATTGGAGCGGGAATTAGCACGTTCGCCTGAGCTTGCACTGCAAATGATTAGCTATATGAGTGACCAGCTCCGCGAAGTGACTACCACCTTAAGGGATGTTGCCTTATTGGATGTTTATTCAAAAACAGTTAAGGCATTAGAAAGGCTTGGGAAAAAGTTTAATAGCGAACAGAAGCGCTGGGAAATTGAGATTCCACTGACTACCCAGGAATTTGCAACCGTTGTTGGGGCCACAAGAGAAAGTGTTAGCCGCGTTTTTTCAAAATTAAAGAAACAAGGAGTCATCGAGATTAAGCCGCGGAAAATTATGATTATTGACTCGTGTAAGCTTTGTGCATTGTTACAGGAGGAATATTAAATTGGTCTATTTTCAGCGGGAATTAGGTTTATGAACCATTATTGCTGGGTTATGGACCATTTCTTTTGATTTTTAGACCATTTTCGGGAAGTTATGAACCATTTTAAAAAGTTATGAGCATTTTGCCTTTTATTGTAAATTCAGCCCCTCCATCTGCCACCACAAAAAATAAGAGGCTGCCCAATTGGGGCGCCTCCTAAAACTTATAGGTCCAAAAACGTTCGTTATTTACCCAGGCGAGTGCTTCCGGGTCCTGGTTTTCGTACCGGTCAAGCATTGATTGAAACAGCTGCTCGGTTTGCGAGCGGTGGGCGCGAATTGCAGAGAGTTTTTTCTCCACAACGGGGCTAATATTATGAATGATATCAGGCTGGCCAAGCTCATCGATACAATTATTCGAGAAAGCAACGCAATTCAGCTTTGGCCGCTGACCAGCAGGAATCCGCCCAACAGCTTTAACCACTACTGCACCAGTAGCATCATGATCAGGATGGACGGAATAGCCAGGATAGAAGCTAATTACCAGTGACGGATTTAGCTCCTCAATTAGGTCAGTGATAAGGTCAACCAGCTTTTCCTCATCCTCAAACTCAATGGTTTTATCGCGAAATCCCAGCATTCTTAAATCTTGAAGGCCAAGAGCAGACGCAGCATTCTTTAATTCTTCTTTCCTGATCTTTGGCAGCCCCTCCCTCGTGGTAAAAGGGGGATTTCCCATGTTTCGTCCCATTTCCCCTAATGTTAAACACGCATAGGTAACAGGGGTTCCATTCTCAATATGTGTCGCAATCGTTCCAGATACCCCAAATGCTTCATCATCAGGGTGTGGAAAGACGACTAGGACTTGACGTTCATTTTCCATCGGTGATTCTCCTTTCTTAACAATTTGGTAAAAGCATGCTCCACAAGAAAAGGCAGCAAAGGCGAAGGTTCTCTCACTAGTTCATCGAACATTTTTGCTTATCTTATTCGAACGGATTCGTGCTAATTTCAAGGGCAACAGCGAGCTTTCCTAAAGGATCGTGCCCTGCAAGCAGGAGTCGCCCTTCTTGGTCCACTTCAAAATGGGTAATTCCTTCAGCATAAACCCAGCCAAGGTTGATTTTTAAGCCAACACGGTAGGGACCGCTGCCGGTAATTTTTCCATGCTCATAACGAACAAGGGCATTGCGGATATAGGCTCCTGCTGAAAAGAAATTCTCATTATTGTGCGTGGCGTAAGCGCCATTTGTCGTTTCAAGGTGCAGATAGACATCTTTATTAGCAAACCGGTTAATTTCCTCTTGGACGGTTTCTTGTTCAATTTTCTCCAATACGCTTACCCCCTTCCGTCATACAATTTGCTGGTAAATTTATATAAAGAACATTTCTATCATACTAAAGTCACTTGAAAAAAGCGAAGTACTTGCCCAGTTTCCTTTTAAAAGTCACAAGAGTTTAACAAGTAGGCGGAACCTTTTATAGTATAATAAGGGAATAGATACGGAGGAATAGAGGGTGCGAAGAATGGATGCGGGGGTAATTATTTTAGCAGGTGGAAAATCGAGCCGGATGGGGACTAATAAGGCCCTTCTAAAAATAAACGACATGACCAATATCGAGAGAATCCTAACGAACATAAGCCCGGTTTTTCCTAATCCAATCCTTGTAACGAATGACACTAAAGCCTATCACTTCTTAGGCTTAAAAACCGTTAGCGATTATTTCCCCGGAAAAGGCCCGCTGGCCGGTATTCATGCTGGATTAATCGCTTCATCGGCCGAGGTGAATGTTGTTATCGCCTGTGACATGCCCTTTGTTTCAGCAGAGCTTGCGGTAGTCCTTGTGAAAAATAGTCGTGATTACGATGCAGTGGTACCTGTGATCGGCGGCAGGCAGCATCCTTTGTTTGCTGTTTTTAAAAAGAAACTTGCAGTAAGGATTGAAGATCATATTAACAGGAACCGCCTCAGCATGAAGGACTTGCTTAATCAACTAAATGTTCTTTACTTAACGGAAGAGGATTTACAGGTCGGAGCTAGCTCTAGCTTTGAGAAGCTTTTTTATAACATGAATCACCCGTATGAATATGAAGAGGCACTCCAATTGGCAATGGCAGAACGCCAGGATAGGGGGAGATAGGACAAGATGCAATTTTTCAAAGGAAAAACCTCCTATCTTGCCTTAAAATGGTTCCTCTGCCCGCTTATTTGTGACTAATTACAAATTCCTGAGCCAAAAGGCCGGTTGTATGAGGCTGCCGAATTGTGTCGACAATAGGTCAAGAGGATTTTGTGCGAATGACCGAGCGGGCAATACACGCTAATCCGTTCACAAGAGCAGCAGGTGCTGCGATGTCCTATGTTCGCGCAGATGGAATGCTAATTGAATTTTCCCACCTGATCTTATCGGCTAGTAAGTAGGGTGTAACGTTTGACTTTAAGCAACGGGTTGAAAAAATCGGCGGTTACGAGGTCGTTGTCAAAGATGGCCATAAGCTGTTTTCAATAGTATGAAAGGTGGAAACTTATGAACTTTGAAATTTCAAAAGAGCCAATCGATATTCAAGCCGTCATTGATAAGGTCGTCCAGCGCGAGGCTGGGGCTATTACCACGTTTATCGGGACGGTGCGCGAATTGACACACGGCAAAAAGACGTTGTTTTTAATTTATGAAGCATACGAAGCCATGGCTGTGAAAAAGCTTGAACAAATTGGTAAGGAAATAGAGGAACGCTGGCCGGATGCAAAAACAGCGATCACCCACCGCGTCGGCCGCTTGGAAATAACGGATGTCGCCGTTGTGATTGCGGTATCGACGCCGCACCGCGCTGATTCCTATGAAGCCAACCGCTATGCGATTGAACGGATCAAGCAAATTGTCCCAATTTGGAAAAAAGAGCATTGGGAAAACGGTGAAGAATGGATCGGCAACCAAACGGAAACAGTCAGCTATCCAGCTGGAAAACCTGCTGAGGGGGATTTGCATGAATAAAGTATTGTTTTTTGCCCATTTGCGTGATCAAGTTGGGGCTGAAGAAGTGCAGATTGAGGCAGCCGGAAAAACAGTTGCCCAGTTGAAGGCAGAAGTTATCGAAACCTACAAGCTCGCTAAAATGGATACTGTCATGACTGCCATCAACGAAGAATTTGCCCAGGATGAGGAAACCATCAGCGATGGAGACACCATCGCCTTCGTTCCCCCGGTAAGTGGAGGATGAGGTAAATTTTACTAAACATTTTCCGAATGTCAGGGGGGTTGAGATGAACGAGCGTTATTCACGGCAAATTCTTTTTCCAGGAATCGGGAAAGAGGGCCAAGCGAAAATCAGCAGCAAGCATGTGCTTATTATTGGGGCGGGGGCACTCGGATCAGGTAATGCCGAGGTGCTGGTCCGTGCCGGAACGGGAAAGGTCACGATCATTGATCGCGATTATGTAGAAGAAAGCAACCTGCAGCGCCAGCAGCTTTATACCGAGGAGGATGTAGCCAATAAACTCCCGAAGGCAGCTGCAGCCAAAAAGCGCCTTGCGGCGGTCAATTCCGCTGTAGAAATAAATGCAGTCATTGGTGATGCCACCCCGGAAGTGTTAGAGGATTTAGCCGCTGGCGTCGACCTAATCATTGATGCAACAGATAATTTTGAGACTAGAATGGCCATCAACGATGTGTCGCAGAAGTACAAAGTACCGTGGATTTACGGGGCCTGCGTCGGCAGCTTCGGCATGAGCTTTACGATTATCCCAGGAAAAACCCCCTGTTTAAATTGCTTACTGCGAGCCATTCCGCTTCAGGGAATGACCTGTGATACCGGGGGGATAATTGGTCCGGCCGTGCAAATGGTAATTGCCCATCAAACAGCTGAGACCTTAAAAATCCTCGCAGAGGATTGGGATGCGGTTCGAACGACATTTGTGAGCTTTGATGTATGGCGCAACCAATATACAACGATGAAAATGTCAAAGGCAAAGTTCCCTGGCTGTTTATCATGCGGAGAACATCCCACCTATCCTTACTTAGAACATGAAAATATGACAAAAACCACAGTACTGTGCGGCCGTGATACGGTCCAAATCCGTCCTTCCAGTCCCGGTGAGGTTTCGCTCGTGCGGCTCGCCCGGCAGCTGGGCAGCCTCGGACTTCAAGTAAAAGGGAATCCCTATTTGCTTTCCGTGGATATGGATCCGGAGCGCATCGTTATTTTCAAAGATGGCCGTGCCCTTATTCACGGCACAAAGGACATAACTCATGCGAAGTCAATGTACCAGCGGATTTTAGGATAGAAGAAATAATAACAGAGGATGTATTGAGAGGGTAATCCAACTGTATTGGGTTATCCTCTCTTTTTTGGGGTAAAGATTCAATAATTGCTGGATAATAGGAATAATATGATTTTAAATTTAAGAATTTTAGGATGGCATTTAGGAGGGGTTATGATGAAATATCGAATTGAGAAAGATTCCATTGGTGAGATTGAAGTAGCAGAAGATAAATTATGGGGTGCACAAACACAGCGCAGCTTTGAGAATTTTAAAATAGGAACAGAAAAAATCCCAATTGAAGTGGTTCATGCCTTGGCAATGATCAAAAAAGGTGCAGCGCTCACGAATCAGAAACTTGGCAAAATGGACGCTGACAAGGCTGAAGCAATCGTGGCCGCGGCGGATGAAATCCTAGCTGATAAACTGAATGAACATTTTCCACTTGCTGTTTGGCAAACAGGCAGCGGGACCCAATCGAATATGAATGTAAATGAAGTAATTTCTCACCGCGGGAACCAATTATTAGCGGAAAAGGGAAGCAAAAGTAAACTTCACCCCAATGATGATGTCAATCAATCACAAAGCTCAAATGATACCTTTCCCACCGCCATGCATATTGCTGGTGTCCTTTCAGTAGAAGACAAGCTGCTGCCAGCGCTGGATCGCTTAAAGAAGACATTTAACAACAAAATGACAGAATTTCAAACGATCATCAAGATCGGAAGAACGCATCTTCAGGATGCCACCCCTTTAACGCTTGGTCAGGAAATCAGCGGCTGGCACCGGATGCTTGAAAAAAACGAGCAAATGATTAAACAAAGTGTAAATTTTATGAAAGAACTCGCGATCGGAGGAACAGCAGTTGGCACAGGCTTGAATACCCATCCCAAATTTGGTGATATGGTAGCTGCGGAAATCAGTTCACTGACTGGAAAGACATTTATATCTGCACCCAATAAATTTCATGCCCTAACTAGTCATGATGAACTTGTTTTTACACATGGTGCCTTAAAATCATTGGCTGCAGACCTCATGAAAATTGCTAATGATGTCAGGTGGATGGCAAGCGGACCGCGCAGCGGGATCGGTGAAATTACGATCCCGGCGAATGAACCGGGAAGTTCGATCATGCCAGGGAAGGTAAATCCAACTCAAACCGAAGCGATGACCATGGTCACATGCCAAATAGTTGGAAATGATATGACAATTGGCTTTGCGGCGAGTCAAGGTAATTTTGAATTGAATGTCTTTAAGCCAGTGATTATTTATAATTTTCTTCAATCCGTAAAATTGCTTACAGATGCAATGATTTCCTTCAATGATCATTGTGCCGTCGGAATTGAGCCAAACGTTGGCATCATTGACCGCAATCTAAAAAATTCTCTTATGCTTGTTACTGCTCTTAATCCGCATATTGGCTATGAAAAGGCGGCAACAATTGCTAAATTAGCTTACAAAGAAGGAACGACCTTAAAAGAAGCAGCATTAAAAAGTGGATTCCTGACGGAACAAGAATTCGACCAAATGGTCAATCCTGAAAAAATGATCCGTCCTGATGGTGACTAATTTCCTCGGACACTTTTGTTCAAAAAAGCCAATTTCTCTGCTCGTGAGGAATTTGGCTTTTTTTCAGGCGGCCAGATTTCTATTTAGATTCTTCTGCCTTTTTGTTTTTTTATCAAATTCCGACTTGTTTCACGTGGAACAGGAAAATATTGTCGATTCCGATAAGGGATACTCACTATCAGAGTATTAAAGGAAGATCATATGATTCGAAGGATTGGAAAATATCCTGTACAATAAAGAGGAGACTGCGGGGTGCATGAAAATGAATATTTCAGTTCAGAAATTATTAACGAAAATGGAAGATGAGCTGCATTTGGCAAAAGCAACTGTGAAGGAGGAAAACTTGCGAGAAAAAGTTTACTCGATTAAAACATTATGCGAGCTGATCCTCGATGAAAAACAGCTAAGAAATGAGTCAACTGTTACAGCAGCAAAAGGGATTATTCAGCAGCAATCGTTTTCTCAGCCTATGTCTATGACAATCAATCAACCTAAAAAGTTAGCCTTGGATGATGAAGCGAACGGTGACTCGTTACTTGATTTTTAAGGGAGGAAAATAATGAAAGTCTTTATTATTATTGGTGCCATTAATGCTTTTTTGGCTGTTGCACTTGGGGCATTCGGTGCCCACGGGCTGAAGGATAGATTAGATGCCCATTATTTAGATATTTGGAAAACAGGTGTCACCTATCAAATGTTTCATGCACTTGGCATTTTAGCAGTTGCTATGCTTCTCGGCAAGGCGGCTACTAGTGCACTATTCTCCTGGTCAGGATGGTTAATGCTGATCGGAATCATTTTGTTTAGCGGCAGTCTTTACGTTCTTAGTCTAACAAAAATAAGTGTTTTGGGAGCGATCACACCTCTTGGCGGTGTCTCCTTTTTAGCGGCCTGGATCCTTATGATCATCGGTGCCCTAAAACATTTATAAAAGAATAGGGGAAGCCCCCGTTTAGCGACGAATAAAAGGATGACCTTATGGGTCATCCTTTTATTCGTTTTTTATCTCTATTCAGCTTTGGATATCACTTCAATATTGCCCTGCTTTATCTTGGCGGGTACGTTCCTAACGATTGTCCGCCTCCAAACGGGGACTCATATTCGACTTCCTCATCAAACGTTACGTAATCAAGATGAACCATTGGAATTAAATAGCGTTTCCCGGTTTGCGGGTCACTTAAGATAAGATGGTCGCGGCCGGCAGCTTCGATAATTCCTGTAAATTCTTTGGCATTCCATTGCGAATTGTTTTCAAAGGTGGTAAAGACATGAACTAGTTTCCCCTTATTTAATCTTAAAATATTTTCAATATACGACTGTTCAAGTGGTAGCATGCCTGGAACCCCGCCGGCCATGCCGCCGCCAGGCATCCCGCCAGGCATCCCGCCAGGCATCCCGCCAGGCATCCCGCCAGGCATCCCGCCAGGCATCCCGCCAGGCATCCCGCCAGGCATCCCGCCAGGCATTCCACCGGGCATTCCGCCAGGCATTCCACCGCCAGGCATTCCTGCACTTGGCTGAAAGCCTGTTTGGCCCCCAAATGGCATCTGCTGACGAGTTGCACCTGTATAGGCTTGATTTCCCTGTGGATTATAATATTGACTCATCAAAATCCCTCCTCAAATATAGCTCTATTTTGACTCTTTTTATCCCCAGCCTTATTAGACAGGACAATTGTCTCTGGTAAGGAAAACTTTCATTCTCACCTCTCTTTAATGAGAACCACTATTGCCAGGTAAAAAGAAATGAAGTTTTGGAAACAATCACTGTTTAAATAGTATGTGGTCGAGGTAATGAATATGACTTTGAGGAAAAAAGAAAGGCCCTTAGCATTTCGCTAAGAGCTACAGGTTGTTTTTATTGTCTAGCTACGAGGAACAGGGTGTAGTCGACGTTCTTCTTTTGGGCTTCTAGTTAGACATGCAAAAAGCTGGCAATCCGTTCTTCATTTAAGATGTTGCCAACAAAGAAAGAACCGAACTCGCCATAGCGGGCACTTACTTCATCAAAACGCATTTCATACACGAGCTTTTTAAATTGAAGGACATCATCGGCAAACAGCGTGACACCCCACTCGTAATCATCAAAACCAACCGACCCGGTAATAATCTGTTTCACTTTTCCTGCATATTGGCGACCAATCATTCCGTGGCTGTACATCAGCTTTTTACGGTCCTCCATCGGTAGCATATACCAGTTATCATTTCCTTGGCGGCGTTTGTCCATTGGATAAAAACAAACATAGTTTGCTCTAGGCAATTTTGGATAAAGTCGTGCTTGAATTTGTGGATTTTGATAAGGGTCCTCTGTGGCTGGTAAATAATTGCTTAATTCCACGACTGATACATAGGAATGAACCGGAACTGTGAATTCTGCTAATTTAGATTTGTTGAATTCGGTTTCAATTTCATTTAATTCTTCCATAGTCGGCCGTAGAATCATCATCATAAAATCAGCTTTTTGACCAACAATTGTATATAATGCATGGCTGCCTTCGTTACGATTTTGAGTAGTGTTCCACTTTTCAATTAGACTTTGAAACTCATGAATGGCGGATTGGCGTTCATCACTTGAAAGCATTTTCCATGTCGTCCAATCGACCGTACGGAAATCATGCAAGCAATACCACCCGTCAAGCGTTTTTGCAGCTTCACTCATTTATAATCACTCCTAGATAAGAATTGTGCTCATTGTACATACTATACCATAGTTTCTCCATTAGCCATGAGAATAAAACATCAGAGTTTAGTGAAAACTTTTTATGAAGAGATTGTAGAAGATTGTATTTAGTTTTAATTTTATGAAAAAATAAAATCCTTTTTGTAATCGCTTTTTTATTGACTTTCGCTTGAATTATCAAACAGGTAAAGTATGCTTGTAAAGGGAGAAAGAGCGCTGGACGCAATTCTCAAAATTGAACATTTATACATAGTTACATAAAGGAGGATTTATCGTGAGTGACTTATTTGAAGGATTAAAGCAAAAAGTTTCAGGCCGTGATGTGAAAATTGTTTTTCCAGAAGGATTAGACGAACGGATTTTAAAAGCAGCCGGTCGGCTTGCAGCAGAAAGATTATTGACACCAATTCTAATCGGAAACATTGAAGCAGTACAGGCAAAAGCAAGCGAGCTTGGCGTTTCGCTTGAGAATGCTGAGATATATGATCCACAAAACTATGCCGGTATGGAAGAGCTTGTGGCTTCTTTCGTGGACCGCCGAAAAGGAAAGGTAACCGAAGAAAACGCCCGCAAAATTTTACTTGATGAAAACTACTTTGGAACAATGCTCGTATACCTAAACAAAGCTAACGGCCTTGTCAGCGGTGCGGCGCATTCTACAGCTGATACAGTTCGCCCTGCGCTCCAAATCATCAAAACAAAGCAAGGCGTCAGCAAAACTTCTGGTGTTTTTATCATGGTTCGCGAGGATGAAAAATATGTGTTTGCTGATTGTGCAATCAATATTTCTCCAGACAGCAATGACCTTGCTGAAATCGCGATTGAAAGTGCAAAAACAGCCAAAATGTTTGATATTGAACCACGCATTGCAATGCTCAGCTTTTCGACTAAAGGTTCTGCAAAATCACCGGAAACAGACAAAGTCGAAGGAGCAGTTAAAGAAGCACTGCGCCGTGACCCAACGCTCGTCCTTGACGGTGAATTCCAATTTGATGCTGCTTTCGTGCCATCTGTTGCTAAAAGCAAGGCACCAAATTCACCACTTCAAGGGGATGCAAACGTGTTTATTTTCCCAAGCCTTGAAGCAGGTAATATCGGCTACAAAATTGCTCAGCGTTTAGGAAAGTTTGAAGCGGTCGGTCCGATCTTACAAGGTCTGAATCAACCTGTAAACGACTTATCACGCGGCTGTAACGAAGAAGATGTCTACAAGCTGGCGCTTATTACTGCTGGTCAGACATTATAAAAGGCTTAGGAAGCTGGTCTCGTTGGG
>NZ_JAEVLT010000110.1 GCF_024494385.1 Bacillus sp. EB600
CAATTAAATTCAACCAAATTGCTGTTATGTGGAATTTACACAAGCACCAAAGAAAGACAGAATCAATTCGTGATCCTGCCCTTCTTTGGTGCTTATTAATGGACGATATGAACACTTCCATCTTCCATGATTTGAATTTCTTGATAGCTGCCCATGAATTTGATGGCATCCGTCATGATTCCTTTTGATTCCATTTCTTTCTGGCCAGCTTCAAATACTTTGCGGTCTAAGATTAAGTAGTAAAAATAACAAATTTGATCATCAATCATTTCAGAGGAAGTTAATATGAAACGATCACCATATTTTTCTTTAAACCATTCTCTCGCTTCTTTATGGTCGTTGAAAAAAGGAAGTTTTGCTTCTTTTTCACGAGTGATATGTCCTGGGGCGTACATAAAGCCACCACCCTTCTTTTATGTATGATTTACCAATATTATAGCAATCGTACATGAAAAAGGACAGATTACGTTACCTATTCGGAAAATATTAGCCGACCAAGTTCGGAGACTCTTAGTTCTCCTGTATTTGCTATGATCCTTTTTAACTTTTCAATCTCACTTTCCACCTTAACATCTTTTTCGGGATTTCCGAACAAGTTAAAAACAAATTAAAAAGGAACTGCCATTTGGTAACTCCTTTCTTTCTGAGGATAATTTACAAGAGATACCTCGAACGTACTCTAAGAGATACTAAGAAAGCACTCAAAAAGGTACTACGCCATTTCTATTGTTGCGTAGTCAAAAAAAAAGCCGTACATACGATAGAGATACGGCTATAAAACGGAATACTACTTTACAAATAGACTAGGGTGCTCCGTTCCTACAATCACGAAAGAAAGACAGCGGTAGCGTTTCCGTCGCTACGTACATATAGGCGCTGCTTGCGTAAGAAATTGGCACGCTAGCCTATAAGACTTTACTAGCGCAGCAGCTTCAATAATGGCAAAAAATAGCGATATTTAGAGAGCTCCTATACAGACTAACCCAGCAATTATTTGGTAATAATACATTTACAAATTATTACATTTTAAGAAGGAAAATTATGAGTTGGTTTGTAATTTTTGGAACAATGTTGATTATCTACCCTATAGCATTTTTCATGAAAAAACGATTACCTATGTCTGATATATATACTACTGTTGTTTTTGGTTTGTTTCTAAATACATCAGTAGATACATTTGCGATTTCTAGATTTAAGGCTTGGGGATTCTTTGAAGTTGATAAGATTGAGTTTAAAGCATTATGGATTGTCATTGGGCTTTATCCAATATTCGCAGCTATGATTATTAACTGGTATCCGTATAATGGTATTTGGTGGAAAAAAACTATATATCTTATCGCATGGTCTGCCTTTTCAACATGTTATGAGTGGCTAACTTTGAAGGTAGGTATCCTGTGGCATATCAATTGGAACTTATTTTATTCTTTCCTGTTGTATCCTTTTATTTACTACATGCTTATTCTCCACGTTAGGTTTTATCGAAAATTTACAGGTACCTGAGTTTAAAAAATTGTAGCGAAATTTTTCGGTAGCTAGCTTATTTACGCCCTGAGTTCGATTTTATATTTTAGTTA
>NZ_JAEVLT010000111.1 GCF_024494385.1 Bacillus sp. EB600
CCCGTACTCCCGCAGGAGTCTTCGCGCCTTCCGCTCCAATCAACAATCGCTCTTAACACAGCTAATTTTTAAAACTAAGCAGCTTGTTGTTGATTTAAAAAGGCATTTAACCGGTCTGCAGCTAATTTTGAAGCATTGTAAACTAAGGTCACTAAGTCAAAATGAACTTTGGCGCGTTTTCCTGTTCGATAACGAACATTGTCTAGTTGAAAGTATAACTTGAGATAAGCATTTACACGTTCTACAGCAGTGCGACGTTTAAAGACGGTTTTCCAAGCTTTTGATCCTCGCGCTGGTGAAGTATATTTTCTGAGATCTGTTGTGATCTTCACTTTATATATCTTTTGGCAAAGTCCTTCATTGGCTAAAGGACAGTCTTTACATTCCTTTGGTCTTGTATATTTGAGTGTTTCGTATTTCGAATCAAAACTATCATATCGATACGAGTGTTCCCGGAAACAAGTGGGTGCGAAATGTTTATCAAAACCTTCTGGCTCAGGCTCATTACGCTTGTTATAGGCAATAACAGATTGGTGACCCATTCGGTGAATTTGTTCATAAATCGGTTCGTAATCATATCCTGCGTCCAGTGTATCGTAACGAAGAGTGGATAGTTGAACTCGTTCCTGAATTCCTTTTAGTAAAGGAATCGCTGCTTTTCCGTCATTCAAATTACCAGAAGAAAAGAGAGATTGAAGAATGTATTGGCTTTTTGTCCCAACAGCTAAATGCGCCTTATAGCCATACCAAAATACGTTTTTTCCTTCGCTGTTTTTCTTCACACCCCATTCGGGGTTTTGGGGAATTTCAGCACGAAGTTGTTCTAAAGGAGCATCCAACTGGTCTTCAATTTTCTTTTCAAAAAGAGGCAGATTAGCTTCGCGTTCAGCTTTGTCAATCAACCATTGTTCTCTTTCTTCTTTTGATTTACGCCCACGTTTCTTGGGTTCAGTTTTTGGCTTTTCTTCTTTTGGAGGTGCTTGATCTTTTGCTTCAAAGTGTGTCGCATCAAGGGCTACTGTATCATCGGTGACAAATCCTTCTGTAATGGCTTGATAAAGAATCGTTTCCTTAACCTCTTCAAGAACGTTAGATTCACAAAGGATTGTCACCATTCTTGAATAAGCTGCTTCTGATGGAACTGAATCAGATACCAAAAATCCGCAATCAAGACGGAAAATCATATCATTCCTTAACCGCTTAACTAGATCTTTTATGAATGGGATCCGCTCTGTGATTCTAGCGACTAGGGAATATATCATTGCCGCATAGTTAAGCTCAACAGGTCTACCAAAACGTGATTTCTTCGTTACCACAGCGAAGATTGGGTCAATGTCAATAGTAGAAAAAATAGCTTCAAATCGTTGGGTAGGTTCTAAATCATATAATTCTTGTAGGTCAAACAGGCTTCCTTGTCGTATAATAGTCATAGGGAGTCTTCCTCCAGTCTTATTAGTTTGTGTGGTGCTTACTAAATTCGACATTTTGGGGAGGTACTCCTTTTTCTATTGTCTAAAAGCCTTGAGCCCGTTGGGCTCATAATTATGAAATTGATTCA
>NZ_JAEVLT010000112.1 GCF_024494385.1 Bacillus sp. EB600
AACCGTAATGTCGACAACTTTTTTGCGGAGACCGAGCAATCCGTTTTTGATCCGACCAACGTGGTTCCGGGCATCGGTTTTTCCAACGATCCTATATTACAAGGCCGACTTATCGCTTATCGCGATACGCAGATGTATCGATTGGGTGGTCCGAACATTAATGAAATACCTATCAATCGACCGCTTTGTCCTTTTCACAACTACCAACGAGAAGGGGCTCATCGCCAACGCATCGATATTGACCAGGTTAACTACTATCAAAACTCACTAGCGGGCAATACACCCAGTCCAACACCGGCCGAGCAGGGCGGGTACGAATTCTATCCCGAAAAGATAAAAGGCTTAGCCACCAAAGCCATAAGCGACACGTTTAAGGACTATTTTTCCCAAGCACGTCTGTTCTGGAATAGTTTGTCTGACGTTGAAAAAGACCATATATTACAGTCATTCATTTTTCAACTCAGTAAAGTGAAGAGCGAATCTGTTCGCCAACAAGTCGTCGACATGTTCGGACAAGTGGACCATATATTGGCTTCCACCATTGCTTCAAACATCAGCGTACGACCACCATCGACCAAGCAAGTTTCCGTTTCTGCGTCCTCTCCAGCTCTGAGTCAGGCCAATACACCGCATTTCCCCTATACCATGAGAGTTGGCGTTCTGATTGGCAACGGGTTTCCCGATCAAGAGGTCACCTCAGTGGTGAATACGCTCGTCGAACATGGAGTCTTCGTGGAGTTTGTCAGCGATCGATTGGGTACGGTTACAGGAGCACAAGGGACGACCATCACGTTGGACCAAAATTTCTACGCGACGAATCATGTTCTTTATGATTCTCTGTATGTTGTAGGTGGACACGTGCAAAATCAAGCTGCCTTTGACTTGTATGTGAAAGACTTTATCCAAGGGACATACAGGTATTACAAACCGATTGGAGTGGCGACCACAGGGGGAGCGTACATACAGCCCCCGAAAAACGGAGAGCTTGAGGGTGTCGTCTTTGCTTCGAGCACTAACAACTTCGGGGAAGCGTTTGTCAGAGCAATTGCGATGCGACGATTTTGGAACAGGAAGTAAAGGGGCTGTCTTATAGGACAGCTTGCTTACTTGCAAAATTAGGTAAAACGAAGAGATGGCAGTGCCAGGAAGACGTTCTTAGCACCGCCATCTCTTGTTTCGATAATGGATTCGTAGGATCTGTTGAAACATTTGTTAGATTGACATTTATTTGATTAAGTGGTAACGACCTTCCTGTAGTTCCTGTCATTTCTCCATCAGTCTTAGCACCATACCATCCTATATCGGATTCCACAAAGCCAGTGTAACTGACTCCAATATTGGAAGACTGTACTCCTGGTAAATAACTGTAATTGACATTATACTG
>NZ_JAEVLT010000113.1 GCF_024494385.1 Bacillus sp. EB600
CTTATTAAAGCAACTTTCATAGTATATGCCTAATTGAACATTTCGTCAACCTTTTTTTAAAAGAATGAATGTTGTTCAGCGACAAGAATTATCTTACCACACAGATTCGTTAATGTCAACTTCTCCGAAATGATTTCGGATTAAAAAATTCGTTTACAAGAAACTGCTAACGAAACAGCTCAATTAGCTTAACATCGATAGTGTAAACATACAAGTAGAAAGCTTTCCCATTTTCATGATTAGGAAAGCTCATCATCCAAGATGTCATACTTATACAAAGAATCCGCCTGCTAACTACCTACCTGGTGACGAAAAGGATCCCTTTTATACAGGAATCCGATTCTGAATAAGAAATAGGTCTAGAACTTATATGAAAACAAATTACATATATTTTTAATAGTGACTTGAAAATGTGCCAGCCTTGACAGATTATAGATCCATTATAACAAAAAATAGAACAACCTAGGACATTTGTCCGGTGCCACCATTGACTTTACTTTTGTCCGTGTAACTATTAACGCAACTAGTTAAAAGAAAAGTCTAAAGGCTCACCAGCAGCAACAAATGATACACGAACAAATCAATTCTACTCAAACGTTGGTGGGGCCCAGTCCCCTTCGCCGACTGCTAAGAATTGGGCGCTAAAGTCAAGGCCAAGCAGCTCAGCTGTGGCTCAGATTAAAAACGTTTTATGTGGTTCTTTTCTACCAAACCATGCTCTCAATTTTGTCACTAGTGGCACTAAAATAAGGCATAACTGGCTCTTTTCCAGGAATGCATCGGGTCGTGACACCGGCAACAGAACTTTGCCTGCACCAGCAACTTATTTCAGCATATTCGGGATTGGTTGCATGTACTTGATCATTGTGCCGCGATTGACTTGGTTTTACATGAAGGCGTTAATGGTGAAGTTTATAATACCTATGAATCCTGCTCCTCCAGTAACAAGAACCTTTTTTTCCTCGTCATTGTTCCACCCCATTAAGTAATTGCTTTATATAATGATTCAATGAGTCCCGCCAGCTTGGCTTCTCGTCGCTTTTAATCTATATAATCATTCATAACCCACTTTAACATTTTTTTGATTAAGAACGTTTGGAACTTACATCATGCTCCGTGTTCCTACAACTTTCTTATTTAAATGCATCTGTTTAAAAACAAAAACTCCACCTATTAATAATGCTGTAAAACTGAAAAGGAACCGAATTTCATACCAAAGAACTGAATTCCACATAGAGTTCATAACTGATCCATAATGTATATACATGGGGACGGTTCTTGCGTCCCACGGGAGAAAGCAAAAGAACCGTCCCCATGAACATCCGTTGAGATAATCCAAAAATTTTAACGGAACAGCGAAAAACCTGAGAAAATTCACAC
>NZ_JAEVLT010000114.1 GCF_024494385.1 Bacillus sp. EB600
TCGTTTGGTATAGTTGATTTGACTAGAATCACAATATCCAAACAGAAGAGGTGCCTCCTATATGATATCGAATAATGGTCAAAATAAGCAACTACCAAATGAACTAACATCAACATTTAAAGAATTACAGGTGCTAAAACATCTAAGAAAAGCTGGCATTACAAAGTCTTTTGGCTTTTCTTGTGGTTTTCTTTTTCAACTGATTTTTTGTTTGATCTTTGAAAACAAGAACTGGTTTCGGACACTTGAAAGTAAGAAATCTGGCGATTTTCCTGCTAAAGATGCAGTGTATCGTTTTTTAAATAAGTCTACCTTTGCATGGCGTAGATTTTTACTTTTTCTTAGTACTCACACGATTGGCAAAGTAACAAAACTTTCGAATCATGACAGACCGAAGGTCTTGGTGATAGATGATTCTTCGTATGATCGAAATCGTAGTAAATCCGTCGAGTTGCTAGCTCGGTGTTTTGATCATGCTTCTCAAAAAATGCGATTTTATAAAGGCTTTCGCATGCTTACCCTTGGCTGGTCAGATGGTGCCACGTTCATTCCTGTGGACTTTTCTTTATTAAGCTCAAAAACAAGCCAAATTAACGGAATAACAAGTAAAATCGATAAGCGCAGTTCAGGTTACAAACGACGCCTTGAAGCATTACAATCTGCGCCAGAACAAATTCCGGACATGATTCAGCGGGCTCTAAATGCTGGGATTGATGCCTCTTATGTGTTAATGGATACTTGGTTTACCCATCAACCACTTATTAAGAACATCAAAGAACAAGGGCTAGATGTAATTGGCATGGTCAAGAATTTAAAACAACGTTATTTTGTAGATGGTAAGCGCGTGAGCTTGAATGATCTTTATCGTTTAGCAGCACCTATTCAAGGAAAAAAAGGGATTCTTCGCTCCATACAAACTACCCAAGCCAACGGAGTAACAGTCAAAATTATCTTCGTTCGTAACCGTAATAAAAAGAGTGAGTGGTTAGCTATTTTGAGCACAGATTGTACGTTAAATGACCAAGAAATCATCAGAATATACGGCATGAGATGGGACATTGAAGTCTTTTTCAAGACAACGAAATCCTTATTAAAACTCCAAAAAGAGTTTCAAGGTCGTTCCTATGATTCATTAATTAGTCATACAACGATTGTCTTTACACGATACATTGTGCTGTCCTGGCAAAACCGATGTAGCACGGACCAACGAACTCTAGGCGGTATGTTTTATGAACTTTGTGATGAAATCAGTGATCTCGATTGGGCTATTGCACTTCAGCAATTAATCGAGCTTCTTGAAGATACCCTTAA
>NZ_JAEVLT010000115.1 GCF_024494385.1 Bacillus sp. EB600
TGAACTTACCTAGCGATATGAGACACATATAAAACACCATTTAGGCTGCCATTATTCTGAATTCTTTCGGAGTGAGGTAGCCTAATTTTTCTTGAATTCTTTCCTCGTTATAATGATTCATGTATTCATCAATTTTCGATATAACTTTTAGATTTACAAGAGAATTAAATTTACAATACTGAAATTCCTCTGTCTTCAAATTCGAATGAAATGATTCAATAACTGCGTTATCCCAACAGTTTCCTCGTCTTGACATACTACCGATTAAATGATGTTCCTTTACGTAATTTTGAAAAGCATACGAAGTATACACACTGCCTTGATCGGAGTGAATGATTATTCCCTCTGGATGATTCCTTTTATTTAAAGCTTCCTCTAAAGTATCGATTACCAATGGTGTTTGTTGGTGATTATAAAGTTTATATGCGACGATTTCATTATTAAACAAATCGATTATCGTTGAAAGATATAACGTTTCACTGCCGTATTGAATATACGTAATATCCGTAACCCATTTTTCATTTGGTTTACTTGCACTAAAATCTCTGTTAAGAATATTTGGGGCAATTACTTCACTTTCCCCTTGTGATTTCCATTTCCGCTTTGGTTTAACCCTACATTGCAAATGATGTTTTTGCATAATTTTTTGGATCGTATTACGATTCAAATGAACGTGGTGCTTGCTCTTTAGAATAGCTCTGATTTTACGGTGTCCATTTCTATAATTAGTCGCTTTACAAATCTCAATGATTAGATCCTCATGTTCATTACTATATTCCTCAAATCCATTTACCCATCGGTAATACGTAGAACGAGGGACACCTAAAACTTTCAATATGGATGTAACAGTATATTTTTTACGCATTCTCTCAACCTGTTTTACTACTATTCTTTTATCCACTCCTTTTTCATCGCTAAGTACTTTTTTAAGATTTCATTCTCCATTTTTAAATGTGCTAATTGATTGTTAGTTCGCTCATCTTCATTTGCAAATTCTGGACCATGACCAAATGTATACTGTTTGCCAATAGGTTGATCGAACCGATAAATCTCGCCATCTCTATACCATTTCATCCACGTTTTAATCTGAGAAGTATTTTTTATCCCATACTTCTCCATAATCTCCTTATTAGTTAATTTACCTTCAATTTTATCTCTGACTACCGCCCATTTTGTTTCTCCTGTATATACGTTTTTGCCCACGCAAAAACACCCCCGATAAATGTACTGATTACAGTGTAACATTTAGGAGGTGTTTTATATTGTCTTATTTTTTTAGGTTAGTCCA
>NZ_JAEVLT010000116.1 GCF_024494385.1 Bacillus sp. EB600
GACGACAACAAATTTGCTTATCAAGGGATGGCTTTTCCTTCAATCTTTCGCAGCCAAAAATGCGTTGGCTTCCATAATGCAGCTCTCAAATAACGGCTAATTTGTAAAGTTTTTCGCTTACTTTTTGTTTCGATTTTTACAAGAACATGTAGGCAAAAAACAATAAGTGCGATAAATACTTGATTTTGAATCGCCCATTCGCTCTGACCGTAAAACTTTTTAATGCTGAGATGTTGTTTGATCCATTTGAAAAACAATTCGATCGCCCAGCGTGATTTGTACATTTCTGAAATTTCCTCTGCACTTAAGTCAAACCGATTGGTGATTAGATGGAGCTCATTACCTTTTGAATCCAAAACCTTTAACAGGCGAAAATAATTTTCAGCACGGTTTTGAGTCGTTCCAATCAACACCATTTGATCCGATAAAACAGACGTATTTTCAGGAAGTTTAAAGTTGAAAACTTCACGTATTACAGCGTTTTTCCGTAGCCTTGAAAGAAAAAAGTAGCCATCATCGGTCATACGGTCAAAACGTTCGTAATCTAGGTAACCACGGTCAAACACATACATGCATTCTTTATCATCAACCATGATTTCGAGCTGGCCACGGTCATGTTCTTTGGCAGTTGTCATAACGGCTTTTTCAGGGTAGGAAGTTCCTTTTTCCATAAACACAAGGCGCAGATGTAACTTTACTCCAGCCTTTGTTTTGCGGAATTTTGCCCATTTATGATTCGTCAAATTGAGTGGCAATGTGCTTGAATCAATGATTTTTAACGGCATCACGAGTTTCGTATAATGTGTCTTGGCATGAATTTGTGCCACTAAATCAAGGAATAGCCTTTGAAATAGATCTGGATTCATGCCATTTAATCGTCGTGACAGTTGAGAAATACTGATAGAGTCAAGGTCGATCCCTTTTTGAAGCTGGTCATCGAAAAGACAATCACCCAACGCATGCAGACTTTCAATTTCTTGCAGCTGCGCAAAAAGCAGTAATTTTAGGAACGACTCCGTCGTTAATTTTTTTGTATAGTAATCTAATTTCAATGTTTTCACTTGTTCCTCAAACAATTGAGAATTAATTGGTGAAAACCATTGTCCAAATGAAGTTTTTGGTGTAATCTTGTCCATGAGCTATGTCCTTTATTAGTGGATTTGGACGGGTTACCACCTGACTTATCCATTATAAAGGACTTTTTCTTTGCACAAAATAATAAAATTGAACATTTTGAATGTTTTTAATAGTTAATTTAAATTAA
>NZ_JAEVLT010000117.1 GCF_024494385.1 Bacillus sp. EB600
GGAAGGCTCCGAACTTTACAGCCATTTAAATTCATTACATTTTTCTAGGTGCGAAAGTTGAGTTAGTTATTAAACCCTTGTAATCTTTAAAACTCTGAGGTTAATTATCCATTTGTTCAAATTATAAGTCCAATTTCAATTTAAACTTCCATTAACATAAACTTTTCTACGAATAGAGCTACCTCATGTGTATCCACCTTATTGTTTTTTGCCTCAGCTGCTATAATATATGCTTTTAAACTTTTTGTTTTTTTAATGTCTTTGAGTAATACATCACCATTCAATAATTGAATAGCAATTTCTTTTTTAAAGATTGGGCTACCGATGATAGGTGGTCTTTTTTTGTGGATTCAGATATGCAGGGAATTGCATCAATTTAACGAATTCTATGAACATATGATTGTAAAGAAGGAGGACGAAGAATGGAAAAAATTAGTCGTTTATCTTATCTTTTATACCAATCGGATGATGAGGAAGATAAAGGATAAGGTTAATTCAATAAAGCATAACAATTTGTGAAGAATAAGGAGCAAAGGAAACATGAGGTGAATCTTGATGGTTAAACAATACTTAATCTTATTAGGATTTTTATTATTTATTTTTGCTCCTTTAGAAGTGGTTAAAGCTGATTCCATTTCAAATGAGGAAGATTACGTTACAACACAGGATATTGTTTCAGACATTGTGTTTCCGTCTATTGATAAAAGGGTTATGAAAGAGTATGGAGGTAATGCTGCTACTTTTGGCTGGCAATGGGAAAGAATTGTTGGTATGCATTATAATCGGGACCATTCTTATGATGTTTCTATAAGGATTCGAGTTCCTGACCATAGTAATAAACCATTTGACTATCGTCAGGACTTAGTGAAAGTAAGAATTTATCCATCCTGCGACAGCCCTAAAATTGGATGCAAACACGATTTCAAAATAGAAATATTAGATTACAAACATCTTTCCCAATAAGAATTGCCCTTTAATAAAGATACCTATTTTTTTGTTAATTTCGCAAAGAACTCAATCGAACCAAACCACAATACCTGAATGTAACATAAAGTATAAAAAGTTACATTCGGTTTTTTCTTTTGGGTAGAACGTTTGTTAAAGGTATCATGACTTAATGGATGTGATACTTATTGTTCGGTATGTAATTCCAATGTATTATGATCAACTTTGTGAAGGAAAACACTTAAACTGATAAGAACGACACTGTCAATGCCCCCTACACAATTTGATTTTGGTTTTGGTTTTTGGGCAACCCTAAGAAGAGAAGCGAACGAC
>NZ_JAEVLT010000118.1 GCF_024494385.1 Bacillus sp. EB600
GCTATGGGAAATCTCATCTCGAGGGGGGCTTCATGCTTAGATGCTTTCAGCACTTATCCCGTCCGCACATAGCTACCCAGCGATGCCTTTGGCAAGACAACTGGTACACCAGCGGTGCGTCCATCCCGGTCCTCTCGTACTAAGGACAGCTCCTCTCAAATTTCCTGCGCCCACGACGGATAGGGACCGAACTGTCTCACGACGTTCTGAACCCAGCTCGCGTACCGCTTTAATGGGCGAACAGCCCAACCCTTGGGACCGACTACAGCCCCAGGATGCGATGAGCCGACATCGAGGTGCCAAACCTCCCCGTCGATGTGGACTCTTGGGGGAGATAAGCCTGTTATCCCCAGGGTAGCTTTTATCCGTTGAGCGATGGCCCTTCCATGCGGAACCACCGGATCACTAAGCCCGACTTTCGTCCCTGCTCGACTTGTAGGTCTCGCAGTCAAGCTCCCTTGTGCCTTTACACTCTGCGAATGATTTCCAACCATTCTGAGGGAACCTTTGGGCGCCTCCGTTACTCTTTAGGAGGCGACCGCCCCAGTCAAACTGCCCACCTGACACTGTCTCCCACCCCGATAAAGGGGTGCGGGTTAGAATTTCAATACAGCCAGGGTAGTATCCCACCGACGCCTCCACCGAAGCTGGCGCTCCGGCTTCAAAGGCTCCTACCTATCCTGTACAAGCTGTACCGAAATTCAATATCAGGCTACAGTAAAGCTCCATGGGGTCTTTCCGTCCTGTCGCGGGTAACCTGCATCTTCACAGGTACTATAATTTCACCGAGTCTCTCGTTGAGACAGTGCCCAGATCGTTACGCCTTTCGTGCGGGTCGGAACTTACCCGACAAGGAATTTCGCTACCTTAGGACCGTTATAGTTACGGCCGCCGTTTACTGGGGCTTCAATTCAGAGCTTCGCTTACGCTAACCCCTCCTCTTAACCTTCCAGCACCGGGCAGGCGTCAGCCCCTATACTTCGCCTTGCGGCTTCGCAGAGACCTGTGTTTTTGCTAAACAGTCGCCTGGGCCTATTCACTGCGGCTCTTCGAGGCGTGAACCCCAAAGAGCACCCCTTCTCCCGAAGTTACGGGGTCATTTTGCCGAGTTCCTTAACGAGAGTTCTCTCGCTCACCTTAGGATTCTCTCCTCGCCTACCTGTGTCGGTTTGCGGTACGGGCACCTTT
>NZ_JAEVLT010000119.1 GCF_024494385.1 Bacillus sp. EB600
GGCAAAATCGCATCCATTCTCTACCTTTTTTATATTTTTCATATTACTTGCGGACAAGTTCGGGATATCGGGGATTTTTTTACTACGGAAATATTGGTTGAAACACCCTTGCAAATAATTATGATTATATTTGCGCTTACATGCTTAATTGGTGTGCGGTTAGGATTGGAAGTGATCTGTCGTTCGGCAGTAATATTTTTTCCATGGATTGTCATGCTGCTTTTTATATTATTCTTGTTTCTGATTCCTCAAATAAAGATGGAATATATTCAGCCTATTTTCGGAGAAGGTCTGAAACCCATTTTAAAGGGTTCATACGTAAATTGGGGAAACCCTCTACAGCTTGGCATTTTACTCATGGTCATGCCGTATGTTACTAACAAAACAGAAATGAAAAAATCCTTTTATAAAGGATTTTTAATTGGAGCCGTCTTCATCACGATTTTGATTACCTTGAGCATTTTAGTTTTAGGTGCCAATATGACTGCAAGACAATCCTATCCGTCGTATATGTTAGGGAAAAAAATCGTTATTGGAACCTTTATCCAAAGGGTAGAAATCCTAGTTGCCATTACATGGATGCTGACGCTGTATTTTAAGGCGACAATTTGTTATTATGCACTTTCACTTGGATTAGCTCAGGTGTTAGGTTTAAAAAGCTACAAAATTCTCACCTTTCCATTGGCGTTTTTAATTATTCCCTTTTCAATCTTTATGAATCCCAATATCGTAAGCTTCCATCAGTTTATTTTGATAGCATTAACACCGTACTCCTTAACAATCTGTGTCTTTCTTCCACTGCTATTGTTAGTGATTGGAAAAGTAAAAAAACACCTTGCTTCTAAAGCGACTAAACAGCCAGTTAATTGAATAAATTAGATCTACGATTTACTTTCAATAGATCATTCTCTTATTCAAGAAAAAGGCCCTTTAATGGAATACCATGACTAAGGTTTATAAACAACAGTAATGAAACGTTGTGACTACTGTCAAAAAGCATATATTTTGTAACACCTTACTCCGATGGAGTATGTATTTAATTTTATTAATTTTATAGTTTACCAAAAGTAATTACCAAAAGCGAGGAAGCTTTTCATTAAGATGGAGGAATCCAGAAAAGGTTGCATTTGTTTCGTGGAAGCAAATTAAAAGAGAAATGCCTTTTGGTGCTGAAGTGAGCAAGATAT
>NZ_JAEVLT010000012.1 GCF_024494385.1 Bacillus sp. EB600
TTCATGGTAATTCTTTATTACGTCATGCCGGTTTACCTCTAGCAGAGGCAAGTTCGGGTAAATGGAAGGGTCAAATTGTCCTCTCTTAACGTGGGAGGTCCCGTTTGCGGCGTTTCTTGTACTTAGCGACAATGAGTCTTGTCATGAACAACCCTGATTTTAAAGAGCTACACTCTAACAATGTTCATGGAAAAAAGATAAAAAAAAGGAAATCCATCATGAAATTAATTAATAAATTTGCAAGAATATTAGTAGGAATGGCCTGAAAGAATGATCCTATCGCCCTGACAAAGTGCACCCTATAACACCATTGGCAGCCTAACGTAAACTTACTGCAATTCTTTTATAACCACATCAAAGTAACTGATAGCTTTTAAGATTAATATCTTTCGAATATTGGCTTATTCGTAGGATCTCAAAGAAAGTACGAAGTACCGGATTTATTGTGCAAAAGGGCTCTGACCCGTTCCGTTAGAAAGACCTACCTCTACCACTTGGATAGGTGTAACGAAGGAATGAGAGGGCATTTGACCCGTTGAGACATGGGAGTGAAAACCTCCAAGGGTGGCGTGGAGAATACGTACATTATATGGAAATCATTGGAGCTATCACTGCCTCCTTTATTTAAGTACGCCTTATGTAGCCAAATTGTCAAAACTCATTCAATCATCCCTTATTTTTCTTTCAATTGATTTGAAATCTGTGAATAAGTGAGTACTCGAGAGATAATCGTATCTAACTGAGGGACACAATAGGGCATAGTTAATCAAGTATGCCTATATAATAAAAAATGAGTAACCTAAGTCACCCATTCTCCTAAAGTTATCTTCTTAATTGTGCTTCGATTGACTGTATTCTAAAAAACAACTTGTATATCATATTATTTTCAACTGGATATACCTTGTATGTAACATAATCAGCTCTAAGAATTCTCATTTGACTATCTAAAAGATATGTATCAAAATAATTTCCACTGTTAAACCCCAAGTTATATAATGTCGATTCGATTTTTAAAATTAATCCGATATACCTCTAATTATGTACATTTTTTTCACATTTGGAATTAAGTACATGTCATTTTTTATGTACAATTTAAAAATTGTAATTATCATCGTTAATATCAAGCATACAGTAAAAAAATAATTTATGTACATAGGGTAAAGATTAAGATACAGGATGATCACCAACTACGTCCCCGTTAATTTTTTTTACACCGAATTTTTGAAGTCTTTCTGCCATTTTGTTAAAGTCAGATTTTAATAGGGTTGGACCAACTTTCCCCTTTAAATAAAGGTTTCCGTTTATCACTCCCTTTTTTAATTGACCATTGGTTAGAATTTCTGTAGAAAATGAATGGTTTTGTCCAAGACAGAAAGAGCGCAGACAGCCGTTAACAGCTTAAGATTAGATACTGGCCGCAGGCGAATATCCCCAAAGTAGTCTAGATCAGTTGACCACTTAAGCCCGACCGAATGCTAATCCCGGCAATTGCTCCATTTAAATCATTCTCATTTTTAAGCAACTGATTCAATTGTTGGTGCAAAATTAGGTGATTTTCGGTTGCATTTACACTATTAGGAATGTAGGCTTGGTGAAAGAAAATGAAAAAGCTGATTATTATAGCGAAGATAGTACGTTTTTCTAACACCTGCTCCACTGCCTTCCTTGCTTTGATTGTATTTCAATAAAGCTTGATTAATTTAATTCAAAGTTATCAAATGGTTACTTTTATATAATTTCCCAAAAATGAAAAAATCCACCATATAAATGGTGGATTTCATTCATTTTTAAATTGTTCATAGAAAACAACCTTTTCCTTAGGAGGCAGCCTTTTAGGTGCAGGTTCCTGTGCAGGATAGCCCAAACCTAAAATGGCTACAATCCGACGATCATCAGGTATGGATAAAGCTTTGCGGACATAATCCTCGCGTTTTTGTGATTCAACGTGATCCTCTGAGTGATAAATCGCGCCAAATGCCACTCCTACACCTGATTCCACTGCAGACAGCCAAATAAATGCACTGGCAATTGAAGCATCCTGCAGCCAATATTTGCTGATCTCTGCTCTGCCTGTTATCACAATAGCGGCTGCTGATTCCGCGAGCCAAGGAACAAATGGAGTTGATTTTGCTAAATGGTTTAATTGATCCTTTTTTGTAACTAAAATAAATTCTCTTGAAGGTGAACTGTTTCCTGCTGGGGCCAAGTATGCCGACTCAGTAATTTTTTCAAGTATTTCGGGCGGAATTTCTTCATTACTAAAGTTTGTTATTTCCCGTCTTAATTGAATTGCTTTAAATACATCCATTTTCTTACCTCCTTGGGCTTTTATTCCACTATATCATATCAAATTAATTGGTTATGTATGAATGTTTTTTTATTATTCCTACCCTTAGTAAACATAAGAAACCCCTTAGCAATTGACTTTTGCTAAAGGGAATATTTTTTTAGCTTCTTCTTAATCGTAATTCTTGCATATTGCCATCATTCCAAAATCTTTCTTGTGTTCTAAATCGAAAATCACTGCTAGACCGGCGACGACGACCGGAAGTCCTAGACCTTCTGGAACTGCTGCTTCGACGTGAACTCCTGGATCTTCTGGAACTGCTGCTTTGACGTGAACTCCTGGATCTTCTGGAACTGCTGCTTCGACGTGAACTCCTAAATTGGCTTCGGCTCGAACGTTGTCTCGAACGGCTCGACCGACTCCTACGACGTCTTGAACTTTGACTTGAGCTATGACTTGTACTTTGACGGGAACTACGGCTTGCACGACTTCTTGAGCTTTGACTTGAATGATGGCTTGAACTGTGGCTTCTACGACTTCTTTGTGATCTAAAGATAATCAATAAACGTGATCGCCGGCTCGAACTTGAACTTGAACGACTACTTCTTGATCGACGAGACCTTCTAGATCTACTACTGTGAGAACGACGGGATCTGCTTGATCTGCTACGGTGGGAACGTCGTGAACTTCTGCTGCTGCGAGACCGACGAGAACGTGAACTACTTGAGCTTCTTCTACTGCGGGAACGTCTGCTGCTACTTGAGCTTCTTCTACTGCGGGAACGTCTGCTGCTGCTTGAGCTTCTTCTACTGCGGGAACGTCTGCTGCTGCTTGAGCGTCGACTCGATCTTTGATTGCGAACAGGTTCTTGGAAGAGGAAAGTGTCCAATCCATTTTCAGTCAACGCTTCAACTGCACTTTGGATATCTTCTACCTGATAGGTAACCATTAAGTGAACCTCCTTATATTTTTCGAAAGGCTTTGACTCAGTCAATAACCTTTATACAAAATACGTGTCAGAGGACCATTTTGTATAGACAAACGTACCCTTTCAAAAAAATATACGTATGTCTAGTGGAACCAGAAAATATTTTTATACATAGGATTTACTGAGGATGAAAAGGGGGCAAAAAGATGCAAGTTCCTAAATATGATATTTATATCCATCCAATGGATTTGAAAGAATTAAAATCAGATATATGGATAGATGAACCAGTACCAGCTTCCTTTAAGACAGGGAAGAAAAGATATGAAATTGATATTGCTTATCGTGGTTCACATATACGGAAATTCAAGAAAAAATCCTATCATGTAACATTTTATAAACCAAAAACCTTTGGAAATGCAAATGAAATTCATCTAAATGCTGAATATAAAGATCCTTCCTTAATTAGAAACAAAATCTCCTTAGACTTCTTTACAGATATTGGTACTCTTTCCCCAGCTTCACACCATGTTCAAATTTCGATAAATGGAAAATACGAAGGTATTTATTTACAGCTAGAATCGGTAGATGATAACTTTCTGAAAAAACGGAGTTTACCAAAGGGTGCTATTTTTTATGCTATTGATGATGATGCAAATTTTTCTTTAATGAGTCCTATTGATAAAAGTACAAAGAAGCAACTTGATTCAGGATATGAGCGAAAATGTGGAAATGTAAATGACTCATTCCATTTAGCTAATTTTATTTTTGAATTAAATACAACCCCTCGCAACGAATATGAACGGATCATTTCCAATCATTTAAATGTAGAAAAGTATTTAAGATGGTTGGCTGGTGTGGTTTGTACACAAAATTACGATGGATTCGTCCATAATTACGCATTATACCGAAATGAGGAAACAAACCTCTTTGAGGTGATTCCTTGGGACTATGATGCGACCTGGGGTCGAGATATCCACGGGGAAATGATGGAATATGACTATGTAAGGATGGAGGGCTTTAATACCTTAACAGCTAGGCTATTAGATATTCCTAATTTCCGAAAAATGTATTCTACGATTCTAGCTTCTATTTTAGAAAACCAATTTACCACCGACTTTATGGCACCAAAGATCGAATTACTCCACAATTTATTACGGCCATGTGTACTTCAAGATCCTTATATTCAACATAAAATAGATAGATTTGATTCCGAGCCGGAATTTATATTTCAATTTATTAAAGATCGGAACCGTTTCCTCCTTGAAAAGCTATCTAGCTTTATCTAAATAGGCTGGAGAATATATTTTGAAGAATAGGCTTTTTCTTCATGCACTAGGAGACTAGGTTACGTATATATGGAGTATAACTATCCCCTATGGATAAACGACAAGGAGGAACAATTTAATGTCAACAATGGAGAGTCCAAATTTAGATTCGTACCATTCCTTTCTTCAATCATTAATTGGAGAAGAGGTGCAGGTTTATCGAGGAGGGCCAGAGTCAAAAAAGGGAAAACTTTTAGATGTACAATCCGACTACATCACTGTATATGCTCAAAACAATAACAATAACAATGGAGACCAAAATCAAAATAAAAACCAGAACAAAAACAAAAATCAAAACGAAGATCAAAACGAAGATCAAAACCAGGATAATAATCAATATACAGTCGTTTATTACAGGACTCAACACCTCCAAAGCATAAGTGAAAATACAAAATCTAATTCAATGCCACGTTATCAAAACCAAGAAGAGGATGAAGAAATTCCTTTTCAAATAGGTGAAGATTTTAATGAACTAGTAGGGAAACTTACAGGGACATATGTCCAGATTAATCAAGGTGGTCCAGAGTCCAAAACTGGAATGTTATTAGATGTTTCAGATAATTATGTCGCGTTGCTAACGGAAGATGATGGTGTAGTCTATTATAATATTCAACATATGAAGAGTATAAGTGAATATAATGAAGATGATAACGATGATGAAAACGAAGATAGCACAGAAGAGGAAGTAAGTATTCCCGAATATATAGTTACCGAAGATTTTCATGACATTTTTGCTGAGATGAGCCATAAATGGGTATCGATTAACCGAGGAGGTCCTGAAGCTTTAGAAGGTATTCTCGTTCAAAGTGCTGGCGGGCATTATACTCTAATTAATAGTGACGAGGTATTACGAATTAATCCTTACCATATAAAAAGTATTAGTTGTGGTCCAAAGGGAGCATTGAAAAATAATAACGATTCAGACGAAAATAGTCAGGAAAATTCACAAGAAAATTCAAAGGGGTGTGGCTGCTCTAATAACCAAAAAGGTGATAATAATTTAACATCAAGCAGCAGCAGACGCTCCAGCGGCAACAGACGTTCTCGCTCCAGTCGGCGTTCAAGCAGCAGCAGACGCTCTCGCTCCAGTCGGCGTTCAAGCAGCAGCAGGCGCTCTCGCTCCAGTCGGCGTTCAAGCAGCAGCAGGCGCTCTCGCTCCAGTAGACGTCCAAGCAGCAGCAGACGCTCTCGCTCCAGTAGACGTCCAAGCAGCAGCAGACGCTCTCGCTCCGGTAGACGTCCAAGCAGCAGCAAACGCTCTCGCCTCAGTAGACGGTCAAGCAGCAGCAGACGGTCGAGGAGCCCTAGAAATCGAAGAAATCAACGCCATGAGATAGTTGTTAAAACAAAGGATTTTATTTGGAATCCTAAATAATAAAATGCCCTTTCTAAAAGACAAATGAAAAGGGTGCACCCTGAAGACGTGTGCACCCTATATGTGAAGGAGATAGGGAATTGAAAAACATACAAAATCTAATGGGGCAAAAAATAGAGCTTGAAGTTTCTGGAAAAACAATCTTTCATGGTATCCTTGTTGATTTAGGTCAAGATATTTTAGTATTATTTAATGGGAAGGATTATTTTTACATTCCTCTGTTGCATGTTCATAACCTAAGGGTAAACTCCTTGATTGAATTAGAATTTGATGGCGATCACACTGTCTCCCCCATTAATGAAGACCAAGCAACCATTTCCTATCGGAAGACCTTAATGAATGCCAAAGGACTATTTGTCGAAATTTTTGTTACAGGGAATAAATCTATCCACGGCTATGTGACGAATGTATTGAATGATTATTTTTCTTTTTATTCTCCGGTTTATAAAACAATGTTCATTTCATTAAATCACTTAAAATGGTTGACCCCTTATCAAACCAATATCACCCCCTATACACTTGGAACAAACGAATTACCAGTTAAGCCAGTGAGCATCACTCTTCAACGTTCTTTAGAGGATCAGCTGAAAAAAATGGAAGGAAATCTTGTTGTCTTTGATATTGGAGATCATCCGTTAAAAATTGGTCTGCTAAAGCAAGTTCAGGATAATATTGCCGAGTTAATTATTGCAAGTGGAGAAACAGTATATTGGAAGATTTCTCATTTAAAGTTAATTCATACTCCATAATATTGGGAAATAACCTTTTATTATTTTATTCAAAGGTTACCTTTCCTGCCAACAATTAGGACATGTTTCATAATAAACCTCGCATCAAAAACACCTCCACGTAGAGGTGTTTTTTGCTTTTAAGGATATTATTAAATAACCACCTGGTATAGAACTGAGGCGTTTTCATTTACTCAACCACTTGTCCTATTAAGTATAATATCTATTCCGAAATCTTGCTGAATGGCAAGCATCACAAATTTGAAACTCACTTTCCCATGGAAGGTTTTTACCGCAATTTTTACACTTTTTAGTGAATTTTTTAATATCGGATTTTAGCCGCTCATGCACCTGGTCGCTGATTTCCTCACGTAACCGTTCCCAATACACCGCTTCGGTTCGTTGACCTAATCGATATAAAAATAAAAGATGAAGCCCAATTGCTTTATAGCTGAGTTCCAAATCTTCTAAATTTCGCTTTTTTATTAAAGGATCTGGAAGTTCTCCCCCTTTAATAATCGCGTACATGGTATGTTCCCATTGGGAAACGAGTTCCGGTTCTTTTGTTGAAAAAGGAAGGTGCAAAAAGCCATATAAATCCATTAAAGAAAGACGTGCTTCAATTTCTGTACCGCGAACCCGCTCATAAAGCGATCGTTCCTCCGATAAAGTGGCCTTTTTCGTTCCTTTCGGGCTATTGAATCTTTCCCAAAGCTCAAAAAAAGTATCTAAATCATGAAAGTACCGTTGAAACCTTTCAAATACCGAATTAGTTGGTGCGATTGCAAAGGTATGGACAGGCTCATCTTCTTGAAGAAGCAACCTTTTCATGACTTTTATTTCTTTTGTAAAAGCAACCTTGCCAACATTATAGATCCCTTTGCGCCCAGCACGACCAGCGATTTGCTTTACCTCTTGTGAAGTCAGACGACGCCTTCTAGTGCCATCAAATTTCTCATTTTCTAAAAATACAATCCTGTGAATAGGAAGGTTTAGTCCCATTCCAATCGCATCCGTGGAAACAATGATCTTGGTTTCCCCTTTTATAAAACGTTGAATTTGTTTTTTCCTTGTTTCCGGAGGCATACTGCCGTAGATCATACTAACAGAATGTCCATCATGCTGCAGTTTGGAAGCTGTCTCAAGCACCCGCCTACGCGAAAAGCAAATTAGCGCATCTCCTTTTTTAACATGGGTAATTTTGAATTCCTTTGCTTCTACTTCCAGCGGTGTATCCCTGGTGTACTCATGTATTTCAAAAGAAGTCTCACCTAAAAGCTGCAGCATCATCGATTTTGAATTTCTACTGCCAATAATATGTACTTCATCTGCATTTGCTTTAGTAATTGCCTTATACCAGGAAAAGCCCCTGTCTTTGTCTGTAATCATTTGGGCCTCATCTATAATGACTACATTATAAAAGTCTTTTTCATGGAACATTTCAACTGTACAAGAGGTGTGGGCTGCATTGGGAGTTATTTTTTCCTCTTCGCCTGTCTTTAATGAGCAAGGTGTCCCTTCGAAATTTAATTTATCATAAACCTCTAATGCCAACAGACGAAGCGGTGCTAAATATAAACCGTTCTGCGCTTCTTTCATTCGCTCTAGTGCATGATGTGTTTTTCCAGTATTTGTATCACCAATATGAAGAATATAATGGATTTTCCGTCTTAGTGAAGGGTTATACTCTTGACCAAAGATATCCTCCATCATTCGTTGTTCTTCTTCTTTTTTACGTTGAAGTTCTGCTAGTTCTTCTGCCTTTCTTTTTTCCCGTTGGAGAAGATCTCTTTCATATATTTCCCGGTGTTGAACCAAATCAAATGGAAGGTCTGCGATCTTTAAAAGATCTGATATATATTCCGCTTCGATTTCAGTCAGTATTTCTTCTTCAAATTCATCAGCTAAATCGGAAATACTCTCCCAAACAAACGTTTGTGATATTTTTTCAGCAAAGATCTCTTGGTACTGGTCAATGAGCTCTACTGAAAGCTGGTCAAGTATAAGTTCAGCAAGAATATCAGCTAGTGAATCTGCAATTAACCTTTCAAAAACATAGTAATACGTTTCGTATTCGTAGTAACTGCGTCCCCAGTTAAAAGTTTTGTGAATCTCGCCAGTAAGTTCGTCAAAAAACGTGGATACAGTTGTATACGCGGAAGGAAGAAAGCTTCCCTCCTTTACTAACTTTTCCTCTAGTGCAAATGTATCAATCGCATTATACTTAATTTTCGTTTTAAAATCATGGGCCAGCTGTTTTGCCACGTAATACCTTACTGTTAAATAAATCCGCTCACTGTTGTTCATGATAATGGATTCAGCTTCATCCTTAATTAAAAATTGCAGCTTATCCTTTTTGGCTTTTAGGCGTGCTTGTTCTTCGCGTTTCAGGAAATCTCCGCGTGCATGATGATAACGGGTATCCCAATCTTGTGTATTTCCGCTTAGTGTTTCGCTCAGCCATACGAGAACAGCAAATGGCTGATAGGATCTCATTTCATTTCTAAACAGCCGATTAATGAGTTTCCGATCAACACCTACAACCTCATAGCCCTTTTCACTTAGAAACTGTTTTTTTTCATTTCTTGGAATATCATTTGTCACCTTATTCAGCCAAACATTCTGCCAAATTTGTTCAAGATAGTTGCTTCGGTCTTGAAGATATTGGTCAAAGGACGGCATACTTTCTTTATTTTCTAGATAACTGTAGATATCTTCAAAGACTTTTCGTTTTGTATGTTCGACAGCTTGAGGATATGTCGTACTAAGTTTATTCATATACATTTCCTCCTCCGGCTGGATGTTAGAGTACACCGTTTGGAAATCTAACCGATTATTTTGTTTCATTATAACATTAAGTTTGTTTACGAATAAATGTTCTTATTAAATATTATGTTTCAAGCAATAGTGGTTAACCAATTCCTCGATTTGGTCAATTTCAGGGTATTTTCCGTCAAATTGAAAATGAATTTCTTCAATAAATTGATTGTGATGATAAACGTGGACTGCGCCATTTTGCTGAATGACGCTAAATTCAGGTACAAACTGATACCCGCTTCGTTCAATTGCTCCCATTTTAATCCCCCATTGTATTTTTTCTTTTAGTATTTACTGAAAAGGATTGTAAATACAAACAAAAAGGATGGTAGCTAAGTACCATCCTCGTCGTTTGTATAAAGTTAGGTATTGTTGCAAAGCTTGTTTGTAGCACAAGCTTTATTAAGCAGTAGTATAGACAGGGTTATTTTTTTCATTCCGAATGGTCGCTTGTGCTGCAGCTAAGCGGGCAAGTGGGACCCGGTAAGGTGAGCAGCTTACATAGTTAAGACCAGTTTTATAGCAGAACTCGATCGAGCTTTTCTCTCCACCATGTTCACCACAAATTCCAGTTTTTAATTTAGGGTTTGTCATTCGTCCTAGCTTAACTCCCATTTCAACCAACTTTCCAACTCCATCTTGGTCGAGTACAGCGAATGGGTTCTCAGGGAGAATTTTTTGTTCCGTATATGACTGCAAAAACTTACCTTCTGCATCATCACGGCTAAACCCAAAAGTTGTTTGTGTTAAATCATTGGTTCCAAATGAGAAGAAATCGGCTTCTTCAGCGATCTTATCTGCTGTTAAAGCTGCCCGTGGAATTTCAATCATCGTCCCAATCGTATAATGAATCTCTTTTCCTGTTTCCTCTTTCACCAGTAGAGCAGCGTCTATCACCAATTGACGCATTTGTCTTAATTCATTAACATGGCCAACGAGTGGAATCATGATTTCGGGATTTACTTCAAAGCCCTTTGTGGCTAATGCCGAAGCTGCATAGAAAATTGCTTTGGCCTGCATCTCGTATATTTCTGGATGCATCATTCCAAGACGGCAGCCGCGAAGTCCAAGCATTGGGTTAAATTCATCCAATTGTCGAACCTTTTTAAGCAAATGCTCTTTTTCCTTTAATTCCTTTGAGCCTGGGTCAGTAATCTGCAGCTTGGTCACATCTACTAAAAGTTCTTCTTTATCTGGTAAAAATTCATGAAGTGGCGGATCAAGTAAACGAATCGTAACAGGGTTACCTTGCATTGCTTCAAATATGCCTTCAAAGTCGCCTTGCTGCATTGGTAACAACTCAGCTAGTGCTTCCATACGGTCCTCAATGTTTTCAGCAATAATCATTTTTTGAACTATTGGAAGTCGTTTCACATCCATAAACATATGCTCTGTACGGCATAAACCGATTCCATTTGCACCAAATTCAAATGCTTTCTTTGCATCCTCGGGAGTGTCAGCATTTGCCCGGACGCCAATTTTCCGTTCCTCATCTGCCCAAGACAGCAAAAGCATGAATTCATCTGAAAGCTTTGGTTCGATCATTGGGATTTCACCGAGCATAATTTCTCCAGTTGAACCGTCAATCGTAAGGATATCACCATAATTGATGATTGTAGTGCCAACCGCAACCTGCTTCGCCTTCAAATCGATTTTAAGTCCTTCGCAACCGCAAATACATGCTTTCCCCATTCCTCTGGCAACAACAGCAGCGTGGCTTGTCATGCCGCCACGGCTGGTAACAACTGCCTGAGCAGCAACAATTCCGTGAATGTCATCAGGAGTAGTTTCAGGACGGACAAGGATGACTTTTTTTCCATTTTTGCTTAATTGTTCAGCCTCATCTGCATCGAATACTACTTGGCCTGTTGCAGCACCAGGTGATGCCGGCAGTCCTTTTGCCAAAAGCTTGCGCTCATAAGTATCATCGATCCGCCGGTGAAGCAATTGATTTAATTGGTCTGGGTCAACGCGGAGAAGAGCTGTTTTCCGATCAATAATCCCTTCTTCAACCATATCAACGGCAACTTTAATAGCAGCTTGAGCAGTCCGTTTCCCTGTACGAGTTTGCAAAATAAATAGTTTTCCGCGCTCAACGGTAAATTCAATATCCTGCATATCCTTATAATGCTGTTCAAGGCGGTTACTAGTTTCTAAAAATTGTTTAAACACTTCTGGCATTTCATCCTTTAGAGTTGCAATTGGCTGTGGTGTACGGATCCCTGCAACAACGTCTTCTCCTTGAGCATTAATAAGGTACTCTCCATAAAGGATCCGTTCTCCAGTAGAAGGGTTTCTTGTGAATGCAACTCCTGTTCCAGAATCATTTCCCATATTTCCAAATACCATGCTTTGAATGTTTACAGCTGTACCTAAATGATCTGGAATTTTATTTAAGCGGCGGTAAACAATTGCCCTTTGGTTATTCCAAGAATCAAATACAGCATTGATAGAAAGAAATAACTGTTCCTTAGGGTTTTGTGGGAAATCACTTTTCGTATGTTTACGGACAATCTTTTTATACCCGGCAATCACTTCTTGCCAATCCCCTGCAGTCAGCTCAGGATCTGTTGAATAACCTTTTTGTTCACGTGTTTCTTCTAATAATTGTTCAAAGTAATACGTATCGACATTTAAAACAACATCACTGAACATTTGGATAAAGCGTCGGTACGAATCATAAGCAAAGCGCGGGTTATTTGTTAATTTAGCTACACCCTCAACCGTTTCGTCATTCATGCCCAGGTTCAAAATCGTATCCATCATACCTGGCATCGAAAAAGCTGCCCCTGAACGAACAGAAACGAGCAATGGATTTGCCGGGTCTCCCAATTTTTTGCCCATTTTTTCTTCCAATGTTTCCAGTGCGTCAAGTATCTGAGTCTCGATCTTGCTGGAAATCTTCTTTCCTTCATCGTAATAATTATTACAAGCCTGTGTAGAGATCGTAAATCCAAATGGAACCGGAAGTCCGATACGCGTCATTTCAGCAATACCTGCTCCCTTACCTCCTAACAGCTCTCTCATTTCAGCATTTCCTTCATTAAAAAGGTATACGAATTTATCCATATTAAAGCTCCTCTCTCTTTTTTAACATATCTAAAATTAAGTTTGCTGTTTCTTCAATTGCTTTATTCGAAACATCAATTATCGGACATCCTACACGTTTCATTATTTTTTCTGCATAATCTAATTCTTCCAGAATGCGTTCAAAGCTGGCATATTGTGCCTGAGACGCTAATCCAAGTGCTCTTAGACGCTCTTTGCGGATTTCGTTTAATTTATCTGGTGATATGATCAAACCAACACAGTTACGCCGTGGAACCTCAAACAGTTCATCTGCCGCTGGAACTTCCGGAACCAATGGGACATTTGCAACCTTAAAACGCTTATGGGCTAAATACATCGATAACGGGGTTTTGGATGTACGTGATACCCCAATTAACACAATGTCTGCCCGAAGGATCCCGCGTGGATCCCGGCCATCATCATATTTAACAGCAAATTCAATTGCTTCAATCTTCCGGAAATATTCTTCATCAAGCTTTCTCATTAAACCAGGTTTTTGACTAGGACTTTGATTAAACTTCTTTGAAAAAGCATCCATCAATGGGTGAAGTAAATCAACAGCTGGGATTCCTTCTTCTTTTGCGCGTCGATCAAGATACATTTTTAATTCTGGAATTACAAGTGTGTAAGCAATAACGGAATTGCTTGTCATTGCCAAAATAATAATATCCTCAATGTCTTCGATTTCCTCGACATAAGAATTGCGGCGAATGTCCATATGCCCGCCATTAAATTGCGTTGCTACTGCTTTAACAACAAATTCTGCCGTTTCCCCTACTGAATCAGAAACAACATAAACAACTTCCTTCGGATTCAAAGTCGCTTTCACTCCCCTATTGTTCGGTGATTTCAAGGTATGCTCGTGTTATCGTCGTTTTTGTAATGCGGCCGATTACCGTATATGTATGTGAAAGATCATCCATTTCCTTCACTACAGGCAGCGAGTCGATATGATTTTCAATCATCTTTTTTGCTGCTTCAAATAAGGTATTTTCCGGCTTGATTATAACAATATTGGGCATTCTCGTCATAATTACACTAACCGGTAAATCATTAAGGTTTCGATTACCTAGTGCGGATCTAAGCAAATCCTTACGAGATATTACCCCTGCTAAATGACCGTTTTCATCCACCGCATATAGGGTACCAACATCCTCCAAAAAAAGCTGAACAATGGCATCATAAACAGATGATGATTTTTGAATCACAATAGGATGAGCTTTGTAATCTGCAACTTTTTGATTAGTAAACTTTTTAGCCTGAAGATCCACATCGTAATTTTCATTAACGTAATAACCCACTCGTGGTCGGGCCTCAAGATTCCCTGCCATCGTTAAAATAGCCAAGTCCGGTCGCAATGCAGCCCTGGTTAGTGAAAGTTTTTCTGCAATTTGTTTACCAGTAATCGGCCCGCTTTGTTTAACTATTTCAACAATTTCCTCCTGTCGTTTTGTTAATTTAATAGGATCGCCCCCTTTCAAAGCAACAATTCAAATATGCTATACTAATTAATATATAGTATACACTATTTAGTCTAAAATGGAATAATTATTTATACTTTTTTTTGACAAAAACGAAAATTAACGTAAGTATGAAAGAAGTTTTTTGTCGAAAAATAAATAATACTGCCAGAATGTCATGAATCATCGCTGGAAAACAACTCAATTGGATTTAAAAACTACATTAAGTTAATAAGGTCAATCAAAGAGGTGCATAGGGTGAAAAGAACGACGTTTCAAGTAGTAGCAATTACAGTTTCAACAATCCTAATGGCCTATTCCATGAATTCATTTCTTATTCCACATAAAGTACTAACTGGCGGTGTAAGTGGATTTGCAATCGTTATCAACCATTACACTCATATAAATACAGGGTGGATTATTCTAATCATAAATCTGCCTTTATTTGTTTTAGGGTATTTTTATTTAGGGAAAAGGTTTATGATTCTAACCATTTATTCCGTAACATTACTCTCCGTTTCGATGCGCTTTATTCCTGTCCATCCGTTCAGTCATGATATTCTTTCATCATGTATTTTTGGAGGAGTCTTAAATGGATTATGTATTGGGGCAAATATTAGATTTGGCGGTTCTGGTGGAGGAACTGATATTATTAGCGTCATTCTTTCCAAAAAGAAGGACTTATCTGTAGGATATTTAAATACATATATGAATATGTTTGTAGTGCTCACATCAGCTTTTGTTTTTGGAACTGATCGAACTCTTTTCACTCTCTTTGCCATTTTTACAGCTGGGAGAGCTGTAGATGTGGTCCATACCAGTCATACAAAACTTGTGGTGACGATAGTGACCGACAAATGGCAGGAATTAAATGATGCGTTAATCCGTTTGCATTCCCGCGGGGTAACAATGACGGACGCCGAAGGTGTCTATTCACACAATCCAAAGAAAGTTTTAACAACAGTTATTACAAAATATGAGTTATCCGAAACGAAAGAAACAATCCGCCAGCAAGATCCTTCCGCATTTGTTCATATTACAAGAGCAATCGAAGTGGTAGGGAGATTTCGTAAAGATTAAAAAAGGAAGAATTCTTTTCCATTTAGAGGAAATAATATAGTTACAAACAATTAAGGAGTTGATGGTTCATGTTTAGAGACTTTCATGGATGGGAAAAAGACAAGGAAGAGCCAATCGGTAAACAAGGAATAGAGAATGAAGGTCAAATAAACGAGGAACAACAACCCGAATTCGATACATTTGGCACTGCCCTAAATGAGCTATAGATAGAAAAGCGAAAGCATCCAAATTAAAGAAACTCCTACTGCAAAAGGGTTAACACTTTTACAGTAGGAGTTTTTTTATCTTTTTGAAGCTTTAATGATGACTGATTCACCTTGGAATGAGGTAACAGTTTGATTGGTATGGACAATCCGAAATTTTTCTTTTACTTTTTGTGATGAATTGATTATATATTGAATAAGGTCTGCTTTTTCTGAAGGTGGCAGCTTCATCCGATTGCACCATGAATCAAATTGAAAAGTCTTTTCAAAGCGGTGCAATTCGTTAATTTCAAACCCTTCTAACTCAAGCAATGACATCCATTCGGTTTTTTTCCAAGCACGGAAGTGGCTGTAATCTCGCTTTTTTTCAATTTGATTATAAAAATAATCTAATTCATTATCTTCAGGCGCTACATTATCAATCAGCAAAAACTGTCCACTAGATCTCAGCACCCGAAAAGCTTCCTCGACAAATTTCTTTACGTTTTGAAAATGGTGTGGTGCAATTCTGCATGTGACGATATCAATACTTGCGCTCAAAAAAGGAAGCTTTTCAGCATCACCTTGAATAAACTCAACGTTTTGATGCCCATTCCCTTTAATGAATTTTTCAGCAGCAACTAACATTTCTGAGGTTAAATCTAACGCAATCACTTTTTTTACAAAAGGAGCAAAACCATTTGCGGTATGCCCACCACCTGTAGCAATATCAAGAACTTCTTCCTGACCGTTTATAGATGCCAGCTTTACGAGTTTTTGCAGGTCTTTTCCGTCCTTGTGAATTGGACTTGTTACATAGGATGCAGCACTTTTACCAAATTGCTGCTGAACGACCTTTTTCTGATCCAAGACTCTCCCCCTCCATTTTTATTTTAACTATAACCCACTGATCTGAACATTAAAATAACAGGTTTTTGATCGATTCCGATAAGAAATATTTATGGAATTACGGGGTTTAGATGTAGGTCTAAAAGTCAATCTCTAATAAGATCGGGCAATGGTCGCTTCCCATTACTTCAGAGTAGATGCGGGCATCCCGGATTTGGTTTTTCACTTTTGCAGATGTAATAAAATAATCAATCCGCCAGCCAATATTCCGTTCCCGAACCTTATTCATATAGGACCACCATGTATAAGATCCTTCTTTATCAGGATTAAGGTGCCTGAAGCTATCAGTAAAGCCGGATTCAAGCAATGTCGTCATTTTCCCGCGTTCCTCAGGAGTAAAGCCGGAATTGTTTAAATTGGATTTAGGATTTTTCAGGTCAATTTCCTGATGGGCAACATTTAAATCACCACAAAGGACAATCGGCTTTTTCAGATCTAATTCTTGAAGGTACTCACGGATCCGATCCTCCCAATCCAAGCGAAACCCTAATCTCGCCAAGTCCCGTTGCGAATTAGGAGTATACACATTTACAAGAGAGAATTTCTCAAACTCCAAGGTAATGATTCGTCCTTCAGGTTCAGAATCATCCGTGTCAAACCCATATTTTACTGAAAGCGGCTCGTATCTTGAAAAAATGGCTGTTCCAGAATACCCCTTCTTTTCAGCATAGTTCCAATATTGCTGATAGCCATCCAATTCCAACTGGATTTGACCAGCTTGTAATTTGGTTTCCTGAACACAAAAGATATCTGCATTAACTTCATGAAAAAAATCTAAAAATCCTTTTTTTACACATGCCCTAAGGCCGTTTACATTCCAAGAAACTAGTTTCATAATTTGCTATATCTCCTTGATGATAAAAATAATTTAAACCGAATGGAGACATTGTATCAATTTATACGCATCATGAGAAGTAATTCGAATGAATTGAATAGTTGGTACTGCCCATCAAAAAAGAGAGCAGATTATTTCTGCTCCCTTCTTAGTAAGGTTTATTCAGCGTCAAATACTTCTACTTTTTCCATAACATCGCCATTTTTCATTGCTTTAGCTGCATCAAGGCCTGATGTCACTTGACCAAAAACGGTATGGACTCCGTTTAGATGCGGCTGTGATTCATGAACAATAAAAAATTGGCTCCCGCCTGTGTCTCTTCCAGCATGTGCCATTGATAATGAACCTGGAACATGTTTATGTGGATTTCCTTCTGTTTCACATTTAATGGTGTATCCAGGGCCGCCTGTTCCGGTTCCGTTAGGGCATCCGCCTTGGCTTACAAAACCTGGGATGACGCGATGGAATGTTAATCCATTGTAAAACCCTTCATTTGCCAGCTTTTCAAAGTTTGCAACTGTTCCGGGTGCTTCATTTGGAAATAAATCAAACTCAATTTTATCACCATTTTCCATCTGTATGTATCCTTTTTTTGCCATTAGTACCAGCTCCTTTTGTTCAAAATCATTTCTATCATACACTTTTTGCGGAGAAATGGAAAGTCTGACACTTTTTTGAATATACTAATAATACCTCTTCCTACACTAACGCTTGTTGCGGGACACTTAACCAGTACGGACGGAGAGGGTTGGAGTCCATCCTCTGGACACCATGAAAGCCAAGACATACGTCTTGGCTTTCATCTGTTTACATCAGTTTTATCCATTCGTGAAAGCGATGAACGACCAATAAGAATAGGCCGTAGCCTATGAAAGTATTTAGATGACTCCAGGAATGGGAATGAACAAACAGACCAAAATCCTCAGCCTTCCTTTCCAGGACAGCCATCCCTAAACTAAAACAAACAATACCCACTGCCCGCCCCCACTTCCCCCACCTTCCCATTAAAAATAGAAAAATAAATGTTACAAACGGCAATCCCACTAATGTAAACAGAAGATTAATTGAAAAAATAGCAGGTAATGGTCTAATGGGAAAAGCATATAGCTGTTTCCCCACCATAATGAGATCCAAATACGTTCCGAGCAAGGAAGAAAATAATAAAGCTGGCAGAAATCTTTTAATCCAATATCGATATCGCTTTTTTGGCAAGGGCTGCAAGCTCGAGTCGCTCAAGTGTTTTACAGTATTCATTCTCTATCTCCCCATCAACGGTTTCGGCTAATTCTGAAAAATAATTCAGTACTAGAAAGTCTACAAACCAATCCCCTTCTTCTGCTTCAACATGTTTTACGTTTTTCCACGCAATCTCTAGTCTTGGGCTATAGATTCTTCGTGCTCCAGGCCTCAAACTGCATGATTTTAAGTGAAGTTGATAGGACTTTCCTGGCAGTCCTTCGTGAACATTGTTAAATATATGTGGCCAGTAATCCTTTCTTGAGCCAGTATGAGGGGTACTATTTGCCCACTTTTCAGCACTTTTTAACAATTCCTTATTGTTAAAAAGGACAGCATATAATCTTTTCCCTAATAAAATCCGCTCGTGGATGGAATCAAATTGGTGTAGCGTCTGCCCCGCTAAATGGAGGACACTATTCCTCACATATGGAAAAAGGATATGATTAAAGGACAATACATCTTGAAGTTTAAATTCCAGCTTATTAAACACTTCATTTTTATAAAGATGGTTTTGAATTACTCTTTTTTCTAAATAGCTTTGTTCATTGATAATCAGCGCAATCGTCAGAATGGAAACATGACGATTTTCCCAAAAGTAGCTCCAAATGCTTTCCATAAATACAGATATATTTAAAAAAGGAAAAAGGTGAAAAAAAGGTTTGTTTCTTTTTAAACTCTCATGGTAGAGCAAAAATTGTGGATAGGCATCATGGAAAATAAGCCAATTTCCTCGTTCTAAAAAGAAAAAAAACGATCGTTTTTCCCTATTCGATAATAATCTGGAAAGAAGTTCCCCCTTTAAATCCGTCATATTCCAGCCACCATTTCGGGAAACCATATGACCTAAGAATGCCCAATGCACTTCTGGGTGAAGTCGATAAAAATCCAAATATGCCTTGGTTCTTGTTACATTATTTTTGTTCCATTCCTTTGTTTGGTTTCGTATTTGCTGTAATAGTGTCTTTTCTTCTTTTGAAAGATTACTATTCCCTTTCTTGGTTATTTTTCTTCTCTTTAAATCTTCCTTTATGACCACAATTGGGTTTTTTTCTTGCTTTTGTCTAAAAAATATCGTGCATCTCCCCCTCCATGAATTCTCCAACCAACAAGTGAATATGTATAGGAGATGTAAATCTTACTTGGGAGAGGAATGGTGTGCTAAATGATCAATACTGAAAAAGGTATAAAACGGATAATCGAAATCCTTAGAAAAGACCAATCTCCCGCTGGTTCATGGAATTACCCTTTTGAAACAGGAATTTCAACCGATGCTTATATGATCATTTTATTACGGACCTTGGCAATAAATGATGAACAATTAATTAAAGGCCTAGCCTTGAGAATCATAAACAAACAGGAGAAAAATGGAGCCTGGAAGCTTTTTTATGATGAAGGGGATGGAAACTTATCGGCAACTGTTGAAGCCTATTACGCATTATTATACTCAGGTTATTACAAGAAAGAAGACCAGAGGATGGCAGCGGCAAAGGAGTTTATTATTGATAAAGGTGGGCTGGAAAATGCCAGTATGTTTACCAAAATTATGCTTGCCCTAACAGGACAGTACGATTGGCCGGATTTCTCACCTCTGCCCATCGAAATAATTTTGCTCCCCCTCTCGTTTCCGATCAATTTATATCAGTTTTCTGTTTATGGCCGAGCAAATTTGGTCCCAATTATGATTTTAGCTAATAAAAAATATACTTTGTCAACAGAATCTAGTCCCGATCTTTCTGATTTATTTTTGCACAGGTCTACAAATGCCTGGGAGCTTCACTCAGATTGGCGCTCTTTATTCTCAAAAATCGAAGAAGGGATTACCAACTTAATTGGTTTACCGGAAAAGCTTCATTCATTGGCAATCGAGCGTGCCAAAAACTATTTGCTTGATCACATTGAACCTGATGGAACGCTTTACAGCTATTTCAGTTCCACATTTTTAATGATTTTTGCCTTTCTGTCACTGGGAATCTCCAAAAATGATCCACTCATTAAAAAAGCTGTTGAGGGCTTGCTGGCAATGAAAACTGAAATTAACGGTCTTCCTCATATGCAATATACAACTGCGGCTGTTTGGAACACTTCGTTAATCAGCTATGTGCTTCAGCTTGCGTCGATATCACCTAGTGATCCAATAATCGAAAAAGCAAACTATTATTTAGTAAAGCACCAGCATCATAAATTCGGAGATTGGGTGATTCATAATCCGCAAAGCTTACCGGGCGGCTGGGGATTTTCTGAGGTTAATACTATCAATCCAGATGTAGATGATACTACCGCCTCATTAAGGGCCTTTGCTCGGAGCATTCAAACCAATAACCAGTTACGAAAGACATGGGATCGCGCTCTAACTTGGTTATTCTCAATGCAGAATAGTGATGGCGGTTGGGCGGCTTTTGAGAAAAATATCGAAAATAAATGGCTCGAACTGCTGCCAATTGAAAAGGCAGAATTTTTGCTGGGTGATCCCTCTACTGCTGATTTAACAGGACGTACCCTTGAGTTTCTAGGAAACTATACGAATTTATCACATAACCACCCTGTGGTTAAACATGCAATCAAATGGCTGTTAAAAAATCAAAGAAAAGATGGCTCTTGGTATGGTCGGTGGGGAATTTGTTATCTATATGGGACTTGGGCAGCATTGACAGGTCTTATTTCTGTTGGACTTCCGCCCAATCATCCATCCCTCCTCAAGGCAATAAATTGGCTAAAGGTCCTTCAAAATAATGATGGCGGCTGGGGGGAATCGTGCCGAAGTGATAGTGCAAAAAAATATGTTCCATTGAATGCTAGTACCCTCACACATACTGCCTGGGCGCTAGATTCATTGATCTCTGTTTCAGAGAAGCCAACATCTGGAATTCAGGGAGGAATCACCTATCTGCTAGATTCAATTGACAAACATGATTGGACCACTGAATATCCAAAGGGGCAAGGAATGGCTGGCGGTTTCTATATCCATTATCATAGCTATCGATATATTTTTCCCCTGCTTGCATTGGCTCATTATCATAATAAGTTTTCGTGAACAGCTGAAGATCATCGACGGAGTACAGCTCCGTCGATATTTTTAGTGTTTTTCCTTAAGTACAGCTAATTGCTTGTAGATTTCAATGATCTCATCAAGCTTTATTCTTACAAGCCCACTTGAGGAAGGTGCCACGAAGTCAAGTGTCCCGGGGATGACAGATTCTCCTTGCAACCCCCATGGAATTTCCTTTTTCCTGCTATATTCTTGATAGACCCCTTTACCAACAAAACAAACAATTTTGGGTGCAAACTTTTTGATTTTCTTCTTTAACAGTTCTCTACCTAAATGATACTCTTCCTTGGTAAGCTCATCAGCGGCTTTGGTAGGCCTTGCGGCAATGTTGGTCATTCCGTAACCAATCTCCAAAAGCTTGTAGTCTTCTTCTGGTTGTAATTTCCTTGGTGTGAGACCTGATTCATATAGGATTTTCCAAAAACGGTTATTGGGATTAGCAAAATGATGTCCAGTTTCACTGGAACGAATACTTGGATTAAATCCGACAAACAAAACAGCTAAATTTTTCTGAAGATAATCAGGTATTGGATTCATAATTCCCCCCCTTTACAGTACTAAAAACTTTTTATTTTACTAAACGTAGTTTTTGAATACTTTTCAGTTTTTTTTCAGATAAGCTGTTTAGACTTCATTACATAAGAACCAAGGAGGTTTTACGTAATGGATCAGAAAATAAAAAAGTTAATGGTTCTGCTTTTTACTTTCATTTTAGCATTTTCTATTGGCTCGAGTGTACTAGCCGGTAATGATGATCACGAAAAAGGCGAACATAACAACAGTAGTGAAAACTATGAGAAATCGGATGAAAACGAGTATGAAAATGAGGATGATAAATATTTCAATGATCGAGGGACGAATCCTGTCTTTCAAGAGGATTATTGGAATATTTGGTCGAGAAAGCCTGTAAATAACCCGAATAACACTTTACCGACTACTACCCCATCTGAGCTTTCAATTAGTGTCAATGGGAATGTCGCCAAGCTTTATGTTATTCCACAGGAAGGGCAGCTACTAGTTTCAGGAATGGCGATGGCCAATTTACTAGGGGCACGAACAACGTATTCCCCGCAAAGCAAGATCATGGTGATCACGAAAGATAAATATGAGTTGGTCGTAAGAGCTGATTCCAATGCGGCATTTGAGAATAAGATTAAAAACCCAATGCCAGTTAAAGCGGCCTCGTATGAAAAAACCATATACTTACCTATTTCTGTTGCTGCAAATGCTCTAGGGTTTCGAATTACTTGGAATGCTGAAAATAAAACGATGACTTGTGAATCTTTTTAAAAGGAGTTCGATTCGTAATGGTAAAATCAAATAAATCAAAATGGATAATAGGGCTAACGGGTGCTGCTCTATCGGCATTTGTTATTACCCAAGTCAGCAGCACGAATGGGCAAGATCTAGGGGTGACTGCACAAGAAAAAAGTCAAATCTCAGGAATGAGCAAACAGGAAAAGGAACTTGTCCAGTTGGATTGGTCTAATTATTCAATTAATGGTGCATCAGTATCTAATCCCGTTACAGAGGGGGCTACAAGCAGTGATCGCCAAACAAGAAGATCATAGTCTTGAAGACACATTACATTTGAATGCCATGAATACCTCTTTTTATATACGAGTAAAAGATTGTCAAAGAAAAGAATGGAAGAACGTCATTTCAGCCTGGATCCTTTATGTTGAAAAGGAATGGTCCCGGTTTCGAACGGATAACGAGTTATACCGACTTAATGAGCTGAAAGCGGGAGAACAAATGATAGTGACTTCCCCGCTTTTTGATGTACTTCAAAAAGCGGAGGCTTATCGTCAAAATACAAATGGATTGTTTTCCCCCTATTTATTACCTCAAATGCAATTCCATGGATATGAGCAAACCTTTCCATTCACCGCCACAATTCAGCAGGAACATAGCTTACCTTGCATTTTTAACGACATCAATGCTCCTTTTGAATTTCTACAAAACACTGGTTCAGTTAAGCGAACTGCTGCTGGAAAAATAGATTTAGGTGGAATTGGCAAAGGATATGCAGTTCAATCTGCTGCAAGGTGGTTAAAGGAAATTGGTCAGGCAAGGGCTGGAATCGTTGATGGGGGCGGAGATATCACCGTATGGTCGGATGGTGAAGAGAAGTGGAAAATCGGTGTTGCCCATCCATTTAAGAAAGAGCAAGAAATCGCTCAATTTCGGTTGAAAAACGGCAGCGTTGCCACATCTAACACAATCTATCGAAGTTGGCTGCAGGGGAATGAGCAGAAACATCATATTTTAAACGGCAGAACGGGCTTGCCTGTGGAAAGTCCAATCATCCAAGCAACAGTTTTCAGCGAAAATTGCCTTGATGCAGAAGTTGCAGCCAAATTATGTTTTATGGTCAATCCTTTTGAATGGAAAAAAATAACCAATACCTATAAACTACTCCTTGTCGATCAAGACGGAAAAATAACATCGTTTAAAAGGAATGAGGTTTGAACAGAAAATAACGGCAGCTGCTGCTGCCGTTTAATTTTGTGTTTCAATCCCCTTGAATTTATCCTTTTTTTCGTCAAGTCGTTTTTCAAAAACAATCGTAAACACTGTACCTTTTTCCAAGTCACTGCTTGCATAGATTTCTCCACCATGTGCTACAACAATTGCTTTTGCAATCGAAAGCCCTAACCCTGATCCACCTTTTTCTCTTGATAAGTCACCTCTGTAAAAGCGGTCAAAAATATATGGAATATCATTTAAGGGAATACCACACCCAGTGTCTGAAACAGATAAAATGATTTTTCCAGCATTCGTTCTGAGTGCAAGTTCCACCTGGCCTTCCTTTGTATAGCGGAAAGCATTATCCAATAAGATATAAAGCAATTGCTGGATCCTTGTCATGTCACATGTAAAGTGAATATCGTCCTGGATCTCCTCCACAAAAACAACCTTTTCCGTTGCTTTGCTTATAAATCTTTTAAATACGGCTTGCGATAACTCTGAAAGATTCACATCTTTCTTCTCTAGTGCAAGCACATTTTTATCACTTCTGGCCAAGAATAAAAGATCATTAATCAATTTATTCATTAGCTCTGCTTCTGCTTTTACATCCTCAAGTACTTCCTGACCAAATGGACTTAGATTATCTTTTTCTTCACGTCTTAATAGATCTATAGAGCTATAGAAAATACTTAGTGGTGTACGGAGCTCATGGGAAGCATCCGATACAAATTTCTCCTGCTTGTAAAAAGCATTCTTTATCGGTTTGATAGCTTGACCTGCAAAATAATACCCCATAAAACCAAACAGAAGACTAAAAAAGATGGTAAGAAATAACAGGATCCACGTTATGTTTTCAATAAGGTGTCTTTCACTTGAAATATTTTTTCCAACGATAACATAGCCATGTACATACCCATTTGTAGTAAGCAACTTTTTCATGATGATGAAATGGGATTGTTTCCATGTCACCTGATTAGTATATGAATCGTGCTTAACAGAAAGATTTTTCTTCTCGATCCAGCCAGAGAGGTGCTTAATAGTTTCTTCCCCGTAAACAAATTGATTTTTTGTGTCAAAAACATAGTAGAATATTTCCCGATTTGGATCGTATGACAATCCACGATGTTCCTTTTCATATAAATCTTCAATAATGTCCATTTTTTCTTTCGTGAAATATGATTGTAAATCGTCTTGTTCATTTAGAATAATTTGCTGTGAAATGAGAAAATAAAGTACACCGATAAAACAAAGTAGTAAAAATAGCAATGAAAACGTATAGAGAAAGGTTAGTTTCGTTTTTAATTTATGAAACATCAGAATTTCTCACTTTATATCCGATTCCCCGCACATTTTGGATAAATGACGGGATCCCAGCAAAATCTATTTTTTTTCTGACCAATTTCACCAATGCATCGAGTGCATTGTCGGAAATATCAGTATCGAATCCCCAAATTCTTTCAAATAGAACTTCTCTCGTAACAACTTGGTTACAGTTTCGAAATAAAATTTCGAGAAATTGATACTCTTTTTTCGTCAGGTCAATGACCACCCCTTTATGGGTGAGTTCGTGTGAGTTTAAGCTGAGTGTGAAGTCATGAATGGTGATCGACTCTTCAAGGCTTTTTTCTTTGCGACGGCTAATTGCCCTGATCCGCGCCAGCATTTCATCAAATTCAAACGGTTTTACAATATAATCATCAGCACCTGAATCTAAGCCAAGGATGATATCATCTTTGGCGTCCTTAGCTGTAACAAATAAAATCCCGCTTTTTACTCCTCTGGATCGAAGTTTTTTGCAAACAGTCAGTCCATCAGCCCCCGGCATCATCCAATCGAGAATAATGACATCATAATCGCAAAGAGAGGAATAACTGATTGCATCACTTCCATTCTTCACCCAATCTACCTGATGAAATTCTTTTTGGAGCAGATGTGCCGCCAATTTGCCTAGCCGTTCATCATCTTCAGCTAGTAAAATATTCACTTTTGTCACTCCATTCAGAAGAATTCTGTTTATTTTATCATATCAATTTTTTCTGAAAAAAGAGTGAAAAAAACGTGAAACCATGGGTTTATATCCACATTATTAATGAAAATAAATATGGGCTGTACGAAAACTAGTTAATATACTTGCGAATAAGCCTACAATCCCCACAATTATAAGCGAATAAAGCAAATTTGCATCTTTAAGGATGACCAAACCTGTTACTATAATTACGGTGTCAATCAAATAAATAATGATTCCTACATTTAATTTGCTCCACTTTGAAATTAACAAGGCCAATAGGTCCATTCCACCAGGACTAATATGGTTTCTTAGCATCAATCCAACCCCAACTCCAATTAGGACTCCTCCGCAAATAACACTTGCAAAAATGGGAAGATGGATTGCCCCGTTCAGCGGGTTCATTAATTCGATTAAAAAACCAGATATGACAGCTCCGATTACACCATTGATAAAATAGTGCGGATCCGATTTTAATGCAAGCAGATAAATTGGAATATTTAATAATACGAGCAGTAGGCTTAATTTTAACCCATATAAATAGTTTAATAACAGGCTGATCCCAAAAATTCCTCCATTAATCAAATGAAAAGGAAGGATAAACCCATTGATCCCAATTCCAATTAACGTACTTCCGAAGAATATTATTAGCAGCCTTTTCCGCATAGGTTTCATCCCTGTCCACACTTGACTTATTATTACATATATGAAATAAAATCAGCTTCATGCCAATCTTTCTAAACAGTTTTAGCGAAAGAAAGCTAAAAGTTATTCAATTCATTTTACAAAAGGACGAAGGACATAACTAAGTGCTCTTAAGGATGGAAAATGACCTGCTTTTAAGAATCTTCCCCCCACGAATCCTCCCATATGCCCCACAATTGTGTCCAGTACAGAGTTATCGAGCTTTTCGAAGATTTCTCGAAAAACTAAAGAATTCCGGTATTTCTTTGTTAATGGTTTCGTCAACTCTTCGTATTTTCCTAATCCACATAGGTCGTATGCAGCATATATTCCAGTGAGCAGAGAAGTAAATTGTCCAAATCCCAAAAATGGCATAAGCGCTCCAAAACAGTTCCCTGTAAAAAATGTATTTCCGATTCTCGGATACTTACAGCTTCCGATTAGATAGTTCTTAACATGAAATTCATCCGATATTTTTAGTGGCTGCTTTAACTTTGAACAAACAATTTTATAAAAATCAGACCATAATTCGGTATCATTCTCATTTTCGAAGGAAGATTGTGGAAAAGCGGTCACTATATTGGCTTCCGTTGGAGAAAATGGAAGAATATACGCATACCCTTTAGGAGCGATTTTGTTGTTCAGCCAAAGGTGTATGGTAGATGGTTCAAACTCCCCCTCTACTGTTGCTCCTTTTAACGTAACTGCACGGTCGACATGAAAATTATTTAAATTGACTGCGTCTTGGGCATCACCTGTTGCTACTACCACATGTGTAAATTCTTGAAGTAAGTCCTCGTATGTATACTCTGAATGATAGATAATTTCAGTGGCCACTTGGTCCGCTAATTGCTGTTCAAATGAATGTTGATGCCGACCTCGTACATTAATGAATCCTAACTGTTCCTTCACAGCTGTCTCAGTATTTTCCGAATGAACAATTAGTTTGCTAATTTGACTAATTGGTTTTAAAAATAACTGGTATTCTTCCGAAAAAAATCGGTAAGCATCATTAATTGGGCTGGTAAGAATTGATACTATTATTTCGGCATTAATAAAGCGATCACCAGGTTGGCTTCGCTTTTCAAAAATAATCGGCGAGTGACCATTTCTTTCCAACACAATCGCACATGCTAAGCCCGATAAGCCTGCACCCATAATGGCTATTTTCACTTTTTTATTCCTCTCTTCACTTCATTGGACTATTCTCTATTATTTTCCTTTCTGTGGTCATTATGTAAATTAAATTATCCATTTTTCCTTAGCCGACCCCCTTTCGGGAATAAAAAAGGTTATGAAAAGAGCCGTCCCTTGGGACGGCTCTTTTGGAATAAAAATTAAAATGTGTTATAAACATTTTGACAAGTTTCTGATGTAGGCTCATAAAAGCAGTGAAGCTTATAACGGGCAACCAATGGCTGACCGTACCAGGTTTGCGGACAACTTCCTCCGGGTTTAAAATACCACAAACTATATTTAGCTGGCCAGAATCGTTGACCGTTAATCGTTTTCCGTGCTAATCGTCGCTCTTTTTCCCGTGGCGCCTGATAAAAATAGCCATGTGTAACAGCCTCAAATGCATGTGGTTGATATATCATTTGCGGGATGGTGCGAAGCCCCTTAAAATCTGAACAGTTAGCTCGTATTCGATTAATACCGACGTTTCCAACGAGAAGCATCCCAAGTGTTCCTTCTCCCTCAGCCTCTGCTCTAAGTAACCTTGCCATAAGATTGAGGTCTGAAGCCCTTGCCCTCACTACTGCCATGAAACCCACCTCCATTGATGTTCATCTATATCATATTCTTTACGGGCAGAGAGTTGACGATTGGTTTTTTTAAGGAATGTAACAACTTTTTATGCAGTAATTAATCTTGTCGCTTATCAATAAACAAAGTACCATCACTTTGAATTTCAGCATAAAAAACATCAGTTAATTTAACTCCTGACTGCTGTAATTGCATTTCAAGCCAATTTCTGCTTAAATTCAGTTCATCTAAAGTCTTAGTTACTACCTTACTGTCAACAACAATTTCGGTTGGCATATATAAAGGCTTCACTGTTGTTACATGTAAATCCTTTTTAGAAATTGTTTGTTGGTCCACTTTTTTTAGAACGGACAATTTTCCATCTGGTTCTAAGATAGCATAGTCTACCTCTTTCATAGAAAATATATCCTTCTCTCTCAATAACATACTAAGATCATCCATATTTAAACTTGCGCCAGCCATAGCTTTTTCCAAAATCTGTCCATTTTTAATTACTATTGTCGGTTGACCATCTAGAATCACTCGTGCCTTCCTCGACTTTAAATTTATAAATGCAACTAGATGAGTTAGTAATGCCCAGCTGATTAGACTTACAAAGCCTTCACCCAACTTAATACTTCGATCCATCGTGATGGCTGCAGCTATTGCTCCGATGGAAATACCGGTAATATAGTTAAAATAAGTCAATTGTCCAACTTGTTTTTTGCCCATCATTCGTGTCATAAGCAGTAACACAGTAAAAGAAATAACTACCTTACCAAGGACTTCAAGATAATTCAAGCTTTTCACCTCTATATCAATAAAAACACCCTTGAAGATATTGTCGTTAAATTTTTCCCTTAAAAATGCTTATTTATAAAAAAATTATGCCGTATAGTAAAAGCTGCAAAAATGAGATGATCTCAAATAAAGCATCATCTCCTGCTTTCATTACCTCAATAAACATAATTTTTTCATCAAAATTTCTGAATAAGTTTTTTAGTTTCATCAGACATAAATTTAAGATATTATTCACTCATACACTTTTTATAATAATGAAAGGCTTAAATCGAAAATTCAACAAAGTAGCACGAACATTTTTTGTTAATCAGATGTTATCATTCGGTTTTCATTAAAATTTTCATTGATTTTATGCTCTTAATTGATATATGATTAAATTAATAAGTGCTCATATAATAGCGGGGATATGGCCCGCAAGTTTCTACCGGGTTGCCATAAACAATCCGACTATGAGTGGGTAGTAGGAAAGTGGCAGGTTTTTCTGGTGCCGCCATACCTACTCCTTTCGGTTTTAAAAACCCAAAGGTCATTGTCTCACTCAATTTGATGTGGTCAATGACCTTTGGGTTTTTTTATTTTTTATAGGGGGAAATAAACATTATGAAATTACTAGAACAAAAGATTTCCTTAGAAGGTACGGTCCTATCTGGAAATGTATTAAAAGTAGATTCCTTTCTAAATCACCAAATTGATCCTAATTTGATGAACGAAATTGGCAAAGAATTTGCAACAAGGTTTGCAAAAGAAGGGATTACTAAGATTGTAACAATAGAATCTTCAGGTATTGCACCTGCTGTCATGGCAGGTTTACACATGAATGTTCCTGTTGTGTTTGCTCGAAAAAGAAAGTCACTGACCCTGATTGATGACCTTCTAAGTGCAACAGTCCATTCATTTACCAAAAACGAAACAAATGAAGTATCCATTTCAAAGAAGTATCTTTCAATTAATGACCGCGTGCTCATTATTGATGATTTCTTAGCAAATGGCCAGGCTGCACTTGCTTTAGTGAAAATGGTTGAGAAAGCGAATGCGAAGGTTGCAGGTATTGGCATTGTCATTGAAAAGTCATTCCAGGATGGCTCTAAGATTTTAAGAAATCTTGGGCTGAGAGTAGAATCGTTGGCAAGAATTTCTTCTCTTTCAAATGGAGAGGTTCATTTTATTAATGAAAAAGCGGAGGAGTTAGACTGATGAAACAGAATCCATTAAAAGTCGGCTCAATAGGAATTCAACATGTTTTAGCTATGTATGCAGGGGCCGTAATCGTCCCGCTTATTATTGGAGGCGCCCTTAAATTATCCGGAGAGCAATTAACGTATTTAGTTTCAATTGACATTCTAACAAGTGGGATTGCCACCATTTTACAGGTTTGGCAGAACCGTTTTTTTGGAATTGGGCTTCCAATTGTACTAGGCTGTACATTTACAGCTGTTGGACCAATCATCGCGATCGGCGGTCAGTACGGACTTTCGGCTATCTATGGATCCATTATCATATCAGGAATTATTGTCATTCTAATTTCGAATTTCTTTGGAAAGCTTGTTAAGTTCTTCCCCCCTGTTGTAACAGGATCAGTTGTAACCATTATCGGTATCACCCTTATTCCGGTTGCAATGAACAATGTTGCCGGTGGCCAAGGCAGCCCTGACTTTGGGTCAGGATCAAATCTTGCACTTGCTTTTGGTACGCTTCTGTTTATTATCGTTCTTTATCGTTTTTTTAAAGGCTTTATCCGTTCGATTGCCATATTATTAGGATTAATCGCCGGTACAATTGTTGCTTCTTTTATGGGAAAGGTCCATTTATCCGCTGTAGGAGATGCTTCATGGTTCCATATTGCACGCCCTTTTTATTTTGCAACTCCATCCTTTGAGCTAGCACCGATCATTACAATGACTCTTGTTGCAATTGTAAGCCTTGTTGAGTCATCAGGTGTCTATTTTGCACTTGCTGATATTACTGAAAAAAAATTAACTGAAGAGGATTTAGTAAAAGGTTATCGTGCCGAAGGCCTTGCAAGCATTCTTGGCGGCATATTTAATTCCTTCCCATATACGACCTATTCGCAAAACGTTGGCTTAGTTCAACTTTCAGGTGTAAAAGAGAAAAATGTCATTTATACTGCTGGAACAATCTTAATTATCCTTGGCTTTATCCCGAAAATTGCTGCACTTACGACAATCATTCCTACTGCTGTCCTTGGCGGTGCCATGGTAGCAATGTTTGGAATGGTCATTGCAGCAGGAATTAAAATGCTAAGCAAAGTCGATTTTACTTCCCAAGAAAATCTATTAATTATTGCTTGTTCCGTTGGAATGGGACTTGGGGTAACAGCCGTGCCTAATTTGTTTTCTCACATGCCAGAAACAGTTAAAATCCTCTCGAATAGCGGTATTGTTGCCGGCAGTGTGACAGCTATTTTCTTAAATCTTGTCTTCACGATTGGGAAACCACGGAAGCAAAAGAACGTATCAACAAAAAATAACCGAAGTATTGCTTCCTGAGGATCGGACAAAACGGCATTTGATCTTAAATCTTCTAAAATAAAGTAGATAAAACAGACGATACATTTATTTGTATCGTCTGTTTTCATATACAATAATAGTTATTCTTTATACCAATTTAGCTATTCTCGCTTGTATTTCTGACAGCCTATAATTAAAGAATACTTTATAAACTTTCATTGAACCCTCATCATTAACCTCATGAGAAACATAAAAACCTTTAAGCGTTCTTAATTGTTCATCAAATAGAACGCATTCCTTCCCCTCTGTAGCGCTATTAATAAACCATTCAATTAGGTCCGGCTTCTTATACACTTTTTCTCTGATGATTTCTTGGGTATATGCGTTACAAATTTGCAATTTAAACAATAAAAGCACCTCCCAGAATATGTTATGCATTAAGCATATCGTATTTAGTTATTAATTTATTAAAATAATTGTGAAATTTTCAGAACACTTTTTAGCTAAGAGTATCCACTCTCGCTATGGGGGTTAGACAAAGTAACAACTTTTATGTTAACATTGAGTTGTTGGTTTTAATTATCCTTTTACTTTTAAAGAATTTACTGAAGGAGGAATGATCTTGATACAATTTCAAAACATTGTAAAAAAGTATCGAACAAAGACAATTATTGATAACTTATCATTAGATATCGAAGATGGCCAACTTGTAGTCTTTATCGGACCAAGCGGCTGCGGAAAAACGACTCTGTTAAAGATGATTAATAGATTAATAAAGCCTACAGCAGGTAAGATTTTGCTGAATGGGACTGATATTTCAACAATGAACCCGATCGAACTAAGAAGAAATATTGGTTATGTCATTCAAAACACTGGACTGTTCCCTCATATGACAATTAAAGAAAATTTGGAGCTAATTCCTAAATTAAAAGGGGAAGATTGGGCTTCCATTAACAAGAAAACGGTAGAATTGCTTACTATGGTGGGACTGAACCCGGAGGAATATTTAGAACGCTATCCAAAAGAATTGAGTGGCGGTCAGCAGCAAAGAGTTGGAGTGGCAAGAGCTTTTTCAACAGACTCTGATACCATCCTAATGGATGAACCTTTCAGTGCATTAGATCCCGTCACGAGAAGTGCCCTTCAAGAAGAGTTGTACCAAATGCAAAAAGAGTTAAACAAGACGATCATATTTGTAACACATGATATGGATGAAGCTATTAAAATAGCAGATAAGATTTGTATTTTAAAAGATGGCGATATTCTGCAATATGATACTCCAGAAAATATTTTAAAAAACCCCGCCAATGACTTTGTAGAGAACTTTATCGGAAAAAGACGGATTTGGAATAACCCTGAATTATTAAAAGCCGAAGATATTATGATTCAAAATCCCGTCAAAATTACAACAAAACGCACCGTCCTGCAGGCAATCGAAATTATGAAGGAAAACAAAGTGGACAGCTTGATGGTAACAGACAAATCCAATATTCTTATCGGACTAGTAACATTAAAAGGCATTCAATTACTGAATCGTAATTCGATCATTGAAACTGTGATGGAGAAGGCAATTCTTACTGTTCCCGAAGATACAAACTTAATTAATGTCTTAAAGACGATGAATGAACACAAAATTGGATTTGTACCGGTAGTCAATCACACCAACCAATTACTTGGGCTAATTACAAGAAGCAGTATTTTATCGGTATTAAGCAGTCAATTAATTGATTTGGAGGTGGCATTTTAATGAGTATATTTTGGAATTATGTAACGGCTAACTACGAACAAATTCTTAATTTGCTAGGCAAACATCTTTATTTGAGTGTATTTTCTGTTTTGATTGCGATTATCATTGGAATTCCACTTGGCATTTTAATTTCAAAGGAACCAAAACTTTCAAAGCCTATCATCGGACTGACAAATGTGATTCAGGCAATTCCAAGTTTAGCTTTGCTTGGTTTTCTCATTCCATTTATCGGAATTGGAAGTACGCCAGCGATTGTGATGGTCGTTCTCTACTCGCTTCTTCCAATTGTGAAAAATACCTACACCGGGTTGACAAATATTGATGGAGATATTCTGGAAGCCGCCAAAGGAATCGGTCTCACCAAAGGCCAAACGATGAAAAAGGTGCAGCTTCCATTAGCGCTCCCGATGATTATGGCGGGTATCAGAATTTCAGCTGTAACAGCTGTCGGATTGATGACGATCGCTGCCTTTGTTGGTGCTGGCGGACTTGGTTATTTAGTCTTCTCAGGTGTGCAAACAGTTGACAATAACATGATTTTGGCAGGAGCGATCCCTGCATGTATCCTAGCTCTTCTAATCGACTTTCTAGTTGGGAAACTTGAAACTTCACTTTCATACACGAATAAACGCCGAACTTCTCATTCAAAATCTTCCCAAAAAAAAGCAAAAAGGCTGCTCATTTCTTTTGGGTGTTTCATTCTAATCGCTGCTGGGGTTTTCTCTTTTTATTCAAATGCCAAGGCAAAGGATAGGATTGTCATCGGTTCTAAAAACTTTAGTGAACAATTGATTTTGGGTAATATGCTTGCGGATCTTATTGAGGATAAAACAGATCTTAAGGTTGATAGAAAGCTGAATCTCGGTGGTACTCAAGTAGCCTTCAGTGCTTTAAACAACGGCAATATTGATTTATATGTAGATTATACAGGTACCGGATTAGTAGATATTCTTAAACAAAATCCTGATAATGACCCAGACCGTGTCTATCAAACAGTTCAAAAAGAATTTAACAAAAAATATGGAATAGAATTATTAAAACCACTTGGATTTAATAATACCTACGCCTTAGCAGTTCGACAGGATACTGCAAAACAATATAATTTAAATACTATTTCTGACCTTGCAAAAGTGAGCAATCAATTGATATTAGGTCCAACTATTGAATTTCCTAATCGAAAAGATGGCCTAATTGGACTCTCAGAGACCTATCAAATGCAGTTCAAGGATATAAAGGCGGTAGACGGCGGTTTACGCTATACTGCTTTAAACAATCAAAAAAGTGATGTCATTGATGCTTTCTCCACTGACGGTTTAATAAAAAACTTTAGACTGAAGGTGCTAAAGGATGATAAACACTTTTTCCCACCTTATTACGCGGTGCCAATGATCAAAGAAGAAACATTAAAAGAACACCCTGAAATTAAAAAGGCGATTAATTCTCTGTCCGGTAAACTGTCAGATGATAAAATGCGGGAGCTTAATTACAAAGTGGACAGTTTAAAGCAGTCTCCTTCAAAGGTGGCAAAAGAGTTTTTGCAAAAAGAAGGATTAATAAAATAAAGTTTCAGCAACAAAAGAGTAGGGGTCTTTTTCGAAGATCCCTACTCTTTTGTTATTCCATTAAAAAATGAATAACTCTCTTATACGTTTGCTCATCACCAATAATTAGCAGAACATCTCCTTCTAATAGGAGGGCGTAGGGGCCTGGAGAGATAATCATCTCCCCTTTTCTTTTCATTCCAATCACGGTACCACCTGTATTTTGCCAAAAATTCAAATCTGAAATTGTCTGTCCAATATGCTTACAATCCGGCAGAACCTCGACTTCAATTGGTGCCAATGGATTGGTATGGCGAAGTTTGACAGCATAATCCAAGATTTTTTTTAATGTTTCAGAAAGCTGGTCATCTAACTTCTCTCTTTCGACAATCAAGGATTTCATTTGTTTTTCCAGATCCTTGACGCTCTCAAGGTTTGAAAACCGGTTTATGTATTTAAAAGCATTCTCTTTGGAAGAAATAATAATCCCACTGCCTTTTGTAGATTGGACAATTTCGACATCCTCTAAGATCTTGATTGCTCTCCTAACGGTTTCTGGAGAAGCTTTGTATTCACTAGCTAATGTGGACCTTCCATGAATCTTTTCACCTACTTTATAGTGGCCATCATTTATTCGATTGGCAAGGTCTATGGCAATTCGTTCATATGTTGGTATTTGAGCCTTCTGCATGAGTAACCTCCACTCCCTTTTTTCAAAAAAGAGTTTGTCATCAATTAATGGATTTATCTATTTTAATATATCATTTAATTGGTGTTTGCTTTTAGTTAATGGAAAATAGATAATGTTTTTTTTAATAGTCTTACTCTAATTAAGCCTAAAAATACCCTTTTTCAAACCAATAAAGCAAAACCAAACGGCTTGAGCAAAGAAAAAAATACCCCAAATTTGCACAGGAATAAATGCACTTAACTTTGCAAGATTTAATGCATCACCCGCGGAATTTGGCTGTAAAAAACTTATCAGCATAATTTCATAAGCACTAGAAACAGATTCTACTAATAGAATAGAAGCAATTAATAATAAAATAGTATTAATAAGTGACTGCCTTCCTTTAAATAACAAAACAAGAAAGGAAGCACCAAATGTGAGCAGCCAAAATAAACCATAAATGTTCCGAACCCAGAAAATTAAATTCATTCCAATGAATACTAACAGAATACCAATTAAAATTCGATAGTATTTCTTTCCGATCAACCAAAGGGAAAGAAAAGCAATAATGGATGAAAAAAGAAAACCCGCGAGGCTTGTAAAAAAAGCCCCAATCCAGTTGGACTGTGTGCTATATGTAACACCCTCTGTATTACTAAATAATGAAATTTTTTCGACATGACCTCCTAAAAGAGCAATAAAAGCATGCCCTGATTCATGTACAACCGTATTGATGACTTTAACATAGTTGCCAAGAATCGGAACATGGGTCAGCAGGATCGCTAGTACAAGAAAACCGAAGAACTTTACACTTATTTTATCCAATATTCCTCTCAAAATTATATTCTCCTTGTTTTTGAGGTTACGTTGAACCACTTTTATTTGAGTACATTTTATCATTTAAAATGAAAGAAAGGTCTACTTAAATGAATCAACAAAAAAATCCTCACTTCAACAGTGTTAAAGCGAGGATTTTTCTTAAGGCAGTTGCTTTATTTTGCTTTGGATTGGGTCCCGTGGCTTAGGTTCTGGGATTTCTTCGGGAATGCCAACAGCTATTGTACCAATAATATCGTAATGTTCTGGTACGTTCAGAATCTCACGGTTTTTTGCCGAGATACTGATTGATGACCAAAATGTTCCTACTCCTTCAGCCCATGCTGCTAAGTTAAAAGTTTGTATAAAGCATGCAGTTGCAAATGCGTTTTCATCAGTTTCAATTGCGGTTGCGCCGTGCTTTGACAAAACAGCCATCACATATGGAGCATTTCCGAAGTTTGTTTTATGGTTTATCTTTGCTCTTGTTTCCGGACCAATCACATAAATTTCCCAGGGCTGTGTCATGCGATGATTAGGGGCCATCGTTGCTGCCTGTAACCATTTCTGTATCAAATCAGGATTTATCGGATCATCCTTAAACTTTTTAATATTTCTGCGTGTTGTAATTACCTCTACAATATCCAAATAGACTCCTCCTCATTCAAGTGAAATAAAAACAGCCTCTCTCAAAGCTTATTTTAACTTATTATTAGCAAACTAATGAATCATTTTGTTTTATCATCGTTTATACCTTCCTCACGAAGAACGGCAATAAAATGGGCAAGTATCTTTGCGGTTAATCCCCAAATAACTCTATTTTTATAAAGATAGAAAAATTCATCCATTTGTTTCTTCTGCCAACTGTAATTAACTCCACCAGCAATTAAATCAAATGGAAAGTCTTCCTCTGGTTCCGGCTTAAGATCAACATAATAAACTTTAGGCTCATTTTCAATAAAGTAATCTAATGGAACGGTAAATACTTCTCCAACCTCATCAGGGTTTGGACAGATTTTTTCAATATTATCAATAAACCCAACATATGGATATAAAATCATCCCAAATGGAGACAACAGAACATCTAATGGGAAAACTCTAGTAATATCTTCTTTCTTTAGGCCTAATTCCTCCATCGTCTCACGAATCGCGGCAGTTTTCTCATCCTTGTCTTGTAAATCAATTCTCCCTCCAGGAAAACAAATTTCGCCTGGCTGCCTCCTTAGCTCAAGTGATCGCACTTCAAATAGTACATGAATACCATCTTCTTTATGAATAAGCGGCAGAAGAATAGCATATTTTGCAAAATTCTCCTCTCCTAAAATGGAAGGTGTTCGGTCTTTTAATTTGTCCCAAATGGTATTTAACTTCATACTCATCCTCCATTTCACTTTCCTATTTTTCATTAAATCTTTTGATCAATTTACAATACGTGCAAATTCTTCAAGTGTTGTTGAATAATAGATGTATTGTCGAGGAAGAAGATAATTCTTGTTTTCATCGTTCATTTCTGGATGGATCAAAGTACTATCCGTCAGCCCAAACTGATAGTATTTTTTTACTACGTCCAATACTTTCTCATTAAACTTCCCATATGGATAAGCTAGAGCAATAACAGCCTTCCCAGTCATTTGTTCGATTTTTTCCTTTGAAGCTTTAAATTCATATTCGTAATTTGTCGTTTTGGTCAAATCAGGATGTGTGGCTGTATGTGATTGGATGGAGAAAAAGCCTGAAGAGGCTAGTTTTTTTAACTCTACGGCCGATAATCGGTTAGGCCTGCCTACAAAATCAGCGATTACAAAGATCGTTGCAGTAGGTTGAAAGTTTTGGTTTTGCAACTTTTGAAAAGTAGAATAAGCATTTAAATTATTTTTATAACCATCATCAAAGGTGATAAAAATGGGTTTGTTTACTTTTTTTCGATCCTTCCAGTGTTCAAAAGTAAGTAACGTAAAGCCCTGATTTTTTAAATAGACCATCTGTTTTTCGAAATTCTCGGGTGTAACATATAAACCCTTTAAGCCATGGCCTGTAAACTCATTGATTGAGTGATAGACAAGAATTGGAACTTTCTGTTGCGCAAACACATTGGTTGATACCACAAAACTAAGGAGGAGTAAAAATAAGAAAACCCTTTTCACAAAATCACAATCCTTTGATGTAATGGAAGATTTTCCTTTATTGTTCACTAAACAGTTTGTTCTAATCCTTACCCCGAGATCCTTATCCAATTTAAACGTTATTATCATTTTATTTATTTTCTAACATATTCATTATTTAAATTGTAGCATATTTGAATTAATGGGTTAATAAATAAGATCGGCTTTTTTTGAACCGATCTTTTGGTCTATTCGTTTTATTAATCGAGTATGATCTAATCTAGTTTCCTTACCTCTACAATAATGAACAGGTCCTTAAAATATGTCTCCATCTGCAAAACTTCCAACCCATTTTGTTTCAAAAGTTGTACGGTATTTCGATTTAAACAGCATCCATCACATATTTTCTTCCAAACAGGTGTAAACCAATCCTGCAAGCGGGCTAACATAGGATTTCCCATACGGACATGTTCAAACAACAGAATTCTTCCTTCAGGTTTGCAGACTCTTTTCATTTCCTTTATAGCCTTTTCGGCATTCGGAATTGTGCAAAACACCAATGTTCCAACCACAGTATCAAAAGAATGATCCCGAAATGGAAGATTTTCTGCACTTGCATGAATAATCTCAATCGGAACAATTGATTTTTCCTTTTTTTGTAATGACTGATTGATCATATATTTACTTGGCTCGATTGCCGTTACGCTTTCAGCCGATTGGTATAATGGAAAGTTTACCCCCGTTCCTGAACCTAATTCAAGTACCTTTCCGTCAGCCTTTTTTAGTAAATTAATTCGTATATTTTTAAACCTTTTCTTTTCAAGTGGTCCCATAAATGTATCGTACAATTTAGAAAATAACTTACTCACTTTTTTTCAACTCCAGAAATCTTTCCTATTAAAAAAAGCCATGCCATTTGTGTCTCTGTTCTTAATAACATTTCGTGATGAATAAAAAGTACTAGCAACAGGAGTTTGATGGGGCTGATTGATGAATGAAATAATCATTTATTATAGAACAAAAAAGACCAAGTACGGCACAAACGTTTTAATCGTCATGCTTTCACTTGATCTTATGAGCATTCGAAAGTACTTTTCAAGTCCCATCTAACATCGATGTTCTATTTAATAGTAAAATCCATTAAACCCAATATTCTAAATCCTTTTGAAGGCTTGCTGCACAGCTAGCAGACAAGGTTACCTTTTCAGATAAATTAGGATGATCCAGACTTAAAGTTAATGTGAGTTTATCTGTAGACCCATTCAAAAGTAGGCTTTTTGAAGTCTCCGTTAGAGGGAATTTCAAATAATGAACACTTGTCGTGAATTCACGATCGTCATGTACCTCTTCAAATACTGCTTGATTTGGTTCATTACCAACAAATAATGTTAAATGGTGTTCAATGCCCTTTAGTTTCTTTAAAAGATCAGCTAACTGCTCCTGATTATCCAATTCGATAAACAGCGTGGCCGATAATTCATTTTCATCTGGAAGCATGCCTGCGTATATACTAATGTATTCATCTAATTCATTTGGATCAGTTAAATCTTCACTATTAACCAATTCTTGAATTTGAAATAGCACTGTGTTGCGGTTTTCGAACAAAATAGAAATATTTTGGGCCACTTTAACACGTCGATTATTTTTATAGGCAATCATTTTTTTGATATATTCATCTCGGCCTTGACGGTATGTACGCAATGGAATTAAATCTTGTCTAGTAATAATATCGTTCATATGACTTTCTCCTTTATTTGGATTAGTAAACGAACCGTCCCTAAACACATTTAGGGACGGTCTGAAGGATTAGTCTTCTAATGAATCAAGTAATTTTTGGAAACGTTGAGCATGAACGCGCTCTGCCTTTGCCATTACTTCCATCCACTCGCCGACTTCTGGGAATCCTTCTTCGCGAGCAGTTGCAGCAAAACCAGGATACATTTCAGTGTACTCATATGTTTCCCCAGCAATTGCAGATGCAAGCATTTCTTTTACATTACTTACTGGAAGACCTGTTGCAGGATCGCCTTCGCCATTATTTCTTAATGTGTCAAAATGACCAAATGCATGTTTTGTTTCACCATTTGCAATGTTCCGGAATAGACTTGCTACCTCTTCTGCACCTTCTGTATCTGCTTTTTCAGCAAAGAAAAGGTAACGGCGGTTAGCTTGAGATTCTCCAGCAAATGCGGCCTTTAAATTTTCTGCAGTTTTAGTTCCTGTTAAATTAGCCATGAATAAAATGCCTCCAATTCAAATAAATTTAGTGATTAATGTTTATAAAACCACCTAGTTTTTTGTTTGTTACTACGTATGGAAAGGGTATTTTCACAAGAAAGGAATCTATAATGGTTTATAGATTCAGAAGATATTATGTATGTTTCCCGTAATTAAAACTCTCATTCCTTTTTGTAAGTAACTACTATCATTTTATCTCGTCATTATTATTAGGTCAAAGAACATGCTCAGCTTCACTTGTCCTAAAACTACCAAAATTCACAAAATTGTCATTTATACCTATAATCTGTTTATTCTCTCGATTAGCAAAATCGAGAGATTCCAGCTTTAAAGACAAATCCCCCGCCCTCTTTTCGCCTGATTGAATTTATTATTGATTTACTGGAAGCGTATGATAGTATTCTTCAAGCGTAATTTCTCGATCCATGACTTCCTTTGCTATAGCGCTACCAACATAGCGGAGGTGCCATGGCTCGTATTTATAACCAGTGATTGCTTCTTTTCCTTTTGGATAGCGAATAATAAACCCAAAGTCTGCAGCGTGTTTTTGTAGCCATTTCGCCTCTGTTGTAAAACCGAAACAGTCCTCAGCAGGACACTGTCCGTTCCCCCCAGTTACATCAATGGCTAATCCTGTTTCATGTTCACTTGTGCCTGCAAGTGCGCTATATGTTCTAGCTTTTTCATATCCATCCCTTTTTGCGTAAAAATTAAACAGTGCTACCTGTGCCGAATGTGAACGGTACGCAGACACGCCTAATAAATGAATACCTTGCACGCTTGCACCTGTAAATAACTTTTCAATGGCAACTGCTGCTTCTCTTCTCATTTTTCGTCTTTCCAATCTCTCTGAAATAATAAATGGTATGTTTGTATAAATTAGATCCTCTGGTGTATAGGAGTCCGGAAGCATATTTTTTTTATTAACTAGAACAGGTATGCTATCCGGTTTAGCCACAACCTGGATACCTTCCATGTTGAGAGATGTGCCCGTTTGACTATTTAAAGGTTCTGTCTTTTTTTCCTCAGTTGTAGTTTTGTTGCTATTTCCAATTTGTTCGACAGGCTTCCCCTTTGATTCAGTTCCCTTATTTAAAGGAGATGACTTTTCTAATAAGGTAATCTTCTTTTGTTTGTGATTAATCAAATTACTCTCTGTCCGCTGATTTTCATGACTACAAGCTGTTAATGGGATCCCTAGCAAAAGACAACATAAAGCAATTGATAATGTTTTTGACATCTTTGACCTTCCTTAAATGAGATGTTCTTAGTATTGACTTAATCCTTCCATTTCTGCCATTTTAATCACTATTTAATGAAAAACAACCTCGAATATTATACATATCATAACTATGTAAACATCCCACCTTTTACGATAATATTATTATGTAAACTATATAATCAACTATTTTGTAAATAAAGGGACCTTCCTTTCCAACCTGGAAAAGAAGGTCCCTAACGTACAATTTTTTATCTTCATCCTAGTTCCCTTGAAAAATAACTTTACTTAAACCAGCCTTTTTCTTTGGAATGTGTTATGGCTTCTATTCGATTGGACACCCCGAGCTTATCCATAATGGTTGAAATATAATTTCGAACCGTGCCGATGGTAATACATAGCTGACTAGCAATTTCTTTCGTGTTTTTCCCTACAGCTACTAACCCCAAGACATCCATCTCCCGTTCCGTTAATGGATTCTCCTCACTGTAAACATCGTCCATTAGTTCCGGTGCAAAAACTCTTCTCCCCACGATGACACTGCGGATCGAGTTAGCGAGGTCTTCACTAGGACTATCCTTTAATAAATAACCACTGACCCCAGCCTTTAATGCCCGCTGAAAATAACCTGACCGGGCAAAGGTTGTTAGAATAATAACCTTGCAGTCTTTTCCCTTTAATTCTTCTGCCGCCTCCAGTCCACTCTTTCCTGGCATTTCTATATCCATGATGCAAACATCCGGCTGAAATTTATGGACTAAAGTGAGGACTTCATCACCATTACACGCCTGACCAACTACTTCCATATCGTCCTCTAAATTAAGCAGGGAACCTAGTGCCCCGAGGAGCATTCGTTGGTCCTCTGCAATAACAATCTTTATCATTTTGACTCCTCCTCTATACCTAACTTCACCGAATTTGGTATCTTAATGACTAGCATCGTTCCTTCTTTCGTCTCTATTTCCAAGCTTCCGTTGACAAATTCCAATCTTTCCCTCATCCCGATTAAACCACTTCCTTTGTTAAAATCTGCTGATTTCATACCCGTTGTTCCATTATCTCGAACCTTTATAATAGCTTCACGAGGAGTTTGTTCAAAGCTGACATAACATGTAGTAGCCCCACTATGTTTAACGACGTTGGTAACAGCCTCTTTCAAGCACATGCTGAGAATGTTCTCTGATAAGAGTGAAACATGTGTAAGAGAAACTTCCTGTTCACAAACAAAATTAATTTGAGCAGCAGTAAGCAGTTGTTTAATGCGGACGAGCTCATCCTTTAACCGAATACCGCGCATATTTGCTACCATTTTCCTCACTTCATTTAATGCGGTTCGCGCTGTTTGTTGAACATCTTTCAATTCAGACTTAGCCTGCTCGGGGTCTTTATAAATTAATTTCCTGGCCAGGTCGCTTTTTAAACCAATCAATGATAACTTTTGCCCAAGCGTATCATGAAGATCCCGTGCGATTCTTTGGCGTTCCTCTTGTTTAACAAGCTCAGCAATTCGCTTGTTAGCATCTTCTAGCTTTTCTTCGAGCTGTCCACGTTCTTTGCGGTAACGGATGCTGAATGGTAGAAGGATGACACTGATAAAAATGACTAGGACAAATGGCAATTGTTTCGTGAATAACGCCTCTTGAAGGATAATCTTATAATTGATCACAGCGGCTGTACTGACTAAATGAACAAAATATAAAATAACAAATGTTGCCTTAGCCTTTATATTACCGATCAAATAGGCTAGAAAAAAGGCAAAATAAACATAGCTGAACATGGTTGTCGAAACGGCTGAAATAGCAATAAGGAAACCGGTCCATAAATAAACCGTCCACCCCTTGGAAGTAAAAGCAAACCGGTAAAAAACAAAAAATAAGAGTGTTAAAATAATCCCAATGATGATACTTACGGTGGATGGAGATTGGGAAATAAAATAAAATGGCAAAATTGCTAGAACCGTCCAAATATATGGAGAAACTCCCGTGCCTTTTAATAACTTCCAATAATTTTTAAACATCATATATTCCTCATTTGCTCTTCTTTAACTAAATAACCTATTACTATTACTATTTTATCACATCGAAGGCAAATGAATGACTCCCCTTGCCAATCCGAAGAGGAGTCATTCATTTAATATAGTTGTGAATTAATGTTCTGGTTTGATTTTAATTGCAAGCGGCTTTTTAGCCAACGCCTTTATTCCATTAAAGCCTACAAATTTTTTCTTTTCCTCATCCCACAGGTGGAAGCGTAAACAGCGAAAGCTTGCAGAAAGCGTGATTGTTGGCACGTTTTGCAGTGGCGGTGTATTGTTATGAGCTGCTTCAAGCATATAATTTGGTACCCTCGGACTTAAATGATGAACATGATGGTACCCAATGTTACCTGTAACCCACTGTAAAAGCTTCGGCAATTTATAGAAAGAACTACCCTCAACCGCTGCTTTTACATAATCCCACTCCTTATTCTCTTCAAAATAGGAATCCTCAAAGGTATGCTGTACATAAAAAAGCCAAATTCCCGCAGAACCGGAGATAAGAAAAATGGGTCCTTGAACCAATAGAAACGCCTTCCAGCCAATTGCCAAGCATAGGGTGCCAACTCCTAAAACAAGCAAGGTATTTATCAAATAGGTGTTCATGCGTTCCTTTTTTCTGGCATTCTTTCTGTTAAAACGGTTCATAATCAGAAATTGAAAAATGGGTCCTAAAACAAACATGATGAATGGATTACGGTATAACCGGTAGCCAAGCTTTACCCAAATAGAGGCGGATAAATATTCTTCTACTGTTAGCATCCAAAGATCTCCTACACCTCGCTTGTCCAAATTACTGCTCGTTGCGTGATGAACAGAATGTTCATGTGCCCATTGGTCATATGGAAACAAAGTTAAAACACCAGTAATGGTCCCTAGGATTTTGTTTGCAAGCCGATTTTTAAAAAAGGAATGGTGACAGCAATCATGAAAAATGATGAAAATACGCACCACAAATCCTGCTGCAGCAATAGTAAAAATGAAAGTTAAAATATAAGAAATAGACAAGCATCGATAGGCAAGATACCATAATAGAAAAAATGGAACTATTGTGTTAACTAACTGCCACACACTGTCTTTTGTCGTAGGTTTTTCATAAGTAGCAACCTGTTTTCGTAAATTAGTTAAGTTCATTTTTATTGTTTCCTTCCTTTACATTGTTATTTTAAATTATAAAGAACAAGAAAGGACCTTGTAAGTAGCAGTTATCATGTTTGTTATATGATAACTGTCATATGAGGAATAATATAAAACTGTCCTTAATTATAATTTTCAAAAAACTACGTGATATACAATTTAAATTGATCATTTATGCTAGTTGCCAACGTTTCTTTTCTTTTTAGATTGAAAGTGAAAAGTACTGTTTAGCAAACTTTTTATACGTTCTATTGTCAACAACTTCTTTTCCTACATTTCCGTTCATATATTGGGTGAATGAGGTATCTGTCAATGTTATATACCCATTTCTTGTCAACTTTGTAATTAAAGGTTGTTTATTAAAGGAGGAATCTGGATGCTCACTTATAATCTTTTGTATTTCATTTAATTCAGAAATGTCCTTAACAGGCTGCCAAGTATCAAAGATATACCCTATTCTCCAATCTTTATCCTTATTACTCAACTTCACTTGAAGGATATAATCTCCAGCATCACTAACGACAGGGATGATTCGAAATTCTCCATTTGCAGATTTAGCAATCTGACCGCTCAAAGGAACTGGTATTAGAGGTAAATTTACACCGAAACCCGTATCCATTAAATAGGTTTGTTCATTATGTGATAAAAGAATAGCTGCGTGAGTTCTCCCAGTTGAACTCCACTTTTGAGCGGGATGGTTGTATACTACACCACGAACTAAACTTACGTAAAAGCCGTTTTCCAATAAGAAAAAGTAGAGAATTGGATTTAATTCATAACATAGTCCCCCTTCATTTCTTAGTAAGATCTTTTTTATAAGGTTTTCTTTTGTAATCTGGCATGTATTCCCAGTAATTATGCTTAGGTTTTCAAATGGGATTGTCTGGGCTGTCTTTTCAAGGATGTATTTCAGCATATCAAAAGTAATTTTTGCGGTTTCAGAGATACCGATTCTTTTTCTAAATAATTGATTTAACTCAGTCGTCATTTTAATCCTCACTTTTTGTTTTATTTCATTTTATCAATTTTTTCACATTATACATATGTCTTTAGTCCAACAGGTTTCCACTATTGAAAGAATGAATTTATTAGCAGAAAATGAAAAAAAGAACAACAAGTCAATGTTGTCTCAATATAATGAACTAATTACCCCTTTATATCCATTCAATTTATAGGTTCTGTTTATATTCCATAATGAATCAAAATAAGGGAGGAACAGTAGCAGGTGATAAGGTGAATAATTATCAGATCTATAATTATACGTTTAAGAACTTACGAGAATCAAATATGTCATTTGAAGAGGTTTTTTCACGTATCATAAAGTTTATGAAGTTGAATCCCAGTGGCAACTTTCGGTTAATGGTTGGGACCGATTCCCAGGTGCACGAGGCTAAAACAATTTTCATAACAGGTATTGTGATCCAAAATAAAGGCAAGGGTGTCTGGGCTTGTATTCGTGAGGTAATCATTCCAAGGAAAATGAATTTTTTACGTGAGCGGATTTCATTTGAGACATCTTTGACTGAAGATATTGTTTCCATGTTTACTGAAGAAAGAAAAAGTCAAATGATTGATATCGTTCTCCCCTATCTTTACCAGGGTGCGTCCTTTAAGCTAGAAGGTCATCTGGATATTGGAGCAGGAAAACGAAATAAAACGCGAGAATTTGTCGAGGAAATGGCTGCACGAATTGGTTCGATGGGATTTGAACCAAAAATTAAGCCTGATGCATTTGTGGCCTCAAGTTATGCAAATCGATTTACAAAATAAAAGAAGCGCCTAAGATCAAGGATCCTACGCGCTTCCGCTTTTCTTTATTGTCTAGCTCCAGCGCCCAGCGATTAGTGTACTTCGCTGAACGTGTGCTTCCGCTTTTCTTTAAATCAACAATTGGAACAAGTTGCTGTCATTATTGACTTCTTTATAGAAAAATCCCTTATTCTTGATTCTTTCAATTAATGGATAGTAGTCTTCTTTTTCTTTCAATTCAATTCCTACTAATGCTGGACCTCTTTCTTTGTTGTTCTTTTTCGTATATTCAAACCGATTGATATCATCATTCGGTCCAAGGACATCGAGTAGAAACTCGCGCAGTGCACCTGGGCGCTGTGGAAATTGGACAATAAAATAGTGCTGCAAGCCTTCATACATCATGGAACGTTCTTTTATTTCCTGCATTCGCCCAATATCATTGTTGCCTCCACTGATGATACAAACAACAGTTTTTCCTTTAATTTTGTCTGCATAACCATCTAAGGCTGCAACGGACAATGCGCCAGTTGGTTCGGCCACAATAGCATTTTCATTATACAACTGCAAAAGCGTGGTACACACTTTTCCTTCCGGGATAACAACAATATCATCAATGATCTCTTTGCAAATGCTATAGGTTAATGTTCCTACTGTTTTGACTGCAGCCCCATCGACAAATGGGTCGATTTCTTTTAATGAAGTGACTTCGCCATGTAAAAATGATTCTTTCATCCCTGGTGCGCCTTGAGGCTCAACCCCAATTAGTTTTGTTTCCGGCGAAAAGCTTTTCATGTAGGTTCCAACACCAGACATAAGACCGCCGCCGCCAATTGCACCAAATAGATAATCGATTCTTTCATGACAGTCATCTAATAGTTCAACTGCGATTGTTCCTTGACCAGCAACAACGTCAACATCATCAAACGGATGGATAAAGGTTCGTTGTTCTATTTGACTGCATTTCACTGCTTCTTCATATGCATCGTCAAAGGTATCGCCGACTAATACAATTTCAATATCATCTCTGCCCCAAAATTTAACTTGATTTACCTTTTGCTTTGGTGTGGTGTTGGGCATATAAATTTTCCCATTAATTTTCAAAAGATGACAAGAGTAAGCAACTCCTTGTGCATGGTTTCCCGCACTTGCACAAATAATACCGTTTTTTAACTCCTCCTCACTTAATCGTTTTATCCGATTATAGGCGCCACGAATTTTAAAGGAGCGGACGCTTTGTAAATCTTCCCGTTTTAGATAGATATTGCAATCATATCGTTCCGATAATAAAGCATTATATTGAAGTGGGGTTGGAGAAATAATATCTTTAATCGTGTGAGTTGCGATAATGATATCCTCCACATTAAAGGACTTTTCTTTTTGATCTACTTGTTGGTTCATATTGATATACCTCCTAATGGATCCCAATAACAAAGTTATAGGTAGTGCAGGATTATTGAAACTAATAAGGGATTTATTAGCTTTTCACTTTTTTAGACACCAAAAAACCCGCCCCGGATATAGGGACGAGTTTACTCGCGATACCACCCTACTTCCACAACACAAACGAAGACATGTCATGGCTCTCGATCAACGTACAGTTTATTTATACGTGTTCCATTGTAACGGCGGACAATCCGGCACAGCCTACTTTTACTTTTCAGCTCTGCATCTCTGAGATGATTTTCAGATATGTCCTGACACCGACTTTCAGCACACGTCGATTCTCTGTAGAACTAGATCATACCCTACTCTTTCTCGTCATTGATTTTTAAGTTCAATTTATTGAAATAAGATTACCATTGTAAATAAAACAAGTCAATATTTTTAGGCTATTTTTATTTTTGTGAATTATGCGATATTTTTTGACGCTAACTGCTAATAGATTTCCCACATTCGTAGGAATTTAATTCGTTGACAATTCACTAAAACGAGCGTATGGTGATATTGGAGTTAGATAAATATCTTGAAAAAAATTCTCGTTAGGCGAGGCGTCTGTACAAACACAGGCCACTGCCCGGAAACGTCGAAAGACGCCAATGGGTAAAACAGGTATTGCCGGCTTAAGGCTCTACTAAATGTGGCTGAGGGGTTTCCCTCTACGTTGTGCAGTGCTAAAGCTAAACTAGGGGGATTTTAATGGATTATTTAAATTGTCTATTAATTCAATCCCCCTGAAAAACAGGGGGATTTTTTACCGTTTGTCCCACACCAATTCTTGCTGGAAGAATACTATTTTTATATAAGGAGTGTGATTTTTCGTGGAAGGTTCCAGTAGTAGGTTATGGAACATGCTAATCAAATATAGAGTCATGACTAGCCGTAATTATGCAACTGGAAGCTCTATGAAAATTGCAGTTTCCTAGCGAAAATGGAATAGAATGACTCCCCACCAACTTGGGAGGTGCATGATTGTGATTATGAAATTTAATACTGTTAAAAAATATGGAATTAAACCTGAAGTCAAAGATGAAAAGATTAATTCAATTCACGGCTTTGACATTGAATTAAATAAAGAAGATACACTAAGAATTGGGCGGCTCGTTGACAATTATGAAAAAAGTATTTTAGCCCATTTAGATGATGAATACATCCGTAAAACGACATGGTCTGATCGACTAGCTGATCGTATTTCTTCTTTTGGCGGCAGTTGGAAGTTCATTATCTTTTTTAGTTTATTTCTTGTATTTTGGATGATTTGGAACTCCTTTACTTTCACTAAACATTTTGATAGCAAACCGTTTATCTTATTAAATTTGATTCTATCTTTTATCGCTGCTTTTCAAGCACCCGTAATTATGATGAGTCAGAATCGGCAGGCAGCCCGTGACAAACACGAATCGATTATTGATTTTGCAATTAATTATAAGGCCGAGCAGGAAATAGATGATCTGCAGAGTCAGCTTCATCAAATTAAAGATGAATTACACTCAATAAATCAATTACTGCAAGCAAATCATAAGAATGAGGAGCATAAATAAGTATTAATAAATTGAAAATAGAATTATCTCTATTTAGAAGAGCCACAAATTTTTGGCTCTTTTTTCCTTACCTTTCCTTTTCACACTGTTATTAATAAGTAATTACCTCCTTATTTTCTATTTATTAGAAAAATGTATAATGAATTATGTGAATAATAAATCTTTTGTAAAAGGAGAATCTTAAATGAATAACATTGTAAAGGAATTTCTAAATATTCCAACCACCTGTATATCTGATGCAATGAATGGATTAAATAATTTGGATCCGGCCATTAAATCCCTTAAGGAAGGATATCATCTTGCTGGAAGAGCGTTAACGGTAAAAATTCCTGTTGGCGATAATCTGGCAGTCCTTAGAGCAATTAGGGAGTCAAAGCCGGGTGATATTTTAGTTGTGGATGCAAAAGGTGACCGTTATCGTGCCATCGCCGGTGACTTTGTGGTTGGTATGGCGCAAACACTCGGTATCGGCGGGATCGTAGTTGACGGAGTGATCCGAGATATCGTTGGCATAAAAGAACTAGATTTCCCAGTCTTTTCTAAAGGAACAACTGTTGCTGCAAGTGGTAAAGGGGGTGTTGGGGAAATTAACATTCCCATTTCCTGCGGCGGTGTGGCTGTAAACCCAGGCGATATTATTGTCGGGGATACGGACGGTGTCGTGGTGATTCCACAAAGAAAAGAGCAAGAAGTATTAGCCAAAGCATCGGATAAACTGAAAAAAGATCAAGAAAGAGAAGCAAATATCTCCGGAAATCGCGAAGCAATTATTAAGTATTTAGATCAGCTATTATCAAAGTAAAAAATGTAAAAACTCTGGATGATGCATTAGCACCATCCAGAATTTTTACATTTATTTATAGAGTTCGCTTCCGTTGTTTTTAAATTCCTCTGCTTTTTCTTGCAAACCTTCGTCAATAACGGTTTCAAACTCTAGTCCCTTTTCTTTTGCAAGATCGCGAATATCCTGTGAAATTCTCATACTGCAGAACTTGGGACCACACATGGAACAAAAATGAGATGTTTTCGCCCCTTCGGCAGGGAGCGTTTCATCATGGTATTCAACCGCTCTTTCAGGATCAAGGGATAAATTAAATTGATCGCGCCAGCGGAACTCAAAGCGTGCTTTAGATAGAGCATCATCACGTTTTTGGGCACCAGGATGGCCTTTAGCCAAGTCAGCTGCATGAGCTGCGATTTTATAAGTAATTACCCCGACCCGGACATCTTCTTTGTTTGGAAGGCCAAGGTGCTCTTTTGGAGTGACATAACATAGCATGGCTGTACCAAACCAACCAATCATCGCTGCCCCAATTGCTGAGGTTATATGATCATAACCTGGTGCGATATCGGTTGTCAGTGGTCCTAATGTATAAAACGGCGCTTCCTGACAAACCTCCATTTGCTTATCAACATTTTCCTTGATTAAATGCATTGGTACATGTCCTGGCCCTTCAATCATCACCTGAACATCGTGCTTCCAGGCAATCTTTGTGAGCTCACCAAGCGTTTCTAATTCAGCGAATTGTGCTTCATCGTTTGCATCTGCAATTGACCCAGGGCGAAGTCCGTCCCCCAAGGAAAAGGCAACATCATAGGTCTTCATGATTTCGCAGATCTCTTCAAAATGCGTATAAAGGAAACTTTCTTGATGGTGGGCAAGGCACCATTGAGCCATGATTGAACCGCCTCGTGACACGATTCCTGTCATTCTCTTTGCTGTTAATGGGATATAGCGAAGAAGGACCCCTGCGTGGATTGTAAAATAATCAACGCCCTGCTCCGCTTGCTCGATCAAAGTATCCCGATATACTTCCCAGGTCAAATCTTCGGCAACCCCATTTACTTTTTCCAATGCCTGGTAAATAGGAACTGTTCCAACCGGAACGGGACAATTTCGAATAATCCACTCCCTGGTTGTATGGATATTTTTTCCTGTTGATAAATCCATCAGGTTATCTGCTCCCCAACGGGTAGCCCATGTCATTTTTTCAACTTCTGCTTCAATCGAAGATGTTACTGCTGAATTCCCAATATTCGCATTAATTTTGACATGGAAATTTCGACCAATGATCATTGGTTCACTTTCCGGATGATTGATGTTCGCTGGAATAATTGCCCGTCCTCTTGCTACCTCGTCCCGTACAAACTCGGCTGAGATATTTTCCCTAATTGCTATAAATTCCATTTCAGGCGTGATAACTCCCTGACGTGCATAATGCAATTGCGTAACGTTTTTCCCTTTTTTGGCGCGTAGTGGTTGTCTTTTTAATCCTGGAAAAACTTCTAGATTTGCCCGCGGATCCCCATGTAAAAAGCCATTATCTTGAGGCTGAATCTCACGACCCTCATACCCTTCGACATCTCCGCGTTCAAGGACCCAATTACGGCGTACTGGCTTTAGACCATTGCGGATATCAACTGTAGCTTTCGAATCGGTGTACGGACCGCTTGTATCGTAAACACGGACAGGCTGATTTATCTCTTCACCAAATGTTCCGGTTGTTGGACTTAACTCAATTTCACGCATTGGTACTTTGATGTCAGGTCTCGAACCTTCTACATATACTTTTTTACTTCCTGAAAAACTAGACATAATCGAAAAATTCATGTCATTTACTGATTTGTTCGTCATGATTGTCAACACTCCTTTTTAATTGTAAAAAGGACATAATCTGATTCATTCCATATGAAAAAGCCAGGTCTTCCAATGAAGACCTGGCATGTTAGCAACAATTCAGTAATGACTCAACGTCATTAAAAATCATTAGACTCTAACTTCCCCACGCTGGTATGAACCAGATCAGGTCCCGAGGGTTAAGAAACTTAAGCGCGTTTCTCTCTCAGCCCAACATCTTGGACACCCCTAGTCAAACTATTCAATTAACAATCTAATTATTACCCTTAGTGTGCAAAGAGTAAATAGTTCCAAAAGCTCAATTAAATTCCATATATTAGTAAATATTTGTCTTATGGTACAGAACTGAAAAAATTGCTTCACCTTTCCATTTCTGATTACAACATGTTATACTAGACTTATTATGCAATATTCTGATAATAAGAGGAGAATACACGATGTTAATTCCATACAACAAGGTATCACCCACCATCCATAAAAGCGTTTTTGTTGCCCCTGGTGCTTACATAATTGGCAACGTGAAAATTGGTAAAGAATCGACGATATGGTTTAATGCTGTTTTACGTGGCGATGAAGGACCGATTACAATCGGTGATCAATGCAGTATCCAAGATAACACAACCATACATTTATACGAAGGCAGTCCAGTTGTCATTGGCGATGGGGTTACAGTAGGCCATAATGTCATTCTACATGGATGTCGGGTCGGTAGTCGGTCAATCATCGGGATGGGTTCAACAATTTTAGATAACGTCGAAATTGGCGAGGAATGTATTATAGGGGCCAATACATTGCTTACATCTGGAAAAAAAATTCCCCCACGCTCCCTTGTAATGGGTTCTCCCGGGAAAGTGGTCCGGGAATTAACTGACAAGGACCTGCATTTAATTCAAATATCCATCGATGTTTATGTGCAAAAAGGACAAGAATTTAAAGAAATACTTAAATAAAAAACTTGGCTCACAGCCAAGTTTTTTTCTATCCACATATAAGTATTAGCGTCTAAAACAGATCGCAAAGCATGTACCCTTTTTACTGGTTTGGACCTTAATAGCAGCATTGTGCCGGTCAGCAATACTATAGCAAACCGCTAAACCTAACCCGGTACCATTCTCTTTTGTAGTAAAAAACGGGGTTCCTATTTTATCAAGAATTTCTTTGTTAATTCCTTTGCCACTATCATGTATCTCTAAAACAACTTCTTTTTCATTGCTATATGTTTTAACTGTAAGAGTACCTCCAGGATCCATAGCTTCAAGCCCATTTAGAGCCAGATTTAAGAAGAGTTGGCGGATTTCCTTCTCATCAATATCTATCAATGGGCACTTGCTTAACTGGTGCTGAACTCTCTTCCCAGCCAAAATAGCTTCAGCATTAACCAATGGCAAAATTGATTCTATAATTTGATTTAGACACTTTTTTCGTTTATCGCTAGCTTTATTTTTTGCCAAGGTTAAAAATTCTTTAATAATGTTATTTGCTCTGTCTAGTTCGTCCAGCATTAGATCAATGTACTTATCTGTTAATGGTTGGTTATTGATTTTTGCCATTTGTAAAAAACCATGAACAGTTGTCATTGGGTTTCGAATTTCATGAGCAATTCCAGCAGCCATTTCGCCGATTAAATTTAACCGATCCAAGCGTGACATTTCTTTCTCAAGCCGAACTGTTTCGGTAATGTCATTTAAAACAATTAAAACGCATGCTTTATTTTGAATTTCGATAATTTCTGTCGATAATAAACCCGATCGCATTTCCCCATTTTTGGCTTGGTAAGTTACCTTTATATTGCTCACTGGTTCTTTCCATTCGGGATTTGGAAAAGCGACTTCTTTCCCATCAAAATTTTTATTAATGGTCCAATCAAAAATCTGGTCTTTTACTTTATCATATTCATACCCAGTGTAATTCAACCACGTTTTATTCACATCGATAAATCTCCCGTCTTTTATCGATCGAATCACCATTAAGGATGGGCTGGCCTCAAAAATTTTCCGGAATTGTTCGTTTGAAACATAGAGATCATCGGCAACCTTTTTCCGCTCCTCTATTTCCTGCTGGAGTTTTTGATTGGCCAATAAAAGATCTAAAGTTCTGTCTTCAACCTCTTTTTTCAATAGATTATATTGCTGATTTTTTACTAACTCAATCTCTTTTCTTTCTGATATATCGCGAATCGTGCAAACGAATATGCGGTGATCGTCAATCACTGCATCGCCAATTTGAATTTCTGCGGGGAAACGGATTTTATCTTTGCGCAAGGCAACGGCTTCAACTAGTTTACTAACTTTTGAAATTGAATCTATGGATAAACCCACAAATAGCTCTCCAGTAAGATTTACTGCAGGAAGAATAGTGGTTAAATGCTTCCCAAGCAATTCATTTTCATGAAAGCCAAACATTTCCTTAACGATTGGATTGATCGATAAAATGAAGCCTTCTTCGTCAAAAGTGACAATGGTGTCTTGCAAGGTTCTCCCAATTACATTGGCTAAAATCTCTTTTTCATGTAAGTTTACAGTTGTTTGGTTCAATTGCTGATGAACTTCATTTAGTTCAAGCGTTTGTTTCCATTCGGTTTGTTTTATCAATTCGGTATGCCCTTGATGGATGTTGACAAACTGCTCTACCTTTCTTTTCAATGTTTCAGGATGAAACGGTTTAAAAATATAATCAATCGCACCTACTGAATACCCGTGGATGACATGCTCCATATCTTGACTGATCGCGGTAATAAAGATGATTGGGATATTCTTAGATTTTTTTCTTGCTTTAATGAGTTTTGCAGTTTCAAAGCCATTTAAGCCTGGCATTTGTACATCTAGCAGGATGACGGCAAAATCTTGTTTTAAAATATACCTTAACGCCTCTTCACCTGACCTCGCACTTACTAGATGATAATGAGAAGACGAAAGGACAGCTTCTAGGGCTGTTAAATTTTCTTGAAGATCATCAACCATTAATATGTTTATGACATCAGATTCAGTTGGTTTTTCGGTAAACTTTTTCTTCGGAGTGAAACACTTCGTAATATTTTGCATAGTCTGTAAACCGTACCTCCTCTCTTTTGCCCAACCCCAAATAACCTGATTGGAATAAGCTGTTATATAGTAATTGATGGACATGATTTTGTAATAGTTTATTAAAATAAATCATGACATTTCGGCAAATAATGATGTGAAATTCATTAAAGGATTGATCTGTTGCTAAATTATGTTGAAAAAAAACAATATTTTCTTTTAAAAAGGGATGAAACTTTACCTGTTCATTTTTTACCGAGTAATACTCTGAAAAAGCCTTTTGTCCACCGGAATTTATGTAATTTTTCGTATAAAGCTGCATTTTTTCTAATGGAAAAATACCTTGCTTGGCTTTTTCCAAACTGTTTGGATTAATATCTGTTGCATAAATTTTGGATTTTTCATAGATTCCTTCTTCATGCAGCAAAATGGCCATTGAATAGACTTCTTCCCCCGTAGCACAACCTACATTCCAAATACGGATTGAAGGATATGCCTTTATCATTGGAATTACTTTCTTTCGTAGGACCATAAAAAAGGATGGATCACGAAACATTTCCGTTACATGAATCGAAAAATCAGAGAACAATCGCTTCATAACTTCTGGTTCATGTAGAACCTTTTCTATTAATGAGGAAATGCTAGTTAAGCTTTCTGCGCCTAACCGATGCTTGATTCTCCTCTGCAGGAACGGGGCTGCATAATTCCGAAAATCATATCCATAATAGCGATAAATCGCTTCTAGCAATAATTCAATTTCAATTTCCTCTACTATTTTTTCATTATCTTTTATTTGTGCTATATATTCAATAATCGCTTTTCCCACCTATCTATATAGCCAAACCTGAATTAGTGAATACAACTGATCTAAATCAATTGGCTTGCTAATATAATCCGAGGCTCCAGCCTCAATGCATTGTTCACGGTTGTGCTTCATTGCCTTTGCTGTTAAAGCAATGATTGGTAAGTCTTTAAAGTCAGGGATACTGCGAATTTTCATCATTGCCTCAAACCCATCCATTACCGGCATCATAATATCCATCATGATTAGGTCAATTTCAGGATTTTTCTGTAATATTTCAATACCTTCTCTGCCATTTTCTGCAAATAGGACATCTATTTCATACTCCTCTAGTGCAGCAGACAAGGCAAAGATATTGCGCATATCATCATCAATGATAAGAATCCTTTTCCCATTTATTAAAGGAATCTCAGTTTTAACAGTTTGATTCAGATCTGACGTCGCAATGCGCCATTTAGATGTCAAGCTGCCCTTTTCCTCAACGGCAGCTGCTGCCTCTAACAGTACCGGAACAGTTCCGTCTATTTCAGATTGCTGGTTTACCGGTAGAAAGAGCTTGAAAGAGCTTCCAACTCCTTCCTCACTTATTACTTCGATAAAACCACCAAGTAATTGAGCTAAATCCCTGCTGATCGATAATCCTAATCCAGTCCCGCCATATTTTCTGCTGGTTGTTCCATCTGCCTGGACAAATGCATCAAAAATCTGTTGCTGCTTTTCCTTAGGAATACCAATTCCAGTATCTGTAACTGTAAAACAGACCATCGAATCCACATGTTCTCTCGAAATGAGATCACCTAATTCGCTCCTTGCAACTGATTGCACGGTAAGCGTTATGCTTCCATTTTCCGTGAATTTATAGGCATTGGATAATAAGTTTCGTAAAATTTGATTAAGACGATGTTCATCTGTGTAAATAGCATTTGGTAATGTACCGTCAAAATTTAAATAAAATTCTATTCCTTTTTGTCCTGCTAGTGGGGTAAAGTACCTGTTCACAAATGACCTTATTTTCTCAAGCTGTACCCAGCTAGCTATCACTTCAATTTTTCCAGCTTCTACTTTTGCTAAGTCTAATACTTCATTTATTAAATGAAGTAGATCATTCCCAGAAGAGTAAATTGTCTTTATATAATCTAATTGTTTTCCTGATAAGTTGTCGTTCTTTTTTTCAATTAACATTTGTGCCAAAATGAGCATACTGTTAAGAGGTGTACGGAGCTCGTGAGACATATTTGCAAGAAACTCAGTTTTATACTGGGAGGTAAGGGCCAATTCCTGTGCTTTTTCTTCTAACATTATGCTTATTCTTTCTAGTTCGGCTTTTTTCTGCTCAGAATTCTTATACTGAGCTTCCAATTCTTCATTAATCGCTCTTAGTTCCTCTTGCTGTAATTGAAGCTCCTCTGATTGGCTTTGGAGTTCTTCTGTTAGAGTTTGGGATTCCTGCAATAGTTTTTTTACCTTCATTCGATTTCCGATACTGTGAATGGTAATCCCGATATTGTTCATTACTTCAGTTAATAACTCCCGCTGGATAATTGTAAACGGTTTAATAGCAGCTAACTCAAGAACAGCCAATACCTCTCCCTCGTATTCGGCGGGTAAAATATACATACTTTTTGGAGATACAAGCCCGCTTCCAATCGAAATTTTCAGCGAATCTTCCGGGATTTTCGATAGCATAATAGGCTTTTTCTCAGCAGCACATTGACCAATTAATCCTTCACCTAAACGAAAGCTTTTTATAGTGGTTTGATCATAAAGTGATGCGTAAGATCCCATATTCTCAAACCGCTGCTTTACTTCAGTTTCTTGCTTAATGTAAAGTACCCCATACTGTGCACCAACCATAGGTGTAATCCTATTAATAAACAAGCTAGCTAGTGTATTAAAATCCTCAACAGAGCTATAGATGGAACCGATTTCAGCAATCTTGGATTTTAGCCAACCTTGCTCTTCCGCCTTTTCCATTAATGCTTTTTCGTGTTTGGACTGGTTTTCTAGTACTTGAGCCATTTTATTATAAGCAATCGTGATGGCCCCAATTTCATCCTTTGATGCTACCTCAATCCGAGGAAAATTTGTTCCATAATCATGATGTGATGCCACGTTGCTCATGACTGTCGTAACCCGATTTAAATTTCTAGTCAAACCTTTAATACTCCAAAGGGCAGATCCGACCATGAATAGTAAAGAAAAAAAAGCATACCCGTAGATGAAATTTAAAGCAAATTGGTAGTCTTCGTGTGAACGCGATAGCTGATCTTTCATTTCTTGTTCCTGTAATGTAAAAAGTAAATCCGTTATTTGCTTTAGCCGTTCACGATTATACTTACTATCGTCCCATAAGTTTTTGTCCAAACTCTCATTTTTGTTGTTTTTTTTGATAAAGATGATTTGTTCCCCAATAGACTCATAAGCTTTAAAAAGTGTATTAAATTTTGACAGTAATTCCTGAGTTTCTTTCCTGTTATCCAATTTTTCAAGTGTCTCTATTGACGAATGTATGGTTAATCGGGATTTCTCCCAATCATTTAACGTTTTAGGAAGAACATCCTTAGTGGAGACCGACGAAATCTCACTTATTTCTCTGCCCATGTTACTTATTTCAGTCTGAATTGTTGTAGTAAACCTTTTTCTCTCATCTAAATCACTTATAACCTGATTCATATTGATCGTTTGTTGATTTACCATCCTGATTAAGATGACTAAAAAGATGAAAAATAAAATTAAATTAAAGCCTAATCCAAAATAAAGCTTGGTTTTAAATTTCATATTTTCTCCGTCCTATGAATTTTCAAATTTGACCATTCTTCGATAATACTAATTTTCATTAATGGTAGAAAAATGCTATATCTATCCTTTTTTTGATGGTTTTTTTCGATAAATTAGAAAATTACAATTTTAGCGCTATTAAATAGTATAGTATAAAAGTTATAATTAGACAAACTATTGACAAATAAGAATATCGTATCTTAGAAATTTTTTAGCCGGAAAGGACGGAGGTGAAATAGCGATGGCCATTATTTTGTTTGATGGAGAATGCAATCTTTGTAATTCCAGTGTTCAATTTATTATAAATAAAGACCCCGATGGATACTTTCAATTTGCATCATTACAGGGAAAGACAGGGCAAAAATTATTGAAAAAGTGTACTATTTATCACGAGATCGACAGTATTGTTCTGATTGAAAATGACCGTTTTTATATAAAATCTAGTGCTGCTCTTAAAATTTGTAAAAAGTTAAAAGGCATTTGGAAACTTTGTTCAATTTTTGAAATCATACCACCATTTATAAGAGATTGCTTTTACGATATTGTGGCCAAAAATCGCTATAAATGGTTTGGCAGGAAAGAGAGTTGTATGGTCCCTACGCTCACAGTGAAAAAAAGGTTCTTGGATTAATTACTGACCAATCTTTTTCAACCAAAACAGAGCTAGTTTACTCGAACACTGAAAAAGTCTCCTTAAATGTATGCGTTCTTTGAAACTAGCCTGTTGATTTGCGCTACACTCGCTTCTCTTTCCGCTGGCGGTCAGGGGGGCCTCCTCAGCGCTATCGCGCCTGCGGGGTCTCCCCTGCACCGTACTCCCGCAGGAGTCTCCGCGCCTTCCATTCCAATCAACAGAGTGGTAAAATCATTAATAAGAGCTTTAACATAGTCACTGTAAAAAAGGTATAATACCCCATTATTGAAGGGATTATACTTTTTTTACTGTATAATTATAGTATCAATTTCGAACGAAGGTTTTTCAGCCCTGGGTTTACGCTAACTCTACTTTTGTTCGTTAGCATCAAGAAAAGTTTACATAATATATTTATGTTAAACTATGAGATGACTATATTCAAAATTCTAGCAAAGAACCCTCTATCCTTCAATTAGATTTGAGATTGCTCTCATCCACCAAAGGACAAAAATAAAAAATCATTATTTTTTTTAGAGTCACTGATTAACATTTCTAATGAAAAAAGGATTCTGGTATGCGGTATCGATTTCTTAATTTCTAGACAAGACTTCTCTAAATTATTGTTATCCTTCAAACACCCCCCTCTTTTTTTCCGCATTAGTGGATTTTTTTAAATATTAGTAAGTGTCCTATGCAATTCTCTAAAAGATTCATATTTTATTTAGTGAAAGCTTTTTATTCCATTTTTGTAAGGTGGTGTAAAGTATGTTCGGGATTAAAGAAATTGAAACTGCAGTGGAAGAAATAAAAGCCGCTGGATTGGAAGAATTTTTAGTTCAGGAACCAACTGCTGGTCCTCTTTCCCGCCGCTCCAGATCAGGGCGTTCTCGCCGCTCCAGTTCAGGACGTTCTCGCCGCTCCAGATCAGGGCGTTCTCGCCGCTTCAGATCAGGGCGTTCTCGCCGCTTCAGATCAGGGCGTTCTCGCCGCTCCAGTTCAGGGCGTTCTCGCCGCTCCAGTTCAGGGCGTTCTCGCCGCTCCAGTTCAGGGCGTTCTCGCCGCTCCAGTTCAGGGCGTTCTCGCCGCTTCAGATCAGGGCGTTCTCGCCGCTCCAGTTCAGGGCGTTCTCGCCGCTCCAGTTCAGGGCGTTCTCGCCGCTCCAGTTCAGGGCGTTCTCGCCGCTCCAGTTCAAGGCGTTCTCGCCGCTCCAGTTCAGGGCGTTCTCGCCGCTCCAGTTCAGGGCGTTCTCGCCGCTCCAGTTCAGGGCGTTCTCGCCGCTCCAGTTCAAGGCGTTCTCGCCGCTCTAGATCTGACATTTCCTCATTGGTGGATCAATTTATAAACCGAGATCGCTTATCTTAAATAGAGAATAAAGATAATAAGTAGAGAAGGATAAATTCTCTACTTTTTTATATATGCTTATCGGGGCTGAATGCTATATTTACGAAAAAATGTAGAAAATGGGCCAATATCGTCTACCAATGGGATATACCTTCTGAATACATACCTTCTCTGCTCCTTTTCACTCTTAAAGAATATATGATATGGACCGCCCCATTCATGATTTTTATCGATTGCAACATTTCTGCTTTTATCCCGCTTTTCATGTATTTTTTTTAAAATAAGCTAAATGCTCAGGCAAATCACGTTATAAGTTCATATTTTGGTGTAATAAGGAGGTGTTATATTATGTTTGGCATTAAAGAAATTGAAACTGCAGTTGAGGAAATGAAAGTTGCTGGATTGGAAGAATTCTTAGTTCAAGAACCTACTGCTGGTCCTCTTTCCCGCCGTTCTAGTCGACGCTCCGGGCCAGGGCGTTCCCGTCGCTCGGGTCCAGGACGCCGTCGTACTTCTGGCCGCCGTCGCACTTCTGGTCGCCGTCGCACTTCGGGCCGCCGTCGCACTTCGGGCCGCCGTCGCACTTCTGGTCGCCGTCGCACTTCGGGCCGCCGTCGCACTTCTGGTCGCCGTCGATCTAGTTAAGGACGTCACCACTCCAGTTAGAATGTTTTTCTTTTCAAATTAGAATTTTTATTAACTCCTACAATAAGTTAATAAAAAAGTTAAAAGTAGAGAAATTTGATTTCTCTACTTTTATTATGGTTGTTATTTTTATCCATATTTCACCTTTCTTTTATCTATTGGAATATTTTCTATAGAAGTTTTCGATAACTGCTGAAGTAAAAAAAATCGTGGAATTTAAAGAAAGAGTACAAGCCTTGACAAAAATTATGTTCATGAATTTTCCCTTAATCGAATAGACTTTAAGATAAATAACATTTGTCATGCCTGCTTCCTTTGAATTGGCCAACTAGAAAGGAGAATGGACTTGTTCTTTATTCCTGCAAAAGTAAATATTGGCGGTATCAAAATCAATAGTCCTGATCATCTCAGCTCCGTTTCTTTCGGGCAAAATTTCATTATTGGTGAAAATGTCGCTGGTAAAAAAAATCAAGGCTTTGGCCAGCAAATGGCTGATTTTACAATGGTAGCGGTCCCTATTCAAATTACTCTGGATAACGATTTGATTGACATCCCCTCCATAAAAATAAATAAATAGGCTTTATAATTCTTTCAAAATTAAGAAGAAAGGTGTGATTTCCTTGATTATTGCACCGATGGCAATTAATTTTCTAGGCGTTAAAGTAAATGCTATCGACAATTCTTCCATACTAAATCTTGGACCAAACCAATATATTGATCAATTCACCTCATATAAAAGGAACCAAGGAGTTGGTGAACAAAACGGCGATCTTTCGCCAATCAATATTCCAATTTCCTGGGTGGTGGACCCTGATTTATCTGATAGTTATACAGCGAAAAACAGCCTTGTTTAAGTGGGTTTTCCACTCAAAAAATCAACTGACTTTTTTGACTCAACCCTTACAATAGCCCTTCAGTTATTTTACTTACGCAATCTATTTTGATAAGCAATAGCTTAACCGTCGTAGTGCCCCTCGAATATGTTCTTTAGCATCCTTTAAATTAACCATAAGGGGGAGATAAAGTTGCCGGTACCAGTTCCGTATATAAATATAAACATTTGCGTTATCAAAATTAATTCATTTGAAAATGCTTCGGCTGTCAATATAGGCCAAAATTTATTAGCTGAATGGCATAACTCAGATAAAAAGAATCAGGGCTATGGCCAGAATTTCGGAGATTCAAGTGAGTTTGTTGCCAACCGGAGCTGTGTGGACGACCGCGACCAGATAGATTCTCCTTCTTCGTTCGAATCTGGACAAAATCCAAATTCATTGAGGTGATCTAATTGATTTTCGCACCGATGGTCGTCAACCTTTTAGGCATAAAGATCAATGTTCTTGACCATTCCTCCTTAATGAATATGGGTCCAAACCAATTTATTGACCAATTTGTTTCATACAAACGAAATCAAGGCTTCGGTGAACAAAATGGCGACCTTTCTCCCGTCATTATTCCAATTTCCTGTATCATTGACTCTGATATAAGCGACAGTTGGACAGCAAAAAACAGTATAATATAACCATAAAACTAGTGGTGCCACCAGTAATAAATTACAAATAACAAAACAACACGACAGCTTAGGCTGCCGTGTTGTTTTGTTATACAGATGGCTATCTAGCTGTTCAAACGGGAAATCAAACAAATTCTAAAAGGTCGAAACCTATATAAAGATCGTGGTACAACATTTTAGCAATCTATCGAAAGCCTTGAATAGGTATTTAGTCATTAATTGTCAATTAATATTCACAGTTACCAAGTTTAATTTAGTACTTACTATGCTATTATTTTCCTATAAATTATGAATTCAGAATGTACTTTACTATAAAAGTGAGTGTGATGGATTCCATGCTACGTTTGGATGAGTTGCAATATAAAAGAGGGCTGCTTCAAAAAATTGAGTCACTTAGAATACAGCTAACCCATATTGGAATTGAAAAGGGGTTTAATGACAAAAAAAACATAGAAATAAGTCAAGAGCTTGACAATTATATTTTAAAATACCAATCTCTTAAAACCTATTAGCTAATGTACAATTACTACTATCACTTTTGTTAAAAATTCATATCTTTATGACTTATTTGTGAATTATTGTCTTTTTACCCCCAAAAAAATATTTAATTAGATAATCCATATTATAAGAAAAAAGAGGGATCTATTTTGGAATCTTTGCAAATGTTACAAGACAATTTACTAATAAAGGCCTACAAAAGTGCGGTACAATTAAAACTTTCAAGTGATTTTATTACTCTTCTCACAGATGAAATCGAAAAAAGAAATCTTTTCATTATCGATTTAGCCTAAACAAAAAGCAGGTTCTATATCATAATCAATACAAACTGAATTTAGTTTTGATTAAACCAACCTCAAAAAAAAAAAACGAAACCACGAAGATTATTGATTTTTATATAAATAAAATTATTTCTTATTAATTTTTCATTAAACGACGGGATCCATTAGGATTACCGTCGTTTCTTGTTAACGGAAGAAAATATTTTTACTATTAATCATAAAATTTGATGAAAAATGAAGATAAATTTTTCAGTAGGCATGCAGGAAAATAGCGCCCCTTTCCCAAAATTATAAGAGGACAATAACGAACTAATAAGAGAAAGGTGGTCATTGTCGTGAGCATGGATTTAACCATACAACAAATCGCCGAAGGAATTCCTAAGTCACTATTAAATGCAACAGATAAAGACTTAGAAGGCTTTCAAAAAATTATCGATGAAACTATTAAATTAAGAGAAGGCCATAGAAATCTTCAAAAGATGATTAAAACCTTTTCTTCTTCAATGATACAGCGATCATAAGTTTTATAACAAATCGAAAGGGAAGGTGATATATCCATCTCCCCTTTCGATTCTTCAAGATTTGGTTGGTGACATTTGACCTAAAAGTAGTTCGATTATTTTATTTAAAATTGGTTATACGGATGTCTTGAATGTATGCCCAGCTTTTCTGCCATGCAAAAAATGATTTTGAATAAGATGTAAGAAAGTAAATTAGAAAAAACGAGATCTGTTATAGAATAAACAAAAAGTAGTTACCCTTACCAACTAATATTCAATGGAAACTATAACGCTTATTATATAAATGTCACTAGATGAATAGTAAACCGGATTAAGCTTTTGCTAATCTACATGATACAATAAGTCTAACCATTTAGGGAGGCGGCAAAAATGTGTGGCAGGTTTACGTTATTTGCAAATTATAATGATATTATTGATCGGTTCGACATTCAGGCAGCTATCCAGGAGGAACTGTATCTCCCTAGTTATAATATCGCTCCTTCTAATTCTGTTTTATCAGTTATAAACGACGGCACAAAAAACAGATTAGGGTTTCTAAGATGGGGATTAATCCCTCCATGGGCTAAAGATGAAAAAATTGGTTACAAGCTAATTAACGCTAGAGCAGAAACATTAATAGTAAAGCCAAGCTTCCGTGATGCCTATAAAAAAAGACGATGCATAGTAATTGCTGATAGTTTTTATGAATGGAAACGAAATCAGAATAAAACAAAAACACCAATGCGGATAAAATTAAAATCAAATAAATTATTTGCCATGGCAGGTCTGTGGGAACGCTGGAAATCACCAGAGGGGAATACCATTTATTCCTGCACAGTGATTACAACAGCACCTAATGAACTGATGAAAGACATCCATGATCGAATGCCTGTTATTTTAAGACCAGAAAATGAGAAAGTCTGGTTAAATCCAGTGATAAATGAATTAAATTCATTAAATCATTTATTAGAGCCTCTTCCTGAAGAAATGATGGAGGCTTATGAAGTATCAAGTTTAGTAAATTCACCAAAGAATAATTCACCTAATTTAATCCAACAAATCTGCTAACAATAGTATAACAATGAAAAATAAGCCCAAAACTCACTAGAGTAATGCGCTTAATTCTTTAGTCATTTGTTTGACCAACTCTGGTCTGCCATGAAATTGTGCTGGGGTATTTTGATAAAGCATAATTCGCCAGTTTCCTTTAACCTTCACCGTTACGAGCGTGTGGTGAGTATTTACACTTGAATTAATTTTATTGCTTCCTGGAGGCACCATCCCTGCTATTGCCCGTAATATAGCTGTATCTGAACTAAGAAAACGGACGTTTTTTTATCTTGCTTACATACCGAGCAGTCGGGTGGCTTTCAAATATAGGGTCCAGGTGGGAAAAAATCTCATCAGGACTAATCACCTGACTCCCATCAAATCCAATCATCTCACCATCCCCAGTAAAAAGGTCAGCCATCTCACGTGCGTTTCGATTGTTCCATGCATTCAATAGTTGTTGATAAAGTGCTTGGATTTCAGACTCCATCCTAATTCCCCCCTAAAAAGTTTTATGTATTCAAACTTACAAATTTATCTTAGTATACTCTTTGTCCTCAATCAATTTTTTAGCAGTATTGTGAAACATCACCAAGGAAATGAGCAGCCCCTTTTGGGACTGCTTGTTTCTTTTTTTGTTTTTTAGTGAGTTTTAATTCTGGCGCTGAGGCATACTCCCCTGTCCGTGTTGATAGCCGCTTCCTGGGTAATAGCCACTGTGTCCATGATGATAACCATGCCCCGGATAATAGCCACTATGGCCATGGTGATACCCATCTCCCGGATAATAGCCGCCATGCCCATGATGATAACCATGCCCTGGATAATAGCCCCCATGCCCATGATGATAACCATACCCTGGATAATAGCCGCCATGCCCATGATGATACCCGTGCCCTGGGTAAGAGCCGCCATGCCCATGATGATACCCGTGCCCTGGGTAAAAGCCGCCATGCCCATGATAACCACTGTATTGTCTTTCCATTAGCTCACCTCCAATCCTGTCTGCAAAATAGTGTATGTGTCCATATTCAAACAGGACTAGGTTTCTACCTATTATCAATCACCGTTTTCGATTAAAACCGAATGAAAAAGAGATCATACGTGTCTGATCTCTTTTTCATTCGGTTTTTTCAAATTATTTTTTTATTTGCAGTTTAGTTATAGAGGTTATTTCATTTTCAAACATTTCTAATATGTCTTCGAAAGTAGAACTTATTAACAATGGAAAAAGAGTTTCCAGTGCTTCATAATAATTTTGTCCTAATGCTTCCCTTAGGACTACAAACTTATGGAAAAGCAGTGCTTTTTCAAAATCAATCCCCATCTGATATAGGCCTTGAAATAGATCTTCCCTTGGTATTTGTTTTATTTTTTTAAATACCTTATTTATTTTATCAATCAATTTTTCCTCTAAATAATGGGTAACGTAATCTGTATATACCATCTGACCAATATCATTGGTTTCTTTTTTGGAATAATGAAAGCCAATGACTCGGTCGTCCTTATTTTCTCGGATAATATACGTTTTGCTGCCTTGAACATGTGTAATAAAATTTTTGACGCTCTTATCAAAAATTTTGTTAAATTGAATAATTTGATGGAGCTTAACTGCAAAATCCTTATGCTCCTCACCGACGATAAATAGTCGGTCAACAATTGGTAAAAGTTTTAATACACCTTCTGATAGTTGACTAGAAGCATCGTAAATAATAATATCGAATTCTTTCTTCATTTTTTTAACTTTCCGTTTTTGTTCAGTTAACGACATTTTTGCAAATTCATGGATAAGTTCATTTGATGTCTCTTCTTTTTCCAGGGTTCCATACGAAATGAACGCAACCGATAAGCATGTGTTCATTTTTAGCCAATAGTAAATCGATAAAGACAACTCAGTTACCCCAGATTTTGCTTTTGGCGAATAGAAACCAACAAAATACATTTCCTCACCTGCCTTTATTAAAATAGTATTCAGGAAGGAAATATGTGTTAAGGAGAATCTCCTATTAAAAAAATAAAAACACACTGGCTTCTTTTCGTGTCCAGTGTGCTTTGGATATTAGGGTTTTGATCTAATAGGTAAAAAGGCTTTATGGTCTATCTCACCATCGAAATAAAGTCAATATTTACAGGTTTCAGACCGGTCGCACGCAGCAACTGATTTATTTGACCACGGTGATGCTGACCATGGAGTGCAACTTGGGTTAGGATATCACCAATTGAATTGACATATTCCTTCCCTTGACTATTTGTATAAGGAATCACTCTTTCAAGATCGGCGTCAGATAAATCCTTTAGTAACGCTGAATACCTTTCTTCGTTCCGTTTGACCAATTTTGCACAAGTTGCTAGATCTTCATCTCCCCAAACGAGAAGGGAGGAATCCTCTCCGTTTATTCTTGCGTGCCATACTTGCTCTGCAAGGAGGATATGTGAAAACAAACGGATGACACTTTCATTATCACATTCTATTGTTTGTAAATATTCCAGAATTCGCTTGTTCGCCCATTCTAAGTGCTTATACATTTTTAAAATCGTTTTCAAATGAGTGCCTCCCTATTCAAAATATGTATACATAATACTCCCTCTGAAAACGAGGGAGTATCGTTATGCAACTGATGCCTGCAAATTAACAATTTCCAAGGATTTTATATGGTAACCATCGACTTCAAGTATCGTAAATTCATAGCCATTGTAATGAATTTTATCACCTTCGGCAACGTCTATCTTTTCGGACATGATCCATCCACCAATGGTATCCATATCGGTATGATCAATATCTAAGCCAAACAAATCGTTTACATCCTCTATTAAAACTTTTCCTTCGACAATTGTTCTATTTTCACTAATTTGATTAATTTCCGGTACTTCATCTCCATCGAATTCGTCCCGAATCTCACCAACAATTTCTTCAAGAATATCCTCAACCGTAACTAATCCAGCCGTACCGCCGTACTCATCAATTAAGATGGCCATATGAACACGGTCTTTTTGCATTTTAACTAATAAATTTTGGATTGGGATTGACTCAATTACCTGGATCACCGGACGTATATATTGGCCGATTGGTGCATCAATATTCTGACCTTTAATATATTCAGTTAGTACTTCTTTCATGTTTATCATACCCACAATGTTATCCTTCTCACCATCGATTACCGGGTATCTTGTATAATTTTCTTCAGTAACGATTTTAAGACATTCTTCTAATGTTTGATTTTGATCAAAAGCGACAATTTCAGTCCGTGGAACCATAATTTCTTTGGCAACACGATCATCAAATTCAAAAATATTGTTTACATATTTAAATTCAGATTGGTTAATTTCCCCACTTTTATAGCTTTCCGAAATAATTAATTGAAGCTCCTCTTCAGAGTGAGCATTTTCATGTTCTGAAGTTGGCTTCAAACCAAACAACCCTACAATAAAGCGAGCTGAACCATTTAAAGCTTTAATAAATGGGTACATAACTTTATAAAAAATCAACATTGGTCTTGCAAACAGCAATGTTAATGCTTCTGCTTTTTGAATTGCAAACGTTTTTGGAGCAAGTTCTCCTACGACAACGTGAATAAAGGTCACAAAGCCAAATGCAAGAATAAATGATGTGATGCTTGCAATAGACTCAGGCAAGTTTAAGGTAACTAAAAAAGGGTGAATGATCTGGTCCACCGTTGGTTCCCCCAACCAACCTAATCCTAAAGCTGTTACAGTAATTCCCAATTGACATGCTGATAAATATTCATCTAGATTTGAAACAATTGACTTAGCCACGATAGCTTTCTTGTTTCCTTCTGAGACAAGCTGGTCAATACGGGTACTGCGAACTTTAACAATAGCAAACTCGTACGATACGAAAAAACCAGTAAAACCAAGTAAGATTGCTATTATTAGTAAATTAACAATAATCAAATGGTCTCCTTACTAAATACTAAAGTAAGGAATACACCTCCTATTTTTTTCGAATAAGTAAGCTGAAGTTTACAAAAATAGGAATCTTTTATCCAAATAATACTAGTAATGTTTGTGCCAAGGTAATCCCTTGAACAGAAATCTTTTTGACAAGTTCTTCTTTTTGAGGGTTATTTAGTTTTTGAAGAACAGGTTCCATTACACTAATTTCCTCTTTTAAGTGCTGCATAATCATCGCTATCTGGTCAAAATGTTTTTCAACTTTTTGTTTGTCAATAGCATGATCTGCTTTAATTAATTCAATGGAAGCTTTGATCTCTTCAAGAGGCATGTTAAGATTCTTATAATGCTCAACCAGCTCCAAAATCCGAATACTGTCTTCGCCATACAATCGATAATTTGAATCCGTCCGAATAGGGTTTAGTAAGCCAATTTGGGTGTAATAATCGATTGTTCTTTTTGATATATTCATTAAATTTGCTATTTCGCCAATTCGATACAACTTCCCAACTTACCCACCCCCTTTTTTTCTTAATCAATATAATACCATAGATAAACCGTACAGTCAACGTATTGGTTTTATTTATGAATCACATACCAATATAGTAATCACCTATTTGAAAAATTACATTGCTTTTCTAAGAGAGTTTTTTAACCATAGTAATAGAATCAAGCCAAGGGTCTTTTCAATTAAACCCAATTATCGTCGCCTCCACTATCCCAATCTCCAAATCCCCCCTGGTCTTGTCGATCATCTTGATCATTGTAGTCAACAAGATCCTGAGTATCATCACCTATGTCTTCACCCCAATCTGTTTGATCGTTCCCATCTCTGTTGACAATTTCCTCTTGTAGTTGGGCAATTTCATGCTCTTGGAGTATATTTTGGTCCTGAAGCTCCTGCATAATTTCCTTATCTCCTAGTTGCTGCCATTCTGTAAATTGATCAAAGCCAATCCGACCTTGTTCAAACAAGTAAGTAAGCAAGGCACCGGCAGCTATTCCACCAGCAAATGTTCCAAATCTGCCAAAACCACTATTATTATTAAATGACCCATAATCTCCTATTGGTTGTTCATAAATGCCTCTTGGACTGTCGAAACGCTGAGGCCGATTTCGTTGCGTTAAGGGGCGAATAATCAAAAAATGAATAAGCACTAAAATAACTACAATTCCTATAAACCACATTCTTCTTTCCATCCTTCCATGAAATAAATCTTGTTTTTTTTACATTATAAAAACTATTTCCATGACAGGCGCTCAGTTGAAAATAAAAGGACTTTCCAAAAATGTAAACAATAACATATTCTTTATATTCTACTATAAGTAATTATATCAACTTATATGACTTTATCCTTTAAAAGATTAATTCAGATTAAAAATTCATATAGGAAAAAGCGACAGACCATCCAATCGAAAGAATGTTTTCTGACGCTAGTGGTACCTCTATGTACAATTCAATTCAATACAAATTTTGCCGTTTTTTTTATTATTTTTTGGGAGAATTTTTGCTAGACTTTGCTATCTTCCAAAGGTGCATGTTTAACGGCAATTTGGTACGCATCCAAAATCGCTTCGCTTTCAATGGGGTCTGATATACCCACTAAGTACTGATCGCCCTCTTCCCCTTCTACCTTCATTACGATTGTCTCATCCTCTGCCTTTAGGAGTGCAAAGAATTCATCTTCCATATCAAACAATGCCTCAACAGTATATTCTTTACGATTGCCATTTTCATCTTCAATTGTTATATAATCCCTCTGTTCATCTTGCATCGCCATCACACCTTATTTAAAGTTATCGACTATACTGTTCCCTTTAACATGGAAGATTATAAGGTCAACCTTTGGAATTTATAGGTTTGTAAATACTGGTACTATATTGCAAATAGGAAAACCTAATAAAGTAAGGATATTTGCAGAGAATAAAAAAAACAGGAAAGAAGGTAAATCAATGTCCGCATTAAGTAATGATAAACAATTTAAACCATCGGGAAGAAAGAATGAGAATATGGACGGCGGTCCAATTGGAAACCAATTAAATAGCGATAATTCATTTAGTGATAATGGCTTAGAAAATGCCAGAAAGCTTAAAAAAGCGCTCAATACGACTAATAATTAAGTCATTTGAAAAACGTATTTAACTAAAAGCAAAATACTTAAAATATCCGAAAAGCCCTAATTTGATTAGGGCTTTTCATTATTCATATTTTTGAATATAGAGATGTTTTCCTGCTTGCAATTCAGCATAACAAATTTCCGCTGGTTTATTTACCCCTTTTCTTTCAAGTTGCTTTTCAAGCCAATTTTCATTTAAACCTGCTTTTTGGAGGTTTTTCTCCAATACTTTGCCGTCACTAATGATTGTAATTGGAATCGTTCTATTATCTGTTTTAATATTTAAGTCTTTGCATGTCGGAAAATCTGACTCAGATTTTTTTAATACACTAAGCCCGCCATTGTTTTCAAAAATTGCATATTCTACTTCCTCTACTGAAAAGACGCCTTTTGACCGTAATAGCTGCAGCAATTGGTCAATATCCAGCCGATTCCTTTTCATTTCTTTCCAGACTAATTCTCCCTTTTTAATAATTATTGAGGGTTTTCCTTCAAATAAATAGCGGAGCGGTAAAGACTTCTGTGTTGCTATTTCGGTTAAAAAAATCAAGGCTCCCCAAATTCCAATTGCAAAGAGGATTTTAAAAAGACCTGCCTTTTCATCAAAGATCGCACTCCCAACCAAATCTCCCAAGACTAGTGAAGATATAAAATCAAAAGGAGTGATTTGACTTATTTGTGTCTTGCCTAAACATTTAACCGTAATAAACAATGCGATATAACCAATTACGAGCTCAATTAAGATACCAAGGTAACTCATCAACTTACCCCCAGCTTGGGTTTTTAATAAAGGTAACTTACCCTAACAAATTCTAGTTCATAGTATTTCCACAGAAAGGTATAATATTTAATCTTTAGCCCCAAAATAGGAAGTAAGTAAATTTTTGAGTAAACATGAAAGGGTGGGATGTTTGATGTCATTAGAATGGTTTGACAGAGTCTGCGGGGAACTACAGGACCACTTGGAATCTATTTGTGAAGAATATGATCAAGTAGGTCATATGACAATAGAAAGGGCTGCCAGACATCCAAGGATTGAGTTTTTCGTTGAGACAGCAGATAATGAAACTGAGGAATTTGATCGTGATTTCTTCTGTACGCTGTTCTTTGACCCTGAAAATGAGGAATTTTACATTGAATCCTTTGATGTTGATACGGGGCATACGGGTAAAATCATCCTTTCAGACATAGAAGATATTATTGATGAAGTTCACGAGAGTCTACATGATTATTTGAATGGTGATGACCGCTATTTAGATGATGGAGTCTATCTCCAATCAGATGAGGTCTTTGATGATGAAGCGGATGTTGAAATAGTAAATGAAGCTGAAGAGTATTATGAAGCTTTCCAAGTAAACAGTGATGAAATTTTTGAAGAAATTGATGTAGATTGGTCCACTCCTGAGGTGACAGCCTTTACTCATAAGGATGAAGTGGAAATAACATATCAATTTGGCGTCGTTCAAGAAACCGGGGATGGTGTTCTCAAACGGGTGAATCGGATCTGGACAATTGATGACGAGTTAATTAAGGACGAATCTCATTTTATTTTTAGCAAAGAGGAAGCTAGTACGATTATCGCTATGATTGCCAGCCATATGAACCAATTAAGCGAGTTTAATTTTGACCAAATACGCGAATAACGTTAGCGAGCAAACGTTTGTTTGCTCGCATTTTTTTGCTGAAAAATCCATAGCGACTTGTAAGGAAAAAGGGCTGTTTTTCCCTTTATTTGGGTCTTTCGATTGTAAAGATCTCACCAATTATACATAATCATTTCCTGCCAAACGGCTGACCGCACCTAAACCTCTTGGGTCTCTCCTTCCCTTTACATATAGGTCTTCCCTAATGTGAAAGATTTGCGATGGGTCTATTGAAAGCATCGTAATCATCCTCTCAGAAATAAATCAAATTTAAACGCTCAAAGTTTACAATAATTCTACTTTTATATGGTTTATCGACCAAGTTTAACTTAGTATTGAATAGGTATTTGAAGAAATAACGGATAGCAAGAAGAGACTTTGTCTAAACTACCTATGATCAAATTTTTAGGAAATGAGGGACATCATGAAGGAAATTTTACAGCAAGTGAAAGAGGAATTAGCGACGACGTTTAATAATCCAGAATCCCTTGACCTAGACAAGAGCATTCAGCAGCTTCAAGCAGCGAAGAAACAGTATGGTGATAAAGGTACGATGATTGAAGATGTAATCCGGTCATTGACACAAGCAAAAAATGCTCAGTCACAATTGGAAAATGCCGGAGACATCTCCTCATCCGCAGCCTTTGGTGAAGCATATAATGCACTTGGTCAGGCCATAAAATCTTACACAGATCCTGATAATGATCCAATCTAAACATTTACCTTGGGAGATGCCGAGGCTTTTCCTTTCAGACCGTTGAGGGCTAATGAGAAAACACACAGATTATGAATCTTGCTGTGTGTTTTTTATTAAGCTATTGCTAGATTCCACTGGAGTTTTACTTTTGCAGCTGATAGTGATTTCATGGACCTAGGAGTTTAAATCATGTATGCCAGGGCTATGCTCATTTTGCATTTCCGGCAGAACAGGTACTGGATATCCTTGTGGTGGCGGTGTTACTTGAAGTGTCCAGTTATCTCTGCTTGGTGATTCGCCCTGGAATATCTGGCCAATTAACGTGTCGTCCAATCTAAAGTTAAATTGGGCATTATGGTAGCCCATCTCAATATATTTACGGCATTCTGGATATTTGTTAATATCATAGTTTGGTACAGGGAATAATTTACCCCAATCAACACCCAATGTTTCTAATGCTTTTGTAAACGCATTTTGATGGGCGTTATCCCGGACAATTAAGAAAGCTAATGTTTCTCTAAATGTTTTATTGGAACTCATTTCATAGATACGAGATTTTTGCAGAACACCTGTAGATTCTAATACAACGTTATCCTATAAAGCACTAATTAAATTTCCATGACTGTATACATATGATCCATTCCAAGGGACCCCCGCTGCTTAACAGGAAGTGAGCTTTGTGCACCCATAATAAAGTGATGTGGGTTGGCATGTTTAATGGCTTCCTCCAATGGAGCGCCTGTAGTTCCTCCATTTCCAACAGCATCTTCGCCTGATCCATTTAACAGCTGATTAATCGTAGTTTGAACAAGCTCCACATGGCTGATCTCTTCAATAAATATTCCTCTGATTAGATCGCGGTATGCTATCTGATTACCGCGAAAATTGGAGCTTTGGAAGAAAAATTGCATCAAAGTACGCATTTCACCAAATCTTCCACCCAATGTTTCTTGAAGGACTTTTGCAGCAGAAGGATCTGGTTTATCAGGAACAATCATGTTAATTAAATCTTCTCGATAAAAATACAAAAACAAAACCTCCCTGGAATAAATAAATTTTGCACTTTATTAAAGTTTCCATGGAACTGTATCTTATTCTTAAATTTTGATTACACCAGATTGTTGTTTTTACAGTAAAAGCCTTTAAATCCTTTCATAGTATTTGCCCATTTGGTTAGACTAGATATGTTAAGTATAAAAAATTTTATAGGAGGATTTTAAAATGGAAAACAAAATGAGAGCTGCATCAAAAGATCAATTGGTAAATGCCAAAACGAAAATGGCCACTCAAAGCGATCAAGACAAAAAATTAATGGACAAATACAATATCAAAGATTATAGCAGGGCATGGGAAGATGATCGGCTTTAATAAAACAAAGCGGGAGATATTTGCCCCCCGCTCTGTTTTATTATTATTTTGCCTCGTTTGAATGAACTTGACCTTCTTGTGTTTTTTCCGTTGCAATTCCATTTGATGTTTCATTTTGTGCCATTAATTCAATTGCTTGGTCTACTGTTGCAGTTACATTTAATTGATGCTCCGGTATTCTTTGCTTTTTCATTATAAACCTCACTCCTTTTCATTTTTATTTTCCTCCTTGATTTTAGGTATATGCCTTACACTTTTTGTAAAAAACCAAACATTTGGTTTACAGTGCTTTTCGGGTCAGTGACCTATCCTTGATCCTTTTAATAGTCAGTAACTTCATCCTTACTTGCTACATTAACAATATAAGCACCAGAATGAATTCGTTTCATCAACTGCTCCATAATGCTCTTTGGAACAGATACATATCCGGCAGTTGGGTGTCCATTACTAACATGTAAGAAAAAAGCGGAACCTGCGCCCTTTACCGCATTGGTATTATAATTAATCACAATCACATAATAATATTGCATATTTGCGTAATCTGCTAAATGTTCATTTCCACTTCCTGTAAATTCACCCTCCTGCCAAGTATTATACAAATTACTATTCACATCACTGATCCAATAACTAGTTGGTGTAATTTGTCTAAAAGGTAATTTTGTACCGGGGTTAGATTGACCAAAAGCAAAACCTAACATATAGGCCCCCTTTGGAGTCCGTTTTGAGCCTTCAGAAGCTTGTCCAACACCTTGTGAACCTGCAAATCCGCTTGTTGTAAAATTAATTCCTGTTATTCAACCCTTCACTCAGGAATTCTAAGCTTTGTTTTTAAATGAGGTGAGAAAATGCTTTATCTTGATAAAAAGCATGACCCAAGTATGAATTCGATGCTGATTTCGGAAATCATGGGCAAAAAACAGAACGTTAGCTTGATGGCCGAGGAAACAGACAGGCTTTTCCAGCAATACTGCATGAATCATCCCGACGATACTGACCAAGGAAAGAGGGCATCCTCCCTTAAGGAATTAGTAACAAAAGTATTCCGTTTTCCGTTTGCTATGCCAGCAAGGGCTAACATCTGTCCATTTCAAACATACGTTGAGGAGGATGGTAACGTTTATCCGGAATGGAAAAAACAATCGGATGAACAATACGACCAATTAGTAAGGATGATTAAAAAAGAAGTGAATATAGAGGAGTATGGTGCTGTTGGTGATGGTAAAACGGATAACACCGATGCTTTTAAGAAGGCGTTTGGCAGCGGTCGAGTAAAGGTATGTGTTCCTGCAGGTGTTTTTCTGACAAAGGAAATCAAGCTCCCCTCATGGACTTGCTTGGTTGGGGAGGGAAAAGGCTTGACCACCATTAAGCTCCATAATGACGCTCCAATTGCAACAAGACTCTTAACAAATGCCAACCATTGGCGGGGCAATCATCATATTTTTATCCGGGAGATGAGTTTAGATTGGAATGTAGAAAGACTTGGAAGCGTGGAGAAAACCAGTACGTGGGGTAATCATTCAAGTTGTCTAACCTTTGCCCATGTTTCTTATGGCTGGGTAAAAGAAGTGGAAGCAATCAATCCGGGTCTTCATTGCTTTGACATAACATCCACTCTTTATAATTACTCTGGGGATGGCTATCGAGCCCGCCGCGGCAGCAAGTATATCTGGCTTGATCGCCTAAACGGCTATGGATTTGGTGATGACGGCATCACCACACATCACAGTGACAACGTATTTATCTCTAATTCTCACATGTGCGACCCAAGCGGCCGGTCCCATCAAAGGGGAAATTCCAACTCGAATGGGATTGAAATAGATGACGGTTCCCAAAATATTATGCTGGTTAATAACTCAACCACTCGATGCTTTGGCGGAGTGGAAATTAAGGCTCACGAGAATTCTTCAGCCGCATCAAACGTTCAAATTGTTGGACATCTTTCCGTAAATGATAACCGTGCCTATAATTTTCGACATATCGGACATCACAAAAGTGCTGATACCGAGTCAAAAACTGCTTATACAATTAAAGCAATGAATATTGTTGCTATTGGACCTGTTTTTTCGGAATTATATCAGGAGTCCAGTCCACGTGCTCTAGTCGTGTCAGCCTATAAAAATGTGGTCATAAACAACTTTACAATAATTGGCGATTCCGAATATGACTATAAGGATAATCCAGTTGTTGCGATTCAATATCGTGCCAGAAATGTTGTTCTGAATAATATAGCGATAAAGCATTTTAAAAATGCCGGTGTTGACATAAAGGTGTTCGGCGGTAAACAACGGGCAGATCATATCTTTATTTCCAATGCCATTATTAATCATTCAGCACGGCAAGGGATCGACATCGGTCAAGGGATACAGAGGAGCAAGATTAGCCATGTTCGAGCTTTGGGTGATGGCGGGACAGTTGGGCTTAAATCTAGTGCACAACATGTCGACATTTCCGATTTTCAAGCAGAAGGTTATGCAGCAGTAGTTCTGTTCACAGGAAAGGTTTGATAACCTACTGTCAACAAATAATTGTGGTTATAAAGGTTTTTAGTAGATGGATTACAAACCCAAAAATAATCGATTTAACGATGGGGAGCCCTTGTGCTCCCTTTTAGCATTCATGGACAAACACCAATATAACGCTCAGAGTTTTTATCTTTGTCACCAAACCGCCTATTTCCACATAAATATGAGTTAGTAAAAATGCTTTAGGGGGGAATTGTGAATGCATTGGTTAACAATATTGTTAATAGGTATTGCGGCAAATCTTGATAACTTGGGGATTGGCGTCTCTTATAGTTTAAAATCAACCCGTATCCCTTTGATATCTAATCTGCTTATCGCTATTGTTTCAATGGTAGCTGCCTATTTATCCGTTGCTGCAGGGGCGCTTATTTCACATTTTATCTCCATGGGTATCGCAAATTTATCCGGTGGGCTTCTCATTATTGTTCTTGGAATAATATGTATCATTGAGTGTTGTAAACAGGAAAAGAAGACATCCCATGTTATTGTTCATTCTGATTCAAACTTTTCAAGGGTTGTAAGGGAGCCGGATTCTTTAGATTTAAATAATGATAAAATTATTTCTTGGAAAGAGTCAGTTTTATTAGGTTTGGCACTTGCCATCAATTGTCTGGCAATCGGTTTAGGTGCAGGTATTACGGGCGTTCCCCCTATTTTAGCGACGATCTCAATCGGACTTTTTTCAGTAATTTCAATTGCATGTGGCGTCATGGTTGGCAATAAACTAATCGGTACGAGAGTAGGAAAATACTCAAATATCGCTGCTGGGGTTATGCTTATTCTAATAGGTATTTATGAAATGTTTATCTAATCTATGGAAACGAAAAAGGAACTTCACACGATATCTTAATAGTTTTAATTTGGTGTTTACGCTTCTAACTCTTCTATCAGGATTTAGGTTTTTGTTTTCTTTTTCAGGTGTTGATTTTGTTATTTTTCTTATTTTAGGACTTATTTATGTGAAAAATATTTATTCATTCTTTATGGGTAATCTGGTAATCTCCATTATGAGCTGCATGTGTTTGGCCCAAGTTATGTCATTCAAATTTATTTTCAGCTTGCTGCCGTTGTTGCGTTTGCAGGAACGATTCCTGTAGCCTCATGGCATATAGGGTTATTCGTTAAACCAGCCTTGCGTCCGCACGAAAGGAAAGCGGTATTAGCCTATCATCCCATATTTCTGTATCCATTCCGTTAATTCTTATTTATGATAAGTGTTTTGCTCTCAAAAATGGTTTATAAAAAATTCTTCTAAATGCTCTCCGATTTTAAGTACATGTTTCTGTCACTATTAGCCCGCCTACCTTAATCCATCCCTAAAATGAGTATATCCAATTTCGCCAAACCACTATATCGTCAACTAATTCGATAGTACAGTGTAAAAATTTTCAGACAAGTTGGAACGAAAGATTTATATCCTCTCTTTGGAATATCATATCATGCAAAATTTGTTTTCAAAGAATATGCCTTAAAATACCACACTCTTCTATTTAGCACATTAAACAATATCCATAAAATAAATAGCTTTCATTATGCAAATAATATTGCTGTAGTTATTTATTTTTACGTATAGATCCAGAAAGAAGGTATTCTTATGGATGGCATTATTGATTTCATAGATAATCGTTTAAAAGAACAAATTGACACTGAAATTAGCGGAATGACCTTTACAAAGAATTTTCGGTCCCCTAGCGCAGAAGAATGGTATATATTTTTACCAAGTTATAAAGATCCTGTAACCGGTGGGGCGACTGGAAAAGCCATTATCCATTACAACCTTTATGATACAAAACAAATTTTTATTAATACAACCATCATTTTTGATGACCCAACCTTGCATGAAAGAAAACTTTATCAGGTTGTCTATGCAATATCAGATGAGATTGTCAATCGCCTTGTCGGTTTTGCGGATACCCTTTTATCTGTTCACTCCGGTGAAAATTCCTATAACGCAGAATATAAACAATAGAACAGAGGGATGAAATGCACAAAAAAATGATTCAGGCAATTAAAGATGACGCTATTCCAATCCTTGAAACAAGTGATTTGAATTCATTAATAGATGTGCTAAATGATGAAAAGTATGTATTGTTAGGAGAGTCATCACATGGAACATCTGAATTTTATAAAGTCCGTGCGGAAATTTCGAAGAAGCTAATTGTGGACAAAGGATTTACCTTTTTGGCTGTCGAGGGCGACTGGCCAGCTTGTCAACAATTAAATCGATACATAAAAGGCTACATTCAGAAAGAGACGAACCTACTTAAGATGTTGCGGTCATTTAACCGTTGGCCGACATGGATGTGGGCTAATGAAGAATTAATTGATTTTATTGAGTGGCTAAAGGAATATAATCAGAAGCAGTCCGACGACCAAAAGGTTGGTTTTTATGGGATTGATGTTTATAGTTTATGGGAATCGATGGAGGAAATCATTAAGTATTTAGAAAAAATACACTCACCGAATCTTGCAGCTGCCAAAAAAGCTTTCTCTTGCTTTGAACCATTTAACCGCCGGGCTGAGAAATATGGTGTGGCTGCCTCTTTTTACGGGGAAGGGTGCCATGATGAGGTCATCCAGCTTTTAACCGATATTTCTATCAATAAGCATATGTATTTAGATTCTGAAGAAAACAGTCTAAACCTTGAAGTGAATGCACTCATTACAGCAAATGCAGAAAATTATTACAGAACGATGGTTGTAAATGATAATGAATCGTGGAATATTCGCGACCGGCATATGGTGGAGGTCATCAATAAGATCAGTAATTTTTATCAAAATAAGGCAAAAGGAATCATCTGGGAACATAATACCCACGTTGGAGATGCTAGAGCAACCGATATGGCTGATGAAGGAATGGTCAATGTTGGCCAAATTTTAAGGGAGCAGCAAGGAAATGATGATATATTCATAGTTGGATTTGGAACACATCGAGGAACAGTAATTGCAGCGGACGAGTGGGGTGTTAACTTTGAAAGAATGATCGTTCCCCCTGCTCAAGCAGGCAGCTGGGAGGATCTCATGCACAAAGCAGGACCACATGATAAACTGTTAATATTCACTCAAAAAAATCGGCCTATTTTTAATCGTAGAATTGGTCACCGGGCTATTGGGGTAGTTTATCATCCGATGCATGAACAATATGGAAACTATGTACCTTCCCTTCTACCTAAGCGCTATGATGCATTTGTCTTCATAAATTCAACTAATGCCCTTTCGCCATTAGAAGTAGAAACAGTTTTCTTATAAGTTTAATGAGTTTTTAAATGAACTGAAATTATAAGCCTTGATATAGTTAGGATGGCCATCGACCCATTGCTGAAGTTGACTTTTAATTAGTTTTTGGATTTTCTTATTTGTCTTTTTCAGGGGATCTTCAAGAAGCTCGATTAATTGCTGTAAAGCAACAGCCCAATCAAGATCATTTATTTCATCACAAATCCCATTAAGAAAAACCGGGCAAAAACCGCCCGGGCCTTTTTTGTTTAGAGAATATCCGATATTCTGTACTTCATGCCATGTACTCCTTCATAATATTCCGGATACATTTGCCCACCACATTTTTCGCATAAAAACATTGTTGGAGTGGTTGGGTCTCCATCATCCATTAAGTCAAAGTCCCTTACAACACTTAAAGGAATTTCTTCCTTTTCATGACACGTCCAACAAACCGATTAATTCCAATTGCAGGTCGACGGATATAACGACCAATGTAACGAAGTTGCTCTTTTATATTTCCCTTCTGTTTTTGGGCATACACCTAGAAGCTCCTTTAAACATATAAATTAATTAGGTATAACAATCTCAATTAATAAACCTTTTATGCATTTAGCCATTATGGTAAAGGAGAGAAAAGAATGAGTAATCATAAAGGAGAGAACTGTTGTGGAAACCCTCGAGGATGGGGTTCCACAAAAATCGTCCAGCCTAAGTGTGATGTTGCTGATACAATTCGAGTTGATTGTAATAGTGAATCACATTTTGGAGGCATTGCCTTTATTCCAATTGTTCTAAAGGATGTTGAATTACAAGCGTTAGTTGAATCGAAAATCACACTGCCAACTCCTGCAAGGGAAATAAAGAATGTGCGTAGGAATGTCTCCATTACTGAATGCAAAGCCATCCCTTCAGTTGCAAATCCTTGTGAGTTAATGGTTTTTGTCAGAGGAAAAATTCATAAGAATATTCAATATGTAGAGGATTACAGCGGTTTTGTACGTGACTTCTCGGTTAATGTTCCTTTCAACTGTAACCAGGCTGTCAAAGTTGATAATTGCTTTTGGACTGTGTCTGAAAAATTTAGCTTTAAATCCACTTTGACAGGTGAAAGAATCTTTATTGATAAAGAGGGGCATGCAGCAGACCCTTACCAATCCGGTGGCCTTACGTTTGAATTTTACAATGAACCAATTGAATGCAGGCTACTTTTTAGCTTGGTTAATGATCTTGATATACACAAAAATTTTGACAAGAGAGGACGCTTTAAAGTAATCATTGAGAAGGCAGAAGTCGTGTTAGTATTTAAGCTTCTGCAATCACAGCAAGTTTTTAAGTTTCCTCACGGAACGGAACATGACCAAGAACATAAAAGAAAAAAGAAAGATCACGAGATGGAATGTGACCACGATCATGAAAGTAAATGACCACGATCATGAAAGTAAAAATGAACGTGAGCATCGAAACGAAAGAAAATCGAGAGAAAGAATTAAAACCATAATGAAAAGAGCCAAAAATCGGTTTTAATGAACATCCAGTTTTGATGAACGAAGTAAAATCTTCATTTAACCTTTACTAACAAGGGAACTCTCACATTAGTTGTTTGCTTCCCTTGTTGTTACAGGAAATACGCAAAATGAAGTTGCAGGGGTAGGCAGCAGCCAATTATCCCCATTTTTTTACGATTATTTTAATTTCCTCTTTATGACTCACACCTTCATCATCAGGTGTTTCTAAAATAAAAGGGATATTTTTTAAGATGGGAGACTTTACTAGTTCGGCTAATTCTGCTTCTTTGATATAGCCATTTTGAAAAATATTTGCATGTCGATCCTTCTTCAAACCTGTTGGGTATTTTGAATTATTGAAATGAATCACTTTTAAGTGGTGAAGATAACCTAAACTCTCTCCTTTAGCGAATAGCGCATCTGTGTTTTCTCCATTCCATAGCCCGCCAGCAAAAGCATGACGTTTGTCTAAACAAAAACCTATTTTTTCAGGATAGTCTAGCAAGGGGATCTTTGCTACTTATTTGATTGCCATAATGAACGACCACACCGATGGACCCGCAAGCATCGCAATTTCCAAATCATTGAGAAGAGATAAAATAGTCAGCTCTTCTTTATTTTTTAAAGGTGTGAGACTGGTTGAATAAGGTGTATGCGCTACAGAGTATCTTCTTCATTATAATCCTTAATCGACAAACTTCTCGGGTTTTTCGGAAAATATTGAAAAGCGGATGCATGGTTTGCAACCGATTTTTTTGCCGATCCTAAAAATCTATTTCTCATCTAACATGGCTTCCAATGATCATTCTTACCACATCCGTACTCATTTTAAAGATAGGATTTGATAATTTCGTGAGTTCTATTCGGTGCAAATCAGGATAGAAAGGTATTTATGGAGCATCGTTTTAAACATGCAAAAGGATGAAACCGAAAATTTCACCCCTTAAAAAACTCACATTTTTTTAGTTTTAATAGCAGCATTATGTATGAAATGGACCTTGTAGGACTCGAACCTACGACCGGACGGTTATGAGCCGTCAGCTCTAACCAGCTGAGCTAAAGGTCCAGTTTAATAAAAATATGATAGCGGCGAAGGGGATCGAACCCCTGACCTTACGGGTATGAACCGTACGCTCTAGCCAGCTGAGCTACACCGCCAAATCAACCTCTTTGGTGGAGCCTAGCGGGATCGAACCGCTGACCTCTTGCATGCGAAGCAAGCGCTCTCCCAGCTGAGCTAAGGCCCCATCCATTCATAAACGCGCCCGATAGGAGTCGAACCCATAACCTTCTGATCCGTAGTAAGACGCTCTATCCAATTGAGCCACGGGCGCAAAAAAAATACCGGTGATCGGGGTCGAACCGACACTCCCGAAGGAGCACGATTTTGAGTCGTGCGCGTCTGCCAATTCCGCCACACCGGCGTATTGTTTACAGGGTTATATTACAATGATATTTCGTAGAAGTCAACAACTAAAAATAATAAAAAAATGGAAACTGAATAGTGAAACAGTTCCATAATATCTCTACCCATTGTTAACTTAGAAACTACCTTCTACCTATATCTCTATTTATTTACTAAAATCTAAAAGAAATACGCCTTACTTTTAGTTCCAACCATTAATAGCCCGTTTATATAGTTCTAAATATTTGTCAGTCATTTTTCTTTTGTGTATTGTTCTGTAACATATTTTCGAAGGACACTCGGTTTTACCGGGCAATCTCCTGAAACCAATTGTTCAATATGCTGAAAATCATTACATATAAACATAGGTAAACCTTGTAATACTTCCGGAACGGCCCCTCTTCCGTATGCAGCTATAACTAGCCCAAATTGCTCGAAACCTTTATTTGGAAAAACTAGCCATCTAGCATTCCGTAACAGATTTTGCTTTTTCTCCCCATGGACTTCACCTACATATGTGATATTAGGGGTTTTCTTAATGTTTCGATTTATTTTTTGCCCACAAATTCCGGTTTTGCCTTTGGTTCTTGGCGGAAACGAATATTCGCACGGCGGTCCTAATCACTATTTATTCCCTCTGTTTTCTAAGAATAAAACACTTTCAAAAGACATTTTAAGGAACTCGTCCAATCATTAAAGAAGCATGAGTTGAATAGTGAATAGTAAGCGTTTTTCTACGTTTAACAAGAGATGTTATTGATTATCCTTTTGCTAAGACGCTTATGCCCCATAAATTTAGTCTATTTTTACTATTTCTTGATTCGAATATCCAAACAAGAATATTTTTTTGTGGAAGAGGTTTATCAATCTAATTGTTTATTTCAGAACTTAAAAACAGATGTTCTAATCCATTTCAGGCAATTCGAAAAACCTTATTCTTTTTTACAAGGATCGTTCTGTGTTGAAAAGAATCTTAATTAGGGCGGAACCAACTACCTACTGATGTATTTTTACCATGAATATGCCAAATGATATTACTTGAATTATCCACATTATCGTCTTTTAATCCGTACTTGCTCCAGGCAGTCCTCCACTGCAAATCCTCGTAATTTTTATTATCTTTAATAGTAAGTAAAATTTGATATGCTTTTTGACTAAATGCAAATGTCATAGGCATTAGATAGTTATTATCTGGAAAATGACCACCCAGACTTTTGTAATTACCTTTTGCTAAATGATAGTTATTTAGTTGATAACTAACTTTTGAGCTTAAAACATCACATTTATGTGTCTCAAAATATTCAACTATAGTTTTCACATAATCCTTTTTATAAATATCATCGTCATCAATTTTAATATATAGATCATATGGTTTGGGACATTGTGATATTGTCGTCATTGCATTCGTATGGGTCCTTGAATTTTTCTTGTACTGAATTTTAAATCGATCGTCAAGGATATCATCAAATAAGATTTCATAATCTTTAACTTCGGATTCATTATCAAACATAATGCTGATTGAATGAGTAAAATTTGTATACGACTGGTTTTTCATATTAAGTATACATTGACGAAGAATGTAGGGACGTTTATACGATGGTGTAAATAACAAAACCTTCATTTGTTTTACCTCCCTTAACAGATCCACTGCAGTTAAATGAATTTTATACGTCACAAATGTAAATGTTTAAAGCTGTACAATATTTATTTCTTTTTATTTATTTTCTTGTGTGATTAAAGAGGAACGTTCATCTAAATGGGGATCTGGATTTAATCCGAAAATGCCTACTCCTCCAAGTAAAGAATCAGTGGGAAAATCTGTTTGGAGAAATTGTCCTGCGTCTCTGGGAAATGTCGTGTTTTTAAAACTACTGATTTCAGGTGATCCCTTAAAATTTTATATAGAATACTTGGACCGCTTCGGTGAAGTCCACAAATAAATACAAACTTTTTTGAGTTCATTTTTTCTCCCTCAAATATCTTATTGTATTTCTTTAATTAATGTATGTGGAACAATAAAAATGGAAAAGATTCGGATAACGTATTTCGATTTTTGTGGGATTGTATTCATGATTGTGGCGGCTCTTTTATCCATTCTCCTTCTTTTGAACAAGCCCAATATGTTAGTTTGTCTCCTGATTGACAAACCAGAATTGTCCGGCCATCCTCCAGCTGATCAAGCAGGATAGGTTCGACATCCTCATGAGTAATTAGTATTGGGCCATGCCATGGATATCCTCGTTTGTCATTGTCCCGCCACCAAAATCCAATACCGCCCTTTTCTAACTTGCATGCTACCTCAAAATTCCCTGAGCGATTCCCATAAATTATAGGAATATCTTTTACACCTTTAGCAAACGTTATCGTTCTCTTCCATATTTTTGTTTCTCTATTTTCCCAATAATGGATTAACTTATTACCCGAACGCACAATTAGTTCTTTATTGCCAAATTTACTTTTAATTGGCAGCGAAGGCGAAAAATTTGACTCATCTTTTTCATGCCACGGATAAATCTCATCACGATATTGTTCAATCATACATTTATATGCCAGTTGTTTAATCAACCTTCGTGATTGGTCATTCTTAAGTCGATAGATTGGATGACACAGCCCACTAAACTTCTTGTTATTTAAACAGTTTATTATTTCATCCAGTTTAAAATGTGGACGATACCGTATGATTTCCTTATCACTTGTGTACGGATATTTTTTCATTTTAAACCCTAATTCGTGTGCCATATTGACAAAAAAAATTTCGTCGGAACCAAAGGATATCGTTTCTAACAAAGCTTTTTTGTACTTTTCCTTTTTGCTCGGTTCCAGTAATGCCTTAACCAATGGTCTTTTAATCACTTGACCAACATTAAATACACCATAAAACGGATCAAGCCTGAATAATTCTTTCCATCTATCAATATCTTTTCTTAGCTGTTTTCCAATAAACCAATTGTGTCCAGGTATCCTTAGTCTAACTGCCATGTATTCTGCATCTCTCATTTGTTCAGATATGATGTTTTCGTATCCGTCTTTAATAAACAAAGCATCGGAATCTATATTAATAAAATATTCATAATCTATTCCCAGTTCCTCAATCCATTCCATTGTCTCAAGAAAATAAATCGTTGTGTATCCATATTTTAATTTTCTACTCGAAGGACACACAGGTACACCTAAGTCATCGCATACGGATGGATCTTCCCCTCCATTAAAAAATACAAAGGTGCTATTCGGACAAAAAAATCGGACATTATTGATTAGTTCCCTAACAACCTCACGATTATTATGAACAAGGATGGCAAAACAAATTTTGCTTTTTGGCTTTTTCGTAAAGTACTTATATTCCTTTTTAAGGGTCTGCTCCCTTGTTACATTTCTGTTCTGGAGTGAAATAGTTTTTGAATCATTTTCATTCATGATCATTCACCTCATAAAATTAAATAAAAGGATAAAGGGAGAAACAAGGGACCTTTTTTAAATCTATTAATAAAAAGGGAAAATTCCCTTTTCATTGATGATTGATATTTTTTGGGTATTACTTTTTTATAGATCTGGACTTTCTATATGTTTACCTAAAATTTCTTCAATCTTCGTAATTAATTGTTCTACTCTTTTTTTAGTAGTATGTTGGGTTTGGACAAATTGATAACCCTGGTCAGCAATCCTATTCCTTTCATCCTCGTGTTTTAAATAATATTCTGCTTTTTTGTAAAAATCGTCTTTTGTAATACGGACATAATGTTCACCGGGAATAAACCCCAAATCATCAAGGTCTTTAAGTTGTGGTGCAAGCAATAAAGTTCTGCATCCCGGAACTTCAAAATATTTCATTACCGGAAACTTTCTTGCCGTTCCACAAGTGAAAAAAATTTTCGCCCTATTTATTTCCATTGCATATTTTTCATTTACAAAAATTTGAGTCTTTTCTTCTTCCGTATATTTTCGATATCCAGGATGGCGGTGATAGACAAATCTTGGATCTTTTTTAAATTGCTTAACTATTTTTTCCCTTAATGGATAACCGCCATTTACAGCTCCCATTAGTAACATGTCGATTTCCTTTGGTAAACCATAATCCTTAAAGATTTCACTATTAATATGGTGAGGAAACCAACAGAATCGACTTTTAAATTCAGGATATATTTTAAAAAAAATCCGCTTGTAATTAGGGAAAATATATTGAATGTTATTGGATTTGATATATTCTCTTCTTCTGTTAATAAATCGGTGCACATCCTCTATAAAAATCCCAGCGGGAATCTTGATCTCCGATAAACCGTTAACTACAGGTTTCAAGCTGCCCCCAATATCATTTTGGATAAGAATAAAATCAGGTGTAAAAGGTATTTGCTTTAAAATATCCTTTATCTGTCCAGAATCTCTCCAAATGGCTAAATTTGTTTTTTGGGATAATTCCTTCTCTACATGGTAAACGCTCTCATTGAAAGTATTATTTTTTGTATCTTTACCGATCAGGAGTAAATTTAACATTATTAAAAGCCTCCTTTTTCGTCTAATCAATCATTATAGTATGCTCATAGATAAAATATGTTACTGGAAATATCTTCCTTCTTTCATAACAAACTCTTCAGAACAAATTTCCAGGTTTATTCATATGATAAGTCGTTCATCAAACAAATGATCTATTAATTTAAGGGAGAGCTAAAAGATGAAAATAGCACTTCTTACTATGTTTAATGGTCTAGATAGTTCATATTCCTTGGTAAATGTAGTAGCTGAACAGGTTCGAATGCTTCTTGATGCAAATATTGAAACCAGGATTTTGGTAAGTGACATCTGCCCACTAAATAAACTTTATGGAATTTTCCTGGATAAACGAATTAAATGGGTGAAAATATGTAACCATCTAGATGGGAAACAAATGCATTGGAAAAACTACATCCAGTCAGATGGTGAGGTACATGATACCTTTTTTAAGGAGGCAGATGTGATTGCAAAGGACCTAGTAAAAAAATTAGAAGATATTGATATCTGTTTTATGCATGATATTCATTACCAGGGGTGGCATTTACACCATAACATCGCCATTAGAAAAGTTCAGGAGAAACTGCCTAACCTTAAATTCCTTGCATTTACCCACTCCGCGCCTGTTAAACGACCCCCAAACCCGAAATGGCCTTTCTCTGCCCGATTTACACCAATGCTTAATACTTTGTATATTTATCCAACACAATCTGGAATTTCAGCCTTGGCAAGACAATACAATGTTCCTGAAGATCGATGTAAAGTAGTAAATAACAGTCTTGACTTACTAAGTTTTGTAACGGAGGAAGTTAGTCTATTATCAAAATATATTGATTTGCTGACTCCGGATATTTTAGTTGTCTATCCTGGTCGTTTAACGAGGGCAAAAAAATTTGATAAAGTTGCTGCTCTATGCGGAGCTATAAAAGTAAAAACCAACAAGTTTGTCAAAGTAATATTCTGTGATACATTCCCAAAGTTGGATATTTCTCCAGAGGCCTATAAGGAATTTGTTCGCTCTATTGGAGTAAAATTTGGTTTAAATAATGGAGATTTATTATTCACATCAGATATAAAAGAATTTAATAAAGGGATCCCCAGAAAAAGTGTATTAGAACTTTTCACACTTTCAAACTTATTTATATGTCCCTCTTATTCCGAGTCTTTTGGTTTAACAGTTTTGGAAGCAGCAAGTAAAGGGAACTTTCTTGTTTTAAACGAACAGGTGCCGGCTTTAAATGAACTCGGAATCCATTTGGATGCTTACTTTATGAAATGGGATGCCAAGAATTTTGGATTTAATACTCGTGAGATTTATCGTCCTTCAGAAGAAGCTTATCTTACTCACCATGCTAACAACATTATCGAATTAATGGATAACAATCCAGTTATTCACGCAAAAACAATCGCAAAACAACGGTATTCTCCAAAATGGATCTGGAAAAATCAATTGGAACCGATTATTAAAACTTTATGTTAAATTACGAAAGAGACTGAACTAAAAAGAAACCCGTTCCAAAAAAATTCCTTCGGAGTGGGTTTCTTTGAGTTAATACACAATTACAACGGCTATTTTATTTAAAAGGTCCGGTTTGTTTTTGTAAAAAATGATACAAAGCGCCAATCATTCCAGCATCATTTTGATGTTTACATAGTTCAACAGGTACCTTGAATACTTTCCACCATGGATTAAGGTCAAGTTGATGATTAATCATACTTAACAATTCTTGTTGATTGGCCACTCCCCCGCCAATTAATACTTTTTGAGGGTTTAAAGCTACAGTAAGGTTATAAATTCCATAACTTAAGTTTTTTGTCCAGTCTTCAATTAGTTTTTTAACCGAATGATTATTATTAGATTCCAAAAAAACTGTCTCTCCATCAATATTTTCGGTTTCACTTAAGCCTTTTAATTTTTTATAGGAATGAATTAAGGCAGATGTAGAAGCATTAGAATGCCATACTTCAAATCGGCGGCTTTTACCCCGGGTAACCATAAACCCAAATTCGCCGCCTCTAAAACTGTGACCATGCAAAAGCTTCCCGTTAGTGAAAATCCCTCCTCCAATTCCGGTTCCCAATGTTATACAAATAAAATCTGTACAATTTTTTGCATTTCCGCTGATTTTTTCAGCTAATGCAGCACAGTTCCCATCATTTTCTATTTCAATCGGCAGGGAAATTTTTGCTTCTAATAATTTTTTTAGATTTTTATTACTTAATGCCCCTATATTACCTGCCAATTCAGAATACCCTGTATGGGGATTTATAAATCCTGGTAAACTAATAGCAATCCCACTCACAATAGTATTTCTTGTGTACATGTTAATTGTATCTATCATGTCTTTTAAAAATAGTTCCAGGTTTATTCGAGAGGTATTGTAATCACCTTTTGAAAGAACAGAGCCATCCTCTAATAATAAACCGTACTTAACTTTTGTCCCGCCTACATCGAAACAGATGTACTTTTTCAAATTACTTCCTCCAGACTAATCTAGATTTAGGTGGGATCGTTATTCATTACCTTAATAATTACTCCCTCCTCCAAGGTAGGTTTCTCGAACTCTTCGTAGTAAATTTTTTTTAACAAATTTTCTGGAAATCGTTTCAACACTTTATTACGTTTTTTACAAATTTCAAAGTCGGTATCAACATGAAATATTTCCAAAGTTAGCCCGAATTCTTTAGCAACCTTGATCCATCTTTTACGACGCTCTCTTGTCCTGTTTGTGGAATCCACAACTACTTTATGCCCACTTTTAAGTAATGTTCGGACCATGAGTTCAGCGGATTCCCACACTTTTGGTTCAGCCTTAGCTTTATAAACCTGGCCATGTACAGCTAGCCTGAGATCATCAATAGATACGCGTGTCCACCCTTGTTCCTGAAGCGTTTTCCCATAAGTTGATTTCCCGCTTAATGGAATCCCGCACATAATTCCAAGTTTCACCAAACATCTCCCCTAAGTACATTTATCAAAGCTTCTCCTATATTAAATGCTTGGAAACATAAAGAAGTTAGTTTTGAGGATACCCATTTTTCTATTGCGCCTTCATCGTTTCTATAACAGGACATTTGTTCATATATTGCTATTCCTGTACATCGTTCCGGAATTGATTGTTTTTGATTGTTGGTAAAAAGAGACCTCCTCCTACATATTCCCCCACCAATAGAGATCCTGTCCCCTCCAAATTCTCAAATAACCTAAAAATACAAAGGAGAGACTGACCTAAAAGTCGTTTGATTATCTTAGACCAGTCTCTTTTTTAAATGAGCAAAAAAGTTAATTTTATTGATTTATTTTCCTGGTTTCGGTGGTTTTGGTTTTCCTGGTTTCGGTGGTTTTGGTTTCCCTGGTTTCGGTGGTTTTGGTTTTCCTGGTTTCGGTGGTTTTGGTTTCCCTGGTTTCGGTGGTTTTGGTTTTCCTGGTTTCGGTGGTTTTGGTTTTCCTGGTTTCGGTGGTTTTGGTTTTCCTGGTTTCGGTGGTTTTGGTTTTCCTGGTTTCGATGGTTTTGGACATTCAGTTGATGTATCAGTATCAGTATCGGTTTCTGTCTCGGTCTCAGTTTGGGTCTGGGTATCAGTTTCTGTCTCGGTTTCTGTCTCAGTTTCCGTTTCCGTCTCGGTCTCGGTTTCGGTTTCGGTATCAGTTTCTGTCTCGGTCTCCGTTACCGTTTCTGTCTCGGTCTCAGTTTCAGTTTCCGTTTCCGTCTCGGTTTCTGTCTCGGTCTCCGTTTCGGTTTCGGTCTCCGTTTCCGTCTCGGTCTCGGTCTCCGTTTCGGTCTCGGTCTCCGTTTCGGTTTCGGTCTCCGTTTCTGTCTCGGTCTCGGTCTCCGTTTCGGTCTCGGTCTCCGTTTCGGTCTCCGTTTCGGTCTCCGTTTCGGTCTCCGTTTCGGTCTCCGTTTCGGTTTCCGTCTCCGTTTCCGTTTCGGTCTCCGTCTCGGTCTCCGTTTCGGTCTCGGGATCACTAGAAATAAAATAAACATTAAATATCCCAGGTAAACAAACGCCGTATCCATCCGGCAAATTTTCAAAATATAATCCATTAGTTTGTTGTGAAAATAGAGCTTCAGTTAACGGAAATGAAGGAGAACTAAGTTCAAAATGTTGACAATGACCAGGAAGGATTCGATGGGGGCTGAGATCTGTTATTACTGCTTGGTAATTTCCAAAACATTTTGGTTCACCTATGTCAATATCTAGCCTTGCATTAATATCTGTTTCCGAACCTTCGCCCGGAGGCAAAAGATAAATCGTTCCAGGTTTCGTTGTGTTGAAACAGATGGCTCCAATTTCTCCGGTAGTACCGTTATTACCTACTGTAATTATAACATTATTTGGACGCTCACTATTTTGAGTTATCTTTATGAAACCTGATATAGTTTCCCCTTCAGTGGATTTAAATATTGCCATATCTGTTATTCACCTCTTTGAAAACATATTTTACAGCTCTTTATTTTAATTTTTAATAGTAAATCTTTTCGATTGGACACAGACCTTCCTTTCCATTAATTTGAAAATAAACGTATTAATATTCTATTTCTTACACCGATTAAGGTTCATTAAATAAACAAATCAGCAGCCCATTCTAAGGAAATAAACACAGGAAATTCTTCAATTTGAATTTTTACGAATTTTATCAAAACAAATATGTTATATTATGAAATTTCTTTGAGGGATATTTGATAAAAAGTGCTTTTACCCTGGGAAATCTATTTAGACAAGCTATATAAGTTTCTATGGAATCCAATTTTAAAGGAGTTTGTTTTAATTAGGATGTGGATGTAATGATTCCGCACAACAGTCAAAGAGCATCAGGATTGGTAAATTAGAAATTTTTACAATTAAATTATACCTTGCAAGACTGGCACCAAAGTTCAAGCATTCCGCTAATGTGTTCTCCTCATCCATACGATATACACGAATCTCCTCTTCATTTGGTACAAAATTGATATTACTTTTATTTAAAATCACAGTAAGCTCTTTCTCTTCTACTCTTTGCCTTTAAAGTTGGCAATCAAGTTTTCTGCCATGTACTTGCCTGGATGTGCGTGTAACAACTGAAATCATGTACTATATCTCCCCTTTTTACCCATTCCATTCTTTCCTATTTACATAGTATGTTAGTGAACTTAAAAACGAGAGGTGAGTCATGAAGAAGAAAGTGTTAATTACCGGTGTTGCCGGTTTTCTCGGATCTCATCTGGCAAAGGATTTACTGGATGACGGTAATATATTGGTTGGAATTGATAATCTTTCATCTGGAAAAATGACTAATATAACAAACCTGCCGGAAGACCGCTTTACTTTTATAAATATGGATGTGTGTTCTCCATTAGTTGCTACACATCCTGCTATACAAAACATCTCGGAAATCTATCATTTAGCTTCCCCTGCTTCCCCAAAATATTATCAGGCAGCTCCTTTTGATACCATTAATGTGAATACGATTGGCACGAAGAATATGCTGGAATTAGCCAGAAAAAACAATGCTAAGATGGTTTATACCAGTACAAGCGAGGCATATGGTGATCCGGAAGTTCATCCACAGCCTGAAACCTACAGGGGAAATGTCAATACATGGGGGCCCAGGGCGTGTTATGATGAGGCAAAGCGTCTTGGTGAAGTGCTTTGTTATGAGTTCTATAAGCAATATCAAACAAAGGTCAAAGTTGCCCGTATTTTTAATACCTATTCTGCTGGACTTGCCAATGATGACGGCAGAGTTATTTCAAATTTTGTCACTCAAGCATTAAAAGGAGACGATATTACAGTTTATGGAGATGGAACACAAACACGCTCGTTTTGTTATGTGACCGATACCATAAGAGGCTTAAAGCTTTTGATGGAAAAGGATGAGGCAAACGGAGAAATTATTAATATCGGTAATCCTGTGGAATACTCTATTTTAAAAGTGGCACATTTGATAAAGGCTTTAGCTAACTCAACCAGCAAGATCACATTCCATCCACTTCCACAAGATGATCCGAAGGTCAGAAGACCTGTGATCGAAAAAGGAAAAGCACTTTTAGGCTGGAGTCCAACGGTTTCTTTGGTAGATGGTTTGAAGGAAACAATCCGTCAGTACAGGTTGAAGCTAAATCTTAATAAATCGTAAAATAAGACTTTAATTTCATTGCCCGGTTGATTTTGTCCGGGTATTATTTTTTAATCAAACATTAAATATAATAAAATATTCTTTATTCCCTTCCAGTTGCCTTCTTCTAAAAATAGTAGCAGAATTTATTTACTTTTTCATTTTGAAGTAAAATAATACCATTTGCCTGAAAAGATTTTACTGCTTTTATTGCAGCCCCGACCTTGTTGTTAATGCTGGCATAAATAACAATAACATTTTTGGGGAAATAGCCAATTTCCCCCTTGTAATGATGAAGTCCTAATCAAATTACTTTTAAAATGCATACCTTATAGAGGCAAAGAATTTTATATATGGTAAATAAAAGCTTTGATTACTAAAAATTCTAACAAGTATCAATATGGCAAAAATCTGGGAAGTGCCATCAAAGAAAGGAGCATTATATTGAAAGGAATTATAGTTGCTGGGGGCAGTGGATCACGACTTAGTCCTTTAACAAAAGTAATTTCAAAATCACTTTTACCTGTCTATGATAAACCGATGATATATTACCCCCTTTTAATTCTAATGGAGGCAGGTATACGTGAAATATTAATTGTAACAACTCCCCAGGATAAATTAAGATTTATGAACTTATTAGGAAATGGATCGCACTTAGGGATTTCTATATGCTATGAAGTAGAGCCATCACCAAAAGGGATTGCACAGGCTTTTATTATCGGAGAGCAATTTATTGGTAATGATAATGTTGCTTTAATATTGGGTGATAATATTCTTTTTGGAAATGGACTATCAGAGCGGTTACAAAAATCAATCACTAAGAAAACAGGTGCTACCATTTTTGGGTATTATGTAAATGATCCCAAAAGGTTTGGAGTGGTAGAATTTGATCAAAGTGGTAAAGCTATTTCCATTGAAGAGAAACCCAAAAATCCAAAATCCAACTACGCGGTAATAGGATTGTATTTTTATGACAACCGGGTAGTAGAAATAGCAAAAAATTTAAAACCATCCGAACGAGGAGAATTGGAAATTACCGATATTAACAAGAGCTATTTATTTATGGACGAGCTGGATGTTGAAATGTTAGGAGAAGGATTTACTTGTATTGATTCCGGTACTCCTAGCTCATTGTTTGAAGCTTCACAATGTATAAAAGAATTAGAAGAAAACTTAAATATTAAAATTGGATGCATAGAGGAAGTAGCTTTTAAAAAGGGATATATTAACGAAGAGCAGTTATTTTTATTAGCCACTTCGCTCCTTAAAACTGATTATGGAAAATACTTGATGAAGATTGCAACAGAAAATAAAGATAAAATCTAAATAAAAAAATTTAACTCTTACTGCTTTTTCCTACTATATTAAGCAAATCCTCCTTTTCATTACTACAAATAAATAACCTCTAACTATTCAAAACATTCCTAAAAAAATTTCAAAAATGGCAAGTAAAAAAAAAAATTATGACATCTTTATTCTTTATAGCTTGATCGAAAATAACCGTTAACCATGTGCAACCAAGTGGACAAGGACAGAGAAAACCTGTATTTTCCTTGAACATTGGGCCGACGGTACCCAGCCTTTCTTAAACAAATATTTATATAAAATATGTGAAACAAGTTTTTAAGTATAAAGACATAACAGAGGGTGAAAAAGGTTGAAAGTTCTTGTTACAGGTGGATTAGGTTTCATCGGGTCACATCTTGTTGACCAATATATTCTTTACGGATATGACGTGGTTATTCTGGATAATCTTTCAACTGGTTCTTTGTCTAACCTTAATCCAGATACCAGTCTTATCAACATGTCTCTTTTGGATAATACACTCGCGGATTGTTTGCATAAAGAAAAACCGGATATTATAAGCCACCAGGCCGCACAAGTAAATGTAAGAACTTCGGTCACTAATCCTATTTACGATGTAGAAACAAACTTGCTTGGGACAATTCGTTTGCTTCAAGCAGCAGGTCAAGTTGGGATAAAAAAATTCATATTCGCTTCTTCAGGCGGTACTGTTTACGGTCAAACTCCTGAAATAGCTTTACCAGAAACATTTAATACTAAACCTGTTTCACCATACGGTATTAACAAACTTGCATCTGAATTTTATGTTGACTTCTACGCTAAACAATACGGTTTTCAATCTATCATTCTGCGTTATTCAAACGTATATGGATCAAGGCAAAATCCAGCTTCAGAATCCGGGGTAGTTTCTATCATTAAAAACCGTTTACAAAGTGGTCTGCCTCCCGTTATTTATGGCGATGGGGAGCAAATTCGTGATTATATCCATGTCAGTGATGTCACTGCCGCAAATATACTGGTTAGCCAATTGGATTCTCCAAAACATGAAATTTTCAATGTAGGAACAGGCAAAGGAACGTCATTAAATGAGCTTCTTGCCTTGTTCTATCCATTTTATCCTGATGCAAAACCCCCGGTTTATACAGATGCTAAAGCATGTGATCTCGGTTTCAACGTATTATCGATTAACAAATTAACTTCCTTAGGATGGCCTCCCCAAATCAGCCTCAAAGAAGGCATTAAACAACTCTGCCAAGAACATGATTAAAGAACCAGAGTGTGACAAAAAGGCATCCGATTCGGATGCCTTTTGTCTTTTTTATACAATTTAGGGTTTAAAATAACGCACAGGCCATATTTAAAACCGTTGCTGGACTTATATACTAATGGAACACTATCAGTCTAAAACTTAATTTGCAATTATTACATTTAAGTATCTTCCCTCCAAATGGTTATACTTTCTTATTAAAAAAATTCGTTTTGTAACTTGTGCCCTTTTTTGAAATCATCCATAGTAGTTTTGAACATAACTTCTTGGTTTTCTTTACTAGAGATCTCCAAAAATCTCTACCATTTAAAAGTAGATTGACACTGATTTGCTCAATCCTTTAATACCAGACAAGCTTTCATTGAGTTCCAATCTAATCGTTATCTGGGTTTTCTCCAACTAATATTTTAATAGGTTGTGGACCGGAAATGATTACTATAAAAAACAGCAAAAATCTCACAATACATAGGTATATACCGTTTCATAATACACATGATGGTCATAAAATAAAGTACATGGTATTAAGAGATATGTATTTAGTTTTAACTGGATGTTTCGACAGAGTATGGACCTTGAAAATTAAGAATGGACGAGTATTAAGCATTCAGTCCCTATAAAATAAACGCCGACAAATTGTGTCCATCATTTTAAAATCACTAAAACATGGCAAACAATGGGGGACTACTAAGTAAATAAAAATCCGTATTAAAAAATGTTTGAAAGGAAAATGATAAGTGAGCGAAAAGATTCCATTCAAGGATTTTACCTTAACTCCTAAGAGCAATACGATTATTTGCAATATAGCTACAGCAGATCATTACAAAGATTTAAGAGATATCATGGAACCAACCGTAATCTATTACGGTAATCTCCACCAAATAGATACTCTTCTACTCACAGAAAGACTTGTTCCAGAAAGGCCGGCAGCATGGGATAGAATTGTCTTATTATACAATTTATTACGATTTTATGAAATTGTAATCTGGTTAGATGCGGATACTGTAATTGTTGACCCTCGAATTGATATTCGCTGTGAATTAGATTCTTGTTTTCCTGTGCAAATGGTTACACATTATTCTAGGGTTCCCATTTTTCCAAATACTGGGGTTTTGGTGGCAAAACGTGATCATCAAACAGAAGAGTTTCTGGAAGCTGTTTGGAATCAAACAGACAGAATCAATCATCAATGGTGGGAGCAACAGGCCGTTTTAGACCTGCTTGGTTTTGTCAATAATTATCACAGCATCTTTGCATATAATGGACCAACAAAATACAGTTCGATGATCGGTTTGTTGGATATTAAATGGAACAGCAGACCCACGGATCAGGAAATAGCGGAAAGTCCGGTTATCATGCATTATTGTGGTATGCACCCCTTTGATAAACGACTGGAAGAAATGAAAAAAGGATATAAGGCTTTCCTCCAAAGAATAGGAGAAATTTCCAGTTAAAATGCAAGAATCAATTGATATTTATAGGATAATGATTGATCAGTTTGATTCCGGAATTGCCCTTTCTTGGACAGCCCTTAATAAATGCCCATCTGTAGTATAGAATGGGACTTGCCTTGCCACGCTAAACGATGGCCAATTGGATGATTCAAGGAGCAGATTAATGGCTGTATCCCGTATATGATCGGATGCATCAACTTCTTCTGAAGCTTGATATTTTGCATACCGATGAAACCACCTTACAGGTACTGCGTGAATCAGGTCGGACAGCCACTCCCCAATATTGATTTGACAGATGAAAATGCCATGGACCAATTACTCCCCTGGTCAACAATACCTCCACTAACTTGCATAGCCTTTAACAATGTTACCTAAATAATACTTCAAGTCCCAACCTTCTAATAGGTGGGGACTAGTTGACTTTTACGTACATACAAATGCATCATTCTTGCATTAAAGTAGAATAAGCCGATGAATTTCACTGGCTATTTATTATTGCCAAAAAAACTGTAAAAATACCCGCGTTATTTTTACAGTTTCATACTCGAATCATATTCCATTAGCTATGATGAAATTAGCAAATTCTGAAAAGGAACACTATACGGATTCTTAATAATACTTCGCCTAGTAGGAGTGGAAGTTTTTACGTAATGTCATTTCACCCACATATTTATTATCAAATAAGCAGAAACTTCCTCTTTTGATAACGGTTGAATCTCATACTTCATAATCACTCTCTGAGACAGGGGACGATGATGATTTAATACTAATCGACTTTTTAAATGGGGTAATCCAGACAAAACTAAGATAAATGGGTTAGTAGAATCCAGTTGAAAGTTAAACAAAATCGCGATATCCTGCAAAAATGCGTCCTTTGCCATGTTAAAAACAGGAGTAATCTTTCGTTCTCCGGCTAATCGTTCAATTCCTTGTTGGATTTGCCTGAACAGATCGACTTTACGAAACTTTGGTTCCTCTCCCAATCCATATGCTAATCCACGATAAAAATCCATAACTCCACCCGTTGAGAGAGGAAAATACATTACCTGGTACAGGGACTGGCTTAGGGATTCCTTAAAGGACCGTAAGGTAAATGTTTTACCTACGCCGGGATCGCCAATAAGGAGACCGATTCCATTTGATTTTTGCAAGTAGTTTAATGCTCTTGTTGCCCCTTGATAATCCGTTGAGAGATACGCTTCCGAAGGCTGAATATCCTTTGAAAATGGCGCCTTGGCCAAGAAGTAGAAGGATTTATACATGACCCTGTTCTTCCTTTTCATCAACTGCTGAAGACATTAAAAACGGTGAGCGAACTCGTTTGGCATGTGCGTTATCTTTCATGGAAACTAGAGTTGCTTCAGCTACTTTTTTATCATTCTCAAATATATAAACTCCTTTTTCATCCAGCCTTACATCGATGGAATGACCGATAAAGCATGAAGGTACTTCGTAGAGTTGTTTATTTAAGGTAATGGTGCCATCAGCTTTAACCTTACGCTGCTCGCGTTTCAGGAAGATTGTATCCAAAATGGACGGATCCTCTAAAAAGGTTATATCTTTTAATTGAGATTGAAAAACTTCATGAGGTGTTTTGCCATCTAAATAGGAATGTACTTTGCGATGGTACTCTTCTTCTAACCAACGCCAGAACCTTTCATTCAATTCTCAAAGGGCATCGTGTGGGCTAGTGTGATTCCCAACTGTGCACACACATATTGCAATGTTTCAGATCGATAGATCTTCCCATTATCCGCATAGATGATGGTTGGTTTTCCCCTTCGGATTAACGCTTCCTTTGTCACCACCCTTAATCCGTCAAATTTCTCTGACGAGAAAAATTGTGCAAATGTCTTTTTCATTTTCCCATTGATGGGGACGTATGCCCCGTGTGATAAATCTCCCTGCCATAACACATTTACTTTCTCATGAGAAAATCGCTTTCTTTCAGGAGTTGCTAGAATTTGTTTCCCTACAAGGTTGTGTTTTTTTAGTAACCGATTTATAGTAGAGTAAGGATATTTGTTCTTTATTTATTTCTCCGTGCTCAATTAGCTGTTCGTAAAAAACGCTAACCGGCATATGGAGATTTTTTTTTCGGATTTCTAAGATTAGCTCCTGATCATCTGGCGATAATCTTCGAGAATTCCCTCTGTCCCCACGCTTCTTTGGTTTTAATGCCTCAAACCCATTTCGACGATAATGAAGAAGCCATTCAAAGCCATTCATGTACTGTTTTTATTTGTTCTCGTTCTTTTTCATTCATGGAATCTTCCTCCTTTTTGTAGAAGGACAACCGGTTATCCATGTTTAATAATCTACTTTCTTTGCCATTTTTTGACGATGAAAAATCTGTGTGGGGACGAACAATATTTTTTAATCCCCCTCAATATGGTAGAATTATTTTGCCATAAAATGTTTTGATAAATGGCCCCAGCTCCTTCGTAAGAAGGGGGATTCGCCAAAGTTCAGGATCATTATCATGTATTTTATGGCCTCTTTTTTTCTGTCCTCCGATACTCCCAATATTAGACCTGAGTCTACAAAAAAACTATGTATCCAGTGAAGATATTTATAGTAACGTATTAAGTGAAGCCGCAATAATTGTCGGCTGCTATTTATCTTTTTCCTCTGAAGAAAATCATGTATTCGCTTTAATATTGTATGGATCGTATGTTGAAAATATGGGATTAGAAAGTCCGGAAGGACGGAAATACTCTTCTTACATACTAAGTATTTTAGTCGGCATATTGGGATTTTCATTATTTCCTCGTCTGTTAGCCCAAACCTCCAATAATATCCGTTTCTATGAATATTCCCATGAGCAATGCATTTACAATTAGGACATTTATCTAATACAGGAAAGTCATTTTCCTTTCCCCCTTGCGGCATATTCCGTTAAGTCAATTCCGAAATCATGAGAACTGACCATAAAAAAAACTCCCCTCATATAATATGCGGAAAATTTAGCATATTAATCCAGGAAAGTATAGAATTTAATCTGTAGGAATTTGAAAAAATCCTCCACTTTTAAGAGGAAATAAAGTGCCTGTTTACAGAAATAGATATCTTATTGAATGAAGTTAGTAAGTTTAAATAAATTTTGATTAAATTCCATGCCTTTCGTTTGTAAAAGATCCACTATCTTATCATCACCTCTATGCCCCATTACAATAATTCCGTGTACTTTACCCTCTTGGAATAATTGATAAGCTTCATCGCAATAGTCTACTAGCTTATTATAAACATAATCATATAATTTGATTTCAATGTTTGGGCAAATATTTTTAATGAAATTTTCCCTCGCTTTGTGAGGTCCCATTACTAAAAATACAGGTTTCTTTTTATGATCCCGGAAGCATTGTTTTCGTATATATTTAATAGAGATGACATTCAACTCGTTACCAAAATTTAATTGATTATTATGAGACAGAGAATTCATACTGAATCGATACTTGTATAAAACTTGGGGAACTATGTCGACCTCGCCTAATTCAAACATTCTCAGCCATAAATCATAATCCTGCACAATTTCATATTTTGGATCATATTGCCCTGCCCTGAAAAATGCTTCTTTTAAGAAAGTACAGCTACCATGAGATAATGGACATCCGTTAAAACGCTCCCTTCTCAGGTCAGCTCTGTTTACTAAACCATTATGATAATTTTCCACTATTTTTAATATATTGTTAGAAACCGATTGCCTGCCTGAGAAACACTTGATGTGACTTCCTAAGAGAATTACGTCAGGGTGAGATTTTAGATGATTCGCCTGTTCCATTATTCGATGGGGATAACTCACATCATCTGCATCCTGCCTAACAATCCATTGTCCCTTAGCATTCTGTATTCCTATATTCAGGGCATTTGCAAGTCCCTTGTTTTCCTCCAAATGAATAACTCTAACCCGATTATCTTCAATTAAATTTAATATTTCCCTAGTTTTATCTGAAGAACCATCGTTTACAATAATAAATTCAAAGTCCTTGTATGTTTGATGAAGTATACTATCTATGGCTTCTTTTAAATATTCCTCCCCGTTATAAACGGCCATGACAACAGAAAATAAAATATATGATCTTCTGGGTAAAGTGCCTTCCGGGGGATATAAAACCTTTTTGACAGAAGAAAACAACATTTATGATCCTCCCTCATAATTAAAGTTTTTCTTTCATTTTCTCCTGATTTCAAACGATTTCATTTTTCATTCGATTTCACTTAAACCATCTCGAAGAAGCAATCTTACAAGCTTTCAATAAAGAGTTAACCATATCTTTATGTTTTAGGGATTCTTGTTTTTTCTTGCTCACTAAGGCCAAGGTATTTTTATAGACACCTATATTCCTCCATAGATCATCTGAAGAATCCCATAAAGTTAGCAACAGCACCTCCGGATCATTTTGCCCAAACTTTTCGAGAAGAATTTTGCTAAAAGGTTCTTTTTTTACATAGTTTCTATACCCATTAGGATGCTCCTGATGATATCCTATTGTTCCATTAATGCTGATAAAAGAAAGTCCCTGTTTATATATACGGTACCCCAATTCCCAATCCTCACCAGATCTTAATCGCTCGTCAAACCCTCCCTGCTGCTCCAAAACCGTTTTTTCAACCGATACACATCGAGTGATAAATAACAGCCAAGGTGCGATATTTGTCTGTAAGAAAGCAGCTTTATTTTTATCGGATATGATTTCCCAATTGGACATCACTTGATTTATTTTTCCAAAATTGTTCCGGATATCTTCCAGTGTAATAATCTCTACAATATCTTTTGACGTTAAATAACCACCATCCCAAAGCTGATATTGCTGTAATACTGACCGTGCCGCGCCTTTTTCCCATTCTGAAAAATCCGGAAAGAATTGTGTGTAAATTCCTTTATAACAATTTGGAGTACCTGATATAACAGCATTTTGATGTTTACCATGGTATAAATCATGTGTCTTAATAAAATCCGGTAATACCAAGAAATCTGCATCACAAAATATAACATAGGTTCCTCTAGACTGATGTATCCCCAGATTTCTAGCCACACCAGGACCATTTCTAGAGCTTAATGTAAAATGGCGAAAGTTATAAGGTGCTTCGTAATTGCTTAAAATCTCTGGTGTATTATCTGTGGATCCATCATCAATAACTATTACTTCAAATTGATCCTTAGGATAAGTTTGCTTTTCAAAAGCGGTTAACGTAAGAAGCAACTGCTTAATCCTATTGTATGTTGGAATGATAATACTAAATTTCATTTTTGATTCCGCCCTTATGATGAAAAGTACTTACTATCAACAGCTTTTTGACATGCCAATTTTAAACAGTAAGAAACGTCCCTATACTGTTCTGATTTCTTGTAAAACTTTTGGATTAAGCGAAGTGTATTTTTATAAAGATGTACATCATTCCACGCATTCCAAACAGTCAACAATGTTAATTCCGGGTCTTCAGTCCCGTGTTTCTGAAATAAATATTTTCGATTTTCCTCTAAACGAAAACTTAAAGGATGTTCTTGATGATAACCTACAGTTTCTTTGAACGGAATAAAAGAGAGACGTAATAGTTTATGAAGGCGATAGCCAAGTTCCCAATCTTCACCCCTAAGAAAATTTTCATCAAATCCACCTATTTTTAAAAAATACTTCTTCTTCAAGGAAACACAGCGTGTAATAAATAGAATCCATGGTGCCACATCTGTTTTTGTATATTCCGACTTCATTTTTTCAGAGAAATGATCCCAGCTTGACCTTACCTGATAAAGATTAGAAAAATTTTCTCTTATATCTTGCTGGGTAATAATTTCTATTAAATTATGGGATTGCAGATATTCATCTTTCCATAGACCTGATTTAGAAAGTACATCACAGCATCTGCTTTTCTCCCACTCCTCAAATTGCGGATAATAATGTGTATATACTCCTTTGAAACATTGGGGTGTTCCAGACACCACACTTCGTTTATAACGTCCATGATACAGATCATGAATTTCTATAAAGTTTGGACAGACTAAAAAGTCAGGATCGCAAAAAATAATGTATTCACCATTTGATTCCTTAACTCCTAAATTTCTTGCTGCCGCGGGCCCTTTTCGCGAATCAATATTTCTATAGATTAAATTAAATGGACAACAATAATCTTTCAGAGACTCTTCTAAATGATCTGTAGAACCATCATTCACGACAATGACTTCAAAGTTTTCCCTTGGATAGGTTTGTTTCTCAAAAGCAGTTAGGGTGAGAAGTACCTGTTCTTTCCGATTATATACAGGAATTATAACGCTGTATTTGATATTCATCCTTCCACACAACCCTCTTTTCACAGTCTAACTTTTAAACTGGAGTCTCTTTATGCGTCACCACCGATTTATAAGGACCTAATTTCTGTAATCTTTATTGATCATTAAAATACTAATTTGAAAAGTTATTGAACTAGCCCTAATGACCTTCCATATACCATGTCAAGTGTCTTAACTAATCCTTCATTTATTAAAACTTTCGGATCAAAATCGATACTACGCAACTTACTGATATCAGGACATCTTCCTGTCGTTCCGCCAGAAAATATCTGTAGTTAGATGACCAAATAATTTAGCACATCTTGAAAGCTCGGTTCATCCTCACGTCCAATGATTTGCAGCAGCTGCTCTAACTCCTCCATGGCCTTGCCCTCGGTAAATTCTTCTGGAAAAAAGCTTAGAAAAAATCCTTACCAACAACAAGTCCTGTGTTCTTTTCCAATAGTGCTCTAGTATACTCTGTGGTTGTCGGTGCAACCGTACTACGTAAGATTATGATTCGTCCTTTCTTTAAATATTTTGATAGGTAGGATAATACGTTTGTAATCTATGAAGAATCCATCTCAATGTAGGTCAGGAGAGGGGGCCCAACTGTATTAATTATATTCTCCACATCGCGAAGGCGACACTTGTCAATAGTTGTATCAATATTTACCTCCTGAATTAAGTCACCATAGCCCTTTGCACGGAAAGACATAGTCTTATAGCTTACTGCATCAATGATCTCTTCATTGATAACAAAAACAATTAACCTTAAGTCCCTTTTGCCATACTCAGGTTTAGTGGTAAACCCACATGCCCAAGCCCAACAATTCCTACGTTGAACTAAAACATTAAGTTTCCTCCTAATAGTCCTTCCATGCATTTATATTTAGGATTATTCCAAGCCAAGACAACACCATGATGTACTAAAGCGATGATAAAGTGATTCCCACTATAAACCCTTCCATAAAGTAGGGTACCTATCCTATGGTCTTTTATGACAGGCAATGGTTGATTATGCCCAAATAGGTATTGTCCAACCCATGGTGGAGTTTCAATAGTTAAATTGAAGCGGTTGGCAAACTCTTAGAAAGGAATATTGAAATATTTGGTTACCAAAACTACCATTATTTCCGAGGGCGACATTGTGATGACTGGTTTTGTTTTAACGGACATGAGGATTCTCATCCCTTCGTTTAGCATCTCTTTTAGGAGCAGTCCATCCTGTAAATAGGAATGGTTAATTCCATTGGCCAAATCATCCACATAATCCTCTAAATGTTTTCAGATCAGAAAAGCCGAAAAATATCCTCTTCGACTAATTCGCTTCCAGTTTGGACATCAATTCACTTATAGTATCGCATCCTTTTTAACTTTTTTCCTAATATTATATTATGATATGCAGGGACGATTAAATCGTATGGACAAAAAAATCAAGATGCTTGAACTATTTTTTGCATATTTTTAATGGTACATAAAAATGATTTTTGAATGATGAATTTACCTATATAAAAGTTTAAACATCTTTACGAGCTTCCTCATACAATAATTTGAGATCCTATAGTAGACAACCAAATGAGCTTCAGAATTTAAAAGGAGTGACTGTACTGAAACAACAGCTTCTAAATATCGTCCGTAGCGGAACATTGGTATAAGCATAATTTTCGTGTCAAAACATTATTCGAGACTTTGAAAGCATTTGGAGGCAGCTTAATAATGCGACAATGGTTACATTCAAGTAGATAAAAATGTTGAAAAAGATTTATTAAGCTCGGGTGTAAAAGTAAATATTGTACAACCTTTCGATTTAAGACAACGAACTTGTAACAAAATTCAAATGTTAGAAGTGCAAGAGGACTATGATGTCTTAATCGCATTAGATTGTGATGTCGCTATAGTAAGGGACTTTTCTAACCTAATTTCTACAACAGAACTCCAATCTTATCCTCACCCCCTTATGCCATATAGTCTTCCAGAATGGGAGTTTATATATTCTTCATCTGGTCTTACCATACCAAAAGAAGAAAATAGAATTCATTATAATACTGGAGTACTCATAATCCCCAAGAACCTTGTAAAAAAACTACGTAAAACTTGGGGTAAATATTGTCATTTACTTCTTGACCATTATTCTCATAATACTCAGTGGGCACATATCGCATAGCATACATGGTACACAGACCAAGTCGCCCTTTCTCTGGCTGTTGTAGAACTTGGTATCAACGTAAGTCCTCTACCCCAAGAAATGAATTTTGGAACCCAATTTATTCATGATCCTTACGATAATGATATGCATCCATATATTATCCACTATCACGGCGAAGTTGACGAAAAGACTTGGACATTACTAAAATCAAATTGTGAAGTTCCAAACCAATATATAGATAAAGTTAATGTACTCCTTAAAAATAAATAACCATCTTATTTACTGAAGGTATGTTTTTTTAAACGGTTAATAATCTTGTGACCCATATGAAGGCACCTTTTTTCAAATGTCCATCTTACGGGTCAAAGTTTATATACTTCTTCTTTTTTCTGGCGGTTGCCCTGCAATTCATTGATCCCATGATTTAATTTTATCGTAGGCATCCATCCCATCACTTTATGTTTTTCCTCCAATGAATTAGAATACCCTTTGATTTATTAAAACTCTCTCTAGATAAGATTAGAACAAGTATCCCCATTTTCACTGTTATTCACACTATAATTTCAAAAAGACTGATATGAATATCCAATCAAATAGCTTTCTGCTGGAATAGCATATAAAACAGGAATCATTAGAAGTGTAATGAGAAGTAAGAAGTAAGTACTTGTAATTTAAATTGCTAAAATTCCAATAGATTAGTGTTTTGATTCAGTCATTATTAAATCTTAAGAATTAAAAACCAAATTGTAGGAAAGGTGAGATAATATTTGCGAAATCTTGCTGTCATAGGTACAGGATATGTAGGCCTTGTAACTGGCGTATGCCTGGCTGAGATTGGGCATTCTGTGTTTTGCATTGATGTAGATAAAGATAAAGTAAAAAAAATGAAAGCCGGAATTCCCCCTATTTATGAGCCAGGTTTAGAGGAATTAATGACCAAAAACATCAAAAATGAACGACTTCACTTTACAGCAGATTATGCCGAAGGGTTAAAAAACGCTGAAGTCATTTACATCACTGTTGGCACTCCCCAAGATATTGATGGTTCAGCTAATTTAAAATATATTAAGCAGGCAGCAAAAGATATAGCCATGAATGTAACTCATGATGTAATTGTAGTTACAAAAAGTACCGTTCCTGTTGGAACAAATGAACTTGTTCATTCCATTATTCAAGAAAATTTAAAAGAAAATGTCCAGGTTGATATTGTTTCAAATCCAGAATTCTTGCGTGAAGGATTTGCTATTTACGACACATTCCATAATGACCGAACAGTTATTGGAACGAATAAAGATCATGCAGCTAAAGTAATGGCAGAAATATACCAGCCATTTAATGTTCCAATATTCACGACAGATATTCGAAGTGCTGAAATGATTAAGTATGCATCAAATTCTTATTTAGCAACGAAAATTAGCTTCATTAATGAAATAGCTGTGATTTGTGAAAGAATTGGTGCCAATGTGGAAGATGTTGCTAATGGAATGGGACAAGACTCGCGTATCGGTCTTAGATTTTTAGAGGCTGGAATCGGCTATGGTGGGTCATGTTTTCCTAAAGATTCCATCGCTCTGGTTCGATTGGCGGAAAATGTGAATTATTCTTTTAAAATCTTAAACTCTGTTATTGAGGTAAACAAAAAGCAAAAGCTGCTACTTCTTGAAAAAACAAAAGAACGATTTGGAAGTTTAAAAGGAAAGAAATGCGCATTATTAGGACTATCATTTAAACCAAATACAGATGATGTTCGTGAATCGGCTTGTATATCTATTTCAAAACAATTAATTGATGATGGTGCAGACGTTTTTGCTTATGATCCGATCGCGATTGAAAATGCACAAAAAGTATTGGCTCCAAGTGTCCAGTACGGTAAAAACATCGAGGAAGTACTCCAAGATGCCGATGTTGTTTTCATTTTAACAGATTGGAAGGAATTCATTGATTTCCCATTAGATAAATTTGCAAATTTAATGAATAAGCCTGTCATTTTTGATGGTCGTAACTGTTATGCATTAGAAAATGTAAAACAATATCCTATAGAGTACCACTCCATTGGCAGAGCAAGTATTTTCAATATCCCAAATTAGCCTTTTAAAAAATTGCATAACAAAACTCCAGTAGATAAATCTCCTCTCCTGCTATTTACTTTAGGTATGCCCTACCTGTCAGTTTAAGCTGAATTTCTTCACATTTTACTCCCTCCAAAATCATTTTCATAGAAACCCGCATTGGGATTGTTACTCATCCCCACCTTCAAAGATGAAAATGGTTATAACCCGTTAAGTCTAATTCTTTTAGTAATAAGTATTCCAATACCAATTTTCAAATGAAATAATATCAAAGTCTTTTGAAACCTATAATAAGTCATCATCTGCTTCTCTCGGTGATCTTAATTTTCTCATGATATACTTATTAGAGTGATACTTCATAACATAGTTACCATATGTTTCATATTCACTAACCCTGTACTCTGATGTCTTTCGGACCAATAGCATACATAATGTTTTCATAAAAATTGTTACGTTAGTTATACACTTATGACAAAATCCAAATTTTAGCCTTTTGTTCTATTGAACGCCCATATTTTTGTTAATCTGAATAATTTGGTGACAAATAGAAAGAATCGTATCCAATTGGTAAAAAGCTATTATTCATGGACTTCTTGTCATTCTTTTTGATCCAAAGGTAGAACTGTGCTAAAAAGAAAATCGTTCCTACCAGGTGTCCTGGTTGTGATGACTAAAGCATACCAAAAAGAACAATTTTCTAATTTTTTATTATCAAAACAGAGGGTGCCCCAAAAGTTATACTTTTAAGATACCCTCCGAAAGATTAAGTTTCACTGTGATATGGCGAGCTTTTTTATGGGTCCAATTCAATTAACATCTCAGTTTTTAAATTTGGCCTATAGAATTTTACAGCAGATTTATGCAATATACTAGCCAAAAAAGAAAAAGTACTATTTGAAATAGCCAAAATGTCACTATGAAAAATCCGAATAAAAATCCAAAGGAAAGGTGGAAGATTTTGTAATTATTTAGCACTCGTTATTGGATTATATTCTTTAAATTCCGGTAAAACCTCTTCTATATTGTCACCTGTAATGAATAAAACCGGCTCATTTAAGGAACTCCAAATATCTTTTAATAATTTTGTATATACACTTATTGAAGTACAATTAAAACTCCTTTCCGCCTCAGTATTTTTTTAATTCAAATGATCACCCCTGCGTATAAGAATGCCCACAATCGACTTCCCGTGATATTTAAGCTAATTCATTCCTTCAGTAATGCATTTTGCTGACAGCTTTCTTGTAGGCGAGTCTGTACTTTTTCCTTTAATATTTCTATAAAAATATTGTGAAAACCTCACTAATCTGTCCTCTATGCTTGTGTGATAACTAATGTCGTCCACATCCTGAATGGCAATCCGCTCTCCTTTAGCCTCCCAAATTCCCCTGTTTAAAGTATTGGCGGCCCCTCTAGGAATCGACAGAAAGGTTAAACAAGTATTGAAAATCATGTTTTGTCCTTAGCCCTATTTAGAATTTCGTTAATGGTCAGACCGCCATTATCCTTATAATTTTCTCTATATAATCGCAATGCTGTTTTATACAGTGGAATATTTGGCCATAAATCATCAGAGGAATACCAATTGCTTAATAGGGATATTTCCGGTTCATCTCTACCATACTTTTCAGCCAAAATACTGCTGAAAGAAACCATATGTTTAAATGGCAGTCTGAAATCATTGGGGTGCTCTTGGTGGTAACCAATCACTTTGTTGATGATGACATATTTATAACCCATACGATATAATCGGTAGCCAAGTTCCCAATCTTCTCCCGAACCTCTAATGAGTCTCTCATCAAAATACCCCGCCTCTGTAAGTGCTGATTTTTCTACAGATACATTCCGTGTAATAAATAACAGCCAAGGGGCAGTCTCTACATCCTGGAGTGCTTTCCTTAACTTGCTGTCAATTCCGTCAAACAGCGAGACTGCTTTATACACTTTGTCAAAGTTCTCTCTTATTTCCTTCTGAGTCAGAATAGGTACAATGCTCGAGGAATTATAAAGGGCATCATTCCACAGCCCCGTTCTTTCTAACGATTGCTTCATTCTTGAAAATTCCCATTCTGAGAAATTCGGAAAATAAAGACTATATACACCTTTATAACAATAAGGAGTTCCAGAAACGACAGCTTTTTTGTGAATACTGTGAAGTTTATGATGCGCCCTGATAAAATTGGGCAGTACCAAAAAATCCGCATCACAAAAAATGATATACTTTCCTTTTGCCTGCTTTATACCTGCATTTCTCGCCACTCCAGGCCCGCTTCTTTCTTCAAGGGACACTAATGTTATAGGATAAGGTGAATAATCGGTATATTGCTTTATTACATCTACTGTACGATCCGTTGATGCATCATCGACCACAATGACTTCAAATGGTTTTGCATTCTGTTGTTTCTCAAATGAGGTTAACGTCAGCATTAATTGTTCTGCCCGATTATGCACCGGAATAACAACACTATATAAAATTCCCAATCTCTCTCTCTCCTGGTTCATATTTATTATCATATGCAGTATATGTAAAGGAGAACACGCCCGTGTAAGTTGCTCATCCAAAAAATTAGACAATGATATTCCTCCTTCGATAACCAAATAAATCTATGTACCTGAAATTGTTAAAATCACTTTTTCAAGCATATTTCTCCTATTAAAAGAAAATGAGCTATAAGGGCACCACTAATTTAGGTTTATATACTTAATCCATCAGAATTAACCTACATTTATTAACTATTAAATTCAGTACTAATACCCAATCAAATAGTAAATTTTCTTGAATAATGGAATGAACAAGTTCATTTGTTCCAACAGGAACGGTACTTTTTGTAATAACAATTACATTATGAGTTAATATTTTTGTTCAGATTTGAATAATTTGATGATAGATAAAAAGAATGGTATCCGATTGGTAAAAAGCTATTATTCATGGACGTCTTGTCGTTGTTTTTGATCCAAAGGTAGAACTAATTGTCCAGTCGTGCTAGAAAATCGTTCCTACCATGTGTCTTGGTTGTGGTGACTAAAGCATACCAAAAAGAATAATTTTCTAATTTTTTATTCTCAAAAAAGAGGGTGCCCCAAAAGTTATACTTTTAAGATACCCTCCGAAAGATTAAGTTTCACTGTGATATGGCGAACTTTTCCATGGGTCGAATTCAATTAACATCTCAGATTTTAAATTTGGCCTATAGAATTTTACAGCAGATTTATTCAATATACTTGCCAAAAAAGAAAAAGTACTATTTGAAATAGCCAAAATGTCACTATGACATAAAATATAAAAATCCGAATAAAAATCCGAAAGGAACGGTGGAAGATTATGAAATAACTTAGCACTCGTTATTGGATTATATTCTTTAAAGTCTGGTAAAACATCATCTATATTGTCACTTGCAATGAATAAAACCGGCTCATCTAAGGAACTCCAAATATCTTTTAATAATTTTTTATATACACTTGTTGAAGCACAATAAAAACTCCTTTCCGCCTCAGTATATTTATAATTCAAATGATCGCCCCTGCGTATATGAATGCCCACAATCGATTTCCCATGATTTTTAAGCTTATTCGTTCCTTCTTCTAAGAATTTTCTAACTCTAATAGAAGGTTGTAACAAGGATTGAATATATTCTCTATAAGGAAGATAATGGCTAAAATGAAATCCAAAATAACCCCAAAAATCGACATTTTTATAGGGAGGAGTATCTGAATAAAGTACGTTTTCATCTATTATTTCCGATTTAATTGATATATTTCTTTTTTGAAAGTATTCACGCCAGTAAGTATTAAAAATACCTTCAAACATGGATTGATAAATAACAGGCATTGAGGTCAAATTGGGTTGATCATTTAGTTCGAATAAATCATTTCCTATCCATTCAGGCGTTTCAATCTCAATTCCATATCTTTTTCCATAAACTTTTAGAAATATATATTGAAGAATTTGATTTCCAAATCGTCCATTCTTCCCAAGAGTTGACATTGAAATTCTAGGTTCATGTTTACTTTCCATTAACTCACCACATTTCATTATTATCTTTCTAATTAGCCCAAAATGAACTTGTGTAACATTATCATTCTTATACCCTAATGTACCCAGGAAGGCTGAAATCAAGAAGCGAACAAAACATTCCGAAGAGTTTAAATTACATGTATTAACAAACAAGCAAAATCACCAAATTTGAATGCTTATTTCAGGCTTTTCATCGGAATTTAGAGGATGATTACTTGTCAGTTGGCAGTGGTTAAACCTATGCGGGGACCTACCAGTAAGTTATGAACTTTATGTGTTTACAGCAAAAACAAATGCTTTTCAATTTTTTGACACATTGCTAAGGAATTTTATCAAAAAGCAAAACTCATTTTTTTCGAGGTGGTAAAGGTATAGTGGGCAGTCCCAAGTTCTGCAAACCTTACTTCCTTTAAAATTTCTATAAAAATATTGTGAAAGCCTCACTAATCCTCATCAATAGAATGATTGAACACAAATTTCAACTTAAATTTGATCAAACATAAAGAAAATCCATTACCAATTTTCAAATGAAATAAGGTCAAAGTCCTTTGAGGCCCTTAATAAGTCATCATCAGTTGGTGAAAATCCAATATGCTGCCTTGCTTCTCTCAGTGATTTTAATTTTCTCATGATATATTTATTAGAGTAATACTTCATAACATAGTTACCATATGTTTCATATTCACTGAATCCAGACCTCTGGATATCTTTCGGATTAATAGCATACATAATTTTTTCATAAAAATAGTTACCTTTTAATTGTTTATTACTCTCGATTTTATTGATTAATTCAATCATTATTTTTGTATCCATGATCATATGCTCTGCTATAAATGACTGGTTATTGTATTTTTTTACTTCACCATTAAAAAGTTTTTCAATAGTGGCAAAATAAGGTTTATGGTACTCAGTCTTCATGGTAAATAAATATTTATCGGTCTGATCATCAAAAAATGAAATGACATTTAGCGGTATTGTATCAGAATCCCAGACAACATAATGTTCATTTTTACATATTGTCGCATAAGCCATTTTGAGAAATTGTTGCAGGTACCAGCCGCTACCCCAGGGTGTTCCTGTAATATTATTCATGATCGATTGAATTGTGTTAAATGTCATACCATGATAAATTTCATCTTCATTCATAAATTCCAATTTTTCATTATGCTGAAGCCGAGACAGAAACCGAAACGGAGACCGAGACCGAAACGGAAGCCGAGACCGAGACAGAAACTGGAACGGAGACCGAAACGGAGGCCGAGACCGAAACCGAGACCGAGACCGAAACTGAAACCGAGACCGAGACCGAAACTGAAACCGAGACCGAGACGGAGACCGAGACGGTATTGAATCTTCTATTTCCTTGGAACCAATAAAAATAATTTTTTCAGGTGAAAGCATTTTAATAATATATGGTATATTGATGATCGCCAAGGTCAAATCTTCTTTAGCTACTGGTATAATCACATCAAATGTTTTGTTATTATCCACTTAAAAATTCCTCTTTTCAATATTCATGAAATTGAACACTTAATAGTTTCATTGATCTATATTCTCATGGAATATTTATTAAAACCTGAAAGACGAGAAATCTTCATTACACATTGTCTCTTCTCTTAGGCAACTCTAACTTCCAAATACGATGGGAAACTATTCCTGGGATCATATTCAATAAACGGGAACATATTTTGTCTGTTTAAAGGTCTGTAAAATTTCCCCCACTTCTGTTTAATAAACTTGCTGTAAATGATGAAAAGGTACTATTGGATATAGCTAAAATATCGCTATGATACAATATATAGTAATCGGAAAGTAATCTTTAATGGAGGATGGGATCGGATCGTACAAGGGTTGTACTCTTCGAAGTCATTTATTACATCATAAATGTCTTTACTTTTCAGAAAAATGTATTACAATATCGAATTGCCAAATCGGCCATTCTTACCAATGGTGGACATTGAAACAACACCATGATGATTGTTCAATTCAATGATCTTCTTTGTTTATGGCTTGTACCATATCGTCCCAGCCCATATACAAACGCACAATATCTTCTTCTTCGAGTACACTGCCCATCTGTACTTCAATTATTTCAAGTTCAGTAATCGCTTTAATACTATGTTTGGAACCTTGAGGAATTTTGAGTAGATCATTGGTTTTAACAGGAATTATTTTACCGTCTAATACGAAGATACCTTGTCCAGAAACAATTGTCCAAACTTCATCACGAAATTGATGATATTGATAACTTATATTTTCTCCTTTGTTGATGACTAATTTTTTTGTCAGAACATCATATTGATTATATTTGCTATAGTCCAAAACTTTATACCAACCCCATCTTCTTTCTTCAAACATTGGCCGCCGATTAATCGTTTCTACATACTTTTTTAATTTGGAGCTTTCGTTTTTTTGAGCAACTAAGATTCCATCGTAACTGCATGCTATAACGACATTTGTCATTCCCAATGAGACAACGGGAATATCTAAATCATTAATAATATGGGTATTCCTGCATTCGTCGGAAATGATCGCATTTCCCAATATAGGCTGTCCAATTTCTTCGGTAAAAGTGTTCCACGTCCCTAAGTCTTTCCACGGTCCATTGTATTCGACAACAACAATGTTATTGGTTTTTTCAAGAATTTGATAATCAAAACTTATTTTTGGGAGTGTGCTGTAAAGATTTAATAGTTCTTCAAAATTGATCGGCAACCCATTTTTTCGTAAATAATTTAAGATAAATTCAACTTTAAATGCGAACACTCCACAATTCCAAAGGCCATTTTCTCGTGAAATCAAGTGCTCGGCTTCTTTCTCCGAAGGTTTTTCTTTAAAGTATTTAACAGTTTGATAGGAATAAGCAGAAGCTGAGACTACTTTACTTTCAGGGATGATATACCCATATTTTCCGGATGGATAAGTTGGTTTTGCACCTATTAATGCCAGATTAGCATTTGAATGTAACAATATGGTTTCCAAACTCTGAATTGTCTTAAAATAATCATCATTTACGTATGAGTCAACTGGTACAATACATATAATTTCATTGGAAGATACCTTTTGTATGGAATGTAAGTAAGTGACGGCTAATAAAATTGCGGGGAACGTATCTTTTCTTTCTGGTTCAACAATAAGGGGAACATGTTCTCCAAGTTGATTACGAATAATATCGACTTGTGATTTTGAGGTAGAAATATAGGAATTTTTTTCAAGATTTTTTGAGCTTAATTGTCTCCAAATCCTCTGCACCATTGACTCTTCTTCATTTTCGTTTTTTAGTAATTTCAAGAATTGTTTTGCGCGGGTATTATTTGATAATGGCCACAATCTCTTTCCAGACCCGCCTGATAGTAAAACAATATTCATAATACACCTACCCTTAATCATATTCAAAACCATGTTGTTTTAAAAGCTTGATCCGCTCTGCCTCTTTTACATCTTCTTGTATCATTTCCTTTATTAACATGTCTAACGTGTAGGATGGAGCCCATCCCAGCTTCATTTGCGCTTTGTTTGGATTTCCAATTAATAAATCTACTTCTGCAGGTCGATTAAATTTGGGATCAACCGAAACAACGATTTTCCCTTGCTCCAATTGATAACAGGGATTACTGCAATTTTTCACTACTCCTTTTTCATTTTCTCCATTACCTTCAAAGTAAATCTCAATACCAAGTTTGGAAAATGCTAATCTAACAAACTCTCTTACTTCTGTAGTAATTCCTGTGGCAATAACATAATCATCCGGTCCGTCTTGCTGGAGAATCAGCCAAATTGCTTTAACGTAATCCCTGGCATGTCCCCAATCCCTTTTTGCATTCAAATTTCCAAGAAGTAATACATCTTGCAATCCGGTTGCAATCCTCGCCACCCCTTTCGTAATTTTTTTCGTAACAAAATTTTCTCCTCTTAAGGGGCTCTCATGGTTAAATAGAATCCCGTTGCAGGCAAATAAATTATAGGCTTCGCGATAATTAACTGTGATCCAGTATGCGTATAGTTTAGCTACTGCATACGGACTTCTTGGATAAAAAGGAGTTGATTCTGATTGAGGAATCTCTTGCACCTTGCCATATAATTCTGAACTCGATGCTTGATAAATTCTTGTTTTATTTTCCAGGTTTAGAGTTTTTACTGCTTCTAATATTCTTAGCGTTCCCAGCGCATCCACATTAGCTGTAAACTCAGGGGATTCAAAACTAACCTGTACATGACTCATTGCTGCAAGATTGTAAATCTCAGAAGGCTGAATAGAAGATATTAACCGGAATAGACTTAAAGAATCAGTCATATCCCCTTCATGAAGAAAAAATTGTTCATTCAACAGTAAAGGTTTAATTCGATGTGTGTTATCTATAGAACTCATCCTTTTAAGTCCGTGTACCGTATACCCCTTTTCCAGCAAATATTTAGCAAGATATGCACCATCTTGTCCAGTCACACCGGTTATTAAGGCAGTTTTCCCCATTTGATTGCTCCTTTTCTTTTAAAAATCGATACTATAGAAATAATTTATGAAAAAAACTAATAAAAGTGAGGGCTATCATCTTAGTGATTTTTAATTAAAAGGTACAAACTTTGAATTATTCACCTGCATAAAATAAGTTATGAGGTAGTATCCGAGGGGTGAAGTAATGAGTTTTATCAAAGGAAAAAAAGTTATGGTTACTGGAGGAGCTGGATTTCTTGGATCTCATGTAGTCGAACTTCTGAAAAAAAAAGATTGTAAGGATATTATCATTCCAAGAAGCAAGCTCGTTGACTTAAGAAATCAGGAAGCTTGTTTTAAATATATTGGAAAAAATAAGCCAGATATTGTTATTCATTTAGCAGCCTCTGTTGGGGGAATTGGTGCAAACAAAAAAAATCCAGCAACATTTCTTTATGACAACCTAAGCATGGGACTTCACTTGTATGAAGCTTCCCGCATTTACAATGTTGAAAAACTTATAACCTGCGGAACGATTTGTTCCTATCCAAAATATACGAAGGTACCCTTTAAGGAAGATGACATTTGGGAAGGATATCCGGAGGAAACCAATGCCCCATATGGTCTGGCAAAAAAGATCTTATTAGTACAAGGTCAATCATACAGGCAACAATATGGTTTTAATTCTATTTATTTATTACCGGTTAATTTATATGGACCCGGAGATAACTTCGATTTGGAGTCTTCACATGTCATTCCCGCGTTAATTAGAAAATGTTTGGAAGCAAAGGAGAATAAACAAGATTCAATCACTGTTTGGGGAACAGGAGAAGTGACAAGAGAATTTTTATATGTAAAAGATGCAGCAGAAGCAATCGTGCGTGCTGCCGAAATTTATAACGGGGCAGAACCTATTAATATAGGAACCGGAGAAGAAATATTTATTAAAGATTTAGTATCATTAATAGCAGAAAAAACTAACTTTACCAGCGAAATCATTTGGGATAAAACGAAACCAGATGGCCAACCGAGAAGATGTCTTGATATAACTAGAGCAAAGAATATACTTGGCTTTGAAGCCAAAACCAGTTTATCCGATGGATTGGATATGACAATCGAATGGTATCGAAGCAATATAAAAGGAGGGTAAATCACGATCTTTAATACCCTCCTTTTTTTGATCTGAAAGAATAATGCCCTACATTCCTAGCAGGTCTTTCGCTCTATCCATAATCGTTTTTTGCATAATAGACAGCTTTTTTTGACAATCTTCCATGGATGATCCTTTAACTCCAAAATAAAATTTCACTTTTGGTTCCGTTCCGGAAGGACGAAGGCAAAACCAGGAGCCATCCTCCAAATGGCATTTAAAAACACATCAGAACGAGGCAAGTTAATCATCGTTACAGTGTTTTCCCCAGTTCGAATGGATGTTAAGGAATCTTCAATTGCTGTTACTTTGATTCCTGCGACTATGTTTAGTTTTTCACTTCTAAACCTCGCCATCAGATTGGCAATTTGTTTCGCTCCATCTTTTCCTTTTAAAGTAATAGATTGGAGTGATTCCTGATAAAAACCGTATTTATTAAAAATTGATAAAAGCCCTTCATACATCGTCATACCTTTAGATTTATAAAATGCAGCAACCTCTGCGGCAAAAATGGCAGCTTGGACAGCATCTTTGTCACGAACAAAATCACCGATTAGGTAACCATAACCTTCTTCGTAACCAAAAAAGGAATGTTAACATGCTTAATTGTTCAAACTCCTTAATCTTTTCTCCAATAAATTTAAATCCCGTTAAGGTATCTATTGTCGTGATTCCGTAGTGTTCTGCAATAGCTTTGCCAATTTCTGAAGTAACGATTGTTTTAATGACGGCACCATTCGAAGGAAGAACACCTTTCGCCTGTTTTTGAGATAACAAATACTCCAGCATTAAAGCGCTTATTTGATTTCCCGTCAAAACTACGTATTCACCATCACAGTTTTTAACAGCCACACCTAAACGATCAGCATCGAGATCAGTTGCCATTAATATATCCGCATTGATTTTTTTCCATTTTGGATCGCTAACGTAAAAGATGCGTGGTCTTCCGGGTTTAGTGATTTCACGATAGAAAAGTACGGATCGGGATGCTCCTCCTGCTCTTTAACAATCGCTACGTTTTCAAAGCCAAATGCCTCAAGCCCGGCACGAACAGGATTATTTCCCGTACCATGTAATGGGGAGTATACTATTTTCAAGTCTTTTGCTACATTTTTAACGATCTTAGGATTTAATTGAAGATTTTTTAATTGTTCAATATAAGCTTGATCTCTCTTCACCGATATAAGTTAATAATCCACTTGTAAGAAGTTCATGTTCATCCGCTACTTCAATTGTTAACTCATTTTCTACGGAATTCCCATATTGGATGATAGAACCTGCAGCTTCAGGTGGAATCTCCCCTCCATCTTCACCATATACTTTAAAACCATTGTATTCCGGCGGATTATGACTGGCAGTAATCACAACTCCGGAAAATGCATGTAAATTGCGAACGGCAAAGGATAGTATCGGCGTTGGCCGAAGCCCATCAAATAAATAAACTTTAATACTGTTTTTGCAACTTCCAAAGCAAATTCCGGCGATTTTTGACGTGAATCGTAGGCAATCACAACTCCATTTAGTTTTGCATGATCACCTTGTTCCTCCAAATACAGTACAGTGCAAGACCTTCCACAGCTCTGCGAATTGTAAATTTATTCAATCGGTTTATGCCGGGCCCAAACTCGCCTCGCATACCACCTGTACCAAATTCTAAGTGTTTATAAAAACTGTCTTCAAGTAAATCTTTTTTTTACTTCAGACAATTGATCTTTTAAATCTTTACCTAAGTTTCTAAAGGAAATCCATTTTTCTGCATGTTCTAACCAACTCAAAGCAAATTCCTCCTTTCTTGAAATTCCATTTTGAGTATAGATTTGTATATAACAAGAGAGAACAGATCTAAGGAGTATAAAAAAGTAGTGGGCGTTAGCAGCAATAACAACGTAGAATTGAACTATAGATCTGTTTAAAAATAAAGTAAATACTAAAAGTGTTTATTTTGACAGGGACAAGTTATGTGGTTAATTCGTACATTTTTAGTTATTAAACATTCTGCTCCCGAATCAATCTCCACCACCTAGATTCTATAGATTGGTATCTTCTGAATAGTAAAAAAATCATTTCCCGTTGATCCTACACGTTATTTCTCCTACTCATAGATTTATTCGACCTCCACTGCGTATTAATAGGTGCGTCAGATTTGAACTTATTCGTAGACGGTAAATAAGACAAAGAAAAAAGCGTCCCCACCTTAGCAGGAACACTTTTTGTTTTAACCTATTTTCACGATTTGTAAACAATAATTGTAGGTCCGGTTATTGTGGTCTGGATACGAATTTTCCTATAGCTTTATAAAAAAACTTTGACTAAAAATGAGTAGCTTGTCCAATCACTTTCTTACCAATTTGAATAAAATAAAGAAAGCCCCTACAATTTACTGTAAGGACGTTAAATTAACGTAGATACTACTTAATTCTACTGTAATTAACGATACTAAAATTTGATACCGGTGGTCGGGGTCGAACCGACACTCCAGAAGGAACACGATTTTGAGTCGTGAACTTACCCTAAAAAGACGGTGAAGCTTGTCATAGCAACGTGTCAAGGGAACTTGTGTGTTCAAGTATGTAATACGACTAGTATTATTCTACCCTATTAATTTTAGTATGTAAAGAGAGCCAGTGGGAGTTTTAACCCTCCCAGCATAGTTCTCCAGACACAAGGTTGAGCTTCAATTTACAAAGTCAGCTCATAAAAGATAAATGCAACAGAGAGCTTCTCAGCAACACCTTTTGAGGAAGCCCGCTCATTATTTTTATTCTCCTTCATTAAAAGTGGTAACTATGGGAACTTTAATTTTGAATAGTTCCAAAAGAAAATACAATTTAATGCTCTTTTAGGAAGGAGTTAAAAAAACCTTGTTTAATAAGCAAAAAATAAATAAACCTTCTTCAATAATTTTACTCATTGTTTTATTTCTTGGAGTGTTCATATCTGGTGTAGATTTTGCAAATTTTGCTTACGGGTCTGGATTTAGCTTTATGTTTTTATTAGGTCTAATTTTGATAATTTTAGGAGTGTATTTTCTTAATAAAAATAAGGTGTTTTTAGTAAATAAAAAATCAATCATAAATCTTATTGTTTTTCTATTTACCTTTGGTAGTGCTTTCTATATTGTTAGAGATATTTTCAGCATATTTAGCATTGCTAGTACTCCTCTCTTTGCTGTTCAAATGTTATTTAGTTTTCTCATTAAGGGATATGGCTGGAAAAGTAATTTAGCTAAGTTAATTTTTATAGGAGGTCTTATTTATTTAATCAGAGCCAATAGAAAACCAGAAGAAAAGGTATTACTTGAGGAGGAGGTACAACAAGAAGAGGAGGAAAATCCAGTGGCACAAGGAAAAAATCAACTGTCAGTAGGACAATGGTTCTGGACAATTTTTTTACTCGGAATCCCTCTTGTAAATTTAATTCTTTTATTAGTTTGGGGTTTTGGAGCACCAAATCCACGAAAAAACTTTTCATTAGCTACTTTAATTTATGTGTTGATTGGAATAATTATTGCCATCTTAGTATCTGTTGTTGCTGGAATTAGCGGGGGAACAAATTATTGAGCTAGCTCCTCAGAAAAGCTAGCTCGTTTTTATTATTTATAAATGACTTTCTTTGCTCCCTTAAATTCACTTTCGCTTAAATCTGGGAAGGCTTGCTTCCATAGGTCAAAAACATTATGGTTAGTTGCTTTGCCATCCTTGGAGAGCTTCACAATATGAAAACCATATTCATCTCCACACCTTGCAAGTGGTCTGTTTCGTTTAAGGGAATAGATCTTACCAGAGGGAGTAATCTCATAAAGATTTTCATATCCTACAATTGCTTTGCGTTCCTCTTAAATATATTCTCCTCGTCTTATTGAGCCA
>NZ_JAEVLT010000120.1 GCF_024494385.1 Bacillus sp. EB600
CTTGAACACTAAATTTGTTTTGTTGCGAAAGACGATCACAAGCTAATTTTGAAGCATTATAAATAATATGAACCAAATCAAAATGAACCTTTGCGCGTTTTCCAGTGCGATATCTAACTTGATTTAATTGGAAGAACTCTTTTAAATAGGCATTCACACGTTCTACGGCGGTTCGCTGTTTATAAATTTCTTTCCAACGTTTAGAACCCCGAGCTGGTGCTGTATAACGTCGTAAGTCAGAAGTAATTTTCACTTTATAAATCTTTTGACATAGCGAATCTTTAGACAAAGGACAATCCCTACAATCTCTCGGCCGCGTATACTTTAGCGTTTCATATTTCGGATCATAGCTATCATATCGATAGGAATGTTCGCGTACACAAGTCGGGGCAAAGTACTTATCAAAACCAATTGGATCTGATTCGTTCTTCTTGTTATAAGCAATAACAGATTGAGCACCCATATGATAAATTTGCTTGTAAATGGCTAAGTAATCATAACCGGCGTCCATCGTTGCATATCGAACAGATAGAGATGGAAACCGTTCCTGAATTCCTTTTAGTAGTGGAATTGCTGCCTTACCATCATTAAGGTTTCCGGATGTTAGGAGGGATTGGTAAATATATTGGCTCTTCGAGCCAACGGCTAAATGCCCTTTAAAACCAAACCAAAAGACATTTTTCCCTTCACTATTTTTCTTGATGCCCCATTTTGGTTCAATTGGGGCAGAAGAACGGAGTTCTTGGAGCGAGACATCAAGTTGGGCTTCAATAGGTTTTTCATATAAGGAGAGATTCTCTTCCTTTTTAGCCCTTTCTTGTTGCCACTTTTCTTGCTCGGCTTTCGATTTGCGGCCACGTTTTTTAGGTTCAGATTTAGGCTTTTCTTCTTTAGCAGGTGCTTGATCTCGTGCTTCAATATGAGTCGCATCAATTGCTACCGTCTCATCTGTAATAAATCCCTCAGAAATCGCTTGATAAAGGATATTTTCTTGGACGGATTCCAGTACATTTGTCTCACTAATTTGTGTGATCATTCTGGAAAAAGCAGCTTCAGACGGAACTGTATCAGATACTAAAAAACCACAGTCAAGACGAAAAATAATATCATTTTTCAGCCGTTGGACTAAATCCTTTATAAATGGAATTCTTTCCGTAATTCTAGCGATT
>NZ_JAEVLT010000121.1 GCF_024494385.1 Bacillus sp. EB600
CGTTCCCTCCTGAGTGGATCCTGAGTACGGCCGGACACGAGAAATCCGGTCGGAAGCTGGGAGGACCATCTCCCAAGGCTAAATACTCCCTAGTGACCGATAGTGAACCAGTACCGTGAGGGAAAGGTGAAAAGCACCCCGGAAGGGGAGTGAAACAGTTCCTGAAACCGTGTGCCTACAAGTAGTCAAAGCCCATTCATGGGTAATGGCGTGCCTTTTGTAGAATGAACCGGCGAGTTACGATTACATGCAAGGTTAAGTTGAAGAGACGGAGCCGCAGCGAAAGCGAGTCTGAATAGGGCGAATAAGTATGTGGTCGTAGACCCGAAACCAGGTGATCTACCCATGTCCAGGGTGAAGGTAGGGTAACACCTACTGGAGGCCCGAACCCACGCACGTTGAAAAGTGCGGGGATGAGGTGTGGGTAGCGGAGAAATTCCAATCGAACTTGGAGATAGCTGGTTCTCTCCGAAATAGCTTTAGGGCTAGCCTCACGTTGTAGAGTCTTGGAGGTAGAGCACTGTTTGGACTAGGGGCCCTCATCGGGTTACCGAATTCAGACAAACTCCGAATGCCAATGACTTATCCGTGGGAGTCAGACTGCGAGTGATAAGATCCGTAGTCAAAAGGGAAACAGCCCAGACCACCAGCTAAGGTCCCAAAGTATACGTTAAGTGGAAAAGGATGTGGAGTTGCTTAGACAACCAGGATGTTGGCTCAGAAGCAGCCACCATTTAAAGAGTGCGTAATAGCTCACTGGTCGAGTGACTCTGCGCCGAAAATGTACCGGGGCTAAACGTATCACCGAAGCTGTGGGTGGACACCATTAGGTGTCCGCGGTAGGAGAGCGTTCTAAGGGCGTTGAAGCTAGACCGTAAGGACTGGTGGAGCGCTTAGAAGTGAGAATGCCGGTATGAGTAGCGAAAGATGAGTGAGAATCTCATCCACCGAATGCCTAAGGTTTCCTGAGGAAGGCTCGTCCGCTCAGGGTTAGTCGGGACCTAAGCCGAGGCCGAAAGGCGTAGGCGATGGACAACAGGTTGATATTCCTGTACCACCTCTTTATCGTTTGAGCAATGGGGGGACGCAGGAGGATAGGGTAAGCGCACTGTTGGATATGTGCGTGTAAGCAG
>NZ_JAEVLT010000122.1 GCF_024494385.1 Bacillus sp. EB600
CTTAGTTTAGAAGAAAAAAATGCAAAATTAGAAGCTCAAATTCAATTGTTGCGAGCTGAGAATGAATTATTAAAAAAGTTAGATATGATGGAAAGGGGGCTGGAGAAAAGAGAGTAAAAGTCTCTGCTGAAGAGAAGTTTCTTCTAATTCGTTCAGTTATTGAAAAGCATCAGCTTAAAGATATGGTCAGTTTTTTATGTGAGATTTCGGAAGTATCACGTTCAGGTTATTATAATTATTTTTCATCGGAATCTAAGAAAAAGAGAGACCAACGTGAGAAAGAAGATTTGATACTTAAAGAAAATATATTAAAAGCTTTTCATTTTAAACAACGTAATAAAGGTGCTCGTCAGATTAAAATGACTTTAGAAGGACAGTTTCATATTACATACAACTTAAAACGAATCCGAAGGATTATGAAGAAATACAACATAGTATGCCCTATTAGAAAAGCCAACCCTTATAGGAAAATGTTGAAAGCTACTCAAGAGCACTCTGTAATGCCTAACTTATTAAATCGGGAATTTAAACAAGACATCCCATATAAGGTATTACTTACAGACATTACTTATTTATATTACGGAAATGGACAAAAGGCTTATTTGTCCACAATTAAGGATAGTTCAACGAATGAAATATTAGCCTATAACGTTTCAAATCGACTCACGTTAGATTTAGCTACAGATACATTAGTAGAGTTAAAGAAAAATAGACGGGTACAGTTTGCAGAAGGAGCCTTTATTCATTCAGATCAGGGAGTACACTACACTAGTCCTACTTTTCAAAAGCAGGTAAAAAAACTAGGACTTGGACAATCAATGTCAAGAAGAGGAAACTGTTGGGATAACGCTCCACAAGAGTCTTTTTTCGGTCACTTTAAGGATGAGGCATATATTAAACGGTGTAATTCTTTAGAAGAACTCAAAAAGGAAATAAGAAGTTATATGATCTACTATAACATTTATAGATATCAATGGAATTTAAAGAAGATGACCCCTGTTGAATACAGAAATCATCTTCTCGATGTTGCATAACCTTTTTTAAAATGTCCTTTACAACGGGTACACTTTAAA
>NZ_JAEVLT010000123.1 GCF_024494385.1 Bacillus sp. EB600
CTAATATCAAGCCACCTTCTGAGTGACTTCTCCATGTTCTCTGAAATAGGAACTACTCTGCTCATCAGAGCATTATCTCTGACACCTACAAAGGTAAGCTCATCAATCTGGCTGAATAGCTTATCGAGTTGTTTATCTGAGAAAGTTTCAATAATCTCTTTTCTTCCTTTTAAGAGCTAAAGCTCCTCGACTGGATTTTCTTTAATGTACTTCTTCTTATGTAAGAGGTTAAAAAAGCTTCTAATTGCTCTCAAGCGTGAATTGATTGTTACAACCTTCAAGCCTTGCTCTTGCATATAAATAATAACTCTTTCAATAACCGTACTTGAGACGCTCTGAGGGTTACTCTTCAGCTCCAGCTCCTCAAGGTATTTCTTAAAGACTTTAAGCTCATTCAAATAATACTTGATTGTGTGAGGTCGTAAATTCTTTAGTTTACAGTCATTCACAAAAAACTCCAGGGAGGTCTCAAAGTCGAGTACGTCGGACTCTACCTCTCGTATGATTTTAGCTATCTGTGACTTATCCAGTTAGTTCTTTCTTCTACTTGCCATGTCAGTTTTTCTCCTCCTTTTTACTTGAAGGATACATACGACTCATGGAACACGACTTTTAAGCGTTGATTCGTGCTGAGTAGACAACAAAAAAGCTCCTACTTAAACGAGTAGAAGCCTTTTCAGTCGTGCTTTTGAGTGATACCGGTGGTCGGGGTCGAACCGACATTCCCAAAGGAACACGATTTTGAGTCGTGCGCGTCTGCCAATTCCTCCCCACCCGTATATCTAATAAAATGGTGAGCCATGAAGGACTCGAACCTTCGACCCTCTGATTAAAAGTCAGTTGCTCTACCGACTGATCTAATGGCTCGAAAACTGGTGCCGGCCAAAGGACTTGAACCCCCAACCTACTGATTACAAGTCAGTTGCTCTACCAATTGAGCTAATCCTCCAAAAGTGACCCCTACGAGATTCGAACTCGTGTTACCTCCGTGAAGGGAGGTGTCTTAACCGCTTGACCAAGGGACCAAATTTATAATTTTAGACAAAAAAATAGC
>NZ_JAEVLT010000124.1 GCF_024494385.1 Bacillus sp. EB600
TGCATATATTCTTCATAAACAATCCTTGAGGCAGAATGATTAAATTTTAAGGCGTTTAACCACTCAAAATATCTTGTTGTCCACTTTTTCACACCTTTTGGTGCACGAATATCGTGACGTAAAAGGAATTTGGTTAAGCGATGTTTTGCTCTTAATTCATCTTCTTTAGAATCTTCCCGTGCTCGGACTAAGTCGCGAAGTGCTTCATCTTCTTCTGTAGGCACATAAACAGATGTTAATTCGCCAGCACGAAAAAGTTTTGCAAGATTAATGGCATCTCTACGATCTGTTTTTACACGTTCACCAGGCTTTTTAGGAATTAATGCTGGTGCTATGACTTCACATTCGATACCGATACTAATAAATAAACGATATAACCCATATCCCGTTGGACCAGCCTCATAACACACACGAAGTTGTTTTGAATCCCCTAACTGTTTTACTAATTTCCTAATACTTTCTATAGTATAGGGAATCATTCCAAAATACCTTGGTTGCTCACGACCCTCATCTGCAATTGCTACTGCGATTTTTTTCTTCGATACGTCTAAACCTATATATTTTGTGGCAGTATTCATAATAACTAGCTCCTTTCGTAATGTAGCTCTAATTTGTTTTGGTTTGAGTTTTCTTAACTAGTAACTCATCTTAACCAAATTAACCTACGATATTACGAGTGAGGGGCTAGTTTCGTTCATGATAACTAAAGAGCAGGTTAATGAAACAAGGATATACTCATCAAATTACAAAATGCTACAATTATTGGTAGGGGTGAATAGATATTTTTCTCTTTGCTATCATTCATATATTAATAGGTTTAGCTTTAATTTATTTTTATGGAAAATTACCTAAAGCACTTACTGTATTTGCATCTGTGTTCTTAATTATGAGTTTTCTTTATTGGGGAACAGTTCTAATAAATTCGTTGTTAAGCTAACTGGAGGTTATTTTAAGAATCGATTATACAATCTATAAAATTGAACAGTAAGCCCGAATTATAAAAAATAAGCGTACCGACCCGGTACGCATGAGAAATAACCGTATATCATGACTTTTTTTATCATGA
>NZ_JAEVLT010000125.1 GCF_024494385.1 Bacillus sp. EB600
TAAGTAGGTTAGGGTCAGCGATTCGAAGTTTTAAGAACTCCATCAACCACATGTGGTCAACGTTGTCAAAGAACCCTTTAATATCTACATCAACTACATAATTTACTGACCTCTTTTCAATATAGTAGTTCAATATTTTCAAAGCATCGTGGCAATTGCGATTTGGACGAAATCCAAAGGAACAGTCTAGAAAGTCATTTTCATAAATGGTATTTAGTATCTTCGTAATGCCCTTTTGAACAATCTTATCTTCATGTTCCGGTATTCCCAATGGTCTTTTCTTGTTTGAATTGAGCTTTGGAATATACATTCTCCTTACTGGAACAGGACGATAGCTTTTGCTTTTAAGCCTACTTATTAAATCCTTTATGTTTTCTTCTAAGTTTTCATCGTATTGCTCTTTAGTCGTTCCGTTAATCCCAGTTGCCTTTTTGTTAGGCAATTCATGATGACATTGAATTAGTGATTGCACATTTAATAAATGTGCAAGAGATGTAAATTTCATTTTAGGTTCAGATTTTGCTAATTCTGCTATCCTTAGTAGTTTTGTTTCCATTTATTATTCCTACCTCTGCGTGTAGTAAATGTTTCCCTAGTAAGGGTGATAACTGGTAGCTAGCCTTTCCTCCATCGGCATTACCCAACTTCATTGGTACTACGCTGCTATCCGACTCCCTACATCGGCATTTGGTTTCCTTGCTTTTTTATCGCTTGTACACCATACTCTTCTAGAAGAAAAGACCGGTAGGGTCTCCCGAGTTGCCGTATCATATCAATGTGTAACGTGCCAAGGTCTTTGACTCCAGAGAGGTTTTATCCTTCTTGCCTTTATCGAAGGATAATAATATAGCTTTCTGCGCGCAGGTAAGGCATCAGCCCTCTCGATTTACTAACATTTTGGAGCTCAATCCCTTCAACCACTTGGCTTTCGGCCCGCCACCTAACTGTCTACGCTTAAAGGCTAAA
>NZ_JAEVLT010000126.1 GCF_024494385.1 Bacillus sp. EB600
TTATAAACCTCAAACGGTACGAAGAGTTGAAATACCTAAACCGAATGGAAAGAAACGACCGTTAGGTATCCCAACTATGAGGGATAGATTAATTCAACAGATATTCAAACAAGTATTAGAGCCAATTTGTGAAGCTAAATTTTATCACCATTCATACGGATTTAGACCAAACAGGTCAACCCATCATGTAATGGCAAGATGTCAGTTCTTAGTCAATAATGTGAAGTTACATCATGTAAAATCAATTGGAAGATATGGAAGACCTATCAAGCCATCGGAAACATACAAGAGACTTCATAAGAATAATTTCAAAACATATAAAATTGCTGGTTTGTATTTATTTCCCTTAGGAGATATTCAAACAAGGAATGCTATGAACTTTAGTCAGGATATATGTAACTATACAAAAGAAGGAAGGCTTAAACTTCATCAAAACCTCAGAGCTGACATTGCCATAGAGATAAACAAGATGTTACAAATACCTTACGGTAAAGACAACTTAGAATTCGCAGATAACAGAATTTCAAGGTACTCTATGCAACTAGGCAAATGTGCAGTAACAGGGAGATTTTTGACATCAGATAAGGTGCACTGTCACCATAAATTCCCCCGACATATGGAAGGCACAGATGAATTTAGCAATCTTGTAATAGTACATGAAGATGTCCATAAATTAATCCATGCTACAAGCGAAAAGACGATTGAACGATATAGGAACATTCTTCAATTAGATGGAAAACAATTGAAGAAGCTAAACAAATTTCGTAAAGTTTGTAATTTAATTGCCTTAGTCTAAAAGAATAAGATGGAACGCCTAATGCGGTGAAAATCGCACGTTGGGTGTGGAGCAGGGGAAAAGATGGAGATTACATCAAAGTCTTACTTATTGCTATTAAACA
>NZ_JAEVLT010000127.1 GCF_024494385.1 Bacillus sp. EB600
AACAGATAGTAATCTTTACCTGTTATCAGTCTGTAACGCTGTTCCCCTAAAATGTTTGAAGGTCTCACTTCTGAAGAAAGCACCATTGCCTTAAGGCGATGGTGTTAAAAAATCGTCTATACATTTCTAAAAGTTGGGCAATGCATCTACTGCATCTGCCAAGTCACTATACGAATCCTTCAAGTATCTACTTGTTGTCGCGATGTTACTGTGGCCTGCAAGTCTTCTTACCTTTTCAATATCATTATTCGTTGCTTTTAGCATCCATTTGCAAAACGTATGACGGAACATATGGGGAGTCAGTTTTTTATTTGGCAAGCTGTAATTTTCGACCATCGTCTGAATCCCACGTACCGTAAACTTCGGTGATCGCTGGCTGCAAAAAACATAAGGGGAATCCTCTACATGCGGTTTCTGATTCGCCATTTCTGCTCGGAAAAACAACCAATCTTTGATTTCAGCCAGAAGCGTATTCGAAATAGGTACCGTTCTGACCTTCATCCCTTTTCCAACAATTCGGATTTGCTTCAACTCTAAATCGATGTCCGTTAATTTTAAATTTGAAAGTTCATCCACTCGCAATCCGGCGTAAGTAAGCAAATAAATAATCGCCCGATCACGGAGATACTTTTCTCCCGGATTCACTCCCCTGCTTTTGACGGGTTTTTTCCTTATTGTATAGAGTAAATCTTCAAACTCATCTTCTGTCAACCACATGATCTTTTCAGAATCTTCATCTGCAAGGGGGCTAAAAAGATAGGATGCTTTCTTAGGTCCAAAGTTATAATCGTTCTATATAGTTTGTCATCAAGTCATTAACCTTGGATTCAACTTTTTGAAGCTCATCATTTTCAAGCCCACATTGGGGGT
>NZ_JAEVLT010000128.1 GCF_024494385.1 Bacillus sp. EB600
CCTCTCTACCTAACGGTAGATTGTATTCCTCCCCCCTCACAGAACCGTGCTTGCGCTATTAACGCACACGGCTCCTCCTAGTCATCATTTACAAAATGTAGCTAATCTCTTTTCTTAAGTCATATATATTAACCTTTATTCTTGGTGAAGGTAGTGGATATTTATTAAGAAAGAGTCTGAATTTATCCCAAGTAAAGGATTTCCTTTGACTTCTTCTATTGAGCCATTTAAATAGTAAGTATCCGATTTTGTCTCTGAAGTTGTTTACACTTTGGCTATTATCTGTAATGCAGTAATAGTTGTAATAACCTATTAGTGAACGTTTAAATCTATCCATAATCATATGAATATCTTTATTTCGATTATTCTTCAGCCATTCTTTCGTTTCTTTTAGTTTACCTTGGACTTTCTTCCTGCTTGATTTCCGTTTCACTCGAAAGTTTCCTTGTTTACTCTTCCCACAGTAGTGTGTGAAACCAAGGAAATCAAAGGTTGCTGGTTTCCTTCTCCCCTGCTGATTTGCATTTTTCTCCGCAAACCTCCCGAAGGGAATAATTTTGGTTTTATCCTCAGCTATTTCTAGATTAAATTTCTTTAATCTCAACTTTAATGATTGGAAGAATTGCTGGGCTTCACTTTTATATTGAAAACAACAAACAAAATCATCTGCATATCTCACTATGTATGCTTGTCCCTTACACCGTTTCCTAACTCTCTTCTCAAACCAAAGGTCGAGGACATAATGGAGATAAACATTGGCTAATACCGGAGATATTACTCCACCTTGCGGTGTACCCTTGTCTGTTTTGAATTTCTTACCTTCCTCCATGTATCCACCTTTAAGAAACCTACCAATTATTC
>NZ_JAEVLT010000129.1 GCF_024494385.1 Bacillus sp. EB600
CACTGAACTACTTCCGCATTTTATTAGAATGGTGCGGGTGAAGGGACTTGAACCCCCACGCCTTGCGGCGCCAGATCCTAAGTCTGGTGCGTCTGCCAATTCCGCCACACCCGCATATTAAATTGAATGGTGAGCCATGAAGGACTTGAACCTTCGACCCTCTGATTAAAAGTCAGATGCTCTACCGACTGAGCTAATGGCTCATTTTGAGATGGATCCATAATCCTAATAATCATAGCCAGATGCTCAAAGAAAATTTTGTTCTTTCCTGCAGATTGCCACTGAAACACATTCAGCTAAAAAGCAATCTGCTATATCGAAAAAAATAGTTTGTACAAATGGTGCCGGCCAGAGGACTTGAACCCCCAACCTACTGATTACAAGTCAGTTGCTCTACCAATTGAGCTAGGCCGGCAAAAAATATTAATAAAAATGGTGGAGGATGACGGGATCGAACCGCCGACCCTCTGCTTGTAAGGCAGATGCTCTCCCAGCTGAGCTAATCCTCCATTTAACAGCCTGGCAATGTCCTACTCTCGCAGGGACTTGCGTCCCAACTACCATCGGCGCTGAGAAGCTTAACTTCCGTGTTCGGTATGGGAACGGGTGTGACCTTCTCGCCATAATTACCAGACCATTTATCAGACACTATTTTATTATAATATCTTTTTAATATTTTTCAAGAGGAAAATATTAATTTTTTTCATTCCCTCAAAACTAGATAATACAGAAGAAGTATAAGAACGAGTTCGCTTTACTAAATTGGTTAAGTCCTCGATCGATTAGTATCAGTCAGCTCCACACGTCACCGAGCTTCCACC
>NZ_JAEVLT010000013.1 GCF_024494385.1 Bacillus sp. EB600
CCTTGGTTCCGGCAGTCGATTTTGTCCTTCATAAAGCCGATGAAGGACAGTTTCCAGGTTTCAGCAGCCAATTCTGTCCATAATACTATCTCTTACGGATAGTTTCTTGGTCTCAGTACTCAATTTTGTCCGTAATACATCCCTTAGGCGAATAACATTTATTTAAAAGCCATAGCAGCGTTTACTGCCTTTTTCCAGCCCTGGTATAGCTTTTCCCTGTCCTCTTCACCCATCTCCGTTGTAAATGCTTGATCCATATTCCATTGCCCAGCAATTTCTTCCTGGCTTTTCCAATAGTCCACTGCTAATCCTGCTAAATAAGCCGCACCTAATGCAGTTGTTTCTTTTATTAGCGGACGTTCAACGGGCACACTTAATATGTCACTTTGGAATTGCATAAGAAGGTTATTGGCAACGGCGCCTCCATCTACTCTTAATGCTTTAAGTGAAATCCCTGAATCTGCTTCCATCGAAGTCAAGACATCTCTAGTTTGATAGGCAAGAGATTCTAAGGTTGCTCGGATAAAATGCTCCTTCGTGGTCCCGCGGGTTAAGCCAAAGACTGCACCGCGGACATCACTATCCCAATAGGGTGTTCCGAGCCCAACAAATGCCGGCACCACATAAACGCCGTCTGTTGAAGCCACTCTAGCAGCATATTTCTCACTATCTGCTGCATTTGTAAACATTCGAAGTCCATCCCGAAGCCATTGGATCGCAGACCCGGCTACAAAAATACTTCCTTCTAATGCATATTCAACTTTCCCGTTAATCCCCCAGGCAATCGTGGTTAATAAACCATGCTTTGATTTTACAGCTTGTTCACCAGTATTCATTAACATAAAGCAACCGGTTCCGTAAGTGTTTTTTGCCATTCCTTTTTCATAGCAGGCCTGACCGAATAATGCTGCTTGCTGGTCACCTGCAATGCCGGCAATTGGAACATTACTGCCAAAAAAGTGATATTCCGCAGTCACAGCGTAAACCTCAGAAGATGAACGGACTTCTGGAAGCATCGCAGCCGGAACAGTAAGAATTTTCAATAACTCTTCATCCCATTTTAGGTCGTGAATATTAAACATCAAGGTTCTGGATGCATTAGAGTAATCAGTAACATGGGCTTTTCCACCAGAAAGCTTCCAAATGAGCCATGTATCAATTGTTCCAAATAGCAATCCCCCACGCTCTGCCTTTTCTCTCGCCCCTTCCACATGATCTAACATCCACTTCACTTTTGTTCCCGAGAAATAAGCATCAATTAATAATCCTGTTTTATCTCGAAATAATTGGTCATACCCTTTTGCTTTTAATTCCTCGCATATTTCTGCCGTTTGCCGGGATTGCCAAACAATCGCATGATAAATTGGCTGACCTGTTTCTTTGTCCCAAATGACCGCCGTTTCACGCTGGTTAGTAATTCCTATTCCCACTACCTGCTCCGGTTTTACATTAGCCTCTGCTAAACAGGCAGCAATAACAGCTAAAATCGAACCCCAAATTTCATTTGCATTATGTTCTACCCAGCCTGGTTTAGGAAAATATTGTGTGAATTCCTTTTGAGAAATATGGACAATTTCTCCTTTTTTATTAAAAAGGATCGCACGTGAACTTGTGGTACCCTGATCCAATGATAAGATGTATCTTTCCATGAAAGAACACTCCTCTTAACTAAGAATATGCCCATCTGTTAATTTATTTGCTCCTATCGCTAATATACCTAAAACCAGAAGAATTGTAACAACATTTTCGCTCATTACGGTTCAAAGTCTAGAAGGTACCTGTCAATAAAAAATTAAATCAGATGGATAATTTACCATATTTTGCGGATTATATAGGAAAAGCGCAAGCGTCCGAATTGTGAAGTCCTATTCCCTAACAAATTTATGATCTAGGTGATTAACAATGAAATCACGGATACCTATTAAATTAAGGAAATTACTAAAAGATAAACAGTCAGAAAGCCAAAACCAATTTTCGCAGACACAAACGGAAAACCAAATTTTCTCAGATCTTAAAACGAATCTTGACTTGATCAAAGAGGAGTTAGGAAATAGTTCAGACATTACGACAAGGGAATTCCAGGCAGGTGAAAATGGAGAATTAAAATTAGCCATTATTTTTACGGAAGGATTAACTAACACAGATGCAGTTCAGAATTTTATTCTTGACATACTTATGGAAAAAATTAGATTTGCCAATATAGGTCCAAATGTTGTCAATTCCCTAAATTGGTACGATGTTATAAAATCAATTTCTCTTCCTGTAGGGTCTTTGCAGGAAATAAGTGATTTTCAAAAGCTATATTTCCACCTATTATCTGGGGATACAATCCTATTAATTGATGGATATCCAAAAGGTCTTGCAGTTAGTTTAAAAGGTTGGGCGGACCGCGGTGTTCAGGAACCATCCGCACAGACGGTTGTCAGAGGACCAAAAGATGGGTTCTCAGAGACACTAAGAACGAATACAGCTTTAATACGGCGCAGAATAAGAGATCCGAATCTTAGACTAGAAACAAAACAAATCGGAAAAAGGACTCAAACAGATGTTAGCATTATGTACCTTAAAGGAGTTGCCAACGAGAAAACGGTCGCAGAAGTACAAAGTCGGTTAAATAAAATCAACATTGATGCGATCCTTGAAAGCGGATATATTGAAGAGCTCATTCAGGATGAAGTTTTCACTCCATTTCCAACTATTCTTAATAGTGAACGTCCTGATGCTGTGTCTGCTGCGATTTTAGAAGGGAGGATTGCTATTCTTGTTGATGGGACCCCCTATGTCCTTATCGTTCCTGCTCTTTTTGTCCATTTTTTCCAATCCAGTGAAGATTACTATCAACGCGCGGATATTGGGACATTAATTCGTCTCCTCCGCTATCTTGCTTTTTTCCTTGCCTTGCTGTCACCGTCAGCCTATATCGCCATTACCACCTTTCATCAAGAAATGCTGCCGACGCCTTTGCTCATAAGTTTGGCTGCGCAACGAGAAGGGGTTCCATTTCCAGCTCTTGTTGAGGCGCTAATAATGGAGTTGACTTTTGAAATCCTGCGTGAAGCGGGTTTGAGGATGCCGAGAGCAATTGGTTCATCTATTTCGATCGTTGGGGCATTAGTAATTGGACAAGCGGCTGTTGAAGCTGGGATTGTGTCTCCGATGATGGTCATTGTCGTTTCCATAACAGCACTTTGTAGTTTTATTTTTCCTGCCTACAGTATGTCCATTTCGATTCGAATGCTCCGTTTCTTGTTTATGATTCTAGCAGCTACGTTTGGATTATTTGGGATTATCTTAGGGTTAATTGTGATGGTTCTTCATTTAAACAGCTTACGGTCATTTGGAATCCCCTATATGGCTCCAAATGCACCATTTATATTAAAGGATCAAAAGGATAATATCATTCGACTTCCCCACTGGGCTTTATCTACTCGGCCCCGACTGATTAATCAAAAGGATACAAGAAAAGAAGACTCAGCTGCTCCAAAACCGCCGACTAAATAATGGGAGCTTTTAAAAGAGGGATTAAAATGAACAAAGTAATAAGTATCTTCCTTATGCTCCTTATCCTAATCAGTTTACTAACTGGGTGCTGGAGCAGTAAAGAGCTGAATGAACTCTCAATCGTGACTGCATTAGGAATTGATAAAACAGAGAATGGCTATCTTTTGTCCGCCCAAGTGATTAATCCCGGAGAGATTGCCGGGAAAACTAGTTCCGGACGTACGGAAGTGATTAGATTTATGAAAAGCGGGTCGACCATTTTTGAAGCCATTAGAAAACTGGCAACTGATTCACCAAGAGAAATTTATGTATCCCATCTTCGTGTAGTTGTCTTTGGAGAGAAACTGGCTAAAGAAGGAATTGGAAAAACTCTGGATCTTCTTTCCCGGGACCATGAAATGCGTTCGGATTTCTATATGATGGTCGCAAAGGGATCTACTGCTTACGATATTCTTAATGTCATGACACATCAAGAAAAATTGCCGGCAAATAAACTTTTTAACGCATTAGATAATTCAGATAAAAAATGGGGACCGACAACAGCAGTCACCTTAGATGAGTTAATAAACAACCTTGTCAGCAAAGGGAAAGAACCTATATTAACGGGAGTTTACGTCTATGGCAACCCTGAATATGGCAGTGACTTCAAAAATGTACAGAATATCTCTCCAAAGACTGGCTTAAGAATTGACTCTATAGGTGTATTTAAAAAAGATAAACTCATAGGATGGCTAAATGTTAAGGAAAGCAGTGGTTTTAACTATATTATCGATAAAGTGTCAAGTACAGCAACAAATGTGCCATGTGAGGACGGAAAATTAGCGATTGAAACCATTCGTTCAAAAACCAAAGTAAAGGGAAAAGTGGAACAGGGGAAACCGAAAATTACTATTTCTGTCTTCTCAGAGGGAAATGTCGGCGACGTTGAGTGCACAATCGATGTATCTAAGCCGGAAAACATCAAAAAATTAGAAGAAAAATACCAAAGCGAGATTAAAGACAAAATTGAAGGAGCAATAAAAAAGGTTCAAAAGGATTATAAAAGCGATATCTTTGGTTTTGGTGAGGTGATTCACCGAGCGGATCCTAAAGCCTGGAAACGCCTTGAACCAAATTGGGAGCAAGAATTTGAAAACATAGAAGTATCCGTTAAGGTGAATGCAAAGATTCGCCGTTTAGGAACGATTACAAAATCCTTTCAAAAAGAAATCGGGGAGTAATGAACAATGTGGGCAATCCTGGCAATTTTAGTTATCGGGGCTGTTATTTCTTTATTTGAAATACCTCCCCTCATGAAAAAAAAATGGTGGAGAGAAATCATTGTTTTCTTCCTGCTGCTTTCAGCAGGTCTAACGTTGAGTGTTCTATTAAGCCTGAATGTACCAATTCCATCTCCTATTGACTTAATTATAAAGATTTATAGTCCCGTAACAATTTTCATTGAACGAATTCTCTCATAGAGAGGTGGATGATTAAAGTATGCTCGAAAAAGGAAAAATTAATTCTGGTGAATTTCTAATAATGGTGACCACATTTACAATCGGGAGTGCCATACTTGTTGCCCCGGCACCACTTGCAGTAACAGCAAAACAGGATGCCTGGATTGCTGCTATTTTTACCCTTCTGATTACTTTTTTGTTTATTTTCTCCTTTAACCAATTAGCATCCCTTTATCCATCTATGACGTATGTTGAGTACAATGAAAAAATATTAGGAAAATGGATGGGCAAACTTGCATCCCTGCCCTATCTTTTTTATGTTTACGTCATTGCTAGTGGACAGGTTAGAGATTTAGGGGATTTTTTGACAACTGAAATATTAGTTGACACACCCGTGCAAATGATAATGATTATATTTGTATTTGCGAGCTTAATTGGTGTTCGGTTAGGTCTAGAAGTCATCTGCCGTTCGGTGGTAATCTTTTTTCCATGGATTGTCATTCTGCTTCTAGTATTAATCTTGTTTCTAATCCCTCAAATAAAGATTGAAAATATTCAGCCTATTTTCGAAGAAGGTCTGAAACCAGTTATAAAAGGTTCATACGGGAATTTGGGAAACCCTTTGCAGCTCGGCATTTTACTGATGATTATACCGTATGTTACGAACAAGGCTGAGATGCAGAAATCCTTTTATAAAGGATTTTTAATTGGAGCCATTATCATAACAATTGTGATTGCTTTGAGCATTTTCGTTTTAGGTGTCAATTTGACTGCAAGACAATCCTATCCTTCGTATATGTTAGGAAAAAAAATAATTATAGGAACCATTATCCAAAGAGTAGAAGTCACAGTTGCTATTATTTGGATGCTGACATTGTATTTTAAGATAACCATTTGTTATTACGGACTTTCGCTTGGGGTAGCTCAGCTTTTTGACTTAAAAAGCTACAAAATCCTTACCTTTCCATTGGCGTTTTTAATTATAACTTTTGCCATTTTTATGAGTCCAAATATTGCCCATATTCATCTATTCATTAAAACAACGTTAACATCTTATTCCCTAACTATTTGTTTTATTCTTCCGTTGTTATTGTTGGTTATTGGGAAAATGAGAGTAAAGAGTTCTGCTTCCAAAGCCCACAAACTCTAGCAAAAAACCCACTTCAAAATAGCGCTGTAAAAAGGAGGATTGCTATCATTGATCCAAAGTAAAATACAACCGATTCAGCTTTTTGTCCTTGTTTTTATTTGAAATCGAAAGCTCTCTGGTAGTGGGATTAGGATTAGATATATGTTAACTAAAAAAAAATATAGTTGACATATATGTCATTAGCAAATAAAATGAAAATTATAAAAATAGTTATTTATCTTTTAAACAATGGAGGGAAATTATGAAGGTCTTAGATATTACATATATCGCCTTATTTGCAGCGATTATGGGGGCAATGGGCTTGGTTCCGCCAATTATGCTTTCGTTTACACCTGTTCCGATCGTTCTACAGACACTAGGGGTTCTTCTTGCCGGTACCGTATTAGGCGCAAAGCGCGGGGCACTCTCAATGGTGGTTTTCTTATTGATTGTCGCTGCTGGCATTCCACTTTTATCCGGAGGTCGGGGTGGACTCAGTGTTTTTGTTGGACCTAGTGCCGGTTACCTGCTTTCTTACCCGATTACTGCAGGCTGCGTAGGATTTCTGGTATCTCGTTTTCGCAATTTAAAGTTAAGGAATATTTTATTGGTTAATCTTACTGTAGGGATTTTCTTAATCTACTTAATCGGAGTTCCTGTTCAGGCATTTGTAATGAACATTCCAGTTCTTCAGGCTGCCAAACTCTCTCTTGTCTACATCCCTGGAGATGCTATAAAGGCAATTCTCGCTTCCTATTTAGCTTACAGACTACTAAAATCACCAGTTTCTTTTCAAAAAATAGCTAAACACGCTGAGACACAATGATGTGTCTCTTTTTTCTAGAAAGGGGAGTTCACCATGGCTGGCATTACGGAAACATACGCAGTAAATAAGGTCCATTTTCCTAATAAGATCGCGATTCAAACACCTACTGAACAAATAAACTATCAAACATGGTATGAACTTGTTTGTAAAACAGCAAATTGGCTGGATTCCCTTCATGTTACCCGGAAAACGATTGGAATTCTACTGCCCAATGGAATCCCTTTTCTTCAGCTTTTTGCAGGTGCCTCAATGGCGGGCTGGATTGCTGTTCCCTTTGACCCTAAATGGACTGAAGGCGAGTTACAAAAACGGCTAAGCCTTTCCCGTCCATCCGTTTTTGTTACAGTAAACGAAGTGTTCCAGCAAGTAAGTCACATTGATTCATCAATGATAATTTGGGATAATTGCTTAGCGAAAATCAACCAATTCCCAGTGGAACGGGCACAACTTTTTGTAGGGAATCTCCCCTTTTATATGGGTTTTACCTCTGGCACCACTGGAGAACCAAAAGGATTTATTCGTTCTCAAGCTTCTTGGACCGCCAGCTTTGACTGCAATCAGGTTGATTTTCAGATCAGTAATCAGGATATAGCTCTTATTCCTGGATCCCTCATTTATTCTCATTTCCTTTATGGAGCGATCAGCACATTATATCTTGGGGGCACTGTATTTCTGCTTGAAAAGTTTTCCCCTTTGCAAACTTTGGATATCATTGAAACACAGCCGATTACCGTTGTGTATTTAGTACCTACGATGATTGCTGCCCTACTTGCGGAAAACCACATCACGGACAAACCTGTAAAGTTTCTTTCTTCCGGGGCCAAATGGGAAGAACATTCAAAAAAGCAGATTCGAAAGCTGTTTCCAAACTTGTCGATGTATGAATTTTACGGAGCGAGTGAGCTCAGCTTTGTCACTGTATCGTCTGATCATGACTCTTATCAGAAACCTGGATCAGTTGGAAAGCCATGCCACAATGTTGAAATTCAAATTCGTCTTGCGGATTCTGTGCTGGCAAAGCCTAATGAAACCGGAAAGATCTATGTGAAAAGCGATATGGTATTTATCGGATACCTAACAGATGAATCGATACAATCGATTGAGGATGAAAATGGCTGGGTCACGGTTCACGATATGGGCTATATCGATGATGATGGCTTCCTTTATATAAAAGGGAGAGAAAAGAATATGATTTTGTATGGGGGCATCAATGTGTTTCCCGAAGAAATTGAAAAGGTCCTCTCCACTCATCCCGATGTAGAAGAAGCCGCAGTGATCGGCCTCTATGATTCTTACTGGGGACAAATCGTCACAGCTGTTGTTAAGGGAACAGCTTCTCGTCTAGACCTAAAAAGAGTTTGCAGGCAGAATCTTGCCTCCTATAAAGTGCCTCGTAAATGGGTTTTCGTTGAGGAATTGCCATATACATCAAGCGGAAAAATTGCTCGTGCAAAGCTGAAAGAGTTGATAGAAAGTAAGGTGGAGAGCCATTAGAAACGCAGTAATTGTCCAAACAAAACGAACACCGATTGGTAAAAAGAATGGCATGTTTCGAAATCTATCACCATATGAGCTGGCCGCCCCCATCCTCCGGCATTTGGCAGATGGTATTGAAGGGAACATTGATGATGTAATTCTTGGTAATGTAACAGGACCAGGGGGAAACGTAGCCCGAGTTTCTGTATTAGAAGCGGGACTTCCACTATCTGTTCCCGGATTAACACTCGATCGACAATGCAGTGCCGGGCTTGAAGCAATCAGACTGGCTTGTCACCTTATTCAGGGTAGTGCCGGCAAGTGTTACATTGCCGGCGGGGTTGAAAGTACGAGCACCTCGCCTTTTCCAGCGCGGGCCCGATTCTCTCCGGACAAAATTGGAGATCCCGATATGGGCGTGGCAGCTGAATGTGTCGCTCAAAAATTTCGAATCTCAAAGGACAAACAGGATGAATACGCACTAGTAAGCTATCAACGCAGCTGGGAAGCCTTTAAAAGTGCGTATTTCGCGGAAGAAATCATCCCGATTGATCAGTGGAAAATTGACGAGGAATTTATCAGAGAGCGGAATATTGAAGCCCTTTTAAAACGTGCGAAGCCGCTTTTTTTAAAAGAAAATGGCACTGTCACGGCCGCAAACAGCTGCGGTATTCACGATGGTGCTTCTGCTGCTTTAGTAATGGAAGAAGAAACAGCCCGTCAGCTCGGTTTTAAGCCGATCCTGCGGTTTGTCGACAGCCAGGTACTAGGAGTGGAGCCTTCTCTGCCCGGATTCGCTCCTGTACCAACCATCCAAGAATTATTGAAAAGAAATAACGTATCAGTGGAAGACATTGATTTGATTGAAATAAATGAGGCCTTCGCTTCTAAAATCATTGCCTGCGCCCAAGAGCTTTCGATACCGTTTGAAAAACTGAATGTATCCGGTGGTGCGTTAACGATCGGTCATCCGTACGGAGCCTCTGGTTCTATTCTCGTTACGAGACTATTCTATGAGGTCCAACGACGCAAGGAGGCAAAATATGTGCTTGCTGCAATCGGCAGCGGTGGCGGAATTGGGGTTGCAGTGCTGTTTGAAGCTGTTAAGTGAAGCAGAGAGAAAAATAGAGTAAAAGAAAGAAAAACTAAGAAAAAGACATACTTTACACGTTTTCATAGATAATGTTCACGTTTTCTTCACAAATGTTGTCGTTTTCAACGACTTTGTGAAAATAACCCCTTTGTATGATAATAAGAGTATCAAATAAGACGATAATAAAACGATCAATCAGGGGGAAAACAAAATGAAAAAACTAATTGAAACAGTAGTCGAGAAAATTGAAAAGCTTTATGGTGAGTTTGTACCATTCATCTAATATAATTACCAACGCAAACCAATTCACAATGATGTGAATTGGTTTTTTTTGCTTACAATTAAATTTATTAATCAAACGTATGATTAATAAGTTTTCTACCTTCCTTTTACCTATGGCCGACAAATAACAGCTAGAAATTGGTTTACTGCCTATTTTTTTCAAATTTTCTCTTAATAATTTTTATCTTATAAGCTATAGTTTAAAAAAGATAAAGATAGAAAGGGAGACTATGTATGATTCAAACTGTTTTTTCAACTTTATTTCAAGTCATTGTGCCACTATCCATACCTGTCATTATTGGAGCACTGCTCGGTCGGTACAAGAACCTTGAAACAAAACCCTTATTAACCATATCATTATACTATTTAAGCCCTGCTCTTATTCTCGATACCTTAACTACAGCCAAAGTCTCTCACAGTGATGTCTATATGACGCTTGCTTTTTCTCTGTTGAATTTATTATTCCTATGGGCAATTGCGAATCTTTTAGGAAAACTATTAAAATTGTCTTCACCTGAGATTTCCGGGCTGACGCTCGTTTCTTCTTTCACGAACAGTGTCAACTATGGACTCCCACTCATTTTGCTCGCTTTTGGAAAGCTCGGCTTAGATAAAGCATCCATTTATGTTATTACGCAAATGGTAATCGTCAATACAATCGGCGTCTACTTTGCAGCGCGCTCCCAGTTCAATGTAAAAAGCGCCATCAAATCTGTCTTCTCTTTACCGGCTATCTACGCTGCCATACTAGCACTAATTCTTCGTACCCTTGACCTTCCCTTACCTAGTGGAGTTGCTAAGGGTATATCAATGATTGCAAACGCCTACTCACCTGTTGTTTTAGCCATTTTAGGAGCACAAATGGTGAGCGTGAAAGTTTCCAAGTTAGACCAAAAAGTTCAAGCATCCTTTTGGGCAGGTTTGTCTGTACGTTTGCTCCTATCACCATTTATCGCTTTAATCTGTCTTTCAATCTTACATATCAAAGGAATCGTGCATTCTGTTCTTTTTATTTTGTCGTGTATGCCAGTCGCGGTTAATGCCGTTATTTTAGCTGAAAAATTTAATGCGTCATCAAAAATGGTATCAAAATGCATCCTTTGGACAACACTTATATCTTTTATCGTCTTGCCGTTCCTAATTGCATTCGTAAAGTGAAATCCGGCGCCATCTATATTTGGATGGCGCCTTTTTCATAGATGTCATCCATATCTTTCAACCTAGGACAGATTATTTTCATTAGTACAGAATATGCTGTATTATAACATTGAATCCATCCTTTACGATGATCTTTTATAAACAGGCAAACCTACTACTAGTTCCGTTGGAAGATTAAGAATCTTCAGTATCGTTTGTCATCACAAGAAAATACAATTACTAAAAAGAGCTTTTAAGCTGGAGGGAAAAGGATAGGATCATATTTCCTACAACTAATCAAAAGCAGGTGTACGACAGTGGATATCAAACATTTACAATATTTTATTGCGGTGACAAATTTTAATAGCTTTTCCCGTGCGGCAGATCATTTATTTATTACACAGCCAACGATTAGTAAAATGATTAAAAACCTTGAGGAAGAGTTGGGTGTTTCACTTTTTGATCGGTCTCGAAAGCAGGTTACCTTAACGGATGCTGGACGGATTATATTGGAGCAGGCAAAATTAATTGACAAAGCCTTCAAAAATTTAGAAATGGGATTAGACGATCTGTTAGGACTAAAAAAAGGTCATATTCGAATTGGCTTACCCCCTATTTTTGATGCACACCTTTTTCTCAAAATCATGGGAAGCTTTCATGAAAAGTATCCTGGGATTACTTATCAAATCGTTGAGGATGGGTCAAAGAAAATCGAAGATGACGTAAATAAAAATCTACTTGATGTCGGTGTTATCGTTCTTCCTACCAAGGATGATATCTTTGAGCATTTTTCATTTATGGAAGAAGACCTAAAGCTAATCCTTCATTCTTCCCATCCGTTAGCAAATAGGAAAGAGGTTAACTTGACTGAACTGGCAAATGAATCGTTTATTTTATTAAATAAAGACTTTGTTCTAAACGACCTGATTATTTCTGCATGTAACAGTGTAGGCTTCTGCCCTCACACGATTTCAGAATGCTCGCAACGCACCTTTATAGAAGAAATGGTTGCTAGTAAACTTGGAATCTCTCTTTTACCAGAAAGCATTTGCAGGCAATTAACCAGCAACGTGAAGTCGATTAAAGTAGTCAACCCTTCGATCAATTGGAAACTTGCAATTATTTGGGGGAAAAATCAGTATCTTTCCTATGCTGCAAATGAATGGCTGCAATTTACAAAAAAAGAACTTTCCATAGAGCTTCAAAAGGCTTAATCCTTTCAAATTAACAAGTAGATAGCCATTTGTCGAAAGCGCTTCTTTAAAAAGAAACGTTTTTGTCGAAATAAAAGACCTTTATTTCACATGGCTGAAAACACTTTCATAGATAATAACTATATGTAAGATAAAATAAAACCATTTTACTTTCGACAAAACCGGTCATACACTTGGATTACTAGGAAAAACTTAATAGAATTTGAATCGAAAGTGTTATTTTAGAGTTTAAAAGGAAAGGAAGTAACGAAAGATCTATGGTCAGGTTTATGTAGCAGCTATCGAACCTTATAAGTCTTTATGTCATTAATTGTCGGAATATTAGTCAAAAGGGCAGAAATCCTATATTAATCGATACATCCAAGCTTCCTTGGTTATAACGTGTAAATGAATGAGTATAGTAGTTGGAAAATATATTAGAAAAATTTTAAGGGGGAAATTAAATATGGTTACTTTTACTAGTCTTAATGAATTAACAGAGTCAAGCAAAGAACTAGAGGAGCTTAAAAAGGATTATCCAGAGCTTTTTGTAAAATTTTTGGATGTGGTAAATCTCACCCGGGCCTTTCAATTTAAATATCATTACTTAGGCGCGTTACTTTTGGATAAAGATCCTGGTGAGGATAAACCTAATTTTGTATATGGATCTGTTCTCCGCCTTTATAAAAAAGAAGTTCAAAAGCTTAAAGATGATGCTGACTTCCAGGTTTTAAAACAATTTTTCATTCAAAACCAGAATAAGGATTGTACAAAAATCTGTCTCTTAGCACTAGGCACGACACCTGATTCACTTGTCGGCACTTCTTACTTTAAGTAAAAGCTGCTTTTTAAAAGGAAGGAAGAAAAATAATTCCACGTGAATCATCTTTCCCAAGATGTTCAAATATTCAAGTATTTTTCAATAATCATCCTCAATCTTACCTGATCCCAAAATGTTTACAGGGGTCAGGTATTTTTTTCATTAAAACAGTTTGGCATCTTTGACTGATCCCTGTCACCACAAAATTTTATCCGAATAAAACAATTCTTTACAATTATTTAATACTGCCGCAAAGAAAGGTTTAGATTCATGTAATAAAATGAGAGTAGAAAAAACAGAATTTTATTTTAACTTAAGGGGAAGAGAAATAATGAGAGTTCTTCAAGCCTTTTACGAATTCGAATGCCACTTGTTTCAGAATGTTAATCAGCATTTTGATAAAAAATATTTAAATTTCTTTTTTCGGACGATTACTCACTTGGGTGGAGCTTCCTTTACGATCGGCATCATGCTCATTTTACTTATCTTCTCATCTAAAGAAACAAGAATGACTGCTCTAGCAAGTGCACTTGCATTAGCATCAAGTCATTTACCTGTCCATTTTGTTAAAAAGCTTTTTCCTAGAAAAAGACCGTATATAACATTAGAAGAAACGAAGTTCCCAGCAAACCCGCTCCAGGATCACTCTTTTCCATCCGGTCACACGACAGCTTTTTTCTCAGTCATTATTCCGTTTGTATTACTTATTCCAAACCTTGCAATTGTCCTTATTCCTTTAGGAATCTGTGTAGCTATATCAAGAATATACTTAGGTCTTCATTATCCTTCAGACGTCATCGCCGGTGGTATTTTAGGGTCATTAGTTGGTTTTCTGTGCTTTTATCTAGTAATCGTTAATTAAGCTTAAGTTTCCATAACTCAATCGCAAATTCACTAACTAATAAAGCAATAACTGCATCTCTTTAAAAAGGAAATAAACGGCTTGCCCAGCAAAGATGATCCCCCACACAAACGCAGGGATAAACACGGTTAAACGTGCTAAATGTCCTGCATCACCGGAATCATCAGGCTGAGCAATGCTAAAATATAAAATAATCAGTGCGGATATAAGTGATTGCACGACGACAACAGCAGCAATAAAATAAACAAATGGCTCTTTTAACGCTGTATTAATAAACATCACATAATAGCTGATCGCTCCAAAGCTGATAGCCCAAAAAAAGCCATAAAGATTACGAATCCACAGAAAAAAGGCGACGATAAGCAGACTGCACCACCCTAAAAGGATGTAGCTGCTATAACCATTCTTTAAAGCCCAGATCATAACAAATCCGCAAAAAGACGAGAATGGGTAACCTGCAAAGGCTGTAAGATTTCGGGGCACTCGTCCTGAATGTGCTGTAACTGCAGTTCCCTCCGTATTCGCAAACAGAGAGATGGAATGAACCCTGCCGCCAAGCAAATATGCCATTAAAGCATGGCCAACTTCATGCAAGAAAGTATTAATAACTGTCACATACTTCCCTACAACAGGTATAATACCTAAAATAAAGGCTGCAAATAGATAATAAAAAAACTCATGTTTATTCATTTTCAATCCCACATCTCTTCAAAGTAATAACCAAATCTATTCCAGTGAACCAGTAAAAAGCCCCTAATTTCCTGAGTATTATATCAATTTCCCGCATTAATACTGTTATTATAATGTTAAAAATATAGTGATAAAAGTCCAAAACCAAACCAATTAAAAGAAAAGAAGCAGAATCCTAACTATTCTTAGGGTTCTGCTTCTTCCAAACTATTCAAGAAATACCTTAATTTCCCTTTTTACCATTATCAAAGTACTCTTCCAACTTGATAAATTCAGGAGAGGTGTGTGTTGCCATAATTCCGTGGTAGCTAATATCCAAACCTAGTTCCTCTTCTTCAGCAGTTGCGCGAATCGGAACCCACATTTTAATTACTTTTAGACCGACCCACGTCAGTAAAAAGCCCCATGCGCACAAGATTACTAAACCAAGAACCTGAATCCCAAGTAAGTGAAATCCTCCGCCAGTAAACACCCCGCCTTGTGTCGAGAATAGACCAACTGCAATGGTCCCCCAGACTCCTGAAACGGCATGTACTGGAAACGCGCCCACGGGATCATCAATTTTCCTAGCCTCAAGCCAGTTCGTTGCTGCCATCATTAACAAGCCAGAAACAATGCCAATAAGAATTGACGACTCATCACTAACAAATGCACAGCCTGCCGTAATTCCAACAAGTCCAGCTAAAGAACCATTAATAACAGACGGGGCATCTGAACGTCCGTAACGGAATAAAGTATAGATTAAGGTAATCGCTCCACCTGCCGCAGCCGAAAGCATGGTCACTATGGCAATATGTCCAATACGTACATCAGTTGCCTGTAAGGTACTTCCTGCATTAAAACCAAACCAGCCGAACCATAATAAAAACGCACCCACCGATGCGAGTGGAAGGTTGCTTGGGAGAGCAATCGTACTTAAACCCTCTTTCGTAAATTTCCCTTTCCTTGGTCCGATCAGTATTGCCGCGGCCAGTGCTGAAAAACCGCCTAATGCGTGGATGACTGCTGACCCGGAAAAATCCTCAAACCCCAACTTCTGCAGCCAGCCGCCTCCCCACACCCAATGGCCTGCAATCGGGTAGATGAACATTGTCATGAGGATTACATATAGGAGGTAGGCACGAAAGTTTATTCTTTCCGCAACTGCCCCTGAAACAATGGAAATAACAGCGATAACGAACGCTCCTTGGAATAGCCAAAATGTATCTTTAGAAACGGAAAGATGTAGGTAAGAGAAATCTCCATGAAGCATAATGCCATTTTTTCCAATAACACCTAGATAGTCAGCTCCATACATAAGGGCAAACCCAACTAAGTAATAACATAGTGTCCCAATCGTAATATCAGCAAAAACCTTCATTATGATATTGACACTATTTTTGGATCGAACAAAGCCTGCCTCCAATAGAGCAAAGCCGCCTTCCATTAATAAGATCATCGCAGCTGTTAGAACCACCCAGATCGTATTTAAGCCGAAATTTAAGGCCTGCATGCTCATTATTTGGCCCCCTCCTTTTCTTTCCATGCTTTTATTTCTTCAATAATAAAAGGTGATAGGACAACTTGTTTTATTTCTTGATCGGCCTCTACTAAAGAAATTGTTTCATCTAATTGAGAAATCCGATTGTTTATCTTTTCAATCGTACTGAATCTTTCCTTTACGTTCACAATATATTCTACTGCCTGATGATGGCTGGGCGGACGTCCTGTGAAGAATTTTCGCATAGGTGATAACGATTGATACCACACTTCATGCGCTCTTCTTGTCTGCTCGAACTTTTTAATTTTATCCTTGAGGATATTTATTTCTTTTTGCTTATGAATCTTTATATCTTGTAAAATTTCGACTAATTGTTCTGAAGAAAACTGAAAGACAATTTGATTATAAAATTCATCCACAACAATCATGTCATATCTCCTCACATAAATTGTAACTTTAGAATGATTATATGTGTTATATTTTCTTACGTCAATATAAATAGTTATAGATTCACAGATTATTTTATTTTCAAACATAAATTTTTTATAAAAAAATGTTTCAAGAATTTAATACTTAAACCATTCCCCTATTTTTATCAAAAGATCGCATTTAATGTACTTGCCACAAATATACTTTGCTATTCAAGCGAGGGCACTGAAAAAGGTTAAAATCCAGGATAAGCGCGCCGTATATGATTTGAAAGGCACCCGATCATTCCTCTAAGGAATGCAATTTCACTTGAGGAACGATCGATTCCTTTAACAAATACGCCAATACTTCCAAATATAAGCATTGGCGTGATAATTTTATATTTTCCTTTCACAAGTACTCTCTCCCTCTGCAGGCTCCAATCAGCTTCATTATGAAAAACGGTGCCTCTCTATGTATGGCAAACTATTTTCTTCCATCCAATATGCTTCTCTTATATTGATTTGCGTCCGAAGCTTTCGGGCTACATCAATCGTGATGTTTCCTTTCTCATACAAATTTTGAACTTCATCCCTTTCTACTTGAAACGCTTTGTCTTGGAGCTCTCGTTTTAAACGGCTGAAAACTTTTGTGCCCTTTGTATTTTTCACGAGCTTGATCCCTGTAATCAGCTTATTATATTCCCCAATTACTAGATAAGAAATATGCTTATTGGTAGGCACTATTCCACCTTTCAATACTTTTATTGCTGCTTCCGCCATTTCTATTTTTAGCTGGATTAGCTTTTTCTGTTTAATCCGCCTTTTTTTGCGTAATTCCTGTTTATTCGGATTAAAGATCTGGGTTGTTCGCAGCATACTCCTTTTAAACAATGTCCAGATAACCATACCTCGATATCTCATTTGGTTCGTAACAGCTATTTCCATCCGACGAATATATTCTAGCGCAAGATAGGCGATTTCCCGCTCAATCCGTTTTTCTTTTATTAAATAGGTGATATATTGAGACTCCGCCTCAAGGGCCTTCAACCGAATTTCCGTTTCTTCTTTCTTTAACCGGTGTGAATCCTGTTCATTCCCTTTATATCTAGCTTGATTAATCCTGTGGTTATAGGTTGAGATAACAGACAAAGCTGCTTCGCGATTATTCTCATTCATTACCTCCCGAATTGCCCAAATGGCTGCTTCCTGAGATCTGTTATAGGCTGTCTTTTCCATTTCTTCTTTGTTATTTTCAACCCCTACAACATTTGGTTTAGCAATAATCGGCAAAAAAATACTCGCCCCGGCTAGGGTAACTAAAATAATCCCTGCCGCTATAAAAATAATTAAGGGCCGTTCTGGAAAAGGATCTCCATTAGCGAGCACAAATGGAATAGAAAACGCTCCAGCCAATGTTACAGCCCCTCTTACCCCAGATAGCGTTGTAATCCCGATCTCCCTCAAACTTGGCTTTGTGAATTTATTAAGCTTCAACTTCCAACTACTCCACCATGTTATCGAAATCCATACAAAGCGAAGCAAAAGCAGAGCAGAAGTTATCAACAGAATATACATGGTCACTTCAAGATTATTAAATAAAGGGTCCTTAAAGATTTGACTAAGCACCCTTGGAATTTGTAATCCGAGCACCACAAATACTAATCCATTCAAAATGTATAAAATCACAGACCAGGTATTTTTTGAGACAATTTCTAGATTGCCGGTGGGTCTCTGTTTATGATCCTGTCCGATTGAATGGACAATACCAGCGGCGACAACAGCCAAAATCCCGGATAGATGAAAATGCTCAATAAGTAAAAAGATTACGAACGGAGTAAGAATCTGAATGACCATATGAATGGTTACATCTTCAATCCCAAGCCGGCGTATAAACACTCTAAATCGAATAATAATGAAGGCAACAATCGCCCCACCAATAAAACCTCCAATCGCAATGGCTAAAAAGCTTAAGCTTGCTTCAGTTAACGAAAAAGCACCTGTTACTGTCGCAGCAACCGCAAAATTAAACGCCACTAGACCAGATGCATCATTCATTAGTCCTTCGCCTTCAAGCAAGTGCATAATATCTTTCGGCATATTTACTCTGCTTGATATGGCGCTAACAGCGACAACATCCGTTGGTGATAGAATAGCCGCCAAGGCAAATGCTGCTGGTAAAGGAATGGCTGGAATGATCCAATAGATGAAGTAACCAATCGTTATTACCGTAAGAAACACAAGCCCAAGTGCCAGCATTAAAATTTGTTTTCGAAATTTCCATAATGCAGCTCTTGAAACATTTTTCCCATCATTAAAGAGTAAGGGCGCAATAAATAACACAAAAAACAACTCCGGCTCCATTTGGATTTGAATCCCTAATGGAAGAGCCGCTAGTGAAACTCCAAGTCCAATTTGAATAAGCGGCACCGGAATAAACGGTATAAAGTGATTAATGATGTTGGAAAGTCCAATAATTGCTAAAAGCAGCAATACAGCGAGAAATAACTCCATTCATTCACATTCCCCTTTTGTTTCTTTTCTATTATAGTATCCTATTCAATCGCTAATTTTAAATGGAGTGCTGAAAATGTATAAATAAATCCCCCTCGCTTGACGAGGGGGATTTTTACTCGAGGATATAGACCCTTGTTTCATAGGGCTTAAGGGTAAAATTTTCCCGTAATTTTTGATCGTTCAGGTCATAGTTATTTAAGACAAGCTGAGAAGTAGAATAGGCTAAGCTAGACGGGACCTTAAACCGGCTGGATTTTTCACTGAAATTATTGATTACAATCGCTTTCTGTTTGCCTAAACTTCGTGTGTAAACAAACAATCTCGGGTGATTGGCTGCTATCAATTCAAACGTGCCATAGACAAACACTCGATTTTCTTTTCTTAGCCGAATTAATTTTTTATAAAAGGTTAAAATAGAATCGGGGTCGTTTAATTGACTCACAACGTTGATCTTTCGATAATTTGGATTTACTCCGAGCCATGTTTGATCGGCTGTTGTAAATCCCCCCATGTTTGTTGCATCCCATTGCATCGGAGTACGGGCATTATCCCTTCCCCGCTTCCAAACTGCCTTCATAATCTCATCTTTGGAGTGGCCTTTTGCCAATTGAGCTTTGTAATAGTTGATCATTTCAACATCTTTATAATCCTCAATTGATGGGAACTGGACATTGGTCATCCCAATTTCCTGACCCTGATAAATAAACGGGGTGCCCTTCATTAAGAAATATAAGGCTCCCAGCATCTTGGCAGACTCTTTCCAAAGTTCCCTGTCATTTCCCCAAGTGGAGACCCGGCGCGGCTGATCGTGATTTTCAATAAATAAAGCATTCCAGCCTCTGCCTTCCAAGCCCGTCTGCCACTTGGCCAAAACCTTTTTTAAACCGCGGACATCGACAGTGCCCTCCGAATTCTTATCCCAGAGACCTAGAAATTCAAACTGAAAGATCATATTGAAATAGCCATTTTCTTCCCCAACCCACCGATCAGCATCATTGATGCTTACGCCGTTGGCCTCCCCCACCGTCATAATGTCGTAGTTTTTAAATGTTTTTGCAGTGAGTTCAGCAAGATACTCATCAATTCCTTCAACATTCATCATGTAGGAATAACACGGAACACAATCCAACTGCTCAGGATTAGGCATATCGGGGAAGCCCGGCTTTTTTTTAATATGGGAAATAGCATCTATCCGAAAACCATCAATTCCTTTTTCCAGCCACCAGTTTACCATGTTATATAATGTACTTCTTACCTCAGGGTTTTCCCAATTCAAATCAGGCTGGCGTTCTGAAAATAGATGCAGAAAATATTGGTCTGTTTGTTCGTCATATTTCCAAGCTGGTCCACTGAAAATGGATTCCCAATTATTCGGTTCTCGGTTCTGTTTGCCGTCCCTCCAAATGTACCAATCCCGTTTCGGATTTACTTTTGCGGAACGAGACTCAACAAACCAAGGGTGTTTATCACTTGTATGATTAAGGACTAAGTCCAAAATCAATTTCATGCCGTGCTGGTGCACTTGCTCCAACAGCTCATTAAAATCAGCCATGGTACCAAATTCTTCCATAATAGCTTGGTAATCAGAAATATCATAGCCATTATCATCATTTGGGGATTTGTACATCGGTGACAGCCAGATGACATCAATTCCTAAATTTTTTAGATAAGTTAATTTGGAGGTAACACCTTTTAAATCACCAATTCCATCCCCGTTGCTGTCCATGAAGCTTCGGGGATATACCTGGTAAACGACGCTTTCTTTCCACCATTTTTTCGTCATTTAAGCCCCTCTTTTATGATTTGATGCCAGTGAAGATCCGGATCGCGTCTCGTAGAAATTCAGCAGTTCCCGGCTGATCTTTATCGTAATAGGATTTGAACCTTTCATCAGCGACATACATCTCTGCAAGACCTGCGTGTGCTTCCTTGCTGTATTCACTCCAATAAAAGGTCAGCCATTGCTTGTGCAATTCTGCTGCTTTTTGAGCTAACTTACCTGCCGGATCACTGGTTGCGAAGGCTTGAGCCAATGTTTCCCTTACCTGCATCTCCAATTCTTTAACTTCATTATATTCTTTTTCAGTCATATTCATTAGTTTCGCATTGGATTTATCAACTGTTTCGCTGCCATATTTTTCACGGGCTTCCTTGCCAAATTTTTGTTCATTGTCAGCGATCATCTTTTTCTTAAAGCCGTCGAACTTTTCTTGATTTGACATATTCATTCTCCCTTCGGTAAAGGCAATTGTTTTTTCTACATTCGCAATTAACAAGTCTAATTGTGCCCTTTTTTCAAGGAGTTTTTCACGATGTTCCCTTAGTGCAGCCTCTCCATTAAAGGAAGGATTCATGATAATATCCTTGATGTGGTCTAAACTGACACCTAACTCTCTATAAAAAAGTATTTGCTGCAATCGATCTACTTCCTCTTGGCCATATATCCGATATCCAGATGAATTCATTCTTGCCGGCTTAAGAATTCCTATCTCATCATAATACCGGAGCGTTCTGGTGCTCACTCCTGCTAATTTTGCTAACTTCTGCACCGTGTATTCCATCTTGATAACCCCCTAAGAAAACAATACACCTTTACGTAACGTGAAGGTCAATCACTATTTTATAGTTTATTCAAAATTTATTTGAAGAAAGCGAAACTATTTTTTTAAAAATGAGGAAGCTAGTAATCTTCCAAAAATCCTATTTCATTTTTTCAAAAAATGGTAAAATATACTATGAAATCCCACAACTTTTTCCATCCACAATTAAGGAGGGAATGTAAATTTTGTTTAGACGACCTTTAAGCCTCCTGAGTTTAACCAGGGCTTTAATGTTTATTTTATTAGGATCTATTTATTATTTCATAATTGATGACAGTGAGCTTTGGCGCCGAATCTTTGTCATTACGGCAACGATTCTATTTATTGGGAACCACATACTTTCTTTTTCTGTCCAACTTAAAGCCTATCAAACATGGTTCATTGCCCTTGATTTAGGGTTAACTGCCTGCTTTGGCTTCTTCTTTGCCGGCCAATCGAATTTGTACTTAATCATGTTTGGAATACTGGCCGTTAGTTTATTTATTATGACGGATAAAAGAAAGGTCCTATATTCCTACATCCTTTTGTTTTTTCTGCTTTGGGGCTCCATTTTATATTTCACTTTTATTAAAACAAATCAATTTAATTTTGCCGATAACATGGTCAATTTTATGTTTATTGTTTTTTGCGCGGTTGTCGGCGGACTGATCCACAGGCTCCAAGTAGCCCGGGAAAAGGCCGCTTACCAATACGAACTTCTAAGTAATTCCCATCAAGAACTGTCTGACGTACACGAACAGCTCAGATCCTATTCAAAACAAGTGGAGGAATTAACCGTCATCCGTGAACGAAACCAAATAGCCAGAGAAATTCATGATACGGTCGGTCATAAAATGACAGCTTTGATTGTGCAACTGCAAGTAGCCCGGGAATTGATGCCGCTCGATTTAGAGAAAAGTAAGGAAACCATTAAAAATTGCGAGGGACTGACCAGAGCTGCCTTAGGCGATATTCGGACCTCTGTCAGGGCATTGCGTGAGGATGACGGTGTCAGCACTACCTTTTTAACAACACTCCAAACTTTACTAAAAGAGTTTTCACAAATGACAGAGCTTGAGGTGTCTTTAGAAATAGCCGGGGACCCCATTAATACTCCGACTTCCATCCAGCCCGCCATTATCCGTGTCATTCAAGAGTCGCTTACCAATTCTAAAAAGCATGGAAATGCGACCAAATGCCATGTCAGCATTAATTGCCAGCCCGATTTTATCCAATTGGCTATTGATGATAACGGAACCGGAGTTACACAGGTACAGCCAAGTTTTGGGCTTATCAATATGCGCGAACGCGTAATAGAGCATGGGGGATCTATCCAATATGAAAGTAATGCCGGTCAAGGTTTTCGCGTAAATGTGGGGTTTCCATTAAAGCAATTTCGCTGGAGTATGAGGGGGACACAATGATTAATATTCTTATCGCAGATGATTAAGAACTAATGAGAGACGGATTGGCAACGATTTTAAACCTACGGCCGGAAATCAATGTGGTCGGAACGGCAAAGGACGGAAAAGAAGCTTTTGAAATGGCCAAAGAACTGGGGACCGATATTGTCTTAATGGATATTCGCATGCCAAATACAAATGGAGTAGAGGGCACAAAGCTGATCCGCGAACAGCTGCCGAATGTAAAGGTGTTAATGTTAACGACGTTTAAAGATAGCGAGCTTATTTTTGAAGCATTGAAGGAAGGGGCCAGTGGTTACCTCCTCAAGGATATGGCCACTGATACCATTGTCCAAGCGATCATGACGGTTCACTCCGGTGGAATGGTTTTACCTCCTGATTTAACAACACAAGTGTTAAGAGAGTTAAAAAGGACACACGTACCGGAATCTCCAAAGAATTTCGATCAACCTCCATCCAGCTTCAAGGAATTAACCGAACGGGAGTTAGAAGTTTTAGTGCAATTAGGTCATGGATGCAGCAATAAAGAAATTGCCGATAAACTTTTTATTACCGAAGGAACGGTAAAAAATCATGTATCCAACATCATTAGCAAATTAGAACTAAGAGACCGCACGCAGGCAGCAATCTTCGCCGTCCGATATGGAATCACCACTTTTGAGACATGACTTTTAGCACATTCATAGATAACAGGACGACTAATAAATAGTCGTCCTGTTTTTTTAGATTCTATCGCAAGGTAGATGGAAAAAACAGGGTTTCCTAATACAATAGGTATATAAATAAGTCGCAAGGAGCTGAGCAAATATGCTTGCTGTTAATAAAGTTAGAAAGAGCTTTGGAAAAACAGAGGTAGTGAAAGGAGTAACGTTTTCAGTTGAAAACGGGGAGGCCTTTGGTTTGCTAGGACCAAATGGTGCTGGAAAATCAACCATTATTTCAATGATTTGCGGTCTCCTTCCATATAATGAGGGGGAAATTACTGTAGGTGGTTTTTCCGTAAATGATCATCCTTTGGAGATTAAAAGGAAAATTGGCGTCGTTCCACAGGATATCGCCTTATACCCAACCATGTCTGCACTCGATAATTTGCTCTTTTGGGGAAAAATGTACGGGTTATCCGGCAGGGATGTGCGGAAAAGGGCTGATGAAGTATTAGACTTTGTTGGGCTCAGTGATCGGGCAAAGGATAAGATTGAAACATTTTCTGGCGGCATGAAACGCCGAATTAATATTGGCGCAGCTTTAATGCATAAACCAGAATTATTAATCATGGATGAACCAACAGTCGGGATCGACCCTCAATCGAGAAATCATATTTTAGAGACGGTTAAAGAACTAAATAAAGAAGGATTGACAATTATCTATACGAGTCACTATATGGAAGAAGTTGAATTTTTATGTAAACGAATCGGAATCATTGATCACGGTGAAATGATTGCCGTTGGAACAAAGGAAGATTTATGTAATCGACTATCTGGCGGTACAATTGTAAAAATGGAGGTTAATGATTTCAAGCATAGCTTAATAGATGAATTGAATACACTGTCAATTACGGAAAGTGTAATTGGTCATGAACAGGAAAAGAGCTTCGAAATTTTTGTGAGTTCAGGCACTCACGCTCTTGGTGAAATAGTTACTGCTGCTGTAAAAAACAATGTCAAGGTTTCCTCGATTCAAGTGCAGGAGCCTAACCTGGAATCATTGTTTTTACAATTAACTGGTCGTTCATTACGAGATTAGGAGGGAATACAGATGATGAAAAGTTTCATTATCGCTTGGAAGGATTTCAAGATACGTTTTACAGACCGAAAGGGATTTTTTCTGATGATCTTTTTCCCGATTATCTTAACCGCAATTTTAGGCACTGCCTTGAGCGGTGTGATGGGAGAAGCAAGTCTGCCCAAAACAACTGTTGGTGTCGTTCAAACAGATACTGATCCCATCGCGGCAATTTTAGTTAATGATGTGTTGTCAGGGAAAGATCTAAAAAAGCTTGTTGCTGTTAAAAAGGTTGATTCAGAAAAAGAACTTACAGCCTTGTTACGAGATGAGAAGATAGATGTTGGCGTTGTGATTCCAAGCAATTGGAGCGGGAACCTGCAGGATGGACAGTTAAAGCAAGCCAAGCTGTTGACTGATCCTGGCAAGGAATTGAAGGGCAATATCATCGAAACAGTGTTACAAACGTTTGTAAACCAAGTTATTACCACTTCTTCTTCGACAAAAACAGTGCTAACAAATTCAGCTCAAACGTTAGCACCTAATGATATCAAAAACCTAGCTAGGCAATTATCAACTTCACTTGAAAAGTTAGCAAAACATAATCAAGGCTTTGTTCAAGAAGGATCAATTGGAAAAAAACAAGTCAGTGGGATGCAGTACTATGCAGCGGCAATGGCAGCGATGTTCCTCTTATTTAATGTAGAAAATGGAGCAAAATCATTTATCAATGAACGCGATACAGAAACATTGGCACGCTTAATGAGTACACCAACAAGCAAACTGGCAATTTTAGCAGGAAAATTTCTTGGTAATCTTTATTTCGTATTGGCACAGTTTAGTATTTTCCTAGCTGTCACGCATTTTCTTTTTCAGGTTAATTGGGGAGAAAATGTACTTCAAACGATGTTAATCGGATTTGCTTATTCGATTGCCGTTTCAGGGCTCGCGATGCTGTTTGCTGCGATCATAAAGAATATGAAAACAGCCGAGATGGTTGGAGGGTTGGGCGTGCAAATTTTCGCTATTCTCGGTGGCTCGATGATTCCTCTTACTATTTTTCCAAAAGCCATGCAGACGGTGGCCAATATTGCGCCAAACAAATGGGCGTTATCCAGCTTTATCGATATTATGGCCGGTACCACATGGAACACGTTACTTATGCCGCTGATCGTTTTATTCATGATTGGCATTGTATCAATTACACTTGGAACATGGCGATTACAGGTAAAATAGGGGGCTATTATGAAAAGAATATGGGCGATTTGTTCATTTGAATTAAAACGGTTATTTAAAAAACCGCAGTCTTATATCCTGATGTTTGGCATGCCGCTGTTGTTCACCCTTTTATTTGGCGGATTACTGGGAGATTCCTCCACAGAAAAAATAACTATTGCCTTCGTTGACGAAGACCAAACTACGTTGTCCAAAAGCCTTCATGACTCGCTGATAGATAATCAGCTTTTCACTTTAAAAGAAATGAGGCGAGACGAGGCTGTTAAACAAGTGAAGGAGAAAAAGCTGACAGGCTTCCTGCTAGTATCAAAGGGATTCCAAAATGGGTTGGTTACAAATAATCAGCACAAGGTGATTTTTAAGCATAGTCCCGACTTCACCAGTAACGCCATGGTAGACCAAATTGTCTCAAATGCTGTTTCAAAAATAGCAATTGAAACTCAGGCCGCAACAGTTTGGAGCAGCTACAGCCATAAGCCATGGAATGAAATGTACAGTGAGTTGGATAAACAAGATTCCACCACTACTCCTGCTATTCAAAAGGTATCAGTTACAAAGAATCTACAGAAGCAAGAAATGGGCAATATGTCAGCACGTTCTGCCGGCTTTTCAATCATGTTTGTGATGATTGTGATGATGAGTGTCACAGGTGTTTTGTTAGAAGCGAGAAAAACAGGAGTATGGACTCGAATATTATCAACACCCACATCTAAATTCGAAATAATGGCCGGATATTTCCTATCGTTTTTTTTAATCGGTTGGATTCAATTCGGAGTTCTGATGGCTGCTTCGACCCTGCTATTTGGCGTACAGTGGGGAAATCTAGCAGGGGTATTGGTTCTCGTTTCAGCTTTACTCTTATGTGTTGTAGGTCTTGGTCTGTTTATTTCCGGGTTCGTGAAGACAGCGGAACAGCAAAGTGCGCTGGGAAGTGTCATTATTACCGCAACCTGCATGCTGGGCGGAATTTACTGGCCGCTTGATATTGTACCATCCTTTATGCAAAAAATAGCCGACTTTATTCCACAGACATGGGCAATGAAGGGCTTTACGGAGTTAATGGCCCGTGGCGGGAATATCATGGATATCGTCGCACCTGTATGTGTGCTGCTAGCCTTTTCGGTTACGTTTCTTGTGGTGGGGATGACGAGAATACGATATGAGTAATCACAATTATAGGCTGTATTTGGAGTTTATTTTATTTATTTCGCGATTGCCACAATCTGTTCAAGTAGTATCAAACTTCATTGAAGACGACAATTTTAGCAAAATGAACCTTTATATACGAAAAGCGGGCAGTCTATTTGGCTATCCGCTTCTTAATCTAGTAATCTATAATGTTGAAAGCTTCTGGATTGTCCCTTCGTCCTTAATCTTTTGAGATGGATACAAGTAAACAGAAGGATTACGGTCACAAAGCTTCTCCCATGCCTCAACACATTGAGGGTCAAAATGAGATCCTTTATTTTCTATTAAATACTTCATTGCTTCAGAATGTTGCCATGCTTTGCGGTAGGCACGATCTGAAGTCAATGCATCATATACATCCGCAACTGCTGCTATTCGCGCAAAGTAAGGAATTTCGGTGCCTTTTAATCGATCTGGATATCCGCTCCCATCCCATTTTTCATGATGGGACCGGATGATGCTTAACTCTTCCTTCAAAAATCCAAGATTTCTGCACATGTTATAGCCATCGACAGGATGCTTTTCAATTAATGCTTTTTCTTCAGGTAAAAGTTTTCCCGGTTTATTTAAGACAGAATCGGGTACCCTTATTTTCCCGACATCATGAACAAGTCCACCCTGAACAATAGCGCGAAGTTGTTCAGGCTTTAAGCGAAGCTCTTCAGCTAGCTTTAATGCATACATGGTAACCCTAAAGGTATGTCCAGCTGTATAGGTATCCTTCTGCTCCGTTACCGTAACCAAGGCTTTAACACTAGGCGAGAGGCTGTTCGTTGCACGTTCAAACGGGTCAGTCGTAAACAAGGAGCGGAGCGATTCCGTCAGAGTTCCTTTTACAGCATACTGTTTAACAATGCCAATTACCATAACAATCATGGCAGCCAGTAATAAGAAATGATAAATCCACCAGCTTAAGCTCCATTGTATTCCTCTAATCATAATTAACTGAGAAACCATGATCCACCCTGAACTATAGACAATCGATATTTGTAATGGGAATCGAGTATATCTGTAAGATTGAAAATAGCGATAGATTGTAAGGCAATTTAACAATATGGAAACACCCGTTAAAGTAATTTTTAAAGGGATGGCATTCTCCGGAATGAAATGGACAATATATGGATTCATCATTCCAATTACGCCCAAAGTGAGTAAAGCTGCTGTCCATATAGGAAGGAGTGTGCGTTGCTGTTTTCCAAGGAAATGCACAAATGAGTTATCAGATGGCAAGGATGACAGCCACATCCAGATTGTCGCCAGAAACATGCTTAATTGGGATGTAATTCCAGGTAACTGGGTATCGCCAAGGATGAAGTGTGGAGTAGACAGCCCATGAACCGAAAACATTAACCCGAGAGACAGGAAGGACAGTGACAAGAAGCTCACTTTACTATTTCGAATCCGATTTCCAACAACCCCTACCGCAATAGCTATCATACTTGCTAGAATGGAAACAATGCTGACAATATAGAAATGTCCCTTCGGCATCATGAAGGATGAATCTTTAATTATTCCAGAATGAAAAGCCTCAAATAGGATGTACGGAAATGACACAGCAATCAATGGTTTAAGATAGCTGGAATAGTTCATAGTAATCCTCCAAAAATCTAAATCTTTTTTCACGGGCAAGGGCACTGCTCACTTTCAGCTAACAGTTCCTTCACGCCATCGATAATATCAAAAGGCGCTACACCGTAGTGTGATAAGGTTTTTGCTTTTTCTTCTCCAGCCCTTGCATGTAAAAAGCTTGCTGATATAAGCGCATTTAAAGGGGTTGCCCCCTGAGCAAGAAAAGAGGTGATCAACCCAGTCAGCACATCACCGCTTCCCCCTTTTCCCAGGGCATCATGACCGTACGGATTTATGTAGACCTCCCCATCAGGCGTGGCAATGACTGAACGATGTCCTTTTAAAAGCAAGTTCACCTGATAATTTTTTGCAAAAGTACCAGCAATTTCGAGTCGATCCTCTTCGACCTCCTTTACTGTTTTATTCAATAATCTAGCCATTTCACCAGGATGAGGAGTAAAAATAACGTTTCCTTCATACTGTTGCACCAATTCCAAATCGTTTCGCAGTAAATATAGCGCATCCGCATCAACGACAATCGATTGTGTTGTTAGTGAAGCTAGAAAAGCTTTCATCCACTTTTCCCCGCTAGGGAACCTGCCCATTCCTGGTCCAATTGCCACACTATCAAATTGATCAAGCCTTGGTGAAATTTCAGCAATTGCATCTGCCGCAAAATATCCTTCCTGTTCCGTTAATGGTAAAAATAACGATTCTGGATTTTGTGCAGCCGCCATTGGATAAATACCTTCCGGAACTGCCAAGGTTACCAAGCCCGCACCTGAATATAAAGCTGCCTTTGCAGCAAAAATAGGCGCCCCGACAAATTGACGGGACCCGCCCAGGATAAGGGCATGCCCGAAGGTACCCTTATGACCATGCTTAGGCCGGACTGGTACTGAGGCTTTGCCAAGTACTTCAGTAATTATTATAGGCAGATCGAATCCCAGTTCATCAGCAATTGCACCTGGTACTGAGATATCAACAGCCTTCCACTCTCCAATGTACTTTGGACCATCCTGCAAGAAAAAGCCTTTTTTCGGAAACACAAAGGTAATTGTTTTGTCTGCTTTGATGGCGAGACCTTCCACTTTTCCAGTATCGCTGTTGACGCCTGATGGGATATCGACAGAAATTACCAACTTCTTCCCGGCATATTCTTTAATTAGCAAAATGACCTGATTAAATGGTTCTCTAACAGGACCATTTACTCCAGTTCCTAAAATTGCATCAATAATTATATCTGCCTGATTTAATTCATTGCGGAGTTCCTCTATTGTCTTTTCATGCAGATAGAAGACCGGCAATTCCCGGTTTATGTATACATCAAAATGTACCTTTGCATCTCCTTTAATCCGATCGGGCTTTACTAACAAACAAAGCAGAGGTTCTAATCCTAAATCAAACAGCCTGCGGGCAATAACAAATCCATCACCGCCATTATTCCCGCCCCCGGCCAGCACGACGACTCGCGGTTTTTTACAAGGTGAACTAGCGAGGATCTCCTCAACCACTTTTGCACCTGCATTTTCCATTAAGACAATCCCAGGTAAACCGAGCTTTTCCATTGTATACTGATCCATCTTCTGCATTTCCTTTTGCCCTGCAGCATACATTTGAAAATCCCTCCCTTTTAACCCTTTTCATTCATTATAAGGAATTTTTCACAACAGCGCACGGTTGTCCTAAAAAATTCAAAGGAAAATTCAAAGGGAAAATTCAAAGGGACGGTTCTCTTGCCTTTTTCGTGGAATTTCAAAGGGGGAATTTCGAAGGGACGGTTCTCTTGCCTTTTTCGTGACGCAAGAACCGTCCCTTTGCTAAAAACATTTTTCCTTCCATAGCTGCAACCAAGGAAAGCAGGCATTTGTTTTAGTTACCAGTAACTGTTAAAATAGAACTATACAATACTTGTAAAACACATAATGGATACCCATTGGATTGCCGAAGGAGAAAGATGAAGGTGATTGGGGTGAAAGGCGATGAAGAAGCGTTCAAGGTTGCGTAGACGGGTTCGAGAATGGCTAAGAAAGAGGAAAGAACGAAAAGAGGAGAAACCACTCCCGAGTTTTGGAAGCCGTTTGATTAAAGGCCATCAGGACCAATTGGAAAAGCCAACTGAAGAATAATTACGGGCGCGATGCTTCCATTACGGAGTATCGCTTTTTTCTGATTCTGGAAATTCAAAGGGACGGTTCTTTCGTGACGAAAGAACCGTCCCTTTGATTATTTCTCGTTGATAACGAATAAAACGCCACTGAGAATTAGGATCGAGCCGATCCAAAACGTTATACCTATGTTCTCTCCTAGCATAAGCCATCCGAGTATTGTCCCCACCACTGGTTGAAAGAAGAAAAGTAGCCCCCCGCTTGAGGCGTTTAGCATTTGTAGCCCGCGGTTCCAAAGTAGAAATCCACCTGCTGTTGAGACAACGCCCAAATACAAGACACCTCCCCATATAGACGGGTGTGTTAGCTGTGAGATAGTAATTGCGTGTAAACGTCCTAATACAATAGGGGTTAACACAATTAGGGCTACCAGGATGGAATAAGTTGTCACCACAATCTGTGAATAATCACTCGGCACACGCTTTACAAGAACTGACATGAGCGCCCATGTTAAAGCAGCAACAAGCAGTGAAATACCACCAAGTTTACTGGACAAATTCACATGATCGACTCCAACAATGAAAAAAACCCCAATTGTTGCTAAAAAAACGGAGAGGCCTTTTTTTACAGTTAACCGTTCTTTAAGCAGTAGACGAGCAAATATAACCATAAATACTGGTGTTGAAGATGTAATAATGGCTCCCATTTGTGCTGAGGATAGCATTGTACCTGTTTCCTGAGTAACAATCGAAATCGTGTTACCAATAATCCCAATGGCTATGATTAGTAAGAAATCACATTTATGAATTCGCCATTTTTGTCGTGTAATCAAGCCGATCACGAGAAGTGCGACTATAGCCACTAAATAGCGCATCCATACAAGTTCCAGTGGAGGTATGACAGCTACTACAATTTTAACAACAACGTACATTCCACCCCAAATACTAGCGGCTAAAGCTAAATATATAGAACCTAACCAAGTGTTTTTCACTTTTGTACACTCCGTCTTTTATTAGGCTGAGAATGCCCCTAACGGAGAGATGTAGTCACCTTCACTCCACTAAGGGCGGAAGAGTACTACTGGTACATCATTTTCAAATAATTGAATCGAATACATCGTACTTCACCTCTTTCAAGGGGACGTTTCACGGCTCTCTTTCCTTTTTTATAACAAGAGAACCGTCCCTGTACCCTCCTGTATCCTTACCTGTACCCTTATCCTAAAACTTTTGTAATTCGCTCTATAGCCCAATCAATTTCGTCTTTTCTAATAATAAGCGGTGGGGCAAAGCGGAGGACCAAGTCATGTGTTTCCTTACATAGGAGGCCTTCTTCTTTTAATTGTACACAATATGGTCTTGCTAGTTCAGTAAGTTCTACCCCGATAAATAATCCTTTACCTCTTACCTCTTTGATAATTGGGTTTTTAAGTGTTTTAAGCTGATCAAGGAAGTATTTTCCTAATTCAAGTGAACGATCAGCTAATTTTTCCTCTTCAAGTACCTCTAAAGCTGCAAGCGATACAGCACAAGCAAGCGGATTCCCCCCAAAAGTAGATCCGTGAGATCCCGGGTTTAAGACGCCAAGAATATCAGAATTTGCGGCAATACATGAAATTGGGAATACTCCGCCGCCAAGGGCTTTACCTAAAATAAAAACATCAGGGGTTACGTCTTCCCAATCGACAGCAAACATTTTCCCAGTACGTGCCAGGCCGGATTGGATCTCGTCTGCAATGAACAATATTTTGCTTTCTTTACAAAATGCAGATGCTGCTTTTAGATATCCTTCAGGAGGAATAACAATTCCGGCTTCGCCTTGAATTGGCTCAACTAAAAATGCAGCAGTATTAGCTGTGATTGCTGCTTTTAATGCTTCAATGTCACCGTAAGGAACTAATTTTATTCCAGGTACCATTGGACCGAAGCCTCGTTTGTATTCAGGATCAGATGATAGGGATACAGCCCCCATTGTCCGGCCATGGAAGTTGCCGATGCAAGCAATAATTTCTGCCTGGTTATCAGGGATCCCTTTTACATCATAGCCCCAGCGGCGGGCAGTTTTGATAGCGGTTTCTACTGCTTCTGCTCCGGTATTCATTGGAAGTACCATATTTTTATTAGTCAATTTACAAACTTTTTCGTACCAATGACCAAGTTTGTCATTGTGAAATGCACGGGAAGTTAGCGTTACTTTATCAGCCTGATCTTTTAACGCTTGAATAATTTTTGGATGACGATGCCCCTGGTTCAAAGCTGAATAAGAGCTGAGCATGTCCATATAGCGGATTCCCTCAGGGCTTTCCACCCAAACTCCCTCTGCTTTTGAGATAACAATTGGCAGTGGTTGATAATTATGTGCACCAAATTTATCTGTTTTTTCAATGATTTCATTAGATTTAGTGTCTGGGGCCATCATTTTTTTCCCCCTTTTCAACGTCCCCGAAAGGCGAAGGCCACGTTCCTGCCGCCTTTCGGAATTACTTAAGCTGTCGTTTATAGTCTTATAGTTTTTCAGATGTTGATTTTGCTTGCATATGAAGAACTAAATAATCGGGTCCTCCTGCTTTTGAATCAGTACCTGACATATTAAAGCCTCCAAACGGCTGATGCCCAACAACTGCGCCTGTGCATTTAGTGTTTATATAAAGATTACCAACATGGAACTCATCGCGTGCCCGTTCAATATGCTCACGATTTTTTGAAAGGAATGCTCCAGTTAGGCCGTAGTCTGTATTGTTTGCAATTTCCATCTCATGGTCAAAATCACGTGCTTTGCAGAATGCAAGAACTGGTCCAAAAATTTCTTCCTGCATCAGACGGGCATCTTGATCTAAATCAGCAATAATGGTTGGTTGGATGAAATAACCGTTTGAATCATTCCCTTCACCACCAGTCATTAGCTTACCTTCTTGCTTTCCAATTTCAATATAACTCATTATTTTCTTGAATGATTTATCATCAATCACTGGTCCCATATATGCACCATCAGCTGGGTTGCCTACTGTCAATGTTTTCGTAAGAGCAACAGCTTTTTCAAGGACCTCATCATAAATATCCTGATGGACAACGGCACGAGAGCCAGCAGAACATTTTTGGCCAGCGAAGCCAAATGCAGAGTAGACGATACTGTTAACTGCTAAATCGATGTCTGCATCTTTATCAACGACGACTGTATCTTTTCCTCCCATTTCAGCGATCACGCGTTTAAGCCATTTTTGGCCTGGGTGTACCTTTGCAGCACGTTCATAAATACGGCAGCCAACCTCCCGGGATCCCGTAAACGAAACAAACCGAGTTTTTGGATGATCAACAAGGTAATCTCCAATTTCTGCGCCGCTTCCCGGCACAAAATTTAAAATGCCTTTTGGAAGTCCTGCTTCATCCATCAGTTCAACAAATTTTGCAGCAATGATTGCTGTTGTATTAGCAGGTTTAAGAAGTACCGTGTTACCTGTTACAATCGCAGCAACTGTTGTACCGGCCATGATTGCTAATGGGAAGTTAAATGGTGAAATAATAATCCCGACCCCAAGTGGAATATAGTTGTATTGATTAAATTCACCTTCGCGGTTTACCATTGGAACTCCATCTTGAAGGCGCAGCATTTGACGGCCGTAGTATTCTAAGAAATCTATTGCTTCAGCCGTATCAGCATCTGCTTCTGCCCAAGGCTTTCCTGCTTCTTTTACCATCCAAGCGGAAAATTCGTGTTTACGGCGTTTTAAAATAGCAGCAGCCTTGAATAAAATATTGGCACGATGTTCTGGCTTCCACTTTTTCCATGTTTCAAATGTTTCTAATGCAGCCTGCATCGCTTGTTCAGCTAATTCCTTGTTTGCTTTGGAAACGTGGCCAATTACTTCTTCTTTATTCGCCGGGTTCTTAGAAACAATTTTATCCTCGGTAAAAATTTTCTCTCCACCGATCACAACCGGATAATCTTTTCCAAATTGAGATTCTACATAAGCAATTGCTTCTCGAAAAGCTAGTTTATTTTTTTCAATAGTGAAATCAGTTTCTAGTTCATGTGAATAAGTTATCATCGTTTCCCCCCAATTGATTATTTCATTTATCTAATATGCAAGTTCCGTGTCAAAATAAATTTCTTGATAATAGAGGATTACTTCCTTAATTTTATGCAAAAAAAATTTGCGTAAAATCTTTTATTTTGTAAAAAGCGCAAAATTTTTTTGTGTATAGTAAGTATTCTTGATTAATCTTGGTTAGCACATCGTTTGTGGTAAATTTATTTTGAAATTAGCCATATACTCCCTTCAGTTGTTTTTCGAAAAATATGTTATAATATATTTTATGTTCTAATATAACATACGCCTTACTAAGGAGTAATTATGGAAAAAAGCTGGTTATCTTCACAAATAGGGCAGCGGTTGCGATTTCATCGTCAACAGCGCCAATTATCATTGGATGAACTTGCCGAATTAACGACAGTGAGCAAACCGATGCTTAGTCAAATTGAACGAGGCACTTCAAACCCAACGGTATCAGTACTTTGGAAAATAGCGAATGGATTACAAATTCCGATTGCTTCATTCCTTATGAAAAACTCATCAATTCGGATTATCCGTGAGCACGAACAGCCTTTTTTAAAAGAGGATCACGATTTATTTGAAACCTATAACACTTTTGCATCCCCTGGAATCCCACTTGAAATTTATCGAATTCGGATGCTGCCAGGCTGCACACATATTTCTGAGCCTAATGAGATTGGTGTTTTAAAGTTTATAACAGTCCATTCAGGTTCCTTAACCATTAAAATTGGACATGAAGAAACATCCTCTTTGAAAAAAGGAGATGCCATCTCTTTTTCAAATGATGTGAACCAAGTTTATCAGAACGAAACAAATGCGTTTTGTGAATTTAACATGTGCATTTTTTATTCTAGTCCCCAAATTCAATCTAGGTCTGGAGCTTAATTAAAATAACTGAGATGAAAGGTTGTTATATAGATGGCAATTCAAATTGAAACGATCTATTATTTAGAAAATCCTGAGGAAGGCGTTAAAAAATGTGTTACAGAATCACAATTGAGATATGAGGACATTATTAAGGATATTTTTGGTGTGGCACTTGTGAGTGACCTGCCGATCATGATTCAATATAATAAAAAATTTCAAGAATGTATTTGTAATGCAAATAAAATCACTGCGAACCAAATTAGTTTAGATATGATTTTCCGTGTAGCCTCGAAGAGTGATTTACTTGAATTCAAGAAGGAATATCTAGCTGCTGAAAATAATAATGAAGAAATTGTTCCCCCTCCATTTGATTCCATCATTAAGCTTACCGAAGGAATTTTTAAATGGAATGAAAATGATTCTTCTTATATTCAGTTAAAGACTAAATGATTTAATTATTGGAGTTATCTATGTTTAAAAGTAATTCCTTATATTTTTAGGACCTTCTCTCAACTTTCTTATTTGCGAGAAGGTTTTTTTATTTTCTTACAATATGCTACTGTAACATTATCGTCACAAATTGGATTTAAAAGTAATTTATATAAATTTTATTTTTCAAATATATTGATTTTTTCTAACATACGTTATATTATAAAATTCGTTGTTGAAAAAATTCGACAAAATTCGTTATTATTTTTATTCGGTTCATTTTATCAGAATATTTAGACAAAATATACGTAATAGGAGGAAATAGATTATGGATTTGTTTAGAAAAAAATCCATTCAAGATTTACTAAGGGACACGGGCAAAAAGGATGTTACTTTAAAAAAAGAATTAGGCGCTTTTGATTTAGCGATGCTGGGAATTGGCGCAATCGTTGGAACCGGGATTTTCGTTCTTACCGGAGTAGCGGCTGCCGAACATGCCGGCCCAGCACTAGTCCTTTCCTTTATTTTATCTGGAATTGTTTGTATATTTGCAGCCCTTTGCTATGCAGAGTTTGCTTCCACTGTGCCAGTATCGGGCAGTGCCTACACATATAGCTATGCTACCTTTGGAGAAATCATTGCATGGATATTAGGCTGGGATTTGATTCTTGAATACGGGTTTGCCAGTGCTTCTGTTGCCAGCGGATGGTCAGGTTATTTTCAAGGATTGATCCAAGGATTTGGGATCCATATTCCTAAAGCAATCTCAAGTGCATATGACCCTGCAAATGGAACGTTTATTGATGTACCTGCCATTTTCATCACTCTGTTTATTACATTCTTATTAACACGAGGAGCAAAACAATCGGCCCGATTTAATGCAATCATGGTTATTATTAAAATAGCTGTTGTTCTCCTGTTTCTTGGGGTCGGGGCTTGGTATGTGAAGCCAGCTAACTGGACTCCATTCATGCCATTTGGATTTTCAGGGGTAACCGCTGGTGCAGCAACAGCCTTCTATGCATATATCGGCTTTGATGCTGTATCTACAGCTGCAGAAGAGGTTAAAAACCCGCAGCGTAACATGCCAATCGGAATTATTGCTTCGTTGGTTGTCTGTACAATTCTATATGTAGCCGTTTCAGCTGTATTAACTGGAATTGTACCCTACCAACTGCTTGACGTGAAAAATCCTGTCGCATTTGGACTAACTTATATTCACCAGGATTGGATTGCAGGATTCATTTCCCTAGGAGCAATTGCCGGGATCACAACGGTTTTAACGGTAATGGTTTATGGACAAACGCGCTTGTTTTATTCAATCAGCCGTGATGGACTACTTCCAAAGGTTTTTTCAAAAATAGATAAGAAAAAGCAAACTCCGGTCGTAAATACTTGGATCACATTCATTCTTGTTTCTATTTTTTCCGGATTAATACCACTTGGGAAGCTTGCTGAATTAACGAATATTGGTACGCTGTTTGCATTCATGTCTGTTTCTATCGGTATTTTGTATCTCCGCAAAACACAAGGGGCGCCGAAAACGGGCTTTCGCGTTCCATTTGTACCTTGGATTCCGATTCTTGCCTTCTTATCCTGCGGATACCTAGTGATCCAACTTCCATCCATAACCTGGATCAGCTTCTTGATATGGCTCGTAATCGGCTTAGTTATTTACTTTAGCTATGGAAGAAGACACTCCACTTTAAATAACAAAAGCTAGTTGATGAATAGGCAAAAACGCTTGGATATAGATCCGAGCGTTTTTTTTCCCACTTCAACTGAAGTCTAAAAGATTCTACATATTTTTAGTGCCATTCTACATATTTGTCAACGGATTCTACGTATTTTAAAGTTGATTCTACACATATTTGAAAGTATTCTACATGTTTTTAGGTGGATTCTACATATTTTCGGTGCAATTCTACATTTGCCCCTTGTGTGGCAATCAGCCGATAAATGTAACACAGTTTATATATACCTTATCTTCAAACTGTGTCAAATCTTTGAAGAGTCTTCTTGTTTCCTTAGTAGTTTGGCTTCTTATACTCGTATATTCCTTTTAAAGACTGTTACAATATACTAGTATCCCAATCAAAGTATACATTTAGCAATGTATGCAGACAACATTAGTGGATATTTTAATTAATATTGTTAATAGGAAATAAGAGAGGATTTGAAAATGATGGAATTAAACAAAGATTGTATGTATTGCATGGAGGATGAACGACGGGACAACCTTATGATTGAAATAGGCAAGCTTGATGTCTCGACAGTCTTTCTTTTTAAAGAGCAAACCTATAAGGGTAGAGTTAATGTAGTTTATAAGGATCATGTGAAAGAACTGTTTGAACTTAACGAACAGGAATTAGCAGCATTTATGAAGGATGTAAAAAAGGCTGCTTCAGCTGTGGACAAGGCTTTCCAACCGAATAAGATTAATTACGGGGCTTATGGAGATACATTGCATCATTTGCATATGCATGTGGTGCCTAAATATGAAGGAAAAGAAAATTGGGGTTCAACCTTCGAAATGAATCCTGGTAAAACATATTTGACCGATGAAGAATATGCAGATGTGATTGAAAAAATTAAAAAATACCTATAATGTCACTACATATGTTGAGGGGATCTTGGATCGCCTCAATTTTTTTGCCGAGATTTCAACTAGAATATATTCCACAGTATTAGTTTATTTGGAAAATTTATCATTTTAAAATGTTCTTTACCAAAAGCACACCATATATAAAAAAACATCCATGGACTCCACAATTATCCAATCACAAGCAAAATTTAACAACCTTTTTTGATTAGAAAGAATATTGACGAACTTTTTAATTAAAAGTATTATTGTAGAATAGAATAAGGAGGTTGTAAGATGTCAGACTTAAATAGGCAGAAAATTGTGGAAAGTGTGCCTCAGAAAGGATTTTTTGGACATCCTAAAGGCTTATTCACTCTTTTCTTCACGGAATTCTGGGAAAGATTTTCTTACTATGGTATGAAAGCGATCCTTGTTTACTACTTGTATTATGAAGTGTCAAAAGGTGGTTTAGGACTTGACCAGCAGACTGCCCTTGCCATTACGTCCATATATGGATCATTAGTTTATATGTCAGGAATTATCGGCGGCTGGCTGGCTGATAGGATTTTCGGAACATCAAAAGCTGTATTTTACGGCGGTATATTGATCATGTTTGGTCACATCGCTTTGTCTATACCAGGGAGCTTACCTATGTTCTTTGTATCGATGGTTCTGATTATCCTTGGTACAGGGCTGCTGAAACCGAATGTATCAACGATTGTTGGTGAATTGTATAGTATTAAAGACGTCCGTCGTGATGCCGGATTCAGTATTTTTTACACGGGAATTAACGCTGGAGCCTTCCTTTCCCCGCTAATTGTCGGAACGGTTGGCATGAAGTATAATTTCCACCTAGGCTTTGGCTTGGCTGCAATCGGCATGTTCATCGGTTTAATGGTCTTTATTTTTACAAAGAAAACTAGTCTCGGTCTTGCCGGCAGGTATGTTACAAACCCTATCGCCAAAACTGAAAAGAAAAAAGTTTTCACGCAAATCGTGGTCGCTTTCATTATTATTGCCATTTTAGTTGCGGTTGCTATTTCCACCGGACTTTTAACTGTTCAATCCTTTATTGGCCTTGTCGGGATCTTAGGATTTTTAATTCCCGCCAGTTACTTCGTTGTAATGTATCGCAGTCCAAAAACAACCCGCGAAGAGCGTTCACGGATTATTGCTTATATTCCACTTTTTATAGCATCTGTTATGTTTTGGGCAATTGAGGAGCAAGGATCAACCATTCTGGCGAATTTTGCTGATAAACGGACGCAATTGGATTTTGCAGGAATGCATATTTCACCTGCATGGTTTCAATCATTGAATCCACTATTTATCATTGTTTTTGCACCAATCGTTGGTGCACTTTGGGTAAAATTAAATGACCGCCAGCCAACGATCCCCAAAAAATTCTCGTTTGGTTTATTGTTTGCCGGTTTATCATTCCTTATTATTTTAGTGCCAGCATGGTTTGGCGGAGCTCACGCACTCGTGAACCCATTATGGCTCGTACTTAGTTATTTCATTGTTGTCATTGGGGAATTGTGCTTATCACCTGTTGGACTCTCGGCTACGACGAAATTAGCACCTGCTGCTTTCTCGGCGCAAATGATGAGTTTATGGTTTTTATCTAACTCTGCTGCCCAGGCACTTAATGCACAATTGGTTAAATTTTACACACCAGCGACCGAAATGACCTACTTTGGAGTGATCGGTGTCGCATCAATTATCCTCTCAATTTTATTATTTGTACTATCACCAAAAATTCAAGGCTATATGAAAGGAATCAGGTAAAAGCCTTTTCCTTCATCATGCAATAGCACAACCTGATAAAAAAGTTACGGAGCTGAATCAGCACTGTAGCCTTTTTTAAGTAATACCCTCTTTCTCCCAATTAACATCCACGTAGGATGCGACAAATCCAATTGCTACAGTAGCCCTTCAATTTAATATAAAAGAAACCGACAAACTTTTCCACTCGGTCGGTTTCTTCTTCATATGAAAGTGAATACCTGTAGACACATTGTTTATTTTTAAATATGGAAATCAATCCTGAATGGAAATTGTGGCAAAAAACGAATGCCCCTTTAGTTAACTTTTGTACTTAGATATCTTAGCTGATATAGATCCTGCCTGTCTCTCTGGTGATCTGGCTTTTAGGTGGGATGCCCAAGCTATTTTCGATTCATACTTCTGAGTATGCTCCTTGTTGACTAGGTTTTGTAATCGCTCTTTATTCTTTTCAAGAAAATCCTCAAGAGCCAACAGCCGGCGGGTTGGGAAAGGAAGACCCGCTAGGATGGTGATGATCGCAGGATCAGACTCCGAGATATAGGTCCCTTCGAATAATTCAAGCGGTTCTCCGACTTTTTCAAAGATTGATGGAACATTAATTAGCTTCGACATTTTTTCGGGCCCATTATAAATGAGACCAGCTCGAATGACGCCAGTTGATTCGACGGGACAAAATATGGTACTTGCCCAGGATTGTTGAATTTTACTGGATACATCTGAGGTAGTTTTAGCGTCAGTGATCGTTGCTGAGGATATAATTGTTACTCCTCTAGTGTTAAGGATATTAAAAAGATCAGTCTCATCAAAGTTACCGTATAAAGAACTCATTTTCGTTACCTGCAGTACACCACTAATTGCTTCCATGACTTGATAATTGGAAGAAAGGTAGATTTGATGTTTACTGGATTGTGGGTTCAACTTACGCATTTGATCATTATCTACCAGAAACACAGAAGAAATCGCCTCTATCTTTGAAATTTCTTCAATGCACTCCGCTGCATTGATCCTGTTGCCTGCTAATACGTTTCGGTCAGGTAAAATCGCAATAGCCCCGATAATGACGCCTGGCAGTTGATCCACTAACAAATCAATTAAGAGTGGACTCATACCGGATCCAGTCCCGCCATCAGTAGAGAAGGCCACCAGTAATAGCTTAATATTTTTAAAGGAACGCTTTACAAACTCAGTTATCTCACGATGGTTATCCTTAACGGCTTTTATTCCTATGGACCTATTTTGCCCGGCACCATTAAAACCTGGGAGAAAAAACTTCTTATCTACTCTTGTGTTAACGATTCCATCCCTTTGGTTCGTATTAATAAGGGCGGTTTGAAAGCCCATGGTTGATGCTATCTCAGCTATATTACCGCCTGCTTGACCGACACCCAAGATTCCAATTGATTTCACCATATCCCCTCCTTGTCTTACTATGATAATACTCAAATTTTATGAAATTAGACTTTTTCATTTTAGAATAGGTAAAAAAAGTGGGAGAAAAAAGCACTTTTTTTACCGCCTAATTGGCTGTTCGATAACCCGACAGCCTTTTCCGCTCACTAGGCAGCTTTATTTAAAAATTCATTTTTGACTGCCCACCATCTACATTCATACTCGCTCCCACAACCCAAGAAGCTTTTTCAGAAGCTAAGAATACAGCTACATTGGCAATTTCTTCAGGCGTGCCAAATCGTCCAGCCGGAATTTCTCGACGAATAAACTCTTCTATGCCTTTCGGATCTGCCTCTTGGCGTTTTTTCCAGTTCCCTGTTTCATGAAGGATACTTCCAGGGGCAATACTGTTTACTCTAATTCCAAATGGAATCACTTCATCAGCCAATGATTTGGTAAAGCTAATGAGGGCGGCCTTTGCATTGTTATAGGTTACTTTTCCGCCACTCTCCCGCCCGAAAACAGACGTAATATTGATAATCGATCCTGTTTGAAATTTTTTCATATTCTTGACAGCTAATTTACTTAAATGGACAGCTGAAAAATAATTTAGCTCCAGTGCCTGATAGAATAAATCCATCTCCGTTTCCGTTGCACTCCCCCCATTACTGCCACCAGCATTATTGATTAACACATCTATCGATCCGTTTTGCTCAATATACGATTGGATTAGTTTTTCCCGCTCATTTGCATTTGTTAGATCTGCTTGAAAAATTGCTATGTTCCCACCTAGTTCTAGTTTCGTTTTTTCTAAAGCCTCCAACCCGCGAGCAGCAATCGAAACCTTGGCCCCTTCTGAGACAAATCCCTGGGCAATGGCTTTTCCTATCCCCATTGAACCACCTGTAATAAGAATATTTTTCCCTTGTAAATGCAAGTCCATTTTTAAAACTCCTTTTTATGCAGCTAACTAGATATAGTTTATATTGGCTATCATTAAGAATCAAAAAAACACTTTATTCTGTTTTACTAAGAATAAAGTGTTTGCATGTAATTTCTTAACAATCTATATCTAGCCATTTGCTAATCTTGAAACCCGGATAATTGCTGCTTTGCAGAGTTAAGCGAATTGATTGCTTGTTGAATCTTTTCTTTGTTATCTGGTTTTTCCGCAGAATTTAGTGCTTGTTCTAATGTGCTAACAGTCGTTTGTACTGATGAAATGCTTTGGTCAACGTATTGTTTAGCTTTTGGCATTTATAACACTTCCTTTTAAAATATTTTCAAAAGTAGTATCTGCACAAAATCATTAAAATATTTATTTACAGGTTTAAAATTGCTTTTCTCGTTATTATTAAGCAGATATCTTCCCGCGGTTTCTCATTTGCAAATTGATTAAAATATCAAGTTTTTTACTAAGCTTGATCGTTTCTTCAGAAGCAAGTCCCTGGGACTCCCCAACTGCAATCATTCTTTTCCGAAGCTTTTCTATATCTTTAAGTAAAGTTTCATTATTCATTGTTAACCGCCCCTTGTATACAACAATACTATTCTACCAAGAAAAAGAAGATTCGGTAATATGTAACCTATCACCAAATATCGACAATCTTTTGCGAATTAGATAAAAAGGCAATTTTCTAATGACTAGTTATTCCACCCGATTAATAGCCATAACAAACTTAATGTTCCCGATTCACAATATAGTTCAATAAATGCTTCAGAAAAGTGGTCGTACGTGGTACTTCTTTCAGTGCTTCCAATGCAAGACAATAATGTTCCCACATCGCTTTTCTGGCACCATCAGAACCTAGCATTGACACAAAAGTCGAATTGTTGTTTTCAGCATCTTTTCCAATAGGTTTTCCGAGTAGGGACGGAATTCCCTCAACATCAAGCAGATCATCCTTAATCTGAAACGCAATGCCGGTATGATAGGCGAATTTTTTCAAAGCTTCCATTTCCAGCTCCTTTGCATGAGCAAGAATTGCGGGCATTATGAGCGAAGCTTCGAATCCGATTCCAGTTTTGAAAAAGCTCATCATATTCAATTGTTCCAGTGTCAATTGTTTCCCTTTGGAATCCAAGTCCATCGCCTGTCCTTTACACATATCCTCTGTCATTTTAGCCGAATATTTAATCAGGCTAAGCACAGTTTTCGAATCGAACTGATCAAGAGATGCTTGTTCCTCAATTGCCTTCTGCGTCAGAAAGAGACCTGTTAATTCAGCAATGGCTGTATTATACAGCTCATGCAGGGTTGGACGTCCTCTGCGGATCGGCGCATTATCCTGGGAAGGCAAATCATCGAAGATTAAGGATGCGGTGTGCATATATTCCAATGATCTCATAAGTGGCACGATTGCTGAACTATTTAATCCATATCCGTCAACGGCCATGACCCAAGTCATGATTGGTCGGAGTCGCTTACCATCACCTTTCAGACTGTAGTTAGCAGCAGCAATTATTGGCTCTTTCAGTAAAGAAATTTGATCGGCTTTAGGGATAGGTATGATGTTACAGATATGATTACGCACGGTTTCAATAGTATCAAGGAAATCTTCCTGCTCCTTCTGTTCATTCTTTAGAATGGAAATGATATGATCCCGAAGCAGCTTATCAAAGAAATCCACATCATCTGCTTTGCGAACCATCTTTTGGATAACATTATTGAATTTCGGACTTCCCGAGGCAAACAGTTCCATAACTTCGTTGTATTTATTGGTTCCCATCCGCTCTTTAAATCGTTTTAAACCGTTTATTGCACGATCCAGAATAACTTCACAGGTCTTTGTGTTTGAGTGGTACACATTATGGATCAAATAGCTGATGACCGTCCAGTATAATTCAAAGGGGTTTATAAGATCGGGCCGCATATCATGGTATTTCATATAGTAGGTATAAGGTGTTACCGCGCCATCCTTCATGTCATCAAACATATCTGCAAAATCATCAGCCAGCTGGTTGTAAATTCCATAATAAAATGTTCGATAGTCAAAGCCTGCATCCATAGGAGCACTGATTATTGAACGGACAATCAATCTTGATGATGAGGATTTTAAAATGACCGGGATATAAAGCTCTTCATTTGTGTAATTTGCATTTGATAGCTCCTTTTCACGGTCCACTTCCTGAGAATTAAAAAAAACATAGGATTGCTCAAAAAAATTTTTTCTTGTCTCTTGTCGCTGATGGGCCTTAATATACTCAAAAGCATCTCGTAATTCCGAATGAATAAATCTGATCAGGTCCTTGTTATTTCCAGTCCACTCATCCATTTCCGGTACAGATCCTGTAATTAGCGTGGTCCGTATCAAATCGGAATATTGTTTTTTCTCTTTGGGTGATAAGACTTTGGCGTCCAGAAGATCGTCAACAAAGGGATAGGTCAGACCATAGGAATAGCCTAGCCTAATTGCTTTATCAAGTTTCTGTGAACGTTCTGCAGATGATATCTCATCGTCCATCTCTTCAACCTCGTGCATGAGTACCCCAGCAATGATTTTAATAAGTTTTCGCTGGGCCTGCTCAGCATCCATCCCCTTTGGGATGTTGGAGGATACCATCTTAAGTTTGTTGAACACCCAGATTATGGTGGATTCAATGCCTTCCTTCTGGGCCATCCGGTACAGCCCTGCCATGCTAAACGTTTCTGTTTTGTCTCCTCGGTCTGTTGAAGTGGAATGAGTCAGATAATCTTTTAAACTGTCGACTACACTCCGAACCCTGGTCTGCGTCTCAGCCGAGTCTAGGGCTTTACCTAGATCCCGCATGAAAAGATAGGAGATGCTTCGATCTAAGTAATTATCTAGCTTGCCTGTGTAATCCAGCCATTGGATATAATTGTAATATCCCATGTGATTAGGTTTTCCCTTTCTACCCGAAAAAAAAGATAACCATGAATGATGATGAATATGGTTGCGTTTCCAGGATTGTATATCCTTTATTAGGGTAGTCACATAGGTCTTTTCTAAAACCTGCACAGTGAGTGATTTAAAATAATCTGCAGCCTTCTGCTCAGCTAGCCGATAACATGCATCGACATTTTTTATTAACTCCTCATTCATACCATATACCTCTACTTACTATTGGCTTATATATTTTTTTTTCAAAATAACTAAATCCAAGATTAATATTCCAAGCATGGTCCCAGCTGTTTTTTCTTTAAGACTACCAAAATATAGTTAAATATAGTACTAAAAAAGCAGCTTTATAACCAGAAGCTACTAATGATATTTAAGATCAATCATTTGTTTTTTTTTTCCATTCTATTTTATAATACATATAGCCATTAAAATTATATTTGACGGTTTACTTCTCCGAATTCTTAGTTACTGAACTGTAAATACTAATAAATGCAACAAGTAGAGAGGATGTTTGAAAATGTCAAACAATTTATATGATAAAGCAAATACACGTCATCTAAATAAATTAAAAGATTTAGCTCCTGAACAAGTTGAGGCGTTTAATGAATTTAATAAAGCCGTTTTTTTAGAAGGCGCACTAAGCCGGAAGGAAAAAGAAATTATTGCAGTGGCAATTGCCCATGTAACGGAATGTCCTTATTGCATTGATTCCCATACACGTAAAGCAAAAAAAGAAGATGCAACACTTGAAGAACTAGTGGAGGCTGTATTTGTTGTTGCTGGCGTGGAAGCAGGCGGAGCTGTTACCCACAGTACACATATACAAAATGCTCAAGACCCCGAAGCTCAGGATACACTTTATGCTAGATCCAATCTAAAAAAACTTGGGACCTTAAGTAAAAATGCACCTGTTGGTTTTAAAGGCTATTCTAATTTCAGTGCTGCCTCTACGAAAACAGGAAAACTAAGCGCAAAATTTAAAGAGATTATTGCAGTAGCGGTTGCCCATGCGACACAATGCCCTTATTGTATCGATGTTCATACGAAAAATGCTGTTAAAGCCGGAGCTACCAATGCAGAACTTTCAGAAGCTGTTTTAGTAACCTCTGCATTACTTGCTGGTGGAGCATACGCTCACTTGTCAAATATGATTGAAAGCTTCGGAGAGTAATCATAAAACAAGCAAACTTTAAAAAAGTCGATTCATTATCAATTCAGGGAATCGGCTTTTTTAGTTGAAAATCTGTTGGTATTCAAACAGCTATTTGCAAGGTACATAAAAAAACACTATTCTTTCTATAATATTACAGAAAGAATAGTGTTCCAAGGAAAGCATTTATATATAGATGCTACTATTATTTGTGATTGTCAAGATTCATCAATAGTAATGAATTTAGTCGAAATGAAAGTAAATGAAAGCTAATCATCTTTGAAAAGCTGCCTTAACGGAATGTGTTTAAAATGGATTGATATATCCTATTTCCTTATAACGACAAACTTTTTAAAAATATTGAATATTTTAAGGAATCATGATATAGTAGTAAGATACTTTATTACGTAAAAGCTTAAAAGCATAAAAGCATTAAGGAAAATACTACAAAAATGATAAACAGGAGGTAATTACTACCATGGAACATTGCAGCAAAATTTTAGACTGTACCATTCGCGATGGAGGTTTGGTTAACAATTGGGATTTTAGCGTCGAATTTGTTCAAGACTTGTATAATAGCCTTAGTGCAGCCGGTGTGGAATACATGGAGCTTGGCTACAAAAATTCCCCTAAGCTTTTAAAAGCGACTGAGCCTAATCCGTGGAGATTTCTTGATGATAATTTTCTGAAGGAAGTTATCCCTGAAAAAAAATTTACGAAACTATCTGCTTTAGTTGATATTGGGCGTGTAGATCCAAATGACATTTTACCACGTGAGCAAAGTGTTTTAGATATGATTCGAGTAGCATGTTATGTCCGTGAAGTTGATAAAGGCCTTGAGCTGGTACAAATGTTTCATAATTTGGGATATGAAACTACACTTAACATAATGGCTTTATCCAGTGTACCTGAACATCAGCTTCTTGAAGCGTTTGAATTGGTAAAGGAAAGCCCAGTAGATGTTGTCTATATTGTCGACTCTTTTGGAAGCCTGGATCCTTTAGATATTGAACATCAAGTGAAAAAGTTTAAGGCGATGATCCCTAATAAACAGCTTGGAATCCATACGCATAACAACATGCAGTTAGCATTCGCCAATACATTAACGGCAATGCGAAATGGGGTTACTTTCCTTGATTCGTCTGTTTATGGTATGGGTCGTGCGGCTGGCAATTGTCACACAGAGCTTCTCGTTAGCTACATACAAAAAGCAAACTATGAGATTAAGCCAGTTCTTGGTGTAATTGAAAAGCATATGTTAGAAATGCGTCAAAAGTGGGAGTGGGGCTATATCATTCCTTACATGATTTCTGGTGCACTTAATGAACACCCACGCGTAGCCATGGCTTATCGTGATAGCGCCGATCGCGACAAATTCGTAGACTTTTATGACAAGGTAACATCACCTGAAGCCACTCTGGCTCCTGCTTCGAAGTAGGTTAGATTACAAAAGGCACCTTTGGTTGATTACAGTTCATGGAGAAACCGAAATCATGCAGTCCATGTGGCGAGTTCCTATGCCGCATGAACTGCATGATTTTTCTTCGGATCAATTGCTTAGTTGAGTATTTTAGCAATCGGATGGAAAATCGAGCCGATGCATGAAATCAACGTAGCAATCATTAGACAAGGTCTTTCTGCCGTTTATGACTGAATTACTAGACTTAGAGAAGCGGGAACGACTTCTTGCAGTAACGGTTCGGTTGGAGTCTCGATTGGTTACGGACAACACCTGCAATTTATCTTTCATTAGCAAGAATCACCCACTTCGATAAGTGGGGAGGTTCAAATAATAAATCCACATTTTAAATAAAATGTTTTCTAACTCCATCCTTTAACCATTTCGCTGTCAACGTCTCTGCATTTAACATCTCTTCTGGTGTACCTTCAAATATTATTTGTCCGCCTTGTTTTCCTCCTCCTGGTCCCAATTCTATTACCCAGTCGCTCGCCGCTATAAAGGTTAGATTGTGTTCGATTATTATGACAGAATTCCCTCTGTTTACGAGATTTTGAAATACGTCTAAGAGTCTTTCATTATCTTCTGTGTGTAGTCCTAAGGATGGCTCGTCTAATAGGTAAATTTGTCCTTCTTTTTGTAAGTGGCTTGCGAGTTTTAGTCGTTGAATTTCTCCTCCGCTTAGAGAACTTGTCGTCTGTCCTAAGGTCAGATACCCTAATCCTACGTCTTTTAGCGTATGCACTCTTTTTATGATCTTTGGTATTTTAAAGTAATGAATAGCCTCGTCTATTGTTAAATCTAAAATCTCTACAATATTTTTATCTTGATATCGATATACAAGAGCTTCGTCTGAATATCTCGTACCGCCACATGCTTCACAAGGGATTGTCACCGGATCTGCAAATGCTACATCTGGCGTTAGGACTCCTTTTCCTTTGCAGATAGGACATGCTCCTCGCGAGTTAAAGCTGAACAAACCTGCTGGTTGTCCTGTTTCTTTTGAAAATGTGGCACGAATATCGTCCATTATTCCCATATATGTAGCTAGGGTCGAACGGTTGGAGATTCCTATACCGCCTTGTCCTACCATAATGGTTTCTGGATATTTTTCTGTGAATGCTTCCATCATCAAGGAGCTTTTACCTGAACCTGATACTCCGCAAATGGAGACTAAGGCATTTTTGGGAATATTTACGCTTATATTTTTTAAGTTATTGTTTCTTGCTCTGTTTATTGTAAAATAACTTTTTATATCCCTTGGATTTTTATTTATTTTTAGCTTGTGGTTTAGGGCTGTTGCGGTGGGAGAGTTTTTTAGTCCTTCTAATTTTCCTTGATAGACAACTTCTCCTCCATTTACACCTGCTCCTGGTCCCATTTCTATTATTTCATCCGCTATTTGTATTACTGCTAGATTGTGTTCGATTACGATGACAGTATTATGTTGGTCTTTTAGCCTTTTTAGCATCTGAATTAACAGATCCACTTCTTCTGGATGGAGTCCTGCACTTGGTTCATCGAAAATGTATGTGATATTGTTTAGACTGCTTCCTAAATGACGAGCGATTTTTACCCTTTGGGCTTCACCACCGGACAGGGTGCCCATTTTTCTTGATAGACTCAAATATCCTAGTCCCATGTCGACTAGTTGTTTTACATGTGGGAATGCTTGTTGTGCGATCGATTCTCCCATTGGATCTTTTATGTTCTTTAGTTCTTCTAGTATTTCTGGAAGCTCTAATTGATCGTATTCTGCGATATTTAGGCCATTTATTCTACACTCTAATACCATTGGGTTTAGGCCTAAACCTTGGCAGGTAGGGCATAATGAATGTGTTGACACTTCTAAGACGTCATCTTGGGATACTTGTTTTAGTTTTGAGATGTCTCTATTTATATAAAGGCGCGTAAATCTAGGCAATAACCCATCCCACTCTGCGTTTTGATCTCCATGTTTTGTGTGAAACGGCGCATAGGCTCTCTCACCTTCTCGGGGACCATATAATAGTAGGTGGAGTTCTTCTTCTGAGTAGTCCTTTAAGGGTTTATCTGGATCGAATAATCCACAGGTCATCATCCAATTACCTTGCCAACCAGCAGGCGATAATGGCTTGAATTTCACTGCATAATCTCGAAGTGACTTATCATAATCGATCATCTTATTTAGGTCTGGCGCAATTACCTCCCCATATCCACCACATTCTGGGCATCTACCAAAAGAACTTTGGCTCGAAAAATCGTTGGCAGAACCGATTGATGGATTTCCTATTCTCGAGAACAAAAGCCTAATTAATGGATTTATATCCATATAGGTGCCTACTGTTGAGCGGGAATTGCCCCCAATAGGTCTTTGTTCCACTACTACAACAGGGCTTACGTTTTGCATAAGATCGGCGTGGGGTCGCTCATACCTTGGCATTTGATTTCTGACATAGAGAGGGTAGTTCAAAGTCATTTGTCTTCTACTTTCTGTTGCTAATGTATCAAAAACGACTGAGCTCTTTCCTGAGCCTGAAAGCCCAGTAAATACAATGACTTTTTCTTTTGGTATGTTTAAATCTACATTTTTTAAATTATGTTCTTTAAGCCCTCTTAAAATAATTTCATCTTTTATTTCTGACATTTTGTCAACCTTTCTGATTTTATCTACTATGCTTCTTTCAGTTCGCTACAAGTCTAGCCAACTCTGACAAGGGGAATACCTTTTAACAAAAAGTCCCTGTGACAACCCGAAGAACAGGTTTGTTCCACGAAATTTTCAGCAAAAAGCCCAAACATCTTCAATTGGGCTGTTTTTTATTTTTCTCTAACTTTTTGAGAGTTACATCATTTCACTGTCCCCGTTACATCAATATTTTTCTCAAAGTGATCAAGCAATGCACGCACTTCATCTGTTGATTTCGTGTTCATCAATTGATTTCTTAATTCAGCAGCTCCAGGGAATCCTTTGACATAAATTTTGAAAAAGCGATGAAGCCCTGTGATTGAACGCGGCAGTACTTCCGCATATCGATCTTGAAGATCAAGCTGCAGTTTTAAAAGATCAAGGTATTCTTTACTGCTATGCTCTTTTGGCTCCTTTTCAAAAGCAAAAGGATTTTTAAAAATACCTCGTCCGATCATAACGCCATCAATACCATATTGTTCAGCAAGCTGCAGCCCAGTTTGACGGTCAGGAATATCTCCATTGATTGTTAACAGGGTATTTGGTGCGATACGGTCACGTACTTTTTTGATTTCCGGAATTAGCTCCCAATGCGCATCTACTTGGCTCATTTCCTTTCTTGTACGTAAATGAATAGAAAGGTTCGCAATATCCTGTTTTAAAATATGCGTTAGCCACTCCTCCCACTCCTGAACCTCCTTATAGCCAAGTCGTGTTTTCACGCTGACAGGCAGTCCGCTTATCTTTGCTGCTTGAATAAGTTCTGCCGCAACGTCTGGACGCAGAATAAGGCCACTGCCCTTCCCTCTCGATGCCACATTCGGTACAGGGCAGCCCATATTAATATCGATGCCTTTAAATCCTAGCTCTGCCATACCAATACTCATTTGGCGGAAATATTTGGGATTATCCCCCCAAATATGTGCCACCATCGGCTGTTCATCTTCTGTAAAAATCAAACGGCCACGCACACTTTTCATGCCCTCTGGATGACAATAGCTATCCGAGTTTGTAAATTCTGTGAAAAATACATCCGGTCGACCGGCTTCAATTACTACGTGACGAAAAACAACATCTGTCACATCTTCCATTGGTGCAAGTACAAAAAATGGTCGTGGTAAATCACGCCAAAAATTATCTATCATTTCAAACTCAAATCCTCTCACTATGGATACAACTTCAAACTCTCGGTCAAAAAATATAAAGCCAAATGTTCCACTTCTTTTACACTTATATCATGCTTAATAACTTATTATCAAACACAAATACATTTGGACATTTATTATTTGTAAAAAATTTTTTAGATTTTTGGTGCCTGGCACGACCCGAAGTTTGTTGGATTTTGTCGAAGAATTAATATAATTATGTAATCATTGATTGTTTCCATTTTAGCGGTGAAAAGGGCCAAATAATTGGCCCTTTCAATTTATTTTATCATTATTTTGGCTGCACATTCCACTTGTACGGAGTGTATGCGAACAATCCCTTTTTAGAAAAAAACCGTTCTCAATTCCAGTTCCTACTCAAAATCCCCCTTTTTAATTTATTAAAATTGTTCCATTTCGTAACTGGATAGACTGTGATCTATTAACTGAAATTGATATATTAACTTATCTAACTCCTCGCTGCATCTTAAAACTGTTGGGTTATTAAACCCATTTATTGAGACCAGTTTTTGCAACTCGATTTTCTTTTCTTTGATCCGTTCCAATATTTTTTCAATTTGCAATAAGGAGTCCGCCATTTTCTCCCTCCGTCTTCTTCATACTGTCTAAGTTTGGTATATTCATTATGAAAGAATCGAAGAAAATTAAATATCCCCTGTCATTCCCATCTTTTTAAATCCCGGAAATAAGGAAGGTATTCCTATATAAGAAAAATTAGTGGTTTATTATATAGGAATACCTTCTGGATATTCTCATGGCAAAATAAAAAAGGCATCAGCCGCCTTTTTTATTTAACCTTCTTATATATCTTCCCGCTTACACTAATCGATTCATACCGATCAGCTTTATCTGTATACATGATAGTTTCTTTATCCCCGAGGCCAAGGATGCCAAGTATCCCCAAGCTTTGATAAAATAGATCATGCACTTTTTTTTGTAAAGTTTTATTAAAATAGATTAATACATTTCTGCATAAAATCACATGAAACTCATTAAATGAACTGTCAGTAACCAAATTATGCTGAGCAAAAACTACATTCTTCGTTAAATACGGGTGAAACTTAACACCGTTATTCGTTACATTGTAGTAATCAGAAAAGGCCCTTTTCCCACCGGCAGCAATATAGTTATTGGTGTATTTTCTCATATTTTCAATTGGAAAAATTCCTGCTTTCGCCTTTTTAAGAACTTCCGCATTGATGTCCGTAGCATATATTTTTACTTTTTCATATAAGCCTTCCTCCTGAAGGAGGATAGCCATGGAATAGGCCTCTTCACCTGTTGAACATCCTGCATGCCAGATACGAATGGAGGGATATGTGCGTAATAACGGTACAACCTTTTCCCTGAATGTTAAAAAGAATATCGGGTCACGAAACATTTCCGTTACATTAATAGAAAAGTCGCTGATCAATCTTTTTAAACAGGCAGGATCATGCAAAATCTTTTCAAGTAATCCTGTAATACTCGATAAATTTTCAGCATGAACCCGGTGCCAAATTCTTCTCTTAATTGATTGATAGGCGTAATTTCTAAAATCATACCCGCACCAGGAATACAATCCCTGCAGCAGTAGATCGATTTCGATTTTCTCAAGCGTCTTATTTGAATCGTTTAGGTCATTCTTCATATTTTCCCTCAAAACTGTTCATTTTGTTATTTTTTCTGATAAAGCCAAACCTTGATCAAAGAAATAAGCTGGTCGGGATCAAATGGTTTCACAATATAATCCGAAGCACCTGCACTGATACATTTATCACGATCCTCTTTCATTGCTTTTGCGGTTAACGCAATGATGGGCAAACCGGTGAGAGCCGGATTCTGTCTTATTCTGTGGATTGCTTCGTATCCGTCCATTTCAGGCATCATGATATCCATAAGGACGATGTCAAAATCATGTCTCTTCCTTAGAACCTCAAGACATTCCCTGCCATTTTCTGCAAAAGTAATATCCATTTTATACCGTTCAAGGTAACTCATGATGGCATAGACATTACGGACATCATCGTCAACAAGGAGAATTCTTTTTCCTTCGAGACCTGTTGGGGTGTGAGAAATACTCGGTTCCGCCGATTCATTGCTCTCTTGTTTTTCACCATTTGATTGTAAATACAATTCCAATTCAGTTTTCAAACGCTGCGGCGCATGTGCATCTTTAATGATAATGGTGTGAGCATATTTATTAAGTTCCATTTCTTCTTTCGCTGTTAAATCTCGCCCTGTATAAATGAATACTTGAATATTTTGATTGTCATCGTTCGTTTTGATTTTTTTTAATAAATCAAATCTATTAGTGTCGGTTAAACCTAAATCCAATATCATACAATCAAATTTGTTTACTTTTAGCTCTTCCAGTGCTTCCGCACCCGAAGAAACGGCTTTTATAATGACATCGATATCCCCTATCAGTTCCATTAGACTGTTGCGCTGCCTTATATCATCATCAACAATTAATAGCCGCTTAATTCCGTTGGTCTCTGAAACAAAATCGCTTTTAGAGTCTATTTGAACAGGTGAAGGATTCGTAATGTCTCCTGTTTTTTCCTTAATTTCTGCCGTACTTGCGACCTCGTTCGCGTATTCCGGCAATTCCGTATGAATCTCTTCCTCGAAGTAATCGGGAACATAAAAAGTAAACCTGCTTCCTTTTCCTTCTTCACTCTGAACCTCTATCTCCCCTTTTAAGAGAATAGAAAGCTCCCGGCAAATTGACAACCCCAAACCAGTTCCGCCATATCTCCGGCTTGTCGTCCCATCAGCTTGTTGGAACGCTTCAAATATAAGTTCCTGCTTGTCCATTGGAATCCCAATCCCTGTATCCAAAATAGAAAATGAATACACAGATAGGTCCTTTGAAACCCTGCCAATTTCAAGTGTTACCTCTCCTTCATGGGTAAACTTAAATGCATTGGACAATAGGTTTTTCAATACCTGCAGGAGTCGTTGTTCATCGCTATAGATAAATGGTGGAACATCCTTTTCGAAAACAATGTTGAATCGCAGATTTTTTTCATTTGCAATCGGCCGAAAACGGTTCTCAACAAATTCAACAATATCCTGTATTACTACTTTACTTGGATTTACCTCAGTTTTCCCGGACTCAATTTTGGCAAGGTCCAAAATATCATTTATAAGTGTTAATAAATCACAACCGGAGGAATAGAGGGTTTTTGAGTATTTCACTTGTTTTTCCGAAAGATTTCCCTCTTGATTATCTGCAAGCAGCTTTGAAAGAATTAATAAACTGTTTAACGGCGTCCGAAGCTCGTGAGACATATTGGCTAAGAACTCCGATTTATATTTCGAACTTAAAGCAAGCTGTTTTGCTTTTTCTTCCAGTTCAGCTCGTGCCTTTTCCACTTCCCTGTTGGTATGTTCGAATTTTTTGTTCTGAACTTCTAAGCTTTCTGCCTTTTCCTTCAATTCTAAATTCGTTTGTTCCAACTCTTCCTGTTGAATCTGCAGCATTTGTTCTGAATGGCGAAGCGCTTCGGCTTGTTCTTCTAACTCTTCGTTTGTAACTCTTAATTCCTCTTGCTGCATTTGCAGCTCCTCAGACTGTGCCTGAATCTCTTCATTTAATACCTGAGATTCCTCGAGCAGCTTAGCCAATTGGATTCTCCCCAACATACCCTCAAGAATGATTCCAAAGGAATTGATCGTTTCTGCTAAGAAACTTTGCTGTGTTTCACTAAATGGTTTAAAAGTTGCAAGTTCTAGAACAGCATTCACTTCTCCCTCAAAATGGACCGGATAAACATAGATCGCACCCGGCGCTGCTCCACCTAACCCGGAGTTCACTTGCGGATAATCAGCTGGGACTTCGGTTAAAATGATTGGCTTTTTTTCAAGCGCTGCTTGTCCAATTAATCCTTCTCCAAGCTTAAATTTTTCAGAAAGGTGTTTTCTTTCCTGCGCCGCATAAGCTGCACAAAATGTAAAGCAAGGCCGATGATCTTCCTCGTCCATATTTTTCACATAAAACACAGCCTGGCTTGCCCCCAGTAAGGGGACTAATTTGGATAGTAAAGTTTTTCCGAATGAATCCAAATCCCGCATTCCGGACAGGCTCGTTGCAATCTCTGCGATATTAGACTTACTCCAAAGGAGATTTTGTTCCTTTTTCATTTGAACCTCCAGCGACTCCGCCATCTGATTAAAGGAAATTGCTACATCGCCAATTTCATCGTTCGATTGAACCTCAACCTTTGTTGTTAAGTCGGCATTCCCGTTCGCGACATTCTTCATAGCACTTGAAACTTTTCCTAACCGTTTGGCAAACTTCCAAACTGTTAAAATCACAAAACTGGAGGAAAGAATGACGCTGATTAAAGAAATAAGTGTAGTGATAAAGATTTGACGTTTAAAGCCTTGTGAAATGTCATCATATGAAGATATCATATTCGATTCCATATTTTTTGTGATGACAGAGGTAATATTAAGAAATTCATCGTGGATCGAATGGCTATTATTATCAATTAACCGAACCGCCTCTTCCTTTGGCCCTTTAATACTAAATTGATTACTTTATCTTTATATTCATTGAATTTTTTATTGGTTTTCTTAAGGTTATCCACCATATTTTTTTGCTCCGGTGTTTTCACCTTCGATTCAAGCTCGGCAATATCCTGAAAAACAGAATCACTGGACGCTTGTAAAATCGTCCTTTCCTTCTGAATCGAATCTTTGTCGGTAAAAATCACCATGTTTCTTAAACTTATCGCTTCATCTTTAACTTCCCTTTGGATTTGTTCCGTTAACAACGATAATTCATAGTTATTTTTCGTTACATTACTTAATTTATCAAAACTGGAGACCTGTAAAAAACCAATTACAATAAGAAGGATAATCAGCAGTGGTTTTGAACTAAAGCCCAGTAACAGCTTCGTTTTGATTTTCATGTTGAAACTCCTCGGACTAAATTTTCTTCTCCCGGAATAGTCGTCAATCCAATAAAGTTAAATGATATTTTAAGCCCGAAGGTTTCCCCCTTCTTCGATACATGCTTGGTATACTTTCGCCATTGCCTGAAGACGATCACTGACATTTAGTTTTTGAAAAATTCGGGTAATATGGTTCTTTACTGTATGCTCGCTTATAAACAATTCATCTGAAATCTCTTTATTACTGAGTCCGTTGACTAATAGTTTAAAAACATCCATTTCTCTTGTTGAGAGGGAAAATAAAACCTTTGTGCGAACAAGCGCTGCATCGAGCACCTTAAGGGCAGGATCAAACTCTGGTACATTTTTCCGCTCATCAGGAGAAGATTTGGAACGGATGATGGTCTTCTTATTTTCTAAATAAACAATCCCTTTTCGTTTTGAGGACAGATTGGGCTGCGATTTTAATAAAAAGGCCTCAAATTTTTCAGGAGAAACGGGTGGGCTGTATAAATACCCTTGGACTTCTTCGCATTGATACTTTTTTACTATATTTAACTGATCTTCTGTTTCGACACCTTCCGCAACAACGGACATATTTAAATTATGCGCTAATGAAACAATGGCCGCGATTAACAGCTCGCCATTCGATTGAGTGTCAGTTAACTCTTTTGTAAAAGACCGATCAATCTTTAATGTATGGACAGGGAAACGTCTTAAATAGCTTAACGAGGAGTATCCTGTTCCAAAGTCATCGATACTAATATAAACACCCATTTTTTTCAGCTGATTTAAGGTTGATGTAATGATCGTCTCATTTCCCAAAATAACAGATTCGGTAATCTCGATCTCTAACAGATGTGGGCTGACCCCCGTTACTGCCAGGATTTGCCCAATATTTTGCACTAAATCTTTTTGTAAGAATTGCTGTGCGGAAAAATTCACCGAAATTCGAATTGGCTCAAATCCAGCCTCTTGCCAAGCTTTGTTTTGCTTACAAGCCGTCCTCAAAACCCAATTACCGATTTCAACAATTTGACCGGATTCCTCCGCCAAAGGAATGAATTCCGCAGGGGAAATGGTCCCCCAGTTTGGATGGTTCCATCTTAATAATGCCTCTGCGCTCCTAACTGCCTCCGATTTAAGATCAATCCGTGGTTGATAGACGAGTGTTAATTCTTCTCGGTCGATTGCTTTCCGCAAATCGTTTTGCATAATAAAGGTTCGATATGAGCGAATATTCATTCCAGCGTGGTAGACTTTAAAGGTGCTTTTCCCCTGTTCTTTTGCCCGATAAAGGGCCGCATCTGCATTCCGCATCAATGCGAGCGTTTCCTCCCCATCATAAGGAAATATACTAATTCCAATACAGGTGGTAATAAACAATTCATAATGATCAATATAAATGGGTTTCTTAAACTCCTCGATAATCCCCTCTGCAATTTCAAGAGCCGTTTCGCGATTAGTATCAGGAAAAAGAATATTAAATTCATCTCCACCCACTCTTGCTACAAAATCCTGCTCGCGGACACTTTCTTTCAGTTTCCCGGCAATTTTTTGCAGAACCAGGTCTCCTATGATATGACCAAGGGAATCGTTAATATATTTGAAACGATCCATATCCAAATAGAGGATGGCTAAAGATTGGTTTAATTGCCTTGCCTTGTTTATCTTTATGGTAATCTGGTCGTTAAATAATCTTCGGTTAGGCAAATCGGTCAAACTATCGTGATATGCCATGTAGGAAATCTTTTCTTGAGCCTCTTCGAGAACTTTGGCTTGGTGTAGCAGTTGTTGATTCATTTTATATAACTCTACGAATCCTTCAACCTTTGCTTTTAAAATAATCGGGTCAAACGGCTTAAGAATATAATCAATCGCACCGATCGAATAACCGGTAAAAATATGCTCTGAATCCATGTTATTTGCTGTGATGAAAAGTATTGGGATATTTTTTGTTTTTTCCCGTGCTTTTATGATTTTGGCCGTTCCAAATCCATCGATTCCAGGCATTTGAACATCTAATAAAATGGCCGCAAAATCATATTTGATTAAGTATTTTAAAGCTTCTTCACCGGAATAAGCTTTAATCAAATTATAATCGTCTCTTTCTATGATTGCTTCCAGTGCGATTAGGTTTTCTGGCCGATCATCTACTAAAAGAATATTTATTTTGTCACAGTTGTTCATCGTAAAACTACTTTCTCTCCGGAAACCAGTAATCAGTGTAAGAATATATTCCTATTTTTTTAGTTAATACTACGAACATAGTGTTATCCAGCTTCCTATATTATTACAAATTTTTGTAAAGTTCGATACATTTTTGACAAAATTCGCACGAAAATTATTTCGCTTGTCGTAAATAAATTTGTCTATTCGAAAAAAAAAACGCTGAATTAAGAAAGAAACTTCCTTCTCATTTCAGCGTTTCACTCGTGTTCAGAAGATAATCCAAGCTTTTTGTTACTATTTACCTAGAAAAAAAGAGCACAGGATACGGGATTGAGTCGAAAATAGCCCCGAAATTGGAAAAGTATTTTTTACAAAACAGGGCTGGGATCGGAAATGTTTATTTTTGGGTTACAGCTTTAAAATGAGTTGCGACACACACTCCACATGTGTAGTCTGCGGAAACATATCCACTGGCTGAACTTCTACCGTTTTATATCCCCCGTCTTCTAAAATCCGTAAATCTCTCGCCAATGTGGCCGGGTTACAAGAGACATAGACGACTTTTCGCGGTTTCATTTCAATAATGGTTTTAAGCAAAGCCTCATCACAGCCTTTTCGTGGCGGGTCTACCACCAATACATCTGCTGTGTTCCCTTCCTTGTACCATTTTGGAATAACCACCTCTGCTTCACCCGCGGCAAACTCTGCATTTTTAATTCCGTTGATGGCTGCATTGCGCTTCGCATCCTCTATCGCTTCCGGTACAATCTCGACGCCAAAAACTTTACGCGCTTTTTGAGCTAAGAATAACGAGATCGTTCCGATTCCACAATAAGCATCAATAACGGACTCTTCCCCGTTTATATCTGCATACTCAAGAGCCTTCTCATACAGGACCCTCGTTTGATCAGGGTTTACTTGGTAAAATGACAATGCCGAGATCGCAAATTTCACATTACCGATATAGTCATAGATCACTTCACTTCCCCAAAGAACGGTTGTTTTTTCACCTAAAATAACATTGGTTCGTTTTGGATTCACGTTATGGACAATTGACTTTACCTGCGGAAGGCGGGCACTAATTTCTTCCACTAGTTGATTTTTATGAGGCAATTCACTGCTTCTTGTAATTAGAACAACCATGAGTTCTCCAGTTTGCTTTCCATACCGGGCCATAATGTGACGGAGCACACCTTTATGCGGTTCTTCCTGATAGGCAGGGATACCGTATTTGCTGCAAATTTCTTTCACTACATTAATCGCTTCATTAACCTCGTTAAGCTGAATTAAACTTTCATCTGTATCAACAATTTCATGACTTCTTGGCTTGAAAAAGCCGGCAATCAATTGCCCGTCCTTTTCGCCGACGGGGACCTGTGCTTTATTCCGGTAATGCCACGGGTAGTCCATGCCTAAAATCGGGTGAACCACAACATCCTCTAATTTACCAATCCTGGTCAGCACCTGACGAACCTGATTTTCCTTATATTTTAACTGACCCTCATAGCTGATATGCTCCAGCTGACAGCCGCCGTATTTATGTAAATCACTTTGATCAATATCAACCCGATAGGGGCTTTTTTCATACAGCTCGATTAAGCGCCCAAATCCATATCCTTTATTGGCTTTAATAACCTTAATTTTTGCTTTTTCTCCCGGAAGTCCGTTTGGAACGAACAGTGGATACCCATCAACCTTGGCCACCCCTGCACCATCGTGGGTTAAATCTTCAAAAACTACATCTATATAATCATTTTTATTTACCGGTAATGTTCTATTCATTTTTTTCTTCCTTTGCTTCATAATGGCTAGGAAAATTGTAACATAAAGGAACGGACAATGCGAAAAGGGATAACAAGAAGGACAAAGTAGTTACCTACAAAAAAAATCACCTCAGAGTAATTTCCTAAGAGAAAGGCATCTAAAACTATCACAAAGAGAAAATGGTTAGTTTTTGTTATGTCAGAAAACAACACACCAACTTTTGTGAAAGCTTAAAGGTAGTCCCAACTCTGAGACTACCTTTAAAATTATCACCGCACTATATATTCAATATTTCCCTAATTTCTTGTTCAGTTATTTTTGAGATTGCTTGATCTCCTGGCTGTACAACTGTATCGATTAATTCTTTTTTACTTTGTTGCAGCTCGTATATTTTTTCCTCAATTGTCCCTTGTGTGACCATTCGGATGACTTGAACAACATTCTTTTGACCAATCCTGTGAGCTCGTCCAGCAGCTTGCTCTTCAACTGCTGGATTCCACCAAAGATCATATAGGATGACTGTATCGGCACCAGTTAAATTTAACCCAGTATTTCCTGCTTTTAAGGAAAGCAGGAAAGCTTCTCCATTTCCTTGATTAAACTTTTCAACCATATCTATTCTTTCCTTTGGTGCTGTTTGACCGTCCAAATAGAAAAAATGTAAACCTGCCTTTGTTAACTGTTCACGAATAATGGAAAGCATGCTCGTGAATTGTGAAAAAATCAGCAGCCGTCTGCCATTTTCCACTGCATTACCGACAATCTCCATTAATTGCTCCAGCTTACCAGAATCCCCTTTGTAATTTTCTAAAAACAAAGAAGGATGGCAGCATAGTTGACGCAATCTCGTCAAACCAGCCAAAATTTTGATCTGACTCTTTTGATATCCATCCTTTTGAAGTGATTCTTTTGTTTCTCCCTGGATTCTTTCAAGATACGCTAAGTAAAGCTCCTTTTGCGGCTTCGTAAGCTCTGAATAATTAACAGTCTCAATTTTGTCTGGGAGTTCCTTTAATACGTCTCTTTTCATCCTTCGCAAAAGAAAAGGGCGAATCATCATAGATATCTTTTCTAGTTCAAGCTGACGAAATGCCTTCTGATGAGGAAAAAAGTTTGGCATGATCGTTTGAAAAATCGACCAAAGCTCATCAATCGAATTTTCAATTGGTGTCCCACTTAGTGCGAAACACGTTTCTGCTTGAATTTCTCTAACCGCTTTTGCAGTTTTGGTTGTATAATTTTTGATTACTTGTGCTTCATCTAAAATTAGTGTGCTAAATTGAAGCTGATTATAATAATCAATATCTTGCCTTAATGTCGGATAGGAAGTAATCCATACATTTGGCAAGCAGTCACTTTGAAGCTTTTCCATTCGCTCCTGAGGTGAGCCAATCATTACCTCAACTGTTAATGAAGGTGCGAACTTTAGGAACTCGTTTTTCCAGTTATAGACGAGTGATGCAGGTGCAACAATCAACGTAGGTTTTGCATATTTATTCACACTAAATTGTGATAAGATAAACGCAATGCTTTGCAATGTTTTCCCAAGGCCCATATCATCTGCAAGGATCCCACCGAGTTTGTATAGCTCAAGTGTTTTTAGCCACTGGAATCCATAATACTGATAGTCTCTTAATTCTGCCTGAAGCAGATCAGGAATTTCAAAATCTAGCTCCTCTGGATTTTTCAAGCGATTTAACAGCCGGCGAAACTGCTTTCCATACTTCGCTTTACCTCCATTTTCCTTATTAATCATTTCATCAAGCTGCATTCCCCTGTAGATCGGTAGCTTAATCGATTTCTGTTGCAACTGTTGTGGTCTAATATTGAAATCTTGAATGATATTCTGAATGGTTTGAAATTTGTCTGACTTCAGTGAGACAAATGCACCATTAGCTAATCGGTAATATTTTTTCTTTTCAACAACAGATTGTAAAATATTTTGGATTTCTTCCTGTTCAATTCCTGCCATGTCAAAACCTATTTCTAACCAGTTTCCGGAAGAATTTACTTCAATATTAGTAACTGGAGCATGCCGATCAGGTAAAACTAATGACTTAACAGCATTCGTTAAGAAAATTTCAACTTTCTCCTCAAGACTTGGGAGAATCTCATATAAAAATTCAAATATTCCTTCTTCTCCTTCTATATAAAGACCTTTCCCATTGAATTTTAGAGAAGTAGCTTCAATCAACCCCATAATTGATTGTTCCTTTTCTGCATCCCTCATAATAATTGGGACACCTTTTTCCTGGGACTCTTGTTTAAATGGATCAAGCTTATGTTCACCGTAATAGAATTCCAATGAAACATAGAGAATATTATTAACCAAATCGACATAAGCCTTTGCCTGTAGAGGAAACTTTACGATTTGGCTAGAAACTTTATCTGTCATTTCCAATTTACTGATTTTTTCTATAACCGGTACGACCTGTGATAAGAAAGGTTCAATTTGGTCAGTAGCAATTGGCAATATCGGGCTATTTGACCTGTCAGTTACTTTTTTCAACTCTTCTAAAAATAATTGCTGCTCAGGCGAAATCTTATAAAAAATATTGTCTTGAACCATATACCCGTACAAGCCCAAATATTTAAAAGCCAGTAGATCTGTTACATCTAATTGAAATCCATTTGTCCTACCTTTATCTAATTGAATAGAAGCAGGCAGTTCATTATGAAAAATGGTAATTTGATTAAAGGCTACTTCGCCTCTTTCAAAGCGGATTGGCCTGTTACTCAGCTTTTTCAATAGGTCATCAGCAATCATCGGAGGAATATTAATTTCTCGTTCGTCAGCCATTCCTGAACTTTGAAAATAAGAAGGCTGAAACTGTCGATAGAGTTCTTTATATTTTTCAGCTTCCTGTAAAAGATTAATAATTTCTTGATCCTCCTGGGTAAACTGTTGCTCTGTAGGATCATATGTGAAGCTTTTTGTAAACGGATACTGAGCCTTTTTATCTATTGCTCTAAGAAAATCTGATATTTTCTTGACGACATATGTTCGTTTCTGGCCAACCTTCATCTCTAATTTTAGAAGATGTTGCGTTGCCTTGTAGGGCTTCTGTATTCTAATGATCCAATCTACCATTAAAAGATTCTTTGATTTTCCTTCATCCATACTCTCTTGTGAGTAACTGGTGATAGTCTGAATGAACTGATTTGTAAGTTGCTTTACATAAACTGCTTGTCTTTCCTCCTTTAGTCTTTCTGCTTCCTGTTGTCTTAGTTTCAGAATTTCCTCCTGTTTCCGTTTTAAATCAGAGTACTTCTGATTATTGCTTGAAGAAAAATTAGTATGCTCATGTTCATAGATTTTCAAGCATACCGCCGCAATATGTTTGCAAGATCCCCCGTATTGATTATATGCTGGACAGTTGCACTCTGAAGAAATTCCGTTACCATCATCCTCCTCTATCGTCACCTGATAGAATTTTGACCCTCTTACCTTTGCAGCCCAGATATTCCGTACTGGATCATGATATAAATCTCTGACACGTCCTTCCTGAAAGTATCTTAACCCACGATGGTAAACAGTATTTGAGAATATATTTTTTATATCATTTTTTGTTAATTGTTCGAAGATCATAAGGTTACCTCCACCTAAACTTAAACAGAAATACTATTATTTTATCATTATCAATAGTCAATTGTCTGATTATTCAAATGTCAATTTTACCTAAGAATTACTATTTTCCATCACTTTTTATTGAAAATGGCAAATCTAACTCCCGCTCCTACAATTTGTAACGATCTGTAAACATGTTTTGGAAAGAACAGGAGTTATTTCCCATTCTTTAACGTAGAGCGATTTGACACAAATGTCAACCGAAGCTGGCGAAATGCTGTATCCACAAAGCTATTTTGTTTTGTATTCCAGCTTACCCAATAGAAGTTAACAAAATCTTCATGCATTTAGGTACATCGCTCCGCTATTTTTTAATAAAATGAAAGTGAAGTTCTATGAAATTAAGAAAAAGGGAGTGAAGTATGCTAAGAAAACTACGTCTTGAACCTTCTAAATTAAAGATTCTTGGATTCTTAAACACAAGAATGGGTTTATCTGAAGATGAAAAACAGAATTATTTATACCTTAAAAAAGGCTACGATGGTGAGGTAATGTTTGATTCTTTAACAAATAAGCTTCAATGTGAATGCTATATCTTAAACGACCTGCTGCTAACGATCAACAACACCTTCTTCCAAATCGACACACTGATCATTTTTCAAAATAAGGTCAACTTTTTCGAGGTCAAAAATTATGAAGGTGATTTTTTTTACGAAAAAGAGAAGTTATATACAAAATCAAGATTTGAAATCAAGGATCCGATTCTTCAAGTGAAACGAAGCGAGTCTTTACTCCGCCAATTTTTCCAAAGTCACGGATTTCATAATATACCCATTGAAGGAATGGTAGTTTTCATCAACCCCGAGTTTACTTTATACCAAGCACCTATAAATGAACCAATTATTTTCCCTACACAACTTCCTCGCTATTTGAAAAAATTAGACATGACACCATCAAAGCTAAATGGATTACATAAGAAACTTGCGGACAAATTAATTTCGCTCCATATTGATGAATCTCCTCATACAACTTTACCGCAATATGATTATCAACAGCTACAAAAGGGATTCACATGTAAAGTGTGCCATTCATTTTTGATTTCTGTGAAGGGAAACAAATGTGTGTGTGATCTATGCAAGCACCAAGAAGTGGTTGAATCTGCTGTATTGCGTAGTGTAGGGGAATTTAAACTCCTGTTTCCAGATAGAAAAGTTACAACCAATGAGATTTATGAGTGGTGCAGAGTGATTGGGTCTAAGAAGAGAATTAGTAGGATCTTAGGGAGAAACTTTAAAAGTGTAGGAGCTCATAAATCGACTTTTTACGAGTGAAAGTCGAATTGGTAACTTCCAAATTCTACAGATGTCTTTTCATGGACAAAATCCCACTTCTCACGGGTGATTTTGTCCTATAAAACACTTTTATGGGACACTTTTGCCCTTCCGTTCCGTGATTTTGTCCTATAAACTCTTTTACAGGACACTTTTGCCCTTCCGCTCCGTGATTTTGGCCTATAAAACCATTTTATGGGACACTTTTGCTCTTCCGCTCCGTGATTTTGGCCTATAAAACCATTTTATGGGACACTTCTGCCCTTACACTCCGTGATTTTGGCCTATAAAACTCTTTTACGGGGCGCTTTCCCCCTTCCGCTCCGTGATTTTGGCCTATAAACTCTTTTACGGGACACTTTCGCCCTTCCACTCAAGTGATTTTAGCCTATAAAGACCTTTTCATAGACATTTATCCACCTTTGCTTGGGGATCTTTTCATTTTATAACAATACCAAAATGAATTTTACTGGATCCTTGCGAAAAGGGACAGTCCCCCGTCACGCTACTGCTTTAGCGCAAGCGTGGTTCCGTCCATGTATGTTGTTATTTCTATGCTTTGTTCACTTTGATTTGCTGAATATCTTTTTATAAATTCAGTGGATTCTACATTTTATAAATCAGCATTATCTTCCTTTAATCTCAAGAAGTTTTTTCTTTAATTCGTTTTCCATTGAGGCTAATTCATGCTCTGCCTGGCGGCGTTTGCTACGCCCTTCCGCCTGAATTCTTAGTGTTTCTTCAAGTGTCGTGATTAAACTTTCCTGGGTCTTCTTTAATGTTTCAATATCGACAAGACCGCGCTCGTTTTCCTTAGCAGTTTCAATCGTATTCGTTTTTAACATTTCAGCATTTTTCAGCAGCAGCTCATTGGTCGTTTTTGAAACCAGTTTTTGGGCCTCGACGGCATGTTGCTGCCTCAGTAATGTTAAGGCAATTGCCACCTGGTTTTTCCAGAGTGGAATCGCTGTCATGATCGAGGATTGAATTTTTTCCACAAGCGTCTGGTTTGTATTTTGAATTAGGCGTATTTGCGGAGCACTTTGAATCGTTATTTCCCGGCTCAGTTTCAAATCATAAAGACGTTTATCCAGTCGGTCGGCAAATTGCAGCATATCATTAACCTCTTGAAATTTCATTTGGTCATCAGCCGCTTCAGCAGCCTTTTTCAGTTTAGGAATGGTTTGGTTATAAAGCTCATCAAGCTTAATTTCCCCTGCTGCTATATATACATTTAAAGCCTGAAAATACTCCTTATTGTTTTCATAGAGCTTTTCAAGCATATTAATATCTGAAATTAGCACACCTTTGCTCCGCTCCAGCTTCACACTGATCCGATCAATTTGCGCGCCTGTTTTTTGATACTTGGAAAGCACCTCTTGGACTGAACTTGAAAATTTGCCGAACATGCGTGAAAAGAAGGACTTCCGTTCTGCACTTAGTTCATCAGGATTTACCTCATTTAGTTTTTTCATTAAATCGCTGATAATCTCGCCGACTTCACCCACATCTTTTTTTTGAACATGCTCAAGCATGATATGCGAGAACGACAACAGCTTAGACTGTGCAGGTGTTCCAAAGGAAATAATCGCTTCGTGATTTTTTGGATCTATCTGCTCTGCAAGCTGATAGGCTTTTGTCCGATTTTCTTCCGGAAGCCGATCAATTAGTCTGGGCGCCCTTTGTTCTTGAGTTTGAAAACTTGGCAGGACTTGATTGTTTCCGAACGGGTCTGAAAGTAACTCATCCATTAAATTTGCACCTTTTTCCAAATCTATTCTCTTATCATTCATAATAAAATCTCCTGCTTTCAATACAATTAAGATTGTTCATGTTTTTTTAACGAATGTTTGGCGACATCTATTTCATAATCAAGCTTCTCAATATCATCAGCAATGACAGTATATAAATCTTTTTCTACTGTTTTGTTCAATTCTTCTAGTGTCCAGAGTGCTTCATGAAGAGACTGATCCAGTTCCGGAGTCTTTTTTGGCTGTCGTGAAAGAAATACATATTTTTCAGCTAGCTCGACGGCTGAATCCAAATGGGAAAAGTAAAATTGCTCCGCTTTAAAAAAGCGTTTGGGGTCTTTTTTTGTCAAACTGTAAATTTTCTTTGAAACCTTTATTAATTCAATTCTTTGCTTTATCGAAGGAATATGCCTAATGGTTAAAAGGGATCTATGCAGCCTGATGACTTTTCCTTTGGCTTCGTGCAAATTTTCTTTAATATAGCGATATTCTTTTCGTGTTAAACCATGCTTTTTTAAAAAACTGTGGTTTAAATAAACGGAAGTTATCCAATAAATAAGTCCACCTCCAATAACCGAAACACCCGACGATAGCAAAAAGGATTGCCGAAATCCGAAATAACTAATCAACCAAACCATGACGATAATAGGAATAGCGACGAACGCTTTGACAATAAAAGCTAGAATTGGGTTCATCGTTTTTGCCCCCCCTGAGAATACTCATTCTTTTATACGAATAAAATTGCTGCGGTTTACTTCTTTTAAGCATGACTAATCGCAGCATTCTCTTGCTCACTCTAATCATACACCATCTGTTCATGGATTCCATAGACCTTGAATCTTAAAACATTCTAAGACCTGAGACGTATTTTTTTGCTTCCATGTAACAAAAGAACAAGTGCCCGTTTAGCGCACGACAGGACTGAAGCGCACTGACTGAGATAAGGCGAACCTTCAATCAGCGAGTGTATTTCTCGCTGATTGTTAGTTGAGCCAACCGGGTTTTTACGGGCAGTTGAGAATCTACTGCCCGTTAATACGCTGCAAAGGAAACACGAAGAGCGTTAGCGCATTCATGCTTGACTTTGACTTATCGTAGGGAAGTGAACGAAGTACACTAGTCGCTGGGCGCTGGAGCTAGACGATAAAAAAAAGCCGACACCATTTATGGATCCATGTTGGAAACTTAAATGGCATCAACCCTTTAGAATCAAAACATTACAACTCAAATTATAATTTATAATCCTTTTTCTCAACAAAAGTGATTGTATTCATTACCTTTCTTATTCCTTTAGGTAAAAAGTAGGATACCGGAAAGGCACAAACAAAGGCCTCACACCATATTCTTGCCCATATTTTACCAAATGCGCTGCTGTATCCAAAATTAATCGAAACCAATACAAAAGAAATAAAAATGGACATTCCCAGAGCCATAAAAAGTGTAAATACTATTTGTTCATATTTTTTATCAATTTTCATTTTGGCCACCTATTTCTTCTTCAAATCCTATTAAATAGGGGTCTTACACTTTGCTTGAATCAATATATATTTGCGCAACTCCTGTTTCCATTGCCGCTTCAGCAACAGCCTTTGCTACATGGGACGCCACTCTAGGGTCAAATGGATCTGGAATCACATAATCCGGAGTCAACTCATCATCAGCAATTAATCCGGAAATTGCATAAACGGCTGCCAGTTTCATTTCTTCGTTAATTTCTTTTGCGCGTACGTCCAAAGCACCACGGAAAATGCCAGGGAATGCCAGTACGTTATTGACTTGATTTGGAAAATCAGAACGGCCTGTCCCGACTACGAGTGCTCCTGCTTCCTTTGCTTCCTGCGGCAGTATTTCCGGAATTGGATTGGCCATAGCAAAAATAATCGAATCAGCACTCATGGAACGAACCATTTCTTTTGTTACAGCACCAGCCGCAGAAACCCCGACGAATACATCAGCCCCAACAAGAGCATCTGCAAGCGTGCCTTGTTTGTTTTCTTTATTAGTAATCTGGGCCATTTCATCTTTAAAACGATTCATCCCGACTAAGCGTCCTTGATAAATAATCCCTTTGGTATCACATAGAATGACATCCTTAACACCCATACGAAGGAGCAACTTAACAATCGCAACTCCGGCAGCACCAGCACCATTTGCAACAACGCGAACTTCCTCTATATTTTTATTAACAAGTTTCAAAGCATTAAGTAACCCAGCGACTGTTACAATAGCTGTACCATGCTGATCATCATGAAAAATTGGTATATTACAAGTTTTCCGAAGCCTATCCTCAATTTCAAAGCATTGCGGAGCTGCAATATCTTCTAGATTCACTCCGCCAAAAGTCGGTTCCAATAATCTAACTACATTAATGATCTCGTCCGGGTCGGTTGTATCTAAGCAAATGGGGAAGGCATCTACATCTGCGAACGATTTGAATAATAAGGCTTTTCCTTCCATGACTGGCAGGGCGGCTTTTGGGCCGATATTTCCCAGACCCAGTACAGCTGTTCCATTTGTCACAACAGCAACGAGATTTCCCTTCATCGTGTAATCATAAACTTTGTTTTCATCTTTATAAATATCCATACATGGTTCGGCTACGCCAGGGGAATAGGCGAGACTTAAATCTTTTGCATTTTGTACGGAAACTTTTGAATGGACACCAAGCTTTCCTCTATTTTCCTTATGCATCTTTAATGCTTCTTCACGTAAAGTTGCCATACAATGCCTCTCCTTTTGACTAATTTAAAGAATTTTGAAAAAATTCCCAAGAGAAACCCTGGGAATCCTAATATAAAATGTACAATATTAAGAATTTACCTTATCTGAGGCAAACTTCCGATAACCATATAACCAATCAACCACATCATATTCATCTGCTGTTCTTTTTTCAAAATAAGCATCGCGGACAGCAATTGTTACTGGATCCTCAGCATGGATAATTTCTCCATAGAATCGAGCTGTCGTTTGTACTTTTGCTGTACGCGGAATTCTCTCTTCTTGGTATGCTTTAAAGGCTTCAGCATAGTTATTTCCATGTTCTTCAAGCATTTTAGCTAAGTAGGCAGAATCTTCAAAGGCCTGAACTCCACCTTGAGCCAAGTATTGAAGCATTGGATGTGCTGCATCCCCTAATAGAGTAACATTTCCTTTTGTCCAATTATCAATTGGGTTTCGGTCGAACATTGGCCAGCGAATTTGACGTTGAATGAAGTCAATAGCCTGGCGAACATGCTTGTGGCAGCCTTCGAAACGTCTTTCCATTTCTTCTGGTGTGCCCCAGTCATCAGAGTTTTCTTTATATGCGTAGCTTTTAAACACAACGACTTGATTGTATAACTTTCCACCACGGACAGGATATTGGACAACATGTAGATTTGGCCCAATCCACATAATAACATCATCAAAATTAGAGTCTGGAGAAATTTCACTAATCGGAATCGTGCCCCGGTATGCTACATATTCCGAAGTAACCGGTTGATCATCGCTAAACACTTTGCGAATATTCGATTTTAATCCATCTGCTCCAATAACAGCTTTAGCAGTAAATTTTTCTCCTTTAGCATTGGTTACTGTAACGCCAGCTTCGGTTTCATCAACAGATACGATTTCCTGGTTATTTAATAGTGTAATAGCTGGAATAGCTTGGCATGCATTAAATAAAATCCTGTGCAAGTCGGAACGATGAAGCACACAATAGCTATACCCAAACCGTTCTTTAAATTGGTCTCCAAGATCTAATGCTACTAATTCTTTTCCTGAAAAGGCATCTCTTAATACAAGTCTTTGTGGGAAAACAGCAACCTTTGCAATTTCTCCTAATAAACCGTAGCTATCTAGAACTGCCATCGCATTTGGTCCAAGTTGAATACCTGCTCCTACTTCCCCAAATTCATGAGCACGTTCCAATACGGTAATAGAATTACCTGCTTTTGCTGCACCAAGTGCTGCAGCTAATCCCCCAATTCCACCACCGACAATGATTAAATTATTTTCTGCCATTTTCTTCAATCCCCTTTGCTCGTATATTTTTAAGCTAATTTTGGTTTAAATTCTCTCGTAATCGTTTGCTGGCCCTTGTTTTGTTCGAAACTTTGCGATTGTTCAAGATCGAATTGCTCCATAATTGGTAAATCGCTGCAAGAGAATAAATACGTATCTTCATCAGCAACGTGCTCATGCCATGCCCAGTTAGGTACGACAAAATAGTCTCCTGCTGACCAGTCAAATCGAACTCCATTTATCACGCTGTAGCCTGACCCCTTAAATACGTTATAAATCGTAGCGTGTGTATGACGGTGAGCTTTTGTATGGATTCCTTTTGGAAGTTTCTGCATCCAAGAAGCAATATTTTTATTGGCCGTTTCTCCCGTTGATGGATTAATGAACTCAACTGCATAACCATCAAATGGATCTGGATCAAAACGACTTAATCCGTTGATCGCATCCTCGGTTTTATTCCATTTATAGGCACCACGTGGAGCGGACATTGGATAGCGATCGCCGATTGGACGTACCATTCCACCTTCATAACGGTGTGAAGAGAAATTATCAGGCACCTTTGGTTCTTCAATAGCCTCCGGATATGGTTCAAAGAACGTTCCACCCATAGAATAAACTGCCGGAATATCCAGAGCGTCCATCCAGATCATTGGTTTATCAACCAAGATGGGCGTGACCGTGCCACAGATTTTTGGGTGTTATGAGGAAGTCGCCCTCTTCCATAAAAATCCTTTCACCCTGAACGATGGTGTAAGCCCCTTCTCCATGGGTAATAAAACGAAGCGCATTCTGAGAATGGCGATGGGATGGAGCTGTTTCACCAGGCAGGATTAGCTGAGCAGCAGCATAAAGAGTTTGTGTTGTTGATGCCCATCCCCATGGCTGGCGATAGGTTAGCCCTGGATTCTGGAAATAAATCGCTCTTCTTTCCCCGCCGCGTTCAGGAGTAAAGATTGTTGACGCTTCCATTAATTTTTTTATAAATAACATCCCATTTCCAAAGATAGGCCTGTGCCTGCGGCTCAGGCTGTTTATGCATCAATGCCGGGATTGCTTCCCATAACGGGCCAAGATGATATTCTTCAAGATCCCGATTAAAATCTTGAACAAGCTGACTGCTCATAAACTCTGTTTTCTCAGCCATATTCATATCCCCCTCTTATTAGCTTAATTTTGATTGATTTCTTTCAATCTGTCCGTAGTGCTTGCTTACATGTTCGACAATAAGATGATCTACAATAAGCGAAATCGGTTTTGTGCCGAAGTTTGGGTTGCGGCTTGTTGCAGTAATGGCTAGTGTATCTTTGTCTAAAGCGCCTAGTTCCTTTTCCACTTGAGACTGTAAAGCATCAAGTTCTTTCAATACATCATCAATCGTCCATCTGTCTGTATCGGTTACAGCGGCAAGGCGTGCCTCTTGAAGGTGGTTTCTTCCCCATAATTTCTCAGACTGTGCCTTTATTTCGGCTATCTCACCCAACCAGTAAGGGACTGCCTCCACTACGTGACATAAAATTTGCATAATGGACCATTCCTCTTCACTTGGCTTCCAGCGGATCGTATCCTCTGAAAGCCCTGCAACTGTGCCAATCATTTTATTAATTGACTGGTGAATGGATTCAATTGCTTGCTGGATTGTTTTTGTTTCCATTACAAGGTCACCCCTACAGCCACTCTTTTTACTTTATTTTCTAATGTCCCGATTTTATCAATGGCAATTTTCACAACGTCACCGTCTTTTAAGTACGTTGGCGGATTCATTGCAGTGCCTACCCCGCCTGGTGTTCCGGTTAAGATAACATCACCTGGTTCAAGTGTCATTAAGTTGGATAAAAACTCTACTAAATATTGAACAGAGAAAACAAGATTAGCAGTATTCGTATGCTGTCTTTCTTCCCCATTCACCGCTAATACAACTTCTAAACCGGAAGGATCTGTCAGCTCATCAGAAGTTACAAGCCAAGGACCCATCGGGGCACTGCCCTCTACCGTCTTACCTTGTAACCATTGAATTGTCCGGCGTTGAATGTCACGGTATGTTACATCATTAACGATGGTGTATCCTGCAACATAATCCAATGCCTCTTCCTGAGATACATTTCTTGCTCTTTTTCCGATAACAAAAGCAAATTCTGCTTCATAGTCTAGCTGTTCAGAAACTGGGTAGAACGGAATATCGTCCTGTGGTCCGACAACTGTATTCGCAAACTTAGCAAAAACAACAGGAAATGGCGGAATTTCTCGTTTCATTTCCATAATATGTTCCCGATAGTTATGTCCCACGCAAATCATTTTTCCAGGCTGTGGTACTGGAGCTTCTACTTTCACATCACTTAGTGCAAATACAAGCTTACGGCCTTTGTCTTCTCTCGTTTCCAGTGCAAATTTAATTGCATTTTTCGCAAGTTCAAGGCTTTCCTTCCCCCCCTGCAAGAAACCATTCATATCTGCCGGAACAAATGCTTCAGCAATTTGTGCAGCACGTAATTTACCTTCTGATTCTACCAATACCTGATAGGCAAGGTTTAAATCAACAACCTCGTTATCTACTATCGCTCCAACACGTGAAACTCCTTCTCTTGCAAACGTTATTAATTTCATATTAAAAACTCCTTATCTATTAAAATTTATTGTGCATTCCATTCCTTAATTGTATAAATTGCATCATTTTCAACTTTCATTGGATCCTGATTTACGATATTTGCTGCCTCATCAAAAGAATCCACTTGAATGACATAGGCCCCGCCAGTTTGATCTTGAAAGCCTCCTGCCACTTTTAAAACGTTATCATTTTTTAGTTTTTGTAAAAACTCCCGATGTCCTTGAATTGTACTCCCGGTAAATGAAGGCTTTCTCTCAATAAAAACGAGAAATTGTTTCAAGAATGAATTCCTCCTTTTTTTGTTTAATTGTATAATTCTATAATTAGGTTCCCTTGTTCTCTATTATGATAATCAATTGTTCACACAATTGTCAATAACTTAATTTTCAGAATTTAAATAAAAAATTTAAACATATAATGTTTTCCGATTAGTGTATACTTCTAGTATGAAAGGTTCAAAAAAGAGATGAATATGTTATTCTAGATTTTAAAGGCGTTTGAAGCCACTAAAGATTCATGATTCATACTTTAGTGACAAGGAGGATTATTAATGGAGAAGCTTAAAAAAGGGACAACTATTCAATCCTTAGAAATAGGGATGGGGATTTTGGATTTTATTGCTCACCAAGCAAAGCCTTGCAAGTTTACTGAAATTCAAGAATACACTCAAATTACAAAAAGTAATTTATATAAATATCTTAATACTTTTACGCATTTAGGGATTCTCTACCGTGATAGGGAGTCAGGTTCCTATGTACTTGGAAGCAAATTAATTGAGTATGGAATGGCCGCGGTGGACCAAGAAAATGTCCTTGATCGAATTACACCTTATTTAGAAGAATTGAATAGTAAAACACAAAGCACGGTGTTGTTCTCCATCTGGACCCATAGCGGCCCGATGGTTATTAAGATGTTAAACGTTAGCCAAGGTTTTAATATTGGTGCACAAATTGGAACGGTTCTTCCACCTAACTCGGCAACGGGGAAAATTTTTATGGCCTTTATGGACGAAACAATCGTAAGGGATTGGAAGGAGGTAGAAAGGAATAGGATACTCCCTGATCAGTTACAGGAGCTGGAAGCTGAAGTAAGTATGATTAAAGAAAAAGAAATATCGTTTGGACTTGAAACGCTTGTTCCATCTGCTTCATCTATCTCTTTTCCAGTTTTAAATTACAAAAAAGAACTATTGGGTGCTGTAACAGTTGTCGGTTTTTTGAATCAAATACCGACAAATGAAGATGGAGAGCTTAGTAAGTCAATCATTGAAATAAGTAAGGTAATTTCTAAAAGCTTTGGCTACGACCCATCCCAATTGAATGAAGCATAAAAGACATTGGCGGTAACGCCTCTGTCTTTTTTATATGAAAAGACGCCCAAAATTGGGCGTCCATCCTTAGCTTTGTTGCATTGCTTTCACTTTATCTTTGACCTCTTCGATATTTCTCAACTTGTTATCCCAGCAAGTTTTGCTAAGATCAACTGGGTATTCCGCAGGATTCATGATCCGCTTGTACTCATCCCAAAGGAAGGCAAGATTCTGCTTCAAGTACTCTCGGGATTCTGCAATGCAAGGTACTTCATAAACCAGCTCACCATTCACAAAAATATCTTTTTGAAGTTCACGAGCCGTAAAATTTGTGATTACTTTATTAATATAGGTATGCGTTGGATGGAACATTCTGATCTCTTTTTCAGGCAGTTCCTCCCCCTCCATCGCAATATAATCCCCTTCAGCATGGTGATTTGTGTTATTAATAATCCGATATACCTTTTTAAGTCCTGGTGTTGTTACCTTCTCCGGATTGGAAGATATTTTAATCGTATCCACCATATTGCCATTTTCATCTTCGATCGCCACAATTTTATAAACAGCACCTAATGCAGGCTGATCGAATGCTGTAATCAGCTTTGTACCAATTCCCCAGCTATCAATCTGCGCTCCTTGGGCCTTCAAGTTAATAATCGTATACTCATCTAGATCGCTTGATGCAGTAATTTTTGCACCCTTAAATCCCGCTTCATCAAGCATTTTACGGGCTTCTTTTGTTAAATAAGCTAGGTCACCGCTATCGATGCGGATCCCAATAAAATTAATCTTGTCGCCAAGCTCTTTTGCTACTTTGATGGCATTGGGTACACCAAGGCGGAGCGTATCGTATGTATCCACTAAAAACACGCAGTCCTTATGCGTCGCAGCATATTTATGGAAGGCGGTGTATTCATCTTTATAAGCTTGTACCATCGAGTGTGCATGGGTCCCGGAAACAGGGATTCCAAATAGTTTTCCTGCCCGAACATTGCTTGTTGCTTCAAAACCGGCTAGATAGGTTGCTCTTGTTCCCCAGATAGCAGCATCCAATTCCTGGGCACGTCTTGTCCCAAATTCCATTGCTACTTCATTGCCTACTACCTGCTTGATCCGTGATGCTTTGGTGGCAATTAAGGTTTGGTAATTAACGATGTTTAGCAAGGCTGTTTCAATCAATTGTGCTTCAGCAAGCGGAGCATCAATTCTTAACAGCGGCTCATTGTTAAAAACCAATTCTCCTTCTTTCATTGAACGAATCGTTCCAGTAAAGCGCATATCTTTGAGAAAAGCTAAAAAATCATCTTTATAGCCTACTTCATTTTTTAAATACTCGAGGTCATCCTCAGAGAAACGAAAACCTTGAATAAATTGAATCACTTTCTCCAAACCTGCGAACACAGCGTAACCGTTTCCAAACGGGAGCTTTCGGAAAAACAATTCAAAGACCGCACGTTTATTATGTATTCCATCTCTCCAATACGTTTCTGCCATATTAATTTGATAGAGATCTGTATGAAGAGCTAAACTATCATCTCGATAAATGTGTTTCATAATAACCTCCGACATCCGTTGAGTAATTTTCCACTACTATAAACAACACAACAATTTTAAGTTTAATTAACCATTATATCCAATGGCTGTGAAAGTGTTCAAGCACCCATTCATGGCCTTTTTGGTTAAAGGAAGCAACCGCATCTTTATAAACAACAATTTTAAATCCTTTATGTTTACTCAACGATTTTCGTTTCGATCGCCCCTCCAGTTTCTCCACGGGTCAGCACCCCTTCAACCGCGACAAAATCATATGTATCATCAATAGTGATTAACGGTTACCCGTTATTCCCCCTTCACCCCTTTCGATTTGTATCAGAAATCCATGTCTTCTGTCATTATAGCACTATTTGCAAAATTGCAGAAATACAATTAAAAGCGGAAGTGCCCGTTCGGCGACTGTGCCGCGTAGACGAAGAAAAAGTTCGTCCCTGTTAGAACGAACTTTGTTTTAGCTATATCTCATTCCAGACTCCCAATCGGTTGGTTTATCCAGTGGTCGAATATCATCAATCGGAACAAACACCTCTAAATGGCGATAGAGGTTTTCAAACACTGCAGGTAACAATCCACCTAGTTCACCATCCAAATTCAATTGAACCTTTTCTTCATTTGAATCCACTTTGATATGATTTGCCTGAGTATAAATTACATTTGCATCATTTACATGTTCACCGCGTAAGGCTAACGTTGCAATGCGAATTAAATCAGCAAGATTTGTTTTTTTCAAAATCAACAATGAAAACAAACCATCATTAATCGACGAGTCGGGTGCCAATTTTTCAAATCCACCTATTGAATTGGTCAACCCAACAAGGAAAAGCATAACCTCTCCTTCAAAAAGCTTTCCATCATACTCAATCCTTAAATCAGTGGCTTTGATGGAAGGCAGCATTTCCATTCCTTTTAAATAATAGGCTAGCTGGCCAAGCATGGTCTTTAATTTGCTCGGCACCTCATATGTAAGCTCAGTGATCCTGCCCCCGCCCGCAATGTTGATAAAATACTTTTCATTAAATCGGCCAATATCAACAGGAATCGTATCCCCTTTTGTAATAATATCGACTGCCGCACCGACATCACGCGGAATCTGCAAGGCACGGGCAAAGTCATTTGTTGTTCCACCAGGTATAATTCCCAACTTTGGCCGGTATTTCTGTTCTGCTAGACCGTTGACCACCTCATGGATTGTTCCGTCTCCACCAGCAGCAATCACAACATCATACTCACGCTCAACAGCAATCCGAGCAGCAGTTGTAGCATCGCCCAAACCTGTAGTTGCATGACAGGAAGCCTCGTAGCCGGCAACTTCCAATTTTTGAAGAATATCCGGAAGATTACGCTTAAGAATTTCCCGTCCTGATGTAGGATTATATATAAGTCTGGCTCTTTTCATTTTCATCATCCTATTACTGAATTCACTCATTTAGCATATGGAGTCACCAATCATTTCTATATTCCACCAAATATTTATTCTTAAAATCCTTTAAAGATGGACAAAACTCTTCCTAGGAGACATCCGACTACTATCATAACTCATTTTTCTTTTTTTGCAAAAAAAACAAAGGTGGATTTTTTTAAAAATCTGAGGCTGAGTGGTAATTGGGCTGACGGTTAAAGTAGTATATATGGCGGTTCCGGCACGCCCCTTTTTCCACGTCCACGGGGACGATTACCTCCCTTTCGTTACCGCGCAAATATAATATTGGTAAATTATTTTTCTATATTATAAAAGTAATCATATTGACTAAAGGTTAAAAATTATATTATAAATAAAGCTGATAGAATTTTTTATAAATATACAATATTATTGCAAATAGTATTGTATAATAAAAATTTAACTGACTAAGCCCTGAAGGAAATACAGGCCCAGTCACGATTGTTTATGCACTAATAAAAGCTTATTTCATTATTTATAGGAGGGAAATGAATGTCAAAGGAAAATCTACAGCTTGTTTCCATTGGGATTTATCTAGCCGGAATGCTGTTAATCGGTTGGTATTCCTATCGAAGGACAAGCAACCTTACCGATTACATGCTAGGAGGGCGATCGTTGGGACCAGCTGTAACCGCATTAAGTGCAGGAGCAGCTGATATGAGCGGCTGGCTGTTAATGGGATTACCAGGGGGAGTCTATGTCACCGGATTGGCAGATGCATGGATTGCCATCGGCTTAACAATTGGAGCGTATCTTAATTGGTTATTGGTAGCCCCCCGTTTACGCTCTTACACACAGGTAGCCAACAACTCCATTACGATTCCAAGCTACTTAGAAAACCGTTTTAAGGATCATACAAAAATGCTCCGGATAGTTTCCGGTATTGTCATTCTGGTGTTCTTTACCTTCTATGTTTCGTCCGGAATGGTTTCAGGCGCTGTATTCTTTCAAAACTCTTTCGATACGAGCTACCACACAGGTCTTTATATTGTCGGCGGTGTTTGCATTGCCTACACATTATTTGGCGGCTTTCTTGCTGTAAGCTACACAGATTTTATTCAAGGTCTGATGATGCTGATCGCACTCTTGCTCGTCCCAGCTATTGGAATTTTCCATACCGGCGGACCGGCACAAACGGTTGAAACGATCCGAGCAATTGACCCTACGTTACTAAACTTATTTAAAGGCACTTCTTTTTTAGGAATTGTCTCTGCAATGGCCTGGGGTCTTGGCTATTTTGGCCAGCCACATATAATTGTCAGGTTTATGGCCATTACGACAATAAAAGAAATAAAAAGTGCCCGCAGAATCGGCATGTTCTGGATGATTTTTTCGTTAATTGGAACAATTCTTACTGCATTGATTGGTTTGGCTTTTTTCCATCAACATTCACATTACTCACTGAAAAATCCTGAAGCTGTTTTTATTGAACTTGGGCAAATTTTATTCCACCCGTTATTTGCCGGATTTGTACTTGCGGCAATTCTTGCAGCAATTATGAGCACAATTTCTTCTCAGTTAATTGTTACATCCAGTGCTTTGGTCGAAGACTTGTACAAAATTGTTGTACGGAAAGATGCAAAAGACAAAGAACTGGTATTTCTAGGAAGAATGGCTGTTTTAATCGTTTCGGTGGCTGCAGCAATTCTTGCTTTCAGACAAAACAACACAATTTTAAACCTTGTTGCCTATGCATGGGCTGGTTTCGGAGCCTCCTTCGGACCGATTATTCTCTTAAGCTTATTTTGGAAGAAGATGACCAATTGGGGGGCCCTGTTTGGTATGATTGTCGGTGCTGTTACCGTCATCATCTGGAAAAATCTTGGACTTGGCGATACCCTCTATGAAATTGTCCCTGGCTTCGTTTTCAACCTAGTAGTTTCCGTTGTTGTCAGCTTCATGACCTATCGGAAAAACCAAGCAATTGAAGAGGATTTTCAGGAGAGTGTCAGGTTAGTAAAAAAAGGTTGAACGGAAGGTCTCTTCAAAGTGAAGGGACCTTTTTTTATCGGGATGACAGGAATTGAACCTGCGACCACTAGCACCCCATGCTAGTGCTCTACCAAGCTGAGCTACATCCCGCTTTTCTAAAATCTATATTCTTCTTTTCAACTATTCATTCCTCCATGCCTTTTACTTTTTCTCTCCATTTGACATAATTCTTCTTGATCAAACGTTTGATTAAAAAGACGAATATCATAGGAAATGATGGCACTTTTTATAAAAAGAAATAAAAACAATGTCACCAAATTCATTCACGTACCATCGGAAAGTAGGATATATATCGAAATACTGACATTCCTCTACACAGTTCGCTTTTTCTCCTCTTAATCAAACGTTTGATTAAAGGATTCAAAATCATTAGCAACGAAAGAAAGTTCCCCAGGAAATAAAAAAAGAAAGTCGAAACATGTTTCGACTTTCAAAAAAATAAGGCTGACAGAGCTTCCTCTGTCAGCCTTATTTTTATCTCTTATCTATTTCTTCTTGTAATAATTTATTAACGACTTGCGGGTTGGCTTGTCCTTTTGTCGCCTTCATGATTTGCCCGACAAAGAAACCGGCAGCTTTCTTTTTCCCATTTTTGTAATCTTCAATGATTTGCGGGTTGGCATCAAGAACCTCAGTAACAATTTTTAACAATGCACCCTCATCGGAGATTTGCACAAGTCCTTTTTCTTTCACGATTTGCTCCGCGTCTCCGCCATTTTCAATCAGCTCTTTAAAGACGGTTTTCGCAATCTTCGAGGAGATTGTCCCGTTTTCGATCAGCTTAATCATTCCAGCAAGTCCAACAGGCGTTAACGGAACATCAGCCAATTCTTTTTGTTCAGCGTTTAAGTAAGCTGATACATCTCCCATTAACCAGTTTGATGCCAATTTTGGATCTGCGCCTGCTTTAATTGTTGTTTCAAAGAAATCGGCCATTTCCTTAGTAACTGTCAAAACCTCAGCATCATAAACAGGAAGACCAAGTTCTGCTACATAACGTTTCTGACGAGCATCTGGAAGCTCAGGAATTTCTGAACGAATCCGGGCTTTCCATTCCTCATCAATGTATAAATCAGGAAGGTCTGGTTCTGGGAAGTAGCGATAATCATCTGAGCCTTCTTTTACACGCATAAGGATCGTTGTATTTGACGATTCGTCAAAGCGGCGTGTTTCCTGATCGATCGTTCCGCCTGCGTTGACAACCTCTCTTTGCCGCCACTCTTCATATTCCAATCCCTTTCGGACAAAATTAAAGGAGTTCAAGTTCTTTAACTCTGTTTTCGTTCCAAATTCCTCTTGTCCAACAGGGCGGATCGAAATGTTAGCATCACAGCGAAGTGAGCCTTCCTCCATTTTGCAATCGGAAACGCCAGTATACTGGACAATTGATTTTAATTTTTCAAGATAAGCGTATGCTTCATCTGGTGTGCGGATATCAGGTTCAGATACAATCTCGATCAGTGGTGTTCCTTGACGGTTTAAATCAACTAGCGAGTAACCTCGGCCATGGTTCAGCTTGCCAGCATCCTCTTCAAGATGAATTCTTGTAATGCCAATCCTTTTCTTATAGCCGTTTACTTCAATATCAATCCAGCCATGTTCGCCAATCGGCTTATCAAACTGGGAAATTTGATAGGCCTTTGGATTATCCGGATAAAAGTAGTTTTTTCGGTCAAATTTTGTATGGGTTGCTATTTCACAATTCAAAGCCATTGCAGCCTTCATTCCATAGTCAACTACCTTTTTATTTAATACCGGCAGTACGCCCGGATAGCCTAAATCCACGACATGTGTATTCGTATTCGGCTCAGCTCCAAAGTGGTTTGGACTGGACGAAAATATTTTTGATTCTGTCTTTAATTCTACATGGACCTCAAGTCCGATAACTGTTTCAAATTCCATTTCTTTCACCCCCTACAGTTCTGGCTTTTGCTTATGATAATCAGTTGCCTGTTCAAATGCATGTGCTGTCCGATAGACTGTTGCTTCGTCAAAGTGCTTGCCGATAATTTGTAAGCCTAATGGAAGACCAGCTTCGAATCCACACGGAACGGAGATACCAGGGACACCAGCAAGATTAACCGGAATGGTTAGGATATCATTTATATACATCGTTAACGGGTCGTCAATATTTTCCCCGATTTTAAAAGCAGGGGTTGGTGTTGTCGGCCCAACAATCACATCATACTTTTCGAAAACATCTTCAAAGTCTTTTTTAATCAGGGTACGCGCCTTTTGTGCTTTTTTATAATAAGCATCATAATAGCCTGAACTAAGCGCAAACGTTCCCAGCATAATCCGCCGCTTTACTTCATCACCAAAGCCTTCTGCCCTAGTTTGTTTATATAAATCAAGTAAGCTTTCGGCATTTGGTGTTCTGTAACCATAGCGAACTCCGTCAAAGCGGGAAAGGTTCGCTGAAGCTTCCGAAGAAGAAAGCAGATAATAGGTTGCAAGGGCATACTTAGAATGCGGTAGTGATACTTCCTCCCATACAGCCCCTTGCTTCTCAAGTACCTTTAAAGCTTCCAACACTGATTGGCGTACCGATTCACTGACACCTTCACCAAGGTATTCCTTCGGTACAGCAATTTTCAGCCCTTTTATATCGCCTGTCAGAGATTCTACAAAATTAGGGACATCAACATTCGCGGACGTGGAATCCATTGGATCTAGACCAGAAATGGCTTGTAAAAGATAGGCATTGTCCTCAACTGTTCTGGTAACTGGTCCAATTTGATCAAGCGACGAAGCAAACGCTACAAGTCCGTAGCGAGAAACTCGGCCGTAGGTTGGTTTCATGCCAACAACTCCACAAAAGGCTGCCGGTTGGCGAATCGAACCGCCTGTATCGGAACCGAGCGCAAATAACACTTCACCAGCTGCAACCGCTGCTGCGGAGCCGCCTGATGAACCACCTGGTACCGTTTCGAGATTCCATGGATTTTTCGTTTTCTGGAATGCCGAGTTTTCATTGGAGGAGCCCATTGCAAACTCGTCCATATTTAACTTTCCAATTGTGATTGTCTCAGCTTTTTGTAACTTCTGAACAACCGTTGCATCGTAAATCGGGTCAAAGTTTTCCAGTATTTTGCTTGCGCAGGTTGTCCGCAAGCCCTTAGTAACGATGTTATCCTTTACGCCAATCGGCATTCCAAACAACAAGCCCTTAGTTTCATCTGTTGATAGTCTTTCATCAAACTTCTTCGCAGTTACTTTTGCCTGCTCTTCATCTAATGTTAAAAAAGCTTGAACTTTATCGTCTACTTGGCCAATTCGCTTATAAGACTCAGCTACAAGGTCAGCTACACTAAGTTCCTTTTTATGTAAAAGTTGATGAAGCTCAGCAACTTTATGATCAAATAAACTCACCTGTTTTTCCTCCTTAATCCCCCAAAATAGATGGTACTTTAAATTGGCCATCCTGCTCTTCAGGAGCATTTTTCAGTACCTCTTCTCGCGGTAAGCCTTTTTGCGGCACGTCTTCACGCAAGACATTCTTTATGTCCAATACATGTGAGGTTGGTTCTACATTTTCAGTATCCAATTCATTAAGCTGCTCTGCAAAACCAATGATAGCATCTAGCTGTTTCGTAAACTTTTCTGCCTCTTCTTCAGTTATGGCTAATCGTGCTAAATTAGCGACATGTTTAACTTGGTCTATCGAGATCCGCGACATTTTTCTTTTACCTCCAATCGATTCGATCCTCATTATTTGATCATACCAAATAGTTTAGGGCTACCGCAACGATCGATAGTGAACAATAGCTATTAGAAAGCGTTTACAATCCGTTTTTTTCTATAAAATTCAAATCAGGTGATATCCTTTTACCCGAAAATGGGCAATAATCAGTGATCCATGAATAACTTATAGGCACCGAGATCCTATCATTACCAACAGTAAGCGAAAAAAACACTTGGACGATTAGCCAAGTGTTTTTTAACAAAGTTCCAGTAAATCCCCAAATCGAATACTTCTCGTTAATGCTTTTCCACACTGCCTGGTTGTTTTAACATTTGAGCAACAGCTTTATTTTTCATGAAAATCACTAAAACGATAAGTCCAATGAGAGCACCACCAAAGGCACTAAAAATAAACGCTGGGATGAAACCAAATAAAGTTGCTTCTTTTCCAAGTAATAGCGTGGAAATGGGAAAGCAGGCGATTGCTCCAATTATTCCCGTCCCAACTACTTCTCCAAAGAAGGCCATAAAAAGTTTGTTTGTCTTTTTGTATAATAATGCTGCTAATAGGGCCCCAATGATACTGCCAGGAAAAGCAAAGATTGACCCGGTCCCAAGCATATTTCTTAAAACCGAGATGCAAAATGCTTCTGCTACAGCATAATATGGTCCAAGCATAACTGCGGTCAAAACGTTAATAAAGCTTTGCATGGGAAACAGTTTCGTAATCCCGAGTGGAATAAATAAGAGATTGCTTGTCAAGGTACCAATCGCAATCAACATGGCTGTTAATGTAAGTTTTTGTGTTTTTTTCATCAGAAATTCCCCTTTAATTTTTGAAAGCACTTGGGGAACAGAAAAATAAGAAAAGGATTCCCGGTAATAGGAATCCGCATGTACGTAAAATGTGCATACACTTCCCTCCGCTGGCATGATCCAGATCAGGTAAAAGGGTCAAAGACATGGGTCTTTTTCTCAGCCTTCATTTTTACGGCTCCCCTAGTGCTATCATGATTTTTCTTAATTATATATCATCTTGAAGCAATTATGTGAGAATTAATTTCAAAACAAAGGAGCGAGAAGATCTTCACCGTAGGATAAGACTTTGATTATTGTTTAGCTAGCACATCTCTTAGCGACAAGTGTCCTTCTCTAATTGGCCGCATTTCTAATTACCATTTAAATAACTTTGAGAAAAAAGACTTCTTTTTTACAGCTTCGTTTTGGGTTGACATTGCATCAATTTTCTCAACATAGATTTCTTCTTTGTCTATGGCATGGTCCATTGCCAATACGAGACCAATTTCCGTATTATGCTCTTTATTGGTTACAATCGTATGTTCAATATGGTATTTGTTTGCAAGCTTTACATATTTCGAAAGCTGCTCATAATCAATATTCCCGTTTAAAAACAGATGGGCTGTTGGATGCTCCTTTATGTTTTGCTCAATCTGGGGGTAAACCTTTTGTTCTGTTACTTGGCCATTCTTTAAGACAACGACGATTCTTTCTCTTAAGGTGCCTAAAAATTGACGCCTTTCCTCGGGTTTGATTTCCTTTGGACCATACATCCCCTCTTTTAGGGCATCATCAACAGATGGTTTATTCAAACCAATCATCTCCAATCTCATAAAAAATGCCAATGCAACTTTGTTCTGATTCAGTTATTCCTTTAAAGGTATGATTCCTGAATATGAAATGTTCCTTAAAAGAAACCAATAGTGCCAGCATGTTATTTTTACTGTAATTTATTTTCGTAAAAGCACAAACCTTTTTAAAAATAAAGTGATTTTAATTAATATTTTTGATCACTGCAACATATTCCAGTTCAGTTGGCAGCCAAAAATATGCAACCTTATTACGGTAACCAATTGTACCCATTCTTTACGCTACCTTGTGCCCGAATTTCTTGCGTCTCGGTCACCTATCGGCCCTTTACGTTACCTTGTGCCCGAATTTCTTGCGTTCTCGGTCACCTATAGGCTCTTTACGTTACCTTGTGCCCGAATTTCTAGCGTTCACGGTCACCTATAGGCTCTTTACGTTACCTTGTGCCCGAATTTCTTGCGTTCACGGTCACCTATCGGCCCTTTACGCTACCTTGTGCCCGAATTTCTTGCGTCTCGGTCACCTATAGGCTCTTTACGTTACCTTGTGAAGGGTTTTTTTGTGTTCTCGGTCATCTATAGGCCCTTTACGTTACCTTGTGCCCAAGTTTCTTGCGTTCTCGGTCATCTATTAGCTCTTTACGTTACCTTGTGCCCGAATTTCTTGCGTTCACGGTCACCTATTAGCTCTTTACGTTACCTTGTGCCCGAATTTCTAGTGTTCACGGTCACCTATCGGCCCTTTACGTTACCTTGTGCCCAAGTTTCTTGCGTTCTCGGTCACCTATAGGCTCTTTACGTTACCTTGTGCCCGAATTTCTTGCGTTCTCAGTCACCTATAGGCTCTTTACGTTACCTTGTGCCCGAATTTCTTGCGTTCACGGTCACCTATCGGGCGCCTTAATTGATGACACAAGATACAAGATTAAGACAATTACAGTAAACCATTTCTCTTGATCCACTTGAATGAAAATTTTCAACTGAAAAGTAAACTCACTTTATCCCTTTAATAGGATTGAACTATTATTGAATCAAAATCAACATCGTTGTTTAACACAACCCAAAAATAAAATAAGCGGCTTTTTATTCGTGAATGAATAAAGCCGCTTATCCCTTTTCATTTAAATTCACTTTACACTGTTCCCCCATTTATGAACTAATTTATACCGTTTCTTACTATTGGCTTGACTCGGATGATCATTCAATTTGGTAAATAAATAAGTAAGATAGGAATTTAAATCAAAACGATCCTTTTGAATAAATCCGGACATTTCTAACCTCATAATTGCTACCTCCTTTACGTAAACCTCGTTATCTACTTTCTTTCCAAATTATCAATCTTTTATACCTACAAATTAGAATAATACTTTTTTTGGGAAAAGCTTAGTATTTTGAAAAAATATTGCTTGCCTGCCTTCGCCAACATACAGCCCAGCCAAACTTGCTCGTAACCTATCTTTAGATTACCAGTGTTTTGTTATCAAAATAATTCAATTATGTTACACAAATATTAAAAGAGTTTTTGATACCAAAAACACTAGGGCACTAGCACCACAGTCTGTCTTCGTTGAGATTCCTAAACTTGAACCTCCCACGACTGATGTCACGGGAGTGCGGGCGGTAAACCATCAAAAAATCCTTCCCCCAATTAGAGAGAAGGACCGAATTTCTATTTACTTTGAGGTGAACTGAGCTTCCTCTGTTGATCCTTTTAATGCTGTTGTAGAAGAATTCCCTCCCGTGATCACCATTGAAACTTGGTCGAAGTAGCCTGTGCCAACTTCGCGTTGGTGTCTTGTTGCCGTATATCCATATTTTTCGCTGGCAAACTCAGCCTGCTGCAATTCGGAGTATGCTGCCATGCCCCGCTCTTTGTAGCCGCGGGCAAGCTCAAACATACTATGGTTTAGGGCATGGAAACCAGCGAGCGTTACAAATTGGAATTTGTACCCCATCTTTCCAAGCTCCTCTTGGAAGTTAGCAATCGTTTCTTTATCCAGCTTCGCTTCCCAGTTGAATGATGGCGAGCAGTTGTACGCTAATAGTTTTCCAGGGAATTTTTCATGAATCGCTTCAGCAAACTGTCTGGCTTCTTCAATGTTCGGCTCGGAAGTTTCACACCAGATTAGGTCTGCATATGGTGCATAGGCCAGGCCGCGATTGATGGCTTGATCAATACCAGCCTTTGTTCTGAAGAATCCTTCTGGTGTACGTTCACCAGTAATGAATGCGGCATCGTATGGATCAACATCGCTTGTAATTAAATCGGCTGCATTCGCATCCGTTCTGGCAACTAGTACAGTCGGAACCCCCATTACGTCTGCAGCAAGGCGAGCTGCAATTAAATTCCGAGTAGCAGTTTGCGTAGGAAGCAGAACTTTCCCACCTAAATGGCCACATTTTTTTTCTGATGATAGCTGGTCTTCAAAGTGAACACCTGAGGCACCTGCTTCAATCATGCTTTTCATTAATTCAAAGCAGTTAAGCTGTCCCCCGAAACCTGCTTCGGCATCGGCTACAATTGGAGCAAACCAATCGATGGAGTGATCTCCCTCACCATGAGTGATTTGGTCGGCACGTTGTAATGCTTGGTTAATTCTTTGCACAACACTTGGTACGCTGTTTGCTGGATACAAGCTTTGATCAGGATACATTTGTCCGGCAAGGTTTGCATCCGCTGCAACCTGCCAACCACTTAAATAGATGGCTTTAAGTCCGGCCTTTACTTGTTGTACGGCTTGGTTCCCGGTTAAAGCACCTAGGGCACTAATATAGTCTTCCTCGTTTAATTGTTTCCAAAGCTTTTCAGAACCCCTACGTGCGAGCGTGTATTCAATATCAATCGAACCACGCAGTTTGATAACATCATCTGCTGTATATGGTCTTGCGATCCCTTTCCAACGCCGGTCTAATTCCCACGATTCTTGCAATTTTTTTGCCCTTTGATCTGACATTATTAATTCCTCCTTCAAAATAAAAGTCTATTATTATTGCTTTCTAGCTCATCTAAACCTTAGCAAAAAGAAAAACCTAATAAAAAAATAAAGTGGCTGCCTACCCCAAACCTTTCGGGAGAATGCATACTAGTTGTTTTAAATATAATTGGCGTAGAACCTTTAAAGTTTCGCATCAATTGAATTCGACCACCCCTTTGTTATAATACAGGTATTGTTCTATGTTTCGTATTATATAACACTATTTTTGAAAATGGAACTACTTTTCTGAATTTTTTAATAAAAATTTCACTTTTAGGAAAAAATAACTATTTTTTCTAAATAAAAAAAGCAGGCCTTCACTCGAAGGTACCTGCTTGAAAAGTATTGATTCAATTTTGGGTCAAGTTTTTATATAAGGCGAGTAAGTCAGTTTGTCTGCTTTTACTAGTAAAGAATGCCGGGCTCGCTATTGCCTTTAGCAGCTTTCTTTTTAAAGAAGGATCAGCTACTTCCTGTACGATTTGCTGCCGTGCCTGAAAAAGGAATTCAAGATAGTCATCGTATCGGTCATCGAATTCCTGTTCAAGCTGAGCTTTTATGTTCCGCGCTAAGGTTGGGCTCGCCCCGCCGGTCGACACTGCGATTGTCAGCCTGCCACGCTGAACCTTAGCGGGAACCTGAAAATTGGACCCTTCAGGATCGTCTGCAATCGTAACAAGCTGGTGGGCTTCCGCTGCGATTTTAATGGCTTGATTTAGGTCACGGTCATTCGTTGCGGCAAAAATCATAAAGGCTCCTTTAATGTCTTCAATCGCAAATGTCTTTGCTAACCAATTAACTTCTCCCGCTGCTGCCAACTTGTTGATTTTTGTGCTTACCTCTGGGGAAACGACGGTAATATCAGCTTTTGTTCCAATTAAACCCTTGATTTTTCTTTCCGCTACTTTTCCACCGCCGACCACGATAATTTTTTTTCCGGCAAGCCTAAGTGTTATGGGATAATATGGATCCATGGTATCACCTCAGACCTGGCTCATTTATGGTTAAATACTCGATCAATGCTGCCCTTGTCGCTTTAGCTGGCATTCCTCCAGGTGTAAAGCCGGCCCTCTCCACTTCGGTCCATGTTTGCTGCCCCATACAAATAATTGGCACATCTTTTAAAAGTACCTCAGCATCGATACTGCATTCCGTTAATCCCGCCACAAACGGTGCAACTGCTGCTTTGCATGGAAAAATCATTGTATTAACGTCTGCCTCTTCAAGCATCCTTTTAAAGATCGGAAAGAATTGCGGGTCCAGCTCTTTTTTGCTCGTTATCATCATGTCAAACGAATCATAAGGAAACGTAGTTTTGAAAAGATGATTCTCACCAACAAGCAACAGGCTCCCTGTTTCCGGCATTTGTGCGGCAAGATGTGCTGTTAGCCCGCGGTCATTTAAGGCCTTTATCGTTTTGACAGAGCCCCCATACAAATCAGCTTTTACTTTCCGAATGTCGATCCCATTATCAATGATAGCAGCAAAAAATTCGCCGACATTTTCAGGGGAGGTAAAAAGAATCATTTCATAGTCTGGTATTTTCGATACTAGTGCTTGGTCAATGGGAAGGAATGTCTTTTTCCATTTAGGAAATTCAATCACATCGGCACCAAGATCCATTAATACTGCTGCCAGCTCACTTTTGCTTTCACCCGTTCGGGCGAGTAAAATTTGCCGCCCGTAAAGAGGCTTTTTCTCAAACCAGCTTATTTTTTCGCGTAAGGAAATAACCTTCCCGACTAGAATAATCGAGGGATTGCTGAATCTAGCTTCCTGAACCTTCATCGCAATGTCGGAAAGCGTCCCTTCCAACACTTTCTGCCGGCCGAAAGTGCCCCATTGGATTAATATCACTGGTGTTTCTGCTGGCTTCCCGTGCTTCAAAAGGTTTTCACAAATAAACGGCAAATTCCCTACACCCATGTAAAAAGCAATTGTATCGATACCGCGGGCGAGCCCTTCCCAATGAAGCAGCGGCTTGCCATCCTGTGATTTGTCATGGGCAGTAACAACGGCAAATGATTCAGCATACTTCCGATGGGTAACCGGAATTCCCGCATAAAGAGGGGCTGCAATACCAGAGGAAATACCGGGAACAATTTCAAATGGTATCTGAGCTTCGGCAAGAGCTTCGGCCTCTTCTCCCACTCTGCCAAAAACGCCAGGATCCCCGCCTTTAAGTCGAACAACCTGTTTGCCTTCGAGAGCCTTTTCCACTAAAAATTCATTAATATTTTCCTGACGGAGAAAATGACGATCAGGCAGCTTACCGCAGTAAATCAGCTCACAATTGGCCGATGCCGCCTCCAATAATTTTGGATTCGCCAAACGGTCATATAAAATCACTTCGGCTTGCTTAATTGCCTCGATACCTTTTACCGTAATCAGGCCTACATCCCCAGGTCCTGCACCTACTAAAAAAACTTTCCCCTTGGTCATATTTAGAGCCTTCCCTTCCTCTTTGAAGCTATAGAGAAGCGCAGGCGCCCTTAAGTGCTTACGCTAAACAATTAACTACATCCATTGTTTTTAATACTTATATTACTATATAAACGATTCCGTCCTCAACTTCAGTTTGACCCATTCTGATTGCTGATGCTAGATAATTGTTTAAGTTAAAGCTTTTTATCGGACAAAAAAACCAGCAGGAATCTCTGCTGGGTCACTAGTAAAAACTAGTAAATATGCACATACGGTTCACTTTGATTAGCCTTCCGATCAATTAAGGCCTCTGGACCATCAACAGAGGATACATTGACGGTAACTGCAATATATTTTGGAAAATGTTCCATTACCAATCCGGTTACATATTGGGTAAAACCAATTGCTTCTGTTTTCCCGTAAAATTGGATTGGAATATTGATTTCCAGATTCTGAAGCTGGTCATCCACATAAAACGCCTTCCCAATAACCCCGTTAAAATTAGGGAAATATTGTTCCACATCCTGCTTGAAGTTTAAGAACGCTGTTAGATCATCACGATGGGATTCTTGGGCTTCTGTTGAAGGAAATAAAAGATATTTTTCATTCACCTTTTGCCAACTTCCAATAGTAGAACTGCCGCTATCAATATTTGTATAAGCAAAGAAGTCTCCAGGAACAACAGATGCTTTGCTTTGCGTTTTAAATAGCGCAATTGTAATAGGTACATCTTTTAAATCCTTCATACTTCTCATTCGGTTTAGGACTTCATCGGCCAGTTTCTTACCCTGGGCATTGACCTCGTCATCCGGGATCTTTTTCTCGTAGGTTGGACCATATTGGACAGTTTGATAATAATAGGTCGAGTTTAATGCAAGTCCAATAACAACCCCGCCAAGCTTAACTGTGTTATTATCCCCTTTGATCAGATAGTCGTGTTCCAAAATATGCGACAGGTACATAGGGGTTGAATTGTCGCCTGCAGTATCCTCGGGATTGAGGCCAATATTATCTGCATCTGAAATCCCCCTCTGTGTTTGCTGGTCTTTGTTATATTTTCGGCTTAGCCATAGTTTAACAGTGTTCCGTTTAATTTCCTGGCCTTCACGAAATAAATATTTGCTTGGATCAAATTGCTTTTGAGCCACCCGCATTAATCCTGTTTCAAATTCATCAATGTCGTATCGAGTGTTAAGATTACTTACTACCATTCCCCGTGATTCTCCTGGCTCAAACGGCAAAATGGTCCGATAATAGTTATCTGAAATTTGGTACTTTGGAATAATTGCTTTCTCTTTCGCCTTTTTGTTTGTTTGAACAACTTCATCTTGCTTTTGGAAGTTCGGTGCCCCACACGCACTAAGCAAAAAAACAAGAGAAAGAGCGAGCAATGAGAGTTTTCTCACGTCGTAACACCTCTATTTATTAAGTTCTTCCAGAAGCTTCTCCTCATCCCATACCTCGATGCCAAGCTGCCCTGCCTTGGTTAGTTTGGAACCAGCCTCTTCTCCGGCAATGACTAAATCTGTTTTCTTGCTGACACTCCCTGCGACATTGCCGCCTAATGCTTCAATTCTTTCTTTAGCCTCATTCCGGTTGAGACGCTCAAGTTTACCTGTTAACACAACCGTTTTCCCGGCAAAAATAGAGTCACTATCTTCAATAGAAACCGGCATAGGACCGTTATATTCCATGTTCACTCCAGCTGACTTTAATTCCTTAATCAGCTCTTGTGCTTCTTCATTCTTAAAAAATGCAGCAATCGAATCAGCCATTTTTTCGCCAATCTCATTTATCATTTTCAGCTCATCTTCTGTTGCGGCTGCCAGTTTATCCATCGTTCCATAGGCTTGAGCAAGCGTCTTCGCCGCCTTGGCTCCAACATGGCGAATTCCGAGTCCAAATAACAATTTTTCAAGCGAATTGGCCTTAGAGGCCTCAATTGCATTGATCAAATTAGAGACAGATTTCTCTCCCATCCTTTCAAGGCCAAGCAGTTGTTCAGTTGTCAGTTTGTATAGATCAGCAACATCTACGATGAGTTTTTCGGAAAATAGCTGACTTATTACCTTTTCACCCAAGCCGTCAATATTCATCGCATCACGGGAAACAAAATGGATCAGTCCTTCACGAATTTGAGCCGGGCATTTAGGGTTAATACATCTTAAGGCAACTTCTTCCTCAAGGCGGACTAACTCACTTTCACACTCAGGACAATGGGTTGGCATATGGAACTCCATTTCCTTGCCTGTTCGCTGATCGGCGATCACGTTTACGACCTCAGGGATGATATCCCCCGCTTTTTTGATAACTACCTTATCGCCAATTCTGATATCCTTTTCGCGAATTAAATCCTCATTATGCAGGGAGGCACGCCCTACTGTTGTTCCAGCAACCTTTACGGGCTCCAAAACAGCTGTTGGTGTTACTACACCTGTTCTTCCAACGTTCAATTCAATATCTAAAAGCGTGGTGACCACTTCTTCAGCCGGGAATTTATAGGCAATCGCCCAGCGTGGACTTTTTGCCGTTGTACCTAATTCACCCTGCTGAGCTAGTGAATCTACCTTAATGACAATCCCATCAATTTCGTATGGCAGATGCGGGCGCCTTTCAACCCAACTGTTTACGAACTCAATAACATCATCTATCGTGCTGCACTTTCTCCGTTCATTATTTGTCTTAAAACCCAGCCGGTCAAGATAATCGAGCCCTTCACTATGGGAAACCACACCGCTTTCACCTATATCCCCAATCCCATACAAAAAGACATCTAGGTTTCGTGAAGCCGCAATCTTTGGATCAAGCTGACGAAGGGAGCCTGCCGCTGCATTTCGTGGATTGGCAAATGGCTCTTCTCCCCGTTCCTCTTTTGTTTTATTCAAAGCTTCAAAGGAACGTTTTGGCATAAAGGCCTCGCCCCGCACCTCAATCGAAACATTTTCACGAAGGCGGAGGGGAAGTGATTTGATTGTTTTTAAGTTAAAGGTAATATCTTCCCCAATCGTTCCATCACCGCGGGTAGACCCTTGGACAAATAGTCCATCGACATAACGCAATGATACTGCCAGTCCATCAATCTTCAATTCGCAGACATAGGAATAATTCTCACCAACCACTTGACCCACGCGACGGTCAAAATCCCGCAAATCCTGCTCATTGAAGGCATTTCCCAGACTAAGCAAGGGAATTTCATGAACTACTTTTTCAAACTTGTCCAAAACAAAACCGCCAACCCGTTCTGTTGGCGAGTCTGCTGACTTTAACTCAGGAAACTTTTCTTCCAACTCAAGCAATTCCCTCATCAACCGGTCGTATTCTGAATCAGGAACAGAGGGTTGATCTAACACATAATATTCATAACCATATTGATTTAACAAGCCCCGCAGCTCGGTAACTTGTTGTCGAGCAGTCTGAAGGTCCATATATCCAACCCTTCCATTCGAAAAGTGTAAGTCTGTCTAGCGAAGTACAATAGTCATTTGGCGCTGGCTGACTAAATGCGCCGCCGTCCTGGCGGCAAAGTCAGCACTAGCACGTCCTGTGCGTTATAGCTAGACAATTATAAAATGCTAAATATTTTTATACTTTTTTTATTGGCGCAAATTTGGCAAGAAGACGTTTAATACCTGTTGGACTTGGGAAGGCGATGTCAAGTTCGGTTGATTCACCGTCACCTTTAACACTGACGACAGTACCAATTCCCCATTTTCCGTGTTCAGCTTTATCGCCAACCTTCCAGCCAATTTCATCGCCGCCTGTTGTTTTCGCTGCAACTGGGCGCATAACAACCTTTCTTGCTGCAGGTGTTCCAACCGACCCCCCTGAAGTCCCGAATGATTTACCCTTTGTACCAAACGGAGATCCTGCTTTTTTGACAGGTTCAACTCCTTCTAAAAGGTCAACAGGAATTTCATTAATAAATCGGGAAGCGGGGTTCATGTTGGTCCTGCCGAACAACGTCCGCATTTGCGCATTGGTCAAGAAGAGACTCTGCTCTGCCCTGGTAATCCCAACATAGGCAAGGCGGCGTTCTTCTTCCATTTCCTCTTCTTCCATTAAGGAACGGCTATGCGGGAAAACTCCCTCCTCCATTCCAACTAGGAAGACAACAGGGAATTCTAACCCTTTAGCAGAGTGCAAGGTCATTAGAACAACAGCATCGCTTTTTTCTTCATCGTCATCCATTGAATCAATATCAGCAACAAGTGCCAAATCCGTTAAAAAAGCAACTAAACTCTTATCTTCACTTGATTCCTCAAAGTTTTTTGTGACAGATAATAATTCATCAAGGTTTTCAAGGCGGCTTTGTGCTTCAAGTGATTTTTCTGCCTTAAGCATTTCGCGATAACCTGATTTATCTAGTATGTCTTCAACAAGTTCCGTTACCGAAAGGAATTCCTGCATTCGTGTATAGTTGCTAATTAAATCACGAAATTCTGCCGCTGCTTTTGTTGTTTTTGGGCTTATGCCAGTAAGTTCGACCGATTCAAGTGCTTGATATAAGGAAAGGTCATGTAAGGCTGCAAAATTAGCAATTTTATCAAGTGAGGTTGAACCAATTCCCCGCTTCGGTACATTAATAACCCGCCGTAGACTGATATCATCATCCGGATTGGAGATTAATCGTAAGTAGGCAAGCATATCTTTGATTTCTTTTCTGTCATAGAACTTTGTTCCGCCCACGATGGTGTAATCAATCGTTGATTTTAGGAGCACTTCCTCCATCACCCGGGATTGGGCATTTGTCCGATAAAGAATAGCCATATCAGCAAGCTTGTACTTTCCATCTCTTGTTAGTTCTTTTATTTTTCCGGCAACGAATTGGGCTTCACCTTGTTCGCTATCAGCCCGGTAATAAACAATTTTGTTGCCCTCCGGGTTTTCTGTCCAAAGATTTTTCGGTTTTCGATTTGAATTATTTTCAATAACCTTATTTGCCGCTAAAAGAATTCGCTTTGTTGATCGGTAGTTTTGTTCCAAAAAGATAACCGTTGCATTTGGATAATCCTTTTCAAACGAAAGGATATTGGCGATGTCTGCTCCACGCCATCTATAAATGGATTGGTCAGAGTCTCCAACCACACAAAGGTTTTTAAAACGGCTCGCTAGAAGCTTTACAAGCAAATATTGCGCCCTGTTGGTGTCCTGATACTCATCCACATGAATGTATTGAAATTTACGTTGATAATATTCAAGAACCTCAGGAACACGTCTGAATAATTGAATGGTCATCATGATCAAGTCATCAAAGTCCAGTGCCTGGTTTTTTCGAAGACGCTTTTGGAATTCAGTGTATACATCACTTACAACCTGGTCAAAATAACCGCCTGCTTGTTTTGCGTATTCTTCTGGATCCATCAGTTCATTTTTCGCAGAGCTGATCGACCCTAAAATAGCACGCGGGTCAAACTTTTTCGGGTCAATATTTTTATCCTTTAGGATTCCTTTAATAACTGATTGCTGGTCGGTTGTATCAAGGATGGTAAAATTGCGGTTAAAGCCAATCCGGTCAATATCCCGGCGTAAAATTCGGACGCACATTGAGTGAAAGGTCGAGATCCATATTTGATCCGCCACGCCGCCCATCATCCTCGAAATCCGCTCACGCATTTCCCGTGCTGCCTTGTTCGTAAACGTAATTGCTAAGATGTTATAAGGATTAACCTGTTTTTCAACTATCAAATAACCAATTCGATGGGTTAAAACTCTTGTTTTTCCACTTCCGGCACCTGCCATAATCAATAAAGGTCCGTCGGTGGCTTTTACTGCAGTTTGCTGTTCAGGATTCAAGCCATTTAAAAGCCTGTCCGTTAAATATTGCATCTATTTTCACCTACTATACAAACATTTGTTCTTACATTTATCATAACTTACTTACACGATTTGAACAATGATTAACGATGGGCAGACTTGACTGCTTCGACTGTTTGCAATGCTTCGTTAAGATTTTCATAAACGGCATTGCCGACCACAATAACGTCCGCGGCCTTAGCCATTTCCCGTGCTTGCTGAAAATTCGCAATCCCGCCGCCATAAAACAAAATAGTATTTCTAAGAGTCTTTTTCACTTCAGAAACTAAACCTACGTCACCAAATATACCACTGTATTCTAGATAAAAAATGGGCAATCGAAACATTTTTTCAGCCATCATGGCGTACGCCTTGACGTCTTCCCCATCTAAATTGGCGTTTGCATTTGTCAGCTTGGCCGCTTTACAATCACCATTTAAAATACAATAGCCTTCCATCACGATCTCTTCCCAATTCATAATTCCGCCAAAATCCTTAACTGCCTGATGGTGAAGGCCAGTGATCCATTTAGGATCAGAGCTATTTAGGATCGTTGGTATAAAGTATAAGTCAAAACCTGGTGTCACGGTCTCCAAACTTGAAACTTCAAGCACACATGGAACGGTATAGCGCCGGATTCTTGCCATTATATCCAGGACATTTTCGAGCGTCACTCCATCAGTACCGCCAACAATAACTGCATCAGTGCCTGATTCGCAAATTTTTTCCAGATCCTGGTCTGATAGTTCTTTATTTGGGTCAAGCTTAAACACGTGGCGCCAATCTCGAAAATTGTACATCCTTTAAATCCTCCATTCACTATTCCATTACAACATTATAGCATTTGCTGATTCTTTCAAAAAGAAAACAAAGGTAGTAATTCAAGAAAAGATATCCATTCAAAAGCGGAAGCGCCCGTTTAGCGACATATGGACTGAAGCACACTAGTCGCTGGGCGCTGGAGCCAGACGTTCTTATGAACAATTTCCAATCCTCAATTAGGCTTAACAGAATTTCAGCAAAAAGAAAAACCGAAGATGGTGTTCACTTCGGCTTTTTTAGGATTCCTCTATTGGTGTCTCTTTGTTTTCCTTAATTCGTTCAAGAGCTAATTCATAAGCATCATTTCCATAATTCAAACAACGCTTCACACGTGAAATGGTCGCTGTACTTGCGCCCGTCTCTGTTTCTATTTTATGATATGTGTTTCCTTCACGCAGCATTCTTGCCACCTCAAGGCGTTGTGCCAATGATTGTATCTCATTAATTGTACATAAGTCATCGAAGAAACGATAACATTCTTCTAAATCCTTTAGCGAAAGAACTGATTTAAAAAGTTGATCCAGCTCTTTTCCTCTTAACTTTTCAATTTGCATCCATAATGCCCCTTTATGTTTATTTTACATTAAATGAAACGCTCTTTAGCAGGCCGGGGGTGGATGGGAGTATATTAACCCATGTCTTCCCCTGAACAAAAGGGACTTCCTTACCATTTTTAAACGGAACAATTCGATTGTTTACATTTTTCCATTCGATTTGGTTGACTATCCCCTTTTGAAGTAAATAGCCTTTTCCACCTGATTTTAAGTTGATATTGCGGTGACCTGCTGAATCAACGACCTTGTGGACCGCCTCAACGATGAAAATATTATCCAAAAGAATAGGTTCCTTAGTCTCTAAATCAACTGTTTGTTCCCCACCCGAAAACCGCTTATATCGACCAAGTTCGGAATCATATTGATACCTACAATCAAACATGTTGTAAGAGGAATAGGAGACTAGTGCGGATGTAGCTGCTTCACCAGTTAAACTTTTACTTTCTTCATCGGTTAGAAATGAAAAAGCTGGCGGCGATTGATCCATCGAATAATTTTTTAGTTTCGCTCCCTTTAACACATTTTCGAACGTAATATACGAATTGTGAGGAGCCTTACGGAAGCTCGCCCTTTTAAAAAGAGTTCCATCATAAACCATTCCATTTAAATTATCGATGTAGCCATCATCTATCATTTGCTTCGCTTCAGGACTATATCCATGTGCAATGTATAAAGCATTTAGCCCTTTTGCCAATTCAAGATAATAACCTCTTGCACTGCGGACAGGTCCAATATTTTCCGGCCTTTCACTTTGAAAAACAGCAAGAAAACGGGTTATATCCCCTTCAGCTAACAACTCATAAACAAGATCAGCTTTGTTCAAACCTGATTGTGGCCGTGCCTCCGGGTGATTATTAACCATGACAGCAACAGCCCTGCCATCTGTGTTTGTGTTAGAGCCTTTCCCGGTTAGTGGAAAAGTATACGGAAGTGTATCCTTCGATTCTACCTTCTTTTCCACATGACTGACCTTTTTTTCTTGTTTTACTTGCTCTTTACCTGCTTGTTTTTGGCTGCAGCCTGTAAGAATTAACAAGACGGCTACCGTTACAATTGCCCACTTTTTCATATCCTTAGCACATCCCTATCTTCCTCCGAACCAAGGTCTACATGTTAAAAAGTATTTATTTATACTTTTACATTTTAACGCATTATCGACGGAAAGAGTACTGTTTTGTTCATGACATCATACATTCCCTGAGGAGTAATCCGAATATACGGCAAATGTGTAGCAGAAAAGGACTGCAAGCTGTGAATGGGATCTAGAAATGAATAACCGCGTTTTTTTAATTCCTCATGTAAAATGTTCTCTTGAATCATTAATTCTTCTACAGGCAGATCTGACATTATTCCACTTAAAGGAAGCGGCAGTTCCGATACGATTTGACCATTTTCAGCCAAGACAATTCCACCGCCAAGTTCTTTCATTCGATTAAATGCACAAATGATATCATTTTTATTTTTTCCGATTAATATTATATCTCCTGTACTTGAAAAGGAGCTGGCCAACGCCGAAAGCTTATTTGCAAATCCCTTTAAAAGTGTATTGATGCGCCATTGTCCATTTCTATCAATTAGGACGAAGAAGGATTCATCATGGTCATAGGAAAGTTCATCTACTGATGCATCAATCGCAATTGAATATGGTTTGGTTATGACGGAACTCTCCATTTTGATACCAAATGGCATTGAAAACTGTAAATCATTATAGGTAAAATCCCAATCAAGCTGCATTGGCTTTAAGTTGTAATCCTCCCAATTCAATGGAGTAAAGGCTTTAAACTCTTGCCCATCACGTTTTATCCATTTTCCTTTTGCAAGGACAGAAACAGGTGTTGGATTGTTAATATCCGACAGAAAGTTTAGATTCGCAACTCTCCCTGTTGCAATACTCCCATGCAAATGTTCGATGTGATAATAGCGGGCTACATTAATCGTTCCCATATTATATGCATCAATTGGCGGGATATCTTTTTCAATCGCTATCTCAATCATCCGATTAATGATTCCTTGCTCATAAAAGCTCGGTGTTGATCCATCCATTGTGAACATTAGTTTATCGTAAGAGTTTATTTCTAACCGCTTAAAATCATCTAACAGTTTAGGCAGGTCGGGCCGAATTGAAGAATGGCGTAACGTAACCATGTATCCCTGCATTAACCGGTCATATACTTCTTCTCCTGTCGTCGATTCATGGTCACAATCCGCACCAAACAGCATCATTTTGGCTAGAGTTTTTTCAGATGCACCTGGGAAATGGCCTTCAATCTTTTTACGCATCCGCTTTGCTTCTTGAATCCAATGGAGCATCATATCATCGCCATCCAATAATTTTGGCCAGCCGGAAAGCTCTCCACCTTGTAATACAGCATCATGCTCCAACCATGATTTAACATTACTATGTGAAAAAATCTCTTCCTCATTGAGTATTTCTGATTGTGCATCAAAACGGCACCACCAAAACATGGCAGCAGGAATCAACCGGAGGTCCCGCAATAATGAAAACGCTTCCTTTTTGTTCAAGTGTAAAATAATCGCCATGTTGTCATTAATGAGTGTAGTTGTCCCCGTTTTTGATGCATATTCGGCAATGGAATGGGGATTATATAATTGAAATGGATGACTGTGTGGTTCAATATACCCTGGAACAATAATCTCATTTGTACAATCAATAACTTCGCAGTTCTCAACATGTTCAGGTAATTGATTCCCCACATAGACAATGCGGTCTTGGTATATCCAAATATTTCCCCGCATCCATTGGCGTAAAGCTTGGTTTAAATATAATCCATTTTTCAATAAAATGGTGGGAGAAGCTTTGCCTTCCAGTACCGATATATGTTCCCGTATTTGTCTGTTTTTCCAACGATAGCGCTGCTCGAGCATGTACATCCCCTCCATTTAGGATCATTCATCTATTTTCTTTTCTATTTTAGTTAAGGAAATGGTTTTATTTTATTAAAGTAACAATTTGTTGTTTATAACATTTGCGTTACATTCAATTATTACTGCAGTGTTATTTCTCACTCAAAAGAAAGCCCTTTCAAAAACTCATTATGTTAATACTATCACAATTATGTTTTTAGCGCATTAAAGAAGTTTGAACAAATTTCGAAACTTTGTGAAGGAGTGAACAAGTTTGAAAATAAAACCAAACATTGATATTGTGAATGCCTTAATTCGGATTACGGTGGGTTTAACGATTGTTTCATGGAGTACCGCAAAGCTGGTAAAGCGTCCTTGGCGAGATTCGTATTTAATCATGACGATGCTTGGAGCGATGAAAGTTGCAGAAGGAATTGTCCGTTTCTGTCCGTTAACTCTCCTTTATGAGAGATATATGCAAAATGAACAAAATCCAATTGATTCTAGTGCTACTGTTACTTCAAGGGATTCCATGGAAGGATTAAATGAAGACCAAATGATTAGACAATAAATAAAAAATCGTCAAAAAAAATTGCCATGTTTAAATATAAACATGAATAAAGCAAGGGTCAGACCCCTCGATCACATATATAGCAACAGATCGCATGGTCTTTCGCTATATATTGAGTAAGTACGAGAGGTCAGACCCTTTAATAGAAAGGAGTTCGTTTACTGTGTTCTATCAATATGCTTCGCATCTGTCATTTGTGCTAATCCTGCTAATTGGAAGTATTATTGCATTACTTCTCGTTTATATGAGGAAATCTAATAAGAGACGGGCCCGATAGCTTTATATCCAATATCTTTTCGGTAGAAAACGCCCTCGCATTTTAACTTTTCCAGTTCCCTGTAAACCTTTTTACTCGCATCCCCTAAACTGTCTGCTTTCGTACCAACAAGGAGAACCCGGCCTCCAGCCGTGACATATTCTCCTTGTTCATTTTTAACAGTTCCAGCATGAAAGGTAAATATATCCTCAGAAAAGTCATCTAATCCTCTAAGTACAGCACCTTTTTCGTAGTCTTCTGGATAGCCCTTTGAAGCCACAACTACACCGATCATGGCTTGCTTATCCCAACTAAGCTCAGGTGAACCACCTTCAAGGATCGCTAAGATAGTTTGTACTAGATCTGAAGCCAATCTTGGTAAAATGACCTGTGTTTCCGGGTCCCCAAGGCGGGCATTAAATTCAATTACCTTTGGTCCGTCAGTAGTTTTAATGAGTCCTGCATACAAAATCCCGCAGAAGCTTCTTCCTTCTTGAACCATGGCACTTGCAGCAGGCTTTAACACAGTTTCCACTGCAATTTGAACCGTATCATCACCAATATGAGGGACAGGTGAATAAGCTCCCATGCCCCCGGTATTTGGCCCTTGGTCTCCATCAAAGGCACGTTTATGGTCCTGAGCAATTTCAAGCGGAATGACGATTTCACCGTTAACAAACGCCATTAACGAAAATTCCTCACCACTTAAAAATTCCTCGATTACTACCTGGCTTGATGCATCTCCGAATTTTTTGCCAAGAAGCATTTCTTCAAGGCTTTTTAACGCTTCTTCTTTCGTCATTGCAACGGTGACGCCTTTTCCAGCAGCTAGACCATCTGCCTTAATGACAATCGGTGCGCCTTTTTCTTCAACGTATTTACTTGCTTCTTCAAATGAAGTAAAGACGGAGTATTCAGCGGTTGGAATCGCGTATTTTTTCATTAGTTCTTTGGCAAAAGATTTACTTCCTTCTATTTCAGCCGCAGCTTGGCTTGGGCCAAATACCTTCAAGCCCGCTTCGTTGAATTGATCAGCAAGACCTGCTAACAGGGGAATTTCCGGTCCGATAATTGTCAAACCAATTTGCTGTTCCTTTGCAAATTGGATAAGCTGGTCTGGGCAATTTTCCGCAATCGGAACTAGCTGGGCGACATCTGTCATCCCGTCATTACCAGGTGCAACAAATACTTTTTCAACGACCGTACTTTCGCTAACCTTTCTGCAAATGGCATGTTCTCTTCCGCCGTGTCCAATAACTAATACGTTCACCTACACCACTCCATCCTTAATGTTTAAAATGTCTTACTCCAGTAAATACCATTGCAATTCCGTATTCATCACATTTTTTGATTGAATCCTCATCTTTGATGGATCCGCCTGGTTGAATAATCGCTGTGATTCCTGCTTTAGCAGCTACTTCAACAGTATCGTCCATTGGGAAGAAAGCATCTGAAGCCAAGCCTGCACCCTTCGCTTTTTCGCCAGCTTGTTTAAGGGCGATTTCGGCTGATCCTACCCGGTTCATTTGTCCGGCACCGATACCAAGAGTCATATCTTTGCCAGCAACGACAATCGCATTTGATTTAACGTTTTTCACAACAGCCCAGCCAAGTTTTAATGATTCCCATTCTTCTTCTGTAGGACGGCGCTTTGTTGGATACGTGATTGTCGCATCATCTAATGTGTAGCGGTCTTGATCCTGTACTAATATTCCGCCTTCTACTGTCACCATTTTCATCTCTGGTTTGTCCTGCTGATCAAATGGGACGGTCAATAACCGAAGATTCTTTTTCTTATTAGTCAGAACTTCTAGTGCTTTAGGTGAGAACGAAGGAGCAATGACAATCTCCAAGAAGATTTCGTGAAGTTTCATTGCTGTTTCTTCGTCGACCTCACGATTAAACGCAACAATCCCACCAAAAATTGAAACAGGGTCTGCAGCGAATGCTTTTGTAAACGCATCAAACACTGTACTTCCGATTCCGACTCCACATGGATTCATATGTTTTACTGCAACTGCCGCTGGCTCTTTGAAATCCCTGACAATTTCCAATGCAGCATCTGCATCTTTAATATTATTAAATGACAGTTCTTTGCCATGGAGCTGTTCCGCACTTGCAATTGAGAATTTCGAGCCTAGTGGCTTTCGATAAAATGCTGCTTTTTGATGTGGGTTTTCACCATAACGAAGAGTTTGTTTTAACTCATATGTAACCGTCAATTTCTCAGGTGTTTCCTCTTGAGCTAAATTAGTCATATAATCTGCAATGATCGCGTCATATGCTGCTGTATGACGAAAGACTTTTGCAGCAAGCTTCCTTCTTGTTTCAAGAGTTGTTTCACCTTTGGCTTTAAATTCAGCAATGACTGTTTCATAATCAACTGGGTCAACAACAACCGTAACATATTGATGGTTTTTCGCAGAGGAGCGAAGCATTGATGGCCCGCCAATATCAATGTTTTCGATTGCATCAGCAACTGTTACATCTGGCTTTTCAATCGTTTGCTGAAATGGATAAAGGTTTACACATACAAGATGGATTGGCTGGATTTTATGTTCGTTCATTTGTTTAAGATGCTCTTCATCATCCTGTTTTCCCAGCAAGCCTCCATGAACCATTGGATGTAGAGTTTTCACACGGCCTTCCAAAATTTCTGGAAATCCTGTAACTTCACTTATCCCGATCACGGGTACACCATTTTCTTGAAGGGCTTTGCTTGTTCCCCCAGTAGAAACAATTTCAAAGCCAAGTCCAACTAATTCCTTTGCAAAATCAACAATACCTGTTTTATCTGAAACACTAATAAGTGCGCGCTTTTTGATCATTTTCTGTTCCTCCTTGAGTCATTAACGTTTGCAGCACAGCTGGATAAAGCATGTGTTCAATTGCATGGATCTTTGTTTGCAGGCTTTCAAGTGTATCATTTGCATCAATTGAAACAGATTTCTGAGCAATAATCGGCCCTGTGTCCATTCCTTCGTCCACATAATGTACCGTTACACCGCTTTCCTTTACACCGGCGCGAAGCGCTTGACCGATGGCATCCTTTCCAGGAAAAGCGGGAAGCAGGGATGGATGAATATTTACAATTCGACCCTCATATCCACTCAGCAATGTTGGACCAAGTATGCGCATATAACCAGCTAACACCACAAAATCAACGTCCCGGTTTGTTAATTCCAAGATTATTTCCTTTTCATATGCTTCCTTGCTGCTGTATTGTTTAGCTTGAAAAACAAAGCTTGGAATGCCGAGTTTTTTTGCCCGCTCGACCACAAAGGCATCTTGGTGATCGCAAACAAGCAAAGTCACATGTGCATCAAGCTTCCCCGCTTGAATGGCATCGATAATCGCTTGAAAATTGCTTCCACTTCCAGAGGCAAAAACGGCGATATTTTTCATTTTTACACCCCGTAACCGTTAATTGATTTCAATTCCTTGTGTATCTGTAACTGCTCCGATTTCATAGGCTGGCTCACCTAATTGTTTAAAATGTTCAAGCAGTCCCGGAGCTTCTTCCTTACTCACTGCGATGACCATACCGATCCCCATATTAAAAACATTATACATTTCTTTGGTTTCTATCTTTCCAAGCGTAGAAATCAGTTTAAATACTGGAGGAACTGGCCAGCTGTTTTCATTTACTTTTACCCCTACTCCTTCTGGTAACATCCGTGGAATGTTTTCAATAAATCCACCGCCGGTAATGTGGGCAAGTCCCTTAAGAGTAAACTTTTCAAGTGCTGATAAAATAGGCTTTACATATATTTTCGTTGGGCGCAGCAATTCCTCTCCCAGCGTACAGCCAAGTTCGTCTACATGTTTCGTTAACGACCATTTCGCATCAGTTAAAAATACTTTTCTGACAAGGGAATAGCCATTGCTGTGAATGCCACTTGAAGCAAGTCCAATCAGTACATCTCCAGACTGAATCGTTTCTCCCGTAATCAGCTTTGATTTTTCTGCTGCTCCAACCGAAAATCCGGCAAGATCATATTCATTTTGATCATACAAACCGGGCATCTCAGCTGTTTCACCGCCGATTAATGCACAACCTGCTTGTTCACAGCCGGTTGCCACTCCCTTAACGATTGCTTCGATTTTTTCTGGATCCGCTGCACCGCAAGCAATATAATCAAGAAAATAAAGCGGCTCGGCCCCTTGGACGACGATGTCGTTAACACACATTGCAACAGCATCGATCCCAATCGTATCATGACGATCCATCATAAAAGCGATCATCAGTTTAGTGCCTACACCATCCGTTCCAGATACCAAAACCGGTTCCTTTAAATTTAAAACGGAAAGATCGAACATGCCTCCAAATCCGCCTAACCCGCCTAACACACCTGCTCTTACCGTTTTTTGAACATGCTTTTTCATCCTTGTTACAGCTTCATATCCAGCCTCAATATTTACACCGGCTTCTCGATACGCATTTGACATTGGCATGACACCTCCTTAGTATAATTTCAGATTTTTAATCTTTGAATTTTTATAACGATCCAGCTGCAACGCCCATCGACTAGTGTACGTCGATAAAGGGCGATTCAGCTTTTAGGTTTATTTTTGGTAATAATATTGTAATGTATCAGGATAAATTTCTGTCGGATATTTTCCAGTAAAGCATCCAAGGCAAAAGCCTGATGTTTCACCATCATCAAGTTTTCCAATTGATTCCGTCAAGCCTTCTAAGGAAATGAAGGTTAGTGAATCAGCTTCAATGATTTCTCTGATTTTTTCAATAGACTTATCAGAGGCAATTAATTCTTCCTTCGATGATGTATCAATGCCATAGAAGCATGGATTTTTAATTGGAGGAGAGCTAATCACTACATGAACCTCTAGGGCGCCTGCATCCTTAAGCATTCTAACAATCCGTCTGCTGGTTGTTCCGCGAACAATCGAATCATCAACCATGATAACCCGTTTTCCTTCCACGACACCACGAACAGGCGATAGTTTCATTTTTACGCCCTGCTCCCTTAATGACTGTGATGGCTGAATAAACGTTCTACCAACATAGCGGTTTTTGATTAAACCCATTTCATAAGGAATACCTGCTGCCTCTGCATAGCCAATGGCAGCTGAAATACTTGAATCTGGAACACCTGTAACCACATCAGCTTCAATTGGTGCTTCCGCTGCCAAACGCTTCCCTAGTCTTTTTCTGGCCGAATGGACATTGATTCCTAGGATATTACTATCCGGTCTTGAAAAATAAATATATTCCATTGCACACATAGATCTCTTCGTATTTACAGCAAATCGTTCTGATGTCATTCCTTCATCATTTATGATTAATAACTCACCCGGCATAACGTCACGAATAAACTCCGCACCGACTACATCAAGTGCACATGTTTCCGATGCGACGACAAAGGCATCACCAAGACATCCTAATGATAGTGGTCTTAGCCCCTGCGGATCAAGTGCAACCATCATTTCTGTTTCCGTCATGATCAGATAAGCATATGCTCCTTTTAACATGGTCAGAGCATTTTTTGCTTGATCTTTTACTGCTTGATAGCCGCTCCGTTTCATTAGATGGGCTAAAACCTCTGTATCTGAGCTGGTTTGAAAAATACTTCCTTGTGCTTCAAGCTGATGCTTGAGTGAATTAACATTTACAAGATTACCATTATGAGCAAGAGCCAGGCTCCCATTTTGGGAGTGAAACAGCAATGGCTGAACATTTTCATAACCGCCTCCGCCAGCTGTTGCATACCGAACATGACCAATCGCAGCATTTCCTGTTAATCCTTTAATTACATCCTGAGAAAATACTTCGGTAACAAGTCCTTCGCCTTTTGCCCCTTTTAGCTTTTTGCCATCTGAGACAACAATGCCTGTACCTTCCTGTCCACGGTGCTGAAGACTATGCAGCGCATAATAGGTAATCCTCGCTGCATCTTCATGACCCCAAACCCCAAAAACACCACATTCTTCATTTAATCCTTTGATTTCAGCAGGCATGGAATCGCCCCTTTCCAGGCATCTTTTAATTCAGCAACGGATGCTTCTAAAATCGTTGCATCTGCGGATAAAATTTGCAATGATTTCGAAAGTGTAACTTCACCAATAAGGGTGGCGTCTACAAGCTTTTCAAATTCACTTTGGTTTTCTTTTTTTACTGTAAGGATGAAGCGGGATTGCGTTTCACTAAATAAAGCTGATACCGGATTTCCGGAAATAGTTACAATTGCACCTAGATTTTCATTTTCCGAACTAAAAAGACACTCTGACAGAGCAACAGCCAGACCTCCCTCAGAGAGATCATGTGCGGATTCAACAAGATTGGCACGAATGGCCTTTAGAACTTGATCCTGTCTTTCCTTCTCAACCTCAATCTTTAATTCAGGTGCTTTACCGAAAATCTTGCCATTTACGATCTTTTGCAATTCACTGCCGCCAAACTCGTCCTTTGTATCACCAATAAGATAAATTAAATCTCTGGCATTTTTAAACGACTGAGTCGTAATATCATCAATATCTTTTATCAAACCAACCATACCCACAACTGGGGTCGGATAGATTGCTGTACCGCTAGTTTCATTATATAGGGATACGTTGCCGCCAATAACCGGTGTATTTAATACCCGGCAGGCTTCACTCATACCATCAGCCGCCTTTTCAATTTGCCAGAACACTTCAGGCTTTTCCGGGTTTCCAAAGTTGAGGTTATCCGTAATCGCTAATGGCTCTGCACCAGAACAAACGATATTGCGCGCTGCTTCAGCAACGGCAATTTTTCCGCCGACTTCAGGATCCAAGTAGGCGTAGCGGGAATTACAATCTGTTGTCATCGCTAATGCTTTACGAGTACCGCGAATTCTAAGAACGGCTGCATCAGACCCTGGAGATACGACTGTGTTGGTACGTACCATATAATCATATTGATCATACACCCATTCTTTGCTGGCAATCGTAGGCTGACTTAATAATTTAATAAGCGTTTCTTTATTATCATCCACTTGTGGAATATTATTTTCCATTGCTTGGAATTCTTGATAATAAGCTGGTTCTGTTGATGGCATTTGATAAACAGGTGCATCTGCTACTAATGCATCAACCGGCACATCTGTAACCAATTCCCCTTTATGATATAAACGCAGCATTTTATCGTCTGTAACCGTTCCGATCGAGACAGCTTCTAAGCCATACTTAGCAAACAGATCGACAATTTCCTGCTCGCGTCCTTTTTTCACAACGATCAACATACGTTCTTGGGATTCAGACAGCATCATTTCATAAGGAGTCATTTCAGTTTCCCGCTGTGGAACAAGGTCAAGGTTCATTTCAAGTCCCATGCCCGCCTTGCTGGCCATTTCTGATGATGAGCTGATTAAACCAGCTGCACCCATATCTTGAATACCAACAAGAGAGTCATAATGGACAAGTTCTAAGCATGCTTCAAGCAGCAGCTTTTCCATGAACGGGTCGCCCACTTGAACAGCAGAACGTTTTTCATCAGATTGCTCTGATAATTCTTCAGAAGCAAAAGTCGCACCATGGATTCCATCACGACCGGTTTTCGCCCCAACATACATAACCGTATTGCCTGCTCCATGAGCCTGCCCTTTTTGAATATCTTTATGATTAATTAGTCCTACACACATGGCGTTGACTAACGGGTTTCCTTCATAAGATGGGTCGAATTGGATTTCGCCGCCAACTGTTGGAATGCCGATGCAGTTTCCATAACCTGCAATTCCAGCAACGATCTCTTTAAATAAAAATTGAACTCTTGCGGAATCCAATTCACCAAAACGAAGCGAATCCAGCATCGCAATCGGTCTTGCACCCATTGAAAAAACATCACGGATAATTCCGCCTACACCAGTTGCTGCTCCTTGATACGGTTCAATCGCAGAAGGGTGATTATGGCTTTCAATTTTAAAAACAACAGCTTGTTCATCGCCAATATCAACAATCCCAGCTCCTTCTCCAGGGCCTTGGAGAACCCGTTCACCCGTTGTCGGGAATCTTTTAAGGACTGGCTTTGACGTTTTGTAGCAGCAGTGTTCAGACCACATTACAGCGAAAAGACCTGTTTCTGTATAATTTGGTGTACGTCCTAAAATGCCTTCAATTCTTGCAAACTCGTCATTGGATAAACCCATTTGCTTGTATACTTTTTCTGCTTTTATCTGTTGTGGACTAGGTTCAAGCTTTGATAACATTTGATTCCCTCCAATGCTTTACAATCGATTGAAACATTTTCAATCCATCCGATCCGCCTAAAAGGTCATCAACCGCTCTTTCAGGATGTGGCATCATCCCGAGGACGTTCCCTTTTTCATTGACAATACCAGCAATGTTCGCCAGACTTCCGTTCGGATTATTTTCATAAGTAAACACAATTTGTTTATTTGCTTTTAATTGTTCCAATGTTTTCTCATCACAATAGTAATTTCCTTCGCCGTGGGCAATCGGAATGGTGATGACTTCGCCTTCATTATATTCACCTGTAAACATTGTTTGGCTATTTTCGACCTTTAATTCAACTGGCCTACAAATAAATGAAAGACTTTCATTCCGTTTCATCGCTCCTGGCAGTAGTCCAGCTTCAAGGAGGATTTGAAATCCATTGCATACACCTAGAATTGGTTTACCGGCTTCAGCAGCTTTAACCACTTCTGTCATTACATTGCTAAAGCGTGCAATCGCACCTGTACGCAAGTAATCGCCGTATGAAAATCCGCCTGGCAGCAAGATCCCATCAAATTCTGCCAGAGTTTCTGAGTCATGCCATACATATTCGACTTGTTCACCAAGTTCATCCTTAATTGCGTGATACATATCAATGTCGCAGTTGGAGCCTGGAAAGACGATTACCGCAAACTTCACTGGGTAACTACCTCCTCTACTTCATACCGATAGTCTTCAATGACTGGGTTTGCTAAGAGCTTGCTGCAAACATCATTTATGACTTCATCAAGGTCACGGTCGGACTTTTCAACAGTGAGCTCCATATATTTACCGATTCTAACATCAGCGATTTCTTTGTAATTTAGAGAGTTTAATGAATGTTTTACAGCTGTTCCTTGTGGGTCTAGCACACTTTCCTTTAACGTGACATACACCTTCACTTTAAACATTCTGTGTTCCTCCTAATCTTGCGAGAATTTTTTCATAGGCATCTGTCAGGCTGCCTAAATCACGGCGGAATACATCCTTATCAAGCTTTTCATTTGTCTCTTTATCCCAGAGTCTGCAAGTATCAGGAGATATTTCATCTGCGAGTAAGATCGTTCCTGCTTGGTCTTTACCAAACTCTAATTTAAAATCAATCAAGCGAATGCCAAGTTCATCAAAAAAGCTCGATAAAACGGCATCTACTTGTAGAGCTTTTTCTTGGAGAACAGCAATTTCTTCAAGTGACGCAAGGCCTAGTTCGAGAATATGGTCAGTTGTTACAATAGGGTCTCCCAGTTCATCATCTTTATAATAAAACTCTACGATCGGTTTCGTTAATGGTCTTCCTTCTTCGATTCCCAACCTTTTTGAAAAACTACCGGCTGCAACATTACGAACGACTGTTTCAAGAGGAATAATATTTACTTTTTTAACAAGCTGTTCTGTTTCAGAGATCTGCTCGATAAAGTGAGAATCAATTCCCTGCTCCTTCAGCTTCACAAATATCAAGCTTGTAATTTGATTATTTAAACGGCCTTTGCCTTCAATCTCAGCCTTTTTTACTCCATTAAAAGCAGTAGCAGAATTCTTGTACTCAACCAATACTACATTTTCATCGTCCGTGCTATAGATTTTTTTTGCCTTTCCTTCATATAAAAGTTCTTTCATGGGAAATGCCTCCTAGTTTTTCAAAATTGGGAATCTTGATATTATATCGAGTAAGGGGGAGTGACTCCCCCCCCTTTTATTCTCCTAAACCTACGCGATCAAAAATGGTATCAACATTTTTCAAATGATAGTGGTAGTCAAAGCAGTCGGCAATTTCTTCAGGAGAAAGCAAGGATGTGATTTTAGCTTCCGCTTCGATTAAACTGCGGAATGGAACCTGCTTTTCCCATGCCTCCATTGCTTTTGGCTGTACAGTATCATAAGACTCTTCACGAGAGAGACCTTTATTAATAAGAGCAAGTAAAACGCGCTGTGAATAAATCAAACCAAGCGTACGGTCCATGTTACGTTTCATATTTTCTGGATAAACCGTTAAGTTCTTAATAATATTTCCAAAACGGTTAAGCATATAATTCAAGCCGATCGTGGCATCTGGTAAGATAATCCGTTCAGCAGATGAATGGGAAATATCGCGTTCATGCCACAATGACACATTTTCATAAGAAGTCAGCATGTAGCCGCGGATCACCCTTGCCATTCCCGTCATGTTTTCTGATCCGATTGGATTTCGTTTATGTGGCATTGCTGATGAACCCTTTTGTCCTTTTGCAAAAAATTCTTCAACTTCCCGAGTTTCACTTTTTTGCAAACCACGAACCTCAGTAGCAAATTTCTCGATCGATGTAGCGATAAGTGCTAATGTTGCCATGTAATGTGCATGGCGGTCACGTTGTAAAGTTTGAGTTGAAATTGGTGCAGGTTGAATCCCAAGCTTTTCACAAACATACTTTTCAACAAATGGATCGATATTCGCATATGTGCCAACTGCTCCGGAAATCTTTCCAAACTCGATTCCCTTTGCTGCTTGCTTGAAGCGCTCAAGGTTCCGTTTCATTTCTTCATACCACAGAGCAAGCTTTAGTCCAAAGGTAGTAGGCTCAGCATGAACGCCGTGTGTCCGGCCCATCATAACCGTATATTTATGTTCCTTTGCTTTGTTCTTCAAAATTTCAATGAAATTTTCGATGTCTTTTAAAAGAATTTGATTCGCTTGCTTTAAAAGATAAGAAAGAGCAGTGTCTACAACATCTGTTGAAGTTAATCCGTAATGAACCCATTTGCGTTCTTCACCAAGTGATTCCGAAACGGCTCTTGTAAATGCTACAACATCATGTCTTGTTTCCAATTCAATTTCTTTAATGCGATCAACATTGAAGGTTGCTTTTTCACGAATTTTCTCTACGTCTTCCTTTGGAATTACTCCCAGTACAGACCAAGCCTCGTCAGCCAGAATTTCTACCTCCAGCCAAGCCTTAAAGCGGTTTTCTTCCGTCCAAATGGCACCCATCTCCGGGCGGGTATAACGATCGATCATAATTTTGCCTCCAAACTTTTTTCTTCTTTAAATTAGCTTTCCCAAATACTGCTGTTTTTTGCTTCTTCAATGGCAGTTTCAACAGACTCTCTAAGAATGGTAACGTGCCCCATCTTTCTTTTTGGCTTCGGATCTCTTTTTCCGTAAAAATGAATTTTCCAGTCCTTGATCTCAGGCATTTTTTCCAATACTTTAGCTTGGTGTTCTCCTAATATATTAACCATTACCGCTGGCTTTACTAGATCAGTACGTGCAAGCGGCAAGTTACAAACGGCTCTGACATGCTGTTCAAATTGCGAGGTTTCACAGGCCTCAATCGTATAATGGCCCGAATTATGCGGCCTTGGCGCAAGCTCATTTATGTAAATTTCATCGTTATCGGTCAGAAACATCTCCACTGCAAGTGTCCCGACAAGTTGAAATTCTTGAGCAAGCTTTTTGGCATAGCGAATAGCTTTATCATATGCATTTTCACTGATTCTTGCCGGTACAATGGTCTGATGCAAAATGTTGTTAATATGGATATTTTCAGCAACTGGAAATACAGCTATTTCACCGTTTACGTTTCCAGTTAGGATAACTGATATTTCTTTCTTAAAGGGAACCCACTTTTCAAGGACACATTGACCAAAATTAATGAGATCTGACGCGTTTTCAATATCTTGTTTTTCTTTTATGACTAGCTGGCCTTTTCCATCATAGCCGCCTCGTGAAGTCTTTAATACAGTTGGGTATCCAAGCTTTTCCACATTGTCATAAATATCCTTTAACGAGTTAATGACTGCAAACGGGGCAACTTCCACTCCAGCGTTTTGGATTGCATTTTTTTCCTTAATTCGATCTTGGGATATTTCAAGCAATTCCGTTCCCTGTGGTACGTAGGTATTTTCACAAAGCCACTCAAGTGCAGCTGAATCAATGTTTTCAAATTCATACGTTATGACGTCACTTACTTCTGCTAATTTCTTAATGGCTTCTAGATCGTCATAGGCGCCAACAATCTTTTTATCGGAGACTTGGCCGCATGGAGAATCTGGCTCTGGATCAAGAACAGCTATTCTATATCCCATTGCTTTCGCAGCAATTGCCATCATTCTTCCTAATTGTCCTCCGCCGATAATTCCAATTGTTTGCCCTGGTAGAATAATTTGTTTAGACAAGTTCATCACTGCTTTCTATCGCGGCATTTTTCGCTGTCTCTCGTCGTATTTCAATCTTTTTCGCAAGTTCTGCGTCATTAATCGACAAAATCTGGGCTGCAAGTAATCCAGCATTGGTTGCTCCTGACTTTCCGATCGCAACAGTGGCTACCGGAACTCCGCCTGGCATTTGGACAATTGATAAAAGGGAGTCAAGACCATTTAAGGCCTTCGATTGAACTGGAACACCGATAACAGGCAATGTTGTTTTCGCCGCTACCATACCCGGTAGATGTGCTGCCCCGCCGGCCCCAGCAATGATGACTTTGATTCCTCTTTGTCTTGCTGCTTCGGCATATTCAAACATTAGGTCCGGTGTTCGATGAGCTGAGACTACCTTTTTTTCATATGGAATCTCTAACTCCTCTAGGACTTCACAGGCATGCTTCATCGTTTCCCAGTCTGATTTACTGCCCATAATGACTGCAACTTTTATTTCCACGCATCTATCCCCCCGAAATTTTTTCAAAATAAAAAGCCCTAATACAGTTACTTCTCCATTTTTTTTGGTGAGAGAAAGCAGTCTGTCCGGGCTTAAAAAATGGCACAGCAAAGTACCATGAAATGATAGATGTAAATGCCTACCATTTCTGACATTATCCACTTCCCCTCATAGTCCAACTATTTACGGTGATTGGGTAGAAACTTACGGGCCATATTCCCATTATTATACGAGGGTTAATTATTTATTAAATTATCGCAAATTCATTTTAACAATTTACATTACGAATGGTCAACAAAAACGAACAATATTTTTCTGTTAATATTTAACGTTCGTATTTAATCGATTTCCTTTGCTTCAAAAATAATTTTTCTGCCTACCGGCTCATAGGTCGTTTGACTTCCGTTTATTACTTCTTGAAAAATCGGCTTCTCAATCCGGCGTATTGGTGAAAACCCCAGCTTCTTCATTCGATCCATGCAATCACCAATCGATTCATTTTCCTGAACCTCAAATTCCATTCGTCCTTTGCCCATATACTGTCCTTCTTTCTACGCAATTTCGTATGTTTATTATAAATATAGTTTGTCATGTTTTTCTTATCTAATTTATGCATATAATTTCCGCTGACATCATCTGTCATTGCAAACGCTTCATTGTATCCATTGAAGGGCGAATGGGTACAATGAACGGATATTCGCTGCGTTCGGATCCTTTTATCAAGATGTCAAAACTCATTTTCCACTTTAAATACGAACATTTGAAGGGACAACAATCTACACAGTTTCCTAATTTTACCGTTTTTCTTTGTTAACCCGCTATCGTAACTTTGCTCTGCGTTTTGGTGGGTGAAGAGCACGATTCACCTTTTCGCAACCTTAATAATACCAATCTTGCCCACCATATCAACACATTTTTCGAAGGGTTGCTCAAATTCCAAATGACGACAAAAAAAGGTCGAAACAATTTAGTTTCGACCTCAAAAGTTTAACTTGAAAAAGTAGACTCCGCAGGTAGGACTCGAACCTACGACCGATCGGTTAACAGCCGATAGCTCTACCACTGAGCTACTGCGGAAAATTGATTTATGGTGGGCCTAAATGGACTCGAACCATCGACCTCACGCTTATCAGGCGTGCGCTCTAACCAGCTGAGCTATAGGCCCAAACGAGAGCGGGTGATGGGAATCGAACCCACGACATCAGCTTGGAAGGCTGGAGTTTTACCATTAAACTACACCCGCATTTCTAAATTTAAAGGCAGCACCCGGATTCGAACCGGGGATAAAGGTTTTGCAGACCTCTGCCTTACCACTTGGCTATGCCGCCATAACTAGGCTAGTTGGGATCGAACCAACGATGAAGGAGTCAGAGTCCTTTGCCTTACCACTTGGCTATAGCCCAATAATGAATATTTAAATGGGGCGGCTGGTGGGAATCGAACCCACGCGTGTCGGAACCACAATCCGATGCGTTAACCACTTCGCCACAACCGCCATTATTGTTATTGGCAGGGGTAGCAGGAATTGAACCCACACCAAAGGTTTTGGAGACCTTCGTTCTACCTTTAAACTATACCCCTAAATGGTGGAGGGGGACGGATTCGAACCGCCGAACCCTGAGGGAGCGGATTTACAGTCCGCCGCGTTTAGCCACTTCGCTACCCCTCCACTTTTTGCAAGAGAAACTATAGTACTGTTTATTAGTGG
>NZ_JAEVLT010000130.1 GCF_024494385.1 Bacillus sp. EB600
AGATGCCAATTATGAATGTTGAGAATTGATAAAATGACTAATCTTTTGATTTAATTCCTTCTTTGTCTTGGAGGGAATTCGGTGATTGACTTTTTCAATAAAAATTAGTTCATTAAAGGGTAATTTTTCATGTAGTATATTTGCATAACGATGAAAGGCTTTATCCTTTCTACCATAGACTAATAAGACGGGATGATGGATGTTTATAAGTTGATTAGTGCAATTATAATTTAAGCTAAAACGGTAGTATTGCTCAATATTGCGAGCATTACCCTCTTTAGCAGTTGTAAATAGTTTTTTAAAAAATTTTGTTGAATCAGAATTGCTCCAGGAGACCGAAAACGCCAAAATAGGTATAGCTCCAGCCTTTGAAAGTCCTAATCCTAAAAAAATCTTATTTCTTAATTGCTTGTCACTAACTTCTGACATTCCACTGATGACAATTCCACCTAATGCTCTATTAGCAGAAGTTAGCAAAAACTCTAATACGATAGACCCTCCTGTAGAGTAACCACACAAAAAGGCTTTTTCAATTTTTAGATGATCGAGAAGAACTTTAATATCCTTAACAATAAGCGAGTAGGTAATCGGTGCTTGTGAATACAGACTTCTTCCATGACCTCTAATATCAAATGTGATGATTTTGAACATATGAGATAACTCTATTGATTGATAGTGGAAAGTATCCAAGGTGAGTAAAGGAGGATGAATAAACACTATTGGGATTCCTTCCCCTCTAACGTTATAGTATAAACTAACTCCGTTAACTTCTAACATTGGCATCGTTTTTCATCACCA
>NZ_JAEVLT010000131.1 GCF_024494385.1 Bacillus sp. EB600
CTTCTCATGTGAAGATAGCTGGGTTTTTAAAGTTAGATATGCAAAATAACACTTTAAAATATACGCAAATTATCGGTTAAAGTGACAAACTGACCCTCGCACAACCAAAAGTCATATAAATACCAATAATGCCTACGGAAGTTCAAACTAGTAAAGACAGCTCACAGCGTCCAATGAGCCCAAATTCAGCTGATAAGCAAGCAGGGAACTTATCCCCTTCAAGAAATCCAATAGGCGCAGCCAGCGGGCAAAATAAATCCCAAAATTCAACAGGAAGCAATGATTCAGGGATAAAAATAAATGACTGGACGAAACCACAAAGCAGATCGACAGCCCGGATGGAAACTTCAGAACAAAGAAAACGGCCTTCAGAAGGCAGACAACCAACTGCACAACACGAAATCAAGACTGATAGAGTGAAAGCCTCAGAGCAAAGCACACAGGTTTCAGTATCCCCAGCAAGATTTGAACAGCCAAATGTACCGGATATGTCGGGTAATTTTGAATCACTATGCTCGTCGGGCTCATAACCCGAAGGTCGCAGGTTCAAATCCTGCCCCCGCAATTTGGTCCGGTAGTTCAGCTGGTTAGAATGCCTGCCTGTCACGCAGGAGGTCGCGGGTTCGAGCCCCGTCCGGACCGTATTTTTATCCCAGTAGGATAACTACTGTTGATATAGATTTTGTGTGGCTCAGTAGCTCAGTTGGTAGAGCAAAGGACTGAAAATCCTTGTGTCGGCGGTTCGGATCCGTCCTGAGCCACCTTTTTATTTGGAGGGGTA
>NZ_JAEVLT010000132.1 GCF_024494385.1 Bacillus sp. EB600
GTTCAAAAGTTAATCAAAAGTCAACTACAACAATGGATCGCAGGCTTGCCCAGCTATATCAAGGCATACCTGCCTATTTCAGTGTGCGAAAGTTGAGTAACTAAGAATGTTTTCTAAAGTAAATTAAAATGGCACGAAAAATAACCAGTAGGATGTTGCAAGGAATACACCAGATCGGATACTCAAAAAATTTTATCGGTAAGCAGTTTTCACCGTCTTTTACTTCTCGGGGAAGTCCCATCTTATATTTCACTCGCATCTAGTGTTCACAGACCATGTATAGGTAGACGAATGTCCGACCGCAAGCGGTACCCGTCTTATGGAGTCTTAAAATGTTTAATTGACGACAGTTAAACCCATTCTCTAATACAAGCACTATCAGGGTCTTCACCGACATTTCACGGATTTTATTACAAATAGCAGCAGCCCAGAAAGAAAAGAAAAAGAGATTTTTTGCCCGTTTGTTTGGCAATAGAAAGGAGAAGTTTTTATGTAAATTAATAGGGATTATCTATTGGATTAATATAGGAATTCTTATAATGGTGGGGGTGATATGCTTATTGGGGAAATGTTGCGGTTCAACCGTTTTCATTTACGCGCCTTAGAGGATTCGAACCTCTGACCGTACGCTTAGAAGGCGTATGCTCTATCCAGCTGAGCTAAAGGCGCATCATAATATGGAGGAGAAGGAGGGATTTGAACCCTCGCGCCGGTTACCCAACCTACACCCTTAGCAGGGGCGCCTCTTCAGCCACTTGAGTACTTCTCCATAAAGACAAAAAT
>NZ_JAEVLT010000133.1 GCF_024494385.1 Bacillus sp. EB600
TTTAGAGCAGCAGCCTACAACGACGGCGGCGGTAGTGGTTGGGGGTGCAAGTGTTCATATTTGATAGCGCAGCATAGCTATATAGCCTTTTTAAGCGCTAAGAAGCTGCTCTTTGCATTCCTTTTCGCATATAATAAAAGCCCAAGCGCAATACAATTAACGCTTAATACAAGGCTGTTGCGTTCGCTTGATCTGCTATAAGAGCAATACTAAGTTAGCTTTGCGCTGTTGCTTGATTAGATGAGTTTAATAGCGGTTAACTCGTCAATAACTGGCGCATCCGAACGCCTATGCCGCCGTAGCGTCCCGTAACTGTACAAAGTCCTTTAGGTTGAGCACCGATGGCAATACTTTTATTTCTCGCTCTGTTGCTCCTTCCTTTACAATATGATCGACCTTAATGTTTATCGGACGCCAAAACTTTCTCTCTATCCACCCGTTATCAAAACACCGTGAAAGAAATGCTATTTACCCAAATATAACATTTCTATTTGTTGTTGATCAGAATTTACCTACATAGCAGTTTGTACTTGCTAGTATCACATCTAGTTTTCGTATTTGATATGATGGTGCAGGAAATTAAACAGCTACATAAAAGGATTGGATAGTAAATGGCTATTCCCAGGCAGAAAGGGAGACGCTCAGAAGCCTGGGAATAGCTATAACTACTTTTAATTTAAAATTTTAATACTTTCTTCATTCATTGCAGTACTAAGAAAAGAAGGTCTAAGAGAAAAGATAAAAAGCATAATAAGTTCAATGCGC
>NZ_JAEVLT010000134.1 GCF_024494385.1 Bacillus sp. EB600
CTTTTTGTATTCAAGAAGCATTTTAATATACATATTTAGGCTTAGGATAAGACTATGATATAAGGTTTTCTGAAAAGGGTTTTGATCTGCGGCAGCCCTCAATTTATCTGCCTGACTGTTTGCCCATTGTTGCGAACGACTTTTACATAATTCTTTTATTTTCTTGGCGATTGTTTCTTCGCCAGCTACCAAGATTTCCTCTGAAGTAGGGAATGCCTGTAATGTTAGTAAAGAAACAGCTGAATATAAGTCTCCAAAAACCCCACAGTACTCAGGAAACACTTGATCCAGAACTGCTTGAAATTGTAGTTTAGTTTGTACAAACATGCCTGTAATATTTTCATGCTGTCTTGTCAGGTTACGTAGGTTTAAGAGTTGGATTCCTCGCTGTTTATAAGGCTCTAAGTCCTCTTTATAATACAGCTCGCAGAGATGAAGAGCGTCAATGATATCAGTCTTTACTTTGCGTAAACTAGAACTCTTAGCTCGATACGATATGAGTGGATTCACGATAATCAATAAGTACCCTCTGTCCTCGAAATACTGGACAACTGGTGTATGATAATGTCCAGTAGATTCCAATACAATGGGAGGACGTCCCCCTGTTATATCTTCTACTTCTCTAATAAAGTCTAGAAGACTAGCTAACCCTTCAAGAGTATGTGCTACTTTAAAGCTTTTTTTGTACGGCTTTTTTTTATCCAAGAATGCTTGAACCTGACTTTCACCTTTTGCCACATCCAGACCTATGACTGGATTCATC
>NZ_JAEVLT010000135.1 GCF_024494385.1 Bacillus sp. EB600
GGCCAGATTCCATTTCAACCTCTTTAAAGTCTGTACTACCATCTTCACCAGCCCGGCGAAACACATGCATATGATGATACATTTCTGTACGCTCTTTTCGTAAAATTTTAAGCAAGCACAGAAGCTCAAAGGTGCATAACGTCATAATCTCCGGTGTGGTCTTGTCCATATGTGCAGCCAAGGCAAACTCGCGAAAACGAATATCTAGACGTTCATGGTTTTCTTTGACGATCCTAGCATCAAGTTTCATACTACAAAAATCACAATAGTAATATTGATGATCCATCCTTTCGATGTTAGTACCGCAGTATGGACATGTTTTCATTACAGAACCTCTCCTTTGAGTCTGCTTTTTTAAGCTTTTTTCCCAATGGAAATTCATTGCTTCAGTTTATGAACAAGTACGCCAGGAAATAAAATTCCCATTTTTTTCTCTTTGAATTATAATTTTTTGTTTTTCGCCAGCACCTATTACTGAATATCTTAGGTTCTCGAATGATTTTTCGAATTTTTAGGATGCTGTAGCAACCGTCAAGCAGGCTCGATGCCTGACTTTATCAGGAAAAAACAGATGTTTTTTCATTCGAGAAGTTCCACCGGCTGAGTATCATCCGGCGAAATCTAGCTTTTGATTTTGTGAATTTTTGTATTTTTAATTTTCGATTATCGGCTCATTCTTTGTTTCTCCTACAATATAATCTACTGCTTTTTGTGCTTGACTGGCTGCTTTGACGATTAAT
>NZ_JAEVLT010000136.1 GCF_024494385.1 Bacillus sp. EB600
AATGAATGGAGCGGGTGATGGGAATCGAACCCACGACATCAGCTTGGAAGGCTGGAGTTTTACCATTAAACTACACCCGCAGAGTATATATATTTCGATACCGGTGGTCGGGGTCGAACCGACACTCCTTACGGAACACGATTTTGAGTCGTGCGCGTCTGCCAATTCCGCCACACCGGCATTTATCAATCGAAGGCAGCACCCGGATTTGAACTGGGGATAAAGGTTTTGCAGACCTCTGCCTTACTACTTGGCTATGCTGCCAAATATTTAACTGGGCTAGCTGGATTCGAACCAACGCATGATGGAGTCAAAGTCCATTGCCTTACCACTTGGCTATAGCCCAAAAATTCAAATGGGGCGGCTGGTGGGAATCGAACCCACGCGTGTCGGAACCACAATCCGATGCGTTAACCACTTCGCCACAACCGCCATTTTATGCCTAGCAGGAATTGTTCGAATGAACCCACACTTGAGGTTTTGGAGAACTCTGTTCTACATAAACAATACCTCAAAATGGTGGAGGGGGACGGATTCGAACCGCCGAACCCTGAGGGAGCGGATTTACAGTCCGCCGCGTTTAGCCACTTCGCTACCCCTCCATTTTGGAGTTAGGATATATACATATATGGTGGCTTGGGACGGAATCGAACCGCCGACACAAGGATTTTCAGTCCTTTGCTCTACCGACTGAGCTACCAAGCCATA
>NZ_JAEVLT010000137.1 GCF_024494385.1 Bacillus sp. EB600
ACGCATTGAACTTATTATGCTTTTTATCTTTTCTCTTAGACCTTCTTTTCTTAGTACTGCAATGAACGAAGAAAGTATTAAAATTTTAAATTAAAAGTAGTTATAGCTATTCCCAGGCTTCTGAGCGTCTCCCTTTCTGCCTCAAATACGAAAACTAGATGTGATACTAGCAAGTACAAACTGCTATGTAGGTAAATTCCGATCAACAACAAATAGAAATGTTATATTTGGGTAAATAGCATTTCTTTCACGGTGTTTTGATAACGGGTGGATAGAGAGAAAGTTTTGGCGTCCGATAAACATTAAGGTAGATCATATTGTAAAGGAAGGAGCAACAGAGCGAGAAATAAAAGTATTGCTATCGGTGCCCGACTTAAAGGACTTTGTACAGTTACGGGACGCTACGGCGGCATAGGCGTTCGGATGCGCCAGTTATTGACGAGTTAACAGCTATTAAACTCATCTAATCAAGCAACAGCGCAAAGCTAACTTAGTATTGCTCTTATAGCAGATCAAGCGAACGCAGCAGCCTTGTATTAAGCGTTAATTGTATTGCGCTTGGGCTTTTTTTTTATTATATGCGAAAAGGAATGCAAAGAGCAGCTTCTTAGCGCTTAAAAAGGCTATATAGCTATGCGCTATCAAATATGAACACTTGCACCCCCAACCACTACCGCCGCCGTCGTTGTAGGCTGCTGCTCTAAG
>NZ_JAEVLT010000138.1 GCF_024494385.1 Bacillus sp. EB600
TAGGATAGCTGCTGTCAGTTCATCTGCTGTATTAACTTGCTCTTTTGCTTCGTAGTAATAGGTACTTCTTGAAAGTTGTAGGACATCGCACATTGCTGATATCGAGTATTTGTGTCGATTATGTTTGATCACATTTACTTTTGTCCTAGTATCAGCGCAGCTTGCTTTAAAATATCATTCTCCATTAACAATCTCTGGTTTTCTTTACGAAGTTTGATTAACTCTGTTTCTTCTGGAGTTCTATTGTCTTTCTCCTTGAATGACCCGGATGTTTGGTATTGTGTTATCCACTTATCCAACGCCGAAGGCGTCAAATCATATTCGCTAATAATATCTTTTCTAGGCTTTCCATTTTCATAAAGCTTGACCATTTGAGCCTTAAATTCTGTAGTGAATGTTCTTCTTTCTCTCATTTTAAGTCTCTCCTTAACTAGGTAATGTTGAAGTAGACCACCAAAAGAGTGGGTTTGCGACGAAACTTGACATGGAGCCTCCGCGGGCATGCTTTTTGAGCCAGGAAGCCAGCTGTTTTATAAACACCTGGCTTGCCGAAAAGGCTAGCATGCCCGCCACTCCATATAAAGTTTCTAGTACCGTCCACTTATGCTTATAAGCAGTATATCCAAGTTTGGCGTTTAGTCTACTTCACCTTAATTTTATTGTCCAGTTAAGTGTAGCCGATTCA
>NZ_JAEVLT010000014.1 GCF_024494385.1 Bacillus sp. EB600
TGAATTTCGGGATTCGTTAAAATTTAATATATAATAAGGGTCTTTTGTTAATTATCATCATTGCGAGATGAACAAATCATTTCGATCGTGACCGATTCAAGATAACTAATATGTTTAGATAATTAGTCTCACCAGTTCCCTATCACCCAGATTACTTTGGTTTTTTTTCTAATGAATACAAATCCTCTTCAATTGAGATCATTTTCTGTTCAATTAGTTTCCGTGCATCTTTAAGAGCCTCATTATAAAAATACGGACCAAGTTCCTCTTTAAAAAATTCAAAGACACTATCTGCAGCCAGAACCCCAATTTTTTCGTCGCGCTCATCGGAAAAAAAACGCTGTATTTCTGCAATCATGCTTTCTTTTTGTTGCCTCGTAAACTTAACAAGCACGGGGATCATTCCTTTACATATGATTATTATTTATTTTCCTTTACAAAAAGAAAAGCTTCAATTTTTTCAACAAGACTCACCAAGCAATAAGTATATCGAAATATTTTAAACTCATGAATCCTTAAATATGAAGTTTGGATATTTGTTCGTGTTTAGCTTGGTTTTTAAGGCTACTTAGTAACTGGATAATTACTAATTTTAAGTTTCATTTTACCAATAAATACTTTCTCACAAAAATATATTGACATTATTCTTTGAGCTCGTATACTTGAATATGTAAACTTTATATGACAAATCCTCATCAAACCGATGAGGTAGAGGTCGCGGCTTTTATGAGTAAAACGGACGAGATGCAGAGACGTCTTTGACTACGTTTAAAAGGAAAAGCTGCCGAAGTGTGCTTGACTCTCTGTAAAAGCATGCTGGGGCTGTTTTCGAATAGGAACAGAACTGTCACGTTATGCCCTACCAGCTAAACGTGTTGAGCTATCTTTCGGAAGGTATGATGCGGGGTATAACGAGCCATTCGAATCTGCTTCGGTGGTTTTTTTTTATTCCAAACTCCTTCCAAAAATAATAAAAAGGAGTTTTTATCATGGCAACAGTAGCAGCTAAAAAACAATCAGCTGATGCAACTAAAGAAACAACGGAATTAAAACGCGGTCTAAAAGCACGGCACTTAACGATGATTTCGCTTGGCGGAACGATTGGAACAGGCCTATTTTTAGCGAGTGGCGGTGCCATTCATACCGCTGGACCTGGCGGTGCCCTTCTATCTTATTTATTAATTGGAATTATGGTTTATTTTCTAATGACTAGCCTTGGGGAAATGGGTGCATACATGCCTGTTGCTGGAAGCTTTAGCACTTATGCAACAAAATTTGTTGATCCTTCGCTTGGCTTTGCACTTGGTTGGAATTATTGGTACAACTGGGCAATTACGATTGCAGCTGAATTGTCAGCCGTAACGATGATTATGAAATTTTGGTTCCCGCATACTCCCTCTATCCTATGGAGCGCTATCTTTTTAGTCATAATGTTTCTATTAAATTACCTTTCTGTTAAAGGATTTGGTGAAGCAGAATATTGGTTTTCGTTAATTAAAGTGGTTACAGTTATTATCTTTGTTATTGCTGGTGCATTAATGATACTTGGAATTATGGGTGGACATGTTATCGGATTTAAAAACTTTACGATTGGGGATGCTCCTTTCCACGGTGGATTTATGTCAATGCTTGGTATTTTCATGGCAGCCGGTTTTTCATTCCAAGGAACAGAACTTTTAGGGATTGCATCCGGTGAAAGTGAAGATCCAGCCAAAACAATTCCACGTGCTGTAAAACAGGTATTCTGGCGTATTCTCCTCTTTTACGTACTTGCTATTGCTGTTATTGGTTTACTTATTCCATATACAAATGGAAATCTTGCAAACGGAGATGTTTCGGTAAGTCCATTTACACTTGTTTTTCAAAAAGCAGGAATTGCTTTTGCTGCCTCCGTCATGAATGCAATCATTTTAACTGCTGTTTTGTCAGCTGGTAATTCCGGAATGTACGCTTCTACTAGAATGCTCTGGGATTTAGCCCGACAAGGAAAAGCCCCTAAATTTCTAGGTAAATTAGACAGTCGCGGTGTGCCTGTTAATGCGTTACTTGTTACATCCCTAGTTGGATGTATTGCTTTTCTTGCATCGTTATTTGGAGATGGAACTGTTTATGTATGGCTATTAAATGCATCAGGAATGTCCGGATTTATTGCGTGGCTTGGGATTGCCATTTGCCATTATCGTTTTCGGAGAGCTTATGTAGCACAGGGAAGAGATCTTGCTAAACTTCCTTACAAATCAAAATTTTATCCCTTTGGACCTATTTTTGCCTTTGTTTTATGTGCGTTTGTTATTTTAGGACAAAACTATGCTGCCTTTATGGGTGATCATATTGATTGGAATGGTGTACTTGTTTCCTATATAGGATTACCATTTTTCCTTATATTGTGGCTTGGCTATAAATTTACAAAGAAAACAAAGATTATCCCATTAGAAAAATGTGATTTAAATAATTAAGACTAAAAGCACGCCGCTTGGCGTGCTTTTTACATGATCAAGGTTAGTTGAAGCTTTTGTTCATTGGCAGTTTTATAATAAAAGCGGTACCTTCCCTATGCTGGCTTTCAACGCTAATTTGACCATGGTGGGCTTCAACAATCCACTTCGCAATGGATAATCCAAGTCCTGTACCACCTTCGGATCTAGTCCGGCTTTTATCACCTCGATAAAAGCGGTCAAAAATATAGGGCAAGTCTTTAGTAGGGATCCCCACACCGGTATCCTTCATGATAATTTTCAGGAGATTTCCCTCTTTTTTACAAGAAATTGATACAACCCCCTCAGGAGCTGTAAATTTAAGGGCATTATCCAATAGGATAACAAAAAGTTGGTGTATTCTTTCTTTATCGCCATAATAGTTGAGATTTTTTTCAGTTGCTTCTTTTAAGTGAATTTTTTTCATAGAAGCAATCGGTTTAAATTGTTCAACAATCAATTGAATCAGTTCATTCATCATAAAATAGTTTGGATTAATTTGCTGCTCATTTGAATCACTTCTTGCTAAGGTAAGCAGCTCCTCAACAAGTTTATTTATCCGTTTTACTTCTGAAAGACTTTTAAAAATCGTTTCACTTTCTTCTTCTACTGTTTTTGAAGGGTGACGAAATAGCAGTTCTAAATGAGTTTGAATAACAGCTAAAGGTGTCCTCAGTTCATGCGAAGCATCTGCAACAAAACGTGATTGCTTTTCCCATGAGCGCTGGATTGGAACGAGTGCTTTGTTTGCCAAGAAAAGACCGGCCAAACATGAAAGGATCAACCCTGCTGCACATCCAAACCCAATTAAGATTAGCATAGTTTTTAATAAATTTACTTCTGGATCAATGTTATATAAGAGCTGAATAAGTTTTATCGGTTTTTTATTTACTTTAAGGTCATGTGTTTGAATCGATACAATTCTGTAGTATTGACCTTTGATTGTAACAGTTTGCGGTTTTTTATCATGTTCACGTGTATATATTTTCGATAGATTCTTTTGCAAAAAAACATTGTTAGGGTAACTCCTTAGCAGCGTCCTGTTCTGTCCCCAAAATAAATAAGCTATTCGTCGTTCCGTTTCATGCTCATTTTCTTCTGGTATTTCTTTCCCACTATGTGCAGTAATGGCTACTGCTTTTTCGTTAAGTTTTTCATCTATGGAAATATAGGTTGAGCGATACATATACACATACAAACTTAGTCCAAAAATACATAATATGAAAAAGAAAACGATGGTATACAAAGAAACTAATTTAAGTTTAGTCTTTCGAAACATCAGTTTCTTCTCCTTTTAGCATAAAACCAATTCCTCGAACAGTTTTAATATAATCTTCCACGTCATACGATGCTAATTTTTTCCGAAGATGATGCACGTAAACATCAACAATATTTAAACCTGCTTCAGAACTAAACCCCCAAATGCGATTGAAAATTTGATCTCTAAGTAAGATTTGCTCTTTATTCCGAATGAAAAATTCGAGTAACAAATATTCTTTTACTGTCAAATTTAATTTTTCATCATTGATATATCCATCATGTTCACTTTCAACAACTTTGATTGGTCCATATGTAAGATCATTTTCAACCATTTCTCCTTTTCCACGGAGGAGAACGCGGATCCTTGCCAGCAATTCAGGTGCAGCAAAAGGTTTAATCAAATAGTCATCTGCTCCCAAATCTAGGCCCTTCACACGATCTTCGACGCTATCTTTCGCAGTTAGAAGTATAATGGGTGTTCGAATTGACTCATCCCTCAATGCTTTCACAATGGAAAATCCGTCCATTCCCGGTAGCATGATATCAAGAATAAGCACGTCATAAATATCTTGTTTTGCTAATTGAAGTCCATCGTAACCATTTAATGCCCTATCCACTTGATAATTTTCCTCTTCTAATATATGAGAAATTCCTTCTAGTAAATTATTTTCATCTTCCACCACTAATATCTTCATGTCTTCCTCCCAGCTTCTTTAACAGCAAGGTTATTTTCAGCAGAATCATACTTATTTACAATAATTATAGGCTTTATTTTTTAAAATAAAATTAAAAATGAATAGATAATTTTTAAAAAGAAAGAGGATATCGCAAAAGGGTCAATTCCTTTTGTGATATCCTCCTCACTATCATTAAAATTCTGCATTTCCAGTTGTTCTTGGAAATGGAATAACGTCCCTTATGTTGGTCATACCTGTTAAATACATAATCAATCTTTCGAAGCCAAGTCCGTAGCCAGCGTGCTTGGTTCCTCCGTATTTTCTTAATTCGAGGTACCACCAGTAATCTTCTTCATTCATACCAAGCTCATTAATTTTATTTGTTAAAACAGCTTCTCTTTCTTCACGTTGACTTCCACCGATTAATTCGCCAATGCCCGGTACGAGCATGTCTGTTGCTGCCACTGTCTTATGATCATCATTTAGTCTCATATAGAATGCTTTAATTTCTTTCGGGTAATCTGTAACGAACACCGGTTTATGAAAAACTTGCTCACATAAATACCGTTCATGCTCAGTTTGCAGGTCTAGTCCCCATTCAACTGGATAAGCAAATTCTGCTCCTGAATTTTTTAACAATTCGATTGCTTCGGTGTATGTTACCCGGCCAAAGTCAGCTGATTTAGCAATATTTAACCTTTCCAACAAGCCCTTATCAACAAAGCTGTTGAAAAATGCCATTTCTTCTGGAGCTTGCTCAAGTACATAGTTAATTACATATTTAACCATTTCTTCACCAAGATCCATAATATCAGGAAGTTCACCAAATGCTATTTCTGGTTCAATCATCCAAAATTCTGCCGCGTGTCTGGCAGTATTTGAATTTTCCGCTCTGAATGTTGGTCCAAACGTGTATACATTGCGGTAAGCTAGTGCAAAAGCTTCAGCTGTTAATTGTCCGCTAACCGTTAAATTTGTTTCTTTATTAAAGAAGTCCTGTTTTACATCAACTTTCCCTTCATCATTTTTTGGAAGGTTGTCAAGATCCAAAGCTGTTACTCTAAACATTTCACCGGCACCTTCTGTGTCACTTCCAGTAATAATTGGTGTATGTACGTAAACAAAACCTTTTTCTTGGAAAAATTTGTGTACTGCAAAGGATGCAAGTGATCTAACACGAAAAACAGCCGAAAAAGTATTTGTTCTTGGCCGTAAATGGGCAATCGTCCGTAAATATTCAAACGTGTGTCTTTTCTTTTGTAATGGATAGTCGACGTTTGACGTCCCTTCTATTACGATTTCGGTTGCTTTTATTTCAAAAGGCTGCTTTGCCTGTGGAGTTAATAGAAAGTGCCCAACCACTTTTATCGATGAGCTAATCGGAAGCTTAGAAATTTCCTTAAAATTCTCCATTTGATCATCAAAAACTATTTGTACACCTTTAAAGAAGGTTCCATCATTCAACTCTATAAAGCCAAATGTTTTTGAATCACGGATAGTACGAACCCATCCCGATAATTGAACCTGTTGCTCCTTATATTTTTCGGAATTACGGTATAAATCCTTAATAAGGGTATCTTTCATTATTTGGTTCCTCCTATTTATTTCTATAAAAGTTTATTTCTATAAAAGAGTAAAAACCTCCCATCCCAAGGGACGCAAGGTAAAATTCTACGGTACTATCCAACTTGTAACAATAGGACAGGCTTACAACAATGAACAAGCTCTCCATCCTTGTTGGTTAGATCGTCCAACCTAAAAAGGATACTGTCATTATAGGTAACAGTCCCGCTAAACTTTTATCCTTCACCATTATATATAATATTATAGGAAATAATCAATATACATTAGTCCTAACGCAGTATAAATAAAGCAAAAAAAACGATTTGTTGGCAAATAAGCTAAACTGACAAAAAAAGAAAATATTTATCAAAAATTATCCAAAAAGAAATATTTTTCTGAATATTCTGCAGGAATTTTCAAGATTACAGCGAAATGTATATTTATATACTTTTTCGGGGAGGAATATTTCGATGGACAAAGTAACATGTATTGCTTTTATTCTTTATCAATCTGCCAATAAACAGGAAGTAAAAGAAATGGCCATCCAATTATTAAATGGTGAAATTTCTCTTCGGGATTTGAAAAAGAATTTGACCGTTCTACCTTACCTTACATCTGCTGAATTATTGGTTAAAAAGAACAAAATTGATAAAACACTGGTTCAAGAATTTGCAGCCAAGTTTCTTTTGGTTGAGGCTTAAAAAGTTTTTCTGGTAAAGAATTAATGCTAATGATTTCACACATAGCATAAAATCCCCTTTTGATTTTTTACAATAACTGTATTATAATAGTAAAATCCTAATGATTCCCAAAAAGATTGTACCTTCTTATTTTCTTTACTAATACCCAAGCGAATTCGATTTGCACCGCGCTTGACCATCTCTTTTTCGTTATGTCCCTAGCCTTGCAACCCAAATCCATAACCTAGATCGTCTCTACGAATCCAAGCCAAGTGGTATGGTCCTTTTGATTTTCATCATATTATTCATTACCCTATTTAAGTGTCGTCAACTTTAATAAAAACACTAACGGTATTAGGGTTTTGAAAGTCTCCAATCATTTCATTTTCCTGTTCATGTGTCTCTCCTGTTTTCGATAACATTCTATAGTTGTTTAAAATGTCAAAGTAGTATAAAGATTTTCTAAAAAAACATGCAAAACTAATATAGGAAATCAAAACATTATATAATAATAAAATAATTAGAAAAAAGGTGATTTTATGATGGTACAAATAAACGTTAGAGTAAATTATAGAGGCAGGGATTATTTAACAAATGTCATTACAACCAACCATACATCTGAAGCAGAGATTTTACGCCTAGCCTCTGAACAAGTTCGTAAACAATGGAATAAATGAATATATATTATTTAAACCAAAAAGGAAACGTTATTTACATAAAATAATGTTTCCTTTTTTATAATAAGATATGAAAATCTTTAGATTAGATCAAAGGTCTTGGGGTCAACGTTTTTCAAAAGCGGGCTAAGAGCACCCCTCGCGAATAAATAAAGTTCATGCATAGCCCGTGTACATACAGTATAGAATAGTTTCTGCTCATTTACACTGCTGTATTGGGAACTATCATATATAATAACAGCATCAAACTCAATCCCCTTTGCAAGATAGGATGGAATCACTAATATACCTTTCTCATAGGAAATAGTCCCTTTTTCAATTAAATTTAATTGTATTTCCATTTTAAGGATATCGTAAACTTGTTTGCTCTCTTGTGCCGTTCTGCAGATTACTGCAATCGTTTGATGTCCACTGCTTTGAAACTGCTCAATTTTCTGAACAACTAAGCTGTTCAGTTCATTCTGGGCGTTTACGATCTTTACGGTTGGTTTCTTGCCTGGCCGATTAAACGGTTGAATTTTTCCTCCGTATTCAAGTAAGCAACTGGTAAATTCAACGATAGGTTTGGTCGATCGATAAGTTTTCATTAATATATACGTCTCAACTTCTTCGTCCTTGACTGCCAAATCGGAGAGGACAGTACCAGAATCAATTGCACCAGAAAATATTGCTTGATTAACATCGCCTAAAAGTGTCATTTTACTATTAGGGAACAGCTGCTGAATAAACGCGAATTGAAAAGGGGAATAATCCTGCGCCTCATCAATGAAAATATGCCGAATAACATTATTCGATATCCTGCCCTCAAGTAACCCCTTCAAATAGACAAACGGCGTTGCATCTTCAAAGGGAATTTCCAGGTTGTTTATGTTTGTAATGGTTTGATAACAAATGGTATCCCAATTGTCTGAAAAACTTTCTTTTACATGTTCTTCGTTACTAAATAATTGTTGATAAATCCCGGGAAGATCAATAAACTTAAGCTTCTTTATCCTTTTAAATAACGGTTTGAATTTTTCTTTAACCACCATTTCAGCCAAAATTCTTTGTTCTTGATCAAAATCATCAAATGAACTACTGGTATAGTGCTTTTTTTCTTCGAGATGTTTAAATGCCTCTACATAATCCCCCTTTTCAAGAAACTGGATTTCTTCCTCTACCCAGCTTGTGGAACGTTCCTTTTTCACCCTTTTTTTCAATTCCTTCAATATCCAATCCTTTACAAGCTCCATCCGATTTGGGATGGAAAAGCTTTGATCTAGAGAATAAAAATATTTCGAAATTATTGCTTTTGAAATGATGACCTCATTTCGGAAGATAATGTCTTTAAAGAGTAATCCTCGTGTAGATAGGCTAGAAACGTATTGGTCTATTAGTTGTTTGAAATCAAGACTCGCCTTAAAACGAATCCCATTAATTCGCCCTAGATCCTTCTCCCCGTTTGATAGTAAAAACTCCATCTGCTCAAATTGGTCCTCAACAGTAAATTCTCTTCCTATCCGTTGGTTTAAATATTCCTGGAAGGTGGATTGCTGCATATTTTCCTCTCCTAGCTCTGGAAGGACGGTTGCAACATAGCTATTAAATAAAGGGTTTGGAGAAAATAAAAGAATATTTTCTGATCTTAACGTGTCACGATAGCGGTAAAGTAAATAGGCAACACGTTGAAGTGCAGCTGACGTTTTTCCGCTGCCTGCAACACCTTGTACAATTAACAGTTTAGCATGTTCATTTCTAATAATTTGGTTTTGTTCACGCTGAATAGTTGCAACGATACTTTTCATCTGAGAATTCGCATTGTTCCCAAGAACCTCCTGAAGCATCTCATCTCCAATCGTTACTCCTGCTTCAAACATTCCCTTTATTTTGGAACCTCTAATTATAAATTGCCTTTTCAATTCCATTTCACCAGATATTGTTCCTTCAGGAGTATCATAAAAAGCTGGGCCAGGTGCATAGTCATAATAAAGACTGGAGATTGGGGCGCGCCAATCATAAATAATAAAGTTCTCATCATGTTCATCCATAAAAGAAGCAATCCCAAGATAAATACGATCAGCAGACTTTTCCCCATTTTCAAGAAAGTCAATCCTTCCAAAATATGGTGAATCCTTTAACCTAGCAAGCGTTCTTAGTTGTTTAGTAAGCTGAGAATTCGTTCGTTCACGTTCTGAAAGCAGCTCTGCTTGTTGCTTAATACTTGCGGCAGTTTCTGCAACATCATCAGGTTCATCAAAGTTAACTGTTACATCATTCCAGAATGTCTTTCTAATTTCAAGAACATCTGAGCTAACCTTTCCTGCATTGTTCTTAAGTTTATTAGCCTTCTTATCGATTTCCTTTGTAACGAAATTAACTCTTTCTTGCTCTACATCCCAATCTTTACGTTGAATATCGCCCATCTAACCACTCTCCCAAAAATATATGCACTATGACAAGTGATATTTTATATTTTATATGTAAAGCTTCTCAGGTTTTTTGCCTTTTCATAGTAAACTATGCAGTAGTTAATTACTATTTAGCAGGAATTTTTGGCTTTTAAGGTAAATTTTAGTTTACATCGAATCCAAACTCCTTGCAAACAAAATTTGATTACCGGTAGTATCTGATGTTAAATAAAATTTTATTGGTTACTTTCAAGTTTTAAATATCCTTCCTCAGCATCACTTACAGCAATGTTAAAAAAATAAAAATTTGATTGACAACAATAGAACTACAACATATAATTTATCTTGAATCAAGTTATTCTTAATTTGAGATATATAATTTCAAACTAACTTATGGAAGAGGAGATTTTAAAATGACAAAAACAAAATGGGCTATTGACGCAGATCATAGCAGTGTAGACTTTTCAATTCGCCACATGATGATTGCAAATGTAAAGGGAACTTTTCACAATTTCAATGCAACTGTTGAAGCGGATGTAACAGATTTAACAGATGCAACAATTGACTTTGCTGTCGAAATTGCAAGTATCGACACTCGTGCCAAAGACCGTGATGCACATTTAAAATCAGCAGACTTCTTTGATGTTGAGAAATACCCTGAAATGACTTTCCGTTCAACAACTATTAAAAAAACTGGCGAGGGCGAATACGATGTCACTGGTGATTTAACTATTCACGGTTTTACAAAACCAGAAACCTTCTCAGTAACATTTGAAGGCCAAGGTAAAGATCCATGGGGAAATGAAAAGGTTGGCTTTAGTGGTAAAGGAACGATCAACCGTGCTGACTATGGTTTAGTTTGGAACTCAGCATTAGAAACAGGCGGCGTGCTTGTCGGGGATAAAGTGAAAATTAGCCTGCAAATTGAAGCATCAAAAGCAGAATAATCCTTAAATGGAATTGTTCCTTTTGTGACTAGAAAATAAGTAAACCCAAATAAATATCTTCTTTGACAATAAGAAAAAGGCATATCCATTCTAAAATGGAATCAAAAAACCCCCCTTTTTTGCTCCATTTAGCATATGCCTGATTCCAAGCTAAAAGTATACCAAAGGCAGGTGATTTGCTTTTACACATCACGGCCTCATTAAGAAAATGATTAAAAGTTTCCGTTTAGCTACGTATTAAAAGAAACGTTCATCACTATGGGATAAACGTTTCTTTTTTTAGTTGTTTTTAATTTTAATTAGGGTCTACCCTCGAAGCAGACGACATACTAAAATCTTCAGAGTATATGGTCTTTATTATCATCTACTTTTAACCAGCAATCTGACTGCTTCTTCAACTAGCTTAGACGTTTCCCCATCTCCTGATTCAATTGAGTCCCGTAGGCAGTGCTCAAGGTTTGAGCTAACGATTACGGCTATAGTCCGGTCAATCGCTGAGCGGGCAGCGGACAACTGGGTAATTACTTCCTTACAATCTTTTCCTTCTTCCATCATTCTTAATATTCCTTTAATTTGGCCTTCTGCCCGTTTTAAACGATTCTTTGATTTATCATTATAGATCAAATTAGGTCACCTCTGTTATTTCCCATTTTAAACGATCCCTAATAGGAAGTCTATGTTAGTTAGATAAACAAATTTTAACCTGAATCTTCAGCATCACCAAGGAAAATAGCTACTCCACCAATCTCAATACCATCAATTAATTCTTCTTTACTGCTGCAGGTATATGTATCTAAGGGTTATAAACTTATCACAATTAACCTGCGATGCTTACATTCCATCAATCCAAAAAAAAATAAAGCAACCATCTTATATGATTACTTTATAAAATAAGCTTTCTAGCAAGCCCTATTGGGCAACAACAAAATTACTGCGATATTCATTTGTATTGTTATGATTTTCTTTGCGTGTTACTTCGTCGATCTTATGTATGAACATTTGAAAAACCCGCTTTTTTTCTTCTAAATCCTTTATGTCCTCTTTAAGTTTATTATAACTTTCTTCAAAAGGTTTATGGTATCTCTCGCGAATGCTTTTGATAATATCATTATTTACTGTTGATTGGATCACTTGCTTGGTTATACCATACTTATAGGAATAAAGCTTTAATTCTTGTGAAACTTGCTCATATTCCTTATCTATTTCAGCGAGAACCTGGGAAATATCGTCTTTCCATTCATCAAGTGATTTTTGTAAATACGTTTTAGCTGCTGATTCTTCCATATGATCACCTACTACATTAAGTTTATTTTTACATTATAACAATTTTAGTTTACAAAACGATTTCTTCACGGTTACAATTCCATTTAAAAATCAGTCTGCTAAAGGATTGAACAAACGCCTATCCAATTGGATAGACGTTTTTAACGAGGTAATCATTAAATTAGATTCCACTTTCAATTCCCCCACATTGATGCGCTAGCAATAATGTACAGAAACAATAGCAAGTGCTATCAATTTTATATTTTTTATATAGCTTAAATTTTTACTGACAGGTATCTATTTAATAACTCAGTACGAATTAAATCTTTTGTGGTTATAAATGCCCATAAAAAGGTGACTTTCCCCCCGATGAAATGGTAGACTAACTTCATAAACTACCTAAGGAGAACATATATGATTCATTATAAAGTATTATTTTTAGATATTGATGGAACGACCATTAGACCTGATGACACGATCGAAGAATCAACTAAATTGGCAGTCTCAAAGGTTCAGGACCAAGGGGTGGAGGTTTTTTTGGCAACTGGCCGCCCCCTTCATGAGATTCAGAGTATTGCAAAGGCATTAAACGTAAAATCCTTTATTGGTTATAACGGGGCATACGGCATTTATAAAGGAGTTGATTTATTTCAAGAACGAATGATGGCTGACATGGTTGCAAATTTTTTAAGAATTTCAAAGAATTTCGACCATGAGATGGTGATGTATACAAATAATCACAATGCATTCACCTCTTTGGAAAAGCCTACCGTTGAAAAGTTTATAAAAAAATTTCATTTAAACAAAAACAAATTATTTTCAAATGATGTTATTAATGATGTTCTTGGGATTACGCTAATGGATGTAAAAGGAAATGAATACCTACATTATTTAAATGACCATCGAATTCACCTAACTCAAGTCAATGTTGAAGGAATGGAAAATTGCTATGACGTGATTAGGGATAACGTTAATAAAGGTTTTGGCGTCAATTGTGTTTTAAAACATTTAGGCATAGGAAAAGAAAGTTCAATTGCTTTTGGGGATGGCTTAAATGACAAGGAAATGTTAATGAATGTCGGCGAAGGTTTTGCGATGGGTAACGCTCATCCTGATCTTTTTGCTTATGCTAAACATAAAACAACTTCGGTGACCGACTCAGGTATTTACAATGGTTTAAAAGCACTGGGATTGCTAGACTACACAGAGTGAGGAGAAATATTTTGAAAATCAGCGTTATAAAAAGAGAAGCTAAATTAACATTAAAAGGCAGATGGGGTTTTGCTATCTTGCTTTCAATTATCACATTTGGAATTTGTTCAATCATTCCATTATTGGTTGAAATATTATTCAGCGGTGGATTTACATCCTGGTCAAATCAGGAAAATCCACCAATTACAGCACAACTCGTCTCATTAATTTTTACGATTGCCCTATATCCTATTCTTTTTGGCTATTACTCCAGCTTTCTTGATATGGAAAGAAGTAAGCAGGTGGAAATTAAAAATTTGTTTTATGCGTTTGATGCTTCGGTTTATTTTAAAGTGATTGGGGTCTACGTGCTGACAGCTTTATATACGTTTCTTTGGAGCCTGTTATTTCTTATTCCCGGCATAATAAAATCTTTTGCCTATTCACAAGTTTATTTTGTATTAAAAGACAACCCGAAGCTCTCCCCTAACAATGCTATCAAAGAAAGCAGGAAATTAATGCATGGCAATAAAGGGAAATACTTTGTGTTAATTTTAAGTTTTATCGGCTGGGGTGTACTGGGGGTTATATCATTATTCATTGGATTTTTGTGGATTGTTCCTTACTACACAGCAACGCTAGCATCCTTTTATGAAAGTTTAGTAAAAACAGAGTCTGCAAAACAAACGCTCTCGTAAAAAAAATGCAGTGCGGAAATCATATCCGTACTGCATTTTTTCTTTCCTATTTCGCATAAGAGCAATTACGCCTCTTACTTCGCCCTTAAGGTGCTTGCAAATCAGTGAGTTTTCTTTAAATTTTCGTAAAAATGATTCCTAATAAAGCAGAAAAAACCCCAATAATCTGGTACAACTTCAATCTTTCCTTAAAAAGCAGGTATCCTGCAAAAACGACTACTAAACAATTCAGGCTCACAATCGGAAAGACGATGCTTGCCTTTCCCGTTTCTAAAGCATAAAAATAACTGCTATACCCTATAACACTGATCAAACCCACAACAGTTCCAACACTTACCTCTGATCGCTTCCATTTCTCTTTACCAAAAATGCTGCAAACCGCTAAATAGATGCTTCCCCCACCGTACATTGCGATTAAAGTATTTAAAGAATCAATATGCAGATAGGATGTTGTTTTCATTAAAATGCCTAATACCCCAAAAGAAATAATCGCTAAAATGACCCGAATAACCCATGGCAAATAATTTATATTGCTATTTGAATTTGGCGCATATTGAATGATTACCGCAGAACCAAGCATGATGATAATCCCTATCCACTGCAGAATCGTTATATGTTCGTGGAAAATTATCGCAGCACTCAAAATAGGTAAAAATACGTTTGTTCCAATGATTGGTGATGTTAAACTCGCCGGACCTTTTTCAAACGCTTTTGACATTTGAATATTCCCATTTGCATTTAATATTCCAATCAACGAACCCAGTAAAATGGTCATTACGTTCAAGTGTAAAGACCCGATTACGACTGCATAGCCAAGTGTAAGTAAAAAAGCAACAAAATAAAAGAAAAATTGAATATGTACTTTTGAGAGACCATTCCCTGTACTCCATTTAAAAATGGTATTGTTTGTTCCAAAACTAACTGTTGTAATAAATGCGGCCCCAATCCACATGCTAAACCTTCTCTCCCCTTGATTTTCCCTTTAATGATAATCCTCATTTTTACTATTTTACAATACTTTTTTGTCAATTTTTCTAATGATTTGGAAAATCATCGTGAAAAATGTTGCTATTTATATGAAATAGTCTTGTTTTGATAACTTTTGTCTGTAAGCAGGAAAAAGGGATACTGCATGGTGAATTACTATCCAAGGATATATCTATTAGACATAAATGGAAGGGTGAAATGAAAGTGGGAGCCTATACATTAAAAGAAGTTTCAAAAATAATAAATGTTTCAACAAGCACCTTAAAGCAATGGGAAAAGGACTTAAGCGACCTACTCGTTATTCCACGTTCAAAACAAGGTGCACGCATTTATTCAGACGATGAAATAAACAAGCTGCTCGAAATAAAAGATTGGGAAGCAAAAAATTTGGGAAAGGTAGAAATTCGCAATATGCTCCTGCAACAGCTGCCAAGCCTTGAAAAATCTGAAAGTGTTGTTTTCGACTCGGCATTACCTGTTCTGTCTGAAATAGAGGAACAACCCTCAGTTTCAAATGACCTCTCAAAATGGAACCAAGATCAGTTCTTTTTGACCATGGATCAATATAAACAATCTTTCTTAAATGAAGTAAAGGAAGAAATTAGAAGCGTTGTTCGGACCGAAGTAGTTGAAGAGGTTAAAAAAGAAATTTCGAAAGGGACCTTTACCACCGTAAAAACACTCTCAGATTCCCTTTACAAATCAAGTGCCAATGTTCAGGAGGAGATTAAGGAATTATACTTTACCGTTCAAAAAACCTCTGATGTCACTGACAAAACATTTAGCAGACTAGAAAAAACATTAACAGATCAAGCATTCGAAACATCGGAAGAATTTTATTCAATTTCAAAGCAGCTTGCTGAAACCTCCGAGGAACTATCACATTATATTGATGTTACAAATAATGAAATCGGTACACTGGTAGAATCCCTTGAGAAAGATCGTGAATACTTTGTTGCCAACCATGAAAATCTCCGCAGCGAAATAAGACAGCGTGAAATTGCTTTTCAAGGCATGCTGTCAAGCTTTAGGGTTGCCGCTTCAGCTAAAGAACGAAAATGGTGGAAATTTTGGTAAAATTCATTGATTTTTTCTTCTTCCTTATATTTAGCCTTTGCGACTAATCGATCCTTGTATTCCTGTTTTTGTTCCATGCAATGAATTCATTCAGATGGGGGGATTTATATTGAATACAGGTGAAGTTGCTAAATTATTAGGTGTATCAATAAGTACCATCCAACGCTGGGTAAAGCAATTAGGGCTGCCAATGGAAAAAAATGAACGTGGTCATTACTTATTTAAAGACGAAGACATTGAACTTATAAAACAAATTCACCATAAAATTCAGCAAGGTGTCTTGCTCCAGGATATTGCACCACTTTATGAAAAAAAGTCAAGGCAAGGTGCACTAAAAGATGCCAAGAACGATCAAGCTATTGAAATGTTATCTACAAAAATGTCTGAAATGGAGACGAGATTGAATGCAAAAGCAGATTCGGTTACCTCCTATCAACTCATACAACACCGCAGAGAAATAGAAGATTTACAAAACCAAATAAAAAACCTAATAAATAGAATCGCCACCCTCGAAAGTCAATTGAAAACTCAGCCAAGTAATGAAAAAGCGCCTGTCCTTGAACATGTAGACAAAGGAAGGAAAGCAAAGAAAAAGAATTTTGTCAGCGGATTATTCGGGTTTTGAGTATAAAAAGCTAAAGCGCCAGTTTAACGGGATTAACTAATTGATGGGCGACTATCGGCACTACCTTTCTGGCGGTAATGTTCTTAAACGAAGACGAAAACAAAGGCAGGATCAAATGATGATCCTGCCTTTGTTTTCCCCCTTTACAACCTTAATTCGACTATTGGAGAAGTGTATTTTTTTATTAAATAACTGCCTAAAAAAATGCAGATTGCAAGTGAAAAACAAATTAGCAAAAGATAATGTGTAGAAACAAAACTTAAAAACTTTTCAGGAACTATTGTGTCTACAGTCTTAATAATAAACCCGTGAAATAAATAAACATACAAAGTTCGTTGACCAATCACTGTTACTTTATATTGATTCGATGGAATTAAAGCTAAAAAACCAAAGATAACAATTAAAGTCCCTGCATATTGGCAGACCCGAATCAATCCATCAATGATTTCTTCTTTTCCCATCCCGGCATAAGATGTGTCTCCAAACATCCATGTGAGCGAGACTTCTGGTAAACTTGCTGAGATGATAATTGTAACAATCATAATCAAAATTCCAATTGGAAAGGCAATTTTATTTCGGATAATCTTAGTCAACTGTTCGCGTTGTAATAAAAACCCTAGCAGGAAGTAAGGAAAAAAGACAAATGTTCTTGACAAACTTAAAAAACTGCCAATATTGTCAACATAGCCAATGCCAATTCCTAGAGCAACAGCAATAAAAAAACCAATCCAACCTAACCGGGCAAAAACATATAATAATAGATTCCAACAAAATAAGCTTAATAAAAACCAAAGCGTCCAATGAGGATGAAATAAATCAATCTTAACGGCAGTTGATTGACCATTCCAAAAATAAAAGAGCGAATAGATCACTTGAAATATCACATAAGGAATCAATATTTTTTTAAAAGCTTTTCTTACATAGCCCTTTTTTCGAAAGCCTTTTGCAAAATATCCAGAGATCAGGATAAATGCTGGCATATGAAAGAGAAAAATAAACGTGTACAATGTGGAAAGTAGATTATCTTTTCCTTTTAATGGACTAATAACATGTCCAAACACAACTAAAAAAATCAAAATGAATTTTGCATTATCAAAATATTGACTCCTTTTTGATGACGAAGCCACTCCAATCACCTCGAAGATTTTCTCACAAAAAGGTTTTTCCTATAATTATCTTACCATAAATCTGTTTTTTTACTTTATCATAGTAAAGCTAAAAATTCCAACTGAAATATATTACATCATTCTTAAGGTACTATGCCTTATTATACAGGATGAATATGACAGCCGTATGAAGAAACAGTTAACGTAGCGTTTCGTACCTGTTACAAATCAGCTGAAAATCTTTCTATAAAAAGCTTACAAACTAAAGCTTAAGTAAACACTTCTCTTGATTTAATCTTTTAAAGGAAACTAGGAAACCATATTATTTTGAGAGAATAAAAATAACTGGTAAAATTTATTTGGAATAATTCAACTCCCTGTTAGTAATACCTTTAAGAAAGAAGATGAATTGATGGTTAATCAAATGCATTTAAACGATATTCCTTATTCAATACTAGACCTATCTCCAATTATCAAGGGTGGCACTCCAGCTGATTCGTTAAAAAACACACTGGATCTAGCGCGTCATGCAGAAGAATGGGGCTTCAATCGATACTGGCTGGCCGAACATCATAACTCTTTTGGAATAGCCAGTTCAGCAACCTCAGTTGTCATTGGTTATGTTGCTTCAGGAACAAGCACGATTCGAGTCGGCTCCGGTGGAATCATGTTACCAAATCATGCCCCGCTAGTTATTGCTGAACAGTTCGGAACACTCGAATCGTTGTTCCCGGGAAGAATTGATCTTGGACTTGGACGTGCACCAGGTACCGACCAAATAACTGCAAACGCACTGCGACGGGACATCTATAGTAATGGACAGGATTTCCCTGAGTTGGTCCAAGAACTTCGGGGGTATTTTGCTCCCCCATTACCTTCAGAAAATAAACCTGTTCGGGCAATTCCAGGGGAAGGTTTGAACATCCCGATTTGGTTGTTAGGGTCGAGCGGCTACAGTGCGCAATTGTCAGGGCTGTTAGGCTTACCATTTGCTTTTGCAAGCCATTTTGCGCCTGAAAATACATTGCAGGCCCTGGAAATATACCGACGAAATTTTCGGCCTACGGAGGAATTAAACAATCCCTATGCTATGGTCGGAGTAAACATCATTGCCGCGGATTCGGATGAAGAAGCACAATGGCTGGCAACATCGTTGCAGCAGAACATTTTAAACTTAATCCGCAATAACCGTGTTCAATTGCAGCCTCCGGTTGAAAATATTTATGAACTGGCAAACGATTACGAAAAGGCAGTGTTACAGCAGCGGCTTCAGACAACGTTCATTGGCAGTCCGGAAACGATTAAACCTAAACTTCATACTTTCTTAAACAAAACAAATGCGAACGAAATCATTGTAAATGCACAAATTTATGATCACCAGGCCAGATTACACTCGTATGAATTGGTCGCTGAAATTGTCGAAGCTAGAAAAAGATAATTTGGATATAAAAAAGGCAGCCTTTTTAAACAAGAGCTGCCTTTTTTCTCATTTCTGCTTTAATTGGTCAATCACTTTGTTCAGATAAAGTTGATATTTTCCCTTTACTTCTGCCAAATCAATGGACAAGGACCCTGCCACCAGCTTTACACTTTCATCATCAAAACATAGGGAAGTACCGAAATTTCTTTTAATAAACCGCTCAGCGTTTTCAAAGTTTTCAAACGTTTGCTCGATCTGCTTCCCATTATGGAACACCAAATAAGAGCGATTCTCTTGTGATGTAATATAGGAGACTTCCTTTTTTCTATTTTGAAAAACAGTAGCAAAGCCAGCATCCTTTAAGTTTAGTTCATTGCGAAGCGGATCAGGCTTTATTGTTGGAAGTTCAAAGACATTCACAACAAATTTAGCAAATGCATCGTGAGATAATTCACTTCCAGAAGCTTTCGGGTGCCCTCCCCCGCCAAATCTTTTTGCAAATTCTGCTACATTTACTTCATCATGAATTGTTCGAAATCCCATTTTTTTTCCGCTGACATTCATTAACACGATCATATCCAAGTGTGGATTTAATTTATTTAAAGCATTTCCCAATTCGGATAAATATTGCTCGGCATGAACAATTCCGCAACAATATTCGTCTACAAAGGCTTGGACGATTTGCCTGTTTTTTGATTGGATGTACCGGTTTATTTTATTTTCTTCGATATCCAGTATCAGCGTTTCAGTCTCTGTTAAGGAAAAGGAATCTGGATTCTGGGAAATTCTTCTTAGTAGCTCCTCCTCAAAATGTTCCCGGTCCATTATGTAAAATAGATCGTTCAACCGTTTAGCTGTTATATTATTATTTTCGTCCCATTCCCACGTATCATACTGGCGTACTAAATCAACAAATTCCGTGATTGATGGGGTCGGGTTTAGCACATTTCGCTCCACTAGGTGATCATAGAATAACGAAGTAGCACACGTTTTTTTTCCTGAATCATATTCAACCTTAATATGTCCCCATGCATAGTTATTAAAATGCAGGGCTGTCACATGATGATCAATGACACTAACAGGATGTCCTGCATTAAAACGCTTGGCCAATTTATTTTCAACTGCTTCACTTACAGAAAGATCGGTAATATACATTTCTTCTGCCTGATGCTCAGGATTATCGATAAATGCTTCAACACGCTGATTCAAGTTGCGATACGAACAATATGCAACATTTACTCGTTCTCCAAATGCAAGTTTTGCTAAGATCCCACATCCCAGGCCATCCAAATCAATATCAGTAAATAGCTTTATCATCTTTACCACCATCCATTTTTTCATAAAAGTTAGTTTGGTTTGAAACGAGTAATTTTATACTAAAAAGGAAAACAAAGCAAAAAAAATGCCTCTGAATCTAAATTCAGGAGGCCAAAACAGAGCATAGCGGTCAAAGCTAAGCTCCAAATTATAGGAGGTCTAAACTTAGAAAGTTTATCCTCTCTCATTTTATCAAATTATAGGAAGATTTCAACAGTTTAATTCATTAATGTATTTCAGCGCAAAAGCAATAAATATCACTTTTTTTATTTATATATAGAAAAATAATTGATAAACTTTATAATGAAAAGAAACAATCCAACATGTCAGAAGGGATCTATTTGGAAAAAATTAATCAAAGAAAAGATCATCCATTAAAAAATTTTGTTATCACACTTTGCATTGCTTTTAGCGGTGCCCTGCTGTTTAGTTTTATAAAAACACCGATTCCATGGTTACTTGGATCAATGACTGCAGTGCTGATTGGCTCAAGGTTTGGAAAAATCCATCTATTTTGGCCAAAATTCATTCGGGAGATCGGGTTAATTATCGTTGGTTATTCGATCGGCTTGTCCTTTACAAGAGGTGCTGTTCTCCAAATACTCGTAAAATTACCATCTATTGTAGTAATGACCACGTCTCTCATCCTTCTTTGTGCTGGAATTGCATTTGTTGTCTCCAAGCTTACGGGAGTTGACTACCCTACCGTGCTGATAGGAAGCATCCCAGGGGGACTTTCGCAAATGATTATTTTCGCTGAAGACATGGAGGGGATTGACATCACCACCGTCACCTTTCTCCAAGTTGCGAGAGTAATAATGATTATTTTCATCGTTCCATTTCTGGCATTTAGCCCCTTTTTTAATAATGGGCAAGCAATCTCAGCTAATAACGTAATTACTCATTCCATGCAATCAGCTGACCCCTTATTTCCGAACATCATTCTGTTTGCATCCATTTGTATTGCTTTTGCTATAATTGGAAAAAAGCTGAGATCCCCAGCTCCATTTCTGGTAGGTCCAATCCTTGGAACGGCAATCATTAGTCTTTCTGGTTTACATGGATCAGCCTTACCGACATCAGTTCTAGATCTTTCACAATTCATGATTGGAGGATACATCGGCTTATTACTGAAACCGGAAAAATTGCAGCATAAAGCAAAAATCATTTCACTTGCTCTTTTGAGTGGAATCGTCATGATTGGCTGTTCTGTAGGATTAAGTATGATACTCATTCATCTGGACCCTGTTACGCCTTCTACAAGTTTATTAAGCTTAGCGCCAGGCGGGATGGATCAAGTAGGAATTCTTGCCCATGAAATCCATGCTGATTTAGCAATGGTGACTGGATACCAACTATTTCGTTTGTTTTTCATTTATTTTGTTGTCCCACCTGTCCTAAGGTATTTGTTTACTAAAGTCGTTCGAAAAACAGCAAAGTCTGCTTAACTAAATTGAGGCAACAGTTTTGGTGGTTTATACCAATTTACCAATAAAAAGAGATTTGTTTTTCCAATGTAAAACTAGTCGAAACCTAAAAAATTTAGTATTATATGAAAATGGGTTTATTATAAAGAAAAGCGGATGCGCCTGAGTAGGAATGGCGCTAGATTAAATTCTGATACTACAAAGCGAGGATAATTATAAAAAATGAGTCTATTAACTGTTGAAAATTTAAGCCATACATTTGGGGATCGGACTTTATTTAAAGACGTTTCATTTCGATTACTTGCTGAAGATCACGTAGGACTTGTCGGTGCAAACGGCGTTGGTAAATCCACCTTAATGAATATAATTACAAACCAACTGATTCATGACAGCGGCCGGGTAGAATGGACACCTGGTACTCATTATGGCTATTTGGATCAGCATACTGTTTTAACGCCAGGTAAAACAATGCGTGATGTTTTACGTGATGCCTATTTGCCACTTTTTGAAAAAGAAAAAGAATTAAACGAGGTTACTTTAAAAATGGCTGATGCCACTCCGGAGGAGCTTGAAGACCTTTTAGAAAAAATGGGCGAAATTCAGGATGCTCTTGATGCTGGCGGCTTTTATAGCTTGGAATTGAAAATAGAAGAGGCAGCCCGCGGATTAGGCCTTGATGCAATCGGTTTAGAGCGGGATGTAGCAGCACTGAGCGGCGGTCAACGTACTAAAGTTCTTCTCGCCAAGCTTCTTTTGGAGCAGCCGAAGGTTTTGTTACTGGATGAACCGACAAACTATTTGGATGTGGAACATATTCAATGGTTGTCCTCCTATTTAAAGGAATATCCATATGCGTTTATCTTGATTTCCCATGACACTGAGTTTATGAATTCTGTCTCAAATGCTATTTTTCATCTTGAATTTTCTAAACTTTCCCGTTATACAGCAAGTTACGAAAAATTCTTGGAGCTTGCCGAAATCAATAAAAACCAACATATTAACGCCTATGAGAAACAGCAGGAATTTATAAAGAAACAGGAAGATTTTATTGCGAGGAACAAATCACGCTATTCTACCACTGGAAGGGCAAAAAGCCGCCAGAAACAGCTGGACCGTATGGAGCGGATTGACCGTCCAGAAACGGCGGTAAAGCCAACATTCGAATTTAAAGAATCCCGTTCAAGCAGCCGCTATGTATTTGAGGCGAAGAATTTAGAAATTGGCTACTCTCACCCATTGCTTCCAAAAATGGATATAGTGATTGAACGGGGAGAAAAAGTTGCCATTATCGGGTGTAACGGGGTTGGAAAATCAACCTTACTTAAAACAATGCTTGGTAAGATTCAACCATTATCAGGTTCAACAGAGCGCGGTGACTTCCTCTTCCCTGCTTATTATGAACAGGAAGTAAAAGCCGAATCGATTACTCCTATTGATGCTATCTGGAATGCCTTCCCGTCAATGGATCAACGTCAAGTACGGGCTGCCCTTGCCCGCTGCGGTCTGAAAAATGAGCATATATCCCGCCCGTTAAACCAGCTCAGCGGTGGTGAACAAGCAAAAGTCCGTCTTTGCAAGCTTCTCATGAATGAGAGCAATTGGATTTTATTTGACGAGCCGACCAATCATCTTGATATCACGGCAAAGGAAGAGCTAAAACGTGCATTAAAAGCATACAAAGGAACTGTTGTTTTGGTTTGTCATGAACCGGACTTTTACGAAGATTGGGTAACAAAAGTCTGGAATGTTGAAGAATGGGCCCAACAAACGGTTTAGTTTTCATCCCCCCTCCGTTGGGGGATTTTTTTTGTTTGATATGTAAAGGTTTGAAAATCCATACTAATACTGTAAAATTAACAAAGTGTGTTTTTACATAATTAATTCTATTAAGAGGTGAGTACTTTATGAAAAAATGGTTTTCGGCACTAATCGTCGTATTACTAGCATTTTCTTTGGCCGCCTGCGGTCAAGCTGAGAAAAAAGAAGATAAAGGAACAAAGGAATCAGCAACAAAGACGACATCAAAAGAAGTATTTAAAATTGGCGCAATTCCTGATCAGAACGCGGCTGATTTAAGTAAAGGTATGGGAGCTGTTGCTAATTACTTAAGTGAAAAAACAGGCATGAAGGTCGAGTTTGTCCCTTCTGTTGATTACGCTGCACTCGTTACTGCCTTTCAGCGCGGTGATATTCATTTAGCATGGTTTGGCGGATTAACGAGTGTTCAGGCAAGGAATCTTGTCCCTGGAGCAGAATCAATTGTCCAGCGTCCGCGTGATGCACAGTTCCACTCTGTATTTATTGCCCAAAGCTCATTACCAATCAACAAATTACAAGATTTAAAAGGAAAATCCTTTACGTTCGGCAGTGAAAGTTCAACATCAGGTCATTTAATGCCGCGTTATTATCTAATAGAAGCCGGAATCGATCCAAATACAGATTTCAATGGCAAACCTAACTTTTCTGGATCACATGATACGACTTATAAGTTAGTCGAATCTGGTGCATTTAATGCTGGCGCTTTAAATGAAGCCGTGTGGCAGGCAGCTGTAAAGGATAAAAAAGTTGATACAAATAAAGTAAAGGTTTTTTACACAACCCCTCCCTATTATGACTATAACTTTATGATTAACAGTAATGTTGAAAAAGTATTTGGCAAAGGGACAAATCAAAAAGTGAAGAGCGCCCTTTTATCGATTACAACAAAGCAAAAAGAAATTACAGACTTCTTCCAAACTGACAAGTTCATAGAAACGAAAAACAAAAATTACGATAAGATTGAAAAGGTTGCAAAACAATTAAAGATGGTTCAGTAGTAGGTGTAAAAATAATGACTTCAAAAATCATAATCGAAGCAAACCAAATTTCGAAACACTTTGAGCGGAAGATAGCTTTATCTTCCCTTTCTTTTACTATTTATCAAGGTGAGCGAGTTGCTTTGATAGGATCAAGCGGTGCAGGTAAAACGACTCTCCTCAATACGATTGCAGGATTGGTTACATTAGAATCAGGCACGCTCATCATCGATGAAAAGCCACTTTCTCAATACAAAAGTGGAAAAATATTTGCTAAAAAAGTCGGCGTAATCCGTCAGCAATTTGATCTTATCGGTCCGCTTGCGGTTGTTCATAACGTCCTAGCAGGTAAATTATCAGAATGGGGGTTTTTTAAATCTCTTCTCTCGCTGGTAATCCCGCAAGAAAAGGATGCTGCTGCTAAAGCTCTCACCCGTGTAGGCCTGGCAAATAAACTATACGAACGAACAACCAATTTATCGGGCGGTGAACAACAACGTGTGGCACTGGCAAGATTAATAGTCCAAAATCCGGAAATAATTTTAGCGGATGAACCTGTTGCCTCCCTCGATCCGGCCAGAGCGGAGGATATTTTAACTATGCTGACAAAACTAGTAACTGAAGAAAATCAAACATTGATTGCCAGCATGCATTCCGTTGAATATGCCCGTAAGTTTTTCACAAGGATCATTGCCTTAAAAAACGGCGGATTATTTTTTGACTTACCAACAGAAAAGGTAACCGATGACATGTTAACTAACCTTTATCAAATTAAGGAGCAAGAATAAGATGATGAAGCTTGTTCCATCCTTAAGATTGCACCGAAAATTCATTCTTACTTTACTGTTGATTTGCATATTTGTTTGGAGTTTATTCTCCATTAGGTGGAATGCAGATTTATTTCACCCTGGCGGTATGGTTACACTGCTACAAATTTTCCGGGGACTCATCCATCCCGATTTGACACCAGACATATTGTTACTTGGATTATCATCAGCATGGATTACGCTTGCTTACGCCGTTGCTGGAATGTCATTGGCAATTATTTATGCTTTTATCGTTGGAATATTGGCATCTGGTACATTAACTTCAACAAAAACGGCACGGTTCTGTTCCAAAGTTTTCTTCAGAGGAATATTAGGATTCACCAGATCTATTCACGAACTTGTTTGGGCATGGCTGTTTGTAGCAGCAGTCGGTCTCTCCCCTTATGCTGCTATTTTGGCTATTGCCATTCCTTATGGCGGCATTCTTGGAAGAATTTTTGCTGATATGTTAGATGATGCCCAGGAGGAGCCTATTAAAGCGTTAAAAACTGCAGGCGCTTCGAGGCTGCAAATACTAGTCTATGGCTATCTTCCTTTAGTCTGGACGGATATGATCAGTTATACAATGTATCGTTTTGAATGTGCCATTCGGTCTTCGGCGATTATGAGTTTTGTTGGACTGGGTGGCCTTGGTTATCAAATTCAATTATCTTTGCAAGATCTAAAATATGATCAAGTATGGACATATATATTTTACTTAATTGTTCTTGTCATATTTGTTGATGGTTGGAGCAATCTGGTGAGAAGTGGACTTTCTGAAACCAATGATTATAAACAATTAGTTTCCGGGTGGGTCTCTTCTCTGTTTACCTTGTTGTTAATCATTGGCTCTTGGTTATATATTGCAGCTTTTCAGAATGTAAGCTTATTTGCGTTGCTTTCTAATGAAAACTTTGAATATGCTAAAAAATTTTTTGGCGGGCTTATAGGGTTAAATGATCCGCACCCGGCTTTTTTAGACAGTAAAAGTTGGAAAGATGGATTAAAGCTAACTCTTGAAACGTTAGAAATGAGTCTAATGGCAATTGGTTTTGCAACAATTGCAGCATTCTTGACAGTGATCCCTGCGGCAAGAAACGCTGCTAACGGAACATTATCCACATCGAAAAAATGGTATAGTTGTATATTATTCTACATTGTTCGTATCGTTTATATTTTTTCAAGATCTGTTCCCGAGTTAGTTTGGGCGATGATGATTATTTTCATTTTTAAACCAGGACTCCTCCCAGGAGCACTTGCACTTGCCCTCCACAACTTTGGAATTCTTGGAAAGTTATGGGCTGAGGTTGTTGAGGATATGGATCCCAGACCAATTCGTAACTTAGCATCTACAGGCGCATCTAGGGCTCAAAGTCTTTTTTACGGCATTGTTCCGATCGTTATGCCTCGATTTCTCACTTATATCTTATACCGCTGGGAGGTCATCATGAGAACAACGATTGTCGTTGGATTTGTAGGTGCCGGTGGTCTTGGCATGCAATTCAAGCTAAGCATGAGTTACTTCCAATATACAGAGCTAAGTCTACTATTAATTTGTTATATGATCCTCGTCATTATTGCTGACTTCGCATCTGAAAGTACAAGAAAGGCCGCTAAATAAGAAAACAGATATATTATAAAATCTCCGGGTAAACTTTAATGCTCGGAGTTTTTCTTTTAATTACAATTTTTTAGTTTAATTATGGTATTAAGAAACTTTCATAAGGCTTGTCATATCTCACTTTGCTATTTGCATAGAATGGTTATCAGATAGATTTAAAGGAGCACGATGACATGAAAACGAAACCTTTATTACTATTAATGTTGATCCTCATTCTTGGGGTTACTGCCTATCTGGATTCGCCTTTTTCCTTTCTTAACAAAAATTACTCATATACCGCTGATGAACCAGCTGTTGCCCAGCCTTTGAATCAAAGTGTGTCCACAGATAAACCAGACATGGAAGAAAAATTAGTAAGAAAGGAAAAGATAGATGGGTATATTGTAGAAACATACCGCGAATATGAAGTGTATAAAGATGCGGCAGGAAACGTAACGAAAAAAATACCAACTTCGCAATTTGATGAACTCAAGTATTGGGACTACAGCAACAAAAAGAAATGACTAACGGTAGTCATTTCTTTTTGTTTATTAATTCAATTGCTTCATTAATATCTGTGGTTGGTTTATTACAGATAAAGTTTTCGCAAACGTAAACGGTAGTTGACTGGTCAATCGGGTGGTAATCTTTTGTATACGGAGCCACTGTTGCAAGTTTTTCTTGATCCTCACTAACAAGGAATGTTACCTCTGGATGAAATCCTGTCTGAAGCTCCTTTATTAATGACTGAGCGATCTTATCGTTCTTTGATTTCAACACAATGACTTCCTTCATTCCCATCTGCGTCATCAGATAAGTCTGCAGAAGAAAAGCATGTCCTTCAGGGTATTGAGTGAGCTGTTTTGCGTTGGCATCAAATAGCCGCTGCACCTTCTCTTCTAATTGATATTCACCTGTTAAACGAGCCAGACGAAGCATCTGCATTGCTGCGACACTATTTCCGGATGGAATTGCCCCATCATAAGCTTCTTTCTGGCGTATCAATAATTCCTCATTATCACTGCCATAAAAGAAAAAGCCACCTTCTTCTTCATCCCAGAATAAATCAACCATTTCTTTTGTTAAATTCTTTGCCCTTTCGATATAATCAAGCTCCAATGTTGACTCATACATTTCAATGTACGCCCATAAAAGAAAAGCATAATCATCGATAAATCCCTTATTCCTTACCTCACCCTCGCGGTAGCGAACCATCAACCGCCCGTTCTTAAACAAATGATGATCAATAAACTCAATAGCCTTTTTGGCAGCAAGAATATAGTCCTGACTCGCTAAAGCTCGTCCTCCCTTAGCAAGGGCAGCAATCATTAACCCATTCCAGGATGTCAAAATTTTATCATCTTTGTATGGGTGTATCCGTTTTTCTCGGTGTTCAAATAATTTTCCTCGGGCCAGTTCGAGTTTTTGAGCCAACTGGGTTAAGTCTTGTCCATTTTGTGCCGCGAATTGATCAAGATCTATTTTGATTAGGTTAGGAATGTTTTTACCTTCAAAATTCCCGCTTTCAGTAATATCATATACATGGCAAAATAAACTGCCCAAATCATCCCCAAGGACTAGTCTAATTTCAGAGGGTGTCCAGACATAGAATTTTCCTTCCTCCCCTTCTGAATCCGCGTCCTCAGCGGAATAAAATCCACCTTCATGATGCTGCATATCACGAAGGACATAGGTGAAGATCTCTTCAGCAGCAATTTTAAACGGTTCATTCTTTGTAACTTGAAATGTTTCTAAATAGGCTATCGCTAATAAGGCATTATCATAGAGCATTTTTTCAAAATGTGGGACTAAGAACTTTTCATCAGTTGAATACCTGGAAAAACCGTACCCTACATGGTCATAAATCCCGCCTCTTGCCAGACCTGTAAGTGTTCTTACAACCATATTGAGCGCATCTTCATCCTTGCTATAGACATAATAGCGTAAAAGAAAGGTTAACGAATGCGGCATCGGAAACTTCGGTGCCTGTCCAAACCCGCCATATCTTGGATCAAATGTGTCAATGTAGTGGGAAAATCCTCTTTCAACAGCCTTCATTGAGACCTGTGCTGAGGATTTCTTTTTTGTGTTCGGTTTAAGTGCCTGAAGAACACTCCCAGTTACTTCTTTAATATGATCTGGATTTTCCTTAAACTTATTTGACAGCCCGACGATCACATCTTTAAATCTTGGATAACCAAAACGGGCTTCTTTTGGAAAGTATGTACCTGCATAAAACGGAACTTTCTCAGGCGTCATAAAAATACTAAGTGGCCACCCCCCGTGACCGTTCATCATTTGACAAACATTCATATAAATCGAATCAATGTCGGGTCGTTCTTCCCTGTCCACTTTGATCGAAATAAACCGCTCATTTAAAAGAGCGGCAACTATTTCATCCTCAAAGCTCTCGCGTTCCATAACATGACACCAGTGGCAAGTTGAATAGCCGATACTTACGAATAAAGGCTTGTTTTCTTGTTTTGCTTTTTTAAAAGCTTCGTTCCCCCATGGGTACCAGTCCACTGGATTGTGTGCGTGTTGTAGCAAATATGGGGACTTTTCAGCGATTAACCGATTTGTTTTTTTGTTAGTTGGCATTAGCTACCCTACTTTTTATGGATTATCGTCTTTGTTAATCTACCCCTAACCCTAACAAAATAAAATACTCAAACATAAAATCTATTCTTAACAACTGTTATATTCTTACTTAAATATGCCCAATTCTGAGGTGCTGGCAAACTGATTTGCCAATAAGTGGTTCCAACTAATTTGTAGATATCAATAAGGTTATACTTTTCGATATAGCTTCGAATGTCTTCGAACCAAACAATATTCTCTTTAGTGCCACTCCAATAACGGTACCATGGTGATTTAGCCGTATTATCGAATTGAATCGTTGCTCTTTTTGAAATCGCTTGATTTTGTGCAGCAAGCGCTGATAATGCCTGCGTTGTATTTGTCATGACATCTTTGTCATATCCGTATAGCGGCATAGCAATTAGCAGTTTTTGTGGGTTAAGTTTGGTTAGTGCATACTTAATCACTTGTACTACCCACCAATATGGTGCGATCGGATCAGGCGGGCCGCCCGGATAGCCATAATCGATCGTCATTACGGCCATAAGATCAACCGTTTTTCCAATTGCTGCATAATCGTAAGCCCCGACAATCCGATTTGTAGGTAAATCCGCTGCTTTGGCATGAACGTTCACATGTAATAGTAGGTTGCCTAATGATCTCTTTAATTCAATTAGGAACAAATTAAAATCATGGCGCCTTGCTGGGGGAATAAATTCAAAGTCAACACTGACACCGCGAAACCCTCTATCTGTTGTAAGTTTGACAATGCTAGTCACTAAATTCTTTCTATAGATTGGACTTTCCAGAACTTTTCCTGCCAGCTCTGCATTGAACCCCATGGCCGTATAGTTTCTAATCATCAATAATGGGATAATGTTTTTTTGTTTGCATTTTGCTACAATTGCGGAATCGTCTACTTCATTAAAAGCAAAACCCTCATTTGTAAATGAGTAGGCCACTACCGCTAAATAGGTTATTTGTCTGGAGAGTGAATCTATTATAGAAAGAAGAGTGGCAGTTTTTGCTGAAGGAACTAAAAACCCAAGAGTAGTAATGATTAATTTTTTTGTTGAGGGAATGTATATAACCTGATCGATACGAAGGTGATTCAGATCTAATCCTGGATTAGCAGTACGTATCAATGAAAGACTTGAGTTAAATTCTTGGGTCAATTTCCAAGGGGTATCACCTGCTTTTATCCGATATGCACGTATTGGTAGTGTATTGTCTGGAATATAAAGAGAAAGACCAGGAACAACAACTGCAGCAGATGATAACCCGTTTACATCAACAATTGATTTAATTGAGACTCCATAGAGTTTTGAAATAGACCACAGATTCTCACCACTACCTACCACATGAACAGACATCCTCGTCCACCTTCCTAAATCAGTTTATTACCAAAATATCCGTAAAGACCATATCTTATGTCTAAAATTATTTTTTCATTTCCTTTAAAGGGCTCATAATTAAACGGAAAGCATCCGTTAGTGAAATACATTTTGGACAAGCAAGGCCATGAAAAATTACAAAACAATATTGGTAATACTGGAATTAAACTACTAAAGACTTATTCCGTTGATCGTGATATAGTATTTATTGTCGCTTCGGACAAATTAAAACGTGAAATGGTGAGTAGTCGCGGTTCCTTAACTGGAACTGAGGAAAGTCCAGGCTCGCACAGTGCTGAGATGCCTGTAGTGTTCGTGCCATCTGCAAGGGTGGGCAGTTGATTCTGTTATCGACTGACGGCGGTGAAATCATGCTAAGTCCTTCGGGATATGCTGAGAACAACCTGAAAGTGCCACAGTGACGGAGCTTTTCTGGAAACGGAAAAGATGGAACGGGTAAACCCCTCGAGCGAGCAACCCAAATTAGGTAGGGGCATCATCCTGCGGTAAATGAACCTAACGGATGAATCGACCATTGGTCGATAGATAGATGACTACTACTTCCCTGTACAAGGCTTGCTGCCGATTGAAGTACGGAAGTACAAAACCTGGCTTACAGCCATTTCATGAGCTGATTTTATCGTTTTATAAAAAAACACATACTGATAAGATCAGTATGTGTTTTGAATTTTAGATTAAAATCTTTTTGCATTTACTGCGTCATCCGCAAATCCTAATCCCTTTACCATCGCATTGTATGCAGTCAAAATCTCTTCATACAAAGTTTCTGCATGTTTCACGTCAACTTCTGCATCGAAGTTTCTACGAATACATTCAAAATCGTCACTAAATAACTCCAATTTTTGTATGAATACTTGTACCTCTGCTAATTGTTCAAGATTAGAATCAATATATGTATACACATCAAATGAATGTTTGTTCGCACAAAATTTTTCAAATAAGTCAGAACGTTCTTTGCTTTTCTTCTTAGCACTATGCTTCAAATTCTTCATGCTTACTAACACGTTCTTTCCTTGCTGCACAATTACTTCTTGGAGTTTATTTGCTGAAACCATTCCTATTACGACCTTTCTCAAATTACATACCATGTTAATTAATAAAATTAGTAGGGTTTACTGCCATTTATTATTATAACACAGTAGATAAGCGAAAAAATAAATAGTGAATTGTACTGAATCTTCTTTTTATATCTAATAGGACAATTATACTCTAGCTCTATCAAATACTGTACGTCCCGCAACAACGGTTTTCACTGCTTTTGCAGCCAACATATTTTCTGATGTTCCATCAAACAAATCACGATCAAAAATAGAAAAGTCGGCTAGGTAGCCAGGTTTAATCAACCCTCGCTCATCTTCTTTACAGATTGCTTTTGCACTGCCATTTGTATATAGCTGAATAGCCTGGAAGCGTGATAACTTTTCCTCCGGTACATAACCATCATGATTTGCAAATGGTTTTTTACGCTCTACAGCTGCATAAATAGAAGCAATAGGATTAATATCTTCTACAGGAGCATCTGTTCCAGCTGCACACATCAACCCGCGATCTACTAGCTTTTTCCATGGATAAGCCCAGTCCAGCCGGTCTTCCCCCAGCCTGTCAATCACCCACGGGAAGTCAGATGGTACAAATGCCGGTTGAATATCTAAAACCACCGGTAATTTTGCCATTCTTTCAACTAAATCTTCACGCAAAACACAGCAATGAATCAAGCGGTCTCTTTTACCATTTGTTAATCGATATTTTTCAATTACATTGAGTACCTGTTCTGCCCCAGCGTCACCAATGATATGTACTGCAACAGCTTCATCATATTGACGTGCAAGCTTCACTAACTCTTCAAATTCTTCATCTGTTTGTATTAATAAACCACTATTATCGGGTTGATCAGAATAAGGTTTGGACAATGCTGCGGTAGATCCGCCTAATGCACCGTCAGCAAAGACTTTCATCGCTCCAGGTTCAATAAATGGTTCGTCAAATTTTGCATTTGCCTTCATCATTTCTTCGAATACCGCATTATGGCGCAGTAATGTCACTCGAAAGTGATGTTTTTCTCCAACTACTCGATGAAAAGCAGTTAACGGATTCGTAAACTTTCCAAAATAGTGCATATCCTCAGTGTGCCCGCCAGTTAAACCATAGGAAAGCATTTGATCAATTGCAAGGGTAAGAGAAGCGGTTAAAGAATCGATATACTCTTCACCTTCTTTTGGTAAGGCTTTAGTAACGGCATTCGTGGCTTGGTCATATAATAGACCATTTAACTTACCATTAGCATCACGTCCAATTTGACCGCCTGCAGGGGAGTTGCTATCTTCAAAAATGCCGCCAGCTTCAAGTGCAGCGGTGTTGCCCAAGATTACATGATGGCAAATCCTAGTTAAAAGAACCGGTTCCTTACGGATTGCATCTAACTCCCATATGGCTGGAATTCGTTGATCCGCAAAGTTATTTTCATTTCAGCCTTCACCAAATAACCATTTATCCGTTGGTGTATTCTTAGCTGCCTCTTTTACCATTTCAAGCATTTCTTCAGCTGAAGTGGCTTTCGTTAAATCAAGGCGGATTAGCTTTTCACCTTGGAAAATCATGTGAAGGTGGCTGTCAACAAAACCTGGATACATCGCGGCACCTTGCAAGTCAATTTGCTCATCCGCCTCATCACTTAACTCATCAAATGTACCGATAGCGATAATTTTATCATCCTCAACTAGCACTGACTCTACGGTGTCATTTTCGTTTTCCATTGTGTAAATTTTCCCGCCATACCAAAGTTGTTTCATAGAAAAGATTCCTTTCTAAGTAAATTTATGATCTTATATACATTCAAAATGTCTCCATAAATAGTGTTTATTTAATTTGCCCTAACAAATGGAAATGACACTAAACATAGGTTAGTGACTTACTCGTGGTTATTATTAAAAGATAAACTTCACATAAACAAATTATAAAAAGAAATCAACCAATACAATTAGAACATTTGTTCATTTAGCTGCATTGATTTTTTAAATACGTTATGTGTATTTAGCACATAGTACAATTAGATAGAACTCGAACCATAAATCCTCTCAAAATAATAATTATTTTGTAATTCTTATGTATGCTCCGACCGCCTCAATAATAAATATTATTTTAAAATTAACGAATTGCACCGAGATTGGTGAATTAAATATCAAGAATAACTATAAATGTTCGTTTATGTAGATTTTCACTTAATTTGCTCCTAATGTCTACCTGGTAGCTGAATATGAAACGTAGTTCCTTCCCCAACAATACTGTCCACCAAAATAGATCCCGCCGTGTTCATGGATGGTTGTATATACTTGATTCAAGTTTGTAAAACAAGATCATTCAGCAGGTGCCACAAAAATGTACTTTTACTTTTAATCCCAATTCTGTTACTATCAAAAACGAGGGTTTACGAGTTAAACTGGAATTCAATCATTCAAATCTCTGAACAAATTATGATACATAGAAATTAAAAAAGGTAGGATATAAACAATGGATAAAAAAATATATTTGTTATCTTCTTGTATTCTTACTTTACTGACAGTTCCTCTTACAACAAGTGCTGAAACGGTTCAATCTAATCAACAATTACAAACACAACAACAGATAGAAACTGATTTATCGGGAGTAACACAACAAAAACTTCAAGTTCAGGAAGAAATTGAAGCGACAACAAAAAAATTAGCAGAACTAGATCAACAAATAGCAGAATCAACTGCCAATATCCAAAAAAAAGAAGGAGATTTAGCTGAAATACAAAGGAGAATGGACAGTTTAAACAAAGAGGATAAGAGAATCACAACTTTACTTACTAATAGAGAAAGAGAATTTAAGGACCGTGTTTCTTCCTATTATCGTACAAAAGGTCAAATGTCTTTTTTAAATGTGATCTTTTCTGTTAATAGTTTTGGGGAGTTTATCGATCATTTCGTTTCTTATGACAAAATCGTAAATGGTGATCAGCAATTTATCGAAACGTACATTGCTGATCAAAACAAAGTAACTGGCATTAAAGAAAATGTAAAAGCATTACAAAACTCTACGATCCAGGAAAAAGCTGAATTAGAAGCAATAAAAGCGAGTCAAGAGAACGACAGAAAAGAAAAAGAAACTTTGTCAACTTTCTTAGAAGAGAAGAAAAAACAGCTGGAGAAAGAAGAACAGGAAAAAAAGTTAGCTCTTGAATTGTTACAAAACAATGGGACGGAAATCCTTGCTTTAATCAATAACAATGGCAGCGATCATACTGCTAATGTTCAATTGATAAATTCTATTATCGCCCCATTTATTGCTGATGCCCAAAAACTTCAACAGGAAAAAGGAGTTCCTGCTTCGATTACTTTAGGTCAAATCATATTAGAAAGTTCAGGCAGCTATAATGGTTTATCTGGTCTCGCTTTTCAAGCAAAGAATTTATTCGGGATAAAAGGAACAGGCTCAGCGGGTTCGGTAAATTGGGATACAACGGAATTTGTAAATGGTCAAAGTATCGTAACAACTGCCCAATTTGCTAGTTATAGCACATATTATGATAGTATGGTGGATCATGCAAACCTATTATTAACACCAAGATATCAAAAGTATTTGAAGAATGCTGCTAGTATTATAGATTATGCACACGGCATTCATGACGCTGGATACGCTACTGACCCAAACTATGCAAATAAATTACTAAAGATTATTTATCAGTATGATTTATTGAAATTGGATGTTTAACTTCAGTAATTTACTATAACCGTTATTTGAAAGGAGTATTCGAGCAATTGATTCAGTTTCAAAACGTAACGAAAGTATATCCAAATGGCGTCCAAGCCCTTAAAAAGATAAATCTCCATATCTTCAAAGGAGAATTTGTCTTAATCATTGGTGAGAGCGGAGCAGGTAAATCTACCCTAAATAAACTGATTACAAGAGAAGAAAAGCTAACGAGTGGAGAAATTATTGTAAACGGTATAAAGATATCAACTTTAAAAGCAAAGAAAATCTTCCTGTTGAGAAGATCCATCGGGATGGTTTTTCAAGAATTTCGTTTGTTATCAAAAATGACAGTCTATGAAAATGTCGCTTTTGCTCAAGAAACAATCGGAGTACCAGTGAATCTTATTCGCGACAATGTGGCTCAAGCATTAGAAAAAGTTGGGCTTACCGCTAAAGCAAATAATTTTCCTAAGGAATTATCAGGCGGTGAACAACAACGCGTAGCCATCGCAAGAGCCCTTGTAAACCAGCCTAAAATCATTGTTGCAGATGAACCTACTGGCAATTTAGATATCGTAACAGCACGGGAAATCATGAGGGTTTTTGAAGAAATAAATCTTCAGGGTACAACGATTGTCATGACTACTCATAATACAGAGTTTATCAAACGGTCAACTAAACGAGTCATTTTAATCGATAATGGAAGCATACTTCGTGATTATAAAGGGAAGGTGCTTACAAGTTGAAAAAGGACACTTATTTGCATCGGCATGTAAGAGAAGGAATAAATAATTTTAAAAGAAATGGCTGGATGACTGTTACTTCAGTTAGTTCCTTAGCATTTATGATATTCCTCGTCGGGGTTGCTTTTTTACTCTTATTAAATTTAAATCATATAACAACGAAAGTGGAGAAAAATGTAGAAATACACGTCTACCTTGTAGATACTAACTCGAATGACATAAAAGCCTTATCGAATACCATTCGATCCTTTGAATATGTCTCATCTGTTACATTTATTTCAAAAAACGAAGGACTTCAAAGTTTTATGAAAAACTTAGGGGATGAAGGGGCAGCCTTTCAAACTTTAAAAAAGGACAATCCCTTAAATGATGAATTGGTAGTTAAAACCCAACAGCCGCAGGATATAACTACCGTAGCGAAAAGGATTGAAAAACTAAAGCTAGTGGATAAAGTAGATTACGCAAAAAATGTGGTAGGTCCCTTAGTTACGTCAACGAAATTAGCTCGTTTGATCGGGGCAATCTTTATTATTTGTCTCACCTTCATTGCGGTTCATTTAGTAACTAATACGATAAAAATAACGGTTTTAGCAAGAAAAGAAGAAATTCAACTAAGAAAGTTGATAGGAGCTACTAACCATTTTATTCGAATTCCTTTTTTTATAGAAGGATCACTCATTGGACTTTTAGGAGCATCGATTGCATCCATCCTGATTGGGGTCGGGTACTACTTAGTTTTCACCTATTTCAATAAATATATAGATATTACCCTTATTGAGCTGATTTCTCCATCCAGACTTGTTCCCATTTCCTGTTTGAGTCTTTTAATTTTAGGTATTTTAATTGGAATATGGGGAGCCATTTCATCTTTAAGACGGATAGTAAAAATTTAATCTTAATTTGGGCACCCTACTATTTTAAGCATTTTAAACTAAAATAATGAAAATACAATAAAGACCTAGCGGAAACCGCTAGGTCTTCCCTATTTTTACAGGGTAGTTGCCTTTTTCCTTGCCTTAAAAAATTTAATTGCGTTTAAGATAATTGTTTTAGACACTGCATAAGTAGGTACAGCCAAAACCATTCCTAGGACACCAGCAAGATTCCCTGCCGCAAGAAGGATTATGATAATTGTTACTGGATGGATATCAAGACTTTTCCCAAGAATAAGGGGTGATAATACATTGGATTCTACCTGTTGTGAAATTACTAGCACAATCAATACTAACAAGACTTTGGTAGGTGAATCGAAAAATGCTACGATTACTGCTGGTGTAGCACCAATGATCAGTCCAATATATGGAATGAAGTATGTAAAAGTAACTGCTAAAGCCATTACCAGTGCAAATGGTAATTTAATGATAAGATATCCGATCAGCGACATTGCTCCTACTGATAAGGCAACGGCGATTTGTCCATGTATATAAGTGGAAAGTGTCTCACCTGTCTCTTTTAAAATTGTTAAACCCTCGTCCCTCAAAGTAGCCGGAAAAAATTTCAAAAACGATACCTGAAACTTATTACCATCTTTTAACATGTAAAACAACAAAAAAGGCACAGTGGCAAGAATAACAGCAATATTGGCGATTACACCCAATATATTCGTGATACTGTAAGTAATCGTCTCTGGCAAAGTATTAGCGAAGCTATTTAATTTTTGTTCGAAAGATTGAAAAAGATTTGGTTGTGATTTTATTATCCATTTAAATTCAGATGTTTGAGCTAGGTTGTTAAAATAATCAATTGTTTTATTCGCATATCCAGGAAGTGCCATTGCAAGGGCAGCAAACTGTTTACTCAAAGAAGGTACTACATTGCCGATTATTAATACAACGATCCCAATTATAACGACATAAATAATTAGAATTGCAATAAATCTGGGCACTTTCTTGCGATGAAGAAAATTAACCACTGGATTAAACAGAAAAAAAAGAAACCCTGCAATCAGAATCGGAAAAAATAATGTTGAAATGAAGATACCTATTGGCCGAAATAAAAAAGTTATCTTTGAAGAAACAAAGATTATAGTTAAGATCAACAATATCTGGACTAACCAGAATTGAAATTTACTTTTCAACTGATTTCCCTCAATTTCTACCTTAGTTTTGTTACCGGGCTAATTTATAATGGACCGTTCTATAAATCCACTTCCCCTTCTTATGAATGGCTTTGTGGTATTAATTTAGCAGTTGTTTTCTTTCATTCAAACAATAGCATAAATTGTCTGGTTGTTCTATACTTACAACGTTTTTTTGATGATTCCTCCACTAAAGCTTATATTTACTACATAATATATAGATATGATAGTATAGAAAAAGCAGTTAAATAACAGGTAGGAAGTGGAAAATAGTTGAAAAGTAAAAATGCGCTGCCCATCTTGTTTCTTGTTATGTTTCTTGTCTATATTGGGTTTGGGATCATCATTCCAGTTCTACCCTTTTATGCTGAACAACTTGGTGCCACACCAACTGAGCTTGGCTGGTTAATGGCTGTTTACTCGTTGATGCAGTTATTGTTTGCACCAATGTGGGGAAGAATATCGGACCGAATTGGCCGTAAACCTGTCATGGTATTTGGAATTATAGGTCTTATCCTTTCTTTCTTTATGATGGCCGTTTCAACCAATTTGTTGATGCTATTTGCAGCTCGCATTATTGGGGGTTTTCTTACATCAGCAAATATGCCGACAACGATGGCCTACGTTGCTGATATTACAACCCCTGAAAACCGTGGAAAGGGCATGGGTATTATCGGAGCAGCAATTGGGCTTGGCTTTGTATTTGGTCCGGCAATCGGTGGTGTTTTTTCCAAAACCAGTTTGAGCCTGCCATTTTATATCGCTGGTATTTCTTCAATTATTACTTTATTACTAGTAATAATCCTGCTAAAAGAATCTTCAACCGAAGAAAGCCGGCGCGAGCACTCTGAACAGAACACCTCTTTATGGAAATCTTTCAGTGGAGTACAAACTATTTTATATATCCTCCAGTTATTTATATCCCTTTCATTAGCAGGATTAGAAGCAACATTTGCCTATTTTGCAGCTAAAAGAGCGGGAATGGATTCCACCCAAATGGGCTATGTTTTTATGATTATGGGGGTTGCTCAGGCTATTATACAGGGAGGTTTAATGGGCAGGTTAACAAAGAAATATGGAGAAGGGATCGTCATTCAAGGAGGGATTATTGTTTCGGCAGTCGGATTTGCGACGATTTTATTAGTCGATAACTTTACAACTGCTGCCATTTATTTAACCATCTTTGGTATTGGAAATGGTGTTATTCGTCCCTGTGTTTCATCACTTTTAACAAAAACCTCAACCTTTGGTCATGGAAGTGCCACGGGACTCCTCTCATCGTTCGATTCACTTGGCAGAATTGTTGGACCACCACTGGGTGGATGGATGTTTTCACTAGCAATTGGTCTTCCCTATATTTCAGGTACAATTATCTCTATTCTCGCTTTCATCCTATACCAAATATATAGGCTTAAAGCAAAGAAATTGGAAACTGTTTAGCCAAAAGAAATGGTCCCTTTAAGTATATTGGGACCATTTTTTGGCTATGATCAATAAAGTTAAATGGTCAATCGTGGCCATGCTTGCCTTTGTGTTTCCCTTGATCTTTTTCTTGTTTCCATTCGTTTTTAGCTTTCTCTTTCCCATTCCCATGATCTGCACCGTTGTTTTGAGGTCCAGCTTTATCAGCTTGTGTTTTTTCATTATCATTATTCAGGGAGGATGGAACATCATTATGATTTCCACCTTTAATGTAAAGTTCATTCCCCACTCTATATACACTTGATGGCTGTTGAAAGCTGTTATTATCAGTTCCGAATGCTTGCATCATCAACTTAAACATGATTTGCGAAATTTTTGTTGTATCTCCAAGCATATAATTGCCTTGTTCATTTTTCGCATAGCCGGTCCAAACTGCCATCGTATATTGTGGTGTATAACCAGCAAACCAACTATCATTTGTCGCACCCGCTGGGTATCCAAATTGGGCAATGGTCTTATCGTCAAAATTTGTTGTGCCTGTTTTTCCGGCCACATCTAGGCCTGGAACCATTGCTGTTGTTCCAGTCCCAGAATTTACAACAGACCGCAGCATATCGGTCACCATATAAGCTGTATAATCATGCATTACCTGTTTTGGCTGTGGTGTAAAGCTAGTAACCGTTCCATCAGGATAGACAACCTTTTGGACAAAATGCGGTTTGTTATATACTCCGTTATTTCCAAATGCACTGTAGGCTCCAGCCATCTCTAACGGATTCACCGGATTACTTCCAATCGAGTAAGATTCATAAACCTGATCTTTAGCAAAAGTAACACCAAGTTGTTCTGCAAAATTCTTTGCCTTATCCATTCCTACCTCTCTCAACGTTAGTAGTGCAGGAATATTATAGGACCATTGAAGTGCTGTTCGGATTGTCAACATTCCATGATATTGATGATCCCAGTTTGATAGAGATTGACCACTTGAATATGTGGTCTCCTGGTCATTGATAAGGTGTGCTGTCGACCATTTTAAATTTTCAATCGCAGGTCCATAATCAAAAATCGGTTTAAATGATGAACCTGGCTGGCGATTAATATCAACTGCAAAGTTGTTTCCCCGGAATGCAGCTTGATAGTTATTACGCCCGCTTCCTATGGCACGGACTTCACCAGTTTTCGTATCTAGGAATACGAAAGCTCCCTGAAAGTTAGCATTAGGATAAGCGATAATAGCATTTGTGTTCATCATTTTGTCCGCATAACCCTGCGCTTTTGGATCTAAAGTCGTATAAATAGATAAACCATCCGTGCTGATATCTACATCCTTTAATTTTCCTTCCACTTCTTTTACAGCAGCATCCAAAAACGCTTCGTATGGCATACCTTGTTGGTTAGTTTTCGGAACAAGCCCTTCCGTTACCGGAACTTTCATTGCGTCCTGCAGTTGTTTCTCCGTTATATACCCCTGTCTATGCATGGAGCTCAAGACAAGATTACGCCGATTCGTTGCAGCCTTTTGGTCTTCGGGTTTGCTCGGATCATAATTACTTGGACTTTGTGGGAGACCAGCTAACATGGCAGCCTCTGGCAGCGTCAATTCTTTCAAACTATTTGCTTCGATTCCGTAATAATTTTTCGCTGCAGCAGCCACTCCGTAAGACCTGTTTCCAAGGTAAATCTTGTTTAAATACATCATTAAAATCTCGTGCTTGGAATACTTTTGTTCCAACTGATATGCCAAACTCCATTCCTGCACTTTGCGCTTTAGTGTTTTCTCAGGCGTCAAAAATGAGTTTTTTATCACCTGCTGTGTAATGGTACTTCCTCCCTGTGATCCGAAGTCACCAGTTACGTTCTCAAAAATCGCTTTAGCAGTCCGTTTTATATCGATACCATGATGCTCGTAAAAATGGGCATCTTCGGTTGCGATAAATGCTTGTTCCAAAACCTTTGGAACCTGATCATACGTAACTTTTGTTCGCTTTTCCTTTCCGTATTCATAGATAAAATTTCCATTTTTATCATAAAATTTCGTCGAAAGCGGATCTACTAGTTTTGAAGGATCTATTTTAGGGGCATCCTTAATCATACTAGCGAATGCAATTCCTCCTACCCCCACTAAAACTACCCCAAGCAGCAGGCAGGCAAGTAAAACTTTTTTCAGTAAGGATCCTTTTTTGGGTGCTTTATTTCTTCTGTCTTGTTTTTGTCTTGTCTTTTCAGCTTGTTTTCGATCCTGACGATAACGATATGTTTCTTCCGACATTCATTTTCTCTCCCATGTGTAAGTTTCTCTATCTATGACTATCTTAAAAGTCAAAAGTTGAAATAAACGTCTGTAAATAGTGACGAGTTAGACGACATTATCAATATAATGTTATAACAGTACAATTATATTGATTCGCAGAAAGACTTATTTTTAAGGGGTGATACTAATAAAAACTTTTAAAATACTGTAGTAGTACCCACAACGGCACCGTCGGCACTGGCACTTCCTCGAAAAAGCTAACGCTTTTCCTTCGCGTAGGAACTGGAAGATAAAAAAGCAGTAAAAGGAACATTTGTTCTCTTACTACTTTTATTTGTATTATATAATGTGTTTTTAGCACATAGTACAATTAGAGATTTATTAAAAAATTTATTGATTTTGAATACGTTCGTTAAATTCGTTAAACGCTGTGTAACCTTGTTGTTCAAGACGCCAATTCTTTGCCGCTACTTCGATTAAACTGGCAATGTCCCTTCCAGGCCGAACTGGGATTTCAAGGTGAGGGATGGAAACATCTAAATACTCAACGACTTCATTTGGATGCTCGATTGCATCATAATACTTCTTCTCATCCCAAGCGGATAAGATAATATCCAAATTAATCGCGGTTTCATCTTGAAAAGCACCAGAACCGTAGAGTCTGGGTACATTAATCATCCCAATTCCCCGCAAGGATAAAAAATCACGGTTATTCTGATTATGTGTTCCAATTAGTGATTCAGGATCGATTTTTTTAAGAATGACTAAATCGTCCGAAATAAGGCGATGTCCTTTTTCAATTAAAGAAAGAGCAGATTCGCTTTTTCCAATCCCACTTTCTCCTCTGATTAATAAGCCCACTCCAAAAACATTCACACAAACTGCATGAATCCCAATACTTTTAGCTAACTCTTTTCCAAGATAATTATTCAGTTTGCTAATCACATTTGTTGTTTTTTCCTTTGCCCGAAGAAGTGCCACTCCTTCTTCACTGCAATGCTTGATTAAATAATCAAGACCTTCTTGGTTGCGCGTAATGATAATACACGGCGGGCGTTTTTTAATGACTGTTCCGATTCTTTCATCACGTTCTTCTTCAGTTAATGTATGTAAATATGTAATTTCCTGTTTTCCTAATAATTGGATTCTTTCTTTTGGAAAAAATTTAAAATATCCCGTCAATTCTAATCCTGGTCGATGAATATCATCACTGTCGATGACGCAATCAAGTCCTTTTTCACCGGCAAGGATTTCTAATTTTAATTTATCTGCTAATTGTTTTATGGTTATCGTGTTCATATAAGCTCCCTATCTTTCTAATTTGGTCCTTACAATTAATTTTCCCTAAATTGTGAAAAAGACACTAAGCATGTTGCACAGTGTCTTATATTTAACCATTCATTTTCTTAAAGCAAAACTGGAACGGCGGTACGCTGTTCGATTGCCGCGCTAAATTCTGCTGAAAGGTTGTCGATGATTTGTTGTACAGGTAGAATTTCTTTTATTTCATGGACTCTTGCACCGGCAAAAACAAGACCATTGTCAAGATCATCTTCTACAACTTTCAACATAGAATCTAGTGTGCAAAAACTGTATGAACAATGTTTAAGGCAATCCCTGCAATTCTTTATTTTGACTTTGTTAGGACTCGCGATCATATCCGTAAATGGATTTGCAATAGCTCTTCCTGGAAGACCTACAGATGATTTGATTAGAACAATATCTTCCTTTCGAGCATCTACATATTTTTGCTTCATGGACATGGGGGCATCACATTCGTTACTTGCCACAAATCTAGTACCCATCTGTACCCCAGATGCTCCAATTTCTAGGGCCTTCGCAATATCCGCGCCAGTCATAATTCCTCCAGCAGCAATGACAGGAATCGAAACCGCTTCCACTACCTCTGGAAGAATATCAAACATCGGTCTGTCTGTTCCAAGATGTCCACCAGCTTCAAATCCTTCAACGACAACAGCTGCAGCTCCAAGTTTTTCGGAAATTTTAGCTAATTTTGCAGTAGAAACGATGGAAAGGACGGGTATGCCAGCCTCTCTTCCCCATGAGTACATATCTCTTGAAATCCCAGCACCAGAAATAATAAAGTCTACTTTTTCTTCTAGAGCTGCTTTCATTTTTTCGGCAAAATCATTCATTGCAAATAACACATTCACTCCAATGTATCCAGGTCCTTTTAGTGATCTTTTAGCTTTTCTTATATGATTTCTCATTTCATTAACGGAAATTCCTGTACCAGAGATAATACCAATCCCGCCAGCATTTGCAACCGCTGAAGCAAGCTTGCTAAGTGATATACCTACACCCATCCCACCTTGCATAATGGGAACTTTAGGTGTCATATGCCTGATCGTTAATTGTGGAAAGTTCAATGCAATTCCTCGTTTCGAATGATTATAGTAGGATAACTGTTTCGAGTGTAACATGATATATTTATATCGAGTAGTGACGTTTGTCATGAAAATTCATAAAGTAAAAATAAAAGAGCATTTATCCTATTTGCACTAGTTTAATAGCGTAAAGCACAAATGGTGAATTAGGCTAATTACAACATTTAACGGGTATGTCTGATTTTTTTACTAATTGCAATTTAAAAAATATTTTTATTCGATAACAATTGGAAAGTAATCTTTATTCCTTTCCTTCCGGGATAAAATCTTAATGAGGCGCTCCAATAATTTTCCAAAAAAAAGAGGAGTGTTTGCCTCCTCTACCTGCTATCCTTATTATATCCATTTCTAGACCGGTACTGCTGCGGAGCACGTGCCGGGTAGCGCAGCGGAAAACTAAACATGTGGACAAGCTTGGTAAACGGAATAGCTGCAAATAAAATAAACGATAAAATAACATGAACCTTGAAAAGTGTAGGCACCCCTAACATTAAGCCGGCCTGGGGGTGGAAGGTAAATAAACTTCTAAACCACGGACCGATCGATAAACGGTACTCATAGGCGCCAACCGTTGTATTATAAACTAAACTCATAAAGGTTCCTAATGCAGCAACGAGCAGCAGCCATATAATGGTAAAGTACCCTCCACCAGTTGTGTGGGCGCGAACTCTAGGGAATAAAAATTTTCGAATCAGCATGACAACCAGACCCACTACCACCATTAATCCCGCTACACCGCCTCCGGCGATGGCAAAGAAATGGTATACATGGTCTTCAACCCCTAGTGCATTATACACTTCAATCGGAATTAACACGCCCATTACATGTCCGATAAAAGCAAAAATGATCCCATAGTGAAAGACAACAGATCCTATTCTCAACCATTTTTTTTCAAAAATCTCGGTTGACGGTGCAGTCCAGCTTTTACCTCGAAAAACAAATCGGTAAAAGCTGGCTATAAGTAAGATCGTTCCACATATGTAGGGAAAAATGGTCCACCAAAAAACAACTTCCATCACCAATCCTCCTTTTTTAACGATACATTAACGGGTATGGCAGCTCATTCAAATCCGCTTCTTCGCGGAGTATTTCAAGCCTAGAGATTTTCTCTAATTCAGGAGTTTCAAAGACATATATCATTCCTAATTCCATTACTTTTTTGTAGGGGTTACTGTTAGGAAGATTCGTTAAAATCCGATCCATAGCATAAGCTAACCGGGCCGATAGGTTTGATATTTTCTCTTCCTCTGGCACAACTGCCAAAAGCTCTAATAGCATCGGGATATAGTCAGCCAATTCCTTGGTAACACATTCATAGCCAGCTTCATGAATCTGCTTCTGTAGTTCGATTAAAGCAACCCCTCGCTTTCTGCTATCCCCTAGCTCATGGGCAGTTAAATAGAGATTTGTATTATCCTTATAATCAAATGTCTCCACATATAGTTCTTGTAACTCCTTTAATGACAGCTCGTAAAGGGGACTTATTCTCTTTACTACTTCTTTCTGACTGTCCTCAGTAGAAATATATTCCTGAATAAACGATACGATCAACGACTGTTCTTCAAAAAAAAGTTGGTCAGGATAATCCAATATTCTTGACAGGATAACTAAAATCGCCTGTTTGTCATTCGTCATGCATTTTCACTTCTTTCAAATGGATAGGTTGCCATTCCTTCAGGCGGTGCCAACTCTTCAATACTGCATGCCCCTTGTCTATAATGTAAATCATCTAGCATTTCACGGCGGCCGGTCGGAATGACAAATCGTTCATTATACTTGGCGACCGCAAGTAACCTTGCCATCTCTTCAAGCTCCTCCGCAGTGGTATTTGCCTCTTCAAGAATTTTACTCTTCTTCAATTCATTAACACCGCCAACAGTTTTGGCACGCATATGGACACGCATAGCCGCCATTTTTAACAATACCTTACGGATGACTTTTGTGTCATCGGCTGTTAACAAAGAAGCTAAATATTCCATAGGTATTCTCATCTGATCCACAGCAGGAATATAACCGTCTGCATTCAATTCTTGTTCATTTGTAATATGTTGCATAATCGGGCTAAGCGGGGGTACGTACCAAACCATCGGCAATGTACGGTATTCTGGATGAAGCGGCAAGGCGATTTTCCATTTGATTGCCATTTTATAGACAGGTGAATCTTGAGCACTTTGAATCCAGCTCTGATTAATTCCTTGCGCTTGCGCCTTTTCGATCACCTCAGGATCAAACGGGTCTAAGAAAACAGACAACTGTGATTCATATAGCTCCTGGGGATTTTCAACCGATGCAGCCGCTTTCACCTTATCGGCGTCATATAAAACAACTCCGATATAACGAATCCTTCCCACACAGGTCTCAGAACAGACTGTTGGAAGACCCGCTTCTGTTCGCGGATAACAAAAATTACACTTTTCCGCTTTGTGGGTATTCCAGTTATAATACACCTTATGATAAGGACAGCCATTCATGCAAAAGCGCCAGCCGCGGCAGGCATCCTGGTCCACCAGAACAATTCCGTCTTCCTCCCGCTTATATAAAGCACCTGAAGGACAGGATGCAACACAAGAAGGATTTAGGCAATGTTCACAAATCCTTGGCAAATACATCATGAATGTTTTCTCATATTCCATTTTGATATGTTCTTGAAGTTTGCGGACATTAGGGTCATTTGGAACTGATTCACTTCCGCCCGCCAAATCATCATCCCAGTTTGGTCCCCATTCAGGTTTATCGATATAGTTTCCGGTGATCATCGACCGGGGACGAGCAACAGGAATGCTATCCCCTTTTTCTCGCTGATGCAGATGCCCAAAATCATAGGTCCACGGCTCATAAAAGTCATTCAAATCCGCCATATTCGGATTGTAAAAAATGTTGGCCAGCTTCGAAAGCGGCCCGCCTGCTCGTAAATGCAGTCTGCCATTTCTTAAAACCCAACCGCCTTTATATCGGTTCGTATTTTCCCATTCTCGTGGATACCCAACACCTGGTCTGGTTTCGACGTTATTGAACCACACATATTCCATTCCAGGCCGGTTGGTCCATACATTCTTACATGTGACAGAGCAAGTATGACAGCCAATACACTTATCAAGATGCATCACCATTGCCACCTGTGCTTTAATCCTCAAGCCAATCAACCTCCTTTAACGGTCGGATAATCGTCATGGTATCCCTTTGACTTCCGGTTGGTCCATAATAATTAAATCCGTAGCTCAATTGTGAATACCCGCCAATCATATGGGTTGATTTCGGATAAATTCTGGTGACACTGTTATGAGTACCGCCACGAGTTTTATTGATCGTATTACCCGGTACACCCATTGTTCGGTCCTGTGCATGGTACATATAAACGGCACCTCTTGGCATCCGGTACGTTAAAACTGCCCGGGCTGCCACAACGCCATTACGGTTATATACTTCGATCCAGTCATTATCCTTAATCCCGATCGAAGCAGCATCTTCTTCATTCATCCACACGACCTGCCAGCCCCGAAATAACTGAACCATATTTGTTGAATCTGTAAACATGGTGTGGATTCCCCATTTCTGATGCGGGGTCATATACCGTAACGTGATTGACTTTCCGTTATTTTCAATTTCCTTTTCATCCTTAATAAAGGGTCCCTTCGAGATCGGCGGAAGGTATAATGGAAGTCCTTCCCCAACGTCAAGCATGACTTCATGGTCCAGGTAAAAGCTTTGCCGGCCTGTTAGTGTATGCCAGGGAATATTGAATTCCTTATTGACCGTGAACGGTGAATAGCGTCGATTATCATTTTCTAATCCACTCCATACAGGTGTAGAGATCGCTGGACGTGGTTGAATAGTTAATGCGTCTAATGTGTATTCCTCTTCCTCGCGTCCTTCAGAAATATGAGCAAGTTTTTTTCCCGTTTTCTCCTCTAGTGATTTCCAGCCTTCAACCGCACGTTTTCCATTTGTGGCCCCAGACATCAGTAGAATCGCATTAATTGCTTTCTTATCAGAATATAAATCAGGATACCCTTTCCCGATCCCATCGTGCTTTGAAGCACCAAGTCGATCAAGTAATTCTTGATACACCCTATCTCCTGGAATTTTAACACCCTTTGTTCCATAGCCATTCTTAATATTTGGTCCAACTGTAATCCACATATCATACACATGAGGATAGTCCCGCTTCACGACATTAAAATTTGGCATCGTTTTACCAGGAACCCCATCAACCTCACCTTTCCGCCAATCCTTTACTTTTCCATAGGCTTGAGCGATTTGATTGATCGTATCATGGGCAAGTGGTGACATGACAAGGTCTTCCCCAGCAGGCAGATGGTCTTTGGCAAGGTCTGAGAAAGATTTTGCAATCTCTCTAAATGCATCCCAGTCACTTCTTGTATCCCATGGAGGGCTAATGGCTGCATTAAATGGATGAACAAATGGATGTAAATCGGTACTGCTGATATCATATTTTTCATACCAGGTGGCTGCTGGCAAAATAATATCAGAGAAAAGGCCCGAGCTCGTCATTCGGAAATCCATACTTACAAAAAGATCAGTTTTCCCTTCAGGCGGAATATCAGAAATTTTTACATCCTCAGGCTGCCATGAGTTTTCCGTATCTGTTAATAAGGAATCTGTAGACCCGATTAAATGCTTTACAAAATATTCATGTCCCTTCCCGCTGTCTCCTAACAAATTGGAACGCCAATTAAAGAAAACACGAGGGAAATTACGCGGATCATTTGGATTTTCAATCGCGAATTCCAGCTTTCCTTCTGTAAGTTGTTTAGCGATATCGTTAATAAGAGACTGATCATCCTTATGTCGTGCACGAGCTTCCTTCATTACGTCTAATGAATTTTGTGATAGTTGCGGGAAACTCGGCAGCCATCCTAACCGGGCAGATAGCGCATTAAAATCAGCAGGATGGATATTCGAGTATTTACTGCCCCACTCGCTTTCCTTTTCATTTTGGTCATATTCATAGCGGAATTGTTCTGTTGCAAAATAAAAAAACGAGGTTCCATTCATAAACCTTGGGGATTTTACCCAATCATTTGCAAAGGCAATTTGCGAAAACCCCTCTAACGGGCGTACTTTTTCTTGACCCACATAATGGGCCCAGCCACCGCCGTTTACCCCTTGTGACCCTGTTAATAAGACGAGATTCAGAATGGAACGATAAATTTGATCACTATGAAACCAGTGATTGGTTCCTCCGCCCATGGCTATCATTGATTTGCCCTTCGTGAGGGCGGCGTTTTCAGCAAATTCTCTTGCTACTTGGATGACATGTGTTTTATTCACGCCTGTGATACTTTCTTGCCACGCAGGTGTATAGGATCTTTTATCATCATTATAGTCAACTGGGTAATCACCCATTAATCCGCGGCTAATCCCCGTATGAGCTAGCATTAAGTCGTAAACAGTTGTGATGATGATCTCTTCTCCCGATTTGTCTTTGATTTTTTTTACAGGAACACCGCGTTTGACCATCCCGCCGTCTTTTTCGCCAAAGTACGGGAATTCTACAAGGACAATAGAATCTGATTCATCTAGAAAACTCATTTTCGGATTAATAGTATCTAAATCAAGATTCCACTTGTTTCCCTGATCCCACCGAAAACCCTCGCTTCCATTAGGAATCGCAAAATTTTTCGCATTTCCATCCCAGACGACCGTTTTCCATTCCCCTAGTTCTTGGCCTTCTGCAATATCATCTGCTCTTAAAAAGCGGTCGGAGCGGTATGCGTCCTTCTTCGCTGTTAACATCACAAGGAAAGGCAAATCGGTATATTGTTTGGCGTACTCCATGAAATAAGGAGTTTCTTTATCTACGTAAAATTCCTTTAAAATGACATGAGTCATTGCCATTGCCAGCGCTCCGTCCGTACCTGCTTTTGCCGGCAGCCAGATGTCGGCAAATTTTTCATATTCGGCATAATCTGGACTAACCCCAACTACTTTCGTTCCGTTATACCTCGACTCCACCATAAAGTGAGCATCAGGAGTTCTTGTTTGCGGGATATTCGTTCCCCAAATTATAAAATACTTGGAATTATACCAATCCCCGCTTTCCGGAACATCCGTTTGATCCCCCCAAACTTGCGGTGATGCTGGTGGGAGATCCGCATACCAATCGTAAAAACTTAAGATTGTGCCGCCGATTAAGGATAAAAATCTTGTCCCACCTGAATAGCTGACCATAGACATAGCGGGGATCGGACTGAAACCGACAATTCGATCGGGTCCGTATTTTTTAATCGTATAAATAGAAGCCGCTGCAATCATTTGACAAATATCTTTCCATGATCCGCGGACAAATCCCCCTTTTCCGCGCGCCTTGACATAACGTTCGCGTTTTACCCGATCAGAGACAATATTCTCCCAGGCTTTGACAGGATTGCTTCCTTTTTCAAGTTCCTCTTTCCATAAGGCATAAAGATCCCCCCGGATATAAGGATACTTTACACGGGTTGGACTATATGTATACCAGGAAAAGCTTGCGCCGCGGGGACATCCTCTCGGTTCATATTCAGGGAAGTCATCGCCTGTTGAGGGGTAGTCCGTTTGTTGGGTTTCCCATGTGATAATGCCGTCTTTGACATGGATTTTCCAGCTGCACGAACCGGTGCAATTTACTCCATGAGTGGAACGGACGACTTTATCATGTCCCCAACGGTTTCGATAGACAGCTTCCCAATCCCGTGGGCGGGGATTTTCCTCTGTCCAACCATCATTAATCCGTTCTCCTCGTACGAGATGTTTAAGGGAATGCAATAAATTTTTTTTATTTTTTTCCATCGATGCCTTTCCCCCCTGTCAACTGATCTCGAAGGGGATTGAAATTTTCCCCTACTAATCGAAAAGCTTCCTTACCAGCGTTAAATTCCGCTAAAAAAATATTCCAATCTGCTGCATTCGCTGCTGAAAGGATGAGATGTTGCAAGGTATTCATATCATCAATTTCATAGATTTTCGCTATCATTTCACCAGTAATCTTTCCAAACCTCATCTGCACCAAAGCAATTAAATCTTCTCTGTCCCCAACGAGCAGTGCATCTGTTTCAAATGAAAACAATCCCTTCCACCTCCTTTTATGGCTTCATCATTTTATAATAATCTGCAATTAACAACGCCTTACATCTTGACGCGACCTCTTCAAAAAAATCAGTTACTGCTTCGTCCGGATGCGTTGCCTGTTCCATGCTGAAATTTGCAGATACTAATTGTGAAAAATCAGCAGTAAACCTTACTATGACATCTAAACCATTCTCGCTTTTCAGTAGAGTGGCATGAACATCATATGGATGGAGATGATAGGTTGATAAGATTTCAACCATTCTGTTATATAATTCTGGTGCCGCAAAGCGTAATAATCTTTCCTCTACCAAATTCATCACCTTTTTCCAATACTTTCTGTGTGTTATCTTCCGTAATTAGGTAGCAGTTTATTCATTTCATCTTCATTATGGATCGAATCGACAACTAAAAGGGAATCAAGCAAAGAGAGCATCCTTTCATCGATCTCATTCTTAATGAGTAGATTTTTCATTTCTGAAACCATCCTTCGCATTAGATCATGATCTCTCGTTAGCTGGATGACGAGCTGACCTAAATTAGGGTTTTCTTCAACAAGCTCCCGGTATAATCCCTCTTCTTCAGCTTCGGCATGCTTCAGTGTACGTGATTCCCAATGTTCGATGGCAATTTCAGCAACTTGTATTGTTCGTTCCTTTTCTTTCTCTTCCAGATATTTTTGAAATAAGTCCCTTAATTCTTTTGCTTCATTTAGTGCCGCCTCATGGATGGATGAATGGGCATCCTGTTTCTTTAAACTCGGTCCTGACATCTGGATTCTCCTTATCTAAACAATTGGATTAACATCTATAAGCCTATCCATAACCATATTCCCTAAACTTCCTCATTATGCTTTTTTGCAAACGACAGAAAAAGCCGAAAATCAATTTTCAGCTCTTTTGCTCTGTTATATCACTAAATAATCCAAGATAATATTTTACTTTCCAATGTTCACTTTACTAATGATCAGCCATTCTAATAAAGTTTCTCCATCTTTTCGTTTGTTCCATATCTCACCTTGCCAATAACCATGTTTAGGAATCGAATCACATATTTTTTGATAAAAGGTCTGATCATGCTTTCCTGACTGAAATATGTTGGTTTTTTTTCCCGCAACCTCATTCACTGTGTATCCAGTTACCCTTGTAAAAGCATGATTTACTTTTTCAATAATTCCCTTCGTATTGGTAACCAGACTAGTTTAAAACAGCAATATAAAAAAGACACAGGATTTACTCCCATGCCTGTATGTCTAACTGTTGATGCTGGTTAAATAAACTCGGGTAGGTTAAAAAGCCCAAAATAATCGCAGTTAAAGAGGCTGCAGATAAAATCATAAAGACAATCAAGAGCTGAAAGCGTACCGCTTGAACCGGATCAGCACCCGCAATGATTTGACCGGTCATCATGCCTGGAAGCTGGACAAGTCCAATCGTTTTTTGCCCTTCAATTGTGGGTATCAGACTTGAGCGTATTGATTGTTTTAGAATTGAATAGATTGATTGTTTAACACTTCCGCCAAGGGATAAAATTAGGATTACCTCCTCTTTTCGCATTTCCAGCTCCCCTTTTAGGCGATTTAAGAAGAGATTTACGATAACCATGGAGTTTCCAATGATCATACCACTGATGGATATTATGTATTGGGGTGTCGGTGGAACAATATGTAATCCTAGTAAAAACGCTTGTGTGATTGTTTCAACAATGGCAATTGTTAAAAAGATCTTCCAAAAAATATGAGGTAACCCTTTCCCCCGCTTTGCTGCATTTTTAGCAGCTACTATGATCATCAACACTAGCATGAGGACAATCACCAATGGATGTCCGAACCCAAAAACCTGTTTTAATATATAGCCTATGATTAATAATTGAACGGTGGCTCGGATACTCGTAATTATAAGGTCACGGCCAAGTCCTAATTTAAAACCAATTGAGACAAACAATGATAGGATGACAAAGCTAAAGCTGAGCAGAAGGGTAAATAAATTCATCGCAGATCCCTCTTCCTATCTAAAAACTGCTGGGTCCGTACTTCTTTAGGCTCAGTAAAAAATTGTTTCGTTGGGGCCGCTTCAACAAGAGTTCCATCGATGATGAGCCACGTTTGATCGCCCACTCTTTCAGCCTGAGATAGATTGTGGGTAACCCAAAGAATGGTTGTATGTTGTTCTCGGTTAATCCGTAAAATAAGTTCTTCCACTTCTTGGGCCGAAATGGAGTCAAGTGCCGATGTGACTTCATCTAGTAATAAAACAGCAGGTTCATTTATTAATGTTCTTGCAAGAGAAAGCCGCTGGCGTTGCCCACCCGAAAGCTCTTTGGCCTCTCTTGATAAAAGCTCTGCTGATAGTCCAACATATTCTAAGTACTTTTCAGGATCCTTTAATTCTTTCCCATGCAATCGTGCGGGGAGGGTCAAGTTATCCAGAACTGCTCCTTGGAGCATGGGGGCCCCTTGGAAAGCTATGCCGACTTGCCGTCTAAGTTCTTTGATATCCCATTCCTGAACATCCTTTCCAAGAATGACGACCTTTCCCTCATCAGGGGTAATCATTAAATTACATAATGATAAAATCGTACTTTTACCTGATCCAGAAGGTCCAATGATCGTTAAAATGCTTCCTTCCGCTACCTTGCCGCTGATCCCTTCTAAAACATGGACAAGCTCATCACGATGGTTAAATGTTTTTTTGATAGAGATCAGTTCCACTGCAGCATCATTATGCTTAGTTTCATCGTTTTTTTGCAAAGAGTTCATTTTATTCACTTCTCACTTTTTTACTTTATCAAAGCCTAAATATTAATTATTATTTGCTCTTTTATTAAGAGTTTTTTTCACATTTTGAATATCCTTAACATTTTTTTTAGCCATCTTAACATAACATAGAGCTGATGGAATAAGAAAAATCTGCAATAACGATAAAGTGATAATATAGCTATTTGGCTCCTTTGTATAGGAAGCAACCAGGCTTAGTAACAGGCCCACACCAACGTTACCAAGTGTTCTTCCTAAACTATTGGAAAGGTTGGCCACGCTAAAGGCTGTCCCGCGGTGTTCAGGAAGATTAACATCTGTTAAAAGTGCAAGCCAGTTTGGTGTGTTGGCTGATTGAGCAGCAGACGCAAAAAATGATAATACAAATATCAGCGCAATCCATGGATTTACTAGAATTTCCTTTAACAAGCTTAGTAAAATAAAAATAGGATTATTGTCAGTTGGTAAGGATATGTTTGTCATCGGTATCATAAACATGATGATATAAAATGGCGCAGTCAAAAAAACAAAGACAGCTGTTAACAGGGCTCTGCCTTTATAGGTTTTTGCTTGAAGTTTGTCACCAAGATGGCCAAAATAAGCTGACGTCATACCCCCGAGCTGAAATATAGCATATAGGTATCCGGCTGCAATTATTGCCGTTTTAGTACTATACCCCTGCTGGATAATTTTATAAATATATAAGGTAGGCAGCCAAATAAGACTTCCAGTAGTAATATTCATAAAAAAAGCCTGTAAAAAAAGATAGGTATTGCTCCCTTTAAAAAGAATTCCAGTAATGTGCTTTGCTTCGATTATGTAATTATAGGAACTTCCTTCTTTGATGAACTCCTGTAATTCAGGGTCTGATTCTCCCCTTACAGGTTCTTTTACAAATAAATAAAGGATGATTAGAAAAAAACCGATAAATCCTACCAATATAAAGGGGGTCCTCCAGGTAGACGATGTGGCTACTAAAGAAGCTAGCAACGAGCCAGCAATACCACCCAAACCTTGTGTCATTCCCCATAGGCTCAGTATTAAGCCGCGATATTGGTAGGGAATCGAATCTGTTAATACACTGAATCCGATTGAAGCAATACAGCCTAAGCCTATTCCAGTTAAAATTTGAAAAAATACTAACTGAAGATAACTTTGGCTGTAAGCTGTTAAAAAAACAGATAGCACCCAAATTAATGTACCGATCATAATCAGTCTTTTTCGTTTAAACCTCCCGGAAAGATATCCCCAATAAACCGAAGATAGCGCTGTCGTAAGGATATTAATGGCAGAAACAACCCCCATTTTCGCCACACCAACATGTAAATCTTTGGCAATTGACTGAAATAAGGGAGGAAAGAGTCCTATGATAATATTATCGAATGCTGCAAGTGCAATAAATACAAATATTGTATAGATAACTTTAAATTTTTTTAATGTCACCAGTAAATATAGCCCCTTCAAATAAAATTCCAGATGATTATTTCTCTTTTTTATACTTTTTTGCCTTAGACTGCTTTAGTAATATGTAATAGGATAACAAGAAATACAAATAATTAATAATGAACCTACAACAATAAACGAAAACTTTGTTATAATTATACAATACGCGGTTAGGAAAGGCTTGGTTAAATGAGTAAAAATATCCTTATCATCTCTTCTGAAAATACAGGTCATGGACATAAAAGCATAACAGAGTCATTATTTGAAAATTCTGTTGGCGAGCATGACGTTAAAATACACGTTGTGGATGGATTCTCACTTGGCGGTCCACTTCTGTTAAGCATCGGTAAATCATACGGTCCGATCACACGAAGTGCTGAAGGTTTATGGAAGATGGTTTGGAGCCTATCATCGGTAAAACCAACACTCGTCAATGATCTTATTGCAGGACTTATTAAAACAACGTTTTTAAGATTACTAGATGAAATAAAGCCAGATTTAATTTTATCGGTGCACCCTAATTTCAATGGTTCCATCCTAAACATTTTAGAGAAGCAACAGATTAAGATACCATTTATTACTCTAATTGCTGATCTTGTGAATATTTATCCGCTTTGGGCGGATAAAAGAGCCGATTATATTATTAGTCCAACGGTTGAGGCTAGGGATAAATGTATTTCCTATGGGATTCCAAACGAAAAGATAAAAGTTTTGGGCTTTCCCGTTCGTTCTCGATTTTACAGGAAATCACAAAATATAAAAAGAAATATTAACCATAATCAACAAATGCCTTTAAATTGTTTGATTATGAGCGGCGGTGAAGGCGTTGGAAATATGAAAATGATTGCCGAAAATCTATTAGATCATTTTCATTGCTCAGTAAAAATAGTTGCCGGACGAAATACAAAGCTAAAGACAAAATTAGAAAAATCGCTAAAAGGAAAATATGGAGACAATGTTGAGATTTATGGGTTTACTAAAAACATCCAGGATCTAATGTTTTCCTCAGATATTGCATTTACTAGAGGAAGCCCAAATGTGATGTTTGAAGCAGTTGCAACGAATACCCCGATTATCATTACCGGAGCATTACCGGGGCAGGAAGAGAGCAATCCGGCTTTTGCGGAGAAATACAATCTTGGTGTCATCTGTAAAGATCCGCAAGACATCAAAGCAACAATGGATGATTTACTTAAAAATGATGCTGAAAAATTAAATGAAATTATTGAAAGCCAAAAGAAATTTATCAATCCAAAGGCAGCCGAGGATATCGTCCATTTTATGTTAGAGGTTGAGAATTCTTATAATGAAAATAAAACCGCACTTTCTTTGTAAATGGAATGTAGGCCTGATCAATCACATTCGAATGATGACTACATAATCAGCACCCAGCTAAAACCCTTTGGATTTTTATCCAAAGGGTTTGTTTATTTATATGTTGTTTACTTTAGAATATTTTTTAATTCACCGAGCGATTCAATCGTAACGACCATCTCGTCTCCAGACTTTAGCCAAACCTGTTCCCCTTCAGGATATCCTAACGTCACACCCTCCGGAGTTCCTGTATAAATAAGATCTCCAGGTCTCAGTGTCATATATTGAGAAATGTAACTAATTAAGACAGCACAATTAAAAATCATGTCGCATGTATTCGCCTTTTGACGTATTTCTCCATTAACCCTGCATTCAATCGATAAATTATTAGGGTCAATTTCATCACTCGTGGTAATATATGGGCCAATTGGTGCAAAGCCATCAGGAGTTTTTCCTAGTAACCACTGACCCGATTTAAATTGCAAATCACGAGCTGAAACATCATTTCCCACACTATACCCGAAGACATATGACAATGCCTCTTCCTCCGTAACATGCTTTGCCGTCTTCCCCATTACGATTACCAGTTCTGCTTCATAATCCATATGTTTTGCTTCTTGGGGAATTGCAATCGTTTCCAAATGTGCTGCTAATGCACTGTTAAATTTACTAAATAACAGTGGGTACTCCGGTATATCCATCTTCGACTCTTTCGCATGATCAATATAATTTAAACCTACACAGACTATTTTTTCAGGATTCGTAACAGCTGGTGCGTAATGAATCGTTTCCTCAGAAACAAATAATTCACTTCGACTGTTATCAAGAGCCAGATTAACTAAGCTGTTGACCTTTGCAACACCTTCGTCTCCTTCCAGAATAACTTCCTGAAGAGTAACCGGCACGCCTTTCTCAAACTTGTCCGCTGCTTCTTTTACATCTAGAATACCCTTAGCTGTTTTAACACCTAAACGCAGTTCATTCTCTTTTAAAAATTGAAGTAATTTCAAATCCATCTCCCCTTAGGTTATATAAAATGTTAGGAACTTCCTTTTTATTATAATTGAATTTTTCGTTCTAGAATATTAAAAAGGTTTCATTCCCCGAAGTTTGAGCTAATCAATCCTTGTACTATATTTTCTGCCGATAAAATGATCCCATTCATTAATTCCTTTGCTGATACAGCTTTTGCTAATCTTGGGCTTTGACCTGACCAAAGGGACATGTAATCAGGATTCTTTTGAATACCTGCTTGTTTTCTAATTCCTTTGGTTAACGCGTTTTGGATTGGATATTCAGGTAACCCTCCCTCTTTTCCTTCCATCGCAGTTATAAAGCTATTGTTGATTCCACGAGCTTGCTTGCCTGAAAAAGAACTTGTGAGTACAATTTGATCTTCACTGGCTTTTAAAATGGCATCCTTATGTGCTTGATTTGCACCACTTTCACTACACGTAAGAAAAGCAGTCCCCATTTGCACCCCTTTAGCACCAAGTGATCGTGCTGCAACCAATCCTCTGGCATCCATAATTCCGCCGGCAGCTATGATAGGTAGCTGGACCGAATCAGCAACTTGGGGAATAAGCGATAGTAAGCCGATTAGACTTTCCTGACCATTTTTAAGGAAACTGCCACGATGTCCTCCAGCCTCGCTTCCCTGCACAACAACCGCATCCATACCTGCCTTCTCGTTCATGATTGCTTCATTAACGGTTGTAGCTGTTCCGATGACAACAATTGCTTCTTTCTTTAATTGTGTTACTACCTCAGGAGATGGTATACCAAATGTAAAGGAACAGATTGGAACATTTTCCTCTACGATCACTTTCAGTTGCTCGTGAAATATTTCCAGATCATGCTCATAATTAGGTAGGGCTGGGCTTTCTTCTGGAACGTTCAATTTTTCCTTGATTGGCTTCAATAATGATATTGCATTCCTTACCACATCTTCATCAATCGTGTACTTTGCCGGAACAAATACATTTACCGCAAAGTTAAGCTTGGTTAACAATTTCACTGCTTTTACTTGTTCTTTTAGTTGCATGGGGCTCAAATATCCTGCTGCAATCGTACCCAATCCACCGGAATTAGAAACAGCAGCGACTAATTCAGGGGTAGTTGGGCCCCCTGCCATAGGGGCCTGGATTAACGGATATTTACTATGTAGTAGTTTCGTTAAATCATTGGTCCACATTTCTATCACCTCTTGCTTTCATTTTAAGATGTGACCTGTCCTAAAAAAAGAAAAAAGATCACAAACCATGATCTTTTTTATGAACCCAAACTTACGACAGGATTGCACGGTCGCTTGCCATTTGAGTTCCGCGTATTCTTTGAAATTCCTGTAATAAGCTTTCTATTGTAAGCTTTTGCTTTTCCTCTTCATCAACCTCAAAAATAATTTGCCCACTGTCCATCATGATTAAGCGGTTCCCTAAATCAATTGCCTGCTGCATATTATGGGTTACCATTAACGTTGTTAAATGATATTTACTAACAATTTCCTTCGTTAAGTTGGTGATTAATTCTGCTCTTGATGGATCAAGCGCAGCAGTATGTTCGTCCAAGAGTAATATCGATGGCTCAGTAAAGGTTGCCATTAACAGGGAAAGTGCCTGCCGTTCCCCGCCTGACAATAAACCGACTTTAGCAGTAAGGCGATTTTCAAGTCCAAGATGCAATGATTCCAGCACCTCACGAAAATATTCGCGCCGTTTCTTTGTAACACCTTTTCTTAGCGTTCTTGACTTGTTTCGTGAATAAGCCATGGCAAGGTTTTCTTCAATCGTCATCGTTGGTGCAGTTCCTGCCATCGGATCCTGGAAAACACGGCCAATCATTTTTGACCTTTTGTACTCAGGTATAGACGTTACATTTTTCCCATCAAGAAGGATTTCCCCAATGTCTGGAAAAAGTACACCCGAAATAATATTCATTAAAGAGGACTTTCCTGCACCATTACTTCCGATTACGGTAACAAAATCCCCCGTTTGAAGAGACAAATTCACACGATCAATTGCCACTTTTTCATCTGGTGTCCCTTCATTAAAAACCTTATAAATCTGATTTAACTGCAGCATGATTGTCCTCCTTTCCCGATCCAGAAGCTTGAAGGTTATTAATTATTTCTGTTTTCCTGCGAGATTTGGCTTTTTTCTCACGGGAACTGTCAACCAGCTTCGGTGCCATCAGCGCAATGATCACAATGATTGCCGTAATCAACTTCATATCACCTGGATTTAAAAACTCAACCCGAAGCGCTAAAGTAACGACAATCCGATAAATAATCGCCCCGCCGATAACTGCCAATGTAGTTCTTTTGATTGTTTTTGTTCCAAACAAAGCTTCCCCGATGATAACCGAGGCTAAGCCAATGACGATCATCCCAATCCCCATCCCAACATCGGCAAATCCACCCTGCTGAGCGATTAACGCACCTGAAAATGCCACGAATCCGTTGGAAAGTCCTAAACCCAAAATAACATAAAGATTCGTGTTTGCCGACAAGCTGCGAATCATTCTTTTATTATCACCGGTTGCTCTGATTGCCAGGCCCATTTCTGTTCGCAGGAACCAATCCGTAGCAAATTTAATCAAGAACGTAATGATAATCATAAATATGAGAATTCCCCATGTCTGAGGCAAGCTATCACCCAGACCAACCGATGTAAGAATCTTATTTAAGAATGAATCAATGCCTGTTTTTTCAAAAATATCGCTGATTTTTGTAAATGCTGTATCAGTATTTAATAAGGGAACGTTTGATTTTCCCATAATTCGTAAATTGATAGAATAAAGTGCGATCATCATTAAAATTCCGGATAATAAATTATTTATTTTTCCAAAGGTATGAATAATTCCCGTTAAACACCCGGCTGCAAATCCTGCAACCAATGCTGAAACAGTAGCAATAAATGGGTTGACCCCTGCAGCGATCATGGTTGCAGCAACTGCTGCTCCTGTTACAAAGCTCCCATCCACTGTCAAATCAGGAAAATCTAAAATTCGAAAAGATAAATAGACACCGATTGCCATGATTGCATAAATAATACCAGACTCAAATGATCCAAAAATAGCTGTAAACAATTAGATCATCCTTTCATTTGACTAAGGCTGAATGCCCAGAACATTGATATAAAAATTAGGAGGTGCCCCAAAAGAGGCCTCCCCCTTAAAAGCTAGATTATAAGTTTATTTTCCTTCATAAAATTCGCCAAGTTTTGACCAATTAGCATCCACCGTTAATCCTTGTGCTTCTGCTGCTTTCTTATTAATTACTAATTTTAATGTTTTTGGAAGTTCTACCGGAATTTCAGAAGGCTTCTTCTTGCCGCTTAAAATGTCAGCCGCCATGACTCCTGTTTGGTAGCCAATATCATAGTAATTAAAGCCGCTTGCTGCTACAGCACCTTTTTTCATCGAATCCAGTTCGCCAACGAACAGCGGAATCTTTTTACTATTTGCTACTGTAATCACTGATTCTAGTGCTGAAACAACAGTATTATCTGTCGGAATGTAAATCGCATCGACACGGCCAACAAGGGATTCTGCAGCTTGTTTAACTTCAGCTGATGTCGAAACAGAAACTTCTATTAGCTTAGCATTCTTTTTTTCTAGTAATTGCTTTACTTGCTTCGCTTGAACAACAGAATTTTGTTCACCGGAATTATAAATGATCCCTACTTGTTTGGCTTTTACCTGGTCGGTAATAAAGTTAATTGTTTTTCCGGTTGCATCTGGATGATTATCTGTAGTACCTGTAATGTTATTTCCTGGTTTGTCAAATGCCTTTACTAGCCCTGCTCCTATTGGATCAGTAACAGAGGTAAATACGATTGGAATCTCTTTGGTTGCATTTAATGCACTAACTGCACTAGGAGTGGCATTTGCAAAAATTAAATCAACTTTATTCCCAACAAAGTTTTTAGCTATCGTTTGGGTATTATTCATGTCTGCTTCTGCATTTTGCTCATCATACTTTGCATTAATCCCTTTATCCTTTAATGCTTGTTTAAATCCTTTTGTAGCTGCATCCAGCGAAGGGTGAACGGCAAATTGAGTAATCCCAATTTTATATTGCTTTTCCCCCTCCGATTTCTTTGTAGTTCCTGCATTGTCCTTACTGCCACATCCAGCAAGTAAAAGTGCGCTCGCCGCTGCGACGGCAAAAATCCGGCTAAACTTTTTCATAAATAATGAAACCCCCTTAAATTAAAATAATAACTCCTAGCCCTAAGGCATCTAAAAAATTTTGTTTTATCCCACAGACGAATATTGATTACAGCTACAATTATACTTTATCACTGCTACGAATACACGCTTTAAAGATAAAAAGGAGTCGAAAAATTTCTTATATTTAAAAATTATTCTAATATTCTTTTACCCTTTAAGTCAATATACGTTAAGAAAATTTTTATAAATTAAACACAGATAAAAAAAGCCTTCTACAAAAAAGATGTAGAAAGCCATTAAAATGTATTTTTTATTTTTTTTAACGAGTTTACCAATCACGAGTAATTTCCAAAATTCTATCAATTTCTATTTTTTTTACTTGAAAATCGCTTTTGTCAGCTTTCAACTCAGTTGTCGACTCTAACAATCGATCAATATCAATTTTTATCATCTTCAACCTCCAAATTAATTATTTAAACAAGCTATGTACTATATAATTCGGAAGTCCCCTTGATTATATGGGGGTGATACCTAAAAAATGGTTTTTGTAAAAATAGTCAAACAAAAAAATCCGGCTTTTACCGGACTTTTGTGCTATATTAAATAAACGTTTTATCTATCGCCCGTTTAACATCAGGCTCAATCTCTTTTGAATACTTTTTCGTCACATTAATATCTTTATGACCTGCCAGTTTAGAGACTGTATGTAGGTCAACACCATTATTAATTAATTTCTGGCAAAATGTGTGACGTAATTTATGCGGATTAACATTATATTTCTTTAAGATATATTGAACCGCCCTAGGAGTTAATCTTTTATTAATATTCGAAACAAACAAGGCAGGATTATCTTTATTTTGTGAATCTATATACCATTCTAGGTATTTCCGTAATTCCTCAGACAAAGGAATCTCCCGGCCTTCATTTGAATTTACTTGTTTAACAATTAAATAAGCATTTTCAGGATCTACTATGACATCATTTTTATTTAGATCACATAACTCGGAAACCCTTATACCGGTATGTAATAATGTGAAGATCATTGTAATATTACGCAAATTTCCATCTGCAGTAACTTCTTCAATCAATTTTTTTTGTTCTGGTAGAGTAAGTGATTCAGGAACTTCATTGACCTTTTCTTTCAGCTTTCTGTTAATATTTACGACCAATTGCGGTTTGTTTAAAAATTTTGAGAAAACGCTTATGGCTGCAAAATGCTTTTCAACTGTTCCTGGGCTTTTATTTTCGGCTTCAAGAAAATGGATATAGGATTGTACATTCTCAGATTGAATATCTTGCATGTTAAAGCCATTTTTATACATAAAGTCGCTAAAACAATTAAGAACACCTGTATAAGTATTTAATGTCCCATCTGACTTACCTTGGATCTTTAGCCAAGTTGCAAACGACTTAATTAGTTCATCTGTTTCCTTTCTATCCACCTAAAGCCCTCCCGTTCCAAGCTATTTTCTTTATTATATCAAAAAGCTTCGCAGAAGTAAAATTTCATTAGCGAAGAATAAAAATATTCACAAACTTCCAGAAGTGTTATTTTTCATTTTTTATGTAAAAAGGACACCTTGGTAAGGTGTCCTTCTTCTGTCAATTCAATTTTATTATATAGTTAGATACCTAACAAACAATGAAACGCTCATGATCATGCAACTTTTATTGCTTTCCCAAATGGAACTCTTGGTAAAAACGCATCCGGTACAAGCCAATATAATTGATAATCAACTTTAGTCATTTCTTCTGCAATAAATCCTGTTACATCTGTAATATAGAAAAGTGTATCCACTTTTTCTTGTTCTGCCCACTCAAGTACCAATGTATAGGATGATTTCCCATGTGTAAAATACTTAATTGTATCGCTTTTTACGGGTGAAATATCTCTTATCTTATAATCGGCCTGAACCAATATTGTATCTGGTTTAAGCTGTTCGAAGAGTTTTACAATATTGTTTATTAGGATGCTTGGGACTTTGTTCGTTGAAGTGTCCACTGCTAAGGCGACTTTCTTATCTTGACGTTCCTGTATCATGGAAAGAATCCTTTTATGCCATTTCAACACGACCAACCCCCTAAATTAATGAGCAAGCTATATTATTTTGGTTTATAATGTACTGATTTATAATTGGATAATTCCGGAATCAAAAAAATTAATGAACAAATAATCCATATTCTAAAGTATGTACAGCCTTGGCAAAATGATTAGCTGAAACTTTAGATTTTAATTTTTAAATATAATTGGTCACATTCTAACCGTATATTTTTACTAAATACGCTAATTTTCAACATTTTTTTAAAATGTTCATATAATTGTAATATTCTTATAATTCTATAATTTTATTATTATGTATAATACGTAATAAGAGGAAGCGAGGTGACCTATGAGACCTAAAAAAACTTTTAAGGAACTCATTATTGATAATAAAAAGGAAATAGAAATGGATTTAAAGGCTATTGAAAAGATTGAAACAAAAATTGAAGATAAATATTCAAAAAAAGTAACAGCCTCTTTAAAAATCTAAAAACAACATTGTAATTTTTCTAATTGTACGTTATTTATTCAATTTTTGTAATACAACTGAGGAGGCATTTGCTCTCCTTTTTATTTTTATGCAAAATTGCTTGCTGTTACTCTTACCCGGTATAAAACCTCTGAAAAATAATAATGTGGGTAATCTTTTAAGTAAAAAGATTATCTTCTTCCTCATTTCGATGATGAGAATTGTAATTAGAAGCGAAGTTATTTCTAAATTTCTCCTTTTTTATTATGTGTTGATGAATTGCATTAGGAACCTCCTGTAGTGAATGTAACGTATAAAATGCTCTTTTAGGCTCCATTTTAATTTCAACAACGTTAAAGTCCCATTCCGTTTCAGCAGGAATGTAAATGGCATTTATATTCTTCTCTAGTGCTGGCATAATATCAGTTCTTAATGAATTTCCAATCATCCACGTTATTTTAGGATCGGCATCAATTGTTTTTAATATATCTGTTAAAGCTGTCGTATCTTTATGTTCTGAAATAAAGATACGGTGTTCAAAATAAGTTGTGAGTTCTAACTGGGTAATTTTCCACCGTTGATTAGCTTCATCTCCACCTGTATGCAAATACAATTCATGTCCTGCATCTTTTAATTGTTGCAATGTTTCATTCATATAGGGGATCGGTTCAACAGGAATTTTAAATACCTTACACCCTAATTCCCTTAAAGAATCAATATCGGACTTTTTCTTTTCTTTTCCAGTTAAGTCACAAAAGTATTTATAAGTACCCACAAATGACTCAGGAAAACGTGCTGATATTAAGCCATATTCGTCAATGGCTTCTAAATCAATTTCAAGTTGTTTCTGTCTTATTTCCTCTTTTGTTAAGGTGTCAAACCATTTGATAATTTGCTCGGTAAATACTTCGATAACTTGGTTAAAATATCTATTACAATAGGCTAATGTGTCGTCAAGATTAAATAAAATGGTTTGTTTTTGCATTTTTTACTCCTTCTACAGATATTTTTATGCCTCTAATTATATTGCCACAGGTCTTAGTCAATATTACCTTATAAAAAATACATGTTAACTTTAATGAACACTGCATTTATACTCAGATTAGATGCAACAATTGTTTATGATATAATTTTTAAAAAGGAGGCTGTTTAAATGGGCTTCGGGTTTAGAAAAAGTTTTAAAATTGCCCCGGGTGTTCGGTTTATATGAGTAAGAAAATAGGTACACTTGTAATCTTATTAGTGGCCCTCTTCCTTTTGTTTTTCGGTACATATGATTTAATGAATTCACGAACATACCAATTATTTGGTGGATTAATAAGCCACGTCGATACAAACAAAAAAGTGGTTGCATTGACTTTTGATGATGGGCCAACAAATAATGTAAAAAAAATCCTTCCTCTTTTGGAAAAATATAGTGCAAAGGCCTCCTTTTTTGTTATCGGGAATGAATTGAAAAAGAATCCAAAGCTAGGGCAGGAAATCGTAAAAGCTGGGGATCAAATCGGAAATCATACCTTTTCCCATCAACGAATGGTTTTTAAAACACCCGCTTATATCAAAACTGAAATAGAAAGAACAGACCGATTAATTAGGAAAACCGGTTATAAAGGAAAAATTGATTTTCGCCCGCCAAATGGAAAAAAACTTGTTGCCTTACCATATTATTTAATGAAGCATCATCGAGATACCATTACCTGGAATCTTGAACCAGACACATATTATACCTCCATATCTGCTAAAGTCGATTATGTAAACCAAAGCGTAAAACCTGGATCTATTATTTTACTTCATCCAATGTACGATCATACCGGAAATGAAATTAAAACTATAGAAGGAATCCTAGATACTTTGTCAAAAAAAGGTTACACATTTGTCACAGTTAATCAGTTGAAAACTAATTAATATGAAACTTTGTCCTTCATATTCCCATTAAAGAATTTCTTTACAACAGTTATCGAACCAATACAAAAGTACACTGTCCCCAGTGTACTTTTTTGTGAATATTTCTATTTTAAACTAAGGGGGTATCCATTCCCATTTGGCTCCATTCTTCCCTAGCTAGTCCATAAAACCCGGTACCTTCAATTTACTCCTTATCCTGTTTGCAAAAATTAAATTTGTTCGCATCTTTCTAGGTATGCTTCAATTTGTTGAATTAGGTTAAATAGTTCATTCCAAGAGCTTGAAGTATTAAGATCTTGGGAATGAGCAAGGTTGTTTCTCAATTTTTCTAATTCCTTAAAGAATACATTTCCTTTTTTCTTTGTTTCTATTTCCAAAAGCTCCCTTAGCTTTACTTCATTGACAATGATCTCTCTTTTATCACAAATCTGTAAACAATCGCTTAGTTCAATTGCTTCATTTCGTGATTTTCTATCTAAAAATAGATTCTGAGCGTACTCTAATCGTTTTGAATGTAAATGATTTTGCCATGTGTTATTTGGAAAATATTCTTTTATAATTCTGTTAAGTTGCATCTCTAATAGTGATATTAAACCGAATAATAACATTCTAATTGGCTGTTTTTGAAGGTCTGCTAACGTAACCACCTTCGTTACCCTATTCCCCTCTAAAATAAAAATCCTTTCAGACTCTTTTAAAATATTTAGAGCTTGAATAAGCGGGGTAGCCTCTGAGACAATTTCAATTGGACTGAAGTTCCGATAATAATCATTACACGAACCTTCATCTTTTAATTCTACCCTTAAAACATAACCAATTATAATACCCCCATCTTCAACACCAATCACATCATAATCCTTTGACAGCATATAGTTTTTGGTCCGAAGGGCATCATCTGTAAGGTTACATGTTTCTAATATTTCGGAAATAGAATTTACGTTTATATTTTGTTCATAAAGTGATCGGAGTTTTCGATACGAGCTTAATTTTTCTTTCTGAGATGCCGGGATTAAATTCACTTATATGCCCCCTTAATTGAAGTGTACTCTATCTCTTAGATAACCAGCCTCGATACGCTTTTAAGTATGACTTATTAAAACATATATAATACGTCTACGCCATATTATTGCATTTTATCGTTTTTACCTTTTTTTCAAAATTTATCATCTTTTAGTAAGACGCTTTTCTTAAATGTTTTAGACTAACATCTTAACCACGAAATATATCAGTTTTCCTAGTGAATATTAATAATATATTAATTTTTTGTCGATACTTGCATCTTCAATGCTTTTAATATTATACTTCCTTTATATGTTTATTTAAAAAAGTCACTTACATAAGGGGAAGAAAGAAAAATGAGCGAACATTTAATAGCCTTTATCTTGGGCATCGTCGAAGGTTTGACAGAATATTTGCCTGTATCATCCACCGGTCATTTGATTTTAGTCGGCAGTCTATTAGGATTTACCGGGCCAAAAGCCAGTACTTTTGAGGTCATTATTCAACTAGGTTCCATGCTTGCTATTTTAGTATTGTATTTCAAAAGGTTTCTCTCACTATTAAATTTCAGTACAATCGGAAAGCCAGTAAAAAAATTAGATATTGTACATATCATTTTAGGGGTCATACCAGCAGCAGTAGTGGGACTTATCTTGCATGATTTCATCAAATCTCAACTGTTTTCACCAAAGGTTGTTGTTGTGAGCCTTGTGGCGGGTGGTATTTTGATGATCTATGCTGAAAAAAAGCATCGCCCCTTCACAACGAATACAGTTGATGAATTGAGCTATAAACAAGCATTTATCATTGGACTCTTCCAATGTTTAGCAGTAATTCCTGGCTTTTCTCGTGCTGGTTCAACCATCTCAGGAGGCTTGCTGGCAAGAGCTGACCATAAAACGTCGGCCGAGTTTTCTTTTTTAGTAGCCCTTCCTATTATGGTAGGTGCAACAGGGTTAGATTTCATTAAAAGTTTGCATTTTCTTCATTCAAGCGACATTCCGATGTTCTCGATTGGTTTTATCACTGCCTTTGTTGTCGCGATGTTAGTAGCTGTTGCTTTCCTTAAAGTATTAAGCAAAATTGGTCTCTCTGTTTTTGCTTATTATCGTTTTGCACTAGCTGTCTTGTTTACCGTATTTGTTATATTATAGGTTTTCAAATCATTATCCGTTATAGTATTTCGCATAATTGAAATAAATAAAAGAGCCTGTCTTAAGGAGTGAATTTTACCTTAGGACAGGCTCTTTTTTTAAACAATACGTTACCATTTTTTATTATTTGCTATTATTTTTACTTTCTCTTGCTGCTTTTTTCCTAGCTTTTTTACTTTGTGAAAGTTCTCCACCGAATTCCGTATCAGCTGATTTACTTCCTCCGGTATGTGGTTGATTTCGATTGTCATTACGGTTTGTCATTGTATTTCCTCCTTTTCATTGAACTTTAATTTTCCGTCAATTGATGATAAAGCCACAGTTCGAAGTAACTCTGAGAAAGAATGTTATTTCTTAAAAGACTTAAATTTCCAGTAGCTATATTTTATAGTTCCATTTTACTAAAAAGATTATTCTTTTTTATTCTATTGGTTATTTTGATGGATACAATTAACCTTATCATCTAAAAATAAAATGAATGCTTCCTAAAAAAACTATAGGAGTAATATTTATGGAATATAATAAGAAGCATCATTCCGGTAAGGCGCTTTTTTGTTATCAGTTAACCTTCAACTATTCAATTTATTTTAAGGAGAAATAAGTGGACAATCATACAGTAAATAAGCTTGTTCGGCGCTATAACAGTTATTTAGGTCAGTTTAATGTGAACTATAATTTTTTAATCAATCCCTGGATTTCCCCTATGTGGTCGTTTATTTTCCCAGGGTTTGGGCATATGTTACTAGGAATGTTTCTTGAAGGCTATATATTAATGATTTGGGAAATTATCGTTAATACAAATGCTCATCTAAATGAAGCTATGCTGTACTCATTTACGGGGAAATTTGAGCTTGCTAAGATGCGCCTGCAATTTTCGGTACATTTTAGCTGTTTTGGGAGCGACGTATGGATACATACTTAAATGGGGTCCAATTATATGGGGATTAATCGGATTAGGAATTGGCTTTGTACTAGGCCTCATTTTTGAATTAATTGTAAACAAAGAAAATTTTTCAAGAAAAAAAAGGACCAAAGGGGTGACAGAAGTAGTCGTGATGGTAAAGTGCTATGCTGGTCAAGTTGAAGCTGTTGAAAAAGTATTTTATGAAAACTTTGCCTTTGGAGTAGCCAAATTAAATCAAAGTTAAATAACAACAGCTGAAAGTATCTACCATTTTCCCAATAGACTGACTGAAGTGTTTCTATTTTTATTTGTTTGTGTCTTTCAACCCATATGACAACCATAGGTGTTTTTCTGAAAAGCCCCCAATTATGTATAACTATTTGCGTAGTTATACATAATCGGAGGCATCTTCTCCTATATACAAATTCAAACGAGGACATCTTACCTTGTCTTAATGTTCATTAATGAAATATTGGATTAGTATCCTATTGTAAAATCCGCAACATCAATCATTTCTTCCCCCTTCACGTAAAGTTGATAGTTTTTAATAAATCGGTCGATGCTGCGGTCGAGAAAACGATCTGTCATTGCTGCCATATGCGGCGTAAGCAGAAGTCCGGGCAAATCCCATAAAGGTGAATCCTGCGGCAGTGGTTCCTGATGAAATACATCCAGCGCCATTCCTCTAATCCGGTTTGTTTGCAGGACTTTAATTGCTGCAGACTCATCCATCAGCTCGCCACGTCCTGCATTAATAACAACAGCTGTTGGTTTTAACAAGGACAGTTGTTCCTGCCCAATAAGATGATAGGTTTGATTTGTTAATGGGAGGGTCAAAATCAAATAGTCCGCTTTCGGCAGCACTTCTGCTAATTGAACGATACGATAGACGCTATCAAAAAATTCACTCGCTGCGCCGGAACTGTTAACTCCGATCGTTTGCATATGAAAGGCTTGTGCCTTCCTTGCGATTTCCTTGCCAATATGGCCCATACCCAAAATGACCAGCGTACTTCCGGCTAGTTCGGTAGGAAAATCCAGACGATGCCATTTCTTTTCCTTTTGCAACTCCAAAAAACGATCCATCTTTCGTGTAAAATAAAGCATTGTTGAAAAGGCATACTCCGCAATTGGTTCGGCATGAGCCCCTTTTGAAGTTGTTACGATAATTCCCTTGTTTCGGACATAATCCTTGGGCAAATGATCGAAACCAGTTGAACTTAGCTGAATCCATTTTAAATTGGTCATTTCATTAAACATCTCAACCGTTATTTCTTTTCCATAGGTAAAAAGAATCTCGATTTGTGATAGATCAGGAACATCATGAAGATATTTAGCTAGTTTAACTTCATGCCTTCCATCAGTTACATTTTCCACTCTTTCTTTATGTATTTCCCCTGCTTGAATATGTTGAATTAAAATCATGGGTATCCCTCCTTCTTTTTATAAAAATGCAGTTTTTAATCTTCTACTAATCTATATATTCCCTGGACATATCTGTCAAGAAAAAAAGATTATTTAAAGGCCATATCGCAAACCGTTTAGTTTTACTTCTGCCAAAGCTTGATAAAAAAGCTTATCAGATCTTCTAACGAAAATGATCACAGAAGGATCGAAACATTGTATATACAATTCAAGGAAAGATTAACTGTAAACCATCGGTAAAAAAGCCTGGGCAGGGTCGATGGAAATTCTATCAAATGGAGAGGTTTCATAGTTCTTTTTTCATTAAGCAGCCCCCTTTATTTTTCATAATGCTCTGCTAAACATTCCTATTGATTTCCGCTCCAATCAACATAGTGACAAAATAAACAATGTGCTTTAACATAGCCTTTGAATAAAAAGAGCCAGCAAAGCAAACAATGCTCTCGCATTGGTCGCTTTACTGACTTTTCCAAGGCTCGTCGTCCTGCAAAGGAGATCGAGTGAACAAAGTCAATTTGGTCTAAGGATACATTACTAAAATATGCCGGTTATGCAGCAAGGCTTTTGCTGTCATCGGACTCTAAAGTTAAGTATAAAGTATTTATCTGAATTTTTAAATATTTATTATTGACCTAAAAATTGCTTTACGAGCTGGTGTTTTCCAATTTCTTTTCCAAATGTTTTGCGCTCGTGATAAACTTCACACTCGCTTCCAAGCTTGCTTCGATTAAACCAACCGCCCCTTCTGCAACGGTAAACCGGCCATTATCTAGTGCAGCCATCGCAAGTTTGCATTTTATTGGTCAATCCTTCACTAATCCTCCTCTCAATTTAGTAACACCAAATTCAAGATATCCCTTTAAACAAGTCAGCATAAAAACCCAGCCTTCTTTATTATCTAGCAATTGATTGATTAACTCATCGTCGTCTTCTCTAAATCCTTCTTCACTAACTTCAATAATTGTACCCGTATGATCGATATTTTTTAGAGTAACCGTAACAATATGCCCGTCCCCATTTGCACCCCATCGGAATACAATTTTTTTATTTACTTTGATTTCTAGTACCTCTATATCAATTTGTGCATCGTATTCATCATATTTCACAGTAATTGTTTTGCCTTGTTCCCATCTTTCAGAACTAGATGAAAACCAAAAGTTACCAATCTTCGAAGGATCTACGAAGGCCTCGAATACTTCATTAGTTGGCTTTTCTATTTTAAATTTTGTAAGGTTGTTCATATGCTAAATCATTCCTTTACAAATAATTAAGATCATTGCCACATAACTTTGTAAATGCAGATTATGCTCATAATCAGCAGCTTTAATGTCTACTGATTGAGTAAGTCCGTACCATATGAGTTATCGATTGCACAAAGCCATTCGCCATGTGAATTTTTCTTAAACACATAGGTTGCCCTTCGATCCATAGAATATTCCGAATCCTGTTTATCGGCAGCAAGAATCGTTTGGGAAATAACTAACACTGTGTCTCCAGTTTCTAAAATAAGCATTTCTCCCTGTGTTGGTACAACACTGTTGTTGAAATATTTTGCAATGGCAATAAATGCTTTTTTGATTTTCTCTTTTCCTTGTACAATCATTCCAGGCTTAACAACCAGAATAGCATCATCAGCATAGTAATTCATCAGCGTTTCAAAATCTTCCTGCTTTATTGCTAGGTCACATTTTTTGATAAGTTCTTTTATTTCGTGTTCCATATAATTCCTCCCAATATCTAAAAAATTTCTGTTTCATATAATTTTTGTAAAGAAAAATAGCTATTTTTTTTATAATTGAGCATATTAAAAACAATAAAATTTGAAAGCGAGATGAGATATATAATGTCTAAACAAGGGATAACAAACATGGATCAAACGAGAGAGCAAATCGAGAAACAGGATAAAAGAAATGATATTGAATTAGGGAATGATTTTCAAATTGGAAACTCAAGTTCACAGAGCCAAAAAAAAAGCGGGCGTCAAGTAAATAAGAAATAGCCCCAATCTATTCATAGTTCAAGAAAAAAAGACTTTTTGTAAGAAAAGGAGAGTGCAGTTCTTGTGCTCTCCTTTTCTATATAGATATATTTTTCTAAGGCAAATATTGGTTGATTTTTTTTTCACTATTGGTACCCAAACTTCACATGTATAGTCCTGTGCTGAAGGATTGCCCGGAGGATAAACTTCAAGAATTGTTGAGTTTGCTTGCTCAAAGCCTGTTGTTGGGAACCATTCCTGGTAGATTCTTGAGAATACGTTGACGATTGCATCCGGCATTGGACCTACAGAAGTAAACACTGCCCAATTAGCAGCAGGAATTACCCTCGTATCAAAGCCAGTCACAATTGAATGATTGACATCTTCTATGGCAATCATATAAGAAAATTGTTCCTTATCAGCTTCAAATTCCATGCTTATGCCAAGCATTTTTTTACTGTTATCGATGGAACAAATCTTTTCGCTTGTCCCATTAGCATTACATTGATCCCAAAATTCAGAAATACTCCTGTGATGTCCTTCATCTTTTGTCGATACTTTCGCTACCTTGCCTATAACCTTAAATGCTTCCTTTTGTATGATTCTGTAATCCAAATCCAAATCTCCCTTCAAAAATGGAATGAGATCTGTGAAAATACTTAGTTTTTGGCAATTCTACTTTCTAAATGACTTAACCAATAGGATCCCCATACCGAGAAGAATCACTATTATTACGATGGGGATTACTATATTCATTATCATATAATACCCTCTTCTTAAAGCACACATTACTAACCTCGTTTGTTTAGCGTTTACGCGTTATTGAAAAAGCTCTATCCAGTTTTTTAAATCCAATTCGTGGATAATAGTCAATTGCATTTGGTGCTGCAACCAATAACAATGTAACTTCTTCACCTAGTTTTTCTTGTATCAAGCGAACAAGTTCTTTTCCTATTCCAATACGCTGATATTCAGCATCCACAGCAAGGTCTGACAAATAACAACAATAGGAGTAATCGGTTATTGCTCTTGCTATGCCAATAAGTTGTCCATTGTTTCTCGCAGTCACTATAATGTCTGCGTGATCTACCATTCGTTGAATACGTTCTAAATCATCAACTGGTCGAGTAATCCCTGACTTTTTAAAGACATCAGCTACTTCAGAAGCATCAATCTTTTGAACAAATTCATATAGTATCGACATACTCCCATTCCTTTCTTCAATCAGTATGTACTACAAAAATACATTCGATAGTCTGTATGTTCTATCCCGCTTTATTTGGGAAAAAGACGCATTACAATGAAGAAACACGCCCCTTTCTAAACTAATTCACCTCTCGAATACTCTTCTATAAATCTTCTTCAATGTAAAAACAAGGCAAGACTCCTTATTATGCAAATTTTAATAAATGACCCTCCAATTATGATTACAGCTTTGATAAACTGTCTTTCTTTTAAGTAAATAATCAGCCAATAATTCAGTCATATCCGTCTGAATTTCCTTAATTACTGGTTTATCTTTAAACATGTCGAAGTTTCCTCCTCCGCCAGCCCGATAGTTGTTCATCACCACATCATACTGTTCTAATAGGTTCATTGGCAGCCCATTCAAGTTAAGCTTAACTACCCGGGATCCCAGTGGTCTAGAGATTTTCAGGTCATATTCGATTCCTTCCCACATATCATAATTGTAGTGTTGAGGCTTTGGCTCAGCAAAAGCTGGATTAACTCTTATTTCATTATTTTCATCCAATATGAAATAAGATGCGCATTTTTCCAAAGCGTCTTTTATATCCTGACCGGAGATACGGATTACTTTTAATGTATTCGGGTAAATATAGTTGGACACGATATCCCGCATCGTTACCTTTTCGGCAAATCCAGGCGATTCATTGTTAAACAACGCTGTATTGGATATCTCAACGCCGGCAGCATCCATTTGAACTCGATTAATAAATTCAATCAAAGGATGATCCTTTAGTCTTACTTCAAAAGCATTTTCGATTAACAACCCTCCTGCGATTTCTCCGATTGGCTGATCAAGCCAGGCTTGTGTCTCGTCCTCATTTTCTTCAGCAAGTGCCAATACTTCTTCTTCTGCAATTGTTGAATCATCTACTTCCAATAACTCCACGGATTTATTTACAACTGTCCATCTTCCTTCCTTCATTTCAAAAAAGATTTCTACTTTTCCAATTGTCTGGCCATGAAATCCAGGCTGAACCACAAGTACTCCATTGATGTACTTTGAAATTCGTCTATGTTGGTGACCAGTTAGTAAAACATCTATGCCTTCTAATTCATTGCACATACGATAGCCTTGGTTTTCACCTGTTAAAGCCTCAGTAGGCTCCCCTGATGACAAGTCTCTCTCAAAGCCTCCATGATAGGAGACAACCAGTAAATCGTAACGCTCATTTTCTTTCAAATACTCAACCCACTTTTCAGTTGTCTTAAAGGCATCTTCAAAATTCAAGCCTTCAATATAGCTAGGATTCTCCCAATTGGGTATGTAGTGTGTCGTTACACCTAATACAGCAATTCGCAGACCATTGTCAAATTCCTTTATCAAGTAAGGCTGTCCAAATCGAGGCTTATTCGTTTCTCTATCAATGATATTGGCCGAGAGCCATGGGAAATTGGACTCCATGACAGAATCCAATAACAAATTCATCCCATAATTAAACTCATGGTTTCCTATAATAGCCGCATCATATTCTAAGCTATTTAAAATGCTGATGATTGGATTTTTTTGATCCTGAAGGAATTTAGCGTAATGATAGGTTAACGGTGTCCCTTGAATAACATCTCCATTATCAATCAGCAATCTATACTTATATTTTTGTTTCTCCTGATTTATTAGACTAGCGATCTTTGCAAGACCTGAGTTCGTTTCTTTGTTATTTCCATAGTTGATGGGATAGACATGTCCATGAGTATCACTAGTTTCCAGAATAACCAATTCACAGCGTTTTTCTGCTGCAGTCATCAGCGTACTTCCTTTCCGTTTAATCAATATCATTATAAGGGTTTTAAAAAAACTGCATACCCATAATAGTCCGTAAAAGCCCCCTAGTTTTAAGGATGGGGATTTACGGACTATGATCGGCCGCAGTATAAATCGCCAACAAAAACTTACTCTGGCTTTAAGTTGTTAAATTCAATTCGATACAAATCACGTCGCCGATCGCGTAATTGTCGAACAGAACCGCTATTCCGAGAACGCCTTAACTTCTCAAGGTCTACGTCACCGACAACAACTGTATCTACATTAGCATCACATTCGCCAACAATCCCATCCCTCGCAAACCCAAAATCACAAGGTGAGAAAATTCCAGATTGTGCGTACTGAATATCCATGTTCTCTACGTGTGTTAAGTTTCCCACGGTTCCTGCAATACAGGTATATACTTGATTCTCAATTGCTCGTGCCTGGGCACAGTAACGAACACGGAGGTATCCCTGGCGATCATCAGTACAAAACGGAACAAAAATAATGTTTGCCCCTTGATCTACGGCAATGCGTGCTAGTTCCGGGAACTCGATGTCGTAACAAATTTGAATGGCGACTTTTCCGCAATCTGTGTCAAACACGTTAATTTCGTTTCCCTCAGCAATCCCCCACCACTTGCGCTCGTTGGGCGTAGCATGAATCTTCGCTTGTTTCTCAATCGTACCATCGCGGCGAAATAGATACGCTACATTGTATATGTTCCCATCCCTTTCTACGAAATGCGATCCTCCAACAATGTTGACGTTATATCGTACAGCAAGTTCCGTAAAGAGTTCGATATACTGGTCAGTATAGGTTGCAAGCCGACGAACAGCCTTATCTGGCCGCTTTTCTTCGAGAAATGACATCAATTGGGTTGTAAATAACTCCGGGAAAACAGCAAAATCCGACCCGAAATCAGCCGCAACATCGACATAGTACTCAATCTGCCGAGTAAAATCCGTAAAAGAATCAATTTTTTTCATCATATACTGTATGGCACAAATTCTTACAGGGAACGAGGCACGATATACCCGACGAGACTTCGGAAGATAATCGATGTTGTTCCATTCCATCAAGGTGGCAAATGCATCAGATGCCATGTCGTCTGGTAGGTACCGTGTGTTGATACGTTTTATTTTAAACCCTTCAAGGAGTTGGAAGGACAATACTGGGTCATAAATGCTATGCTTCTCAACCTCTGCCACATATTCACGAGGAGTCATTTTGGCCTTGTATAAATGGTAATTTGGGATCCTTCCACCGATGATAATGCTTTGAAGATTTAATTGGCGAGCGAGTTCCTTCCTCGCCTCATAAAGACGGTGTCCAATTTTCATACGACGGTATTCTGGGTCAACCATTATTTCAATGCCATATAGGTTGAATCCATGGGGATCATGATTCGTGATATAACCGTTGTCTGTGATTTTGTTCCAAGTGTGCTGGTCTTCATATTCGTCAATATTAACAATGAGACTTGAACAAGAACCAACAATTTTGTCCTCATATTCTACGCAGAACTGACCATCAGGAAAAACTCGAATGTGACTTTCCAATTGCTCCCGCTTCCATGGCTCCATGCCGGAGAAACAACGGCTCCATAACTCCATAATTTCATCAATGTCTTCCATGTGTATGTTGCGAACCTCAATTTTCTTCTCGTATTTCGACATTTCTGTTTCTGACATGTTCTCACATCCTTGTCTAAATTGTCATGCTTATTTACCATAATACTTTTGTATATACAAAAATGGAAGTCACTAATACTTTGGTACATAGAAAAATGGAAGTCACTAATACTTTGGTACATAGAAAAATGGAAGACTCTTCGAAAATGACTACGCCTAGAGACATTTGCTGATAGATTTTAGCGGAATTATTGAAAAAAGGGTTTTCAACCCAAAGCATGTCTTTTACGGGATACATATAGATATAGTACAACATCCACAAATGGATAAATGGAAGGGATGGACAAGAGCGGACTTACCCTTGGTAAGGTACTTTCGCCTTATGACAACATCATGAAATCTTGCAAGAAGAAAGGAGAATATAATGCTTCAACCAATGGTTTGGATAACCATTTTAGCTTTTTTGGGTACCATCGGATTTATTCTGTGGAGACCCCGAGGTATGAATGAAGCTATACCTGCTGCAATAGGTGCAATTATTGTCCTACTCAGTGGGAGTGTTTCAATAGCAGATTTAGGTGTCATAACAGATACAATCAGCGGTGCTGCGATTACCATTATGGCAACGATCGTCATGGCGATTGTTTTAGAAAGTTTTGGATTCTTTCACTGGATGGCAGAGAAGCTGGCTGCAAAAGCAAAGGGGTCCGGTATTCGCTTATTCTGGTATGTCAATCTATTATGCTTTTTCATGACCCTCTTTTTCAATAACGATGGCAGTATTTTAATTACAACTCCAATTTTAGTCATGTTATTAAATAACATGGGCTTAAAAAACCACCAGAAAATTCCATATTTATTGTCTGGAGGTTTAATCGCGACCGCTTCGAGTGCTCCAATCGGCGTGAGTAATATTGTCAATCTGATCGCTCTGAAAATTGTGCATATGACTTTGTATTTGCATACAGCAATGATGTTTGTTCCTGCTACGCTTGGTTTACTACTCTTAGTTGTGCTCTTGTTTCTTCGCTTTCGAAAAATTCTACCTAAAACTGTGCCTACTAATGTTTCAGGTCTAACTTTACCATCTTACCATCCGCTTAAGCCAGGACCTCGATATACATCGGAGAAGGATCGTTCAAGATTTATGGTGTACGTCCTGCTATTCGTATTTGCTGTCCGTGTCAGCCTCTTTGTTGCCTCATTTTTCTCCATTCCAGTCTCCCTTATGGCTGTTATAGGATCGCTTGTTCTTTTGGGTTGGCGATGGGCTTTTTTAAAAATACCTCCGGTCGATATGCTGAAAAAAACGCCGTGGTATATTATTGTTTTTGCTTTCTGTATGTATGTGATTATATACGGTTTAAATAACATCGGTTTAACGAACTGGTTGATCGAGTTCATGCATCCTTTGGTTTCAGGGAACCTTCTACGTACAAGTGTGCTGATGGGGGCACTCCTAACCATAATGTCCAATATTTTTAATAATCACCCAGCCCTCATGGTTGGGACCATTACATTAACCCATATGAATCTTGACCCACTCTCCTTGAAAATCGCCTATTTGGCGAACGTCATTGGCAGTGATATGGGATCGTTACTCCTGCCAATGGGAACACTGGCTACGTTGATGTGGATGCACATTGTAAAGCGTGGAAAAGTAAGAATCACGTGGCGGGAATATATTAAAGTCACAGTTGTTGTTATTCCACCGACAGTATTGTTTACTTTAGTTGTTTTATATTATTGGGTTTCGTGGCTCTTTGGTGGAGTCCTTCAACGATAAGACTAAATAAGAAAAAAGGAGAATGAAAATGCTTTTAGACTTTTTAGATCTCAAAGGAAGAAATATTGAAGTTGAAATTTCAGGGTGGGACTTTCACAAGGGAATCCTAATAGATTCTGGACCAGACATTGTTGTTATATACGAAGGCAGAACCAACTCGTTCCTCTACATTCCATTTGTTCATATTCATAGATTGAAAGAAATAAGCATTTTAGAAGAAGACACCTCCTACGACCCTCCTTCAGAAAAACCCATTGAAGCAGATGCTATTTCCTTTCATAAAACATTAATGACTGCAAGAGGACTGTTCGTCAAGGTTTGCGTGACTGAGAATAATTCGATTCCTGGCTATGTAACCAGTATCATGAATGACTATTTTGTTTTTCACTCCCCCGCCTTCAAAACAATGTTAATATCGGTGAACCATGTAAAATGTCTAATTCCATATCCAGCAAATAGAACTCCATATACTCTAGATAATCAGTGTTTTCCCTTAAGTCCTTCACCTGTTTCACTAGAGAATACTTTTGAAGAGCAGCTGAAAAAATTAGAAAGTCAGATCGTTATTTTAGATGGTGGAGACAATCCTGAAAAAATTGGCTTACTTCAAAAAGTTTCGAATAACAAAGCGATTCTAATTACAGCTGACGGGGAAACGGTATATCGTAATTTAGATCATATCAAAACAATCCAATTACCCTGAATTATCCCCTACCGAGAGGGAGGGGCTTTTTATTTTCAATAGAGAATTGGTGAATTTGTGTTGTACTTCTTATTAAATATTTTTATAATAGCCATACTATGAAAAAGCTAAAATCTGGAGGAAGCATTGAAACTTCATACGATATGTAATGCACCTTCTTGTTCAAATTTTTAAAAATATCCACCCCTTCTTCTTTGATTGGAGTTACCTAGAAATGAACATACTTTATTTATCGATTGAACTAATTGTTGGCTTTGTTTTACTATTTATTATTATAAAAATTGTCGGAAAAAAATAATTAATCAAATTACTCCATTTACCTTTATTTCATCCATTGTTTTAGGTGAATTGCTAGGAAACGCTTTATATGATCAAAAAGCAGGTGTTTTTTACATTGTTTACTCGATGCTGTTATGGAGTATTTTGCTTTTTACTGTTGAATATCTAGCTCAAAAATCCCTCAAGTTTCGAGGAATAGTCGAGGATAAACCATCAGCCCTTATAAAGAATGGAATCGTAGATCGGGAAGCACTAAAAAAAAATAGAATGAACATCAACCAATTGCAAAGTTTACTTCGACAGAGTGAAACTTTTTCAATTAGAGAAGTAGCGTTTTGCTATTTAGAGGCGAATGGTTCGATCAGTATCTTAAAAAAATCAAAATATCAAAAGATTACCCAAGAAGACTTTCAGATCCCTTCTAAATCGGTTTATGTCCCAGTCACTTTGATAAGAGACGGCGAAGTATTATGGGATGAAATTCGTGATTTAGGATTCGATGATACTTGGCTTACGAAACAATTAGCTACACAAGGAATATCAGATTGCAAAAAAGTGTTTTTAGCAGAATGGCTTGAAGGTGACGGCTTGTTTATCCAACTTTTCAATTAATTCTCTTTCAGATTACATACGTCGGATTTTAGATATCATTACTGAAAAGATTCTATAAGAACCGTCCCCATTAACACCCATTAACAACAAAAAATGGAGGATGACCTGCCCCCCCACTTTTTAGTAAATTAGATACCCTGTAAATTTAAAGTCTTTCCCAATAGGGGTAACCGTTACATTCGATAATTCAACCGCATCACTCATCTTGTCAATCCCTGTTCCTTCCAAGAAGGTAGGTGCGTGCTTTCCGCCTACTAATTTTGGAGCAATGTATAAAACAACTTTATCAATGACTTGATTTTCTAAAAGGGACGCATTAATGGTTCCGCCGCCCTCAATTAATATAGAGGAAACAAGCTTTTCTCCTAAAATTCTCATCACATCTGCTGCATCGACTTTGCTCGATCCGCTCGTCACAAATACGGAAATTCCACTATCCTCTAAAATCCCCCGCATTTCTTTATCATAATTTTCACCAGTAAAAACCCAAGTCTCCGCCTTCTTATCGGTAACCACCTTAGATTCTAAAGGAATTCGTAGCGAAGAATCCAATATAACCCGGATGGGGTTACGACCGTTTGGGATCCTCGAAGTCAACTCAGGATTGTCATGAATAACCGTATTCACCCCAACAACGATCGCCATATTTTCACTTCTAAGCTGGTGTACATCCTGTCTTGCTTCTTCAGACGTAATCCACTTGCTGCTGTTCGTATGTGTCGCGATTTTGCCATCCAGAGAAATTCCTGCTTTCAAGGTGACAAACGGCTTTTTCTCTACAATGAATTTATTGAACACTTCATTCATCTGACGTGATTCTGTTTCGCAAACCCCTATGATAACCTCAATTCCAGCATCTTTTAAAATTTTTACTCCGTTCCCTGCGACAATCGGATTCGGATCCAACGTGGCAATGACCACTTTTTTGATTCCAGCCTCAACAAGGGCAACTGCACAAGGGCCCGTTCTGCCATGGTGGGAACACGGCTCAAGTGTCACATAAATCGTGGCTCCCTTTGCATGTTCTCCAGCCATTCGAAGCGCATGGATTTCAGCATGGGGCTCCCCCGCTTTCATATGTGCGCCAACCCCGACAATTCGGCTATCATTAACAATCACGGCACCGACCAGTGGATTCGGATCCGTCTGACCTTTCATTGCTTGTGCATTTTTTAATGCCAACTGCATATAAAACTCATCATTCATCATACAATATTTCCTCCTGCAAAATCAGGATTCATGGGGACGGTTCTTGCGTCCCCATTTACCATCTTAATGATTTGATGGAGCCAGATGCCCTGATTTTCTTACTTTGGTCTTTAAATATTTTTCATTGTATTCGGAGATATCTCCCCATAAAGGAGTTCTCCCAGAAACGGATAAGCCTGCTGCTTTCAAGGCTTTTAGCTTCTTCGGATTGTTGGTTATCAGCGTGACAGGTTTCGTTCTTAACGCCTTAAGGACTTCGATGGCATCATCGTAGTTCCTTGTATCATCGGCAAATCCAAGTCCCTCATTCGCTTCAACTGTATCGTATCCATTTTCCTGAAGAATATAGGCCATTGCCTTGCTAAATAAACCAATTCCTCTTCCTTCATGATTGGCCAAATAAAATAAAGCTCCCGTTCCGTGCTCGGCAATCATTTTCATCGATTGTTTGAGCTGGTAGCCGCAATCGCAGCGTTTGCTTCCAAAGATATCTCCAGTATGACAGATCGAGTGCATTCTAATCAATGCATCCTCACCATTTTCAAAATCTCCATAAACAAGGACACTCGATTGTTGATATTCTGCTAGATTCGCAGACGATAAATGATCAATCACTTCCTGAAAATCTTCTGTTACATTCTCGCTCTTCAACCAACAATACCATTTAAACTCAACCGTTTCTCCGTATAAATTAACAGGCAGCTTGATTGGTCCCACCAGGTAAATGGCTTCTTCGCCTTTATTGATTAATTTTATTTTATCCTCTAATAAAGAGAAAACATCTGATTTTAATTGAACTTGTGCCACTATGATTTCCCCCAAATTCATATATTTATAGACTTATATTTCTTAAGACATGACTGGAACGACGAAATTCTCTTGATACGTTGTCTCAATTTCAAACTGCAGTTTCTGTAGTCTTTCAACATCCTCACGCCGTGTAAATTCAAATTGTTTTAACTCGGCTGCGCTCACATCCTGTTTGTCTAGTGCCTTATTAATTACTTCCGCTAATACATCTGCATCCAATAGGGCACAATTAATCCCAAAGGCTCCGCTTGGACTCATCGTATGGGCTGCATCGCCCATGATGACGACTCCATCCTTTACCCATGTTGGACATTGACAACTTTGCACCTTTAATAAAATAAAATCATTCCAAGATTGAATGGAGTTGCACACCGTTTCCGCTAACTCCGGAAAGGCCGCAATCACCCGTTCAATAAACGGTGAAAATGATTGCTTTATCAATGTTGGATACGAATCCTCTTCAATATTCCAGCCTATCTGGATAAATCCGCCTGCTTGAGTAAATAAAGCAAGCTGCTGCCCATCAATCAAGGCATTTTTAATCGTCGGCTCCCAGCCGGCTGGGCTAGGAACTTTTGCCCAAAGCAGCTCATACCCATGTTTAATTGTAGTAAACGGCAATTCTGCCAGCCTTCTTACAGTAGAGAACCGCCCATCCGCACCAACTACGATTTTGCTATGAATAGTTACTTCCTGGTCGCCGCTTGTAGCCTTTACACCGGAAACGCCGCCATTTTTATTAAAAATGAACTCAGTCACCTTTGTCCCCATCATAAGCTTGTAATTTGCAAACGGTTCAGACTCCGAAATCAATACACTTAACAAATTCTTTTGTGGAACATGGATGCCGACATGCCGTTCTCCTTTGGCAGGTGTGACTGTCTTAATGACCTTGCCGTAATGCCAATATTCAACTCGTTCCATTAACAGCAGTCCAGCTTGTTCTACTTTATTATAAAGACCATATTTTTTTAATACTTGTTCTCCGTCCTCGTTGAGATGTTCGCCCCGGAATTCCTTGTCTATCCCCATATGACGTTCGAGAACAATCGTTGAAATCCCTTTTTTCGCGAGCAAATATCCTAACAGAGCACCGCCGGGACCTGCACCAACAATGCAAACATCCGACTCCATTTTCATATTTGAAAACCACCTTATTTTTATCGGGTTAATAACATATTGATGATTGTAGTGTAAATTTATTATTTAGTCACTTACTTTATGTAAGTAATTATATTTTTAAAAGTTACTTGTGTCAAATTAATTAGTTTTGTATTGTAATTATATTATTAATGGTAATATACTAATAGGGGGTGAAGAACAATGGATCAGTCTTTCATTTGTCCTCGATTTGAAAAAGCCATGGGGATGTTGAGCCAACGCTGGACAGGTCTTGTCATTTATCAGCTGTTAACAGGACCGAAACGCTTTTGCGCATTAGAATCCTCTATAGGAATAAGTGGAAGGGTCCTTTCGGAGCGACTAAAAGATTTAGAACAAATTAAAATCGTTAAACGCGAGGTATTCCCGGAAACACCGGTGCGAATTGAATATTCCCTAACCGAAAAAGGGCTAGCATTAGAGCCGATCATAAAAGAAATTGAAAAATGGTCACAAACCTGGCTGCAAATTGAAGTAGAGCAATGAAACCTAAATTTAAGATAGTGAATTGACTACTACACATAAATACAACTTCTAGCGATTTGCAAGAGCAACAAAAAAGTCTTCGTTCTAAGGTAAGAAAAAAGCACAACTAGCGAATAGTTAGTTGTGCTTTTTTCGCGCAAAGCTTCCAATTGTCCCAATAAGAACCTACCCATTATTTTTTCATCTGTTTACTTCTTAACTGACCACAAGCAGCATCAATATCTGCCCCATGCTCTTGGCGGATTTTACAATTTATACCTCTCTTTTTTAACGTATCATAAAACGACAACACCGATTCCTGCTCACTTCTTTGGTATTGACTATGTTCATCTACTGGATTGTATGGAATTAAATTTACATAGGCACGCTGATTTTTATTGCTGAGTAGATCAGCTAGCTGCTCAGCCTCTTCTTTATGATCATTTACACCCTTCAACAGGATATATTCAATCGTAATTCTCCGGTTTGTTTTTTCTAAATAATAGTCGATTGCCTGCATTAACTCTTCGATTGGAATCGCACGATTTATTTTCATAATCCGAGATCGAAGCTCATTATTCGGGGCATGCAAAGAGATTGCAAGGTTAACCGGCAATTGGGTATCAGTGAAATCGTAAATCTTGCCGGCGAGACCGCTGGTCGAAACAGTGATATGTCTGGCAGGTATGGCGAGTCCTTTATGATCCGTCACCACTTTTAAGAAATCGACCAGATTTACAAAATTATCAAATGGCTCCCCAATCCCCATTACAACAATATGACTTACATTTTCTCCCTGTCCGAGCTGATCCAGATGAAGTTGAACGTTCATAATTTGTTCGACAATTTCTCCACTGGATAGATCTCGGTTTTTCGCTAATAAGCCGCTTGCACAAAAACTACAGCCAATATTGCAACCAACTTGTGTTGTAACACACACAGATAAGCCATATTTATGTCTCATCAAAACCGTTTCAATCAAGTTGCCGTCCGGCAAATTGAATAAAAACTTAATTGTTCCGTCTGCGGATTCCTGCTTCACATTCAAATTTAATGTTTGAATAACAAAATTGTCTGCGAGTAATTGAATACATTCCTGATTCACATCCACCATATCAGAGAAATCTGTTACGCGCTTCCGGTAAAGCCACTCCCAGACCATTGATGCCCTGGACTTCTTTTGGCCATGTTCTATAAGCCACTCCGTTAATTGATTACATGTTAATCCATAAATGGACTCTTTCTTCATACGTTCACTCTTTTCTTCATAATAAAAAATATTCTACTACTAAACTAGATGAACTAGCAATCCTGATTGATGTGAGAAGTTGATTTTCTCCGGATAGACTTAACCAACTTACTCTTTGGGCAAGTCAAGTGCTTGGTAGGCAAGCTGATACTTACCGCCTTCAGCAACTTCGGAATGATACAAAGCCTTAAGGGCAAAGTTTTTCTCAAGGTCGAGATCTTCCATCAATTCTTTTAAGTGCTTTTGCAATTCTTTATTGTCTTTGACCAGCTGTTTCATTTGTGATTTTATATATTTCATAAAATAGTTGACTCCTTTCAAACGATCTTCCTCTAATAGGTATATAAAGTGAAAAGTTTCACTAGATATGATACTGCTCACTATGCGAACCGTTTATTCAGGCTCAATCGTTGCAAATTTGTATTCTTATATTAGTTTGTTCAATTAAAAAGTCAGTATATCACACAAGTAACTCAATTATTATACTGCGAAAAACCACATAAGTTAATTCCAATTATCTTCATTATGAAAAATATGCGATTAAGGTGTTTATCAGGGACTTTCTGTCCATTTTCTTGATTAAATGGCATTGGTTGAACATGACACCTATATGAAGGAACTAGCACTTATGAATACCAATGAAATGGCGAAGACTAGACGTATACTAACTTTATTTAATTATTACAATTTGAAAAAATGAAGGTGACAAGATGAAAGTTACGGATGTACTTGTACATTGTTTAGAAAATGAAGGTGTGGAATATGTGTTTGGGATCGTTGGTACCGAGACACTTGATCTCGCTGATTCGTTATCAAAATCGAACAAAATTCAGTTCATCAATGTCAGGCATGAGCAAGGTGCAGCTTTTATGGCAGATGTTTATGGCAGATTGTCAAAAAAAGTGGGCGTTTGTTTATCAACGCTGGGTCCAGGTGCTACAAACCTGCTAACGGGAATTTCCAGTGCACAGCTTGATCATTCACCTGTAGTGGCATTAATCGGACAGGCTGGTGTAGGGCGGCACCATGAAGAATCCCATCAATATCTAGACATTGTTAAAGTTTTTGAGCCTGCTACAAAGTGGAGCACACAAATCATTGAATCAGAAGCAGTTCCTGCGATAATCCGAAAAGCTTTCAAAATCGCAAAAATGGAAAAGCCCGGCACAGTGGCAATCACATTGCCGGAGAACTTTGCAGCACAAATGATTTCCAAGAAGCCCTTGCCAGTTACACCTTTGCCTGAATGTGTCCCTGTTAACGAAGAATTACAAACTGCAAAAAGCCTTATCCAAAAACATCTGAAACCACTTATTATTCTCGGAAATGGGGTAATCAGGCAGGAAGCTGTTGCTGAGCTTCAGACCTTTATTCATATCCTCCAGTCCCCTGTTATTCACAGCTTTATGGCAAAAGGTGTGTTAGCTAAAGAAAACCCAGTTAATTTTTTTACTTTTGGATTTAACCAAAACGATTTAACTTTAGCTGGTATCAAAGAAGCTGACCTGCTGATTGTTATCGGTTTCGACTTTGTTGAAAAGCTGCCGAAGGATTGGAATGAAAAGAAACTTCCGGTCCTACATATCGATACGTTACCAGCAGAAATAAATGAATATTATCCCATTGAGAGTGAACTGGTTGGAAACATTAAGAAAACACTCCAATTGCTCAATCGAGCGGAACTTCCAGCCAAATCATGGGTACCAACAGGAAATCTTCAAGAAAAAATAAAGGCAGCCTATCAAATAAACAAGAATGAAACCGACCTCACCCCCCTGCCCTTTACAATTGAGAATGTTCTCCATTGTATTGAAAATCTTACATCAGAGAACACGATTGTTATTTCAGATGTCGGTGCCCATAAAGTTTCAATTGCCCGAACTTATCAACCCAAAATGCCGAATCGTTTAATCATTTCAAACGGGCTTGCGTCGATGGGAATCGCCATTCCAGGGGCAATCGGAGCTAAGCTAGCCTGTCCAAATGATCCCGTTATTTGTATCACTGGCGATGGTGGTGCTCTAATGAATTTTGCCGAAATAGAGACAGCCAAACGTCTAGGTCTCTCTTTCATCATAATTGTGTTAAATGATTCAATGTTAAAGCTTGAGGTCCAGCAAATGAACAAAAGGTTTGGAAACAACTACGGAGTAACTTTCCAGAACCCTGACTTTGTCCAATTAGCTGCCAGCTTCGGAATAAAAGGAGTGCAAGCTAATAACCTAGGTGAATTTGAAAACATTCTCAAAGGGACGCTGCAGACTTTAGAGGATATTGCCCTAATCAACGTTTGTTTGCAAGATTGACCTTTTCCCCCTCTCTATCCTGGAGTATGGACTACTACTTTCTGAATATGTAAATAGAAAGGCTTATTCTATGGGGGCTATGATCATCCTTTTGGTTATGATAATCCCGGTTCATTCATCCCGCTGGCAGGCAAACATTTTAAAACAAAAAATCTATTAGCTGAAACAGCCAATGACCAAGTAAGTACAGTCGTCTTTTCTCACTATGGTGTACCTACTTTTCGAGGGAAATATAGTTGAGAAATGGTTAAAGCCAGCGGAAGCATAGTAAGAGCCAATCCTGATGGCTTTCAACTGGAATTAGTTGACTGAGGTCCAAGAAATCCAAAAACAAAAGGAAATGTATATTACCGACCTTGGGATCTTTAAACTACCCGGAAAGAAAATACGTGTTGCTCCGAACACAGGTGTAATTTGGAAGTTTACAAAGTTCTAGTCGCTTTAATTCTTTTAAAAAAAGTATAGCTGATGTCAACCCAGATCCAATTATAAATGAATGCAAATAAAAATATGCCACCTGTTGTGAAAAATGAAAAGGAAGTCGAAACGGCTGGACCTAAGACGGGGAATTGGAAAATAGATAATAGCAGGATGACTCCAATGGTTAAGAGAACGGCACCCGCTGCAATAATGCTCAATCTCTTCTTGAAAAAATAAAAAGCCCCACCGGTACCTATTCCCAATAAACCAGTCGTTAGCGGAAACACAATCAGTTCACTGGGCTGTAGGAATAGAAGTAATAGATTAGTAAGCAAATAGGACATGACTCCAAGCGGAAGGGAAAGCATGGTACAGAAAAGAATTGGTGCAGTTGCTAATGGACTGATAAAATATCCGACCCCCGGTAAAATACCGCCTGCTGCTTGGAAAACAGCTGCAATACTTGCGAACAGCGCACCTAAAACTAGCCGTTTCGTTTTTGAATGTTTGTAGAATGCTAATTGAGTTGATCGAACATCATCAGAAATTGTTTTAAAAAAATACATCGTTCCCACCTCATTCCAAGGAGTTCTTTGTTTATAGCTTATTCTCGGTGTTTTCCCTGTTTAAATAAGAAGTATAGGAACCAAACTGCATGATTTTGTTCATCTGCTGCTGCCCTACGAAAAACTTCTTTTATAAATTGATTACTTGTTTCGTCTGCAACCTCATGGTAAAAGTCAACTGTATTTTGCTCATCCTGTAAAGCAAAATCCAATCCTTTTACATATGTGTTCGGACATCCTTCATTTATTTTCGGTTGAGGTTGTTTTCCTGTAAGACTTTGGTAAAGCTGTACAAATTGTTGAAAATGTCTCTTTTCATCTTTTCGAATTTCAAGGATTTGCTTTCTTTCCTTCTCTGTGAGAGCCAATTTAGCGATATGAGCATAACACTGTATGGCACTGTACTCTCCATTGATTGCTTTTTCTACGTCACTAATTAATTTTTCAGTTTGTCTTTCATTACCATTATAATTATTATAATATGGATACATATTCTTAACCTCCCGGTTCAAAATTATGATATTTTATGAAAAATACAGATAGGTAGTGCAAGTCTATGTAATTGTGTAAGTTTAGGTTTAAATATGAAAGTGGCTGTATAATCTTTACCAAAATAGATTTATTAGAAAAAATGCACTTTTTTAAGGAGAAGTACATGAGCAAAAAAACTGCAGTCGTAACAGGATCGTCTAGTGGCTTTGGTTTGTTGAGTGTGATCGAACTGGCATTAAAAGGCTTTACGGTCATTGCAACGATGAGGGATTTGAACAAGGCTGCAGCCTTATGGGAGGTTGCTAAAGCAAAGCATGTTGAGGAAAAGATTCACGTCTATGCCCTTGAAGTTACTTCCAGCGAAGCTATTAATCAATTAAAAAACTTGTTAACAGAACTTCCATCGGTGGATGTTTTAGTAAACAATGCAGGCTTTGCACTCGGCGGCTTTAGTGAAGAACTGTCGATCGAAGACTATCGGCGGCAATTTGAGACCAATTTCTTCGGGGTAATTGCTGTCACCCAAACAGTCCTCCCTTTTATGAGGTCCAAAGGCCAAGGCAGGATTATCAACATAAGCAGCATTAGCGGGCAAATTGGCTTTCCAGGATTATCTGCCTATGTGTCATCCAAGCATGCCCTTGAGGGATATAGCGAAAGCTTAAGGCTTGAGCTTAAGCCATTAGGTATCGATGTTACCTTGGTTGAGCCTGGATCTTATCAAACGAATATTTGGGCAAGTGTCGATCAAACGGAATTCAAGGAAAATTCACCTTACTTATCCTATATGAAAAGCCTTCTAAAAGAAATTGAAACCGGAAAAGCAGACCACGGAAATCCAGTCGAGGTAGCGAAATTAGTCGCGCAAATCGCCTCGCAGCCAACATCGCCAAACCTTAGATACCCGATTGGAAAAGGAGTAAAAAGGTATCTGTTTCTCAAACATTTCCTGCGGTGGGAATGGATTGAATCAGCTATTTTAAAAAAGCTAAGGCCGTAAAAACAAAAGCGGAAGCGACTGTTTGACGACGTATAAGCCATAACCTTGCCAGAGCTGCGTTAATGGTTTTTGCTGATGTGTTTAGTACTTGGTTCGATGTTCAGCTTTTTTGTCACTGGGACCTTGTTTATTTAAGCAACTGCCTTTCTTCTGTATTCGTCCTCACGATCAAATCAAAAGTCCTTCTCCATTTTAGAGAAGGACTTTTACTGTTTTTCAGCTAAAGTGCACTCACGCTACCCAAAGTTTGAACTCCAGCCAATTCAAAAACGCTGAAATTACCCAAACTTGATATTAAATAGTACATCAAGAGATAAAGAACCGGGACCTGACAAGGTAATTCCTAATGCGATAGCCATTAGTACCAAATTATACTCGATTCCACCATCATCTGAAAACATGCCATTTTTTCTAGTTACTGTTTTAATGGCAACAATCATTGGGACAATGATTAATACAGCTGCCAAAGGAGTTAGTAATCCCAATGCGAATAAAATTCCGCCAATAAATTCGCCTATTCCAGCGAATAGCGCCATCGTTTTCACAGGTTTTATGCCGATTTTTTCAAAGAAGGCACCAGTTGCTGCAGGACCATTGCCACCGAACCATCCAAATGCTTTTCGAGTTCCGTGTGCAGCATAGTATAGACCCACTATGATACCCTTCTCCTTCCCGTCCATTTCTAGAAGGGTAAACTGTCAGTTTTGGGGTGGAAATCCAACGGCTTCAGTTGTGGAAGCCGTTTACAAAAAAACTCCAATAATTCACCTTTCTTTTAGGTGCTACAGTATCTGCCAGTTGTAAATTTTCTTTACGTCTGTGTTTTGAGATACTCATTAGATTCGATAACTTTTCATCAATATATTCATTCATCAGTAAATCAAGCTTTATTGAAAGTGATATATACTCTGAATTGGCTGACCCCTTCTGAGTATATATGTCACGTAAGGTAATTTTAAGATTATGTATTTCCATTAAGAGATTCAAATTTTCCCATTGAGCAGGTGCTTGTACTTTCCTCATGTAATTCCTCACCTTTTTCAATTATGATTTTTGTAAGAATAAAAACTTTTATTAAAGTCCAAAGCTCGTAGGAACTTTGACAAATTTTCATTCCAAAGCAATTCTGATAGTAGCACAGAGTTTGATGTAAGTGAATGAGGAAAGAAAAAATAAAAATATTGAAAAAAATAGTAAATAATATTGAAATACTAAGAGTTGACAGGATAATCCTTTCCAAACTCTTGATACTTAAAAACTTCTGATTACCTAAACAATTTACTATAGAATATTCGGCTATTTTGAAATAATAATTTGGATAAAGTAAAAATATTTATAAAATTGCCAAAAAGTTTAACGCTTTCAAACAGTTATGCATTAAATCAAATTAGTGTCACGTAATAAAGTGCCTTTTACTTTTACTTTAAGTACAATTCCTCAAAATAGCCCTGTTTGCGTTATTTTTTTGTGCTTATATTTAAAGAGCTAGCACACTCGTAGGCGTTGCCTTGTTAAATTTATCCCCGTAGTAACGTGTAGAAATACATTTTAACAAGAAATCATACTTTTTCGTTAGCGTAACCTTGTGAATTTGACATGCTCCTCTATTACTAGATTAATAAATCTCTCTTTCTCTTCATCCATACTAATGATCATTTTGACATTTTTTTCGCTGCTTAAAAAGCGCTTCACCCTGCTGTTTTGGTAAATGATATATGAGTATCGATAATCCTTCTCCATTGAGGAAAACCAGGCTTCTTCCTTTAATCTGATAATGTGCTTTTCAAATTTTGATTTTGGCGACAAATCAGGAATGAAATGGCCAATTATTTCACCTGCAATGTCAAAAAGTAAATCAATAATAATGCTAATGGACATTCACCCTCTAGACAATTTATATAATACTCGATGTATTTTCCTCATTTATAAAGCTGACCTTTCCTAAACTATAACATAATACTCTTTCTATTTTGGAGGAGTTTTATTATTGCACTAATCTGACCAGCACAAAAAGAAAAGCCACCACAATGGCGGCCTCTTCCACTTTTGCACTCCACCTTCGTACACTAGAGCATTAGGAAAATGTTTTTTTAACATGCTTTTATTTATCGTCTCAACACAGATCTAATGTTTTTTTCTGGGACCTACAATTAATTTGATTGCTGTTCTATTTTCATTATTGATTAAAACATCTATAAATGCGGGGACAAAAACCAGATTAATACCACTAGGAGCTACGAATCCTCTTGCGATCGCAATCGCTTTAATCGCTTGATTTATAGCACCAGCTCCAATCGCTTGAATTTCTGTACTTCCCCTTTCACGCACTACGCCTGCAATGGCACCTGCAACAGAATTTGGATTTGATTTTGATGATACTTTTAATACATTATCCATATAAAATTTTCCCCCTGTTATTTTATCTCTTGATATGATCACTAGAAAAAATGTAAGTAACGTATCTTTAATAATATTCAAATTCATATCAAACAGAACGATTGAACGTATTCCATTGCTACTTTTTGTTTATCCTGTATTTTCACTTGAATAATTAAGCATCCCTGCAAAAGGAATGCGACCGTTGGTTGTACAACTTTATTTATGTTGTAGGTTGAAAGGACGGTTGAAACGATTTCGTTCTTCAAAAAAAGTTGTAAAAAAAGAGTGACTTCTTATGTCCGCTAATTGCGGAATAAATAAAGTCACTCTTTTTGAAAATTATTCGATGGTGCCACTAGCACCTATTGTTTTTAATAGACATCACGTTGGTATCGACCTTGTGCTTGCAAATCATTTAGGTAAGCCTCAGCTGCTTCTTGAGTCATGGCACCTTCTTTTTCAATAGCACTGATAAGTGCGCTGTGGACGTCTTTTGCCATATTTTGCTTATCTCCACAAATGTAGAAATATGCTCCATTTTCCAGCCATTCAAACAATTCTTTGCTGTTTTCAAGTATTTTATGCTGTACATATACTTTTTGGGACGAATCGCGGGACCATGCAGTATCTAATTCTGTTAGTACTCCATCTTTTTGATATTTTTCTAATTCGTCTTGATATAGGAAATCAGATGCAGCATGCTGGTCTCCAAAGAATAGCCAAGTTCTACCTGCTGCTTTATTCACTGCACGTTCTTGGATAAAGGAGCGGAACGGTGCAATGCCTGTCCCAGGACCAACCATAATAATATCTTTATCTTGAGACTCTGGCAGCCCAAAGTGTTTATTTGGTTGAACAAATACTGGAAGCGTATCACCTACATGAACACGTTCCGCAACTAAAACCGAACAAACACCTTTCCGATCGCGTCCGTGAGATGTGTAGCGAACAGCACCGATCGTTAGATGCACCTGACCAGGATTAGCAGCAATGCTGCTTGCAATAGAATAGAGACGCGGTGTCATTTTTCTTAAAAGAGATACGATTTCTTGAGCAGTAGCCTTCCATGGACCAAAATCACGTAACATATCAAGCAAATCACGCCCATAGGTATATTCTTTCAATTGGTCTGCATTTTCGACTAACACAAGTTTTTGTAACTCTTCGCTTTCTGTATAAGCAGCAGCCTGCTGTAGAATTTTTTTCGACAATAATGTTATTTCAAAATAATTTGTCAGCGCTTCCTTTAATGGGAGTATATCGCCTTGCTTGTTAATTGTAACAGCCATTTCTGCATCCCATTTCATTTCTTCAAGAATGGAAGTCACTAGATCTGGATCATTTTGCGGGATAATACCCAGGGCATCACCCGGGACATAAGAAAGACCTGATCCTTCTAACGAGAACTCAATATGTCTCGTTTCTTTATTAGAACCAGTTCCATTTAAATTTACATTTTTGAGAACTTTCGCTTGAAATGGATTTGTCCTTGAAAATGTTGTTGGAACCTTTTTGTCCTCTTTTGTATTTTCGGAGTTTGTTACTGTAAGTTGCATAATCTTCACCTCAAAAAAAGTTGTATATGGTTAGAATAACACAGAATGACAAAATCTGATATGTTTTCAAACACATTTTCTAATAGTTGGCTCTTATTAATTAATAAGTTAACAGTTTTATTATACAAGCTTGACCATATAGTTCAACAAAAACATTTAAAAAGTGTGTCGGCTAACAACTGTTAATTTATACATTGGATACAGATTACCGTACCAAATTCGAATAAAATTAGATAATCTTCATGTATTCTTTGAATTTTTTCTTCATAGCATTCCCTATTTGAGTTTGCCCCTCAAAGAAATTGCCTCTTCCCTAACGCAATACTCTTGATGCACTTGCAAAAGAAGACGGATTATAAGAAGAAATTTTTACAACATCACCCGTTTCAGGGGCTTGTATCCATTGTCCGCCACCAATGTACATCCCAACATGATAAGCAGGGTCACCCTTAAATACTAAATCGCCCGGCTGTACTTGGCTCGGAGAAATTCTTATTCCCACATTTTGTTGGGCATTTGATACTCGCGGAAGATTGACTCCTACAGAATGGAAAACATATTGCATTAATCCTGAACAATCAAATCCGCTTGGCGAAGATCCGCCCCAAACGTAAGGAACACCCAAATATTGCTCAGCAAATGCAATGACCTTATTTGCCTTTTCAGTGTCAGTTAGACTCGCTCCACCAGTTGATGGGGCCGATAATGAAGAATTATTTGGTAAAGATTGCTTTGGAACCTGCTGCTGTGCCTGTTGTTGAGCATTCTGTTTAGGCAGTTGTAGAGCTTGCTGTTGTGCTTCTTGCTGTGCTTTTTGCTGTGCTTTTTGTTGTGCTTCTTGCTGTGCTTTTTGTTGTGCTTCTTGTTGTGCTTTTTGTTGTGCTTCTTGTTGTGCTTTTTGTTGTGCTTCTTGCTGTGCTTTTTGTTGTGCTTCTTGCTGTGCTTTTTGTTGTGCCAGTTGTTCCGCTTGTTGTTGAGCTAGTTGAACCTGTTGTTGCTGTAAAATATTTTTCGAATTTGCTAATTTCTTTTCAATTTCTTGTTTAGCTGTTTCAATCTTTTTTTGTTCAGAAGCTAATGCATCCTGATTCTTTTTTAAATTGTCTAATTCGCTATGTAATTGTTGCTCAGCATCATTTAAGGCTTGTTCCTTTTCATTTAAACTCTTTAGTAAGTCAGCGTCACTTTGAAGAAATTGCGAAATGGCAGTAGAGCGAGTTAAAAACTCGGATATGTTTTCAGACGAAAGCAAAAGTTCAGCGTAAGTGATCATCTGCTGTTGTCCTTGTGATTGATAGCTTCTTAGTCTTTCAGAATATACCTCTTTGCGAGAGTCAAAGTCTTTTTTTGCTTGTTCAATTTTAGTTTTTGTTTCTTCAATTCGCCCTTGTTGTACTTTTATTTCATTGTTTAGTTTTTGGCTTTTATCCATTCCAATGATAATTTGGTTGTCTAATTGTTGCATATTTGTTTCAAAGTTATCAATTTGTCCTTGTGTTGCATTAATTTGTCCTTGTGTCATTTGTAAATCTACTGGACTTGCAAAAGTAGGGGTTGCTTGCACCAAAGTGGCTAAAACGGCAACCGATACCGAATATTTAAATGTTTTCCCTTTCATTCCAAAATCACCTTTTCTTATCCAAAATTATTCAGACTACTCCTTAGTTTAAATATGGAATTGACTAAAAACAATGAATCTGTGTGCGATTTAATATATTTGTAATATTATGTTGAATATTCTTTTAAAAAGTCGAATATAGGAAAGGGACCCTAAGAAGCATATCCTGTTTCTAAACGACAAAAAAACCTTGCATTAGCAAGGTTTTAATTTTGACTCTTTTTCAGCAAAGTATTAGTCTTTTTCGTCTTCTTCCTTCATTATTTCATCAAATGCCGAGGAGACTTTATCGAATTCTTCGTCGCTTTCAATAGCTGTAAAATCACCATCCTGGTCGACCTTTAAAAAGAAGATATCGATATCCTCTTCGGTTTCTTCTTGAAGATCCTCCACAAAACTGACTGCAACGTAATCTGTCCCTTCGATATTTATCGCTGCTAGTACTTCAACTTCCTGCTCTTCCTCATTCTCATCACTAATCGTAAAGATTTCGCCTACTTCAATCTTTTCCATGTGAAAGCCCCTCTCCTTTTTGAAACATTGTATTGCAAGAATAGATCCATTTAAAAGGATTCACTACCATTTTATTACCAAATAAGACAAAATTCATACAGAAAATTCTTATTTAAAACATTACCATACAATTTTAACCGGACAGATATGAAATAATTACTATAATTAAGATATTTCCAAATTATCTTTGATAATCTATATATTTATTGCATAGATGCTGAAATTTCTTGCATCTTTTGAGAAACTAGAGGATAAAAATTATTTATTGCACTATTTGTGGTATTACCTCCGAAAAATCCAGTACCTGGGCAAGTTTTAACAATATGTCCTATGCTGTTATTTAACACTCTTTCACCCGTTCTCAAATCCCACCAATGGTGATATGTGATACTGTCAATGGAAGGAGTTAACCCGAATTTTATACACAGCAAGGCTGTGATATAAACAATCGTTTCCTTTTGTTGCTCAGTCATTATATCACCGCCAATTTCAAAGTTTCCAACATTTTCAATGGCCAATCCTTCAGAGTTAGCCTTAAATCCAATTGTACCTTCCGGAGCTATGTCAAATGGCCTAGAAACAGCTACTTTTCCGTCCGGAAATGTAGTAATGTTTTGAGCTATATTCTTCCATCTCATTTCTTTCATATGAAAATTCTCCATCCCCCTAAGCATTATAAAATGATTGGAACCATGAAAATGCTTGTATGAAGGTTTCCAAGTGTGATGTTCTTGGATTAAACTTATTTTTCTATTAAACCGATTCTGAAATAACCAATCTCTAAATTCTTCCTTTGTCATAAGAATATACTGACCTTCAGTTGTTGCAGCTTGAGCAGGAGCTATATTCATTTGCATTATGAAAATCAAACAAATAACAAGTACTAAGTTTTTTTTCATTTTGTATATCCTTTCATTTTTATATGACAAATCTTAACAGTTTCCTTGTTCACAGCAACACACTGTTCGTATATTATTTCTTACATATTAGGTTGTAAAACAGTATTGAAATTATTCTCATTACTGTTTGTTAATTTTAGTGAAGATAGGGTAAAGGATAACAAAAAAGCTAACTCTAATCCCTTATAATGGACTTAGAGTTAGCTTTTGGTACTAATAACTCATTCTAATCTTTCTAAAATTCTTCGCTTGCGATAAAGCATAATTCCCGCCTCTGATAGATCGTTTATCATGCTTCTGTTTGTAAAGGCGCCAAATATCATGCCGGCAACCGGAACCAGTTGAAATAGTTTTTTCCATCCGAACTGGTCCCTGTATGTGTAAACAACTTCTCTCCAGCCCTGCAGCTGTGACATCATTTCACCAGACGTATTCTCTTCTTTCCGATAATAGTTGGAAAGTTCATCTAGAATCGCACGTTTGCCTACAACATCAGCTAACGAAAATTGCAAGCATTTAATTATGAACACTCTTTCGCTTTTATCGTTTGGATCATAGCCATGGATGATAGCAATTTCTTGCAATGTCTTCAATGAAATTGCCAACAACGCAGGGATATCTATTGCAAGTGTAAAAATTCCGCCAATCCCTGTACTCGCTCCTTGAATGGTTGCAAATTTCTTTCTTTTACTAATTACTTCACGGCTTATTTTGTCCATCAATTTCAATGGAAGGTCCTGAATATCTAAAACCGAATTTATAGGCTTATCCGCTTCTTTTTCGATCATTCTGTAGAGTTTTTTTTCAAAAGTCAAATACTTCCCACCTGATTGGATATATACTCCTATCTCTTCCAGCAGCACACCTATTTTGTCATGAATAAATTTTGGTGTTAGTTTGTCCAATACTTTAAAGGGAAGACGGCCAATCTTCTCCCAAAACCACAAACCTCTCTTGCTTTTCTCCCACTTCTCAATTGTGGATAGTTCTTTCAATAATTCATCTTTTGATTCCATTTGTATTAATCACCTTTTCATTTTACCTAATGGTATTCATGTTACGTTGATTATAACGATTAGATATAAGGTTCTCAACAACTCCTAAATGTAACACTTCTAAAAAAAATCCCAATTGGAGACACATCCAATTGGGACTTTTTATCATTAACGATTTATATGGTTGTACCATTTAATAAAGTTATCAACGACAGAATCGATAAACTGAACGGTTGATTCATCTGTCATGTTGCCGGCTTCATCAAGTTTTGTATGAACAGCTCCAACATATACTTCATTTCCAGGAAGTAGTGGAGAGGAAATGCCAGGAGAGAATAAAATATCACGTAAATGCATTTGCGCTTTTACTGTTCCAAGATTCCCCATGGAAGCCCCCATGATCCATGATGGCTTGCCGATCATGACTTTATCAACACGTGATAACCAATCAATCACATTTACTAAAACACCAGGAACAGTACCATTATATTCAGGTGTAACCCATAAAACAGCATCTGCATTTTTCACTTTATTTTTAAAATTTATTACAACTTCAGGCGGGTTATTTTCAATATCTTGGTCATAAAATGGTAATTCGCGAATATTTAAAATTTCAAGTTCAAAACGTTCTTGATAGCGCTTTTGAATGTATTGAGCTAACTTTAAGTTATAAGAATCCTTACGTATACTTCCAACAATTGCTACGACTTTCACTTTTAAAAACCTCCAATAGCATAAGTATAAAGATATTATGGTGATAACTAACTTTATGATAAAGGATATTTTAGTAAAAATAAAATAATATGCTTTCTTCAAACTACTTCATCTCAAGCTAATTGATTTCGAATTATTTTACTAGTACTATTTTACTATAAAAAGTCAACCCACATTTTATTTTTAATGATAATTTTTGATAAAAACTCAGTTAAAACAAAGAATCTCCCCTATGAAATTCTCCTCACACTAATTAAAAATATGACTGGAGTAATCTCTTTGATTCAGTTGAGAGGTTTTTTGTACGTAAAAGAGTTTTAGCCATGCCCAATTTATTTTTATAGGGGTTATTTTTGTAGAATAGTGAAAAAAGGTTTCTCTAGACCCACTTACATTTTACTTGATAGTATTAGGTAAAGGAAGAGAATGGGAGGTGATACTGTGTATCAACAAAAATATAATGATTTAAAACTTGGGGAACGCGGGGCTATTATTAGTATTATTGCTTATATTTGTTTGTCTGCCTTAAAGTTAATCGTTGCTGATTTGTCGAATTCGGAAGCCCTAAAAGCCGATGGTTTAAATAATACAACCGATATAATCGCGTCCATTGCGGTTTTGATTGGACTGAAAATTTCTCAAAAGCCTGCTGATCTGGATCACCGCTATGGTCATTGGAAAGCCGAAACAGTCGCTTCACTGATGTCATCTTTCATAATGATGGCTGTTGGAATTCAGGTTTTATTTCAGGCAATTTCCTCTATTTTTAAGGGTGGACATACTTCACCTGACTTGATTTCAGCATGGACGGGCATTTTTTGTGCCTTCGTGATGTATGGTGTGTACCGCTATAATAAATCATTAGCAAACAAGATTAATAGTCAATCGGTTATGGCGGCGGCAAAGGATAATCTTTCGGATGCCTGGGTTAGTATCGGTGCAGTGGTAGGTATCATTGGAGCACAGTTTCAACTACCATGGCTTGATCCAATGGCTGCGGTTATCGTCGGATTTTTGATTTGCAAAACGGCGTGGGATATTTTTAGAGAAGCTTCTTATACTTTAACAGATGGCTTTGACGAAAATGAAATTAAAGACTATAAAGAAACGATTCAAAACACATATGGGGTAAAAGGAATTAAAGAAATTAAAGCTAGAAATTATGGCAACAACAAGGTGGTAGATGTTGTCATCCTAGTGAATTCGACATTGGGTATTAAAGATGCCCATGAAATATCTTCTGATGTAGAACAGGCCATGGCCAAAGAGCATGATGTATTTGAGGTTAATGTCCATGTTGAGCCAAATTAAGACGCATTGTGGATGCTACCCATCATGATTTTTGAAGATTGAGTTGTCCAAGAAAAATCATGTATCTGCCCATTCATGGTTCCCTAATTGAGCACCTAGTATATTCTATAAGTTTCACCCTATATTCATCAGGAACTATTCCCTACCCTACATAAATAAATTACGTAGTTCTATGAGAACTTTTCCTAAATAAATGAACAATAAAAGTTCCCAAGAAGATTGTGATTAAAGTGCTAAAGAATACCATCTCATCCATATGGAAACCGAATGCCGAAACAATCATTTTTACACCGATAATCGCAATCAAAACAAACCCAGTGGTCTCGAATTCTGGTATTCTTTCAATCAACGCAAGGAATAACTGAGCAACCCCTCGCATCATTAAAATTCCTAGTATTCCGCCAAGAAACAGAACCCATACTTGATTAGATACACCAAATGCAGACATGATACTGTCGAAGCTAAATGAAATATCCATTAGCTCCACTGTTAAAACGGTTCTCCAAAAGGTCATTTTTTTAAGGTGAACTTCATCTTCACCATCATTTTTATTGAGGAAATTTTGAAGGACAATCCAAAGTAAATAATGACCGCAGACGATTTTGATCCAGGCGATGTTTATTAAGAAGACTCCTAATCCAATTACGAGCAAGCGAAATAAATAGGCTCCAAATATCCCGTAAAACAGGGCCTTCTTACGTTGCTCCTTTGGCAGATGCTTAACCAGTACCGCTAAAACCAAGGCATTGTCAGCAGATAATAATCCTTCAAGAATAATAAGTGTTCCAATAACCCCCCAGCTCGCAGGATTAAAAAAAACATTTTCAAACGCCTTTTGTGAAAAAAATGCACTATAATTATTCATTAATTCATGAAGGAACTCCATCTGGATTATTTCCCCTCTTCCATCGGTCGTAGGTCCATTTTGCAGCAAATGAATAATAAGATGCTACATTTTTTTCGGTTGAAATGCCACTGCTTGGACTCTTAATCTAAATGTATGAAAGGATCTAAAATATATGTTTTTATTTCTGAATGCCCCTTTTGAAAATTAATTTGCCGGTAGCTTGAAAACATTTTCAAAAGATGTTATTCTATTGAAGATTACTTTTGTTCGGTGTAAAGGATAGTATAAGTACAACTTTTCGTCTTGATGATCACTGAGAGCAAGGATAGTAATACAATGTGTGTGAACACTTTAGGAGGCAACAAAAATGGAAAAAGGTAAAGTAAAATGGTTTAACAGCGAAAAAGGCTTCGGATTCATCGAACGTGAAGGTGGAGAAGACGTATTCGTTCATTTCTCAGCTATTCAAGGCGAAGGGTTCAAATCATTAGATGAAGGCCAAGAAGTTACTTTCGACGTTGAGCAAGGCCAACGTGGAGCTCAAGCAGCTAACGTTCGTAAAGCTTAATTATTGACCAAATAAAAAACAGGCTCTTACTTTAGAGTCTGTTTTTTTTTTAGAAAAATGTCGCTGGCAAACATATTTTCAATTAGCTCCCCATATCAACAATAGGAATGACACTATTCTTAAAATAAAAAATCCCCACTCACACATGAGCAGGGAAAATGAAAACAGTAAAATTAAATGGTAAATACAGTGTAGCATAGAATTTTACCAAAACCTAATTTTTTACAACTTTTTCATTATTTACATTTTCTATTTCAATGTGTGCACTATTTTATTACCATAATGCCTCTAGCTTACACTATATACTAGACCTAGTCGTTCTCAACTTGATCTTTATCGAACCAAAGTGGATCATCTATATCAACATCACCATTATAGTTGATTAGTACCTCTTCCCCTGCTTTAATATCTGTATAGGCATAGAATTCAAACGTATGGTTTTCAAAGTTAATAATATAATTGGCATTAGGCGTATACGAATGATTAAAAAGACTACCATAGCCTAACACGAGCGCAGTGTGGTTTATACCATACTCAAACACATAATCAGCAAATATTGTTTTTTCAATGTAAACATGGTCCCTATTAGGATAGGGAATGACTGGAGCAACATGGATGAGCTGACCTTTTTCAATATCAATAGTCGCAAAAACCCCTCTGCTGAATTCTGCTCCATCATTTAATGGGGATGGCTTTATTTCTAATATGTTAATCACCTACAATTTCTTTTTTCTTATTTTATCTTTATCATCTTAACAGTTTATAATGAAGAAGTTAAGATAAAAATTATTCTATGAAAAATAGAATTTTATCAATTATAAATACTCTAAAATAATTATACGGGTTCTATAATCGTTACCAGTACTACTCCCCATACCCTACTTGTCCACTTTTACTTGACTGAATCCCGCAGCAAACATGGCGAGTACAATATTTTAATCAATGCATATAATGGGGTTAAAAAAATTAGGGGGTGGATTTTATGATTATCCATATCATTTTAGGAATTATATTAGGTTTTATCATCTGGAAACTTTTGAAAATTACCTTTAAATCGATACTATGGATTGTGTTAATTGGCATTATTGCCCTGCTATTTTTTCCACATTTGTTATTTTTGGTAGGTGGCATTGGATTCTTGGTATTATGCGCATTAGGAGCCCTTATACTTTTTAGTATTGCAGGATTCTTCTTTTTTAATAATTGAGCAAATGGTGAGTTCAAATGTGTTTTTCAGTTTCCCGGTTTAACATATTCATAATAAAAAAGGCCCTTATCGAAAAAGGAAAATTATTTTCAATAAACGAAAACACCACTCCAAGGGATGTGGTGTTTTTTCTTGAAGCTATGCTTTTCCTTTGGCGAAAATTCCACTATTCACTGCTCGATTAGACTTGATACTGAAACACTTTGTTTACTATTTGGATTATCGAGAGAATGAATAGTAGCCATACCGTTTTGCTGATCTACATGCTCAATATAGATCCGTGACCCATTGTACAAAACATTGGCCATTGTCGTTGAATCAGCAACTTCCTGTGCTCGTTGTGCGTCCATGATCAGAACCTCCTTTTCGTATGTAACAATTTCAGTATTTACTCTGAGCAACTTTATATTCATTTTAGAGAGTATGTTGTTTTAGTTTTTTCTTTTCATTATTAGGAATGTAGAATCGAACACCTTAAAACCTGCTCCTAGCCAAATCACCAAAGCTCAGATACCAATCGAAAATCGGCTTTAATAATGAAAAACCACTCTCAGGATCAATGAAAGTGGCCTACTACTAATCGTCGGATTAAAACCGATGATCAACTTAACATTTTCTTAATAGGGTTTATCTTCTTGTATTCCTCCCATTTTCCATAAATGGAGGGATTACTTAGACAGTTTGCGAATTTGCTCGTTAACTTGCTCATCAACAAGTCCACCATGATAGCAGATCACTTTGCCAATATCAAATCCAGTAAATTTCTTAAACGACTCAAGCGCCGTTGGCATATCTGGTGTTGCTGACGGTTTAGGGCCGAGAAGTTCCCCATTGAGACTGACCGTTGCATCTCCAGCAATGAGTGTCTTGGTTGATTGATGATAAAGACTAATGTGACCAGGTGTATGACCTGGTGTGAAAATGACCTGCACTCCGCCGAAAAACGGAAGAATATCACCATCAGAAACAATCTTGGTCACTTTGGCTGCCGTTGGCTTAGGGAACAAAGCCTCCGCCTGTTTGCGCATATCCTCAGGGAATCCGGATACCATTTTAGTGATCCACTCACGGGTCATCTTGATTGGTACTAGATCCCCTTCGATATATGGTTTATCTTCTGCATGTGCATAAACATCGATCGGTTTCCCAGCAGCCTTCAGCACTTCCTGAATGCTGCCAATATGATCAATATCCTGATGGGTTAAAATGACCGCGTCAAGATGATCAAAAGTGACCCCGGCTTTACCCATCGCAGCTTTAATATCTTCCAACGATCCAGGCAAACCAACATCTACTAGAACAGCATGGTGATCATCATGGAGAAGAGTCGGATGGATCGCCGACCTGTTTCCCATCATGTTCATCTCTATTTCCAAAACTTCAATACCATTATCAATCTTCATAATTATTCCCCAAAGCAATTTACCTGCTTTGGTCCACCTCCCTATTGTTTACAAAAATATTAACTATTCAATCTTATCAAAAATCCTTCGACTTGGAAAAATTCTTTGACACTTTTCTTTTCATGAAGAGCCTTAATTAAAAAAGATAGTTGGATATAGTAAATTTGAATTATACTTTGGTATAATGAGGAAGTCGCAATGAACTTTTCAGTGACAAGCAATGGTCGCCGGTCCCTACTCTAAAATCTGCCCAGAATAAAAATAATGCTATCAATGAATTTGGATTTTTGTCCAGGTGCCTAATAGATCACTAGTATCGGTTAAAATACTATTAGTCTAAAAAACTTTAATAACCTACTTTTTGAGGTGAAAACCATGCGTAAAATTACTATCATCAGTATCAGCAGTATGATCATTATTATTGCAATTGTATTTACAGGAATCAGTTATTATCAAGCAACACGATTCAATCGGCATATCGCAATCAACGACACAGACGTCGGTGGAATGACTGCTGATCAAGCAATTAAAAAATTAACATCAACTGGATTAAAAAACGTAGTCTATGTTGGAAATGAACAAATTTTTAATGGAAAAGATACAAAAATGGGCTTTACGAATAAAGACCTGCCCGCGGTCAAGAAATTACTTACTAAACAACGGACATTGTTCCCATCTTCAAAGGAACAAAATTATGTGCTGATACCAAGCAAAGCAGATCAGTATCGAAGCCAAACGATGAAAAAAGAAGTAGAAGAAAAGCTTACATCCATGAATAATAGTTTAAAAGCACCACAAGATGCTCAAGCCCATTTGGATCATGGTCAAATCACCATCTCCAAAAGCATTAATGGGAAACAGTATGATGTAGCAAGCTTAATAAAGGATTATCAGAAACAGGAATACAACAGTGAAATCCATTTGAATGCCGAATACATACAGCCTATTAAAGAGGACAGTCCGATTGTAAAAAAAGAAGAAAAAATGCTGCAGGAACTTGCCCAGCGAACAGTTGATTATAAGGTACAAAACCAAGTTTACTCCTTAAAAGGAAGCGATTTAATTACAAATGCATCCGTGTCAAAAGATATGAAGGTTACGATTGACCCAGGCGACATTAAGAATAAACTTACTGAAATTAATAATTCACAGTCAACATTAAATAAAAATTTCCAATTCAAGACACATTCAGGTTCGGTCATATCGGTAAAAGGACAATCCTACGGCTGGGCCATCAACGTCGCCGAAGAAACGAAGCGAATTCAGGAAGCCTTTGAAAAAGGAGAAAAATCTCTTCCTGCCGATAAAATATACGGAACTGGCTGGAGAACTTACGGCACCGGCTATCAAACTACGACGAACAATGGCATTGGTGACACGTATGCGGAAATTTCTATTCAGGAACAGCATATTTGGATTTATAAAAATGGGCAAGTGGCTGTCGATACAAATGTCGTTACAGGCAGACACAACACGAACGAAGATACGCATCCGGGAGTATGGTATATCGAGTATAAAAAATCACCATCCGTACTAAAAGGCAGTGAAGTAGGCAATCCAAATTACTCGGTTAAAGTAAACTATTGGGCTCCTTTTACACTCGACGGGCAGGGTTTTCACGATGCCGGCTGGCGTAAAAACTGGGCAAGTGATGCCTATCTTACTGCAGGGTCGGGTGGCTGCGTTAACACCCCACCAAGTGTGATGAAAACGGTCTATGACACACTTAGTCAAAACGATCCAGTAGTCGTTTATTAAGAAATAGCAATCAAACCTTTTCGCATCAATGGATTAAAAATCCTTACTAAAAAAAGGTAGTTACCTATTAGTTATGACAAATAGGTAACTACCTTTTTTGTTTTACTTATGAAGTAAACTTGAAAAAGCGATAATCGATTACTTTACTCTATTCAGCAATTTCTTCAATTATTTTCGCAGGAATTCCACCTACTACAACATTGTCTGGTACATCTTTTGTTACGACCACTCCTGAAGCGATAACAACATTATTACCTATAGTAACTCCAGGGTTAATGACGGATCTTCCACCAATCCAGACATTATTACAAATTGTTACTGGCTTTCCGTATTATCCCCCTGATAATCTTTCCGTCGGATCTAGTGGATGAGTTGCAGTATATATGTGGACGCCTGGTGCTATAAGGCAGTTGTCACCTATCCTAATCTCACAAACATCCAGAAATACACAATCAAAATTAGCATAAAAATTTTCACCAAGATGTATGTTGTAACCATAATCACACCGAAACGTTGGTTCGATGTATAGATTATTTCCAGTTGAACCAAATAGTTCTTTTAATAATTCAATTCTCATGTTGTCATCCGTTTCGATTGTTTGATTATATAACCTTGTTAGCCTCCTTGCATTTAATCTTTCTGTTAGTAATTCTTTGTCGGCAGCATTATAGAGTTCCCCATTCAACATTTTCGCTTTTTCAGTCTTCATCATTAGAAACTCCTTGATAATAATATTTATGAAACAATCATTTCATATTATTTACCTTACCTTCTTCACTATCCTGAATCTTAATGCAATAAGAAAAAGGCCACTAAGATAGTAGCCATATCTTCAACCCCTTCACTTTTTTAAAAATTTATTCATGGACCCCAATATCTACTTTAATTCTTTTATTTGTTCAATATGTCGCTGTTCATGCAAATATAATAATTCAATCCATTGTTCTAAGGGGAGTTCCCCAAAGATGGGGTGTTTTGCTGATTTTCCGACAATATGGAATCGTCTTTTATTGAACTAAATACATCCAACAATTTATTTCTCGAGTCATTTAACAAATCAATTATTTGCTGATATCTAATTGGTATTTAAATAAGAATTTGCTAATGGAATAAAATTTTATAATTCATTTTACAACTTAACAGTATTATACTATTTATTACCACAACACTGTATAAATTTTATTCAACAAATTTTTCTACACAGGATTTTTTCATCTTTACCGAACTGTCAATTCAACTTGATGAAATAGTACCAGGTGAACCTACCAGCCTCCTTATTGTCTGCCACTTTTGCTTACGACCATAACAACGATCGGCTTTAATCTAAAATTCCCTCTTCTTCAAAAAAAAAATTTACGAATTGGTTTTAAACTTGAAAGCCCTTTCAGTAAATGATATTATATTGATGATTATTTTTGTGCTGGTGATACAGGATCGAATAATAAAGATTTGGTCTTAATGATCACTAAGGGCAAGGATAAGTAATACATTGTGTTTTAACACTCTAGGAGGCAACAAACATGGAAAATGGTAAAGTAAAATGGTTTAACAGTGAAAAGGGCTTCGGATTCATCGAACGTGAAGGTGGAGAAGATGTATTCGTTCATTTCTCTGCTATTCAAAGCGAAGGGTTCAAAACATTAGATGAAGGTCAAGAAGTGACTTTTGACGTTGAACAAGGTCAACGTGGACCACAAGCTGCAAATGTTCGGAAAGCATAATAATCAAGCCAATATAAACAGACTCTTATAGAAGAGTCTGTTTTTTATTAGAAAACAAAACACTTTTATGGATTAGGTCTCTAAAATTCTTTTCATTCCTTCTGAATGAACTGGAATGGATTAAAACTCTTCATATACAGCAGGATCTTGATTGTTAATACGTCCATCAGTGCGGGTTAATCCTGAAATCATACTCATTTCTGTTTCATCTAGTGAAAAGTCAAAAATCGATATATTTTCAAGTTGTCGTGCTGGTGATGAAGATTTCGGAATAGGAATGGCACCTAGTTGATAATGCCACCGTAAAATAATTTGTGGGATCGTTTTATTATGTTGGGCAGCTATTGTTTGTAATGTGTCAATTTGGATGTCTTTAAAGCCACGAGTAAATGGACTCCATGATTCTGTTGTAATGTTATTCTCTTCATGCCATTTTCTTTGTGGTGCTTGATTGAAATATGGATGTAGTTCTATTTGGTTTATGCTAGGCTTAACGCCAGTTTCCTTTTCTAAACGTTCTATATGTTCAGGTATAAAATTACAAACACCAATCGAACGAATAAGCCCCCTCTTTTTTGCGTCAATTAATGCTTGCCAGGCTTCCACATATTGTTCCTGTTTAGGGTTAGGCCAATGAATTAGATATAAATCATAATAATCTAGATTTGCTCGATATAAGGATTCTTGAATAGTAGTAACAGCTTTGTCATATTCTTGATAGCGACCTGGTAATTTGGATGTAATTCTTAATTCTTCTCTGGGAACAGAACTGCGTCTAACGGCTTCACCGACAGTTCCTTCGTTTTCATAATTATAAGCAGAATCAATTAGCCGATAGCCTATATCAATTGCATTGTTAATAGCATTGGCACCTTCATTGCCTCTAAGCATATATGTACCCAAACCTATAACCGGCAAAGTAGTCCCGTCATTAAGTGTAATCTCTGGAATAGATTTATTCATAACCATCACTCCCTCTCAGTAATAGATTAATATTACCATAAATAGAAATAATTTCATTATTTAACGATCAATAACTGTCATATAAGCTGAAGAAGTGAAAAAGCATTCAAGGACAGCTCCCTAAATGCTTTTTGTTTATTTTTAGCTTCTTGTTTTTCCTACAAACATCTAGAGAATAAAGTTAGCAAAAATATACAATATTCCGATGCTAATTATCATTGTTATATTCGATATCGTGGCCATTAAACCGATAGAGTGGTTGCTATATTTAAATTCAACTGCAAATGTTATGGCGGATGTGGCAACAGGCAGCAATAGTCCGATCAATATGGTATATCGAAGCATCTGTCCCAATGGAAGAAAAAAGTATAAGGCTACACCAAAAAGCAAGCCTAAACCATATCGAAAAGTTAGCACTTTCAACATAGGTTTAATAAATTGTTTTTCAAATCTAAAATTCAAATAAAGTCCCAATAGTAACAAGGATAACGGCATGTTAGCTCCTGATATTTTACTTGCAACAGCAATCACCGTATCAGGTAAATGGATATGACTAAAATTTAAAACGGTCGCAATAACATATGTCATTAAAGGAACAGACTTGCCAAGTTTTTTTAAAATTTCAATTGGTTTTAGACTTAGCCCTTCAACTGAAAAATAACTTCCTAAAATATAAGCAATTCCAAAGACAATAAACGACGTTCCGACGTCAAACATGCCAAAATACAGTAAACCAGCTTTACCCCAGATGGCAGAAACAAGCGGAAATGCAAACAAGCCAACATTAAATCCTAAAGATACCATCAGAAAAGATCCTCTAAGTTCTCTTTCCTCCTTTTTAAAAACAAAGAAGCCGAGAAAGGATGTAACGATTCCATAAATGAGTACAATAACTGGTATAAAAGTTAAAGAAGTTTCGATTTTTGCAGAATCTAATGTAACAAGGACTAATGCTGGAAGCGTAATTTTAAAAATAAGTTTTGCGATTACTTCCCCATCTTTTTCTTGTAAAACATTTAACCGTTTTAACAGATACCCAAGTGCAATGATGATAAAGATATAGAGAAATTCCTGGTTCATGTAAAAAATGCTCTCCTCTAAGATGTATTATTTATTTTTATATTTTCTGTATCTGATTGTAATACATTCTCACCAATAAGTTAATTTTAATTGCAATGTTTCCGAATAGTAACTATACAAAAAAAGGTGAACGAAATATCGTATCACCCCTTTAAAAAGTTATTCCTGATATATTATTATAAACATAAATTATTAGGCGTATTTTATGCCCGCAGTCTTTATATTATTTTTATCATCTGATCCACACGGTGTTACAGCATATGTCATTCCACATTTAGGACAGTCCATAATAACAGTTTCTAATTCAAAGGTTTCTCCACACTCGCAGCTAATTTCGTGCGCCACTGTTGGTGCAAAATTTTCTTTCCCTTTACTTTTAACATGATCAACGATGGCTTTTCCATCATGTAAATTCGTTGTACAACCGCAGCTCATAAATAACCTCCAAGGATTTTTTCATAGTTTTCATTTTATATAGCTAGTTAATAATAGCATAGAAGCATTCATAAAAATGAAGCAAAAAGTAGACACTTTATGAATTTATCTAAAATTATCTTAGGCCACTATAAAAATGCGAACTTAGACTACCTCCGCTTTACGGGTTTTACCTTTTTACTCTTTTCTTCGTTTCCTATTTTTTTATGGCAAAAAGATAATATTGACTACACTCAATTTGGTCATACTAAATAAGTAGTTCATTGAAATAGTACGTAAACTAAAGATTTCAGTTGTCAGGAGAAGAGACTTTGGAACATACATGGCTTTCTTTATTACCATTTCTTATTGTCATTTCTATGTCTATATGGCTAAAAAACATCTTACCTGGTCTTGTTGTAGGCTTGCTTGTCGGTTCTTTGCTTGTTAAAGCTGATTTATTGCCAGGGATCTATCAATCGGTATCCTATTTCGTTGCAACCTTGTCCAATGGGAACAATATGAAAATAATTGGGTTTCTTTATTTATTTGGCGGTCTGGTTGGGATGATGAACATTTCTGGAGGCATTAAAGGTTTTTCAGATTGGGTTGGGACTAAGATTCGGACAGAGCGCGGACTTCTGGGGCTAATTTGGCTTACTCTTCCTGTTACGTTCATGATGCCAATGTTTCGGATTATGATGATTGCCCCTGTCGTGAAATCACTGATTAAAAAAATGAACGCGCCTAAGCAAAAGGTCGGGCTAATGATGGATATTTCGACCGAGTCGGTCATTGTCCTTTTACCGGTCGCTACGGCCTTTGTTGGATTCATGGTTTCTTTAGTGGAAGGCAGTATTAGCAAGCTTCATTTACATATGTCAGCCTATCATGTCTTCTTACTTAGCATTTTATTTAATTTTTTTGCGATCGTTATGCTGATAATTGGGATTATCCTCACATTCTGGACTCCTGGTAAGAAAACAAATCTTTCCAACCTAAAACGAAATCAAGATCAGTTGGATGAGGAAGAAAATGAATTTCACCGCAGTGGAATTAAAAGAGAATTGTCCTTGGTAAAAGCACAACCGTGGAATTTAATTTTCCCTGTCTTCTTGCTCTTGGGATTATCTCTATTTCTTTTGTGGCAGAACGGCAAAGCTAAAGGAGCGAAAGCAATCTTTGAAGCTTTTACGAAGGCGGACGCCACATTCGTCATGCTATTAGCTGTTTTCATCACACTCGTCCTATCCTTTGTTTTTTACATTATTAGACGACAGAAAATTGACGAACTCTTGTATCATTTTTATGATGGTGGAAATCAAATGATGGAAGCAATCAGTCTGCTTGTCCTCATCTGGTCGTTGACATTGTCAGCAGAAGATCTTGGCTTTTCAAGATTTGTTAGTTCAACATTAGGATCCTTCTTACCTGCATTTTTGACCCCAGTAACGATATTTCTGCTCGGCTCTATTATCGGCTACTTTATCGGCTCCTCCTGGGGTACATGGGGATTGTTTATGCCACTTGGAATGTCATTAGCTGTTTCTACTGGGGCCTCAATCCCGTTAACCGTTGGTGCAGTATTTGCAAGCGGAGCATTTGGGGCATTAACATCACCTTTAGGCGATACAACCATAACAACGGCATCTATTCTTGATCTGCCACTTGTCGATTATGCTCGCTATAAATTGAAGATTTCTGTGATCGGCGGCATCATAGCAATTGTGTTATATCTAGTTAGTGCACTCTTTCTTTTTTGAAATGCTGTGCAGAATACCTTCAATTTTTCGTCATAGAAATAAATTTCAAAGTATGAGCATGAAAAAGATGTAGGTAAATGAAAAGTAGGTTACCCTTTTGGGTAACCTACTTTTCATTTCTTCTAACCTGTCCCTATTAAATTAATAACAAAACACTTCTCAATTGTTCTATCAAATACAACTATGAATATACATAGCAGTAAAAAAGAAAAAGGAAGTGTGAGTACATGGCTATTTTTACAAATAAAATCGTTTGTATTAATTGTGAAAATTTTTTTCAGCTGAAATATGAAAGAGGGAAATCTTATTGGTCGTGTCAGGGAAATGAGAGATGTGGAATTAATATTGTTAGTGAAGACGCAATGATCGAGTTTATAAGTAGAAGGTTATGGTCCGAAGATCGAACAAAAGAAAAAATAACTTATTTCATTGAAAAAGGTGTGGAAAAAATTGTGGTAAAAGATAAAAATGATTTCGATGTATTTATCAGAGGTCAAGAACCTATGTCATGGAAACCTGGTCATATTCACTATTAGGTTTTGGAAGAAATAAGCCCCTCCAAATGGAAGAGCCTACCATTGTTTATCTTTGGCATTTGAAATCTTGTCATTATGATCTAATTAAGCGAGTTCATTTAATTCCACAATCATTTCCAATTCCACTGGCATATTATGGGGCAGGGCATTCGTACCTATAGCAGATCTAGTATGTTTCCCCTGATCGCCAAAAACCTCTTCAAATAACTCTGATGCACCATTTATTACTTTTGGTTGTTCAGAAAAACCTACTGGGCAATTAACAAACCCGAGAACTTTCACAATTTTTTTAATTCTATCCAAAGTCCCCAAATGTTCACTTAATATGGACAGCAGATTAAGTGCAGCTAGTCTTGCAGCCATCTGCCCCTCCTCAATCGATAGTTCCTTTCCGACCTGCCCCTGAAATAGAACTTTTCCATTTACTTTACACCCTGTACCGGAAGTATATACTAGGTTACCAACAGTTGTTGCTGGTAGATAAACTCCAGATGGTTTAGGGGGATTGGGTAAATCAATTCCTAAATCTAGTAATTTTCTTTCCATAATTCCCATATAAACACCTCTAAAAATGAATAAATTTAAAATCTCTGGATGAAGGAGCATTCTACTTTTTTTTATTATAAATGAATATTAATATATTTGCTTTCGAAAGTTTTAAATTTTCAGTAATTTTATTCGCGTTTTTTTGCAAAAAGTCTAAATAATGTGTTAACTATTTTCATTTATCATTACCGCTTAAACGTCTTTTTGTCTTTGTTGTCATTATAAACGACAAAAAGACTGATGATACTTTTTCATCAGTTTTTTTATGACCCCTACGGGATTCGAACCCGTGTTACCTCCGTGAAAGGGAGGTGTCTTAACCGCTTGACCAAGGGGCCTATATATTTATATTTATGGCGGAGAAGGAGGGATTTGAACCCTCGCGCCGGTTACCCGACCTATACCCTTAGCAGGGGCACCTCTTCAGCCACTTGAGTACTTCTCCATTTTGGCTCCGCAGGTAGGACTCGAACCTACGACCGATCGGTTAACAGCCGATAGCTCTACCACTGAGCTACTGCGGAATAATATAAA